>NZ_SRJC01000001.1:0-1965000 GCF_004684905.1 Halobacillus salinus | reverse complement strand
TGAGCCCTGCTATGGAAAGTGGTACGCTTGCAATCACGTCTCCGTTCTTCACGATGACGAGTCCGCCTTCCATTTTCTCTAAAGCTTGAATGGCCGTCTGCAAGTCTTGATCGCTTGTTCCTACTGCAACGATATTGTGGGAGTCGTGAGCCACTGTAGTAGCCATAGCTCCTACCTTGATTCCGAAACCTTTGACAATACCTCTACCGACGTTCCCGGTTCGTTTATGCCTTTCTGCAGTGATCAGTTTCAACTGATCCGCTTCAACAGAAGGTTTGAAGTTCCCATTCGCTACAGGTACTGTTTCAACGATTTTCTTCGTATTTATCTGATTTGGGATGATTTCAATTATATGTGCTTTTTGGTCAGTCCCAATGCGTATTTGCAGGTCAGGTTCCGTAATGCTTTTCATATTGATGGAAGAAGAAACTCTTGAATCGGCGTCGATAATTTCGTTACGATCTCTTAGGTAGTTTCCATTTTCCGCAATTCGCTCTCCGTTTTTATAGACTTCTTTGATTGTCACACTTTCCAAATCTTCAATCAGGACAAAATCGGCGTCATAGCCCGGGGCAATCGCTCCTTTTTCATAGAGACCGTAGCATTCTGCGGCATTGAGGGAGGCCATTTGATAAGCTATCTCAGGCTTTATTCCTGATTCGATGGCAAGACGAATATGATGATCGATACTTCCCTCATCGAGGAGGTCATCAAGGTGTTTGTCATCGGTGCAGAATAAACAGCGGCGTGCGTTGGTCGGCGTAACGATCGGCAGAAGGCTTCTGAGGTCTTTTGCAGATGAGCCTTCTCTCATCAGGACATACATACCACGGCGGAGGCGCTCTTTTGCTTCTAGTGCTGTATTGCATTCATGATCGGAGTGTACTCCTGCTGTGCGGTAAATATTGATGGCGTCATTCGGTAATCCTGCGAGGTGTCCATCTATTTTTCCGTTGTAGGATTTCGTATCAATGATTTTTCGAAGGAGGTCCTCGTCCCCGCTACGCAGAGCAGGGTAGTTCATGACTTCCGCTAATCCTAAAACATTTTCTTTGTCCAGGTAAGGAAATAGATCTTCTGCTTGCAGAATGGCTCCTGCATTTTCGAACGGAGTAGAGGGGACGCACGACGGGAGCATAAAGAAGATATCGAGTGCTGCTCGCTCGGCATCTCTCATCATAAACTCTATCCCTTGTGTCCCAGAAACATTAGCGATCTCGTGTGGATCCGTGATGACTGTTGTCACGCCACGCGGAAGAACGATGCGTGAGAACTCTGAGGGTGGTACCATGGAGGATTCTATATGGACGTGTCCATCTATGAAAGAAGGACACAGGTAGCGTTGTTCGGCATCGATTGTTTGGTGTGCTTCGTATTGACCGAGTCCTACAATCTTACCATCTTGGATAGCTACATCGTCATGCATCCACTCCAAGTTAAATACATCCAAAATACGAGCATTCTTGATGAGTAGGTCTGCTTTGGATTGGTTACTTGCGGCTTTTAAATTGGATTGAAGCTTGTTTATTTTCTTGTTCATTGTAATCGCTCCTTCTGACAAATTGAGAACACTCGTGATCGAAGGCGATAATACTCGGCCCTCGTAGTCAGACCGTTTACGGTGGTCTTGTAGAGACATCCGGACCTTATTTCCGAATATATACGAGTGAGAAAAGATAATTAGTAAGAGTTTACCGATAGTATGACTTCTTTGTCAACGAACAATAATAGGAGAAATTAGAACATTCCGTGTTGAAAAGGCAGGAAATATGTCGAGTTGGCTTTCATCCATAAGGGGAATCGATTAGAATAGAAAGTGGAGAGGAAGGCAAGTTTCTTTGTGAGTGAGGGCCTGTGATTTTAGTCTATTCTTTCTACTTAATGAAATAAATAACTTTTTGGTAAAGGGTGTGTCATTGTGAATTTGGAAAAGAGTCAGTCCAAGAAAATTTTTGTCTTAGGTGGGGATGGTTTCTGTGGTTGGCCGACAAGTCTTCATTTGTCCAATATCGGTCACGATGTAGTTATCATCGATAACCTATCAAGACGTAATATTGATAACGAATTGGAAGCCGGTTCTTTAACGCCTATTCAACCAATGGGTACAAGGTTAGAAGCATGGGAAGAGAATACTGGCAAGAAAATTGGATTTTATAATATTGATATCGCCGAAGATTACGATCAGTTTCTGCAAGTCATTCAGAGCGAGCAGCCTGATGCAATTGTTCACTTTGCAGAGCAGCGTTCGGCTCCTTATTCCATGAAATCTCCTAAACATAAACGTTATACGGTAAATAATAATTTGAATGCAACGCACAACGTCCTTTGTGCTATTGTGGATTCCGGCCTCGACATTCACCTTGTCCATCTTGGAACAATGGGAGTCTATGGCTATGGAACAGCTGGAATGAAGATTCCAGAAGGTTATCTGGATGTCGAGGTGCAGACAGAGTCTGGCGATCGCGTCGAACAACAAATTCTTTATCCGACAAACCCGGGTTCCGTCTATCATATGACGAAGTCTCAAGACCAACTGTTATTCCAATACTATAACAAGAACGACAGTGTCCGCATTACAGACCTTCACCAAGGAATCGTATGGGGAACGAATACGGAAGAGACGAAAATGGATGAGCGCCTAATCAACCGTTTTGATTACGATGGGGACTACGGTACTGTACTGAACCGCTTCCTAATGCAAGCGGCTGTCGGGTATCCAATCACCGTACACGGAACAGGTGGACAAACACGTGCTTTCATCCACATTCAGGATACGGTTCGTTGTGTGGAGCTTGCCATTGCCAATGCTCCTGCTCGTGAAGAGCGTGTCATGATCTTCAACCAGATGACGGAAACGCACCGCGTCAATGACTTGGCTCAATTGGTCAGCAAATTGACAGGTGGCGAGATCGCTTATGTATCGAACCCTCGTAAAGAAGCAGCTAAGAACGACCTTCACGTGAAAAATGACCTATTCTTGTCTAAAGGGTTGAACCCGACGACGCTAGATAATGGTCTTTTGCAAGAAGTAACAGAAGTAGCCGGGAAGTATGCGCACCGCGCTGATCATTCCAAGATTCCAGCTACAAGTACGTGGACGAAGGAACAAAAACCGGGCGTTCCGGAAGCGAAAGAAGAAAGTTCTGTTTAATAATAGTAGAAGCCAGGAGAAATCCTGGCTCTTTTTTATGTGGTTCTAATCAAAACTAAACGAGTATGTTATGCGGGCTTCGAATATCCATGGGGAAGGATATTTGATACAATAAGATAAAATGTACATATGGTAAAGGAAGGTTACAATGCCAGCAGAAGAGAACATTACAAGAATTCAAGTGAATGATAAAGAATTGATCTTGATCGGTACAGCCCATGTATCCAAACAGAGTGCCGAGCAGGTGAAACAAGTAATAGAAGACGAGCGTCCGGATTCTGTGTGTGTAGAACTGGATGAACAGCGCTATAAATCGATTAAAGAAGGGGATCAGTGGAAGAACACAGATATCTTCCAAGTCATCAAAGACAGAAAAGCAACCCTTCTATTGATGAACCTTGCCATATCTTCCTTCCAAAGAAGGATGGCAAAACAGTTTGGTATCAAACCAGGTCAGGAGATGATTCAGGGAATCGAATCGGCCGATGAGTTGGGTGCCGAGCTTGTTCTTGCTGACCGAAATATCCAAATCACATTCTCGCGCATTTGGTCTAACATCGGATTCGTTGGGAAGATGAAGCTGATGACGTCCATCGTTTACAGCATTTTCAGTAATGAATCCATCTCAGAAGAAGAGCTGGAGAAAATGAAATCGCAAGACATGTTGAATGGAATGCTTCAAGAAATGACCGAGCATTTTCCCACTTTGAAGAAGCCGTTGATTGATGAACGTGATCAATACTTAGCTCAGAAAATCAAAGATGCTCCCGGGGATAAAGTTGTAGCTGTTCTTGGAGCCGCCCACGTTCCCGGTATCACGAAGCAAATTCATGAAGATCATGACTTAAACGAACTGAGAAAACGTAAACCGAAGTCGAAATGGCCGAAGGTGATTGCTTGGGCGATTCCGCTAATGATCATTTCCATCATCGCCTATACATTCATCGCAAACCCTGAAGCAGGAGCACAACAGTCCTTAAGCTGGGTGCTTTGGAACGGAACCTTTTCAGCTATCGGTACAGCGGCAGCGCTTGCCCACCCGTTAGCGATTTTGACAGCCTTTATAGCGGCTCCGATTACTTCGCTGAACCCTTTGGTTGCAGCAGGATGGATCGCCGGGTTTGTTCAAGCGTATTTCCGTCGTCCAAACGTCTCTGACTTTGAGAACCTGTCTGAGGATGTCACGTCGGTGAAAGGTTTCTGGAATAATAAAGTGACTCGTATTCTGCTTGTTGTTGTTCTAGCGAATGTCGGGAGCTCACTCGGAACGTTCATAGGCGGAGCGGACGTCATACGGCTATTTTTTGAAAACCTATAAATTTAGGAAAGGAGGGCGGTTTACGCCCTTCTTTTTTTATCTTCAAGTGTAATTATGATCCATAATATGGTAGATTTAACGGGACAATAAGAATTGGATAAAGGAGGGATCCGTCTTCAACGATTTTTTGGTTTCCTTACTGTTCACCATTTTGTTCCTCTTCGGAGTACCATTTGTATTGAATAAAGTGCTCGGTTTTGTAGAGGCGCATATTTTCCGTCATCTTTCTAAAAAAGTGATTGTGTCTTTCCTTATTGGAGGGACGCTCTTGATAGAAGTTCTCCTATCTTGGATTTTAGCAGAACGGTTGGATTGGGATTTTATAGAAGCACACTTCACGATTGGCTTCCTTATGTTCATACTCGTTTGGTTCATGCAGTTTAATGAGTGGCTTGGTAATAAGTACGCTAACGTGGACAACAAAGTATTTGGAGATGGCAAGACCGTTTACTCCGTACAATTGTTCCGGTTTTCACTCAACCCATTTTCCATCGCAACACTTTTTTATTTTGTTGCTAGCATTGTCTGGTCTATAGCCGTATATAGTACATGAGGTGATATATGACCATTCTCTTAGCAATTTTTTTGTGTTTCTGTCGAGGAATTCAGACGTATGAACCCTTGTAAAAAAACATTATGGTAATATTTGTTTAATTTGGATGAAATAAGTTTTCAGTCCACATATTCCGGGCACATTACCTCTGAAACCAATTAAGGAGGAATGTTCAGTGTCCATTACGCTGAAAGAAAGGTTAAGCTCATCAACTCTGGAAAATTTGAGAACAGCTGCCGTGTTGGAGTTTACGGAAGATGTATTTGAATCGGATAACTTCTGCTCTTTAGAAGTGCTTACTCCAGATGTGTATCAGTTATTCATTGTAAACCGGAACGACCGTACATTATCTGTTCTTGGGATTACGTCTGACATGGCTGTTACGAAGGAAACGTTGTTCATCGACCGGATTATTTCCATGAAAGAATGGTTCGTAGACTACAGCCTGACAGAGAATACTCCTCCGAAAAAACTGGAGATCGAGTTCATGGGTGCAAGGACGTTGCTCATTGAGCCAAGCCTATCTATTACTCAAGATAAGAGTTACAAAGACCCTGAAGTGCTCCGCCAAGTAAATGAAGAGTTCGAGCGTTTAATTGCTGCTTTAAAAAGCACGGTGATCCTATAATACAAAAAGCCGTCCATTAGGGCGGCTTTTTTTGGTATAAAACTAGTTGCGAGCGGGTATAATAGAGGAAACGAAAGATTGCCAACTTCGAATATTAATAGAGAATTAACTTTTCGACAAAAAATCGTAAATTTCTTGTTGCATCCCCAAAATTCGATTGTTATAATAACAAATGTAGCAAAGACGTTGGTTGTCAGACAACTAATCGTAACAAATCTTCTAATCTTTTACATGCGGGTGTAGTTTAGTGGTAAAACCTCAGCCACGAGCTGATCTTCATCCGAATTTGCTACGAGTTGCCTCGACGGATTAACTTCCTTGAATAATCTTGCAGAGGAAGAGGCATGGTTGGACATCAACCAAACATTGGTAAACGTTCTTTATTAACGTGCGGGTGTAGTTTAGTGGTAAAACCTCAGCCTTCCAAGCTGATGATGAGGGTTCGATTCCCTTCACCCGCTCTTTGTCACCTCATGTAGGTGACACGTACTTATTTTATACTATGTGACAAACGCAGTGTTTCGTTAAATGGGTAACGAAGCATTGCGTTTTTTATTCATGGAATTAGGTTAAACCTCTACATAGATCATTTTACTAGGGAGGCTATAGGATGGAAAAATTGCAGCAACAACTTAAACAAATTGATGGAAAGAGTTATAAAGGGTACAAGCAGATTCAAGGAACGTACCGTTTTCAAGCATTCACTTTACACATTGATTACGTGCAAGGAGATCCATTTGCGGCACCTTCTAAAATTCGTGTGCATGTCCCTTCGAAACAACGAAGTATTTCAAGTAGTTGGTTGGAAACGGGGAGACGTAAGACTTACACGGAAGATCGGATGACGAGAGAAGTCGCCAAGGCCATTCGTAATAATGATACCTTTATAAAAGGATCCGGGAAAAGTGGAATGGTAATGGTTGACCAGCCAGGGCAGGAGATATTAGACCGTACGGCTGTCAGCTTTGACGAAAAGGGAACAACCATCTGCTTGACCGTCGGTTTGCCAGCTAACGGACGCCGTATTAATGGAAAACAGGCTGAAAAGTTATTCTTCACGGTCATTCCGGAGCTTCTGAAGCAATCCATCTTTTCCATTCAGGATAAGGAGCTTGAAGCGGCGAGTCAATTAGCCGACCAACATGATGCGATTTATGAAGAGATGGAGAAGAACGACTGGATTTCATTTGTTGCCGATGGTTCGATTCTACCTCGCGCAAGCGGCATCAGTGATCGCCCGATGAAGAAGGCCGTACCTTTTGAGAGTCCAGAGCAGAACCGTGTTGCCTTTTCGATTCCACATCGAGAAGAACCGCTTACCGGGATGGCACTTAAGAAGGGCATCGTCTTGATTGTCGGTGGAGGATACCATGGTAAAAGTACCCTCTTGAACGCAATGGAGCGTGGCGTGTATCCTCATATTAAAGGGGACGGAAGAGAGTATGTCCTGACCGATTCTTCTGCTGTCAAAGTGAGGGCGGAAGACGGACGACAAGTGTCTACAGTCGACATCTCACCATTCATCAAAAACCTTCCACATGGAACGGACACCACTACTTTTTCAACGGAAAATGCAAGTGGCAGTACGTCGCAGGCCGCAAATGTAATAGAGGCACTTGAAGCGGAAGCAAGTACGTTACTCATTGATGAGGACACGAGTGCGACGAACTTTATGATTCGAGATGAGCGTATGCAGGAGCTTGTAGTGAAAGAGAAAGAACCTATTACGCCATTTATTGATAAAATTAAGCAAATGAATGATGAATTAGGTGTATCGACGATTATGGTCATGGGTGGATCTGGCGACTATTTTCACGTCGCGGATGATGTGATCACGATGGACCAGTACCTTCCTTATAATGTCACAAGTAAAGCGAAGAACATTGCCAGCAAATATCCTACACACCGTAGTGAATCCATAGACTCATCCTTTGGGGCATTACCTAAGCGTTCCTTCCTTCCGGATAGTTTACAGACTAGAAAAGGGAAGAAAGAGAAGGTGCAGGCGAAAGGACAAACGTTGATTTTAATGGGGCGGACGGAAATTGATCTGGCTAACGTAGAGCAGCTTGTTGATGCTTCGCAAACACGCTTCATTGCGGACTTGATCAGTCACTTAGATAAAAAAGGCAAGTTGAAGAAGCAGCAGTCGCTTTCTGAACTATTGGACGACATTGAAAACCAATTAGATGAGCAAGGACTCGCGGCATTTGCTCCTTTCCAAAACCAACACCCTGGTGACTTAGCGCGCCCTCGTCGATTTGAAATTGCAGCAACACTTAATAGAATCCGAACAGCGAAAGTGAAAGATTTACGATAGAAAGGAGGTTGTCAGGGTGAATTATCATGATTTCAAAGAAGAGGTCATCGCCTATAGTAAAGAGATCGGCATCGACAAGATCGGTTTCGCCTCTGCTGATGTGTTCAGCGAACTGAAAGGGCGATTGATCCGTCAGCAGGAAAACAGCTATCAATCAGGCTTTGAAAAAGGGACGGTGGAAGAGCGTACCGAGCCGAGCCGTTTGTTACCTGGTTCCCAATCGATTATCTCCATCGCCCTAGCTTATCCTTCCAAAATGAAAGACGCACCGAAAAGTAAGAAGGGCGAACGCCGAGGCATCTTTGCAAGAGCATCTTGGGGACGCGATTACCATGATGTGCTTAGGGATCGCCTGAACAAGCTCGGTGCCTATTTGCAAGAACACTTTCCAGAAGTAGAGCTGAAGTCGATGGTCGATACTGGTGAATTATCAGACCGTGCCGTAGCAGAACGTGCGGGTATCGGATTCAGCGGTAAGAATTGTGCGATTATCACCCCGGAATTCGGTTCGTATGTATATTTGGGAGAGATTGTTACGAACATTCCTTTTCCACCAGACGAGCCAGTAGATGACAGTTGTGGGGACTGCAATATTTGCGTAGATGCCTGTCCGACCGGAGCGCTAGTGCAAGGTGGGCAGTTGAATGCACAGCGATGCATTGCTTTTCTTACACAAACGAAAGACTTTCTACCAGATGAATTCAGGACGAAAATTGGGAACCGGTTATACGGGTGTGATACGTGTCAAACCGTCTGTCCTAAAAACCGAAAAAAAGATTTCCACTTACACGAAGAGTTCGAACCGGATCCTGAAGTGGTAAAGCCGAAACTTATTCCTTTATTATCCATCTCAAATCGGCAATTCAAAGAAACATTCGGCCCTATCTCTGGGTCATGGCGTGGTAAAAAACCGATACAGCGAAATGCAATTCTTGCGCTTGGTCATTACAAAGATGAAACAGCAGTGGACGAGTTGATTCGTTTAATGAACGAAGACCCGCGTCCTGTAATCCGTGGTACGGCTGCCTATTCGCTTGGAAAAATTGGTAATGAGGACTGTTATAAAGCAATAAAAGATGCTATCATCAAAGAAGAAGATTCGAAAGTCATCGTAGAAATGGAAAAAGGGCTTGAATTTGAGTTACAGTAGCTCTAAATTCAGCATCTACTAATAGAATCTAAGAATGTGTAGAGAAGGGGTTGTTTATGAATCATCGGTCTTTTATGTACTATGACACGTTTGAGACTCCTTTAGGACCAATGACCGTACTAGCTAATGAAACAGGAGTATGTCGCATCGATTTTGGCACGTACGAAGACCGCCTTGCTTCGTTTCAATCATGGATGAGAAAGCACATGTTAAAAGGGGAACTGGTTTACGATCCTGAACAGACTTATGTAAGCCAGACCAAGAATGAACTATTAGATTACTTCGATGGTAAACGAAGTGAGTTCAGTATCCCTTTGAATTGCTACGGTACCGAATTCCAGAGAAAGACATGGAGAACGCTTCTTCATGACATTCCGTTCGGTGAGACCCGCACTTACAAGGATATTGCGACTGCTATGCGCAGCCCTAAAGCAATCAGAGCTGTAGGTGGAGCCATCAATAAAAACCCATTTTCCATTGTCGTACCATGCCATCGTGTCATCGGGAGTAATGGTAAATTAGTCGGCTATGCCGGGGGATTAGATAAGAAACAACAACTATTAGACTTTGAAAGTAAGTCATTGACTGCAGCACCATTCTCATAACCGCATGTCCTAGTCGGGACTGCGGTTTTTTTGTATGGTTTTTCCCTTTCCGTCATACGATGAAAAGAGGGGGAAGAGCCGTGAGTCATATCAATCAGCTGCAACGATATTGGGAAGGGATTATGGATCGGTTGACGGATCAACAAGAGGAAGCTTGGTTACATCATAAAGTCGTGGGACTGGAGGAACGTGGAAAGGATATTCAACGTGTGACGTTTCATCTGCAGCCGTACCACCGGCAGTCTTATGATGAATCTACAATCTTGTATTATGGTATTGGAATCAGTATTTTGTTGAAAGAGGGCCAGCATTTTTATTTAGAAGAAGGAACTTATAAAGGTATTGTTTGGTTTGATGGGGAGAAATGGGTCAAGCATGAGATGGAAACGGAAACAGGTTCCAGTGAAGCGGAGCGGGTGACATCTGCTTTCGTAGAGAAGGATGAGTTCAACCGTGCTTTCACGTACAATCGTCGCGAAGCGGTCCGTTATGCAGAGCGATGGTGGAACAGTTATAATCCAGCGTACCGTCATTTCGATGTCGATTGCACGAATTACATCTCCCAGTGCCTACGTGCAGGAGGGGCTCCGATGTGGGGACAGCCGAACCGGTCAAAAGGCTGGTGGTATGGAAGTAAAACATGGAGCTATAGCTGGGCTGTTGCCAATTCGCTACGCTGGTATCTCAGTGGATCGAGAAAAGGTTTGACGGCTGTTGAGAAATCATCGGCAGATCAACTCTCTCTTGGGGATGTTATTTGTTATGATTTTGAAGGGGATGGTCGTTACAACCATAACACGATTGTCGTGAAAAAAGATGCAAACGGGATGCCGCTTGTCAATGCTCATACCTCCAACAGTCGGCAGCGCTACTGGGCGTATGAAGATTCGACTGCTTACACCCCGAACATCAAATACAAGTTCTTTCATATCGATGGTTGAAGGGTATGATATAATAGCCTAGTTGACAAAGACTAGACTGAGGTGAAAAGATGCCAAATCATATCGTATTATTCCAACCAGAGATCCCAGCTAACACGGGAAACATTGCAAGGACTTGTTTAGCTACGGATTCAGAACTCCACTTGATCCGGCCATTAGGATTTTCGACAGATGATAAGATGCTGCGACGTGCAGGGCTTGATTACTGGCACGATGTGACGATTCATTATTATGATTCCATCCAAGAACTGTATGAGAAGTACCCTGAGGGTGACTTTTATTATATTGAGAACTTCGGCACTAAATCGTATGCAGATTTTGAATTCAGCTCGACAGATGAGGATTTATTGTTCGTTTTCGGGAGGGAGAGTGACGGGATTCCGAAGCCTCTGCTCGAAGGACTGGAGGATAAATGTCTGCGTGTGCCTATGACGGATCAAGTGAGATCGCTGAACTTGGCGAACACTGTATCCATCATTCTGTTCGAAGCGCTGAGGCAGCAAGGATTTCCTAATTTAATCAAATAAAAAAACGCATCCAAGAGGATGCGTTTTTTTATATGCGGGAATTATTTTTTAGGTTGTCCACCTTTAATGTCATACCCTGCAGAGAAAATAGCGGATAAGTATGCGATACATACAATGATAATCAGAGTTAATTTCATCTAAGTATATCCTCCTTTAATACCAGCCAAGTGTAACTGTTTTCATTATACCTTATTTCTTAAGTGATGTGAATCTTTGCCCAACTAAATTTATCCTTTGTTAGAAGACACCAGCCCATACATATAAGAGGGCGAATACATAGGTTGAAGAGTAGGTGAATAACTAAGTTAAGAAGTGGAGGAAAAAAAGAATGAATCAGTACCCATATCAACAGCCGTATCCGATCCATCAGAACTTCCGTGATGGAGACGAACGTTTCTTTTTTGGTCCTTTTGCTGGCGGATTGCTTGGTGGATTCTTAGGCGGAGCGATTGCCCCAGGTCTATATGGTGGTGGGTTCTACGGTCCTCGTCCCCCTTACTACCGACCTCCTTATTACGGAGGAGGCGGCTTTTATGGTGGTGGAGGGTTTTACGGTCGTCCTCCATACGGCGGATTCTGGTAAAATGTGTTATGACCCTGAAGCGAGTAGTAGGCTTCAGGGTCTTTTCCTTTTATTCCCTTAAAGTATGATAAGATGAAAACACCCAACCGGATTTAAAGAGGAGTGGTGTTTTTTGATGTGGAAAAAAACAGCTAGCCTGATAGTCTTCGTAGCTGTCGTTCTTTCTGGATGCAATTTAGAAGAGGAACAAGAAGTAGTAACGGAGAACTGGACGGAAAGCGAAGTATTCACTTCCGGAACTTACGAAATGATCGGCGAAGAAGATCAGCTTGGATTCATCACAGCTGGCCCGTTTCAAACAGATCAAAAGCAGAAGTATATGTGGCATTTCTGGGGGCAAGAAGTGAGTGGTGATCTGAAGGTTACGGCAATTCATGAATCTGGTCAGGAGAAAGAAATGTTATCCGGGGTACCATTAGGGGGACCAAACAACGGTGCGGATGCTCATACACCTTCCATGATGTCATTTCCGGAACAAGGCATGTGGAAGCTTGATGCTTTCATTAATGGAACTTTGCACGGGACTGTCTACGTAAAAGTGCAATAACCATGAATAAACAAAAAGGGAGCTTCCTTAGGAAGCTCCCTTTACTAATTAGAAGTTCGTTTTATCCAATGTTTCCCCTTGTGATTCGTAGCCCTTCATGTATTTGATACGACGCTGGGCAGAAGTCGCATTAACTTGTTCGTCTGCGTGGTACGAAGAGCGTACCATTGGACCCGCTTCGCAGTGTTTGAACCCTTTTTCTAATGCGATTTGTTTCAATTCTTCAAATTCATCAGGATGATAGTATCGTTCCACATTCAAGTGTTTCTTCGTCGGCTGCAGATATTGACCGATTGTCATGATATCTACGTTGTGAGCAAGGAGGTCATCCATAGCTTCGACGATTTCTTCTTTCGTTTCTCCTAATCCTACCATGATACTTGATTTCGTAGGTGTGTTCGGACGGATTTCTTTCACTCGACGAAGTAGTTCAAGCGAACGGTCATACATAGCGCGTGCACGGACTTTCTTCGTCAAACGACGGACCGTTTCAATGTTGTGGTTGAAGATATCAGGTTCTCCAGCCATTAACGTATGAAGGCTTTCGTAGTCCCCTTTCATATCAGAAGGAAGGATCTCCACCGTACAACCTGGAACGCGGCGACGGATTGCTTTGACTGTTTCAGCGAAAACAGCGGCACCTCCATCATTCAAGTCATCTCTTGCGACAGCTGTGACAACGACGTGCTTCAGTCCCATAATTTCTACAGAGTCTGCAACTCGCTCTGGCTCGCCCCAATCAAGCTCGTTAGGAAGACCTGTCTTCACAGCGCAGAAACGACATCCACGCGTACACGTATCGCCTAGAATCATGAATGTAGCAGTTTTTCTTTCACTCCAACATTCGTGGATATTCGGGCAGCGTGCTTCTTCGCATACTGTGTTCAGTTTCTTTTCTCGCATCAGTTTCTTAAGCCCTGTATAAGACTTGTTTGTATTAATTTTAATCTTTAGCCAATCGGGTTTTCTTATGTACTCTTCGTTTTTAGGCATGTTTATTCCACTCCTTTATTATCTAGAGAAATTCCATTCGTCTGTACGATAACGGGTGTCAGCAATACGTTCTACTTCGTTCCATTGATCTTCGGAAAGTTCAAATGGTTCGAGATGGATGTTCAGGCCCTTTTCGAACCCTTGTTTAAAGGCTTCCTTCGTTGTATCAAAATCAACTGGGTTCTCAAGGATTTGATTGATTGCAACGGCTTTGTCCCCGAATGCTCTTCTCGCACGTTCTTTAATCCGTTCATTCTTGTAGATGAACATATCGAAAAGCTTCACATCATCCACATCAATTGGAATAGAGCCGTGCTGGAGAATGATGCCTTTCTTACGCGTTTGTGCACTTCCGGCTGCTTTTTTTCCGTCTACTATTAATTCGTACCAGGATGGCTCTTCGAAACAGACAGCAGAGTCGTTCGTTTCGAGTTTCCCTTCCGGCACGGCGAAGTCGGCTGGGATATGTAGAGAACGGAACCCTTCCAACAAGCCTTTAGATAGAACGAGGTAAGCTTCTTTTACAGAAGCGGGCATCTCTTCGTGATCTTCGGAAACAATCACACTATATGTCAGTTCTTTATCATGCAGAACAGCTCGTCCTCCCGTTTGCCGGCGAACTAATTCATAACCGTGGCGTTTTACTCCTTCTAAATCGATCTTCCCTTTTACTTTTTGAAAGTACCCGACAGATAAACCGGCCGGTTCCCATCCGTAGAATCGGAGCACGGGTGGAATCTTTCCTTCGCGGTGCCAATTCATCAAGGCTTCGTCCAATGCCATGTTGATTGCTGGCGTGCGATGTCCGGAATCCACGTAGTACCATGTTTCCATCTGCAGTCCTTCTTTCTGTGTTTTGTACTTTATTGGAATAAAATGTTCTAGACAATTCTAACAAGGGTGGAATGGCGTGTCAAAAAATGCTAATGCTCTTCCTGTACCACAACAGCAGGGGTTTAAACGCTTTCATTGCTTTGCTGTTATGATTCTAAAACGTTTATAATAGTCATAAAGGAATAGTGGGAGGAGAGACACTATGAACCAAACCCTATTATCTAGTCTGTTTTTCTTCGGAAGTGCAGTCATTTGGGCTATTCTTGCTTTTTTCTACGAAGATTTCCGTTTATTGAATATTATTCTCTTTATCGTTTTTCTAGTGATGGCCTTGGCTGAGAGAAAAAAGTATCAACAAGGGAGGGACGAGCCCTGATAAGGGTTTGGACAAATTAAAGGGTCTTCGTACACGTAAACTACACATGTTTTCCCGCGAGAGGGCATAGGATATATTAAATTTCGTCTATTAGGACGGGGGAGGTCTCGCGAAGTGGACATTTTACGTAAAATACAAGACCACCGAGAAAAAGAAGAAGAACTGAAATGGGAAGGCACATTCTCCGAGTATCTAGAGCTTTTGAGAGAACGTCCATATCTAGCACAATCGGCACATTCCCGTGTATATAATATGATCAAGAGTGCGGGAGTCGAAGAAGATCATGATCATAAGAAGTTTAAGTTCTTTGATGAGGATATTTACGGATTAGATGAAGCGATGGAGAAACTGGTAGAAGAGTATTTCCATCCGGCTGCAAGAAGGCTGGATGTCAGAAAACGTATTCTACTATTAATGGGGCCGGTAAGTGGTGGTAAATCGACACTTGTTAATTTACTGAAACGAGGCTTAGAGCGATATTCTCATACAGATGAGGGAGCAGTCTTTGCCATCAAAGGGTGTCCGATGCATGAGGATCCGCTTCACCTGATTCCTCAGCACTTACGAAAAGAGTTCCAGGATGATTATGGTATTCGGGTAGAAGGTAGCTTGTCACCGCTCAATACGATGAGAGTGGAAAAGGAATACGACGGTAGAATAGAGGACGTACTTGTCGAGCGTATTTTCTTCTCAGAGGATAAACGTACAGGCATCGGAACGTTCAGTCCTTCTGACCCTAAATCACAGGACATTGCAGACTTGACTGGCTCCATTGACTTCTCGACAATCGCTCAGTATGGATCAGAATCCGATCCACGTGCCTACCGGTTTGACGGGGAATTAAACAAAGCGAACCGAGGGGTTATGGAGTTCCAAGAGATGTTGAAGTGTGACGAGAAATTCCTGTGGCACCTCTTGTCTCTTACACAGGAAGGAAACTTCAAAGCTGGCCGTTTCGCGTTAATCAGTGCAGATGAGTTAATTATTGCTCACACGAACGAAGCAGAATACAAATCATTCATCGCCAATAAGAAGAACGAAGCCCTACATTCTCGTATGATCGTAATGCCTGTGCCGTACAATTTGAAAGTGAGTCAGGAAGAGCGCATTTACGAGAAAATGATTCGTGAAAGTGATATCAGAGATGTTCATATTGCGCCGCACACGTTGAAAGTAGCTGCCATGTTCACGATTTTGACTCGTCTGAAAGAATCCAAGAAAGCCTCTATTGATGTATTGAAGAAAATGAGGCTATACGATGGGGAGATTCTGGAAGGGTTCAGCGATGTAGACGTGGAAGAGTTGAAGAAAGAACATTCGGATGAAGGCATGAGCGGTATCGATCCGCGTTATGTAATCAACCGTATTTCCTCTACGATCATTAAGAAAGAATTGACGTCGATAAGCGCTCTGGATGTGTTGCGTTCATTGAAAGATGGTCTCAGTAGTCACGCTTCCATTTCGAAAGAAGACCAAGAGCGATACTTGGATTTCATTTCACTAGCACGGAAAGAGTATGATGAGATCGCTAAGAAAGAAGTTCAGAAGGCCTTCGTATATTCCTATGAAGAATCAGCTGTCACGCTAATGGACAATTACCTGGATAACGTGGAAGCCTACTGTAACAAAGCAAAATTACGTGATCCGTTAACAGGAGAAGAGTTGAATCCGGATGAGCGCTTGATGCGGTCCATCGAAGAGCAGATCGGCGTATCGGAGAATGCGAAGAAAGCATTTCGTGAAGAGATTCTAATCCGAATCTCCGCTTATGCTAGAAAAGGGAAGAAATTCGATTATCAGTCTCACGAGCGTCTTCGTGAAGCCATTCAGAAGAAGCTTTTCGCTGATTTGAAGGATGTTGTGAAGATTACAACGTCCACGAAGACACCGGATGAGCAGCAACTGAAGAAAATCAACGAAGTGGTGGCAACCCTTGTTGATGAACACGGGTACAACTCAAGCTCAGCTAATGACCTTTTGAAATATGTCGGAAGTCTTCTGAATCGTTAATAAATCAAATGAAAATCCCTGCTTTCTCTTTCCGAGAGAGCGGGGATTTTGTGTTATAATAGCAAAAAAATGAAATGAAGGTGAGACGATGGCTAGAAACTATTATGCAATTATAGATGTCGGCTCAAACACCATGCGCTTAGTCATCTATTTAAAAGACAAAAGCGGACGTTTACGCGAAGTCGAGAATGTGAAAGCAGTAGCTAGGCTAAGAAATCACCTGTCGGAGGACGGAAACCTTTCGGATGAAGGATTCCGTGTGCTATTAACTACTTTGAGCAGCTTCAAAGAGGTTGCTTTTTCCTATGATTTAGATGAATTGGTCTGTGTAGCGACGGCGACAATTCGTCAAGCTGATAACAAGGAACAAATCATTCATGCCGTCTCCGAGGAGACCGGTTTTGATATGCGTATCTTATCCGAACATGAAGAGGCATACTATGGTTACTTGGCAGTTGCCAACTCCACCTCTGTTCAGGAAGGCGTTACGGTGGATATTGGTGGAGGAAGCACGGAAGTTACATATTTCAAGGACCGTAAACTCATCAATTCGCACAGCTTTCCATTCGGAGCTCTTACCTTGAAACAAGACTTCTTCAAGAAAGATTTGCCTACAGAAGAGGAATTCTACAAGTTGCGCCGCTTCTTGATGGATGAGTTCAAGACACTCCCATGGTTGAAGAAGAAAAACGTCCCACTGATCGGTATTGGTGGAGGTGCGCGTAACCTAGTGCAAGTCGATCAAAACTTGAAAGAATACCCGCTTGCTGGACTGCACCAATATAAGATGAAGGATAGCGATCTTTCTTTTATTAAAAACTACTTGTTCACCCTTCCGATGAAAAAGCTGCAAAAAGTGGAAGGTCTGTCCAAGGACCGGGCCGATATCATCCTTCCGGCTACGGAAGTGTTCCATTCTTTGTACGATACCATTCAAGCCAACGGGTTCATATTAAGCCGCAAAGGATTGCGGGACGGGGTTTTTTATGAACAGCTCACCAAGGATATGGGCACCTCCCTATTTCCAGATGTATTAGAAGAAAGCATCCATGAGCTCGTCAGCGACTACGACTTGAATATGAAACAGATCAACCACGTCCAGCACCTGGCCCATCAACTATTCCATCAACTTCACGAAAAAGGCCTTGGTTCGCTCAGAAAGGAAGACTGGACTGAGGTGAAAAGGGCGAGTTATGTCTACAATTTAGGAGATTATATTGATAGTGAGGCGAGTTATCAGCACACATTCTACCTATTGGCGAACCGCACGATCGACGGATTGATGCACATGGAACGCTTACGGTTGGCGCTTCTTGCCTCCTTTAAGAACAAGACCGTGTTCAAACAATTCTTGCAGCCATACAAGAAGTGGTTCCTGAAAGAAGAGAGAAAGAAACTCCGTCTACTCGGTGCATTGTTGAAGTTCTGTTACAGTTTGGACAGCACGCGTCGAAGCACTGTGCAGGACCTCCATCTTGCGAGTCATGGTAAAGATCTTCATATTACTCTTTACTGCAGTGGAGAATGGATGCCTGAGGAGTACCAGACAGAAAAGCAGAAAAAGCATTTAGAAAAATCACTAAAAAGGAATATCGAACTATCTTTTGTGGAATCGAAGTAAGTGGGTTTGTAGATCCGAACTTTTATAAAAGATTTACAAAAAATTAATACGCCCCTAATAGTGAGGTTATACTGCTGTACTATGTTAGGCATGTGAATACTTTGTGAAGGGTGTTGAACTATGTCGACAGAAGAGAAAACAAAAGAGCTATCGAATCCGTTATTTTATAACAACCGGGAGTTAAGCTGGCTAGCGTTTAATGAGCGGGTGTTAGAAGAAGCACTTGATATGGACAACCCTTTACTAGAACGTCTGAAATTTTTGGCTATCTGCTCATCGAACTTGGATGAGTTTTTCATGGTCCGTGTAGCCGGACTTAAAGACCAGGTGAAAGCTGGCTTTAACAAACCAGAGAACAAGGCGGGGTTAACGCCGAAACAGCAGCTTTCCAAAATTGCTGAAATCAATCATGAACTGGTAAGGAAACAGTATGATTCTTTTCAGGCGATGAAGCCTGAATTGGTAAAGGAAGATATATCGTTTTTATCTATGGATGAACTGACAAAAGAAGAGATCTTGCGCCTCGAATCGTACTTCGATGAAGAAATCTTCCCTGTATTGACACCAATGGCGGTGGACGCGTACCGTCCTTTTCCGATGCTATTGAACAAATCCATCAACTTAGCAGTGGTCATTCAGGATGCGTTAGACCCGACAGATCATGAGACGAAGACAGCAATTGTACAAGTTCCTGCCGTTCTTGATCGGTTTGTATCTGTGGATCATGAAAGCAAACATCAATATGTCTTGCTAGAAGAGATTATAAGTTATTTCATTTACAAGTTGTTCAAAGGGTATCAAGTGAAGACGATTACGGAATTCCGCATTACGCGTAATGCAGACATGACGATTCACGAAGAAGGTGCGCGTGATTTACTGAAAGAAATCGAGAAAGAACTCAAAAAGCGTAAATGGGGTGCTGCCGTTCGTCTCGAGGTCCGCAATGGAAAATATGATGATCAAGTCGTTGAATTTCTTCTGAAAGTGCTGGAAATTCATAAAGGAGATCTTTATATAACAAACGGTCCACTTGATTTAACCTTCTTATTCAAGTTCCACAAAAAGCTTGGAGACTTGAAAGACCACCTCACATACGAAACGCTCATCCCACAACCACCAAGGGATTTAGATGGAGAAGAGGATATATTCGAGGCTGCGTCGAACCGCGATTTGTTCCTTCACCACCCCTATGAATCATTCGAGCCTGTCGTCGATTTCGTATCTGATGCAGCTGATGACCCTTATGTTCTCGCCATTAAGCAGACGCTGTATCGTGTAAGCGGTGATTCACCAATTATAGATTCTCTGAAACGTGCTGCTGAAAACGGAAAACAAGTAACGGTACTTGTAGAATTGAAGGCTCGTTTTGATGAAGAAAATAACGTCCAGTGGGCGAAAGAGCTAGAAAAAGCAGGTTGTCACGTTATTTATGGAATGACTTATCTGAAGACGCACAGTAAAATCACTCTCGTTGTCCGAAAGAAGCGAGAAAAGATCGAACGCTTCGTCCATCTCGGTACGGGGAATTACAATGACCAGACTGCCTCCCTTTATACGGATATGGGAATCATTACCTCACGCAGGAAATTCGGAATCGATGCTACCGATTTCTTCAATTATTTGAGCGGATTCACAGAGAAGCCGAAGTATCACCATTTATCAATGGCACCATTCGATATTCGTAATGATTTCATTCGTTATATGAATAATGAAATCCGTTTCCACAAACAGCATGGAAATGGTCGTATTATCGCGAAAATGAACTCATTAACGGATAAAAACTTAATAATGAAGCTTTACGAGGCATCTCAAGCCGGCGTACAGATCGATCTCATCGTTCGTGGAATATGCTGTTTACGTCCAGGAATTAAGGGAATTAGTGAGAATATACGGGTTCGCAGTATTGTCGGTCGCTTCTTAGAACACAGTCGTATCTACTACTTCCACCATAACGGAGATGATCGTGTTTTCTTATCATCTGCTGATATGATGACTCGTAATATGGTAAAACGCGTGGAGCTTATGTTCCCCATCCATGAGCCGTCGGTGAAAAGCCGTCTCCAAAGAATTCTGTCCATCATGTTAAGCGATAATGTGAAGGCGCGAGAACAGCAGAATGACGGGAGTTATCGTTATGTGGAGGTCCCAGATAACACTCAGAAGTTAAACAGCCAGATGAAGTTTTTTGATATGGCTTATCGTGTTCTGGAAGATGAAGAGTAACAATTTTATCAATTGGCTGAAAAAAGTATAGAAAGGCGTACCACTCGGTACGTCTTTCTTGTTATAATAAAATTGTTGTGAAATGAAAAAAATTGCGAAATATGTTGAACCCGTAAGCGTTTCAATTCTATAATAGTACTTGGACTTGGAAACGTTTTCGAGGAAACATTAGCCAACTACTACTTGGGGGTATTACACGTGTCTAATCAAGGCTCCAATGAAAGATTCTGGGAAAATTTCCACGGCCCCAATATGGGGTACATTGAAGAACAATACGAGCAGTATGAAAACGATCCTAGTGCCATCGATCCTTCTTTGAAGGAACTATTCGATGAGCATGGGGCACCCGACTGGTTGGGCGCAGGTTCAACAACGCAAGCAAATGGATCCGCCGCACCGTCACAAGGGGATATAGCAAAAATTACCTCAGCATACAAACTTGTTGAGGCTATTCGTCGTCATGGTCACCTGCAGGCAGATATTTATGCCGTAGGAAGCTATGAGCGCGAACCAACCAATTTATTAGACTTAGAAACATACGGTTTGACCGAACAGGACCTCGAAAACATGCCAGCTGAGTGGGTGTGGCCTAATGCACCCGTCAAGCTAGAGAATGCGTTACAAGTGGTCCGTACATTAAAGGAAAAGTATGCAGGTACCATTTCTTTCGAATATGGTCATGTGAACAATGAAGAAGAGAGAGCGTGGTTGCAGAATAAAGTCGATACGGGCTCTTTCCAAGTGTCGATGACGGATGAAGAGAAGAAACAGCTGTTAAGAAGACTTGCACAAGTAGAAGGTTTTGAGAACTTCTTGGCAAAGACCTTCGTAGCACAAAAACGTTTCTCTATTGAAGGATTGGATATCATGGTTCCGATGCTCGATCACATGATTCAGTCCGCCTCATCTGATTCAATCAAACATATTATGATGGGGATGGCTCACCGTGGCCGCTTAAATGTGTTAGCGCACGTATTAGGTAAGCCATATGATCGGATATTCTCTGAATTTCATCATTCTCCAGATAAGGAACTTATTCCATCCGAAGGGTCTACCGGTATCAATTACGGCTGGACGGGAGATGTGAAGTATCACTTCGGAGCAAGGCGTGATATCGAAAATGGTGAACAAACAGCAACGCAAGTTACGCTAAGCCACAACCCGTCCCACCTAGAATATGTGAATCCGGTAGTAGAAGGATTCACTCGGGCAGCACAGGATGATCGTACTAAAGCAGGTTATGCTGAAATGAATCGTGATGAAGCATTCGGAGTGTTGATTCACGGAGATGCTGCCTTTATAGGAGAAGGTGTCGTTGCCGAAACTTTGAACATGAGTGACTTACCAGGTTACCGCACAGGAGGAACGGTGCATATCATTGCAAACAACCTTGTCGGGTTCACTACGAACCGCAAGAATGGCCGTTCTACAAGATATGCTAGTGATCTTGCCAAAGGGTTCGAAATTCCAGTGCTTCATGTGAATGCAGACGACCCGATCGCTTGCTTGTCTGCGATGTCATTAGCATATGAGTATCGCAAGAAATTCCACAAAGATTTCTTAGTCGACTTAGTCGGTTATCGCAGGTTCGGTCACAATGAAATGGACGAGCCTCGTGCAACGCAGCCGAGACTTTATAGCGAAATTGATGACCACCCGACAGTTGCAGCGTTATTTGCAGAACAGCTGAAGAAAGAATCTGTGGTGGGAGAGAACGCTCTTGAAGAATTGAAAGATGAAATCGAGAGTGATATGAGAGAAATTTACAATAACATGAGTGAACATGAAACGCCTGCACCTGATGTGAAAGATCGACCTAGCGGAGTAGAGAGTACGCTTGATGAAGTGGAAACCGCGGTTGATATTGAGCGTTTGAGAACCTTGAATGAGGATATGCTGAAACGTCCTGAAGGGTTTAACGGGTTTAAAAAGCTTGAAAAGATTCTTCAACGTCGCAGTAAAATGCTGGATGATGGAGGTCAAGTTGATTGGGCGACAGCGGAAGCTCTTGCATTCGCTACCATTCTTGAAGATGGCCAGCCGATCCGTATCACAGGTCAAGATACCGAACGTGGTACGTTCGCCCACCGACACATGGTCCTTCACGACGTCGAAACGGGGGATACTTACTGCCCGCTTCATGGTATTGAACAAGCGAATGCTTCCTTTGATATCCATAACAGCCCGCTGTCAGAAGCTGGCGTGATAGGCTTTGAATACGGGTATAGTGTACAGGCGCCTGAGGCACTTGTTCTTTGGGAAGCACAGTTCGGAGACTTTGCCAATGCAGGTCAAGTCATATTCGATCAGTTCGTATCTGCCGGACGTGCCAAGTGGGGCGAGAAATCCAACATGGTATTCCTTCTCCCTCATGGGTATGAAGGACAAGGACCAGAGCACTCGAGTGCTAGATTAGAGCGCTTCTTACAAATGGGAGCAGAGCACAACTGGACAGTAGCGAACGTTACATCGTCCGCTCAATACTTCCACTTGTTGCGCCGCCAAGCGGCAATCAGCAACAAAGAGGAAGCACGTCCGCTTGTGTTAATGACACCGAAAAGTCTGTTGAGAAACCAACGTGTTGCGGTACCAGGTAAAGAGTTCAGTGAAGGCAACTTCCAACCGATTCTGAAACAACCTGGTCTAACAGCTGAAACAGATAAAGAACGTAAGAAAGTGAAGACGCTATTATTAGGTAGTGGAAAAATGATGGTGGAAATTGAAGATGCGGTGGAAAAGGCGGATCAATCATTCGATACAATCAACGCACTTCGAATCGAACAGATCTATCCTTTCCCTGAGAAACATTTCGCTGAAATTTTGGAAATGTACCCGAATGTGGAGGAACTTGTCTGGGTACAAGAAGAACCTCAAAACATGGGAACTTGGTATTATGTTGAAGGTATTCTGCACAAAATGCTTTCAGAAAACCAGATTCACCGCTATGTGGGACGGCCACATCGTGCATCTCCTTCTGTAGGGGAACCAAACATTCACAAAACAGAACAAAATCGCATTATCAGAGAAGCGCTACAGATGTCCAAAGGAGGAAATTCAAATGAAGGAAATTAAAGTTCCTGAATTAGCTGAATCCATAACAGAAGGTACTATAGCAGAGTGGCTTGTAAAAAAAGGGGATCAAGTAGAAAAAGGAGATCCTATTTTAGAACTAGAAACGGACAAAGTGAACGTCGAAGTGAATGCAGATGCTAGTGGAGTGATCTCTGAGCTTCTTAAAGAAGAGGGAGATGACGTGGAAGTAGGCGACGTTATCGCAAAAGTAGATGAGAACGGCGAAGCTGGGAGCTCTGACGACTCTTCCGATCAGGAGGATACAGAGGAGCAAAAAGAAGAACCGAAGCAAGAAGAGAAAGAAGAAAAAGAGTCGCCTAAGCAAGAAGAGAAGCAAGAGAAACCTTCTCAAGATTCATCTTCTTCCAATCAGCAGAAAGACGTGATTGCTACACCAGCTGCACGTAAGCGTGCCCGGGAACTTGGAATCGACTTGAGTGAGATTTCTGCCCGCGACCCACTTGGCAGAATTCGTCCGGAAGATGTTGATGCCGCTGCATCTGGCGAGAGTAAGAAAGAAGAGAAGAAGGAAGCACCTAAGAAAGAGAAGAAACAAGATAAATCAAGTGAAAAGACAGAGTTTGATAAGCCGGTAGAACGCGTCAAAATGTCCCGTCGTCGTCAAACGATTGCTAAGCGTCTTGTGGAAGTTCAGCAAGAAGCTGCGATGTTAACGACGTTCAACGAGGTCGACATGACAAATGTTATGAACTTGCGTAAAGAACGTAAAGAAACGTTCCAAGACAAACATGATGTGAAGCTTGGTTTCATGTCCTTCTTTACAAAAGCCGTTGTCGGTGCCCTGAAAGAATTCCCATTACTTAATGCGGAAATCCAAGGTAACGAAATCGTCCAGAAGAAATTCTACGATATCGGAATGGCGGTATCTACTGATGAAGGACTCGTTGTACCGGTAGTTCGTGATGCCGATCGCTTAAGTTTTGCTGGAATCGAGAAAGGTATCATGGATGTTGCGACAAAAGCACGTAACAAAGAACTGCAGTTAGAAGACCTTCAAGGTGGATCATTCACTATTACGAACGGCGGTATCTTCGGTTCTATGTTGTCCACACCGATCTTGAACTCTCCGCAGGTCGGAATCCTTGGTCTTCATAATATTGAGAAGCGCCCGAAAGTAATGCCGGATGATACGATCCAGGCTCGTCCGATGATGTACATCGCCCTTTCCTATGACCACCGTATTGTAGATGGTAAAGAGGCTGTACAATTCCTACGTAGAATTAAAGAAATGATTGAAGATCCATATGACCTTCTACTAGAAGGGTAAGTAAAGAAACCGTCAGACTCCATGTCTGGCGGTTTTTTTAGGTTGTTGAGAAAGTGTAGCGTTTCGTTTTGTTAGCGTGTGTCATGGTATAGAAAACAGAGCAAGCTTTACGTGTTCTCTAGATTTTGTGTATAGGATTTGATGGGGCTTCAGCGGTTGGTGTTGTTGAAAGTGAGTTTATATGTAAGAATAGGAGTTGAACAAAAGTGAAACCATTGTCTTTGTCATTACGTATAAGGATTAAACTAAACGAAAGAATGGGATCATCATGCTGATACTATTTGATATATTAACAGGATCTTATGACGTTCTCTTCTATTCGATTCTCCTTGCTACATTTGTAACCATGGCATTTGGCTCAATAAGCTTCTTCACCTTCAAGGCGGATGCGTCCTGGAGGAAGGGGCAGGCGGTCCTTGTTCAGACAGACTCTGAACCGACGGGACATCGTCCGATTATTGATCAAGTGCTGCACCAACAGGTGAAGTGGTTGAAACGCACGGTGAGTCGACAAGAAGGTTCCGAGGATGACTGCTTTCTCTTTATTCCGATACACGATTAATCGAGAATAAAGAGGAGGATTATACTTGTTCCAGAATTATTTTGTACAACCTTTTACAGATGCACTCCAGTTTATTGCCGGCGTCTTTGATGACAGCTACGGCATTGCCATTATTGTCATTACCCTTGCGGTTCGCCTGATCTTGATGCCGCTCATGCTAAAAACGTATAAGAACAGTCAGGCTATGCGAGAGAAAATGGATGGAATGAAGCCTAAGCTCACGGAAATCCAGGAGCGAATGAAGAAAACGGAAGATAAAGAAGAGAAACAGAAACTCCAGTCGGAGATGATGGGACTCTATCAACAGCATGGAGTCAATCCGATGCAGATGGGCTGCCTGCCGATGGTCATTCAAATGCCTATCTTCATTGCTTTGTATTATGCAATACGGAGTTCTCAAGAAATTGCGACTCATTCGTTTTTATGGTTTAACTTAGGGCACACGGACATCATAATGGCTCTGATTGCAGCTTCTATATATTTCGTCCAATCAAGAATGACGTTGATGAACGCACCTGCTGAACAACAAGGTATGATGAAAGTGATGGGACTTGTTTCTCCTATCATGATCGGAGTCCTTTCCTTGAATGCTCCATCTGCCCTTCCATTGTACTGGGCAGCTGGTGGGTTGTTCTTAATTGTTCAAACCTATCTGTCTAAAAAATTATATACAGCATAATGAACAAGCCCCCAGGTTTTATACTGGGGGCTTGTTCAATGGTCAGAATATTAAGATAAAAAGGAGCCTCTTCTGTCGATATCTTTCATCCATTGACGTGGACCTGCATACGATAGAGTAACACTCACTTGGGAGGGAGAAATATTATGGATGAAGAGAAGAGTTTTGTTATCGCCGAAGACGACTGGTCCCTCCACAGGAAAGGCTATGACGATCAGAGGCGACATCAAGAAAAAGTCAAAGACGCGATGAATAAACAGTTGCCTGATTTAATAACGGAAGAAAACATTGTAATGTCGAATGGAAAACGTGTGGTCAAGATACCCATCCGTTCACTTGATGAATATAAGATTCGTTACAACCATGATAAGAATAAGCATGCTGGTCAAGGTGAAGGAGACAGTGAGATCGGAGATGTCGTAGCTCAGGATCCGAACGCTAAAGGGAAACCAGGCCAAGGTGACGGAGCAGGTGATCAAGCTGGTGAAGACTATTATGAAGCAGAAGTTTCGCTTGCAGAGTTAGAAGAGGCTTTCTTCAAAGAATTGACTTTGCCGAACTTGGATGAAAAAGAGAAAGATAATATCATTACAACGGATATCGAGTTTAGTGACATTAGGAAGACAGGGTTAACTGGGAATATCGATAAGAAAAGGACGATGCTCGAAGCTTATAAGCGCAATGCATTAGGTGGGGAAGCGTCCTTTGCACCGATATATCCTGAAGATATCCGGTTCAAGACGTGGAATGAAAAAGTGAAGCCAGAATCCAAAGCTGTCGTTATCGCTATGATGGATACAAGTGGTTCTATGGGTCAATGGGAAAAATATATGGCACGTAGTTTCTTCTTCTGGATGAACCGTTTTCTGAACAAGAATTACGAAACGGTGGATGTAGAATTCATTGCGCATCATACCCAGGCGAAAGTCGTCAGTGAAGAAGATTTCTTCTCCAAAGGGGAAAGTGGAGGAACGATTTGTTCTTCTGCATACCGCAAAGCACTAGAACTTATAGAAAACAAATATTCTCCAGATCGCTATAATATCTATCCTTTCCATTTCTCAGACGGAGATAATTTGACTTCTGATAATAAACGCTGCTTGGGGCTGATCGATCAGCTAATGGAAGTTTCTCAAATGTTCGGGTACGGGGAAGTCAATCAGTACAATCGCTCTTCAAGTCTCATGCAAGCCTACAAATCCATTGAGCATCCTAAGTTTCGTCACTATATTTTACGAAGAAAAGCAGACGTATTCCATGCGATGAAAGAGTTCTTCAGTGAGAAAGAACAGGAAATTCTAAGTTAGAGGAAGGGAGCCAAGCGGGTCACATCGCTTGGCTTTTATTATGGCACCCTTTTATAATAGAAACATTAGAAGATAAAGGGGTACATAAGATGATTCAGGAGATCCTTGAGTCCAATCAGTTCATCATGCTGGTGGCTTTGTTATTAATTGCGAGTGTTGTGGTGACGAAATTCTCATCCAGGCTCGGCGTCCCATCCCTTGTTTTATTTATTGCCGTTGGGATGATTGTTGGAAGTGACGGTTTAGGGTTCATCTATTTCGATAACGCTGAGATAGCTCAGCTTGTCGGGGTCATAGCTCTGATTGTCATTTTGTTCGAGGGTGGAATGCAGACGAAATGGCGCGACATTCGCCCTGTTATTGCACCATCGATCAGTTTAGCTACGGTTGGCGTCATTTTGACGACATCTATTGTTGCAGTTGCAGCCAAATGGATATTACCGATTACATGGTTAGAGGCGTTCCTCGTTGGTGCCATCATTGGTTCGACCGATGCAGCCGCTGTGTTCGCCGCTCTAAAAGGGAAGAATATCCGTGGTAAGCTCGAAGCTACATTGGAGGCTGAATCTGGAACGAATGATCCAATGGCCGTCTTCTTGACGATTATGTTCATACAATTGTTGACGCTTGATGGTGTGAATCTATGGTCTCTCGTTGGTTCATTCTTCTGGCAGATGGGCGCTGGACTTGTTGTAGGATTAGCGGTTGGCTACATAGCGAGTTTCTCTTTGAACAGGATCAATCTGGACTCCAGTGGACTGTATCCACTGTTTGCTCTAAGTTTTGCTTTCTTAGCCTATAGTGCAAGCTCGCTCATTCAAGCTAGTGGATTGTTGGCGGTCTACGTAGCGGCGGTTTGGGTAGGGAATGCAGAACTAGCATATCGGTATTCCATTCTGCGCTTTCATGAAGGGTTCGGTTGGATGGCGCAAATTCTCATGTTCATCATTCTTGGATTGTTCGTCTTTCCGACAGAAGTGTTCCAGCCTGGTGTCATGATCAATGGGTTATTGATCGCACTTGTCCTAATCTTGATTGCCCGACCAGTAGCTACTTTCCTGAGTCTGGCTGGTTTTTCTTACACTGCAAAAGAGAAGATCTTCTTGTCTTGGGCAGGATTAAGAGGGGCTGTTCCGATTGTTTTGGCTATATTCCCTATGTTAGCTGGAGTAGAAAATAGCCAGGTGATATTCAATGTCGTTTTCTTCACTGTCTTAATGTCTGCTCTCGTGCAGGGTTCTTCGATAACGTGGGTAGCGGAGCGCTTCAAATTGGTTTCTGACAAATTGACGAATCCGATACATTCTTTAGAGCTGATCTCTATTGGGAAAGCCAATGTGGAGATGATGGAATTTGAAGTGGCGGACCAAAACCAAATTGTCGGGAAGAAATTGGAGGATATGGAACTCCCAGACCGAGCGTTGATCAATGCCATTATCCGAGACGGAGATGTCATCACGCCGTTCGGACAAACGAAGATCCAATCAGGAGATACGTTATATATTCTTGTATCAAGGAAGAATAAAAGGGAATTGAAAAAGTTACTAGAAGCGGTCCATACAAACCAAATGGAGTCAGAAGCTGGCTTGTCTGACACAAATGCTTA
Source organism: Halobacillus salinus (assembly GCF_004684905.1). Lineage (GTDB taxonomy): Bacteria > Bacillota > Bacilli > Bacillales > Halobacillaceae > Halobacillus > Halobacillus salinus. Next base: position 1,936,106 of record NZ_SRJC01000001.1, on the reverse strand, counting down.
GCGGTCTGTTTATAACACAACGAAAAAAGCCGAGCTTGAACAGCTCGGCTTTTCTCGTAGCAGCTATGATATTTTTGGTAAATCGCTATGATATGAAGAATACACTATTTATTATAGGGAATCGCAGTACAAATGTAAACCTCTAACAGCGAAAACGAGAAAAATTTACTAGTTCTTTACAGCTCGGTATAACTTCACCTGAGAAAGATTGTGAAGATGACGTACTTCCTATACAATAAGAGAACTAGGAGGGATGAACGTGAATAAGAAAATTGGTTTTATTGGTTGTGGACAAATGGGACAAGCGATGATTCAAGGTATGATCGGAGCAGGCATCGTAAAGCCCGGTGAAATTGCTGCGACGGCACTTTCTGATGAAACAATCGATTTTGTTACAGATGAAATTGGGATCCAAATTTCCACTGATAATAAGAAGTTAGCTCGTGAAAGCGATTTATTGTTTCTTGCTGTGAAACCGTATGTTTACCAAGGAGTCATTCAGGAGATTCGTGATGAAGTAGATGAGGAGACGGTAGTGGTGACAATCGCTGCCGGAATTACGCTCGATCAGATGAAGGCAGCTTTTGATAAAAACGTAAAGGTGATCCGGTCGATGCCAAACACTCCTTCCCTCGTCGGACAAGGAATGAGTGTGCTCTGTCCTAATGATTTTGTTACAGACGAGGAACTTGCAGACGTGATGGAAGTGTTCGAAAGTTTCGGTGAGGCTGAAGTAATCCAAGAGAGTTTAATGGATGCGGTTCCGGCAGTGAGTGGTTCATCACCGGCATTTGTTTATATGTTCATTGAAGCGATGGCTGACACAGCTGTGCAACAAGGATTTCCACGGGATAAAGCTTATAAGTTAGCTTCGCAAGCTGTGCAAGGAGCTGCCAAAATGGTGCTCGAGACCGGCCGTCATCCCGGAGAGCTGAAGGATGCGGTCTGTACACCGGGTGGAGTGACGATCGAAGGAGTCAATACACTGGAACAAACAGGACTTAGAAGTTCAATCATTCAGGCTATGAATGCCTGTACTAAAAAGTCTAAAGATTTATCTAGTGGAAAATAACATATCGTCAAAGAGAACAGATATGGCTGCAAGGTCGTATCTGTTTTTTTGAAACGAATAGTCATCCTATTACGTATGGAAAGAATATAGAGGTGGTCAATGATGAATTATGAACCTGCCCGTCAAATATCAAGAAGGGCATTGAGATTGTGGAGAATCAGTGGACTCATTCAATTCGGGATAACGCTAATCATAAGTATAGGACTTCTTGTCGCCATTCTAATATGGGACTGGCCGAGCTTTATTCTTTGGATTGCTGCAGGTGTATTGATCTTAGAATTAGTCGGAATGGTGTGGCTTTTTCCGTCTTTGAAGTGGAGAAGTTGGAGATATGAAGTAACAGAACAGGATATTGAACTGCAACAAGGGATATTCTGGATTACCAAAACATTGGTACCTATGGTCCGTGTGCAGCATGTGGACACAGAGCAGGGACCATTATTAAGAAAGTTCCGCTTATCAACGATCAGTATTTCAACTGCTGCAACGGTACATAAAATACCAGCACTTGATGAAAGAGAAGCAGAAGAGTTGAGACGTTCGATTTCGTCTCTTGCAAGGGTGGCGGAAGACGATGTTTGAACCGAAGCGGCTACATCCCATTTCTGCCGTGATCAACTTTGTCAAAGGACTGAAAGATGCCCTTTTCCCTTTGGTTGCTTTGTTCTTTCTGAATGGAGGGTTCAGTGGTGAGATTGAATGGATTCCTTTAACTGTTACATCTGCAATCTTGTTATTTATATTGGTTGGGGGAATCGTTCGCTGGCTCCGCTTTACGTACCGTATGGAAGAAGGCGAACTAAGGATTGAGTACGGACTGTTCATACGTAAGAAACGATATATTCCTATCGAACGGATTCAGAGCCTCGACTTCTCTGAAGGGATTTTTCATCGGCCCTTCCAACTGGTGAAAGTGTCCGTGGAAACAGCTGGTTCTGGAAATGACGGGGCAGAAGCAGAGCTAACGGCAATACACAAACAAGAAGCAGAAGAGCTCGAAGAAATGATCGCTCAGTATAAACAGGATCCTTCTATCAGTGAGGGAGACGAAGTAACGGAACAGGAAACGGCTGAGAGTGTCAGCACTCCTCTTTATGAAATGAGAATGAAAGAAATTATTTTGATGGCTATTACTTCAGGTGGTGCAGGTGTGGTGCTATCCGGTGTTGGAGTATTCTTCTCGCAAGTGATGGATGCACTCCCTTTAGGAGCCATTTATCAGGAAATAGTAGACTGGATTCAAATCGGTGTACTGATAGTAGCGTTTACCGCAATTCTAGTTTTAGCAATTGCTTATGTAATATCGATTGTCTTAACATTGTTCCGCTACGCAAACTTCAGGGTGATGATTCAAGATGATGATTTGATCATTACTAGAGGGTGGCTTGAGAAAAAGCAGACGACGATTCCAATTAACCGGATCCAAGGTCTCAGGATCGACGAAAATATCATCAGGCAACCACTAGGGTATGCATCAGTTACCATCATTAGTGCTGGTGGAGCAATCATGCAAGGGGATGAGAACCAATTAAGGTTACTTCCTTTCATCAAGAAAGCAGAGATTAGTGCTGTGATGCAAAGAATTCTCGAAGATTATACGATAGATGTTGAATTCAGTCGTCCTCCACGTCGTGCGCTCCCTAGATATATAGTGAGACAATCCTGGTTGTTCTGGATAGCGGTTATTCCGGTAAGTATTTATTTCTTTCCTTTAGGATTGTTAAGCATTCTGGTTGCTCTAGGGGCAACTGCTCTTGGATGGCTTGCGTACTATGACGCTGGGTGGAATCTCACAGGCAAACAATTGACACTTCGCAGCAGGTCGATTCTAAAGCAAACATTCATTATGAAAAAGCACCGTATTCAATCCGCTTATAAAAAGCAGACAATTCTTCAAAAAAGAATCGAACTCAGTCATATACAAGTAGCGCTGAAGTCTGGAGCAGGAGGTCAATTTGCGGAATGTAATTACCTGAGGGAAGATACCGTCGATCAGCTAATGGATTGGTATCAACCTGATCCGAAGAAGGTGACAGAGTAACGATATGTTACTCTGTTTTTTTGTGGGTCCTAAACACGAACATTAAAATTAAATGGTTGATTTTTGTTCGTATCCGTTATATGATGAGTCCTGTTGTTATTTCACCTTTTGAAAATAAAGGAGCGTTATGAATGAATAAATTTTTTCGATTAGAAGAGAACCAAACCAACATAAAAACAGAACTGATTGCAGGTTTTACGACCTTTCTGACGATGGTCTACATCGTAGTGGTCAACCCAGCTATCCTGTCTAATGCAGGTGTGCCGATTGATCAAGTATTCATGGCGACGATTATTGCCGCCGTTGTAGGGACTTTAATTATGGCATTTGCCGCCAACTATCCCATTGCGATTGCACCCGGGATGGGGTTGAATGCTTATTTTGTCACAGAAGTAATTCAACAGGATGTAAGTTATTCTGTTATATTCGGAGCGGTATTCCTCGCTGGAATATTGTTTGTCATTCTTAGTTTGACGCGTTTGAGAGAAATCTTGATTACGGCCATACCATCTTCCTTAAAATACGGCATCACATCTGGTATCGGGCTGTTTATCGCCTTCTTGGGCTTGCGTATGTCAGGGATTATTGTGGCTAGTGAGACGACATTAGTCACACTCGGCGATTTAACGACTCCGTCCACTGCTCTTACTGTACTCGGTCTTATTGTTACATTGATTCTTATCTCAAGGAATGTGACAGGCGGCCTCTTTATCGGAATGATCATCACCGGAATCGTGGCCTATTTTACAGGGCAGTTGCAGATCGAAGCCGTAGCATCAGTTCCCCCAGCGCCCGTTTTCTGGGACATTGATATAGCAGGGGTCATCAGCAATGGACTTTATACTGTCATTTTTGCATTCTTACTAGTGACGATCTTCGATACGACCGGAACGATGGTCGGTGTTGCGGAACAAGCAGGCTTTATTAGAAAAGATGGAAGCCTTCCAAGAGCACGTGCTGCCTTGACAGCGGATGCCACAGCGACAACAGTAGGTGCGATGTTCGGAACGAGCCCTTCTTCTGCCTACATTGAATCATCTTCAGGTGTAGCAGCAGGTGGACGTACAGGGCTTACAACGATGGTTGTTGCTGGATTGTTCATCTTGTCTATGTTCTTCTCGCCAGTAGTCGGTGCGGTATCAGGAGTCCCGGCCATCACAGCGCCAGTGCTGATCATTGTCGGTTGCTTTATGATGGAAGGGCTGGCAAAGGTGAACTGGGGATCGTTCGATGATGCCTTTCCTGCTTTCATCACCATTTTGATCATGCCGTTAACCTCAAGTATTGCGACAGGAATTGCGTTCGGTTTTATTACGTACCCACTACTGAAATTAGTAAAAGGAAAAGGGAAAGAGGTCCACTGGATTTTATATGTATTTGCGATCATCTTTATCCTGCAGATGATCTTCTTCCCAGGACACTAAACCACAGCTTCTAAGCTGTGGTTTTTTTCTTTATTTCTAACAATCTTACCGTATAGTTCCAGCTGTTGGTGGAAGCCTAACGATAGGTGATGACTATGGGATTTATGAAACGATTATTTTTCGGAGATCATGAAAAGTTGAAAGATAGGACTATTGTTGATCAGGCAAAGGAGCCGGAACAGCCGAGTTCGACGAAATTAGCAGACAATGTAGATTACCTCACCAATGAATTCAATCGCACAAGCGATTTGAGAATCCGAATATTGGAAAAGGGACAGGCGGCGCTCATGTATTTGGAGACGCTTGTGGATCAGGAGAAATTACACGAAGCAATCTTTTCACCAATAGAATTGGGCCATGTAGACGATATCAGTAAGATACCTAGTTCAAGGGTCACTAAAAACCTAGAAGAGGCAATAAAGGCGCTATTGAAAGGTCATGCAATTTATATACAAGACGGATCGCGCCATATTTCCCAGTTCAATGTGACAGCGTCCTTCAATAGAAGTACAGAGGAACCACAGAATGAAAAAATCGTTCGCGGTTCGCATGATGGGTTCATTGAAAATATCATGGTGAACATCAATTTAGTCAGAAAGCGAATCGAAAACAGGGATTTAACCATTAAATACTTCAAAGTTGGTAAAAAAACGAACAATAATATGGCGCTATTATATTTGGACGGGGTGACAGATCCGGAGCTGGTTCAAGAAATAGAGCACCGTCTGAAATACATCAGTGCAGATATGATTCACAGTCCAGGGTATGTGGAGGAGTTTATTGAGGACCAGACATTCTCCCCTTTCCCGCAAATGCTCAATACAGAGCGACCGGATCGTGTAGTGGCGAACCTGATCGAAGGCAGGGTAGCGATTATGAACGAAGGGAGCCCGACGACGTTAATCGCTCCGTCTACGTTCTTTTCGTTCTACCAATCATCCGATGACTACAACATGCGATGGTTTACAGGCACCTTCGTGCGTCTGATTCGTCTAGCGAGTTTCATTATTGCGGTAGGGATGCCGGCTTTTTATATTGCTGTCGTTAGCTTTCATTTCGAAGTTATTCCTGATGAGTTGATCATGCCTGTCAAGCAGACGATCAACGGAATTGCCTATCCCCCGTTGATTGAGGCACTGGTGATGGTTGTCATTATCGAGCTAATACGGGAAGCGGGGATAAGGCTGCCGCAGCCGATCGGACAAACAATCGGGATTGTCGGAGGTCTCGTCATTGGTGATGCTGTTGTAAAAGCAGGCCTGGTATCCAACTTGATGGTTATCGTCGTTGCGTTGACCGCCATTGCCTCTTTTGTAGTTCCCTCCAATGAAATGAGTACGACATTGCGACTTCTGACATTTCCCTTGATTTTCTTAGCAGGAACTCTTGGATTTATTGGAATAACTTTTGGTTTTATGATGATTTTGATTCATATGACACGTTTAGAATCATTCGGCGTCCCCTATCTCTCTCCGGTCGCTCCATTACGTATTAAGGACTTGAAAGATACGTTTATTAGAGTGCCAATATACTTAATGAATGAACGGCCAAAAGATTCTCGTGCAATCCAACCGGGAGTAGTTGGACCATCAAGGGAGTGGAAAGAAGTTGAGCGATCAAACAACCAGCAGCAGCCAAAACAATCCATTGAAGAAGGTAAGTCAACAGGTTCAGAAAGCGGTCCAAACGCCGACTCCTAATCAACAGCAGAAAATTTCAAGGCGACAATTCTTCTTTTTGCTTATCCAAACTCAGATAGGGGTCGGAGTGCTTTCTCTTCCTTCTGATCTTCACCAGGTTGCGAAGCAGGATGGGTGGATTTCATTGGCGATTGCTGGTTCACTACTACCTATCATTCTCATCGTTTTGTATTTTATCGCGAAGCAGTTCCCGAATGATGACTTTTATCAAATCAACGAAAAACTCTTTACAAGATGGGGAGGCGTCGTCTTCTCTATTTTGTATATTATCTATTTTTGTATGGTAGCCAGGCTGATTCTGCTGTTGTTTGGTAGGATGATCAGTTTGTGGGTGCTTCCGAACACTCCATTTTGGGTGTTAGCGTTATGTATGGTCGTTGTCGGTTTGTACATGTGCAATGGGGGACTTCTTGTCATTGCCAGGTTCTATACCATGGTTTCTATCCTTCTAATTTTCTTGATCGTATTGATGTTTTTGAGTTTCAAAGAGGCTCATTGGATGTATTTATTACCAATCGGCGAAGTAGGAATAGGGAAGATTTTGCAAGGATCGACGGAAGCATTTATGTCATTCCTAGGGTTTTTTCTTTCTCTTGTGGTGTTCTCCAAGGTGGAAGGTAAGCCTCGTGAGAAATTGAAGACGATACTACAAGCTCATTTGTTTACGTTCTCCTTCTATATGCTGACGTTGCTGATCTCGTATTCTTTCTTCAGTACCAAAGAATTGTCGCTAGTTACCGAACCATTATTGTACATGCTGAAATCCTTCGAGATGCCTTTCGTTGCACGTATTGACTTGTTTTTTATTTCGGTGTGGTTTGTTTCGGTGGCGACCTCCTACACCACTTATTTATACATGGCTTCCTTCGGTTTGCAGCAGATATTCCGGGCAAAGTCGATCAAGCTGTTTACTTTGATAGTCAGTATCTTGATCTTTTCATTATCCCAATTTGTGGGACTTGATATGGAGCGGTTAGAAAAATATTCAACTATTGTTGTTTATGAAGGGTATGCACTGACATTTCTGATGCCTTTCTTGCTCCTCGTTTACGTTCTGATCTATAAGCGAATTCAACAGAAAAAGGAGCGGTCCACATGACCAAACGATTACTCATCATTCTTTGCGCATTGGTTTTGCTCACAGGCTGTTGGGATGAACGCCAATTTAAGAATGTGAAACTTGTCTTAACGATGGGATTCGATGAGGGCGAGGATGGAAAGATTGTAGAGACGGTCTCCATTCCGACAATAAACCGAGCTTCTGAAGGGCAATCGCAAGAAAGGGTTCAAATCCTGTCTACAGAAGCGAACACTCCACTCGAAGCAAGGGATTTTACTGACCAGTCGATTTCGGAATCTTTCGATCCAGGGAAGTTGAGAGTATTGGTAATTGGAGAAGAGCTAGCGAAGAAAAATATATACTCTGTGCTCGATGAATTTTACCGCAATCCGTCTAACAACCTTAATGCACATCTTGCAATAGCAAAAGGGAAGGCATCAGAGGTGTTGTCTTACCAGAACATTAGTGATACCCGTATATCCGAGTACATCAGCGGGCTTTTAGAAGGCGCCGAAGCTTCTTCTCACACAACAGGTGAGAATATCCAGCTGATCTGTGCCGAACTATTTGAACCAGGTGAGGATTTTTCTCTGCCATTACTTGCGGTTGATGAAGAAAAGCAGTCGATCAAATTTTCCGGGATGGGGCTCTTCCATGGAAATCATTATTCCGGTATAGATATCCCCGTCGGACAAGCTACCATGTATTTGCTGCTACAGGGGTACAAAGGAAAATCGGCACACTTAACAAAAAAGGTCAGTGACAAGTTCGAAGACGAACGGTATAACTACGTTACTGTCAATGTCATAAAGTATAAACGGAAAGTCGATATAAAGGCGGAGGGGGATACTGTTTCGACAGATATCAACCTCAAACTGAGAGTAAGAGTCGTGGAGTATCCAGCTGACCACCTAGACAAAAAGAGTACCATTGATGAATTGGACAAAAAACTGTCTGAAACTTTAACGAAAGATGCAGAAGAGATTATTGGTATGATGCAGGAAGCTAATAGTGATATCTGGGGGATTGGCAGGCAGGTGAGAGCCTATCATCCAAAGGTATATGAAAAGTTGGATTGGAAAGAAACCTTCCCCAATATGAAGATAACGCCCAAGGTAGACGTGGAAATTGTGCAGCACGGAATTATTTATTAAAAGATTCTTGTTAATGTGAAACTCATTGGAACCGTCCCTCGTCTTTATATTGTAGAAGAAACAAAGAACCCGGGGGATTTGTGATGGAACGTCATTCTTTTGTAAAACTAATTTATCTAGCAGGTCTGATGATCCTGTTAACGGCTTGTGGAACATCATCATCTGAAGTGCCAAGCGGATACTATGCTTTTCAAACAGGAGAAGAAGTAGAAACAGCACTGGATGATTTGACATTTCAACCAGAACTTCCGGACTTCATTCCAGTTCATATGGTTAGTGTCGTTTCAGATATCTACGAGAAGAATAACCAAGAGACACTGGATATTAGTTTTTACACGGAGAAGAATGATTTATTATCGCTGACATTTACAAAGGGTACTAACGAAAAACATTGGATCGATCCCCAACAAGTAAAGATCGACCAGCAGCTACGAGGAACTTATGAAGATAATCAGTTTGCGAAACGATTGTCTTGGAAGAAGAACGGGATTACTTACACACTAGCCTTTCGTAAAAGTGTGGATGCACAAACAGTAGATGAACAGAGCGTCTCCAAAGAGCACTTACTTGAAGTGGCACGCTCGTTTCATTCATAAATCTATATACCTCCCCTTAGGTATAGCACCTGCCGTCTGACCAACGGCAGGTGCATTTTAGTATTTACACATAATTAGTAGAAAGAAAGCCATACTACATCTGACTAACATATAAAGGAGCGAACTTACGTGAAATTTTGGATGTGGTTAGGTGTAGTCTTGTTTTCCGTTGTCTTGTTTGTGCAATCACCTCAAATGATTCATGCTCAAACAACAGACACGTACACAGTAAAGAGTGGAGATACTCTTTGGAAGATCTCGAAGAAGTATCAGATCGGACTTTCCGAAATTATCAATGCAAACCCTCAGTTCTCTAATCCTGATTTGATTTATCCTGGAGATCGAGTGACGATTCCTCTGAAGCCAAACATTAAATCTGTCGAACAGCAGGTAATTGATTTGACCAACCAGGAAAGGGCGAAACAAGGCCTTTCTCCATTGAAAGGGAATTGGCAGCTGTCTAGGGTAGCCCGTTATAAATCAAGAGACATGCGTGACAAGGGATATTTCTCCCACCAGTCTCCTACTTATGGATCTCCTTTTGAAATGATGAGAAGCTTTAATGTTTCTTATCGCCGAGCCGCAGAGAATATTGCAGCAGGGCAGCGTACACCTCAAGAGGTAGTGGACGGATGGATGAACAGCCCTGGACACAGAAAGAATATTTTAGATCCGAATTTAAGACAGATAGGTGTCGGTTATGCCAAAGGCGGCAGTTACGGACATTATTGGACCCAAATGTTTATTTCCCAATAGAAGGAATAAGGCGTCTCCAAGGAGGCGCCTTAAGTATGTAAGTTTGCTTCAATGACGGAGTAATTGCCGATTAAGCCTTTACATATGAGTGAAAAAAAGCTATGATAATAACCGTTATATTTGATAATGATTCTCAATACCAATGGAGGTTAGACATATGAAATGGACATTACGAATACTTACGCTTGCATTCATTCTTTTTCTTGCAGCATGTGGTTCAGATGGCGATGATTCAGCCACAGGTTCAGAAGACAAAGAAGAAGGAGCTGACACAGAGGAAACAACACGTGTCATCGAACATGAAATGGGAGAAACAGAAATTTCAGGCAAACCTGAAAAAGTAGTTGCACTGGAATTCTCATTCGTTGATAATTTGGCTTCCTTGGGTGTTTCTCCAGTTGGAATCGCCGATGATAATGATAAGGAACGCATTATTGAGCCGATCCGTGAGAAAATTGGTGATTATACGTCGGTCGGGACTCGTAAACAGCCTTCCTTAGAAGTTATCAGTTCTTTACAACCAGATTTGATCATCGCGGATATGAAGCGTCACAAAGAGATCTACGATCAACTTTCGGAAATTGCTCCAACGATCATCCTTCCTTCTCTAGCTGCCGATTATGAAGGAATCATTGACAGCTTCGAAACTGTTTCCATGGCAATGGGTATGGAAGAGAAAGGACAAGAAGTACTCCAACAACATAAAGATCGGATGGAGGAACTTCGAGCGGAAGTACCAGAGGATGAGGAACGCACCGTTCTACCTGCCGTTGTAGCAGATAGCGGATATTACGCTCACAACATGGAATCTTATACTGGCTCTTTACTAGAATCGATTGGCTTGAAGAATGCCATTCAAAGTGGAGATGCACGTTATAATAAAATCAACCTTGAACAAATCGTAGAATTCAACCCAGACGTGATGTTTCACATGAACAGTGGCGAGCAAACGGTAGTCGATGAGTGGGAAGATAATGAACTATATCAGGATGTTTCCGCTGTGAAGAATGATGAGGTTTACCAAGTGGACCGAAACATGTGGTCTCGTTTTAGAGGATTGATCTCTTCTGAGAAGATTTTAGAAGATGCAATCGGCTATCTTTATCAATAATTGAAGTGATAAGATATAAGGCGGAGGGGCTCCCTCCGCTTTTTATATGTAGTAAACAGAAGGGAGGAAGATGGATGATGAAGAGCGAAACCTCTATACATAAATGGAAACTTACCGTTACAATCATCGTTGGATTCTTACTATTGTTCATAAGTTTTGTGGCAAGTTTAAGCATAGGCGCTTATTCAATTGATTTCTCAAAAGTACTCTCTTCCCTTTTCGTACAAGATGGTAGTAAAGATGAAGCGATTATTGAGACCATTCGACTGCCGAGAGCCGTCGTTGGTATGTTGATCGGAGCTAGCCTCGCCATCGCTGGAGCAATCATGCAGTCCATCACAAATAACCCTTTAGCATCTCCGCAAATCTTCGGGGTGAATGCCGGTGCCTCTCTAATGGTTGTCATCGGTGTTGTGTTATTCCCGGATCTCGCACCCAATACACTGGTCTACTTCGCATTCATCGGTGCTGCTTTAGGTGGAGTGATCGTCTATTATATGGCTTCAACTGGAGGAGGTATGACACCTGTTAAACTTGCTCTTGCTGGTATCACGGTCCACTTGTTCCTGTCTTCATTGATTGAAGGTGTCGTTCTATTTAATGAAACGTCAACCGAAGATGTCTTGTTCTGGTTAGCTGGAGGCATTGACGGACGGAACTTTGGAGATGTCCAGATTCTTCTCCCATGGACGCTTGGAGGAGTCGTCCTTGCCCTTCTATTATCGAAGTCGTTGACTATACTGAGCCTCGGTGATGATGTCGCCCGAGGTCTTGGTCAGAATATTGGCTTAATCAGAGGCACATCTGCTGTCATTGTAATTGTGTTAGCGGGTGTCTCGGTTGCTATAGCGGGGCCGATCGGATTCATAGGGTTGATGATTCCAAATATCGTAAGGACGTTGATCGGATCAGATTATCGGATCGTCATTCCTGTCTCTGCTTTACTAGGAGCGGTGCTATTGACGATATCCGATGTGCTCTCCCGTTTCATAGCCTTTCCTGCAGAATCACCAGTAGGAATTGTGACGGCCCTCATAGGTGCTCCATTCTTCTTATATCTAGCACGCAAGGGAGGGCGTACTGCATGAGTAAACATCCTGTTCGGACAATTATTGTAATTGCAATACTAGTATTCGTCGGAGCGTTCCTCTCGATCGGAGTCGGGGCCGTTTATATTGGACCAGACGTTCTGTTTCAGTACTTTATAGGAGCCGATACGGCAAACAGTGGATTTATAATAGAAAATTTCAGGTTGCCTCGAATAGTGATGGCTCTCCTCGTCGGGGCTGGTCTCGGGATTTCAGGTGCTATCTTACAAGGAATTATCAGAAACCCACTAGCATCCCCTGATGTAATCGGGATAACGAAAGGAGCAGGGCTGGCAGCAGCTGCTGTCATTCTTCTCTATCCAAGTCTTCCAGTAATAGGTCTGCCAATTGCTGCCTTTACCGGTGCGGGACTTGTCACAGTTGCGCTTTATTTGTTCGCTTATAAGCAAGGAGTGAAACCTGCGACACTTGCTTTAGTAGGGATTGCCTTAGGGTCGATCTGCCAAGCCGGCATTCAATTTCTGACAGTTAAATATCCTCTGGAGACAAATGCTGCACTCGTTTGGCTGACGGGCAGTTTATGGGGGAAAGACTGGGGAGATGTATGGCTGTTGCTTCCTGTGATTGTCGTACTGGTCCCGATAACATTGTTACTTACACCGAAGCTAGATGTTTTGAGTTTAGGGGATGATGTTGCAGAAGGTTTGGGGGAACCGGTCCGTAGAGCGAGAATCCTATTATTGATTGTTTCTGTCTTGCTTGCTGGGGCATCGGTCGCCGTCGTCGGTACGTTAGGATTCGTCGGACTCGTAGCACCTCACATCGCGAGGCAGCTGGTGGGGAATCGCCATGCTTATTTGATACCTGCTTCTGCTCTGATCGGAATGGCTTTGCTCTTGCTTGCAGACGGACTCGGGAGAGGGCTACTTCCTCCCACCGAAGTGCCGGCAGGAATTTTCACGGCAATCATAGGGGCTCCCTATTTCCTATATTTATTACGAAAATTACAGACGTCTTCTTAAAAAGAACCCCAGTTGGGTTCTTTTTTTGCTTTTAAAGAATGTTGGAATGGTATGACTTTGGAAGATTTAGGGGATAGATAGGCAGAAGAATAGACACGTGTTAATGTTAGAATATTTTGTTTTTACAAATAACCTTGCATGACGTCTGACAACCTGATAAAATTCTATTTAGTAAAACGTTATGTAAGCATTTTCATAACATCTGTCTTTATCTAATTATTAATTATGGGGAGGATTCATTCGTGGGTATCTTAACGAATATTTTATTCGGTATTCTTGCTGTTGCGGTCATTCTTGGAATCGCATTCTTAATGTCAAGCGACCGTAAGAGTATCAACTACCGTGGTATTGTTGTCATGATTTTGGCTCAGCTATTCATTACATGGTTCATGTTCAATACAGAGCTTGGACAAACCATTATCAAAGGAATTTCTTGGGTCTTCAATAAGTTAATTGAATTTGGTACAGAAGGGGTTAACTTCGTTCTTGGCGGCGTCCAAGTCGGTGATAACGGCGTGTTCTTCTTCAATGTATTATTGATCATTATCTTCTTTGCTACTATTCTTTCTGTTCTTACTTACCTTAAGATCTTGCCATTTATCATTAAATACTTGGGTATGGGGCTATCTTATATTACCGGCCTGCCTAAAGTTGAATCGTTCAACGCTGTTAACAGTATTTTCTTCGGTCAGTCTGAAGCGTTACTTGCTATCAAGTCACAGTTTAAGACGCTTAATGACAACCGTCTTTATATTGTAAGTGCTTCTGCAATGGGATCTGTATCTGCTTCAATCGTAGGTGCTTATCTAGAATTGCTACCACCTCAATATATTCTAGTTGCATTGCCACTTAACATGTTCAGTGCACTAATTGTCGCTTCCATCATTTCACCGGTCAATATCTCGAAAGAGGAAGACCAGGTAGACATCGAGGACGTTTCCAACGCGAAAAGCTTCTTTGAAGCCATGGGTAACGGTGCACTAGACGGTGGTAAGATTGCGCTTATCGTTGCTTCTATGCTGATTGCATTCATCGCGTCCCTAGAACTTGTGAACGCAGTATTCGGTTTCGTATTCAACGGCTTTACGCTGCAACAACTTCTGGGTTATATCATTGCTCCAATCGGTCTATTAATGGGTATTCCAGCTGGTGAAGTACTTGATGCCGGAGCCATTATGGGTACGAAGATCGTTACAAACGAATTCGTAGCTATGCTTCAATTCGGAGATATGATCGGAAGCGTATCTGAGAAGACAGTAGGAATCGTAACAGTCTTCCTTACTAGCTTCGCTAACTTCTCTTCTATTGGTATCATTGCAGGTACAGTCCAAGGTATCGATCCTGAAAAAGGCGGAAAAGTATCAGGCTTCGGTTTGAAACTACTAATCGGTGCTACACTAGGATCTATGCTATCTGCTACAATCGCAGGAATCTTCATCTAAATATAAGAACACTTAGCCTGAATGGTGGACAACCATTCAGGCTTTTTTCGTTCTCCTCGGTGTTTACCATTTATTGAAAATGGAAATAAACAAATAGATAAGAAGAGAGGAGAATAGAAATGAAACAGTATCCACTATATATAGACGGAGAATGGGTGACAACGGAAGAGAAACTGGATGTCTTGAATAAATTCACACAAGAGCAATACGTCCAAGTTTCCAAGGCTTCAGAGAAAGAAGTGGACCGAGCTATAGAGGCGGCAGATCGTGCATTCAGGAATAAACAGATGGGTCCTTATGAACGTTATACAATACTTAAGAAGGTAAGTGAGTTACTGCAAGAGAATAAAGAGGAGCTTGCCCAAAACATCACGATGGAGGCGGGGAAACCAATCAAACAGGCACGGACTGAAATTGATCGTGCAACACAAACGTTTGAACAATCTGCTGAGGAAGCAAAGCGTATCCACGGGGAAGGGGTGCCGGTCGAGGCGGCACCTGGTTCAGAGAACAGAATGGCGTTTACTATAAAAGTCCCAGTCGGTGTCGTAGGAGCAATCAGTCCGTTCAACTTTCCTATAAACTTAGTTGCCCATAAGATTGCCCCAGCTATTGCAGCGGGGAACTCGGTGGTACTGAAACCGGCAAGTAAAACGCCTGTCTCTGCACTGAAACTTGCTGAGCTATTCGAAAAGGCTGGTCTTCCTAAAGGTTTCTTCAACGTAGTGGTTGGCTCAGGCTCTACTGTAGGGAATCAGATGATGGAAGACTCCAGAATCAATTTATATACGTTTACTGGGAGTGCAAAGGTCGGTCTTATGTTGAAACAAAATACCGGTCTGAACAAACTAGTCTTGGAGCTTGGTAACAATTCCCCGGTCATAATAGATAAAGAAGCGGATATTGATGTTGCTGCAAAGAATGTAGCGGCTAAGAGTTACGCTTTTGCTGGGCAGGTATGCATCTCTGTTCAACGGATATACGTGCATGAAGAGGTGCGGGAGGAGTTCCAAGAGAAGTTTATTCAATCCATTAAAGAACTGAACGTCGGCGACCCGAATGATTCCGAGACAGATGTCGGTCCGATGATTAGTGAAGAGGAAGCAGAACGTGCTGTCGAGTGGATCGAGGAAGCCAAGCAGGCGGGAGCTGAAGTTGTTTATGGAGGGGAACGAGAAGGGGCCCTTCTCCATCCTACTATATTGACGAATGTATCGAATGATATGAAAGTAGTATGTGAAGAGATGTTCGCCCCAGTTGTCAACTTCATTCCGTTCACGGATATTAAAGAGTGTGTGAAAGAAGTGAATAAATCTCAATATGGGCTGCAGGGTGGCATTTTCACTCAGAATATCGATACGGCTTTCTACGCTGCTAAGAACGTAGAAGTTGGAGGGTTAATGATTAATGATTCTTCCCAATACCGAGTTGATCTAATGCCTTATGGCGGAGTCAAGTCAAGCGGATGGGGGAAAGAAGGACCGAAATACACCATTGAGGATATGACGGAAGAACGACTTATTGTGATGAATCTGAGCAGCCAATAAATCCAAAAAAGCTCGATGCAAGCGTGATTGCATCGAGCTTTTCTATGAGAAAGGGTGCCACTATTTAGTTAAGCAATGTTCTTTTTTTGCAATTGAAGCATTCTTAGCAGAAGCGCCACAGCCCCAGCTGTTAATCCAATGATGAGACTCATCCAGTACCCATATGGTCCGAGTGATGTGAAATTAGCAAGTAAGTAACCGCTCGGAAGACCGATGACCCAATAAGAAACGAATGCCATGACAAGTGTGATATTGACGTCTTTATACCCCCGTAAAACCCCTTGTATAGGAGCACCGAAAGCATCTGACAGCTGAAAGAAGATGGCAAAAAATATGAAGTTCGTTGTCAGTTCGATCACATTCGGATTGGAGCTGTATAGACGCGCGACCGACTCGTCGAAAATATATAATGTAAGACCGGCGAGCACAGACATACATACAGCGAGGATGATGCCTATGTAAGAATAGGTTCGTGCATCTCGATACCGTTTGGCTCCGACTTCAAACCCGACTGCGATGGTCAACGTAAATGCGATGCTTAAAGGAACCATGTACAGGAAGGAAGCGAAGTTGATTGCAGCTTGGTGGGCCGCAATCGTATACGTATCATAGACTGTCATGAAAAATGTGACAGCCGCGAAGATACTTGTTTCAAAGAAGATGGCAAAACCGATTGGTACGCCTATCTTCAGTTGTTCCCACCATTCGGAAAGGGAAGGTTTTGGAAAAGAGGAGAAAATGCCATACCGTCTTAACCCCTGATGATTATGTATCGTAAGGACGACAACAACAAGTGAGAACCAATAGGTGAGAGAGGAGGCAACACCCGCACCGATTCCGCCAAGTTCCGGTGCTCCCCATTTTCCAAAGATGAACATATAGTTGAAAAGAATATTTATCGGTAAAGTCATCAAGATAATACCCATTGATATCTTTGTTTGCCCCAATGCATCGACGAAGGACCGTAGCAGGTTGAAGATGAACAGTGGGACGATTCCGCTACCTAAAGCAACCAAATAATACTTAGCCACATGACGAACGGATGACTCGATATCAAGAAGGGAAAGGATGGGGTCCAATAAGAAGAAACCGACAAGTCCTATTAGCAAGGCGAGGACGATCGCTAGGTACACACCTTGTCTGACGGACCATGGAATATCCTCGTCTTTTTTCGCCCCTTTCAGTTGCGAAACGATCGGAGAAATGGCCATTAAGATTCCATTCAGTCCGGTGAAAACAGGAACCCAGACACTCGATCCGATAGCTACACCGGCGAGTTGATCCGGTCCAGCTTGACCAGCCATGATCGTATCGAAGAAATTCATCGCATACATTCCGAGTTGTGTGATTAAGATAGGAAGCAGGATCACACCAAATAATTTCAATTTTTCTCTTATAGTAGATGTTTCATACATAATAGCCCTTCCTTTTCTGTTACAATTCCTTTAGAGGAATACGTGGATTATAGCATAATAGATCCATCATACCTATTTTGGTGCACCAAAGAAAGGACGTTGTGAAAGTCATGAGTCAAAAGCGGATACTGTTTACAGGCGGAGGGACAGCGGGTCACGTTATTGTGAACCTCGCCTTAATTCCGGAATTTCAAAAAGAAGGCTATCAAATCGATTATATAGGGTCTTACAATGGTATTGAGAAGCAGTTGATCGAGCCATTAGAAGGAGTGACCTACCATAGTATTTCCACTGGGAAATTGAGAAGGTATATGTCTAAAGAGAATTTTAAAGACCCGTTCAAAGTATTGAAGGGACTATGGCAGGCTTCACGTATCATTGGTAAGAAGAAACCGCAAGTCATCTTTTCAAAAGGTGGTTTCGTTTCTGTACCTGTTGTCGCTGCAGCGAAGTTACGGAATGTGCCGACAATCATCCATGAATCGGATTATACTCCCGGTCTTGCCAATAAGTTGTCCTTTCCGTTCGCAAAGAAGATCTTGGCTACCTTCCCTGAAACGATGAACTACTTGCCTGAAACCAAATCGGTTCACATCGGAGCTGTCGTTCGGGAAGAGTTGTTCGAGGGTAATCGCCAGTCTGGGCTTCAGTTCTTGGGATTTCATAAGCAAAAACCTACCATCATGGTGATGGGTGGAAGCATGGGGTCGAAGAAGATCAATGAGGCAATTAGAGGCAGCCTTGATGAACTCTTACAAGACGTACAAATTATCCACCTTTGTGGAAAGGGACAGTTGGACCCTTCCATTGACCGAAGAGGGTATGTGCAATATGAGTATATCAATGAAGGGCTGAAGGACTTGTTTGCCGCCTCCGACTTTATCGTTTCCCGTGCTGGTTCCAATGCAATCTTCGAATTTCTGGCCTTGAAGAAACCGATGCTTCTCATTCCGTTGTCTAGGGAAGCGAGTAGAGGAGACCAGATTTTAAATGCAGACTCGTTCGTAAAGCAGGGTTATGCGATGAAATTGGAAGAAGAAGAATTAACAGGCGATCGCCTGCTCAGGGATTTAAGAGAACTGATGAGTCAAAAAGATCAGTTCTTGCAGCAAATGGAGAATTACCAGAGTGAGAAAGCGAAAGAGAACGTGATCAAGATTATACAACAAGAAGAAAAGGGATAACATAAAGCAGCCAAAGTCTGAGGACTTGGCTGCTTTTTTCTATTGTACTTCTTGGAAAGCGCGAAGGATGAAAAGTTATGTCGGAAGCCCGGAATTTCGATTGTTTTCTTTTAAATTCCCTCTATTTAGGGAATAGGAAACTCGTAACGATGTAAAGGGAGTTCGATTTGTTAAGCAAAGGAATTTTTTATAGAGGAGTGGTTGAAGGATGAGCGCAACTTATGTACGATACATCAACAACCCAAAAGAAATAAAAGAAATGAGGAAGGACTATTTCCCGCATTTATTAAAGGAGTTCGGAAGCGACCAACTCCTCGTCGAAGCATCTATATCAGAAGCTGTCGTAAATGCATGGAAACATGGGAATGACCAATTGGAGGATAAGAAGGTCCGTGTTCAAATCTCCTTTCTTAAAACAAGGATGATTGTCCGAGTTCTTGATGAAGGGGATGGTTTCGACTGGAGACAGTATAGCCGACCGTATGATGTAAAGCATTGGTTCCCTGATATGGATCATCTAGAGGAAAAAGGGCGGGGAATCATCTTATTGCTTAGAGTTATGGATCATTTGCGGTATAATGAAAAGGGAAATGAGTGTTTGCTCATGAAAAAATATCAGAATCAGGGGTAGATTCAGTGGAGACAAACCGTTGCCGTTATTGTTACAAAGAAATTAGAGACCGTGATGAGTTAGTGACTGCTTCGAACTGGTTCCGCGTGCGACCTTTTCATTACAGATGTTTCGAACTGGTGGAACAAGAGGCAAAGACCATTGCGGGAACATGGAATCCAGTCAATGGAACGACCGGGTTGGTAACCGTCATTCTCATGCTTGTTCTAGTAGGCGTCATGTGGACAACGAATATACTGGGGGGAATCGGGGACATTTTGGGAGCATTAGCCTTGTATCCAGTATTGTTGAGGGTTTTTTCCTATTTCGTGTTTGAAATGAGACTGCCAAAATATATTGAGAATAAGCCAAGACAGTAAAGTGTTGATTGTAATAATCAGCACTTTTTTTATGTGGTTTCGTTTTTTCGAACTTAAGATTGCGTTTACAGTTTTTGTGTGGTATTTTATTATTCGTTGCTTTGAACGACTTGCATAAATGCCCTTACATTACGTCACTTCCAACAACCTTGAAGGGAGAAAGAGGATAGATGACGGAGAATCATAACGAATTCAGCCAAGAATTAGAAAGATTGACTTTTACAAAGGCCTACATGGACCAATTGATTGCTGCCCAGCAATCTGGACAGGAAGAGTTGAAGAAACGGCAGGAAGATACATTGGCTCGTCTTGATTTTAAAGACAGTAGCTTGCGTTATCAGGAAATGCTGTCTCATGCAAACTTCATGAAAATGTCTAAAGAACAACTCGAAAGCCTCATACATCTACGAAAAAAACCGTATTTTGCCCGCATTGATTTTCATCGTAAAGAAAAACCGGAACAAGAAATCTTCTACATCGGAAAAATGTCCTTATTCGATCGTGAAACCCAGATGCCCATCATTCTAGATTGGCGTTCGCCGCTTGCAAATGTCTATTATGAAGGAAGACTTGGGGAAGTAAGTTATGAAGCTCATGGAGACTTATATGAAGGGAACGTCTCTTTGAAACGTCAGTATCAGATTGAAGAAGGGGAGCTTCTTGACTTCCGTGACATCGATATGACAACCAAGGATGACTTACTCCAAGACTCACTAGCCCAGAATTCTGATACACGTCTTACAGAGATCGTTGCAACAATCCAAGAAGAACAGAACAAGGTAATTCGAGCAGACTTGAGAAAACCGATTATCGTGCAGGGCGCTGCTGGCAGTGGGAAGACTACCATTGCGCTACACCGGATCTCTTATTTCTTGTACACCATGAGGGATATATTCAAGCCAGAAGAAATGTTGATCCTTGCACCGAACCGCCTATTTATAAACTACATAGCAGAAGTGCTCCCTGAACTCGGTGTTCAACGGTCGCGACAATCAACCTATCAGGACTTTGTCAAACAGGTTCTTGGGTTGAAGTGGTCGGTAATCAGCAAGCATAGCATGTTAATGGATGCTGTAGAAAACGGGGGTAGAGGTGATAGTTTATGGACTGCAGAGTATAAAGGATCCAAAGCATTCAAGGCCGTATTAAATGCTTACCTCCAACAGATAAAGAAGGAATACAAAGTCGAGGGGGATTTCACCCTATCCGGATTTAGAATCAAGTCTGCTAAAGCCATCAATCAATTGTTCTTTGACAAGTACAATTATTTTCCCTATAAAACACGGGTAAATAAAATCAAAGCTGTCCTTCAAAGTGAGCTGAAACGTAAGAAGAAACAAATTCTTACCAAAATGGCCCAAAAATATGATGAAGAACTTGATAAAGCATTGTATGGGATGAAAAACCCAGATAAGAGGAAGACGAGGGTCAGTTACCTCATCACACGTAAAGAAGAACGATTGAAAGAAGTGGAGACAGAAGCTCGCTATGCGGTACAACGTTTTATGAAACAATATCCGAAACATAAACTGACGGACTTGTATCCATCGCTCTTCAAAGATGAGGTTTACACGACATTAGTCGACGAAGATTCAGATTCTTTGAAGAGAATGAGAAGACATTCTCGACTCTTGTTTAAGCAGAAGAAGTGGAGTGAAGAAGACTTAGCACCTCTGCTTTACCTCCATTCGTTTATAACTGGCTTGGATCGCGACGACCAGGCTAAGAAAGTAGTTATTGATGAAGCGCAGGATTATAGTTTTATGGAAATTTACAGCTTAAGAAGAGCATTGCGAACGGATTTATTCACTATTGTCGGGGATTTAGCCCAGGGGATCTATCACTACCGGGGATTGAAAAACTGGGAAGTCCTCACCGAAGAGGTGTTTACGACATCTAATTACTTAACGTTGCAGAAGACATATCGGACTACGATTGAAATCATGGACTTAGCGAATGACTTGCTCCGGTTGATGCCGGATGAATTGCCGGGTGCAGAACCAGTGGTGAGACATGGGAAAAAGCCGCAATTTCTCACTGTAGCAGAATGGGAGGGCTTATTTGAATCGTTAATAGCTGATTTTAATAGCCAAGGGCTGAAAACCATCGCTATTGTTACAAAAACACAGGAAGAAGCGGAAAGATTACATGAACGAATGCCCGCAGAGATGAATTTTGTGAAGATGGACGAAGAGCAACAGATGGGGGAAAGAATGATTGTTCCAGCCTATTTAGCGAAGGGTCTGGAATTTGATGTGGTGTGCTTATATGCAAATCACACTTCTTACCACTTGAACGAATTGGATGTCAAATTACTGTATGTCGCGATGACGAGACCTCTCCACAGGTTATATTTAATTGGCCATTCTGAGAATGATTTTCTTTTGCATCATGTGTCGGAAGGCTTGTTTGAAGACCATGCGGAAGCGGGTATCCATCCTAAGAGTGAATAAAAGGGAGTGGATGCAAGGTGAGAATAACGGATACATTCAATCTCCATAATGGAGTAGAAATGCCTAAAGTAGGGCTTGGTGTCTATAAGATGAACGATGATCAAGAGGTTGTTAATGCAGTGAAGTCTGCCCTCGATCTCGGATATCGACACATCGACACGGCTTCTTTTTATGAAAACGAAGAAGGAGTTGGAAAAGCCATTGAACAAGGTGGTGTTCCACGTGAAGAATTGTTTGTGACGACAAAAGTTTGGAACAGTGAACAAGGGTATGAAGAGACTTTGAACGCTTTTGACCGGAGCTTAGACAAACTCGGGCTCGACTACTTAGACTTATACCTTGTGCACTGGCCGGTTCCAGGGAAATTCCCTGATACTTGGAAGGCGCTCGAAAAACTGTACCAGGACGGCCGGGTCAAGGCAATCGGTGTTTGTAACTTCATGGAGCATCATATTGATGAGCTAATGAAAACAGCAGAGGTAAAGCCTATGGTAAATCAGGTAGAACTGCATCCTCGTGTTTACCAACAAGAGCTGTTGGATTATTGTAAAGGCTCGGGTATTCAAATGGAAGCATGGGCACCACTTGGTCGTGGGCAATATTTTGATGCAGCAGTGTTAGAAGAGCTTGCTGAAAAATATGGTAAAACACCGGCCCAAGTCATTTTGAGATGGCACCTCGAACATGAGGTAATCATCATTCCGAAATCATCTAATGGGAAGCGACAGAAAGAAAATGCGGACCTATTTGATTTCAGCCTGACAGAAGAAGAAGTGAATCGTATCAATATGCTTCATACTGGTGAGCGAATAGGAAAACACCCGGATGAATTTGATTACGAATAAAAACGAGCCTTTCTAAGGCTCGTTTTTTTATTCAGATATACCATAACGGAGCAGCTTCATGTCGATATCGAATTCAACATTCAGGTTAGGGATCTGGCTACGCCACTCTTCTTCTGTAAGTTGGTCTCGGTGTTCTTCATTATATACCTTTCCGAAACCTACAGGGTCGACGCCGTCTTCCTTCAATTTATCGACGAGTCGCTCTAGCCTAGTCTTTAACTGCTTCTCAATTTGCTTCTCAATTGCTTTGATAGCACCAGGTTGTTTCAAGTCAATTTCTTTCGTAATCTCAAGTAGTCGTCCTTTGATTTCCACTTTTACGACCTGGTTCGTAAAATCATTGCCTTTAGCATGTATGGAAGTTTTGTTGCTTAAATCGTTAAGGGAGACATGGAGAGGGCCTTCATTCACGTTGTCTGATTCTTTCTTATAATAGTCCTTCAAAGAGTCGTTCTCAAGGTCCAATTGGAACTCGGTGTCTTTCGATCGTTGTCTGAGAAGCATTAAGTGGTATATGTCTTCTTCACTCAGCGGGCCTGCATATATGTCTTCTCGGAACAATCCCAATCCTTTTATATACGGTTTATCTTCTTTCATAGACAACAACGGGAGAACTGGATCAATCCCGAAGTCTTGGATGTCACGAACGAAGACGCTTAGAATGGATTCAGGGATTGTTTGGTTTTTTACGCTCTTTTCAATAAGGTTCTGCAAATAGATGCCGATATTCGGAGCGTCCTCTGACTGGTTGGAACCCATTAATTCTTTAGTGGGGACATCACTGATAGCCAGATAACCCATGTCGCTGATTTTGGCATCGCGAGACAAGGTGTCCATAAACTTTTCCAATCCTTTTTCAGCCAATTTATCTTGGAATACCTCAAGTCTTACTTGACCTGATACCAGCCTGTGACTAGTAAGGCGATTGGCTTCATAGCGTATTCCCTTAGATGTTTCGGATTGGCTTGATATAACTTGGGATGTATTTGAGGTTGTAGGGTCAAATTGAAAGACGACAAGCGTCCCTTCCAATTTATCTTCTCCTGCAGCATCGTAACCGACGGAAGTTATGATCCCAAGCTTTTCTATATAGCTTTTGGGTATACAGCCAGTACAGAGAATCATTAGGCAGATCATCATACTGATCCGTTTCATAAAGAGCGCCCCTTTCTCCACCCTTTTCGTATTAACAGAGCTAGATAGACGAATACAGGGTAAATAAACACTAAATAAAAACCTACTTTTGCTGTAATGTCAGTCAATCGGTTGATATCCAGGCGATATTCTAAAAGGATGGAAGAAAAGAATATCAAAATTCCAATACCATACAAGCTTTTTTTCTTGTTTATTCGAAACAATCGATGTAAGGACTGTTGTAAAATCCAGCTGAAAAGGATTACATTCGGAAGTACTACCATCATCCATAAGGATACGGCAATGAAGTCAAATCGCTCGATCATCGAGAAACTGATGATTTTGAATAGGGAAAGCGTAGCCCACACTGTCTCTTTTAATTGGTAAGGGCTGAAATAGCCAATGGAAACAACCGTAACGAGTAAAACTAAAAATGTCGTTGTAGCGACGGCTAAATGAACTGGTAATTGAACGTGCTTTTTGTTATCGACAAAAGGATAGACGAATAACAATACTTCCATTCCCAGCACTGAGTAAGTCATTTGTCGCGCCCCACTTAAAATCTCAGTGGGACTTGCTTCAAAAACTGGTAGGAAGTGCCCTATATCCATATACGTAATTGGTTTATAGATGGTGAAAACCAGCCATACCGTTAAAAAGAAAAAGAGAAAGCAAGTTCCTACTACTACTCTTAAACCTCCGAGGATGGCATATACCATCAGGGAAATGAGAAATAGCGCCATCAACCATATGGGGATCTCAGGAAAGATGAAGACTTGAACGACTTCGATATAGTTTTTTATGACAGTCAGTAAAATGAGAAAAATGTAGACTACGAAAGCACATCCTAGGATGTAGCCAAAAACTTTTCCGAATAGATCTGTCTGAATACCGAGAATATCGGCATTTTCGTACTCCCTCAGAATCTTGATCATAATCCAAGCGATAAAGTGTAAGTATAAGCCACCAACCAAGATAGAGATCCATGCATCACTCTCCGCCTCTAAAAAGAGGATTCTTGGAACCCCCATTAGTCCAGCTCCTATTTGTAAAGTATGGACTACGAAAAAGAGGTAAAAGGCACGAAACGAGTCTGCTTTTGATACTTCGAGGTTTACTTTCATATACGCTTCACGTCATTCTTCTTATTAGATTTTTGCTTATCAAAGCGATAACGGTCCTTTGTCATAATGTAGTTAGGTCGTCTGTCATTTTTCTGGAAAGTGGTACGGAATATGGTGTCATTGAAATCTTTCCATTCAAAAGGGTAAAGCGGTGCCAAATATGGTCTTCCGAGTGAATGTTGCTTTAACAGATGGATAGCTAAAAAGCTAAGGGCAAAAACAATTCCAATCAGCCCCCAAGCACCGGCTAAGATGATTATCGGAAAGCGGATGATCCGGATTGCAGAGCCCATCAAGTAACTGGGAGCCGTGAAGGAAGCCAGTGCACTAAGGGCGATGATGATGATCAGAATGTTACTTGTAAAACCTGCCTTTACAGCTGCTTGTCCTAGAACGATACCACCAACGATACCCATGGTCTGACCTACCTTTGTAGGGAGACGCGCACCTGCTTCACGCAGGAACTCGATCAGCATTTCGAGAAGCAATGCTTCAATAACAGGTGGAAACGGAACGGTCGCTCTGGATTGTCCTAATGATATTAATAAAGAAGACGGTATAATTTCGTAATGGTATGTCAATGCCGCAACATAAAACGGTGTCAACACGATCGAAAGAAACATAGCAAAAAGACGTAAGAAGCGTATGAACGTTCCCATATTCCAGCGCATATATAGGTCTTCTGTCGATTCAAAAAAATTAAAAAAGCTCATAGGACCGATTAACGTAGTCGGGCTCTTATCGACTAGAACACCCACACGCCCCTTAGAAATGGAGTTGCAGAAGCGGTCGGGAAGCTCTGTGGTAATCAGCTGAGGGAATACGGTGGAAGAGGAGTCTTCAATCATTTGTCCTAATACACTTGTATCTTCTACTTCGTCCACCTTCAAGTCCGAAATTCTTTGTCTCATTGTTTGAACATTTTCCTCATTTGCTAGTGATTTCAGATATACCAGTCGTACTTCCGATTTGATTCGCTCCCCAACGATTAGTTTTTCAACGACAAGGTCATCGGTATCCAAGCGCCAGCGTATTACATTCATGTTAGTGACTAATGATTCAGTGAAAGAGATTTGCGGACCAAAGACTAGAGACTCCGTTTCCGCACGGTTCAGAGCTCTTCTCTCTAAGTTTGGCAAAGCAAATAGAACTACTTGAGACTCTCCTTCTATATATACGGAGACGCTGCCGTGGATTAATGCAGGTGATATGTTAGCGAGGGAACGTTCCACAGTAGAAGAGGCAAGAGGAATTTTGTTCTGTAAGTCCTCCACAGACCAAGCTCTCTTGGCGGAAGTCAATGTACCCAATAAATCCCTCTCTAACAAGTCCTTCTTTACTTGGTAGTTAACAAAATGAATGACTAAGGTTTGGTTTCTGAACTGAAATTCCTTGCAGATCAAGTCTGGACTATCATTGAATTGTTTCTTCATCTCTTTGATATACTCTTCTTTTGTTAAAGGTACCTGTGTATCCACGAAAATCCCTCCTTAAAAACCGTGTGGAATTAGTATGTGAAAAAAGGGGGACATTATGAATAAACAAGCGATCTTAGAAGGGAGGACATTGAATTGAACTTGCAATTGATCGAAGTGTACATCCCAGACCATCACTTTGATTCCATAAATGAAAAACTGCAAGAGTTCGAACATCAGTCTTACTGGACATCGAGTGAGTCAGAAGAACGTATGCTTGTCCGCATATTAGTGAAGACGAGTGAAGTGGAAGAGATCCTGAACTATTTAGAGGGAGTATCTAATGTAGTGGAAGGGTTCGAGACTCTATTATTCCCAGTCCAAACGTACTTATCTAAGAAAACCTTACATGAAGATTCTAAAGAGGAAGATAAAGAATCAGAAGAAGCGAGGTTGAAGCGCGCAAGCAGGCACGAACTATTGAATGCGGTAGAGAAGAACTCGCTAATATCATGGAATTATTCATTGTTAATATTGTTATCTGCAATTGTGGCGACTGTCGGGTTCTTAAAGGATAGTGAAGCGGTTGTCATTGGAGCGATGGTGATTGCTCCGATGATTGGACCGGTGATTGCGATTGCATTCTCATCTATACTTGGGGATTATAAGATGTTGGGAAAGTCCATCGTAACTTCTTTATATGGAATAGCTATTGTTCTGATCATTTCTATATTATTCGGCTATTTTTTCGATATGGGAACCGATACAGACCAGTATTTGGACCGAACGAAGGTGACAGTCGTGGACATATTCCTAGGGATTGCCTCAGGGGCAGCTGGAGCACTAGCCTTTTTAAACCGTTTATCGGGAAATTTGGTTGGTGTGATGGTAGCCGTCGCTTTATTGCCACCTTCTGTTGCGATGGGGATGTCTATCGGTAATGCGGATTTTGGGCTTGCATATGGAGCATTATTACTCGTTACCGTGAACGTTATGTCGATCCTACTTGCGGCCGCATCTATATTCTCCATAAGTGGGATACGTCCTGTCAGGTGGGAGGAAGTAAAGAGAGCCAACGTCTCGAGGCCGTTGTCGATTACTTTCATCGCGGTTATTATTCTTATTTTAGTTGCAGTGATTCTGCTAGGAAAAGATTGGAGCTAGGAAGGCTATTTCGGAAAAATCCGATAAACACTTGATTAAAAATTTTGAAAACTATATAATATATAATCATGTACAAAGGAGGTCACGACAATGAAAAAGAAACATTTCTTCCAAAAAGAAAATTTCATACGAGTCGTGGCTGAACGATACTTGTAATTCTACAAGGTCGTTATGGAATGGAATGATCAGTACAAAGGCCACGTTTATACGTGTCCTTTTTTGTGTGTTAGAGCATGCGCTAGAGGCGTATGCTCTTTTTTGTTTGAAACACAAACTGTACTTTTCTACTGTTGATCAGCAGTTTTACTGCTTTTCATAAATTATGTATAGGAGGGTTTAGCATTATGAGCAAAAAGGTGTTGCGAAATGAATGGAACGATGATTGGAAAGAAAGCGGCTAGCAGTATAAGAGGATGTAGAAGGAGGACGAAGGAATGTTTCAGGTTTTGGTGAAATTAAGATGGTTTTTCAAGCAATATTGGAAGCGTTACACTTTTGCTGTAATCGCTTTGATCATTGCTAGTGTGATTGATCTAATCCCCCCGCAATTAATCGGGATGGCGATTGATGAAATCCAATTCAACACGATGACCCAGGAACGTTTGATGCAGTTGCTGATGGTGTACGGGGGCGTACTTATTGCAAGTTATATCATCTCCTACCTATGGGATTATACTTTGTTCAGTGGTGCGATGATGATGGAGCGCACTATGAGGTCGAGGTTGATGAATCACTTCTTGAAAATGACACCTACATTTTTCGGGAAGAATCGCACTGGTGACTTGATGGCCAAGAGTACGAATGATTTGAAAGCGATCAGTATGACAGCTGGCTTCGGTATTCTTACACTAGTGGACTCCACTGTGTTCATGACATTGATTGTCATCGTTATGGGAGTCACAATCAGCTGGAAACTGACACTAGCTGCGTTGATTCCTTTACCGATTATGGCGATTGCGATGAACAAGTACGGTGGTGTCATCCATAAACGGTTCACAGAGGCGCAGACAGCTTTCGGGGAAATGAATAACAATGTATTGGAGTCTGTTCGGGGCGTGCGCGTTCTAAGGGCCTTCGTACAAGAAGAAAGAGATGAAAGTCGCTTCCAGAAAATGACCCACGATGTATATGACAAAAATGTGGAAGTGGCTAAAGTGGACGCTATGTTTGAGCCTACTATTACGGTTCTAGTCGGGTTGTCTTACACAATCGGACTTGGATATGGAGCGGCTCTCGTCTTCCAAAACGTTATTACACTTGGTGAAATGGTATCCTTCAATGTGTATTTAGGGATGTTGATCTGGCCAATGTTTGCTGTAGGAGAGTTGATTAACGTATTGCAACGTGGCAACGCATCGTTGGATCGTGTCAACGATACGCTAGGATACGAAGCAGATGTTCTTGACCCGGTTAATCCACTCCAAGTGGAGCGACCAGATGAAATCGTGTTTGATGATACAACCTTCCAGTATCCAACGGCAGAAACCCATGGCCTACAAAAGGTCTCCCTAAGCGTTTCAAGGGGAATGACAATTGGGGTGGTAGGTAAAACAGGAGCAGGCAAAACAACGATTTTCAGGCAATTATTACGAGAGTATCCTGGCAGAAATGGATCGGTATCGATCAACGGAGTGGATATTGACCAGCTTCCTCTGGAACTGACAAGGTCCTGGATCGGGTATGTCCCTCAGGATCAGATTCTATTCTCAAAGACAGTTCGTGAGAATATTCAGTTCGGTAAAGCAGATGCAACGGATGAAGAGATTTACGAAGTGCTGAAGCTCGCTCATTTCTTGGAGGATATCAAGCACCTGCCGAATGGCCTCGATACGAAAGTGGGAGAAAGCGGTGTGACACTTTCAGGAGGTCAGAAGCAGCGTGTGGCCATAGCTCGTGCTTTCATTATGGACCCTGAAATTCTATTGCTGGACGATGCTATGTCAGCTGTTGACGGTAAGACAGAAGCAGCCATTATCCAACATTTGCGCAAAGTGAGAAAGGGTAAAACCACCTTCATTGCTGCACACCGTCTTTCCGCTGTCACTCATGCAGATCACATCATTGTACTCAATGAAGGGAAAATCGAAGAGGAAGGTACACATGACCAACTGGTGAAAATGGGCGGTTGGTATCAAACACAATATGAACATCAGCAACTGGAAGACGGGGAGGTGAAGGGATGAAATCGAAAACCACGGAACGCCGATTATTAGATTATGCCTTAGGCTTTAAGAAATCCATTCTCATTGGATTAGTATGTCTAGTGATTGCCGTGTCACTCGAATTGACCGGTCCGTTTATAGCCAAACGGCTGATCGACCAGCATATCGTCGGAATTGAGAACCAATGGTATGAAGTGGCGGATGGGGATGATTACACGGTAGGGTATCAGGGCGCCTATTACAAAAGAGAGGACCGCTTAGAAGAGACAGATGATACCTTAAGTACTGCGACAATCTTACAAGTGAACCGCACATACTATTTCGTCCCGGAACAAGTACCTACTACAGGAGCAAGGTCCGTTGAAGACGGTGTAATGACGATAAATGCTCCGTCCGAAACAATCAATGCAGAGGCACAGGAACTATCACTCGGGCAACTGTATCAATTTTTCAAACCTGAAGTTCCGTCTATTTACTGGCTACTTGGGATTTATGTTGCCCTGTTATTGATTGCTTCCGTATTTCAGTTTGCCCATACCTTCACCCTACAGAAGACATCCAATCAAATTATCAAGAAGATGAGGAACGATCTGTTTGCACATATTCAGCGACTACCGATCCAATATTTTGTCAATCAACCGGCTGGTAAAGTAGTGGCGCGAATTACGAATGATACAGAAGCGATTCGTGAATTGTATGTGAAGGTATTAGCAACATTCGTGACGAGCTTCTTCTACATGCTTGGCATATACGTAGCATTGTTCTTGTTAGATGTGAAGCTGGCGTTACTCTGCACACTTGTTATCCCGGTATTATTTGTTTGGATGCGCGTGTATAAGCATCTGGGCGGAAAATACAACCGAGTGGTCCGGTCCACAGTCAGCGATATGAACGGAAATATAAATGAGGCAATACAAGGAATGTCAATCATTCAAGCGTTCAGACAGGAGAAGCAGACGTCTGAACAATTTGAAAAACTGAATAAAACACATTTCACGTTCCAACGTAAGTTAATTCGGTTGAGCGCGCTGACTTCGTGGAATTTAGTTAATGTAATGCGGAACATAGCATTTGTCGCCTTGCTTTGGTATTTCGGTGCCCAGTCAATCGGAATGGAGAGTGTCGTCACGGTCGGATTGCTTTATGCCTTTGTCGATTATTTGAACCGATTGTTCCAGCCGATA
Source organism: Halobacillus salinus (assembly GCF_004684905.1). Taxonomy (GTDB): domain Bacteria; phylum Bacillota; class Bacilli; order Bacillales; family Halobacillaceae; genus Halobacillus; species Halobacillus salinus. The sequence continues at coordinate 1,905,062 of NZ_SRJC01000001.1, read as the reverse complement.
ACAGATCTCGTAAACCAACTTCCACAATTAGAGGAAGCGAGGGTGTCTGCAGGGCGAGTATTCCACCTATTGGATGAGAAAGGGGAAACGGTAGAGAATAAAGCAATTTCCCGATATGAAGGTCATGTTACTTTTGACGACGTATCCTTTGCGTACGAAAAGGATGACTATGTGTTGAAGAACATTTCCTTTGACGTCCAACCCGGTCAAACCGCTGCTTTCGTCGGTCATACTGGGTCTGGGAAAAGTTCTATCATGAATCTGCTTTTCCGTTTTTACGATCCCCAGAAAGGGGAAATTACGATTGACGGTCAATCCACAAGAAATTGGTCCAGACAGCAAGTAAGAAGTCACATGGGGATCGTCCTTCAGGATCCGTTCATCTTTACTGGCACAATTCTGTCGAATGTAACGATGAATGATGAACGTATTTCCCGGGAAATGGCGATGGATGCATTGAAAGCTGTCGGAGCAGATCGATTCATAGAAAAACTACCAGATAAGTATGATTCTCCATTGAAAGAAAAAGGGGACTCCTTATCGATGGGGGAACGTCAATTGATATCCTTTGCCCGCGCATTGGCTTTCAATCCCTCCATACTGATCTTGGATGAAGCGACGGCGAATATCGATACAGAAACAGAACAACTGATCCAACAGGCTTTAGAAGTTCTCAAGAAAGGTCGAACTACCCTTGTCATCGCTCACCGATTGTCGACCATACAAACGGCTGACCAAATTTTTGTGCTTAATCATGGTACAATGGTAGAACAAGGTACACACCAGGAACTCATTGATTATAAGGGGCAGTACTTCCACATGTATCAGATGCAGCAGGGGGCCTCGAATGAAGTAGTGGTGTAATCGTGGGGTGACAGCCATTGAGCGATCGTAAAGATTATGAGCAAGACATAATTGATAAAGACTTATATGAAGAAATCGATGAAGAAGAACTATATGAGTTGGTTCAAGAAGAGAAGAGAAAGGCTCTAGAAAGAGCACGTATAGAAAAAGAACAGCAAAAAACAAAAAGACCATTTCCTCGGTGGATTTTTTGGCTGATTGCCGCGATGATGGTCGGAAACGTCATCGCGGTGTTGCCGAATACGTTCAGTATTCCTGCCATTGACTTTCTTGTCACATCTGCAAAGCTTTCCACGGATGATGAAATCAGTTCTTATAAGAAATCGGTTGTTGTTGTAGAGGCTGGCCGAAGCAAAGGAACTGGGTTTTCTATTTCTAGTGAAGGAACAATCATCACCAATCACCATGTCATAGAGGGTGAAAAGAGGATTGCTGTAGGCTTTCCTGATGATGGACTTTATAAAGCTGAAGTGGTTGAAGAGTATCCAGAAATTGATCTAGCAGTATTAGAAACGGACGGAGAAGGTCTACCTCATCTACCTCTCGCGGAACAAACGAATGCGGAACCGGGTGAGCACATATTCTTCATAGGTAACCCGCTCAGGTTCACAGGCATAGCCAATCAAGGAAACGTCATTGGCTATCGCCAGTTAACTGGCTGGGAAGGCCCCGTGTTGATGTTAGATGCGCCGATTTATAAAGGGAATTCTGGCAGCCCTGTCATTAACGAACATGGGGAAGTGATTGGAGTTGTCTATGCTACGCTTAACGATGAGACAGAAGGTCGTGTAGGGTTAGCTGTGCCGATTGATTACTATTATGAACAACAGTAAAAAGGTGCATCAGCTTATGCTGAGCACCTTTTTGTGGTCTTATAGACTTAGTTTTAAAGTCCTTGTTGTATACAATGAGGGGCATATTTGGAATGGAATGGTCGCTGTATCGAACGAAAGTCTATATCTTTGAAATGTATATTTAATAAATTGTAACTCCTCTGTGGTAGACCATTTGCTACATTTTTCAGTACAATAGTTCGGTACAAGGCTCACAAACCACCCCCTTCAGAGTGCTTGGCTGAAACAACAATGTAATACAATTGAAATATATTTGTTTAAGACACCCAAAAACGACGTGAAACCACCGAAAATATTTAATGGCTGGAGGTGATGAAGGTTGATTAAACATCTATTCTCTAAGAAGAGTCCCTCCCTTGATGATCAAGTTGAACAAGCAAAACGAGGAGACGACATCGTTAGAAACGAAATTTTAAAGCAATATCAACCTTTTATCGCCAAGAGTGTCTCTGAAGTATGTAAGAGATATATCGACCCTACAAAAGATGATGAATTCAGTATTGGCTTACTAGCATTTGATGAAGCGATTCACGCCTATTCTGTTGACAAAGGAAGCTCCTTTTTATCGTTTGCCCGTTTGGTTATCAAACGTAAAGTAATCGATTATATACGAAATGAACAGAAACATCCTACTGTCGCATCCTTAGATGAAGAGTATTACGAGGAAGAACAGATGGAAAACCCTTCTGAAGTTAGAGCTGCGAAAGATCGTTTCCAATTAGAAACTGAATCGTGGCATCGACAGGAAGAGATTCGTGAATTCAAGCAGCAACTAGGGCAATTCAAGCTTTCTTTCGAAGACTTGATAGACTCCTCTCCAAAGCATAGAGATGCCAGAGAATCTGCAGTCCAAGTGGCGAGAGTTGTCTATGAGCATGAAGATCTACGCGAGCAAGTTCTTAGTAAAGGCAGACTGCCGATCAAAGATTTAGTCGACCGTGTAGAAGTAAGCAAAAAGACACTGGAGCGAAACCGTAAATTCATTATTGCCCTAATACTCATCTTTCATGGGGATTACGTATATCTCAAAGACTACCTGAAGGGGGTGGGTTTGTGAGAAAAGGTATCGTAATGGAACAAAATAATAATTATATGATTGTCATGACAAATGATGGTCAATTTCACCGTGCAGAGCGCCTGGAAAATGCTGAAGTAGGAATGGAGGTGCAGTTTACAGCCCTTGCAGAGAAACGGTTCTTCTTTGGTAAAATGGTCCGGGATAACAGGATGAAAATGGCTGTGGCAGCTCTTATATTTTTGCTGACAGCATTTCCGATTTTCTCATGGTACGGCAGTAATCAGGCATATGCTTATGTGAATTTAGACATCAATCCTAGCGTAAAGATGGAACTGAATGACCATATGGAAGTTATTTCGATCATCCCTCAGAACGAAGACGCAGAAAAGCTTATCCCATTACTCAGTAAGTGGAAAAAGAAAGATGCCTCCGAGGTCACGCTTCAACTGATCCAATTGAGTCAGGAGCAGGGACTAGTAAATGAAAAGAACCAGGTTTTAATAGGTGTCAGTTACGTGAAGTCTGGAGAACCGGGTGACTTATCCAATCAGTTGGAATCTTACTTATCTACAGAAGAACTAGACCTCGCTATCGCAACATTTGATATACCAGATAGAATTCGACAAGAAGCAGAAAAAACAGGTGCTTCGGCTAATAAGCTTTATGCAGAAAATATGGATCAGTCCACAGATGCTGAGCAGGTGCCGAAAGAGGACGATCGAGCTATTATTCAATCTTTTTACAACGAAGACTCCTCCGGTAACATTGCAGATCAGTCCACTACGGAAGATCCATCATCTGAAACATCAGAGAGCGAATCGCGAGATAACATAGAAGAACAAAAACCTGCGAATCTTCCTTCTAATGCAGATAACCAGTGGATTCATAAGTCCGGGGATACTAAGCCGGATATCAAATTGGAGAATGGCAAGTCGGAAGAGTGGAAAGACAATTCAAATCGAGAAAAGAAAAATCAGTCTGAAAGCTCATCCAAAGATAAAGAGGATGCCCGTGAAAAGGGTGAAAAGAAAAAATCCAATAAGAATCACAAGCAAAACGATAGCAAAAATAATAAAGAAAAATCTAAGCCTAAAAACAATGATGAAGACAAAGGTAAAGGCAAAAGCAAGGAAAAAAACAAACATAATCGTGACAAACAGCATGACAAAGACAAGCCCCGAACGGAAAAAGATAAAAAAGGTGAGGGAAAAGAAAAAGGTCACGAAAAAGGTAATAAGGGTAACAACCATTAAGGTGATTTCACACTCCCAGGTCTTGGGGGTGTTTTTTTATTGCCGTTTTAGTGAATATATAGGTAGTGTCTATGTAAGGAGGAATAATGATGTCGAACCAACATATTGGAGTGAAGAATGGGAAGTTAGGGGAATGCCCTAGTTCTCCAAACTGTGTATCCACACAGACAAGCGACCAAGACAAACAAATGGAACCTCTTCCTTTTGACGGAGGTTTAATGGAAACAAAACAGAAAGTGAAAGAAATACTGAGTGATATGGAACGCACCACAATAGAGGATGACTCAGAACATTATATGCATGCGGTAGTGAAGTCTAAAATTATGCGTTTTAAAGATGATGTGGAATTCTATTTTGATGAGGACCAACAAGTGGTTCACTTTCGCTCTGCTTCAAGAGTAGGTTACTCCGACTTCGGGGTGAACAGGAAACGTATGGAAGATATCGCTGCTAAGTATAAGAATAAGGAAGTAGAAGGTGTAGGACAATGAGCTTCGACTATCAAATAGCAGTAATAGGTGGTGGTTCTGGTGGCTTGACGGTTGCTGCCGGGGCCGCCAGTTTCGGAGCGAAAGTTGCTTTGATCGAACGAAAGAGTCAACTTGGCGGAGATTGCCTTCATTATGGCTGCATGCCATCTAAAGCCCTCATCCAAGGTGCTAAAGAAGTGTATCAAGCTAATGAGATTTCAACTCTAAATGACCAAGAGTATGATCAATTATTTGAGTCGACAATGAAAAGGGTTCAAACTGCAGTTCAAGACGTACAAAATCACGATTCAAAAGAGAGATTTATCAACTTAGGGATTGATATCTATGAAGCGGAAGCGGCATTTGAAGATGAACATACACTCAAGGTGGGAGATCAGACGATTACTGCAAAGCGAATCATCATCTCCACAGGCTCCTCTCCTCTAGTACCTCCAATCGAAGGTATGGATTCCATTGACTATATCACCAATGAATCCATCTTTTCACTAAAGAAGCGTCCTCAGTCACTCGCCGTGATCGGTGGCGGAATCATCGGACTAGAGCTCTCTCAGGCGATGGCGCGCTTAGGAGTAGAGGTGACCGTATTGGAAGGGGCAGAACGGATCCTTTCGAAAGAAGATGAAGAAATTGCTTCCACCGCTTCTCACTTAATATCATCCAGCGTTCATCTGATGACTAATGCTGTCGTTGATAAAGTGGAACGTGGAGAAAATGGTGCGACCATTCATTATACGAAGGATGGTCAGAGTAGTCAGATTGCTGCGGAACAAGTACTAGTAGCTACAGGGAGAACGCCGAACACGGGTGGTTTGAACTTAGAAGCAGCTGGTATTGATACGGACAAGAAAGGATTCATTGCGGTGGACAAAAGCCTCAGAACCAATAAACGACAAGTGTATGCGGTAGGCGATTGCAATGGTTCCATGCCATTTACACATGTTGCAGGCATGGAAGGGAAAATAGCTGTTTCAAATGCAGTGTTTGGCCTTTCTAGAAAAGTGTCCTATACGAAGGTGCCATGGGTGGTCTATACGGACCCTGAGATCTATCACCTAGGGATGACCGAACAAGATGCGAGAAGTGTGTATGGTGATTCTCTTATGACCTTCAAGACCAAGCTTGAGCACAACGACAGGTTCATGGCTGAGCAACATAAAGAAGGACTGGTGAAAGTACTGACAACCAGTAGTGGTAAAATTGTAGGAGCACATGCTATTGGGGACGGTGCCGGTGAATGGATGCAGGAGGTCGGCACGGTTCAGGCGCTGAATAAGAAGTTCCAGTCGATCTCGAACATCGTTCACCCTTACCCTGCTAAGAATAATGTAGTAACACAAACGGCTGATTTGTACTGGAGAGAGAAACTTTTCAATAGTCCGATAAACAAAGCGCTGAGCTGGTATGTCCAAAACTTACGCTGATGAAAGAATAACGTCTAGAATTTCTTCTAGACGTTATTTTCTAAGTGGGTTATTATTTTGTTCATGAATCTGCTCGTCCATGCCACCCATAATGCCATAGAAAAATATATGAAGAAGTTCCTCGCCGAGTAACGATAGCGATTGCTGATTGTTCTCAGGCATGGCTTCGAACCCCTTATAGTACATTTCCACAAAGAACATGATTGTCTCAAACGAGAGGTCAGGGTGAATAGAACCCTCCGCTTTTCCTTGCTTAACCAATCTCATCAACATAGGTACAGACTCTTTTTCTGTAATAGTGGAAAGTAACTTCTGAATGTCTGGTTGGTCAGAGACAACAGACTGAAGGAATTCTGAGTTGAATTTGAGCAAATCCTGTTTTTTATTCGTAATGATCAGCTTTATCTTTTCTTGAAAGCTCATTGAATCATCGTCTATGATGGAAGAACTTTGTTCGATACGGTCCCTAACGAGCATTTCGACGGTTCGGTATAACAGTTGATCTTTACTTCCAAAATAATTATAGATTGTTACCTGTGAGACTTCGGCCTGTTGGGCGATTTCTTGAATACTTACCTTTTGTACCCCATATTCGCTGAACAGCTGCAACGCTGCCTGCAATATGTTTTGCTTTTTTCTTTCTTTTCGCCTTTCAAATCCATTCATAGGCTACACCTCTTCTCACCTTATAGTAAACCAAGATTTGAAGTGATTCAATTCATACATTTCATTTTCAGCCTATTAAAAACTAGACAATTGCTGAGCCTTTTCAGTACGATTGTGTAAACGATTGCATTCATAAGGAGAGTTTCTCTATGTCAAAACTTGATTTAACCCAATTTGAAAAGAAGATGATTGTACGGAACATGCAAGAAAAGGATATAGAACAGATCTTTGAGCTGCAGAAGTCTTGTTTTCCGGATATGGATCCATGGAAAAGAGAGCATCTGGAGAGCCATCTCACTCTGTTCCCAGAAGGTCAGTTTGTAGTAGAATACGACGGAGATATTATCGGGAGTTGCTCTAGCTTAATCGTCAATTTTGATGAATACGATGATAAGCATACTTGGGATGACATTACGGATGAAGGGTATATAACGAATCATGATCCGGATGGATACAATTTATATGGTATAGAGGTAATGGTACATCCTGAATTTCGTGGGATGAAGATAGGTAGACGGTTGTATGAGGCAAGGAAAGAACTCGCCCGCGAATTGAACTTAAAGAGCATCATTATTGGAGGAAGGATTCCTAATTATCATAAGCATGAGGATGAGATGACCCCAAGAGAATACGTGGAAGAAGTACGTAATCAAAACATTTATGACCCAGTATTAACTTTCCAAATTATTAATGGATTCAGTGTGATGCGGATCAACCCTAATTATCTCCCGGATGATAAGATGTCTTCGAAATACGCAACACTTATGGAATGGAATAATATTGACTACAGGGCTCGTACGAAACGACATTTCAAAACGAGTAACCCTGTTCGTATCATGGTGGTCCAATACATGATGAAGAATATCGACTCGTTTGAGGAATTCCATAAGCAATGTGAATATTACGTAGACGTTGCTGCAGATTATAAAACAGACTTTGTCGTGTTTCCTGAAATTTTCACTACACAACTCATGTCATTCCTGGATGAGAAAGTCCCTTCAAGAGCTGTACGGAGGCTATCTGAGTTCACGGAAGATTATATCGGTATGTTTACTCAGTTAGCGGTTAAGTACAATGTCAATATCATTGGGGGGTCCCATTTTGTAGAAGAAGATGATAATATCTACAATATTTCTTACCTGTTCAGGCGAGATGGAACGATCGAAAAGCAGTATAAGATTCATGTAACACCGAATGAACGAACTTGGTGGGGAATTCAGCCCGGAGACGCTGTAAAAGTATTTGATACGGATTGCGGAAAGATTGCAATTCAAATCTGCTATGACATCCAATTCCCGGAACTTTCTCGTTATGCTGTAGATCAAGGAGCCAATATCATTTTCGTTCCTTTCTGTACGGACGATCGACAGGGCTACTTGCGTGTGCGTTATTGTGCCCAGGCAAGGGCTGTTGAAAACCAAGTGTACACAGTATTAGCAGGGACTGTCGGCAATCTGACACAAGTAGAAAATATGGATATTCAGTATGCCCAATCCGGCATTTTCACGCCATCCGATTTCGAGTTTGCTCGTGATGGGATTGTCGGCGAGTGCAATGCCAATGTCGAGTCTGTCGTGGTCGGGGATGTCGACCTGGAAGTGTTGAGACGCCAAAGGAAATCAGGTACTGTCAGGCAGTTAAGAGACCGCCGCAGAGACTTGTTCGATTTGACTTATCAATTCAAACAGGAAATAAAACCTGAGCGGACATAAAAAAGAACCACTCCTTCGACGGAGTGGTTCTTTCCTTATATGAACAGCTCAACATCAGCTGTATCTTGTGCGTGGTCGATATAGTGCAGCAGACTCTCATGTGACTTTAACATATCCACTTCACTTACAGGGTAGTAGCATGCGTGTAAGAAAACCTCAATTTTCTTGGAAAGAAAATTGTCTTTGGTACGCACCATAAGAACGAGTAAGTCGTCCCATTGCCCCCAAATCATATAATGCAGGGCTTTGTCATAATCAAGGTTATTCATGGGGTACACATCCTTTATATCAGCTGAAGCGATGGCTTACGCATGTTCAAAGGAATGGTCTTATTATCTCCGACTTCCATCCATGTGAATCAGAAATTTCGTCACAGTTTTGGGAAAGTAGACGTAATCTGTGTTTTTCTCCCATCAATGATAAAATTTTTGATATGATGGTATGGAAATGATTGACTTAGTTGTTTTGACCTTGAAGGGAGTTTTGTGGGATGAATGAGAAACAACTGCTTTATGTTAATGTAGGGCTAGTGATCGGAACTGTACTGTTTATTATCTCAAGCTTTGCAACAGCTCAAAGTGAATCGGCACATAGTACCATGGTGTTGATTAGTGAAATACTGGGAGGATTAACAATCATAAGTGCTATGATTTCGCTGTACTACATAAAAAGTGACCAGAAATATATTCCGATAGCTATTCTCAGCTTTTTTGTTCCATGGATTGTCTATGTGGTGGGACATCACGCTGGTATTAATCAAGATACGAATTTCCATTGGATATGGTTTGTTAGCTTGTATATTCTAACTATAATTGGAATTATTCTGATGCGAATTAGTTACAATGCCATTCAAGGGTTATTTGCGTTGCTCCCAGTATTTTTGATGTTTCTAAATGCCATGTTCTTCGTCTATACAGTAGTACTATTCGTATGGTGGAGCCTCCCAGATTCCATTCTTTGAGGAGAGAATAAATCCCTTTAGCAAGCACATACTACGAGTAAGCTGCTAAGGAGGGATTACCATCATGAAGTTAAAATCATTGGCAGTAACACTGTTAGCGGCTTCAGCCCTAGTAGCCTGTCAAGCAGAGCAGGAAACAGGTACAGGGGACGGGAACTACGAAGGTGTACAAAATACCCGTTTTGAGCGAAAGGCAGACGATATGTATGAGGAAGGCAACCGTGCCAACCGATATGACAACGATCGTGGCATGGTTCAAAACACGAACTACCAGGTGGCCAAAGCAGCTGCTGACAACATCAAAAAAGATGTTAAAGGTATAGATAAAGCTTACGTGTTGAAAACACGTGACAATGCTTACGTTGCAGCTGTCATGAAAGATCGTAAAGGGTCTGAAGATTTGTCTGACGATGTCGAGAGTAAAATCACGAAAGCTGTTAAATCAACAGATCAGGACATTAACAATGTTTATATCTCGACGAATCCAGATTTCGTTGATTTAACTGATAATTACGTGAATGACATGAAAGCTGGCGACCCAGTCAGCGGTTTCTTCAAGGAATTCGGACAAATGGTCGATCGTGTATTCCCAGAAGCCAAATAAGCAAGACGAAAAGCCAGCCTTACGTTAAGGTTGGCTTTTTTTTACTCGACCTACCATTTTGCTTAGAATTTATCTTCGGGTGGCATCTGTAACGAGAGTGACGTATTACTTTCCTTTTGGTATGATTTAACATAAACATTTTGCAAGGAGGGAATTGCGTGCAACACTTAAAACCAACAGAAGCATCATTATACATAACATTGCTTGAACAACTTGAATCAGAATCAGAGTTCTTACTATTTGAACCTGGAGAAAGACAGATGAGCGAAAACCAGGCTAAAGCCATGATCGAAAGCTTCAGAGAACAGGGGAATTCGACTATCATCGGAGTGATGAGAAATGGGGAACTTGTAGGTCACATAACTTGTTTGGGGGGACAGGCAAGACGAAATTGTCACGCTGTTAAACTTGTCATAGGTGTCAAGAAAGAGTACAGAGGAGAGGGGATTGCTTCAAGCTTGTTTGATTGTGCTATCAAGTGGGCTGAAGAAAAAGAGTTGAAACGTCTGGAGCTGATGGTAATGACCCACAATGAACAGGCAATCGGCCTTTATGAAAAATACGACTTTCAGATAGAAGGTGTCAAGAAGAATTCTCTCAAAGTATCGGGAGACTGGGTGGATGAGTATATAATGGCACGGATCTTACCTTGATTCTTCATGTTAGCCCTTGTCCTGTCATATAGTAAGGTAACGAAATCGAAGGAGGGGGCACCTTTGAAACCAGAGGATCAGAATAAGCTCAGATATGCTATAGAAGAAATCACGGAGATTGCCAAAGGTTTCGGATTAGATTTTTATCCGATGAGATACGAAGTTTGTCCTGATGATATCATTTACACGTTTGGTGCTTATGGAATGCCGACTCGCTTTTCCCACTGGAGTTTCGGTAAACAATATTACAAGATGAAGCTCCAATATGACTTGGGCTTGAGCAAGATCTATGAGTTGGTCATCAACTCCAATCCATGTTACGCATTTTTGCTTAATTCGAATAGTTTGATTCAAAATAAGCTAATTGTGGCTCATGTTCTGGCACACTGTGATTTTTTCAAAAATAACGCAAGGTTTCAGAATACAAAACGGGATATGGTGGAGAGTATGGCAGCGACAGCCGAGCGTGTCGCCGAGTATGAACGCGTTCATGGAAAAGATGAAGTCGAGTCGTTCCTTGATGCGGTACTTGCCATTCAAGAACATATCGACCCGTCGCTTGTTAGACCGAAGCTTGCTTGGTCGGTGGATGATGAGGAAGAAAGTACAGATCCTGTAAGGACTACACCATATGATGATTTATGGAAGATGGAAGAGTCCTCTTCAGAAGATGCACCGAAGATGAAGCGGAAGAAGAAGTTTCCTCCTCGTCCGGAAAAAGATATTTTGTTATTTATTGAAGAACATAGTAGGGAGCTAGAAGATTGGCAACGTGATGTGTTGACGATGATGAGAGAAGAAATGCTCTATTTCTGGCCACAGTTGGAAACAAAAATCATGAATGAAGGTTGGGCATCTTACTGGCATGCAAGGATTCTAAGAGAAATGGATCTGACGAGTGATGAAGTAATTGATTTTGCTAAGCTTAATGCTAGTGTAGTTCAACCATCTAAAACACAGTTGAACCCATATTATTTAGGGTTGAAGATTTTCGAAGATATAGAGGAAAGATATGATAACCCTACCGAGGAAATGCAACGGCACGGAATCGAGAAGGGGTCAGGTCGGGAGAAGATTTTTGAAGTTCGTGAAATAGAGTCCGATCAAAGTTTCATCCGAAATTATTTAACCAAAGAGCTTGTCAGAAGAGAAGATCTTTATTTATTCCAGAAGCAGGGTCAGAAATACAAAATTACCGACAAAGATCATGAAGCTGTTCGTGATCAGCTCGTGACGATGCGAGTTAATGGAGGGTTCCCATACATTACTGTCCAAGATGGAGATTACATGAAGACTGGAGAGCTATATTTGAAACACCACTATGAGGAAGTGGAGCTTGATGTGAGTTACTTAGAGAAGACTCTTCCATATCTATATCAGCTTTGGGGTCGAAATGTCCACATGGAAACGGTAGTCGAACAACGTGATGTCGTATTCAGCTATGGAGGAAAGAAAGTCCAGAAAAAATATCTGTAAAGTGCGACTGTCTCTGATGAAAGTTCAGAGACAGTTATTTGTTTTCATTCATCCGAAAACCTCTTCCATTCTGTTATAATATTTTCAAGATTTACCATCCGTAGCAGAGGGGGGTACTATACGTTGAAAGCTGTTCAAATCGCACTAATTGGTTTACTTGTTGTTCTTGCTGCTGGCTTCTTTTTGTATGTGGATAACAGGGAGTATAATGCACTCGTAAATGGTCAGGAACTGCCAATCCACAAAGTACCTGAAGAACCACCCGCATCTATTTCAAAAGCGTCTCAAAAGGTAAAGGGAACGGGAATAGAGTTGTCTGAGCTTTACTATCGACCTTATGAAAGGGAGAGCGAAGAACCAACGGAGGAACCATCCACTGGGGATTTGTATTTCGGCATTTGGTATGGAAAAGGGAATGAACTGACTTCGGATAGGGAAACGGACTGGAGAAGAGAAAAAGGCGTTGTTTCTTTTCTCGTAAAAGCTGTGGATGAATCAGGAACAACGTTTAACGGCAAGACAACTGGGAAAGTGGACGGTACTTTCAGTGTCTTCCAATTTGTGAAGATAGAAGGTTACAACTTTGATGAAGAAGGTAGGGAAGCGGCAGGGGATTTGGAGCTGTTTTTCTACCCGGTTTCTAAGTCTGGCGAACCTGTAGAGGAAGCATTATTTGAAACAAAGGTTCCACTTACCTGGTAAGTATCTGCTCCGGAGTCCTATTTGGTTTTTGTTTTCATAGGTAAATGAGCATGGGTTTTGTTTAAGCTTCCCTACGGAGGAATTTTTCTGATAAGATATACGTTAATGATGGAAGCATTAGAGGAGGAGACCAGATGACGATTTACAAAAAGTTGTTAACCGAAGACGGCTTTGTTGACCAAGGTCAACTCACATACCCGTTTGAGGAGAGAGGCCTTCAGTTTGGAGATGGCATATATGAAGTCATCCGGGTCTACAATGGAAAGAATTATTTGATTCAAGAGCATGTGGAGCGTCTATACCGCTCAGCCGAAGCGATTAAGCTTGTAGTTCCATTTCAGAAAGATGATATGTATCGGTACTTGCAAGAGTTGTTGGAAATCAATGATGTAAAGACGGATGCGAAAATTTATCTTCAAATTACAAGAGGCTCTGCCCCAAGAGACCACGCATTCCCGGAACAGCCTAAGCCAAACTTATACGCTTATGTGAAGGACCTGTCACGCCCTTCTGAAAACTTGAAAACAGGAGTGTCCGCTATTACTCAACCTGATGTACGTTGGGATTGGTGTTATATCAAGAGCCTTAACTTACTTCCGAACGTGTTGGCGAAACAGACGGCAAGAGAGGAAGGCGCATTTGAGGCCATCCTGCACAAAGACGGGGAAGTGACGGAATGCAGTTCTTCCAATGCTTATTTTGTAAAGGACGGCAAAGTGTACACACATCCGGCGAAAAAGAATATTCTTCATGGTTGCGTAAGGATGAGAGTAGAGCATTTCTGTAAGCAGTTGGGGATTGAATTCGTTGAAGAGACGTTCGAAATCAAAGATATGGAATATGCTGATGAAATGTTCCTCTCTAGTAGTACCGCTGAAGTCATGCCAATCATTAAAGTGGATCAGCAGAAGATTGCAGATGGTACTCCAGGGGAGATCACCCGCAAGTTACAGCATGCATACGAAGAGGATGCGGAATTATCAGAGTCCTTCTCCATATTCAGCGCAAATTAAACTTCTATTTAGAACATCGGAATTGCTCCGGTGTTCTTTTTTATAGGAGTCCTGAGAAAGTCAATCGTTTATTTGTGAAATAATTTGGGGATAGTCATCATAGATGCTATAATTCCATAGAAAGATTGGAGGAGATGTTCATGGCATCAGTACAGCTAGAACTTACAGATAAACAATATAAAAAACTTGTAGAAGCCGTGTTCTTAGGTACATGGATGGTGAATTCTACTAAGATGGAATTGGATGAAGAATTCGAGGAAGTCCGAGAGCTTGTTTTGTCGAAGTATAAAGAAGCGGGATTGCAAGACTTGATTTCCCATCAGGAGCAGTTGGGTATTCATGATTTGGATATTGACTTTGAATCGCAGTTGCTCGATACGTATGTCGAAGAATATGATGAGTTCAGTTTCTGGGACAAGCTGGTGGAGAAGCTCGCAGATAAAGAGATGGTACAGCGCTTCGGAGCTCCGCAAGGTAAGATGACGGATGAAATGATGGAGAAGCGTATGGAAATTGAAGAACAGATCGGAGAGAAACTTGAAGAAACGGGAGTGACAGAGCTCACCTTCAAGGGGAAAGAATAAAAGCATGAACAAATTTGTTCATGCTTTTTCATGGAATAGTATCCGTTATCAATGTCACGTTTCGGAATGGTAGCTTTCCTTATCAGGGAAGCTCTTAGCATCAACCCAGATAGCTGCAATGGGCCTAGCCCACTGGTAAGAAAGTTGGATGAACGGTCCGAGTAACAAAGCGACGATCAACGTTCCGAAACCGACAGGTGCACCTAGTAAGAAGCCGATCAAGGCCATACCTGATTCGGAATAGATGCGAACAGAACTTTTCGACTGATTGGTCTTTTGGTTCATAATCATCATGAAGTGGTCTAGTGGTATACGTGGGAACGGTGTTCTTAAATAGACTGCGACACCAACCGCTGTTGCGACTAGCCCGATGGTGAAGATTCCCCATTGAGCCCACCACATGTCATACTGCACATTTTCAAGCCAGCCATACAAAAACAAATCGACTGTTCGCCCACGGACGATGATGGGAATGAGAGATTCGAATTGCGGTCGCTTTTTCTCGAGCCAAGCGTTCACAAGCAACAATATGATAAAGGCAATGATCATCACACTACCGACGGTAATCGGGAAGTGCATCGAAATACCGACTGCCACACTGTCCCCAGGGCCGACACCCAGGCCGGATTGTATAATTAACGCAAGACCAAGACTCGACACCACAAGTCCAACCACGTAGATGATAAATAAGTAAACGTATTTCATGATTTTTCCTTTCTGTCTGGCGATGGTTGCTCCGTTTATCATAAACGTTGCCCAAACAGATGTAAAGGAGAACGAGACTGTTATAAAAGGAGAATCGCTGATGCAATATGCTATAGTCACAGGTGACTCTCGCGGTTTAGGCGAGGCGGTTGCTAAACAACTTATGGAGAAAAACGTAAATGTCATCGGAGTCTCTAGGAATCTGAACGAAGACTTGAAGACGCATGCAGAAGACCGTAAAGTGGAATATCACCATATCGCAGCCGATTTGACTGATCATTCTCAACTGGAACAGGCCGTAATAGATGCAATAGAGATCGCATTCCATGAAGATACCCACTATGTATATGTCGTGAACAATGCCGGTATGATAGAGCCGATCGATAAAGTTGGCGACTTAGATCCAGAAATGACGACCAAACACATTCAGTTGAATCTGTCAGCCCCCATTCTAATTGTTAATCGTCTATTACAGGAAGCAAATAGGAAGGGAATACATCTATCGGTTATCAATGTAACCTCAGGTGCTGCTGAAAAAACGATTCATGGCTGGAGCGTTTACAGCAGTACAAAGGCCGCTATAAACAGCTTCACGAAGACGCTCGCCTTGGAACAGGAAGGAAATGGACATGTTATCCTCGCGTTCAGTCCAGGTGTGATGGATACCGATATGCAGCAAGAGATACGATCGTCCTCTAAAGAGGCTTTTGCTGATGTGGATAAATTCAAACAGCTGAAAGAAGAGGGAGCGCTACGGTCTCCTGAAGAAGTGGCCGCTGTCTTAATGGACTTACTCAATCAACCGAAAGACATTGAAAATGGAAAGGTCTACAAGCTATATGATCTCATTGAGCAGTAATTGCTATGTAGTAATGACCACCTTTTTTCGATAGAAGTATGCTAAGAAGCCCGCAGTATCAAAATGCGGGCTTTTCTTAATGTTTTAAAACAGTAATGTGCGACTTACCCGTCTCCGTAGCTTTGATAGATATCTCTCCTCCGATTGGGAAAGTGAACCTTGGTGTAGTATGTCCAAAGTTTGCTTCTGCAAGAATAGGGATAGAAGCTAACTCGTCTTTCGCATCAATGATTCTTCTCAATGAGTCATAGTCCATTTCTGATTTCTTCTCGAATTTTCCGATTACGAGTCCTTTTACTTTTTCAAAACCAGGCTGATGCAGTAAGGACTGCAGATCACGGTCAAAGGTCTCAGGAAAAGTCATTTCGTCATCTTCCAAAAAGAGTATTTTACCCGCTAGTGATGGCATGAACGGTGTTCCTTGTAATAGGTTAAGGGTGCAAAGGTTCCCTCCAATGACTACACCTGAAGCCTCTCCGGGGTGTATGACTTTACATCCTTCATTAGGGTGGAAAGTACGGTTTCCCTGGTCCATATACCAGAGGTCGTTACTCCAATGATCGGCCGCCTCGATGACAAAGGGGTCCTCATTCATGAAGGCTTTTTCGAAATATTCGAGGGTGTATTCGATTCCTCTTTTCATACCGAATGAAGAGAAGTGTGGACCGCTGTACGTGATGAGTCCTGTTTTTTTATAAATAGCATTCGATAATACGGTAATATCAGAGAAACCACAGAAGATCTTGGGGTTTTTCCTGATTAACTCATAATCCAAGTGGTGGAGGAGTCGGTTACTATTGAATCCGCCGATTGTAGTGATAATTCCTTTCACGTTTGGATCTGAGAAAGCCTCGTGAATGTCATGAACGCGTTCTTGGATGGAAGGATCTCCGTCTGAGTATGTACTGAATGAAACGTGAAGTCCTAGTGATTCTAGTCGCTGGACTGCCAACCGCTGTTGGTCTGGTGCAATAATGGATAAGGTTTCAGCAGGAGAGATGACCCTCACTTCGTCGCCTTTTGTAAGTTTTTTTGGTATCAATGAATGACCTCCTTCATTTACATTTCTTCAATCGTTTACTGTATAGCTTAGGCTTAACATACCGTCATCAAATGTTCGGACATTTTTCAATGTTAAAGAGTGTTCTTTCTCGTTAGCTTTGAATAATGAAATCCCCCTTCCAATTAATGTCGGTTGAATGAATATCTGATATTCATCAATTAATTCGGCGTGGATAGCTTGTTCTATCAACATTGCCCCACCTACAATCCAGCTCGTCTTACCATTTTCTTTTAGCATGTGAGTGAGCGGTGCCATTTGCTCTGGCTGAATGAAAGTTGCGAATTCATCTGATCCCTCTTGAGTGCGGCTCACAACATAGACGTCTTTTGACAGATAGGGGAATTCCTCTGTCAAATCAAAGATTTGCTCATATGTATTTCTACCAAGTATGACCGTGTCTACGGATTGAAAGAATGAATCGAACCCGTAGTCTACATCATCCCACAACCAATCGATCTCCCCGTTTTCTCTACATATGTAGCCATCTAAGCTTTGAGCGATATATAAGACAACTTTTCCCATCAAACCCGCTCCTTTTCTTGCTTTTTCCAATACCTTCATCATATAATAGAACTACTTGAAAGAGAAGGGAATGACGTGTAGAGCAATGAAGTACTAATTCTGTTAGATCTCACGAGCCGAATTAAATTCACTCGTTTCAGATAACAGGATTGGTCTGTCTTTTTATAAACCTTTATTGCTTTATGCCTCCATCTAGACCGGAGTGGATAAGTATCGGGATGACCTATGCCTGCCTGGAACGTAATCAGGGAGGTTTTTTTGTGTTATATATGAGAGCTACAGAGGTGGAATACACTCTTAGAGACCGGACGATCTTTTCTATCCAGGATCTATCGATTCATAAAGGGGATCGTATTGGTCTTGTTGGAAGAAATGGAGAAGGAAAAACATTGCTTCTAGAGTACTTGATGGGGAAGCTTGAAGAAAAACCGAATACTGACTGGTGGGTGGAAGCTTCCTTGATGGAGCAGTTGCCTACGGGAAAAGAGAACGGGTTGAGCGGTGGAGAGAAAACTCTTCAACAATTAGATCGGATGTTCGAGGAGCGTACTCCTCTAGTGTTTTTAGACGAACCCACAAACAATCTTGATTGGCGTCAGATCGAAAACCTTGAACAGAAACTGGTTGCTGAATTTTCGACCTATGTTATTGTTTCGCATGACCGTGCGTTTTTAGATCGAACGTGCGACAAGATTTGGGAGCTTGAGGGTGGTCGGTTGAACTCGTTTGATGGAAATTACACTTTCTATGATGAAACCAAAAAGCAGCAGAGACTGGAGAAAAAAAAGAAATACGAGAAGTATGTCCAAGAGAAGAAGCGACTAGAAGAACGTGCTAGGAAGAAGAATGATCAATCCAAGCATATGCGTAAACCACCGAAGCGGATGGGGAATTCAGAATGGCAGCTAGGAAAAAATAAAGCCGCTTCCAAGCAGAAAAAGGTGGAACGAGTCAGCAAGACACTTGAACGAAGGATCGATCGGCTGGAGAAAGTAGAGAAGCCATTCGATTGGTCTCAAGTGAAAATGACCCATCAGCATGCACAATCTGTTGCTCGGAGAACCATAGCTTCCTTAAGAGACGAATCTGTATATGCTGGTGAAAAGAAGCTGTTTGATATCCCCCATGCCGTCATTCCAACAGGGGCGAAATTGGCTTTGATTGGGGGGAAACGGAACAGGGAAGACGACACTTATCCAATACCTGATGCGAGAGAAGGGTTGGGATGACAAAATGGATGTTGCGTATTTTCATCAAAATCTTGATTCGTTGCCCTTGAAGAAGACGGTGTATGAATATGCTGGCGAGGATAGCCCTCTAGAAGAGTCACAGGTAAGAATCATCCTGGGGAGAATGAATTTTTTTGAAGAGGATATGAACAAGAAAATTCAGGTTCTTAGTGGTGGGGAACGGGTAAAGCTTGCGATTGCAAGGTTATTGACCAGAATGGCCCATCTCTTAGTGCTGGATGAACCGACGAATCACCTTGATTTAGGTGCTATCGAGGCATTAGAAACACTTATGGTAGAGTACCCAGGGACCATTCTGTTTGTTAGTCATGACAGAACATTCGTTAACCGTATAGCAGATCGTCTGTGGATTATCGACCAAGGACAGCTTACTGACTTTGACGGTACACTCAAGGAATGGCAGCAACCGAAACCGAAAAAAGCAGAGGAATATGACGCTATGGTTCTGGAAAGCAGGCTCACGGAAATTGTTAGCCGCCTCAGCCTTCCTTCCCCTCATGAAGATAAAGCTGAACTCGAACAAGAATATCAGGAGATCTTACGGAAGTTGAACGAGCGTAGAAAATAAGAAATATAGAAAAAACAGCGACCGTGATGGTCGCTGTTTTTTATGTCTGTCTATTAGCTTGTGTGGCGCTGGTTGATGCAACTTTATTTTGCTTCGTAGCTTGTCGATTGTTCTTGATGAACATATAGAAAGAAGCTGCAAAGATGGTGAAGTATCCAAGGATGCTTAATATGTCTGGAACTTGTCCAAATAGAAAGATACTGATCAGAGCAGAATAAACGACAGTGGAATAGAAGAAAATAGAAATCTCTCGTGCCGGCGCGTATTTATAGGCAATCGTCAAGCCGAACTGTCCTAGAGTTGCAAAGGCTCCCGCTGATAAGAGATAGACCCACTGAACCGTACTCATCGGCTCATAAAATGCAATCGTAAATGGAAGTAACGTCACCGTAGTAAAGAACGAGAAGTAAAATACAATAGTGTAGAATTTCTCCTTGTCACCTAATACGCGTAAAAGGGTGTAGGCACCAGCTGCAAAAACAGCCGAGCCGACCCCGGCTAAATACGGGACGAATTCAATAGAAAAGGCTGGCTTGATAATCAACAATGTGCCAAGAAAAGCAATGATGATCGAAATGATTTGATATAACCTTGCTTTTTCTTTAAGAAAGATTGCTGAGAATATGATGAGTAAGAATGGACTTAGCTTATTTAGCATATCCGCATCAGAGAGTACTAAATTATCGATGGCATAGAAGAACAATACCATTCCGATGGTCCCCAATGCTGAGCGCGATAGCAGCAACTTTTGATTCTCTCGTTTACCGAATAGCCGTTCTTTATTCGCTTTTACAAATCCGAAAGCGATGATGGCTGAGACAAGGTTACGAAACAACGTTTTCTGAACGGTCGGTACATCACCAGATAATTTGACTAGTGCCGCCATCATGGAAAATCCGAAAGCAGATATGAGAAGAAGGATAATTCCTTTGTTACGATCACTCATGATGGTTCCTCCTGTTTCCGTATGAATAGAGTTATTTTCCCACAAAACACTCTTCCCATCCTAATATAAAAGTGAAGGAAAGGAAAGAGGCAAGGACTGAGTGTATGACAAAAGTAGACAAATGAAGACAAGAAAAGCAGGGTAGGGTATACTAGTAATCAATATATTAAGGCAGAAAGGAAGGATTTATTGATCTCCTCACAGCCTATCATTCAAAAGAAGCGTACCATTGAGAACAACCGCCAACATTATATAGAGGAACATTTGAGCTTACAATTATACGAGCATATAGTAAGGACACCTTCAGAAGATATTCCGCTTCAAAACTTATTCGACGTGTCGCATCGAACGCTTTCCGGCGACCAAGGATTCTTGTACCTACACACCAATAGTGGAGTAAGAACTTTTCTTGTGAACCAATCACCTGAGGAATGGGTGTTCGAAGTGAGGAGCAGGCTGTAATTCATGCTTAGGAGCACCCTATAGGAGTGAATAACATGGAGATTTTAGAGGAGAATAAAGTTCTCTATTTGAGAGAAGTCACCCAAGATGACTGGTCATTGCTTCATGAGTACGCTTCTAATGAGGACGTCTGTAAATTCCAACCATGGGGGCCGAACACGGAAGAAGACTCTAAATTTTTCATCGCCCAAGCGATTCGAGACCGGAATAAGCGCCACCGCAGCAGGTTCGTCTTTGCTATTGTTTTAAAAGAAAATAATCAAGTGGTGGGCAATATTGAAATGAACATCACCGACTGGGATGGAGTGGGTGAGATCGGATTTGTCATTCACCATGGGCACTGGGGAAACGGTTATGCGAAGCAAGCAGTCTGTCTGATGCTCAAGCATAGCTTTGATAAATGTGAACTTCACCGGGTTGCAGCCGTAAGTGACCCGAATAACCTGGCATCGATACGAGTGCTAGAAAGAGTAGGCATGATTAAAGAAGGTGTACTGAGGAAAGACTTGTACATCAAAGGTCATTGGCGTGATTCGATTGTCTTCAGCTTGCTGAAGGATGAATGGGATGATAAACAAAGAAAAGCGTGTGATTCTAATTAGAATCACACGCTTTTTATCATTTAATGATTCGAGGCGGATGCGTTCGATTGATCGTAGATGGCTAAGCGGTCAACAAGTTTGGAGCTGTCTTTGTTCAGTCCAACGATTTCGACTTCTTTTCCATGCTCTCTGAATTTAATCACAAGCTTGTCTACAGCTGCAACTCCGGAATCATCCCAGATGTGAGCTTCCGTGAAATCAATTCGAACGTTTTTAGCGTCCACCTTGTAATCGAAATGCTCAATCAGGTTATCCGTCGAAGCGAAGAACACTTCCCCTTTAACTTTGTACACCATCGTTTGCGTGCTCTTTTCGTACATTTCCTCGACCTTGACCTTGGAGATCTTCACAACGAAGAAGATGGCACTCAAGATTACTCCGGCAAGTACCCCTTTAGAAAGGTCATGTGTCTTCACAACGGTACCAACTGTTACGATCATGACTACGGAATCGGTTATTGGAGCTCTTCTGAATTTAGTAAGCGATCCCCAATCGAATGTACCGATCGACACCATAATCATAACGCCGACAAGCACCGCCATCGGAATTTGGACGAGCAGGTCGTTGAATACGATGATAAGAAGCATCATAAAGACCCCTGCTACAAATGTAGATAATCTTCCGCGTCCACCTGAAGAGACGTTGATGACGGACTGACCGATCATCGCACAACCAGCCATTCCTCCGAAGAAACCAGCGACAACGTTCGAAATACCTTGTCCGCGTGCTTCTTTGTTCTTGTCACTCTCTGTATCCGTCATATCATCGACAATCTGAGACGTCAGAAGGGATTCCAGTAATCCGACAAATGCAAGAGCTAGAGAAATTGGGAAAATGATCTGCAGAGTTTCAAAGGTCAAAGGTATTTCAGGCACTAGGAAGATAGGAAGAGTGCTAGAGAGTTCTCCCATATCTCCGACGGTTTTCATACCTGCTCCTGTCGTGATAGCGACTATTGTCATGACAATAATGGCTACCAATGGAGAAGGTACAGCTTTCGTAAATCTAGGAAGGATATAAATGATTGCAAGTGATCCGGCAACCATCAGATACATCGGCATTCCAGCACCTTCGAAGTGCGGAAGTTGAGAGGTGAAGATCAAAATAGCCAAGGCATTTACGAAGCCTACCATTACTGATTTCGGAATAAACTTCATAAATTGCCCGATTTTAAGAACACCTAACAAGAACTGTAGAATACCTGTCAAAATCGTCGCGGCAAGCAAATACTCAAGTCCGTGATCCTTTACGAGCGTTACCATAAGCAATGCCATAGCTCCTGTTGCGGCTGATATCATACCAGGACGCCCGCCTACAAAAGAAATGACAACAGCGATACAGAAGGAAGCGTACAATCCTACCATGGGGTCGACTCCAGCGATGATAGAGAAAGCGATCGCTTCAGGGATGAGTGCCATAGCGACAACCAAGCCTGAAAGCGTATCGTTTTTTACGTTTCCGAACCATTGTTGTTTAATTGTTTGTGTGTTCAATTGCGCACCTCTTTCTAGTCAATATTATGCTATCCATATAGCATGTAGATCCGGCAAGAACGTGACAGATTATATCATTCATCACTTTTTAATCATAATGGCATGTAAGCGCATAAAAAGGACTCATTCTTTTTATTTCTCCTATTTTCTTTGATTTGCATGCAGATATCATAAAATGTTCATCTTTTTAGTTGTTTTGTTCTATCTGAGTAAATGTCATGGTTTGAACAGACTGTAATTGAGGAAGGCGTATTAGGAGGAATACGCTTCTTAGATATAGAATAAAAAAGTAGAGAAGTAGACTATCGAATTAGGGGGCTACCATATGTACCAGAAGATTTTGTTAGCTGCAGATGGTTCAGAACATTCCATCCGAACAGCAGAACGTGCAGCGGAGCTTGCCACTCTTCAAGGAGATGGCGAGGTAACCATTATATACGTTATTGACGGAGATCAATCCAAAACAGATGTCCTGACGGAGGGCGACCGGGCAACTATTGAGAAGCGGCGCCATGAGAGACTTCAACCTATAGAGAAGATAATGGATGAAAAGAAAGTGCCTTTCACTATTGAAATACGGCACGGGGAAGCTGGTCCGTCGATTGTCGACTATGCGAATAAAAACGGATTCGACATCGTAGTGATTGGAAGTAGAGGTCTGAATGCGCTCCAGGAAATGGTGCTGGGAAGTGTGAGTCACAAGGTTGCCAAGCGGGCGGATTGTCCCGTTATGATTGTAAAATAAACTCGGATGAAACGCTTTTACCTTTCTAGCCGTATATATAACATGATTACTTAGGAGGAATGGTTACATGAGTGAAAAAGGATGTATCAAATGCGGTAGTACAGACGCTGCTGAGAAAGAAGTCGCAATGACAGGCAGTGGACTTTCAAAAATGTTCGACGTCCAGAACAACCGGTTCACCGTGGTTTACTGTAAGAACTGCGGATACTCAGAGTTTTATAATAAAGAGGCGTCTAATGCCAGCAATATTTTCGATTTCTTCTTCGGTTAAATAGAGAACTCGCGAGCTAAGAGCTCGCGAGTTTTTTTAGTGTCGAAGTCGTTTTTCCCTTATTTCATAACAAAACCAAAATTCTACACTTCATCAATGGATTGTTGAGAATTTCTCTTTTGTCACTTTGCCTACATACCATTGCCCTAGCAATACACATATCGTTAGGTAGACAACCATAAAAACGGAAGCGAATGTTAGGCTTTGAAATAAAGGTACAGCCCATAAAAGGATCAGCAGCAATCCAAACACGAGAGCCTCTGCTGCGAGTGCGAAGAACCCGATCATTCGCCCTTTGAATACTTCTCGTTCATCTGTCCAGTTCAGTTTAGGTTGATGGAAGTCAAGTAGGAATCCAATGATGCTTGTGATCCAGCTCGCAACGATACTTGCCAGGAACCAAATGAACCAGACGCTAAGTGATACCTCGAATAGAAATAGAATAGCGATACTGATAATAAGTAAAGAAAGTACGTTCAAGAAGAAAGAGACCAACAGTTTACTCGTCACAATCAAGGGAGCGGGAATCGGTAAATAGAGATTGTTGAACCATGACTTTCCTTCCCTTGAGATAGAAGAGAAGGATGCAGGATTCACCCCCAGTCCGATGATGGTGAAAGCGAATAGGACTAATAATGAAGTACTATCATCCCATCCGTTTATTCTAGAAGCCATCGTCGAAAGCGAACCACTTGATTGAAGCAGTAACAGAATCAGTATAAAGACAGGAAAGAACAAGCTTTGAATGAGGATCTGGGTAAAGAACGTCGGCGTTCGAACAATCGTTTTCCATTCTTTTAATAACAGACTCCATAGAACTTGTCTCTTCTCTGTGCGTCTTTTCAAGTCATTTTCTTTAAACGTAGAACGTGTGCCACCTGATAGTCCGAGTACTCCTTTAAAGTACCATTGTTGACCAATTGTCATGAAAAGAAGTATCCCAGCGAAAGACAAGGCGATCATGGCAAGGAAATTAAGGCTTCCAATAATAGACGTCGGTGAGGTCAATGCAATGGAACTGAAGTAAGCTGTCGGGAAGAATTTCGTGACTAATCCTAACAAAGCGTTCTGCTCCAAAACCATCTCGGACATACCTCCGCCTGTCCCGCCGCTATCCAGCCTGAATAAAATATTCACACCTATGGCAAACGCAAAACCGAGAGATCCCATGATGATCTTGGTCCGGTCTTTGTTCTTTGCTATATTCGCAAACCTCATAATGAACATGATAGTTGCTGCTGTCAGTACAAATGGTACGACAGGAGCGACTAACCAAAGGACAAGAGAGAAAATGTAGTAAACGGGACCAGAGGCACTATGTATTCCATAGATGATGAGACTAGGTAATAAGACGAGCGTATTTACCCCATATAAAGAAAGAAACGGGACAGCCGCTTTTCCCATGACGATTTGATAAGGTTGAAAAGGGAGAGGGATAAAAGACTCCACATCCTCTGCAAAATAAAAAGAGCTAAGTACAGTGCTCAAGCTGACGAATAGGAAGATGAAGGTCATCATCACAAACAACAACCCAAGAATGACATTCTCATTTCCTGTAGGCGCAAGACTCGTATAGAGAGTATCGATCATCGAGTTCAATATCGATAATAGAAGAAGACCTAAAGGAATGGCGAATAACACTAAACAACCATATCCAGCTTTCTCCAGATCACTTTTACCTGCAGTGGAAAGCTGCATTTTGACCATTGTTTTAATTAGCAGCCATGTCTTAGCCATTTTGCGTCAGCTCCAGAAACAGCTGTTCTAAGTTCTGATCTTCTTGGAACTGTTGCTTCATTTCTTTCATATTCCCCTGGAACTGTACGTGTCCTTGATTGATAATCGCCACTTCATCACACAATTGCTCTACAACCTCCAGCACGTGAGTGGAGAAGAAGACGATCTTTCCCTTCGCTGCATGATCACGCATCATCTCTTTCAACATATAAGAAGATTTCGGATCAAGCCCAGTCAAAGGTTCATCCAGTATCCATATATCAGGATCGTGAAGCAGGACGCCACTGACAACGATTTTTTGCTTCATCCCGTGAGAGTATGTCTGTATATGGTCATCGAGCGCTTCATAGATTCCGAATTGCTTAGTGAGTTCTGAAATCTTTGTTTCCCGCACTTCTTGAGGTACATCGTACACGTCAGCGATGAAGTTAAGATATTCGATTCCCTTTAACCGAAGGAAAATGTCGGAGCGGTCCGGCACATAGCCAATCATCTGCTTAGCGGCTAATACTTCTTTTGAAATATCTTTTCCGTTCATTGTAATAGATCCTTCGTCAATGGGAAGGATACCTGTCATCATTTTTATAGTCGTGGATTTGCCTGCGCCATTCGGTCCCAAGAATCCGAAAATCTTACCGTCCGGGATAGTCAGGCTTAGGTCTTTTACGGCTGTTTTACCGGGGAACGTCTTCGTGATACGGTTTATCTCTATCATTTATGTACACCCTTTACTTAGATACTCTTTCTACCTATACGGAAATGCCAGGGGTCACGTTTCAGGTTTCCAGGAACAACACCATGTGATCTTCATCCAAATATCGCTCCGGTAGTTTGATGGCCTTTCTCTCAATACCATATGATTGGAAGCCGACCTTTTGATACAATTGTTTGGCTGGAGTATTCTCGGTAACAACACTCAAGCGCAATTGTTCCAGTCCGAAAGCCCTTGCTGAGCGTATGAGTTCATCTAACAATTGCACGGCTCCTCCTTTTCTTCTTGATGAGGGCGAGATATACATTGCTAGAACATCTCCTTTATGAGAGAACTTCGGGTGCGTCTGTTTCATCAAAGTAACGATCCCGCATAGCTTTTCTTCAGAGAATAATCCGAACGTTCTTGAGATGTTGGAGTCCAGTCTTTCTGCAATTGTCTTCAATGGATTCGGGCGCTGCTTTTCCTGTTCATAAGTCGTAATAAATGAATCTGGGTTCGTTAATAATGCTTCTAGGCGTAATTCATAATAAGCTTCTGCATCTTGTCCGTTTAATTCGCGTGTCTGCACGACAATACTCTCCCTACTATTCCAGGCATATGCTCTGTTTGATTACATTCAGACTAGCTAAAAAGTATGGTAAAGTAAAGGAAAGTAATGCTTGGGAATGAAGGTGACGAAATGACAGAAAAGGAAAAGATGTTAGCAGGAGAACTATATGCCTCTTGGGATAATGAATTGGTTCATGAACGTTCACGGGCAAGACAGATTACTTACGACTTGAATCGAACAAAAGATACAGAAACGCACTATCGTGAGCAATTGGTTACTAGCTTGTTCGGCAGTATTGAAGGGGATTATTCTCTGGAGCCGCCTTTTTACTGCGATTATGGATACAACATCCACGTCGGTGATGGTTTTTATGCCAATTTCAATTGTGTCTTCCTTGATGTTTGTAAGATTACCATTGGGAAGAGAGTGATGATGGGCCCTGGTGTACAGCTTTACACAGCAACTCACCCTATGGACCGGGACACGAGAGCGAGTGGTCTTGAGCTCGGTAGACCTATTACAATTGGTGATGATGTCTGGATCGGCGGAGGCGCGATCATTAATCCCGGAGTAACCATAGGTGACAACGTCGTGATCGGCTCAGGTGCTGTCGTAACCAAAGATGTTCCATCCGATGTATTTGTCGGTGGAAACCCAGCTAAAGTCATTAGATCAGTAGAATAAGTCTCCACGGTGGTCGAACGCCGTTTTTTTCGTTATCATACAAAAGGATGCTTGCATATACGTATAAGAACTAACAGGAAGGATTGGGTATATGATTAGACGTAAAAGTAAACGCGAAATAGAAAAAATGCATGAAGCGGGAAAACTTCTTGCTAGTGTACACAAACAACTGCGCACCTTTATCAAGCCTGGTGTAACGACGATGGAAATTGAGAACTTTGTTGAGAAGTATCTAGCAGAGCGCGGTGCAACGGGAGAGCAGAAGGGGTATCAAGGGTATGAGTTTACAACGTGTGCTTCTATTAATGATGAAGTTTGTCACGGCTTCCCGAGAAAAGAACAGTTAGAAGAAGGCGATATCGTAACGATTGATATGGTTGTAAACTTAGATGGCTTCTTAGCAGATTCTGCATGGACTCATGCAGTAGGTGAAATTAGCGATGAAGCACAGAAGTTGATGGACGTAACAAAAACGTCTCTATATAAAGGAATCGAAGCGGCAACAGTCGGTAACCGTATTGGTGACATCGGCCATGCGATCCAATCGTATGCAGAAGGAGAAGGGTACTCTGTTGTTCGTGACTTTACTGGACACGGTATCGGGTACGGTATTCACGAAGATCCTTATATCCCTCACTTCGGTCAAGCTGGCAAAGGCGCCCGTTTGAAAGATGGTATGGTCATTACGATCGAACCGATGATCAACATTGGAAAGTATATGACTCAGATGGATGAAAACAACTGGACAGCGCGTACGGTCGATGGTTCCTTGTCCGCTCAATATGAGCATACAATTGCCATCACGAAGGACGGTCCGTTGATTCTGACAGAACAAGATGAAGAGTAAATAAAGGAAGAGAGCCGCATAAGGCTCTCTTTTTTTTGTGGATGAGCAAGCGTTCAACGCTGCCTTTGTGGTGTCAGTAGTGAGAGTTTGTATGTAGGGGGGTTACAGCCTTAATCAAAGCATAAAAAAAGATCCCCATAAAGGGGATCTTCTTAAGCAAACTTATTTTGTAACGTTTGCTGCTTGTGGTCCACGCTGTCCTTCTTCGATTTCGAAAGATACAACTTGACCTTCTTCAAGAGTTTTGAAACCTTCTTCTTGAATAGCGGAGAAGTGTACGAAGACGTCGTCTTGACCTTCTACTTCAATAAATCCGAAACCTTTTTCTGCGTTAAACCATTTTACTGTACCTTCAACCATGTACAATTACCTCCTGCGTGGATCTAGATCCACATTGTATTACTATTCTTGCTCTTCAAAGTTCCATCAAGACGACATCTTACGAAACATCTTCTCTTGCATGAATCTGATCGAACAACAATAATTTAAATTCATTATAACAGACTGCCCAAATCAATGATAGCCCTGTAGTGAAAAAAGTTCATTTTCTTATTCTTTGTTACTCTTGCGGCTGTGGGGAGTAGGCACTATCAAGCAGATTGAATAAAGACTCCTCGACATATGCATCCACATCTTTCGCGTTCAATGTAATGAGCTCTTTTAAGGTAACACCTTGATTGAGTAGATATTGAACTAGGTTCCAGCCCGTGAAATTGGCTTCCTTTTCGAAACCGGAAGCGCCTGTTCCCTTAGTGAAAGAGTATAGAGCCTCATAATCTGTTCTGTTCAGATGGGGCAGGATGTTGATCATAATCCGGTTGGGCTCACGCGTACAGGCATCGTTTTTGAAATAGGAAAATGCATCATTACGCTTTTCGTCACCTAGGATTTGGTGCGCCGTATGTAGCGCGATTCCTTCTTGGAAAATCAACTGTGCAAGTGTACGGGTGTGACTTGGTGCCATGCCGGATTGTGTGCAGTTTACCACTCGGGTGAGTTCTTGAGTCAACCTGAAATCCGTCGCTTCAAGCTCCACGGGGAAACAAATGATGTATTCATCGCCCTCTATCACGATAAAAGGATCTGTTTCAAATGCTGCTACAAAGAATAGAATCGATGCATGGACATCATCTGGGATAGAGGTCAGGCTTTTGATTTCCTCCAGGCGCATGTGCCATTGTTCAGCATCCGTATCGAAATACTTAATTTTATCATAAGCGATCGGGTAATGTTTCCAACCATGCTCTAACATCTCTTGAGCAAGTTGGTACTTCTTGTAACCAGGAGGGACGTGTGGAAAGTTATAATGTTGAATCCATAGTTCTAACCGACGGGTCAAGTCTGCCTGTTCAATGGATGCTTGATCGTAAAAGGATAGGAATCGATCTAACACTTGGGTGCATTTCAAATCATCCATGATGAGCCTCCTTCGCTGATGGTTGGGTTAAGAAGTTCAGACGTTTGTTCCAGACATTTTTGGCATCATTTCCAATCCAGATGAGGTGACTGTCAGCATCTACTTCAACTATTTGTGCGTGAGGTATCTTGGACTTAAGGAGCAGGGCATTTGTATATGGGACACTTTTATCTTTCTTTGAATACATACCTAAAACAGGCACTTTTATTTGGGTCATATCACCTATGGTGTGCGTGAGGTCTAGTCCAAAACCGTTCTCGGATTGAGAACTCATTAGCATATCGTAAATGAACCTACGGTCGTTAGGGGTCAGTTCGTTCAAGAAGTCGTCCACATTCTCAGTTGTCATCTCCGATAAGACCTGCTTCATGACGAACTCCGGAAACAATTTCATTGCGGTATGGATGCCGCCCCAAACGGCTCGTTCGGCTTGCCCGAAAAGGATTTTCGCTTTTCGTATTTGTTTCGCATCCCATGGTGACACTAACGCAGCCTCTAGAATCAGTTTGTCCACTCTTTCAGGGTGATGGGCAACGAACGAGACGCCAGTCGGTCCTGCTGCCGAAACCGCAATGACACTTACTTTTTTTATGTTCAGGTGGTCCAATACTTCTGCAATGGTATCTGCGAACTCATCTGGAGTTCTTCCTGCTTCCGCTTCGGTATAGTCATATCCGGGTCTTGATATAGTCAATAACGAATACCCTTCATAAATCAGACTACTATGTGATAGGTCTGTTTCGCGGGTGCAATGTCCACCCTTAAGTAGTAAGATAGCGGGACCGATCCCTTTATAAGAGAACTCAACGATTCCTTTTGATGTGTCCAGGAGAGTTGAGGCCATCGAACTCATCTCCTCTCGCTTTTTTTCTTACTTCAAATATAAGCTATAATGGATGAAAATGAAACATCAGATTATTTTGAAAAAGGGAGTGAAGATATGAGGATTGTGTCGATTTGTCCGAGCAATACTGAAATTGTCGCCTATCTACAGAGAACGTCCATGTTGGTTGGTGTCGACAACTATTCTGATTTTCCTGAAGAGGTGAAGGATTTACCGAAAGTAGGCCCAGACCTTTCTATCGATATGGACGCAGTGGAGGACCTTAAGCCCGATCTTGTACTCGCATCGCTCTCAGTACCTGGTATGGAGGAGAACATCAAGGAACTAGAAAAAAGAGGTTTACCATATATAATATTGGACCCTAATCGATTGGATGAGATTGCTGATGACATTGAACGGGTCGGAGAAGCGATCGGAGAGCAAGATTGGGGAAAAGCGAAAGCACGCCAATTCTTAGATGAAATAGAGACTTATAGACAAAGTGGGTTACGCAATGATTCCCCGCCTTCCCTCTATTGGGAGTGGTGGCCGAAACCTATTTTCACCCCGGGCAAGGCAAATTGGCTCACTGAAATCAGTGAGCTTGCAGGAGCGTACAATATATTCTCAGATTGGGAACAAGCGAATGTTCAGACCACTTGGGAAGAAGTGAAAGAACGCAACCCTGATCATATCTGCATGGTTTGGGTGGGGGTGAAGGAGGAGAAGATGAACCCTGAGCATGTCCGAAAGCGCCCGGGCTGGTCAGACCTTACTGCAGTGCAGCAAAATCGGATTCATGTTTTGGAGGAATCCCTTTTCTGCCGCCCCAGCCCGAGACTTTTGGAAGGGTTGAAAAGATTAAAAGCCATCCTTTAATGGAGTTTGTTTTGGTGCTTCGGTACCGCTAACTCTTTGAAATTGGCTGCGAGCTCTTGCAACTGTTCTGCGAGTAATTCACCTTCCATGGGTAACCCATGGCCAGTTATAACAACACTCGGTTGCAGGTGAGATATCTTTTTAACGGATTTTTCAGCTTCTTCCCAATTTTGTGTGAAGTAAGCGGGAGGCCCATGTACATGCTGATGTTGAACGAAAACAGCCATGCTCGACTCCTGCTTCACTGTTATAATAGCGTCTCCTGCGATAAGTGTCCGATCATTTTGGCGAAATAAAGAAATATGGCCAGGTGTATGGCCTGGTGTATGATAGATCGTCCAGTCATTCAGGAAAGGGAGACCTCCTTCTGTTGGAAGGGGCTGAATATATTTGCCCAGGCGGACGGGTTTAGTCGGAAAGAACGGCGACAGGATTGAAAATAACCCTCCTCCGACGGTAGCGTCTCCGACTGGGTAGTCCTCCTTTCCTGTTACGTAGTCCATTTCCATCGGGTGGATATAAATTGGCACGTCCCAGTGGTCAGCCAGTTTTTCTGCTGATCCTACATGATCGAAGTGCCCATGTGTCAAGACAATTGCCTTCGGTGGGTGATTACCGAATCGCTTTTCAGCGGCCTCTATGATTCGCTTAGCATAATGGCCGATTCCGCAATCAACTAATACCCAATCTGCTTGGCCTTGCTTACCGATGAATACTACATTAGAAATGAGTGTTCGATAAAAGGCTACATCTTCAAGAATCTGCTCTGATTCCGCATGTGACATATGCCATGTTTCATTATGGTCTTCATGATGCTCATGTTTATCCATTATTTTCACCTACCTATTTGTAGTGTGAGTCGATCCACAGGTTCTATACTTGAATCAAAAAAAGAACCACTCAAATGAGTGGTTCTTTGGGTTATTGGGCTACTTTTGTAGACTCTACTGCTTTTGGTGTCAACGTTTTTCCCGTTATTCCAAATAAAATCGTTAATACAGGGCTTAGTAAACAGAAGAATGCGAACGGCAAATATTCTAGAACAGATACTCCAAGGACATTGGCAAGGAAGACACCACAGACGCTCCATGGTACCAGTGGGTTGATGACGGTTCCTGCGTCTTCTAATGTCCTCGATAAATTCTTTCTGGCAAGTCCAGCTCTTTCGTAAGCATCTTGATATGCTTCACCTGTTAGTAGAATCGATAAATATTGTTCCCCGATCGCAATGTTGATGCCGATTGCCGTGAATGCTGTGGAGAGTGTCACAGAGCGTGGAGACTGCAAGGATTCCTGTACACGCTCTAATATTGCAGGAATTACTCCAGTTTTGAAAAACAGCCCTCCTAGGGACAAGGCAAGAACGACAAGGGAAACGGTGAACAACATTCCATTCATCCCTCCACGAGTCAACAGACTGTTTACTGCCTCGCTGTTTGTCGTTGCTTCATACCCGTTGAACCATGTCGTCCAAAGGGCTGACCATTCCATGATCCCTCTGAATCCTGCGAGCAGGGTGGCTATCAGACTGCTTGCAGCTATAGAAAGGAACGCAGGGCGCTTTGCTACCGTAGAAGCTACGAGAATAGCTAAGGGGATCCACGAACTCCAATGCATAAGTCCAGTTTGATCCAATCCTGCTTGGAAGTTCGCCAGCTGTTCTGAACCTCCTTGCTGCTGTGGGGACAACAAAACAAATAAAACAAAGGAAAGGATGAATGCCGGGATGGTCGTCCACGACATGTTTTTAATGTGATCGAACAAATCGACTTTCACGACGGTGGATGCTAAGTTTGTCGTGTCCGAAAGGGGTGACATTTTGTCCCCGAAAAATGCTCCTGAAACAATGGCTCCAGCCGTCATAGCCAATGATACATCTAAAGACTGTGCAACTCCTATGAAAGCTACTCCGACAGTAGCTGCAGTTGTAAAGGAACTACCCATTGCAACTCCGACAATGGCTGTTACAGCGAATGCAATGGCAAGGAACCATGGCCCTCCCGCAAGAGAAAATGCAGCATCCATCAGTACAGGGATAGTTCCACTTGCCATCCAGCTGGCAATGAGGATCCCGATTACAAAGAAGAGTAAGATGGCACCCATTCCGGTCTGGGCACCCTGTACCATCCCATTTTGTAACTCCTTAAATGGCATTCTCTTTATCAACCCGTATGTCAACATGACAAGGATAGCCAAAAGGATCGGTACATGAGGTGGGACGTCTTGTACACCGATGATAAAGTAACTGATGATACCAACTGACACTACTAATAACAGAATCGCTTCTGTCAGGTTAGGTAAAGACTTTGGTCTTAAATGAAACATCGAAATTCCCCCTAATAAATAGTAAAACTCCGCCCCTTAAGAAGTAAGGGACGAAGTTCGCACTCCGCGGTACCACCCTGATTGGTAGATTTACAACCTACCCACTCATTCGGCTGTATCAAGGACATAGGAATCCTGTAATTCGATAGGAAGATGACCTGAGTTTCCATCTGCCACTCAGTTTCTGGCTGCTGTCTGTCTTCTATCTACTTCGGGATTCATGATACAAATAATATATTTTGTTGCTTAAACGCTTTTAAGTGATGAAGTATCTTCATGTTAAATGACGGACTTCTGACTGTCAATAGAATAATGGATGAAATTCGATGAAAATAACTTCCAACCGAGCTGTTATATTGTGTATAATAGTGGCAATTTGAGAGAGGAGGGGAGTAAGCATGGAGTCGCAAGTACTGCAACATAAAGAACAAAGCGGCCGTAGGTCGATGATCCGAAGAGGAATAATGGCGGGATTACCAATTATGCTCGGTTATCTCCCCGTCGCCCTTACATATGGAGTGCTTGCTAGTCAGACAGGGATGACTATTTCAGAAATTACGTGGATGAGTGTACTTGTGTTCGCAGGGGCTGCCCAATTCCTGGCTGTAGGTATGATTGCCGCAGGGACTGGGTTGATAGAAATGATTATCGCAACATTTGTACTTAACTTCAGGCATTTTGTCATGAGTCTCTCTTTTGTAAATAGACTCCGTTCCATTGCATTTAGAGCGAAGCTTCCTTTGACACTCGGGTTAACCGACGAAACATTTACTGTATCCGCCCTTTATCGAAAAGAGGCAAAAGAAGAATTCGGTTCCTACTTTTATGCTTCATTGATGCTCACTGCTTATCTTTCTTGGGTTGGTGGGTCTTTAGTGGGCGGGTTACTTGGCGATGTCATGCCTGAAAGTTTAAGTGAGAGTATGGGAGTTGCATTGTACGCAATGTTCATCGGACTTCTTATCCCATCTGTAAAAGGAAACTGGAGGATTGCATGTATTGCCTTATTGGCAATGGGCGTAAATGTATTATGCCAGTCCTTTGGATTGAATCAAGGCTGGTCGATTGTGGTAGGCACTCTAATTGGAGGAGCAAGTGGGATTTGGTTATTGGATAGCGAGGAGGAGAAAGCATGATTGTATGGTTGATTATCGGAATGGCAATCGTAACAGCTGTTCCCCGTTTCCTGCCTGTATTCATCGTTGATTGGGTATCGTTTCCTAAATGGGTGGATCGTTGGTTGAATGCAATTCCTTATGCAGCTTTAGGGGCTTTGATTGTTCCAGGGATTCTCAATGTTAAGCCTGACGCACCTCAAATAGGTATCATTGCCGGACTCGTTGGAGTATTACTTGCTTGGTTAAATGTCCATATTATTGGAGTAGTACTCGGAGCCATTGCCACTGTCTTTCTTTTGACATTGTAATCACATGAGCCCAGCTTTGGCATATCGTATAGAGACAATTCTGAGACGAGAAAGGAATGGATCTCTATGTACCGACAACAACCTCCTTTCGGGCCATTTTTTGGTGGCCTGTTAGGACCAGGGCAGGGCGGTTTCTTCCCCGGTGGACCAGGTGGACCTGGAGCACCATTTGGAACTGGAGGACCGAACCAACCTCCGCAAGGACCTCCATTCGGGGGAGGCGGACCAGGCGGACCAGGTGGACCAGGTGGGCCAGGTGGTCCAGGGGGACAACTGCCCCCACCACCTCCAACACCACCACAGGGTGCACAAGGCCCAAGTTTATATGCAGTCGATCCGGGTTCATTTGGAGGATGCTTATACCGATACACGTGGGTTAGATTAGAAAATGGCAGCTCTTTCTGGTTTTATCCAACGTTTATCGGGCGTACATCTGTAGCTGGGTATCGATGGCTCCGCAGAAGACAGACGTGGGTTTATACAGGTCTAGATACAAGGCAGATTTCCAGGTTCCAATGCCAATAAATAGATGGGTTGAAGCACTCTCTGAATAGGGAGTGCTTTATTCGTTTATGGGGAACATATTTTGAAGAATACACTATCCTTTTGAACGGGGAAAACAGGTGGCAAAGTGTTTTGCATGACCATAACAAGAAAATTTCTGGTAAAATAAAAAAGACAGAAGAATCAGAAAGGGAGATGCACGATGCCCAAAGTCAGAGTAGCTAAATTTGAAGATGCAGAGAAAATAGCAAACATCCACGTGCGAAGTTGGAAGTCTACATATAAAGATCTCCTTGATGAACGAGATGTTAGCAACAGTAACGTCGAGAACCGTATTGCGCTATGGGAGACTGTTTTAAGAAAACCTGTTAATGGCCAAATTGCCTATGTGGTAGAAAATGACGAAGGGGAGCCGGTCGGTTTTGTATCTGGTGGGAAAGAGCGCACAAAAAATTATGGGTTCGATGGAGAAATATATGCCATTTACCTGTTAGAAGAGTACCAAAGGCAAGGGTATGGCAGCATCATGCTCCAAACGTTTGCTCATGCAATGAAAGAGGCGGGGTATGAGTCTTTACTCGTGTGGGTACTTACTAAAAACCCTTCAAGTCACTTCTACTCTAAGTTGGGTGCCCATCCAGTCGAAGCAGAACAGGTGACGATAGGTCAGGGGACGTATGAAGAAACGGCGTTCGGCTGGAAAGAGATCGATCATTTATTAAAGCATTTCTCCTGAAAAATAAGGCATCGTTTCTACCGACGGTAGAAACGATGCCTTACTCGTCTTCATCATATGGTTCGATATGGATGTGAGCATAAAAGATGCGATGTTTCACTTCTAATTTATCTTCTAGTTCATCAGTAATGATATGACCCTGTTTTATGGTCATATCAGGATCCACGTGAATGATGGCGTCAACGAGGGTCCTATTCCCTTGAAGACGGGCTTTGACATCTCTTACAGCAAGTACATCGGGGTGCTCTCCGATTGTTTGTCTGATCCTTTCGAGTCGGTCTTCATCAAATCCATCGGTCAAACTGTGACTTGCGGTTGAGAATATGTCCCAGGCTGTCTTGCATATAATCAGCCCTACAATGAACCCAGCCAGTGGATCAAGCCATACAAACCCGAGTTGAGACCCGAAAATTCCGACAGCGGCACCAATACTGACAAGAGCATCGGACTTGTTATCCTGCGCAGCCGCCATCAGAGCTTGACTATCGACTTTTTTGGATAGATTAAGGTTGTATCGATACACACCAAACATCACAATTGCAGCGGCTATCGCAGTCCACGCTGTAAGGAGTGCTGGCTCACTGTTCGATGGGGTGAGTATATCTTGAACAGTTCCAATCAGAACTTCTATTCCAACAGTCATCATAATGAAAGCAGCGACAAGTGAGGCGATCGTTTCCGCACGGAAATGACCATAATGGTGGTCCTCGTCTGGTGGTTTGCGGGAAATTTTCAGCCCGATCAACACTGCTACGGACGCAACTACATCGGTGGTGTTGTTTAGACCGTCTGCTCGAAGCGCTTCAGAATTTCCAATGGAAGCGATCAAGATTTTGGCCGTTGCCAGAATCAAATAGGCAATGATACTGACCCAAGCCCCTTTTTCTCCTTGTTTGAGGTTGTGGTAATCACTCATGAATAATTCTCCTTCGGACAGTTCGGATTAAGCTTGTAATAGCTTACCAAAGCACTCTGCGTTGAGTCTAGAGAAAAAAAGCTTTCCTTGTGCAGACAGCTTGCACCTGGCTAGGATGTTTGCCTATAGCAAACAAAGGGCTACAGCTATAGGTTCTCCGAGCACGACACGAGGAATTCTCTCAGGTTTGTAAAAGTAATGAAAAAAATATCTCGAATTCCGAACTCTTTAGTTTGAAGTTTCCTTTGAGTGGGTATATACTACAAGTGAATCAGCCATCCATTTTCGTCCATAATACGAAATGGAACTGGATATTAAAGGAGAGATGTCATATGGCAAATGTAAAATTAGCAGTCGTTTATTACAGTTCAACAGGAACAAACTATCAATTAGCCCAGTGGGCAGAAGAACAAGGTAAAGAAGCCGGTGCAGAAGTGAAGCTTGTCCGTATTCCAGAGCTTGCACCAATGGAAGCAATTGAACAGAACCCTCAATGGAAAGAGCATTACTTAGCAACAAAAGATTCTGTGCCTGAAGCAACAATCAACGATCTGGATTGGGCAGATGCTGTGATTTTCAGTATTCCAACACGTTTCGGGAACGTTCCGGGACAAGTGAAACAGTTCATGGACCAGGCGGGCGGTCTTTGGTTCCAAGGCAAGCTGGTTAATAAGGTTGTCAGTGCGATGACTTCCGCACAGAACGTACATGGCGGTCAGGAATCTACCCTTCTGAACTTCTATACGACTATGTTCCACTGGGGTGCAATTATTGCTGCACCTGGATACACGGATGATGCTGTATTCGCTACAGGCGGAAATCCATACGGAACGAGCGTAAGTGTGGATGGAGAAGGAAATATGAAAGAAGACGTAGAAGCTGGTGTCCGTCACCAAGTGAATCGTACAGTAGATGTAGCGAAAAGATTTATTAATTAATTGGCAAAAGCACCCTCTAATGGGTGCTTTTTTTACATCTGAATTACACTAACTGTCTTGTTATAAATAATTTGATAGAAGAAATTTAGGCCTCTATTAAGTGATAAATCCTATCGTGGATAGGGTTCTAGAGGTTTACATACTATATAAAGCGGGAAATATATTACTAAATATTCAGATAACTTATTGCGAAAACGTTAAAAATGCTTCATAATGAAAAAAAGCATGAAGGGGGTATTCTCATGAGAAAGCAAAAAGTAGTTTATGTTCTTCGCCGCGACCCCGAATACAAAGGTAAAATGGTAACTGCAAAAAGAGAATTGTCCTTTGGTATCCAATTGGCATCACGTCTATTCATAGATCAAATGACTTTTGCCTTTAACAAAGAGAGATTAGATAAACAAATCAATGAAGCGATCGATAGTGGAGATCGTGATGAATTCAATAGGTTGAGTGTCGAGTATCAACCATATACTTGGGAATAACACATAGAGGACCGCATCCATTGCGGTCCTTTTTTTGTTCTATCCGCTATTAGCAAGGATTCCAGTCAGTATTCATGTCTTAGCTACGATAGAAAGGTATTTTCAGAAGAACTACAGAGGTATGGGTAAGAATCTAGGTCATATACAACTTCTGTTTCGAAGTGTTATAGTGAAATGGACAACATGTACAGGAAGGTAATGACAATGAAGAAATATTTAGTGGTAGCAGCCACGGTAGTAACTTTGTCAGCGTGTTCCGTTAGCACAGCTGAAAAACCAGAAAAAACATCGGAAGCAACTCCTGTCAGCCAAAAGGCTCCTAAGGAAAGAGATGTTGCTGCATACGTAGAAAAACAACCAATCGAAAAAATGACAGAAGACGGACTGACCATTGTCCATAATCCAGAGAGTATCGAAGTGGTCGTCAACAAACAAAGAACGTTGCCAGAGGGCTATACGCCAGATGACTTAGTCGTTCCAGACGTAGCATTCTATTTTGATCAGTTCCTTCCAAAGAAACAAATGCGAAAAGAGGCAGCTGGCGCACTGGAAACATTGTTCGCTGCAGCCGAAAAAGATGGACAGAAAATAGTAGCTGCTTCTGGTTACAGATCTTATGAACGCCAGAAGACGATCTTCAATAACTATGTAGAGGTGTATGGGGAAGAAGAGACGAAAACGTTCTCTGCTGTGCCGGGAACGAGTGAGCACCAGACAGGGCTTGCTATGGACGTTACTTCCCGCGAGATGTCTTATGAGTTGGATCAATCTTTCCGTCAAACGACGGAAGGAAAGTGGCTTGCCGAACATGCCTACGAGTATGGCTTTGTTATTCGCTACCCAAAGGGGAAAGATGATATAACTGGTTACACCTACGAACCATGGCATCTTCGCTATGTAGGAAAAGAAAAGGCACTTGAGATCCATAAGCAAAGCATGACACTCGAAGAGTTTTTCGGGTACATGCCATAAAGCCATTACACGGAGAGGAATTCCTCTCCGTGTTTTCTTTTATCAATAACATATACCTACTCTAGATTGATTAAATCGATTCTTTAGTAGTTCCTCGTAGGCGAATTGGGCGGTATCGCCGACTGTAATCTTCCTTCCGCCTTCGGGTAAGTGGTTTTGTTCGAAGCGGATATTTCCTTCTTCCTCACCATCAGGAAGGTAAGTGGGGCAGACGATCGTCCAGTCATGCTTGCTTTTCTCTAAGTAGCGAAAAGCTTTGGCATGCTCTTCTGCTGCGAATGTCGATTTTCTCTTCGACTCATTCGTTTGAAAGCGGAATTTTCCATTCTCATTTCTACTATCTAAGATTCCGGCAGTTCCGATCGTGACGATACGAGAAATGTTCTCCTTCTCCATCGCCTTGATCATATAAGGAATGGCAACGGATAGAGTGTCACTCTTATCTGTATTCAAACCACTGAATACGACGTCACACCCTTTGATGGTTTCGTAGACGTCTTTTTCTTTCTTGGCATCTCCATAGACCAATTCCACTTTTCCTTCTGCTAGATGATCCTGTGGTCTTCTTACAAGCGCTCTAACTTCATGACCATCTTCTATTGCCTTTTGCAAAACCTGTTGACCTACACGCCCGCTTGCTCCAAATATAGCTATTTTCATTCCATCACCTCAAAAAGTTTGTAAAATTTCATCCGTTTTCCATCAAATGTCTGAATATTTTGCTATTCTAAATATAAAAGATGAGGGGGTTCCTCGATGAAAAAGAAGCCTGTAATCAGCTGGATGCTATATGACTTTGGGAATTCTGCTTTTGCCACAACAATGATGGCTGCTGTTCTGCCCATCTTCTATTATGACGTAGCGGCTCAAGGAGTCAAAGAATCGCTTGCCGCCAGCTATTGGGGATATTCCCAGTCAATCGCCGTCTTAATCGTTGCGTTATTGGCACCGATTTTAGGCGCGATTAGTGACTACTCTGCAGCCAAGAAGAAGTTTCTGATGTTCTTCGCTTTCATGGGTATGATTGCTAGTGTCTTATTCGCTTTTGTTAACACAGGGGATTACTTATTCGCTTCTCTTCTGTTGATTATCGGCACGATCGGCTTCTCGGGTGGGAATGTATTTTACGATGCATTTTTGCCGGAAGTAGCGGATGAATCTAATATAGATTCCGTTTCGGCGAAAGGCTTTGCCTTCGGTTACATTGGTGGTGGTATCTTACTCGCCATCAACTTACTTATGATTTTGAAATACGAATGGTTCGGTCTCACAGACAGCCTTGCCGGTACGCACTTAGCGTTTATTTCGGTAGGGATTTGGTGGTTCATATTTACTATTCCACTTATCAAAAATGTCGTGGAAGAGAAGAAACAGCAGCCGGAAAGAACGAAGTCGTATGCAGTGATTGGATTTTCAAGATTAGCTAGAACAGTGAAAGAATTGAAGCTATATAAACAGCTGCTAGTATTTTTAGTAGCTTTTTGGCTCTATAATGATGGCATATCTACGATTATC
Source organism: Halobacillus salinus (assembly GCF_004684905.1). Taxonomy (GTDB): domain Bacteria; phylum Bacillota; class Bacilli; order Bacillales; family Halobacillaceae; genus Halobacillus; species Halobacillus salinus. The sequence continues at coordinate 1,863,835 of NZ_SRJC01000001.1, read as the reverse complement.
AAAATGGCGACTATATATGGGCGTGATATCGGCATAGATAGCAATTCCCTCATTATTGCTTTATTGATCACTCAATTCGTCGGCATTCCATTTGCTTTTTTATTCGGATGGTTGGCTGGCAAAATAACAGCAAAAAGGGCTCTGATGCTTGCGTTATTTGCTTATTTAGTCATCGTTGTGTTCGGGTACTTTATGAGTTCTGCCTTGCATTTTTATATACTGGCAATCTGTGTGGGAATGGTGCAAGGTGGGGCGCAGGCGCTTAGCCGTTCCTTATTTGGACGAATGGTACCTGCTGATCGTCATGCAGAATTTTTCGGGTTTTACGGCATTTCCGCGAAGTTTTCTGCCATTTTCGGACCCTTTGCTTTTGCATTGGTCGGACAAATGACTGGTTCCAGTCGATTAGGAATCTTATCGTTGGTGTTTTTCTTCATCGTAGGAATTATTCTCTTATGGTTTGTAGATGTAGATAAAGGTGTGGAAGAGGCAAAACAAACGACCGACCCTTCCCAAGAGCCAGTCGTTTATAAATCCTGATTATACAATTGGTGAGCTGTACAAGTTGGTTTGATTCTCTTCGAGTGGTCGTCCAGTGTCATAAGAAATATTACCGATTTTCACTTCAATCGCTTTTAAAAGTTCTTGAGAAGGAGTGGACCAGTAGTGCAGAATGTCTGTGAAAAGGTCTGCTCCTTTTTTTGCAGCTGATTCATACAGTTCGAGAAATGAATCAGCTGATGGATCGTTCGTGGCGGAATGGTGCCATGTAGCTTTCGTTTCGTTCAAGTAGTCCCTATTATCCTGTAGAGGTTGATGGGAAAAGGAAGAGACGAATGCTCCCAAGAATTTATTTTTCCAGTACCATGGATCGAATAATAGCTTCTGAGCTAGATACATGTCCTTGTAGGATCGCTTCGTGATTTTCTTCGCACGATCCGTGGACCAGTCTGAATAATGCTCCACGATGAGATCAGACAGGAAATGGCTGATGGAATCTATTGCGTCTGGCTTGAGTTCTTTATGGACGGGAATTTTCCATGTCTTCATATTTCGGACCCTCTGCATCATGAGCGTATCGATCGCTACTTCGAGTTCTTGGTGTTTATTTCCTTCGTATCCAGAGTGGTAATGAATATAAGGATGTGTAACACGGTCTAGGTAATGGTGGCTTACAAACCCGAGAATATAGGCTTGGATGGTATTCTTCTCTTCTTTCCCGCGCTCGATCATATCTGTTAAGAAAGGCCCGCACTGTTGGGTATGTAACTGCATTCCCAATGCTTCACCATCCCCAGCTGAAAGGAACGGAAGGAATCGGTGATAAAAGAAAGGGTCTGGACCTTGTGCGCCGATATGTAAGGCGAGAGAGGAGGTCTCAAGGAGGTCTTTTCTTTCTATCCTTTCGCAAAGCTGATCCACAAACAGGATGTGTGTCCATGTATTCGGCAATTCCATCACCTCGTGTTTTTCTTTTACATAACCAAAAGAGCCTGACGAAGTCAAGCTCTTTACGGTCACCTTTTATACCCATTTGAAAAGTAAAGCAACACCAGCAATGACGCTTGTCCGACGATCCTCCCTTCCTCGGATTCGTATTGCTGTATCTGCCTCCTTTCGTTTGATATTCATACTATACACCATAATCTGAAAAATGTAAATAATCAGATAAATTTGCCGAAAAAGGTATGTAGTGATTGTTCAAAAGATTCTTGATACAATGAAAACGAACACGGGAAAATTGAAGGAGGATTTATATGGACTATCGAGTGGAAAAAGATACGATTGGTGAAATAAAAGTTCCAAGTGAAAAATATTGGGGAGCACAAACGCAGCGTAGTAAACAGAACTTCCCGATTGGCGATGAAAAAATGCCGAAAGAAGTCATTGAAGGCTTCGCCATTTTGAAAAAAAGTGCAGCGGGAGCGAACTTTGAACTTGGTCTTCTTGAAGAGAAAAAAGCGGATGCGATTGAATATGCAGCCGATCAAATCTTGACTGGTACATTAGAAGAGCATTTTCCATTAGTAGTATGGCAAACAGGAAGCGGTACCCAGTCCAATATGAACGTCAATGAAGTGATGGCTTATGTCGGAAATCAATGGCTGGAAGAGCAAGGATCGGAATTGCGTCTTCACCCGAACGACGATGTCAACAAATCTCAAAGCTCTAATGATACTTATCCGACAGCGATGCATATCGCCTCTGTCCGGAAGGTTGAGGATGTAGTAATCCCTGCATTAACTCAATTGAAAAATACCTTACAAGAAAAAATGGAAGCGTTTAACGACATCGTGAAGATTGGTCGTACGCATTTACAAGATGCGACACCACTTACCCTTGGTCAAGAAGTTAGCGGATGGCACAGGATGCTTGTGAAAACGGAAGCGATGCTTCAGGAAAGTACAACGTATGTGAAAGAACTGGCTATAGGCGGCACGGCAGTCGGGACAGGCTTGAATGCCCACCAAGACTTTTCTGAGAAAGTAGTAACGAAAATCAACGAGGTGACGGAGAAGAATTTCCTTTCTGCTCCGAATAAATTCCATGCATTGACTTCTCATGACGAACTGGTACACGTGCATGGTGCTCTGAAAGCATTGGCTGCTGATTTGATGAAGATTGCAAACGACGTGCGCTGGCTTGCCAGTGGTCCGCGTTGTGGTATTGGTGAAATTACGATTCCTGCTAATGAACCAGGAAGCTCCATTATGCCAGGTAAAGTAAACCCGACACAGAGCGAAGCTGTCACCATGGTTGCGGCACAAGTAATGGGAAATGATGCGACGATCGGTTTCGCAGCAAGTCAAGGGAACTTTGAGTTGAATGTATTCAAACCCGTAATCGCTTATAATTTCCTTCAATCCGCTCAGCTGCTCGCTGACAGTATGCTATCCTTCGATGAGCGTTGTGTAAGTGGAATGGAGCCGAACCATGAACAAATTGAAAAGTATTTAACGGATTCACTTATGCTGGTAACAGCGCTCAATCCGCATATCGGATACGAGAATGCTGCTAAAATCGCTAAGACAGCATTTGAAAAAGACCAAACATTAAAAGAAACAGCTGTTGAATTAGGGCATTTAACTGCAGAACAATTCGATGAATACGTTGATCCGAAAGCGATGACGAAGCCAAATTCATAAAGAAAATAGCCTTTTTTCTTTGTAATAGAGCCACTTGTGCCAAATAACCATTAATTGGATATGATTTTTTTATCATAATTTCTCACCACCCGACCCATACTACGGTTACAGGAGGTGAGACACATGGCTAACAACAACAGTTCAAACGAGCTAGTAGTACCTGGCGTACAACAAGCTCTAGACCAAATGAAATACGAAATCGCACAAGAATTCGGTGTAAGTCTTGGTGCTGATACTACAGCTCGCGCTAACGGTTCTGTAGGTGGAGAAATCACTAAGCGTCTTGTCCAAATGGCTGAGCAACAATTCGGCGGACAAAAACCTTACCAAAAGTAATTAAATACGTGTGATGGAAGAGGAAGGGTGCGCCCTTCCTCTTTATTTTTTGTTAAGGTGGTTAGTTTTATGAAGGAATGTGGGATGTGCAATGGTTGGCTAGAGGAGAAGAAGCCATGTCCCAGGTGCGATGGAACAATGTATGACAAGGGAAGAGTAACGGATTTCCTGGATGAATACAGCCCATATCTTGATGCAAAGTACACTGATTTGGTGGACGGGGATAAAGATTCTTCCAATACTGATGAATGTGTGCATATGTTTGTGTGTAATAAATGTGGCTTCCAAGATATACAAGCGAAATAAAAGAAGAAGAGCACGGCCCACTAAACCGTGCTCTTCTTGTATCGTATGGTCAAAAGGGGGAGACCAGAGATATAGACTTATCGGATACGTTGTTCCGTATCTTTATCAAAGAAGTGTACTTTGTTCATATCAATCGCAAGATCGATTTGCTCGCCGCCTTTAATATCGGAACGGGAATCAACACGAGCGATGAATTCTTGATCGTTCAATTTACTATATAGGTAGGATTCAGATCCCATCAATTCAGCCACTTCAATATCGGCTGTGATTTTTTTGTCTTGGTTGGCATCAATAAATACCGGTTCATCGTGCATATCTTCTGGGCGCACTCCTAGAACAATATCTTTACCGATGTAGTTCTGCTCGCGAAGGGGCTTCATTTTCCCTTCTGGAACAGCAATCTTGATATCACCTAGTTCAATATGACCTTCTCCAAGCTTTCCGTTAAGGAAGTTCATAGCAGGGGATCCGATGAAACCGCCTACGAAGATATTTTCAGGTTTGTCATACACATCTTTAGGTGCTCCGACTTGCTGGATGATACCGTCTTTCATAACGACCAGGCGGGTAGCCATCGTCATAGCCTCTGTTTGGTCGTGGGTAACATAGATCGTTGTCGTTTGAAGACGCTGGTGAAGCTTTTGAATTTCGGCACGCATTTGTACACGAAGTTTCGCATCCAAGTTAGAGAGCGGCTCGTCCATCAAGAATACTTTAGCGTCACGTACAATCGCACGCCCAAGAGCAACACGCTGCCTTTGACCACCGGATAGTGCCTTCGGTTTACGGTCTAAAAGAGCTTCTAATCCAAGAATGTTCGCTGCGTTTTTAACGCGGCGCTCAATCTCTGATTTATCCATTTTACGAAGCTTCAAGCCGAATGCCATATTGTCATAAACGTTCATGTGTGGATAAAGTGCGTAGTTTTGGAATACCATCGCAATGTCGCGGTCTTTAGGTGCTACGTCATTCATACGTTTATCATCGATTAAGAAATCACCATCTGTAATTTCTTCTAGCCCTGCGATCATGCGGAGCGTCGTCGATTTACCGCAACCAGACGGACCTACGAATACGATGAATTCTTTGTCTTTAATGTGAAGATTGAAGTCATCTACCGCTTTTACTTTTTTGTCATAGACTTTGTCGATATTGTTCAGCACTAATTCTGCCATTTGTATTCCCCCAAGTTTTTTGAAATCGTTTTCTTAACTAGTTACAAGTCTATATGATGGCGCTTTCACGGTAAATAGACAAAATGCACAAAGATCTCTGTAAGTCTTTGTGCATCCTGTCTGTTTTATTCCGCTTGTCGGTCTTCTAACTGTAGTAGAGCAAGATAGACCATCATTGCCTCATCAAATCTCTTCACATCAAACCCTGTTTTCTCAATGAACTTATCTACTCGATACTGTAGACTGTTGCGGTGCATATATAATCGTTTAGCTGCTAACGTGGCATTGGAACCTGATTCAAGGAACACCTTGATGGTATGGAGGAGATCAGATTCGTCTCCCACTTCTTGTACCATCCTGCGCTGGATCTGTTTTTTGTGAGAGGCAGGAAGTGCGTCTATGTAGACGTAAGGTAGAGTATCTTTGTGGCTGGCTACATGGGAGACGCGGTACTTAGCTGCAATTTCCATATTATATGAAGCCCATTCAAACAGTTCTGGCGCCTCTTCGATCGAAGAGCTCATATCACTTATATAGAAGCGGATTTTCGTGTAAAAGTCACTCATGATCACGTCAATCATTTCATGGAACGAGATGCTCTCTTGGTCTGGTGAGAGGAATTCTTCTATAATGAAGCCGTTGTGATCGTCTTCAAAGAAAATCGGCATCCGTTCAGGGAAAAGAGATTGAAACGCTTCGTGGAAAGACTCTTTTTGAATAGGTAGTTCTGATATATGAAAGAAGACAAAACGATAGTGCAAAGGCCGCTTCTCTGGATATACATCAGACTTCCCTTTAACATAGTAATACCATGTCCGCTCGCGCTCTGTGCCCCATAAGTAGTCCAAATGGATAGGAGATAGGAAAAGGGACAATAATTTGTTATCTTTATCATCTACTTCTTCTTTAAGGATAGCGATGCTCTCATTTTCTTCCGTCTGAAACCAATAATAGTTCTCCGGATGAGCACATTCATCAGGATTTAATAACAAGAGGGAGGGGTAGATTGTCTGTAACTGGCTGATCATAAACAATTATCTTCCTTTTTGATGAGATATTTACTATTATTAGTATACATAGGTAAGTATGTATTCGCTAGCACCTGTATGTTCAGGATTTCTATAGAGATGTAAACAAAGGATTAGGAGGGATTACTGTGGATCATGTAAAAGAAAAAAGCCTTTACGGTCAAGAGACGAAAAACCGGTTGAAACGAATCGAAGGACAAGTAAGAGGCGTGCTTAAGATGATGGAAGAAGAGAAAGATTGTAAGGACGTCATCACCCAGCTTTCTGCTGCGCGCTCTGCAATGGATCGTGCGATGGGATATATTGTGGCAAGAAACCTTGAGGAATGTATTCGTGAGGCCCAGCAAGAAGGTGGATCCGCTGAAGAACTGATCAATGAAGCAGTTCAAATGATCGTGAAAAGTCGATAAGAATTGTAAAGGTATGGAGCGGCTGCTTCATACTTTTTTTGTGGGAATCAGAAGGGACAAGAGGCTGGGTTGATCAACCTCTTGTCATATTCTTTATTCTTGCTCCGGAATTTCATGGGCTTCTTCGATTTGTTCTCTTCCATATACAGGTTTCACAGTGCCACCAGCCATACCTTCATTGATCATACGATCCACGTCCAACTCGTACTTGTCTTTTCCTTCTGGGGCTGGGTTTTTTCTACCTTTCTTCTCCATAGTGTTCACCTCCTTGTTTATAGAGTGTCCTCCATTTAAAAACGCATGATTCGTTCTTGAGAAATTTGCTGGTGTTGGCGCTTGAGAGAAATATCCATTATACTTGGGTACAGCATTAGGAAAGAGGTTTAACGCATGAATACATTTCTACTTTTAATTATGATGGTGGTCATCGGAGCTGCTATCGGGGGCGTAACCAACTCATTAGCAATTAAAATGCTTTTTCGCCCTTATAAAGCCATATATATCGGGAAATTAAAGCTGCCATTCACTCCAGGTCTTATTCCAAAGCGACAAGAAGAACTGGCTAAACAGCTCGGACGGATGGTCGTGGAGCATTTATTGACCGCGGATGGATTGAGAAGGAAGTTGGAGAGACCTGTTTTTCAACAACAAATGACTTCATGGGCTCAAAAAGAAGTCGAAAAGTTGATGGATCGTGAATTCACATTGCATGAACTGTTAAAGGAATTCGGTATGAATGTCACAGCGGAAGACCTTGAACAGAATGTCGCCACATGGGTGGAGAGTCGTTACCATTCGGTGATGGACCGATATAGGGAATCTCCGCTAGAAGATGTTCTTTCTGAAGAGTGGAGGATTAAATTAGTACAAGGTACAGGGCAGGCTGCTGCTCTTATCCAGAATCGAACGACGGAATACTTTCAGAGCTCTGAAGGTAGGCGTAAAGTGACGGACCTTATCGAAAACTACTTAGATAACCAAGGGTTTCTTGGCAATATGATCTCTTCTTTCCTTGGATCTGATGGATTAACGGAACGTCTTTATCCAGCCATTCTTAAATATGCTCAAAAAGAAGAAACGAGGCAGTGGCTGGAAGAAATGTTGAGCGTCGAAGTCGAGAAGATGCTTAAGCAGCCTTTCGGTTTTTACGAAGAAAAGGTCGGATCGGAATTAGTCGGTAATATTCTCGGACAGACGATAGCCAAGTCCCTTCCTTTTGAACCATGGTTGGAAAGGACAATGAAAGAATGGACGAATCCTTACAGAGAAATAGTGATCGAACGTCTTACGCCGATGCTTGTCGAAAAGTTCTCTCACTTGCTTTCTGAGAGGATAGAGGGTCTAATGGAATCCATGCATCTATCTGAGATTGTCCAAGAGGAAGTACAGGCATTTCAATTGGATCGGCTAGAAGAAATGGTCCTTGGAATCTCAAGAAGAGAGTTCAAAATGATCACTTATTTAGGGGCACTACTTGGAGGAGCAATCGGGCTTTTGCAAGGTCTTTTGGTTCTTTTCCTCGGATAATGGGCTTTCCTATACAGAACCTCCCCAAGTTTGTTATAGTGGTGAAGGAGTCAAAGAACGAAACTTAGGAGGTACTTTATTTATGGCTAATATTTATGATCATGCATATGATTTAGAGAAAGCAATTCGAAATAGTGAAGAGTTTAACGGTTTGAAAGAAGCATACGAAGCCGTTATGAATGATGAAGCTGCGAAGAAGATGTTCGACGATTTCCGTCAAACTCAAATGACGCTTCAACAGAAACAAATGCAAGGGGAAGAGATTTCTGAAGAGGAAGTAGAACAAGCTCGTAAAGTTGTAGAACTTGTTCAACAACACCCACAAATCTCTACATTGATGGAGCAGGAACAACGTCTGAACCAAGTAATCAATGACGTTAGCCGTATCATCACGAAGCCTCTTGAAGAGCTTTATGGTAACCCAGAAGAACCACAACAATAATGTAAGAATGAAAGCCACCTTTCGAGGTGGCTTTTTTTGTCCCTGATTCATTACAATGGTCCTTCTCCTAAAAAAAACATGTCGACAATTGGAAGGACTCTTCCGTCCAGTCGTCGAATTATGTTAGAAAAGCGTTTACAAAAGGGGTAGGAATATGAGTTTCTTTAAAGTGGAAGAGAAGGCTAATGTCATTCATCTCATTCTGAATCGTGGAGATAAATATAATGCGCTTCACGTGGACATGTTGAGTGAATTTGCAGATGTTGTAAAACGTGTGAGCGAAATGCCCGGGCAAATTGTTATTTTGTCAGGGGAAGGACCTGGATTTTGCGCAGGTGGAGATCTTGCCATGATGAAGGAAACAGGGGATGAAAAGAAGTACCATCAAGTAATGAATGATATCGAAGCGATAGTGAAGACGCTCTATACGCTGCCGAAACTTGTTATATCAGCTGTACATGGTTCAGCTGTTGGACTGGGTTTAAGCATTGCTTTGGCTTCTGATTATGTGATGGCTGAGGCGGATGCGAGTGTATCGATGAATTTCATTGGCATCGGGCTTGCACCGGATGGAGGTGGGCACTTTTGGCTGGAGCAGCGATTGGGAACCCATCAAGCGAAGCAATTTGCCTGGAACGGTCAGCAATTATCGGCTAAAGAAGCATATGATGTGAAGCTGATCGACCTTGTGGTGCAAGGCAATGTTCGAGAAGCTGCCGAACAATTGGCAATGGAATGGAGTCATCGCCCAGTTCAGTCTATGGTAGCAACCAAAAACATTTACCATCAACATGGTCTAGAGCTTTTAGAGCGTTATTTGGCCGAGGAAAGAGAGAACCAGTGGCAGCTCAGGAACAGTCATGATCACCAAGAGGGTGTGCAAGCCTTCCTTGAAAAGAGGAAGCCTTCTTTCCGAGGAAATTAATAGATGCCCCCAAGCGTCGCTTGGGGGCATTGTTTTATCCTTCTATTAGCGATGGAAAAGGACAAGGTGGCCGTTCGGAGCGACACAGCGGTGGGTATGCTCGTGATACCCATGCTCCACCAATTTCTTTTGTCCAATGTCTTTAGCAGCATCGTCATTCTCTGCTTCAAATGTTTCATCCAACACATTCTTCCCATCTTTTTCAAAAGCTGTAAGATAATAAGTCTTCACACTAGTTCCCTCCTGAATAGGTGTTCATTCTTAATAAATTCTCGGTGTTTGTCGATATTCCTGCTAGAACGATAACTTTTTCATAAAAGTGAAACATATGGATAGATGGGAACGTAATCTTAAGAGAAGGGGGACGTACATATGACGTTACGACTAAATGAGGTCACGAAACGATTTGGCTCTTTTACAGCTGTCGACCACCTATCGATTGAAATTCCTGAGAAACAGATTTTCGGATTTCTTGGGGCGAATGGTGCAGGCAAAACCACTACATTCCGGATGATTCTCGGGTTGATCGATCAGACAGAAGGTTCTATATCTTGGAATAACGGAAAAATCGGTTACGATCAAAGCCATTTGATTGGTTATTTACCAGAAGAAAGAGGTCTCTATCCTAAGCTGAAGGTGAAAGAGCAGCTTGTCTATTTAAGTAAATTGAGAGGAATGTCTAAATCGGAGGCTTTGAAGGAAGTAGATCAATGGCTAGAGCGATTCAAGGTCCCGGATTATCATAATAAGAAAGTGGAAGAGTTGTCTAAAGGGAACCAGCAGAAGATCCAGTTTATCTCAGCTGTCCTCCATAAGCCGAAGCTTCTTATTCTGGATGAGCCATTCTCAGGCTTGGACCCGGTGAACGTGGAAATGCTGAAACAGGCAGTGGTGGATTTGAAGAATGCGGGAACCTCGATTGTATTTTCTTCTCACCGGATGGAGCACGTGGAAGAATTATGCGAAAACCTATGTATCCTTCACAAAGGTAAGCCTGTCGTGCGCGGGGGATTGAAAGACATTAAACGCTCATTCGGGAAGAAGAACATCCATATCAAAGCGGATTTTGATACTTCCTTTTTAGAGAGGGTGGCAGGTGTCACGAAATACAAGCCACTTTCAGAGGGGTGCCGCCTTCAAGTGGAGAATGAGAGCGTGGCAAGTGACGTTTTTGAACAGCTTTATGGTAAAGGGTTTGTTCGAACCTTTGATTTAGAAGAGCCTACATTGAACGATATTTTCATTGAGAAAGTGGGGGCATCTTATGAATAAGTTCTTTACGATCCTTGCTCATACGTATAAAAACCGAGTCAAGTCGAAAGCCTTTATCATTACAACTATTATTACGATTATGCTTATTCTCGTCGTTTCCAACTTGCAGTCGATCATAGAAACTTTCAGCGGCGACCAGGACGCGAAACAAGTTGCAGTACTCTCAGAGGATGCGCAGTGGCAAGAGAGTCTGAGCCAGGTGCTCGCTTCTAATGATGATCTATCCATTCAGTCATACGATGGAACAATAGAAGAGGCGAAGCAGGAAGTAGAGGATGGCGATTACGAGGCAGCGGTTTCGATGAAAGAAGGAGCGAATGGCCTCCCTGAAGGAACTTTCTATTCGAACCAAATTGCCAATACATCAGTCAGCGAAACGATAAGGCAGTCCTTGCAACAAGTAAAGGCTTCTGTTGCGACAGAACGGGCCAACGTTGATCAGCAAGTGCTGCAAGAAATTACTGCTCCTGTTGCCTTTGAACTTGTCGCTTTGAAAGATCAGGCCAAATCTCAGGAAGAGCTCAATCAAACGAGAGGTATTGTTTACATCATGCTCTTCTTTATGTATATATCCGTTTTGATGTATGGCAACATGATCTCTACAGAAGTAGCAACGGAGAAATCCAGCAGAGTGATGGAGATTTTAATATCAAGTGTTTCCCCTGTTTCTCAAATGTTCGCTAAGATATTAGGGATTGCCTTGTTAGGGTTAACCCAATTTGCATTGTTTGTCATCGTCGGATACTTTTCGATTCAGCGTAGTCAACAGTTAGGGCAAGCATCGTTCCTGGATTCCGTAGGGTTGACTAATGTTGATCCGGGAACAATTGTTTATGCTTTGGTGTTCTTCATTTTAGGTTACTTACTCTATGCTACGCTTGCAGCGACACTAGGTTCGCTCGTCAGTCGCCTGGAAGACGCACAGCAATTGATGGTGCCCATGACATTGCTTGTAGTAGCAGCTTTCATGATTGCGGTGATCGGTCTCGGGACTCCAGATTCGAAGTTTGTGACGATCAGTTCTTACTTTCCATTCTTTACTCCATTGATTATGTTCCTTCGCGTTGGGATGTTGGAAATTCCAGCTTGGGAAGTCGGACTGTCTCTTGTCATCCTAGTAGGTTCGATTGTCCTACTAGGCTGGATCGGTGCCAGAGTCTATCGAGGTGGGGTTTTGCTCTATGGAAAGTCTTCTTCACTGAAAGATATAAAATCAGCCCTTCAAATTGCAAAAAGGGAAAAATAAATAAGCTTGGGCTTATGGGAAACCATAAGCCTTTTTTTATCGGTGATCGCTTGATCTTTATGGGATATCTTCAGTAAATACGTTACAATAAATGCATCTTTCAACTAGCGGTTGATACAAATAGAAAGGGGTTATTAGATGGGGGATTGTTTACGGTTCATACATAGTGCCGACTTACACTTGGACAGTCTATTCAAGAACAAGCGCCATCTTCCGACTAAGTTGCTCGAGCAGCTGAGGGAGAGTACATTCCGTGCCTTTGACAAATTGATAGAAGAAGCGATTCAGCATAGAGTGGATTTTGTATTACTTGTTGGCGATTTGTATGATGAAGAATTACGTAGTTTGAAAGCCCAGATTCACTTGAGGAATGGATTCTACAGGTTGGACAAACACGGAATCGAAGTCTTTGTTAGTTATGGTAACCATGACTATGTAAATGGAACCAAGTACACGGTTGATTTCCCAAGTAATGTTCACGAATTCAAACATCAGGACGTCGAGAGTGTTCCTTTTACCAAAGACGGGCAGCATATGGCGAATATCTACGGATTCAGCTATGAAAGTAGACACGTTTCTGATAGAAAAGTAGAATCATTTCAAAAGGAATTCGGCCCCCTTTACCATATCGCCTTACTTCACGGAAGTGTTGATACACGAAAAGAAGATCACGATGTTTACGCTCCTTTTACTTTAGAAGAGCTGTATAACAAGCAAATGGACTATTGGGCACTTGGGCATATCCATAAGCGCGAAGTTCTTTCTGAAGAACCACCGGTAGTATACCCCGGAAATGTCCAAGGACGTTCTCGTAAAGAACAGGGAGAGAAAGGTTGTTATGTAGTGGATCTGCGCTCTGAGGGGGCCGGACTTACATTTGTCCCTCTCCATTCATTAACGTATGAAAGCCATACAGTTCGAATAGATACGCTATCGTCACCTCAACAGCTGGAACCGATATTGGAGCAAGCGAAGCAGGACGTGGAGACTTCTAATCCAGTTATGTTAGACATTCATTTCATTTCAGAAACAGGGCTATTACATAAGTGGCAAGCTGAAGGAATTCTGGACGAATGGGTTTCGGTCGTGAATGATGGAGAGAATGACTACGATAACTGGGTCTGGATTGATAGCATCCATGTAACCGATCAGCCTTCTTGGCAAGAAGATGAGGTGAAGAAAGGTCAACATTTCGCAGGTGCCTTACTCAGGGAAGCGGATTCAATAGATACACTTGTCCTTGATGAATGGATGGAACCTGTACTGAATCACAGAAAACTTTCTAAACACTTGCAGGATTGGTCTGAGAAAGACAAGCGCGATATTTTGGAAGAGGCCAAACGTTTAGTAGTGGATAAGCTAGTAGCAAATGAGGAATGGAAATGAAAATAGTTAAAGCGACAGTATACGGTTTCGGGAAATGGAAAAATGAGTCCTTTCATTTTGATATTAAGAGAATGACAGCAGTCACAGGGAAGAATGAGGCGGGAAAGTCTACCTTACAACAATTTCTCTTATATATGCTTTTTGGTCTACCGCCTAAACAAAGAGCTTTTTTTAAGCCGAAAACGGGTGGTCCTGTGGGAGGACAGCTGATTGTAGAAATCGATTCTCTTGGCGAGGTCATTATAGAACGAGTGGAGGACATACGTAGCGGGGAAGCCGTCTGCAAACTTCCGAGTGGGGACGAAATGGGGGAGGAGTGGCTCCTAGACCGGTTAAAAGGTACAAATAGGGAAATGTTTCACTCTATTTTCAGCTTCTCCGCTCAAGATCTATTAGACATACATCAATTAAGTGGTCATGAACTCGGTGAAGTATTATTGAATATCGGACTGACTGGCTCAGACTATATTTATCAAACCGAGAGGTGGCTTGAAAAGAATGCGATGGACCGCTTCAAGCCAAAAGGAAAGAAGCCACTCCTCAATCAGCAGTTGGAGCGAGTGGAACAATTAGCCAAAGAGCAATCAGAAAAAGAAAAAGAAATAAAAAAATATGAAGGCTTGAAAGAAAAGCAGTACACTTTAGAGCGACAGATTGAGGATGATACGGGACAGATGAGCCACCTTCGTCAGGAACTATCCCGCTCAGAGCAACTTCACAAAGCGCTGCCGGTCCTGAACGAATACCATCAAAAGAGAGTAGCAGGAATCAAAAGCGTTCCGTTTCCGGAAAATGGGAGCATCCGATACCAACAAGTGAAAGAAGCGATTCTACCTCTCCAAAGTCAAGCGAACTTAATAGAAAATACATTACAGAAGGTAAGGGGAGAACGTCAATCATTAGAAGCAGAACAAGTAGATGAATCGGTGTTGAAAGAAGGCGAACATTGGCTTTTTGCACAATCATCATATGACCACATGTGTAGGGAGATGGAGTCGCTTGAAAATCGTGCACTACGTCTCCAGGAACAAATTGAACAAGAGCTTATACAACTGGACTTAGGAATCAAAAAGGAAGAGTTGACCAACTATTCCCTTCCTTTCTACGCAGAAGACACCTGGAGGTCGCTTCAAGAGGAATCAAAGACTCTTCAAGCAGAAGAGGAACAGCTATCAGATGAGTGGAGAAAATTGAGAGCACATCAGGAGCGGCTATCCGATCAGATAGCTGCGATCGAGTCTAATATGTTGAGTGATCAAGAGCTTGAAGATGCCACTCGAGCAGTTGATCATGCTTTTTCACAATCTAGTAGAAAACGATCTAATAGCAAATCCCAGCAAAAGAAAGTTCGACTCATTGCTGCATCCTCTTTGCTGTTGCTAGTGATGGGCTGGTTGTTCACCTCGATTACCGAAATGGTAGGTGGAATATTCACCCTGGTCGGAATAGGGTTAGCTGCCTATGCGTTATGGGTTCTGACGAAATCCGCACCCCCTTCAGATGAAACTGCGGTCCATTCGATTGAGCTGGATGAATATCGTAGAAAGCTGAACACTTATGATCAACAAAAGAGCGAGTGGTCCCATTTACAAGATCAGTGGAAGATGGCCAATCACGAGGATATTCAATTAGAAGAACGTAGGAATCATATGATACAGAAGGGCAAACGATTAGAAAGCCGGTTATCAGAGCAGGAACAGCTATATCCGTTTTTAACCAAAGTCTCGATTGAACATTGGGGGCAGTTGTTCCGCCTCTTTTCACAGGCGCAAGAAAAACAGAGTGAGTGGGAGCAAGTGCAAGCTGACCTTCAAACGAGAAGAATGGAAATCGATCGATTAAATTCTGGCTTAAAAGCGTTTTATCATGTAAACAAATGGGAATGGAATCAAAAGAAAATGAGTGACGCATTTGAACAAGTACGGAAATGGGTGGCTGACCAAAAGGAGATTCATAATCAACTCAAACGGATACGTCAACAAGAAGGAGAGGAGCAACAGCGACAGTCCGAGCTTCAGATCCAACTAGAGACGCTCGAAGACGAGCGCTTGGATTTATTCGAAAAAGCGGAGGTAACAGATGAGGAAAGCTTCTACCATCAACTTACCAAGTATGAAAAACATAAGGCGAATATCGAGGCCGCCGATGATCTCAAACGGCAGTTGAATAGAATGCTTTCAGAGGACGAACAAACAAACTTTGGTGTCTGGAATGAATCAATAGACGAATCTAAGGTAAAAGTAAAGATAGAAGAATTGACTCAAGATCGCGAAAGAGTAGAGGAATCTCTCCTTTACCACCAGCAGGAGCTTGCCGATTGTAAGAGCCAACTTGCAGTCTTGGAGTCTTCGGAAGATCTTTCCCGTTCTCTTCACCATCTGGAAGCAGAACGGAATACCTTGAATGAACAGGCTAGAGAATGGGCGGTCTATCAAGTAGCTTTGAACTTATTGCAACAGACAAAAACCAAGTACAAAGAGCGTTACCTTCCTGAAGTCATAATGTCAGCGGCTCGTTATTTCTCAAGGCTTACCTCTTACCAGTATAGAGAGGTCCGGTTATCTCATGAGAGTGAAACGTTGATTGTTGAGCATGAGAACCGACAGCGTTACACAGTAGAAGAGCTGTCTAGAGGTACACAAGACCAATTGTACATCTCCATCCGTCTAGCTCTTGGTGAATTGATGAGCACTACTATTTCTCTTCCATTTATCATCGACGATGCTTTTGTTAACTTTGATGAAGACAGGCAAGATGAAATGTTTGCAATCTTACATGAGCTCTCTTATGATCATCAAGTAATCTTCATGACATGGAGGACCGAGTCGCCTCGATTTATAGACCGAGTATCAATTCAACATCTTTCGTGAAATAGGTCGCAAATTGCATGCATTAATGGTAAAATGTTTAAGATTACAGAGGAAATAGCAATTGGAGGGTTCCCATTGCCAGAGAAAAACAGTAATGAATGGACAAAATACGAAGAAACTATCGAACAGTTTATTCAAGTCATTGCAAAGAATATGAGCCTGTATGGTGTCACACCGTCTATCGGTCGCCTGTACGGTGTTTTGTATTTTTCAGAAGAACCAATGACGTTGGATGACATGAGATCAGCACTGGAAATGAGCAAGACGAGTATGTCAACAGGCGTACGAGCCTTGTCTGAGATGAAAATGGTCGAACCTTCCTTTAAAAAAGGTGTTCGTAAAGATTTATATAAATCCGAGGAAGATTGGTATAAGTCCTTCACCTCGCTATTCGGCAGCCGCTGGAGACATCATACGGAAACCAACATAGAGGAAGCGGATGAAACAATCCATGAGTTACTTAAATTGAAAGACCAGGCGGAAGACGAAGAGCTGATGGAGAAGATCGAGCATGATATCTCTCGTCTCGAATACGCTCAAAATTATTATCGTTGGTTGATGCGATTCATCCACGTCGTAGAATCTGGTGAAATCTTTAAGTACGTTCCAAAAATTGACCAGAATGAGAAAAATTCATAAGTGCTGGATTCAAAGCTATTCCTGTCTCTTTTCGTCCTGTATGATAGACGAAGAGACCGAAGGAATAGCTTTTTTATTTGAAGAAATAAAATAGAAAAATACAGAAAAGTAGGGGAATAAAGAGATGAAGTGGAGAGATTGGGACAGGAATTTAAAGATCCGTTTGTTCGGGGAAGGGACGATGAACATTTTGTTCTGGTCTTTCTTCCCTTTTATGACGATCTTTTTTGAACGGTCATTTGGTAAAGATTCAGCAGGTTTCTTATTAGTGCTATCTCAATTATTTTCAGTGATAGCGAGTTTGATCGGAGGGTATTGTGCCGATCGTTTCGGTAGAAAGAAGATGATGGTGTATGCAGCTCTAGGAGAGAGCGGATCGTTTGTATTGTTCGCATTAGCTAATTCTCCGTGGCTTGATTCACCTATACTGACGTTTATTGCATTCAGTTTACTTGGGGTGTTTGGTGCTTTATACTGGCCAGCTTCTCATGCCATGGTGGCTGATGTTGTACCAGAGAAGCACCGGGCGGATGTATTCGCTGTTTTCTATACTTCTATCAACATTGCCGTGGTTATTGGTCCGATTATAGGAAGTGTCGTCTTTTATTCTTATCGTTTTCAAGTGCTCACAGCAGCCGTTATAGCTACGGCGCTTTTAGCAGGTGTCCTGCACTATTTCCTAGAAGAGACGACCACTGTGAAAGAACGAGTTAAAGAAAAGGACCAAGGTGCTCTTGAGGCAATCTGGAGCGAACTTAGGGGCTATCGGGTCATTGCAAAAGATAAAACGTTCTTGTTGTTTATCATTGCAGGAGTACTAGTAGCGCAAACATTCATGCAGTTGGACTTGCTCATTGCTGTTTATACGAGTGAGACGGTTCAGAATCAAACACTATTTTCTTTAGGGGATTGGTCTTTGACATTGACGGGAGAGCAAGCATTCGGGTTGATCTTGGCGGAGAACGGCTTGCTGGTTGCCTTGTTCACCGTTGCCGTCACGAAGTGGATGAATCGTTTTAAAGAGAAGAGAGTATTTATTACGTCTAGTATTCTATATGCAATTGGTATCACTGTATATGGACTAACAGGAGAATTGTGGTTGTTCATCCTTGCCATGGCAATCTTCACTTTTGCGGAATTAATGGTCGTAGGCATTCAAGAAAGCTTCATTTCAAAGATTGCACCAGACAATATGCGAGGGCAATATTTTTCAGCAGCGTCATTAAGGTTCACGTTCGGGCGACTGCTTGCTCCTGTCAGCCTTATTATTTCGAACTACACGGGTTATGGCTATACATTCGCAATTTTGGGTGTACTAGCTGTCGCAAGTGCGATTGTTTATGCGATCATGTTCAAACGGGTGGAAAGGATGGAGGCACTCTCATAGGAGGCTTGTTCATAATTTGTTCATCTAGCACATAAGATAGAAGCAAACAGAAGAGGGGGGAGCTACCATGTTTTTCGGAATGCCGGTTTGGGTCTTCTTTTGTATTGTTTTTATCTTTGTGAGCGGCTATATGGCAATTCGTGCGATGAGAGCGGAGCATAAAGTGGAACAGAATTTTATAGAGAAAGAAGGCCAAGTGTACATTAATCGTATCGAAGAGGAAAGGGAACGTCGACAAAAGCATATGATGTCAGAATAAAAGCCAGGTGATTGGATCACCTGGCTTTTGGTTGATTATTCAGATTGTGTATCTTCTTCTGTGTTTTGATCTTCGTTGGATTCTTCTTTTTCAAAGAGACCTTTGTATTCGTCCAATTTCACATCTAAGTCTGCTTCTTGGATAAGCTTGTCCATCTTCTCTTGAAGCGCTGCAGGGTCCACTTTTTCTCTTGTAAGAGTACGTTTGATATCGTCTTTCACGTCTTCGTAAGGCTCGACGTCTTCTACATCACGCTTGTCGGTCACCTTGATAATATGAAAACCATACTGTGTTTGAACAGGCTCACTCACTTCTCCAACATCTAGAGAATACGCAGCTTTTTCAAATTCTGGTACAGTCTTTCCGAGGCCAATATATCCGAGCTTTCCACCTTGCTTAGCGGATCCATCTTGAGAATACTCGCTAGCAAGATCATCGAAAGATTCGCCATCTTTAAGCTTCTGCTTCACTTCTTTAGCCGTTTCTTCGTCTTGTACTAGAATATGACTTGTTTGAAGTTCTGTCTTCATACGGTCGTAGTAATTTTTCATATCTTCTTCCGTTATTTCTATATCTTCTGTAACGGCTTGTTCTTGGAGTAGGCTGAAGCGGATTGCTTCTTTCAGTTCCTCTTCACTGGACATGTTGTACTGCTGAAGAACTGGGTCAATTTCCCCGCCAGCTTGTTCTTTCATTGCCTCTAGTTCCTTATTTACTTCTTCATCAGAAACATCGTAATTTTCCGCAAGAACTTCTTGTTTAACAAGTTGTTTAATGACATCTTCACCACTTGCTTTTTTCAGTTCTTGATAAAACTCTTCTTTCGTAATTTCACCATTACCTGTTGCAACGATCGTCTCTGAGTCTTCAGCACTTGATGAACAAGCAGATAACGTAAACACGCTTGCTGCCAAAGCAGCCGTGATGGCAAGTTTCTTCATGTTCTTACACTCCTCAAAACATTAGTATGATTTTCTTGACGTAGAGGGGTTGCACAAACAGCCCATGAGTTAATATAACATATTTTGCCTCATTTGTTCTAGAAAGTGTGAAAAAAAGAATGGCCTGCTTTAAAGGGTTTTTAGGTGGGGGTTAACCATAAAAAAAACAGGCCTTGAGAGTACGGGGTACTCGGCCTGTTGATTTATAAAGTATTTAGCACTTCTACATAAGAAGAAATGAGTAAGATAGTAATCAGAACGTTGATGGTACGGAATACTCTAGTTTGCTTTTCGCTCGACATCTTCGTTTTCAAGCATAAGGAATTCGTGAGTGAGTTGAACACGAATAGTATAACGAGTGCGTATAAGATAAATCCAAATGCCATGTGAAGAACCTCCTTTAATCCCTATGAAACTACTCTATCAAAATTTCCAGCTGATGAACAGTAATTCGAAGTGATAATCATCGTCTTATTAAGAACTTTTATTGGCTCATATGTAAGAAAAACAGCGAACCCGCTGTTAAGGTTCGCTGCATGTTTAAATTTCGTGTTGTCTGATCAGAATGTCATAACCTTCTTTGGCATTTTCGATCAGGCATTTTCTCGGTGCTCTTGCAAAGTAGTTTAAATACAAGAAATCAGAAAAGGATAAACCGATGTTGACAGCTGCGAAGATGATTAAATAAGCATAGTAGTTAGGAAACACACAACTCATAACCAAAGCAGGAACTGTGATGAACAGCGTTGGAGACAGTGCCATCATGATGGAAGTCTGTTTAGACAACATGGACTTGCATTGGTATGAGAATGTCGGGATGAATCGTTTTCTGAACTTGAATTTTACTTTGAATCGTTTATAAAAGAGTGCTAAAGGTAATATATGCATAAGTCGATGCATAGATGGCAAGAAGAACAAGATAATCAACAAAGGCAAGAAGCCGTGATCTTTCATGTCATGCGTGCCATGGTACATGGAAAATGGTAAATATAGTAGTAGAAAGGACAAAAGTCCAGTCAAAAACGACATCAGATAAACGCGGTTGAGACCGAATTCTTTGTTGATGTTCACTGTTTTCCAGCAGTTCATCATAAGAATCCTCCTTTGCTACGAAAAAATTCTGTGATTTTATTAGAAATATCGATATGATATGAGTAATTGATAGTTATTTATTCTGTGTTGCACATGAGGAATCATAGTATGTTTCTCAAGAAAAAGCAATAGGTTTTTTGTAAAAAATATATTTGTCTCTAAAACTGTCATAACGGGGATGAGAGAAGATATTGATCTCTCAATTCTTCGAGCTATTGGAGGGAAAATTGTGAAAACGGAAAGAGGGCACCAATTGTCTCATTTTCACCTGCGTTTAGTCATGAAAATAGAGGAGTTCAGCAGGTATCCGTTCACCAGATTAGTCATTGATCGACATCTTAATGAATCTGAATATAACGAGACAATGGAGTTATTACATATCTTGAATGAGCGATATACAGAAGAACAAGAAGAGGGGTTTGTATATTATAAACCTCTGCTACTCCACTTTGCAGGAATGCTATGTTACAAGCTTCCGGTAGAAGAAACGATGCAGGCTCTTTACGAAGAGGGGATCTATCCCGAATTGATGGAAAAATTAATGAGAAGTAAAGAAGAACAATAAAAGCAGCTCGTAAGATAAAATTCTTACAAGCTGCTTTTATTTACAAAGTCTATTTAAATGACAACTAGGAAGACTTCGATTTCTTCTTATACGCTTCGATATCCGTAGGCTGCTTAGATAAAGCTTCATCCTCTTCAATGTCCTCAAGCGATCTCTCTAAGATATCCATATACTCTTCTCCGTAAATCTCTTTGATAAGAGCGGACAAATCAAGGAATTCGGGGAGTTTCCCATACATTTCAGTAAGAGGTAGGACACCTCGCAACACGGAATTGTCTTCCGGGTTGTACTCATTCAAGGTCGATTCAAGCAGTTCTGCTCCTTCTTCCGTCAACTCTACATAGGTATTCCGCTTGTCATTCTCCCGTTTAGAGAACTGGAGAAGACCACGCTCTTCCAACTTCTTGGAGAAGTTGAAAGCGGTAGAAACGTGCATAACCCCATACTTTGAAATTTCAGATACGCTTGCTCCTTTCAAATGGTAAGCGATCCATAAAATATGGTGTTCGTTAATATTCAATTGGAATGGTTTGATCCATTCCTGCCAATCCTTCTCGATGGCTTTCCACAAGGCTTTCGACAACTGGGCCATTTTGTGGCTATAGAAAATAGCTTCTCTCTTTGAAATTTTATCCATCATAATGCTCACCCTCTTTAGGTAATGTCTTTTTTCATGCTTTAAATGAGGAACCTTAAAATAAGGAATGATGGTCAATGACTATATTTGCATGACTCCAATTATAATATTAAGCCATATTAAAAAATTTTCAAGATATAATGTGCTAGGAAATTTCGATATGGGTATAGTAAAAAATACCGGGTCATAAAAAACTATACAGGTCTTGGCGACCTGCATAGCATGAAAATCATTCAGAGGAAAATTGGTTGTCTGGGTCCAGTTCGTGGAATGCTCCCGATATCAGTTGGTGGAAGCTTCTCATATCTTCGATTCTTTTGTATAAGTGATCAGCCTGTTTCATCTGGTTGTCTTTTGAGAAAGTCTGAATTTGTTCTTTTAAATCGTTCTCAATGGACTTTAATGAATTTTCTTGCTCATCAGCTGCAAGTTGCCACTTTTGTATATAGGAAGACATGAAATTTTTATATAGGTTTTCATTGGCTCTGTATAGGTCCTTTCTGAACCCTTTCTTCCATACACGTTCGACAAGTCCTTGATCGAGTAACCCACGGATGCCTGTACTCATTGAGGTTTTGCTTTTACCTAATGCATCACTCATCTCATCTAACGTCATCGGTCCGTTATTAATGTAGAGAGTGACGAACAAGCGCGCGTCTGCCGGGGTCAATCCAAACATTTCTAATGTCTTAGAAAACTCGTGAATGACTTTTGTATGGGTTTCTTCTAATGATCGGTGATCTTTTAATACCATAAGATCCTCCTTCTAACAGTTGCTATGACAAGACTACTATATTTTGGTTTTTTATGAAAACAGAGAAGGAAGAAGCATTTTGTAGTTATTTGTCGAAAAAAGAAGCAATTCTGCTATTTTACTTTGTACAGTTTAAACTGTACGTAATTTTTGTTCTTAAATTTAAGAATTTATCGTTTGAACTTTTTGTTGCAAATAGATTACACTATGAAAGGTGATTGATTGAGTACGGTAATATTTGAAACAAAAACGTACTATTAAAAACTAACAACTATAAGAGGTGAGATACGTGCCGATCATTCAAGTTAAAGACTTGTCTAAAATATTCGGGAAAAACGCAAAAAAAGCGACCCAATATTTAGATCAAGGTTTATCTAAAGAAGAAATTTTAGAAAAAACGGGCAATACGGTTGGTGTTAACCGTGCTTCCTTTGATGTAGAAGAAGGAGAAATCTTCGTTATCATGGGACTATCCGGGAGTGGTAAATCTACTCTTGTTCGTTTGATCAACCGATTGATCGAACCGACTGAAGGTAGTGTGTACATTGACGGAAAAGATCTAGCTACGATGGATAAGAAGAGTCTTCGCGACGTCCGTCGTGAAAAATTGAGCATGGTATTCCAACGTTTCGCTTTATTCCCACACCGTACAGTACTTGAAAATGCTGAGTTCGGTTTGGAAGTACAAGGCGTAGACAAATCAGAACGCTCTCAAAAAGCGAAAGACTCGCTTGAGATGGTTGGACTTGGCGGATACATCAATCAGTTCCCAGGTCAGCTATCAGGTGGTATGCAGCAGCGTGTAGGACTAGCACGTGCCCTGGCAAACGACCCAGAAGTACTGCTTATGGACGAAGCATTCTCTGCGCTTGACCCACTAATTCGTAAGGAAATGCAGGATGAACTGCTTGAACTTCAAGAAACAATGAAGAAAACCATCCTATTTATTACACACGACTTGGACGAGGCTCTGAGAATCGGGGACCGCATTGCATTGATGAAAGATGGTCGTATCGTACAAATCGGTACACCGGAAGAGATTCTTGTGAACCCTGCCAACGACTATGTTGAGAAATTCGTTGAAGACGTTGATCGTTCTAAAGTATTGTCAGCAGAACACATCATGAAACGTCCAGAAACAGTGGATGTCGAGAAACACGGACCAAGAACCGCCTTAGAGCGTATGCGTAAAGAAGGTCTATCTACTATCTATGTAACAGACGCTAAACGTAATCTACACGGTTATGTGACAGCTGATGATGTGTCAGAAGCTGCGAAGAAAGAAGTAAAAGACTTGAAAGGAATCTTGCGCACTGATATTCCGAAAGTTGAGAAGGATACATCGATGCAAGAGATCTTTGATATTATTCATGACTCTCCAGTTCCAGTTGCTGTTGTAGAAGATGGCAAACTACAAGGAATTATCGTTCGCGGAGCAGTCATTGCTGCACTAGCTGGAAGTGAGGTGAATCTAAATGGAACTAATGCCTAAAATTCCAGTAGCCGAGTGGATATCATCCGCAACGGACTGGGTAACGGACACATTTGAGTTCTTATTTGATTTTATTAAAAACGACTTCGGTGACTTCATCGAAATCTTTGCTGAAGATTGGCTGATGGGCATTCCAATCTGGTTGTTTATCGTGATTGTCGGTTTGCTAGCCTTCTTCGTTTCAGGTAAACGATTCGGCTTGATGGCATTCTCTGTCATTGGCCTGTGGTTTATTGCAAACCAAGAGCTATGGGAAGAATTGATGAATACCTTTACGCTCGTCATATTCGCCAGTCTCATTTCAGTCATCATCGGAGTTCCGTTTGGTATTTGGATGGCGAAAAGTAAGGTAGTTGAAAAAGTCTTAACACCGATTCTTGACTTCATGCAGACAATGCCGGCCTTTGTATACTTGATTCCGGCCGTTGCATTCTTCAGTATCGGTATGGTGCCAGGTGTGTTCGCATCAGTAATTTTCGCAACACCACCTACCGTTCGTTTTACAAACTTAGGAATTCGTCAAGTGTCTCACGAATTGATCGAGGCATCTGACTCCTTTGGTACAACAGGTACACAGAAACTATTTAAAGTACAACTGCCTATGGCCAAGAAGACCATTATGGCAGGAATCAACCAAACGGTAATGCTTGCCTTGTCCATGGTTGTTATCGCATCTATGATCGGTGCCAAAGGACTTGGTCAAACCGTAATTACAGGTCTTCAGCGTGCTGAAGTAGGTACAGGTTTCGTAGCTGGTCTAGGTATCGTTATTCTTGCGATCATCATCGACCGCTTCACTCAAAACCTTAACACACAGCGCGGTGACTAAAGAGAGTTAGCTTGGGCTGATCAGTCAGCCCTTTCTATAAAAAAACTATTAAAAGGGGAGACATTTTTCATGTTTAAATTTGACTGGAAACGTCTAAGTATGGCCGCTGGACTTTCACTTACGTTAATCGCAGCAGGCTGCGGTTCAGATGAAGGCGGAGAAACATCAGGTTCTGAAGGCGAAGGTTCTTCAGGCGAGGCAAACTATAGCGAAGAAATGAATTACGAAATCACAGGTATCGAAGCTGGTGCTGGTGTTGTAGCTGCAGCGCAAACAGCTACAGAAGAATACGAAAACCTAGCTGGATGGGAAGTTGCTACTTCTTCTTCAGGTGCTATGGCAACTGCTCTAGGTGAAGCAATTGAAAACGAAGAGCCAATCGCTGTAACTGGTTGGACTCCACACTGGATGTTCGCTAAATATGACCTTAAATATCTAGAAGATCCTAAAGAAGTATTCGGCGGTGAAGAGCAAATCAAGACGATGGTCCGCCAAGGTCTTGAAGATGAGAAGCCGAACGCATATAAACTTCTTGATCAGTTCAGCTGGACTCCTGCTGACATGGAAAAAGTAATGCTTAACATTACTGATGGTGCAGAGCCAGCAGAAGCTGCTAAGACATGGATCGAAGAGAACGAAGACAAAGTGAGCGAGTGGACTGACGGTGTAGAAGACGTTGACGGTACAGAAGTTGAACTTGTATATGTTAACTGGGATTCTGAAATTGCGTCTACGAACGTAGTTGCTGAAGTTATGAAGCAAAAAGGCTTCGACGTAACAATTACACCTCTTGATAACGGACCTATGTGGGAATCTGTTGCAGAAGGTGAAGTAACTGGTATGGTAGCAGCATGGTTGCCAGCAACACACGGTGATCTTTACGAGCAGCACAAAGATAGCCTTGAAGACCTAGGTGCTAACCTTGAAGGTGCTAAAGTAGGACTAGTTGTTCCGAAATATATGGACGTAGATTCCATCGAAGACCTTCAACCAGCTGAGTAATATATTCTCAGTAACTTTATGAGCAAAAGAGGAGCCTTCAGGATATTCATCCTGAAGGCTTTTTTTCGTTCTCTTGGAAAAAAATAAACCGCGGAAGGCATGAGCCTTTCGCGGTTATTAATTTTATTGATGATTCACAATCTCGTGATTCGGTTGTGTATCGTTGTTTTGCTGTTCGTCTTTTGCTTTTTCCTCTAGTTCTTTCAAGCTCGCTTCAATTTGCTCCAAGTATTTTTGGATGTTTTTTTGGTGAGGTTCAACGGTTTGCTTCCAGCTTTCAATGGAAGTCTTTACATCTTCAGATAGATCTTTGATTAATTCGGCACCTTCTTTGGATGTTTGGGCTATCTGATCTTTCAGTTGCATCCCTTCTTCACGAAGGCTAAGTACGGTGTTCTTTAAATTCTCGCTTTTCAGTTTAGCGTTCTCGCGCAAGTCACGACCTGATGAAGGTGTGCTAAGTAACGTGTAAGCTGCGCCGGCGACGCCTCCTACGATCATACCAAGTGCTAGTGATTTCATATTAGGCATAAAAAAGCTCCTTTCCTATCTACATCTTAATTATTATTTTCTCTTATTATGTAAGAATGAAACCTAATTCATGAAAAATTATTGCAGGGAAGATAAATCAAGACACTACTCTGGCGTAGTGTCTTGATGTGAGTTGCTTGGTTGTTATTGAACAGAGATTATGCACGACTTTCTTTTGCTGATACAGCAGGTGAAAGACTGCCGATTGTCGTTCTTTTCATAATGGTCGTCACAATAGGATACACAAGTCCGATGAACAGCAGATTGAATGCTGCTGTCGGCAGGACTACGGCGAAGAATAATGCAGCAAAGCTGCCTTCAAGCATTCCGAGTACATATAAGACGATAGTCAAGAAAATCGTACCGCTTATAATCGTTCCTAGTCCCGCTAAGATCGGCTGGGTAACTTTATGGCGTGCCAGTGGTTTAGCTATCAGAACAAGGCCTAAGAAGGCGAATGCTGTAATTGGCTTCTCTATTACGTTCGCAATTTGTCCTCCTGGAACAGCTGTAGTCAAACCAGAAATAAGACCGGTAACTAAGGATAGTAACAGTACGTAGGACGGTTTTGGGAAAAGCAATATTCCAAGGAACAACATGGCGAGCATCATATCCGGTTTCATCCCAAGCACAACACCAGGGATCACGGTATGAAGCACAGCACCAATTCCAGCCAACAATGAAAGCATAACTAAAACACGGGTATTCATTTAAACATCTCTCCTCAACTATTCTAATCTCGTCTGATTTACACTTCATACGTGCTCTTATAGCCGTATGCAAATGCATAATCGTATTATATCAAATCTTCGGTTCTAATCAAACTTTATAATTGCTCGCTGATATCTGCTGCTATTGCCTGTAAATCCTCAGGGGAGTAATCATCTGAATGTACTTCCCATTTTGCACCGAATCCATCATTTTCACCATATCTAGGGATTAAGTGAATATGTAGGTGGAAGACGGATTGTCCAGCTGGCTCACCGTTGTTATTCAACGTGTTCAACCCGATTGGCTGGTAAGCAGATTTAATGGCATTTGCGATTTTTGGAATGCGGGAGAATAAATTCTCAGCCACTTCCGTATCAGTATGATAGATGTCCTGGCAGTGTTCTTTCGGGATAACTAAAGTATGCCCTTTTGTAACCTGACTGATATCAAGGAACGCATACACATGATCGTCTTCATATACTTTAGCTGATGGGATGTCTCCGTTTACGATTTTGCAGAAAATACAATCTTGTTCTTGATGCATTGTCCACACTCCTTTAGCTTTTGCCTAATTGTACCATAGATCGGACGAGCTCGAGTGATAGAACACATGCAACAAAGAGAGGACTTGTGATAAACTTTTGAGAGGAATGTATCTCAAGTGAAATGAGGGATAGATAGTGCAACCTTTATTACAAATTAAAGATCTCCATGGAGGATATACACATAAAAATGTCCTGCACGGTATTTCGTTTGATGTGAATCCGAACGAAATCGTCGGGCTGATTGGTCTGAATGGTGCAGGGAAGAGTACGACAATCAAACACATCATCGGGATGATGCAGGCGAAAGAGGGGAAGGTTTCTATTAATGGGACGACCTTCGAAGAAAACCCTGAGGCTTATCGTCAGCAGCTAGGCTACATACCAGAAATGCCGATCCTTTACGATGAACTGACGCTCTATGAACACTTGCATCTAACTGCGATGGCATACAACATCCCGGAAGACGTGTTCAAAAAGCGGCTGGATCCTCTATTGAAAGAATTCCGTCTCGAAAAAAAGCTGAAGTGGTTCCCGATGCACTTCTCAAAAGGCATGCGTCAAAAAGTGATGATCATGTGCGCTTTTCTCATCGAACCGGAGCTTTATATAGTCGATGAGCCGTTCGTTGGCCTTGATCCTCTTGGTATTCAGTCATATTTGCAAATGATGGAGGAGATGAAGGAACAGGGAGCAGGCATCTTGATGTCCACCCATATTCTAGCTACGGCAGAAAAGTATTGTGATCGGTTTGTTATCCTTCACGATGGCAAGATTCGTGCATTAGGGACACTTGAAGAGTTGAGGAAGTCCTTTAACCAGCCAGGAGCATCACTTGATGACATCTATGTCGCCTTGACTAAGGAAGAGGATCCATCATGATTGATGCGAAAAAGTTATGGATGCGACGATTCTCCGAACATATGAAGGAGACGAACCGCTATTTGAAATACATCTTCAATGAGCATATTTCCATAGCGCTTCTGTTTTTCATTTCAGCACTTGCTTATTATTATAGGCAATGGTTGGTGAACTTGCCGGAGTCCTTTCCTACCGCTTGGATCATTGCTTTGGCATTCGGGGCAGTGGCAAGCTACAGCCCTGTACGTACATTGTTGAAGGAGCCAGACTTAGTATTTTTACTACCAGCTGAATATCAATTGAATGACTATTTCAAACGCTGCTTATATTACAGCTTTGTCGTTCAGCTATACGTCGTCTTCCTTGTAGCAGCTGCACTCGGTCCCTTGTATTTTGCAAGCTTCCCTGCACTGGGAATGCAGTATTATTTAGTTCTGATCGGCATTTTGCTTATAGTGAAAGTGTGGAATCTGTTATCCAACTGGTGGATGCTAAAGGAACGTAATCCGAAGGCTCGATTGATCGACCAGGCCATAAAGGCAGCACTGAATGTGTTATTGTTTTATTTCCTTGCACAAGGAGAATGGATTTTTGCAAGCGTGGTAACGGTTATACTTGTCGCACTTGTTCTGTACACGTACACGCTCGCGCGCCAAAAAGCCGGACTAGTCTGGGATTTACTTGTGGAAAAAGATACGCAACGAATGCGGACTTTTTACCGGATCGCCAATATGTTTGTAGATGTGCCTCATTTGAAGAATACTGTGAAAAAGCGTCATGCGCTTGTGAATGCCTTGGTTTCCGGTATTACGTACAAGCAAGACCAGGCTTTTGCTTATTTGTACCGCATCACTTTCGTTCGCAGTAGTGATTATTTAGGAATGTATGTGCGACTGATCGTAATCGGTGGGTTAGCGGTTTGGTTTGTACCGAATATATGGGTGAAGGTTGCCTTTGCACTGCTATTTCTGTATTTAAGCGGGTTCCAGATGATGACGCTTTGGAATCACCACCGTACGATTGCGTGGCTTGACATATATCCGCTTAAGAAAGAGTGGAAACAGCAAGCAGTCATTCAATGGTTGGTCAGAATTTTGTTGTTCCAAACATTCTTGTTCGGACTATTGTTTATTCTGCAATGGAATATCATCGGCCTTGTTGCTGTATGGGGAGGAGGCGCTGTATTCAGCTTTGCCTTCGTCAACTTGTACGTCAAACCAAGGCTAACTTCTTGATTTTCTAAGGGCGAACGTTCAATCAGCACTCCTCTATTCTGAGGAGTGCTGTTGTTTATTTTAAGGGGGAGTATATGAACTATTTTGTAAGGAGTGCAAGGACAGAAGACGCCACGGGAGTTGCGAAAGTTCAAGTGGATAGTTGGAAGTCTACCTATACAGGGATTGTGCCAGAAACTTATTTAGAGAAGATGACCTACGAGAGTAGACAACCAAAATGGGAATCATTGATAGCTAATCAGCTGGTCTTTGTGGCAGAAAAGGAAGACGGGGAGATCATCGGATTTGCGAATGGTGGGAGGAAGCGGACGAGCGAATACCCCGATTTTGCAGGGGAGATTTATGCAATTTACATACTTAAGAGCCATCAAAGCCAGGGAGTCGGGAGGCATTTGATGAAAGCCCTGGTCGAACGAATGACGACCGAAGGAATGAATTCTTTAATCGTTTCGGTATTAAAAGACAATCCCTATCGGCCTTTCTATGAAAAGTTGGGTTTCGTCCCTCTCGATACAAAAGAGATACGTATTGATGATGCAATGCTTCATGAAATGGTGATGGGATGTCATGGTTTACAGAACATAATTCACCCCCACTGACACTAGATCAGTAGGGGTTTTTGTTAGGATTGGTGAGCTTCTTGGTAACTCCTATACGCTTGCAACAGTGTCTTCGCTGCGTGAGGTAGAGCCTTCTCATCGAAATCGAATTTCGGGTGGTGATGTGGATAATAGTGATCCGGAATTTGAGCTCCTGTGAAGTAAAAAGCTCCTGGTTTATTATGCATGTAGTACGCAAAATCTTCTCCAGCCATCACTGGTTCAATTTCTTCTGTTTGCAAGGATGGGTCCGCCTCATGGGACCGATCGAGAACGAGAGAGGCTTCGTCCTTATGATTGACGACAGGTGGATATCCTTTCTCGTAATTCAAATCGTAATCTGCTCCACTAGCGACACAAGTCCCTTTGATGATCTTCTCCATTTCCTCGATGATCAAATCCTGTACTTCTGAATCGAATGTCCGAACGGTTCCAGTCATTCTCGCAGAGTCTGAAATAATGTTAAAAGCATGTCCCGCTTCGATTGTCCCGATAGATAGTACGGCAGTCTTCAAAGGATCAACACGACGACTGACGACTTGTTGCAGTTGCGTGATCACTTGAGATGCGATGACGATAGCGTCCTTCGTCTGATGCGGTTGAGCCCCGTGTCCGCCTTTTCCTTGGATCGTCAATTCGAACCGGTCAGCTCCTGCCATGAACGGACCTTTTGTTGATTGGATGACTCCTAATGGGGCGTTCACCCATAAGTGAGTCCCGAATACCGCATCCACGTGGTCTAACTTTCCGGTATCGATAATGGGTTTTGCACCACCAGGAGCGTACTCTTCGGCGTGTTGGTGAACGAAAACTACCGTCCCCGGCAACTCAGCTTGAAACGGGAGGAGAGCTTCTGCTAATCCTAGAAGAGCAGCGGTATGGCCATCGTGACCACAAGCATGCATTGCTCCCTCATTTTTAGACTTATAAGGGGCCTCATTCAATTCTTCAATAGGCAGTGCATCAAAATCCGCTCGCAGCGCTACCGTCTTTCCGGGCTTGCCACCTTCTAGTGTCGCAAGTACCCCGTTCCCGCCTACATTACTTTCGTAAGGAATACCGAGCCGCTCATATGTATCAGCGATAAATTGAGCGGTTTTTTCTTCTTGGAAAGAGATCTCAGGGTACTGGTGCAAATAGCGACGGGTTTCCACCATTTTATTGTACTGGTCATCAATTGCCTGAAAAATAGTTTCCCACATCACGCATCCTCCTCAATAGTTGAATTGTATAAAGTTTAATATACGTTATGAATATTCTCAAATTTCATGCTGAGAGAGTCTTGAGTAATTCGTCGCGCGCAAATCTCGGAAGTCGCGCACAAATCGCAGATGTCGCGCGCAAATCACGAAAGTCGCGCACAAATCACGAAAGTCGCGCACAAATCGGGGAAGTCGCGCGCAAATCCCGAAACCCGCGCGCAAACCATGGAAGTCGCGCGTAAACCGAATAAGTCGCGCCCGATCAACAAAAAAAGAACCCCTTCATCAAGAAGGGGCTCCAAATGCATCCATTATAGCCTTGAGTCCTGGAGAAGACGGCCGATCTCTTCCATGTGGCCCGTCTCATCAGCAATCATATCATCAAGTTTTACAGAAAGCTCCGTCAAACCTAGTTCTTCTGCTTGGGTCTTACGCTCTTCATAGCGTTTGATTGTTTGACGTTCTGCTTCTTTTGCTTCCTCCAGCATTTCTTTTACGTCGTGGAGCTGCTTGACGGGAGCAGGCGTAGTTGTCGGGGTGCCTCCTAGGGTGCTGATTTTCTCTGCTAGGTAAAGTGCGTGCCCTTGTTCGTCAGCCACTTCGCTCTCAAAGAAAGGCTTTAACACAGAACGGTACAGTCCTGTGACAACTGCTGCATTGTATGTGTACATAATCGACGCCGCATATTCGTGCGCCAAGTCTTCGTTCAAACCGTCAATAAGTGCTTGCATGTTTTGATCCATACTTCATACACTCCTTATCAAAAATTATCACAATATCAATATTCCCAGCTTTTTCAACTTTAAACATGGCCCTCCGTCTAGAGACGGAGGGCGAAACCTACTGTAGTTCGTTCAATTTAATGGACGTGTTCGCTATACTGTAGGAGGAATAGAAATTTTTATATAGAATCTTACAGTTTAGGGAAGAAGAGGGTGATGTTTGTGAAAAGAGGATTTTTCAACATAATGATGGCGATCGGGTTCGTTATGCTCGGTGTAGTTCTGCTGTTATCTAATTTCAATATGGTTTCATTCAATTATCCGTTTAACTGGGAATATATTTATCCCATTATCTTATTAGGAATCGGGCTGAAAATGTGGTTTGATGCCGTCACTACCCATGGAGGGTCTTGGGTGATCGGGTCTTTCCTTACATTAGTGGGAACGCTGCTGCTCTTGGACAGATTCGAAATTCTTCTGTTTACCTTCTCGGATATCCCGGTTCTTTGGCCGATCATATCGGTTTATATCGGAGTCCATTTGTTTTTGAGAGGATCTCAAAAAAACGGTCCTAGACGGAAGAAGAAAAAAAAGAATCGTTCCAGCTTTGCTGTTGGGGATATATCTTATAAGCAAGACAACTGGAAAGTGGAACCGATGAATATCTCAATGGGGATCGGCGATACGGAATTCGATTTCACTCGCGCCTTCATTCCAGAAGAGGATACACCCATTACGGTCAATGGGTGGATTGGTGATGTGAAAATGTTGATCCCTAAACATGTCCCGTTTAGAGCCGAAGCCTTCATTAAGACGGGAGACATCACTATAGCTCGGGAAAACACAGGAGGTATGGGACGTCAACTTGTGTACGAGTCCGAGGATTATGAATTGGCAAAAAGAAGGTTGACGATCTATATCGATTTGAAAATCGGCCAGATTCAGATCGATCATGTGTAGGGGGGAGATAGCATGCTTACGAAGCTAAACCGTATACGGTACACCTACATCCGGTCCCACTTCTATGCTTTTTCCTTGGATTTCTTCCTTCTCCTTGCACTGCTTCTAGCTGTGCATGTCTGGTTTGGACCAAAGTGGCTGACCGTGGAGGCCGTTGTGTTTTTTATCATTTGTTTTGTCATCATAGGTGCCTTCACTTCTCTGTTAACTGGATTTCAGTTCAGTACCGCGCTTAAACATCGAATGGATCGTTTATCGACAATGATCAGGCAGTTGTCGAGAGGAGAGTACACGTTCCGAATACCAACAGAAGATCAAGAGGAAATGACTGGGCTCAGCGAAGAGTTAAACGAACTAGGTGGGAAACTGGAATACCAGAAAGAATCCTTGGTAAAGCTCGCCGATGAAAAAGCGGAGCTAGCAAGGTCCGCTCATAAGGCTGCTACAATCGAAGAAAGGCAGCGCTTAGCGCGTGACTTGCATGATGCTGTCAGTCAGCAATTGTTCGCCTTGACGATGATGGCTCAAGCAACAGAACGCATTCTTGAGAAAAAGCCTGATAAAGCAAAGAAACAACTTCATGAGATTACACAGATGGCACTGCAGGCCCAAACAGAAATGCGGGCCCTGCTTTTGCACTTAAGACCTGTGCACTTGTCCGGAGATTCGTTAACGTCTGGGATCGAGTCCCTGGTTGAAGAGTTGAAACAAAAGTGTTCTTTAAAATTTCACCTCGACATGGAAGACTCGCCCAACTTATCCAAAACGGCAGAGGAGCATGTGTTCAGAGTTCTTCAAGAAGCCTTATCGAATATATTAAGACATGCGAATGCATCGAACGTTACGATCAATATATCTTCCAGCGGACGGGAAGTGTTCGTTCATATTGCAGATGATGGGAGCGGTTTTTCCCTTGCTGATCATAAAGATAATAAGGCATCTTACGGCCTTAAAACGATGCGGGAGCGATGTGAGGAGATTGGTGGAGAGTTTTCGATACGATCAAGGGAAGGGGAAGGGACTTATATAGACATACGGATTCCGATGATGGAAAAGGAGGAAATAGGATGATTCGTGTTCTTGTAGTAGATGATCATGACGTGGTGCGTAAAGGTGTAATTGCATACTTAGAAACAGAAGACGACCTGGATATCATAGGAGAAGCATCAAGTGGCTACGATGGGGCGGCTCTAGCTAAAGAATTGAAGCCGGATGTCATTTTGATGGATTTGATGATGGAGCAGGGAGACGGTATTGAGGCGACGGAAGAGATTATGAAGAGCGAAACGTGCAAGATCATCATATTGACGAGTTATTATGATGACGAGAAAGTATTTCCGGCCCTTGAAGCAGGAGCGTTCAGTTACATGCTGAAGACGTCTTCTGCTGATGAGATTGCAGAAGCGATTCGGAAGGCAGCAAGAGGAGAGAATGTCATCGAAGAAAAAGTCGCATCCAAAATGATGACACGTTTTTCGAAGAAGAAAGCTCCCCATGAAGAACTGACCAATCGTGAAATGGAAGTGCTGTTGTGCATAGGGGAAGGTTTGACGAATCTGGAGATCAGCGAAAAGTTGTACATCGGCATCAAAACCGTCAAGACACACGTCAGTAACATTTTGAGTAAATTGGATGTGCACGATCGCACTCAAGCTGCCGTCTATGTCCATCGGAATCAACTTCTTAAAAAACCGCTATGACGAGCGGTTTTTTGCTTGAATTCATACATATTTAACAGATTAATGGACTTCTATGAAAAGTATTTTGTTTTCGAGAGATTTACTTGTATAATAGCAAAAGAGAGAGGTAGAAAGGAATATTATATGAAGAAAGTTAGCGAAGAGACGTACTTATTTATTGCCTGGGCAATAGCGCTTGTCGCTATGGCGGGAAGTTTGTTTTATTCTGAATTCATGGGTTTTGAGCCTTGTGAATTTTGCTGGTACCAGCGAATCTTGATGTATCCACTCGTCCTCATTTACGGGGCTGCCTTATGGAAGAAGAATAGTGAAATTGCTCTGCCGGGAGTGATCATGAGTGGGATCGGGATGTTTGTCTCCACTTATCATTATTTATTGCAAAAGGTTCCTGGATTTGCTGAAGGCGATGCATGTGGAACAGTATCTTGCAGTGCTCAATATGTGAATTATTTTGGATTTATCACCATTCCGTTTATGGCGGGAACAGCATTTGTTATAATATTCGTAACCCATATGACGTGGGTCTTTCAAAAAAGGAGAACTACTAAATGAAACGTAATATGATTATTTTTGCGACCATTTTAGCTGCTTTGGTCGTTGTGTTAATTGTCGTTGTGAATTATCAAAATAACGAGAAGACAGAAGGCAACCCTTATGGGAAGTCTAACCTGGACCAAGCGACGATCGATCAATTAGATGATCCGAATTATCAAAATCTGATTATGCCGGAAGAATTAGAAGAGAAGATGGAAGCGGAAGAAGAATTGACAGTCTACTTCTACAGTCCGATTTGTATTCACTGCCAGCGTACGACTCCGATTGTTGTTCCTATGGTGGACAAGCTAGGGGTAGACTTGAAGAAGATGAACTTGTTGGAGTTTCCGGAGCAAGGAGCGAAGTATAATATACAATCGACTCCTACTATCGTCCACTATGAAAATGGGGAGGAAGTAGCCCGCATTGTTGGCGAGCAGCCTGTAACCGCATTTGATAACTTCTTCCATGAAAAAGTATTAGAAGATTCGAATCAAGAAGAAGAGTAAAAAAAGTGAGCGGTCTTGTGGCCGCTCACTTTTTTCAGAGTAAGAATAGAGTCCTATCGGTCACAGGAAAGGTAGGACACTATCCTATCTTACTTAAGATTCTACATCTACCATGTGGTATTTTGTAATGTAAGCATCCCCATCAATGAACGATGGTTTTTTCTTATGTTTTGGACCGGATTTCTTATGCGCATCATCGAAGGATTGGGAATTCTTCCAGTCTTCAAAGTCTTGTGCATTTCTCCACTGCGTTAAGACGACGTATGTGTTACCTTGCAATGGCCTTAAAATACGAATGGCTTGAAACCCTTCTCGGTTCTCAACATTCCCTGCTCTGTTTTTGAAACGATCTTCGAAAACAGGACGTCCTTCATCGGCTACAGGAATGTTGTTCATCACCACATAGCCTTCTGGTTTCATGTTGCCGACATAATCAACGGTTTCGTATTCGCGGCCTTCCTCAAAGACGGACTTCTCTCCTTCGCAATAAGCGATGGCTTTATCCTGGTCTTGCATAAAAAAGAGAGAAGCATCTGGATGTTTTGATTTCAATTTTGATAGAAAATCGATTGTACCACTTGTCATTGAAACTTTCATAAATCCTTGTCTCCTTTCCTACGTTACAATCAGTGTAGCAATAGAAAACGAGGAGTAGCAAGTTTGAAGCAATCGGAATAGAAAGGATGCACGAACGGTGAACATCAAAGAGAAACTGAAACAGTTGCCTCCATGGACAAAACATTTGAAATGGCCTGGTATTGCCGCTCTTATTTTACTTTTTCTTATGGTTGCAGGGATTGTCACAATCTGGTTTGGCGGCCGCTTTGTCGTGGAGGAAGAAGCCCTAGTTATGGATGAATTGACGACAGTCGAGACCGAAGACGGGCAATTAATCGAGCGAATCTATTCGAAAAATCGTGAGATCGTAGAGGGCTCTGAAATTCCGAAGCATGTGAAAGATGCGTTCGTATCGATTGAAGACCAACGCTTTTATGGTCATTCAGGTGTAGACTTGAGAGCCATTATGAGAGCTTTGTATAAAGATATTTTAGCAATGGAGAAGGTAGAAGGCGGGAGTACCATCACGCAGCAATTAGCTAAGAATTTGTTTCTTTCCAACGATAAGACATGGATGAGGAAGACGAAAGAAGTAATGGCCGCTATATATTTAGAGCGTAATTATACAAAAGATGAGATTTTGAGTTTCTATTTGAACCGGATCTACTTTGGTGAAGGGGCCTATGGTGTCCAGTCAGCTGCCAAACATTATTTCAATAGGCCGGTATCAGAACTGACAGTTGCCCAAGGTGCTCTGCTAGCTGGTCTGCCGAAAGCGCCTAACTCCTATTCTCCATTCGATCATCCAGAAGCATCCATCCAAAGGCGTAACTTAGTATTATCGGAAATGCAGGAGTATGGAGCGATTTCGGTCGATGTGATGAAACGCATGCAAGGGTCCACCCTGGCAACAGAACAAGTAGAAGACTCTAGTGAAACATGGTCGAACAGCTACGTGGACCTTGTCATCGATGAAGCAGCGGAGAAATACCATATGTCTCGTGACGAATTGAAACGAGGCGGTTACCGGATCGTGGTGGCTATGGATCCACAAATACAAAGGATTGCTGCAGAAGAGATGAAAAATGGAGAGTTCGTACCAGGATCAAACGGACAGGTCGAGGGGGCATTTACTTTAGTAGATAACGATACAGGCGCCCTTGTCGCAGCGGTCGGTGGACGGGACTACAAACATGGTGACTTGAACCGTACGCAATTGAAGCAACAACCTGCTTCCACAATCAAACCGCTTGCTGTTTATGGTCCTGCTCTAATGAAGGAGGAGTACCAACCATTCAGCGTGTTACCGGATCGTAAGCAGACATTCAGCGGCGGATATTCACCTGGTAATTACGACGGTAACTATGAAGGGGAAGTATCTCTTTATCAAGCTTTGATCGAATCGAAAAACGTACCTGCAGTATCTCTCTTAGATCAAATCGGGGTCGATTACGCAAAAAGTTATTTAGACAAGTTGGGTTTACCTACGAAAGATGATGGCCTCGCAATTGCACTAGGCGGATTGTCAGAAGGCTATACACCTATCCAAATGGCTGCTGCCTATCGCAGTTTTGCAAATGGTGGCAAGGCATCGGAAAGTTACACGATTGATAAAATTGTCGATCGCTACGGAAAGGTGATCCATGAGCATCAAGGTAAGGAAGAACAAGTCTTTGATGCAGAAACTGCTTGGA
Organism: Halobacillus salinus; assembly: GCF_004684905.1. Taxonomy (GTDB): domain Bacteria; phylum Bacillota; class Bacilli; order Bacillales; family Halobacillaceae; genus Halobacillus; species Halobacillus salinus. The sequence goes on along the minus strand of NZ_SRJC01000001.1, from coordinate 1,825,811 downwards.
ATGTGACCGAAATGCTTCAGACAACGGTACAAGAAGGGACCGCAAGTTCTGGGACTTACCCGAAAGCACTGGCTGGAAAGACTGGAACACAGCAAGGAGAGAACGGGAACAAGCATGTCTGGTTCACTGGTTTTACTCCGGAATTTTCCGGCGCGTTATGGATGGGGTATGATCAGTCAGGGGAAGGATACAGTGTTCAAGGCAGTAGTGCCTATCCGACCAGGCTCATGAAACAGATTCTCTCGAAGGTCGACCAACAACGCCCATTAGCAGAGTCGTTCCAAACACCAGAGGGACTGGAGAACCTTCCGAAACCAATTCAATTACCTAAGCTCACAGAAGCAACAGGTTCCCTTGATTTGGCAGGACTTGCGACATTCAGAGGTACTCTCCAATGGAACGCCTCCCAAGATGATCGGGTTGTTTACCGTATTTATAGGGAAGAAGACGGAGAAGATGTGAAGGTGGGCGAAGTGACAGGACAGTCCTCTTATCTAGTCAATGCCTTACGCATTTTTGATGAGACGAGTTATTATGTGGTGCCTTACGATCCACTCACGCAACTTGAGGGAGAGCCATCTAATATCGTCACGCTCGAGTGGAACTTTTAAAAACAAACAAAATCATGACATTTTGTTCATTTTTCTATACAGATGACCAATAAATCGTTATAGTGGAAAACGGATAAAGACGAACGTGTTAAAGGAGTCAGAACACATGAATAAAATTGAGAATGACACAATTCTGCGGGCTTTCCGCGGCGAAAAGACAGAGCATACTCCGGTTTGGTTTATGCGTCAGGCTGGGAGATCACAGCCGGAATACAGAAAACTGAAAGAAAAATACTCTTTGTTTGAAATTACGCACCAACCTGAGTTGGGTGCCTATGTCACTCGTCTCCCTGTAGAGCAATACGGTGTTGATGCTGCCATTCTTTACAAAGACATCATGTCACCGCTTCCTTCTCTTGGTGTAGATGTCGAAATCAAAAAAGGAATCGGCCCTGTAATTTATAATCCGATCACTTCTAAAGCGGATGTTGAGAAATTAGGGGAAATCGATCCTGAATCGGATGTTCCTTATGTATTGGATACCATTCGTTTACTGACTAAAGAGCAATTGACTGTTCCATTGATCGGTTTTAGCGGAGCTCCTTTTACCCTTGCGAGCTATATGATTGAGGGAGGACCTTCAAAGAACTATAATAAAACCAAATCTCTAATGTACAGTGAGCCGATGACATGGTTCGCACTTATGGATAAGCTTGCTGACATGACAATCACGTATGTACGCGCGCAGGTTAAGGCAGGCGCGAAAGCTATTCAAATCTTCGACTCCTGGGTCGGCGCTTTGAATGTCGAGGATTACAGAACGTACATTAAACCTGTTATGAAACGAATCTTTGAAGAGCTTCGTTCAGAAGGGGTTCCGTTGATTCTCTTCGGGGTAGGGGCACGTCATTTAGTCCATGAATGGAATGACCTTCCAATCGATGTCTTAGGTTTAGATTGGAGAATGTCCATCACAGAAGCTCGCCAAGCAGGCATTACGAAGCCTCTGCAAGGGAACTTGGACCCTTCCATCCTATTGTCTGATTGGGATGTGATCGAAGAGCGTGCGAAACGGATTATCGATGAGGGACGAGAGCATCCTTCCCATATCTTCAACTTAGGTCATGGGGTGACGCCGGATATTCAACCAGAGACGTTGAAACGGTTGACTCACTTGATTCATGAATATTCCAAATCGAATTAAGAGGTGAACAGACATGGCAAAAAAACAAATGGGCTTACTCGTCATGGCATACGGTACGCCATATAAAGAAGAAGACTTAGAAAGATACTACACACATATTCGCAGAGGGCGTAAACCTTCTGATGAGATGCTTCAAGACTTGCGTGATCGCTACGATGCGATTGGCGGCATTTCTCCACTAGCGAGCATTACAGAGAACCAAGCAGAAAGCATTAAAGACGCATTGAATGAAAAGCAGGACGAAATTGAGTTTAAATTATACATCGGCCTAAAACATATCGAACCATTCGTTGAGGATGCTGTCGAGCAGATGTCTAAAGACGGAATTGAAGAAGCTGTTTCGGTCGTACTTGCACCGCACTACTCTACCTATAGCGTGAAATCCTATAACGGTCGCGCACAGGAAGAGGCAGAGAAGCACGGAATAACGATTCGTTCCGTGGAAAGCTGGTACGATGCACCTGGCTTTATCGACTATTGGAAAGAAAAAATTGAAGTAGAATATGCGAAGATGAGTGAAGAGGAAAAAGAGAAAGCTTGTCTTATCGTTTCTGCACACAGCCTGCCTATGAAGATCTTAGAAGGTGGAGATCCTTACCCTGATCAATTGAAGCGTACTGCTGAATTGATTTCTGAAGCCACTGGTATCACCCAGTATGAAATCGGTTGGCAAAGTGAAGGCAATACACCGGATCCTTGGATCGGACCAGACGTCCAAGATTTAACGAAAGATCTATACAACGAGAAAGGCTATACATCTTTCGTATATGCTCCAGTCGGTTTTGTATCAGATCACTTAGAAGTGCTTTACGACAATGATTACGAGTGTAAGGTTGTTTGTGATGAGATTGGTGTGAATTACTACCGTCCTGAAATGCCGAACACAAACCCTAAATTCATTGATACGTTGGCGGACGTCGTCATGAATCAAGTGGAGAAGTAAAGATATCATGACAGAGCAGAAACGCGTAGTTGTTATTGGTGGAGGCATTGCAGGTTTGACAGCAGCCTACCGTCTTCAACAAAACGGTGCACAAGATGTAAATGTCCAACTGGTAGAAGCGAGTGAACGGCTCGGAGGTAAAATTCAAACCGTAAGAAAAGACGGGTTCACCATTGAACGTGGGCCCGACTCATTTCTGGCTCGTAAAGAAAGCGCTACCCGACTCGCGAATGATGTTGGCTTGAAGGACAAGCTTACGCCGAACGGTACGGGGCAGTCCTATATTCTAGTAAACAATAAGCTTCACCCGATGCCGAGCGGTTCCTATATGGGAATTCCGACACGGATTCGTCCGTTTCTATTCTCTGGCTTGTTCAGCCCGTTAGGAAAAGCAAGGGCCGCCATGGATCTCATCAAATCTACCAAGTCTGTTGATGAGGATCAGTCTCTTGGTTTATTTTTCCGTAGAAGATTAGGGAATCAGGTTGTCGAAAACTTGATTGAACCTTTACTATCAGGTATTTATGCAGGTAGTATCGATGAGCTGAGTTTAGAAGCTACTTTCCCTCATTTCTATGACTTGGAGCAAGAGCATGGTAGTCTCATTAAAGGGCTCAGGAAAACAACCACTGTGAGTAAGCGGAAAAAAGGGGAAAAGAAACCGAGTATGTTCCGGACGCTTCAAGGAGGACTTGAGTCGTTAGTTGAAGCGGTTGAAAGCAAGCTAGAACCAGGAACAGTCTTGAAGGGTACCAAAGTAGACCATATCGAGAGAAAGCAAGATCATTATCACATCATGTTGAGTGACGGCAGCGTCATGGAAGCAGATTCCATCATCATGGCTGTACCGCATTTCGCTGCACAACGCATGTTATCGCAATACGATTTTTTAGAACCTTTCAAAGAAACAAACGCAACTTCTGTTGCTAACGTGGCGATGGCTTTTGATGAGTCCGCCATCAAGAAGGACATTGATGGTACCGGCTTTGTCGTCTCTAGAAACAGCGACTTCCGTATCACAGCCTGTACATGGACGCACAAGAAGTGGCCGAACTCAACCCCAGACGGTAAGGTGCTGTTACGTTGTTACGTAGGAAAGCCGACAGACCAAGAAGTCGTTGACTATTCAGATGAAGAAATCGTAGAGATAGCATTGAAGGATCTAAATCAAACTATGAATATCACAGAGAAACCGGAATTTTCCATTGTGACACGGTGGCACGATTCCATGCCTCAATACAAAGTCGGTCACAAAGATCGGCTTAATGGAATTGAAGAGCAGTTGCAAAGGGAGTTGCCTGGCGTTTACCTCGCTGGTGGGTCCTATCGTGGAATCGGACTTCCTGATTGCATCGACCAAGGGGAAGCGGCAGTAGCAAAAGTGTTGAACTATTTAAGCTAGATCTCAGAAAAACGACTACGATCTGTAGTCGTTTTTTTAATTCGGATTTAGTTTGGGGACGGTTCTCGTGTTTGGTCAGACACGAGAACCGTCCCCAAACTAAATTCCCAAATTAAATTATTAACCATCAAGGTAGAGTCTATCAAAATCGCGGAAAGTATTCGAAAATTATGAAAGGGCTTGCAAGAATGGTGAATGATTAGTATTATTTTATATGGAAACGTTTTCAAGAGCAGGTAGAATTCTAGTAGGGGGAATATGAATGGCTACCATTGAAGATGTGGCGAAACTGGCTGGCTTATCTCGAACCACGGTGTCACGTGTCATTAATGATCAGCCTTACGTCACAGAAGAGAAAAAACAGCGGATCCTGCAGGCTATGGATGAGCTTGGGTATGTGCCGAATTCATCGGCTCGCCGCTTGAGAAGCCAACGGACCGATACGATTGCAGTCTTGCTTCCACGAATCACCAATCCGTTTTTTGCGAACCTTATTGAGTCGATGGAGAAGAAAGCTTCCCAATGGGGATACCAAGTGATAGTTTGTCAGACCCATGATTCTGAGAAGAAAGAACTCGATTATTTGCAGTTATTGAAGACGAAGCAAGTGGATGGAGTTGTGATGACTTCTTTGTGTAATGATTGGGAGGTAATTGAACCATACTTAGAATCTGGTCCAATTGTCCTCTGTAACGAATACATGGAAGAGATGGCTGTGCCGATGGTTCATATGGACCATAGAAAAGCCGCCTATGAGTCAACGATACACTTAATAGATCAAGGTTGTAAGAATATATCATATGTCAGTGGCGGATCTGATACTTACTTAGCCGAAGAACGGAAAACTGGATTTCTCAAAGCGCTGGAAGAGCGTGCTCTTCCGTTTCTCGAAGCAGCTTCGGTAGATTGGGCTATTCATGTGGAAGATGGTCGGAAGGTTTTCAACCACATAAAGGATCACCATCCAATCATAGATGGAGTGTTTACAGGTTCTGATGAAGTCGCTGCAGGTGTCGTATACGAAGCAGTACAAGCCGGGTGGAATGTACCGGACGATTTGGCGGTGGTCGGATTTGACAATCAAATGCTGTCACTCTTAATGTTTCCGTCTGTTACGACAATCGACCAACCCGTTGCAAAAATGGCGGACAGGACCATTGAAGTGTTAGTGCGCCAGTTGATGAATCCTAGAGCGAATAAAGCGAGACGCTATATTTATTCTCATAAACTATTAGTAAGAAACTCCACATTGAAGAAGCAACTCGTAACAAATTTGTGAGTTCGGAAGCATCCCTTCTTTAGCTTGACCGTTTCTAGTTAACTTGGTATGTTAATAACGTTCATGAAAAAGGGGAGTAGCTTTTACAGTATGGTCGTCAACTCAGAGTACACGTTGATACTCTCGGCTTTACTGGCAGCTTTATAAGTTGTTAGCAAGACCTTTGCCTTATGGTAAAGGTCTATTTTGATGCGTTTGGCATCGCTACTTCGAAGGGAGAAACATAATGGAATCCATTTGGTTGGAATACGCGTGGACCTTGTTGATTCTTATTGGCCTCGAGGGTCTGCTTTCTGCGGATAATGCGTTAGTGCTTGCAGTGATTGCAAAGCATTTACCAGAAGATCAGAAAAAACGTGCAATTAATTATGGGATAATTATTGCATTTGTATTTAGATTTGGAGCTTTGTTCGCAATCTCCTTTATTGCGAATGTATGGCAGGTACAGGCGATTGGTGCTGCTTATCTCATTTATCTTGGAGTCAAAAACATTGTCAGCCGTGATGAAGAGGAGGGAGAAGAGTCTTCAACCGTCAAGAAAGGCAAAGGGTTTTGGCCGACAGTTGCCAAGATTGGTGCAGCAGACTTGGTCTTTGCGATCGATTCGATCCTAGCTGCCGTTGCTCTAGCACTTGCTCTTCCGAATTCTCCACTACCACAGTTTGGTGGAATGGACGGTGGTAAATTTATCGTTGTCATAACAGCCGGAGTTGCAGGGTTGGTCTTGATCAAATTTGCAGCGACTTGGTTCGTGAAGTTGTTGGAAACTCGACCGAGTCTTGAAACAACCGCTTATCTCATCGTAGCGTGGGTGGGTGTGAAGCTTGCTGTCATTACAATGTCACACGAGCAAGTCGGCATTCTTGATTCTCACTTCGCGCATAGTTTAGGCTGGACGATAACTTTCTGGGGAGTCCTATTATCGATTGCTATCGGAGGATGGCTCTTATCAGGAAAGCAGCTCAGTCAATCGGAAGAAGGGCACTACGAGAAATACTAATCATACAAAGCCCAGGACATGTGTCCTGGGCTTTTTTAGCATAAAAAAAGCAGCTTAGGACTAAGCTGCTCCAAAATTGTGGTTCCTTTTCTATTTATTTGTGGAATACTACCATTAGCGAGCTGGGTGGTCACAATCGTCACAAAGGTTGCCATAGCAATCTGCTTGTTCTTGGATGACATTGCCACAGTTGGAGCAGTGTTTTTTTGGCAGGTTACGGAAGAACTCAACGATACTGATCATTAGGAAATCCCCTCCAAAATTTTATTGTAAAGCCATTGTATTATAACAATATGCATAAATCAACAATCTGTTATAAAACAATGTACAAATAGGAAAAAAGATGCAGGGAGTGTGTGGAAATGAAGGTAACAGTTGTTGGTTATTGGGGCGCTTATCCTGCTGCAGGAAGTGCGACCTCAGGATATTTGTTTGAAAAAGATGGATTTAGAATGTTAGTGGACTGCGGTAGTGGTGTGCTTTCGAGAGTGCAACAGTTTATAAAAGTGTCTGAGCTTGATGCTGTTGTGTTATCGCATTATCACCATGACCACATTGCTGACATCGGTCCTTTACAATATGCAAGTCTTGTTCAAAATAACTTGAACGACACGGATTATGTTCTCCCCATTTACGGTCATAAGGAAGATCAGGACAAGTTTGCAGCATTGACTCATAACTTTACGAAAGGCCATGCCTATGATCCAGCTGGAACCCTCCAAGTCGGTCCATTTACTATAGAATTCCAAAAAACGAAGCATCCCGTTGTTTGTTATGGGATGAGAATCACCGATGGGGATAAAAGCGTTGTTTATACAGCAGATACTAGTTATATAGAAGACTGGATTCCGTTTGCTCAGGAAGCGGATCTCCTCATTACAGATACAAACTTTTATAAAGGAATGGACGGAGCCAAAGCTGGTCATATGACGAGTGAAGAGGCAGGAACCATTGCTCAGGAAGCGGGAGTAGAGACGCTATGGTTAAGTCATCTTCCCCATTTCGGACAGTTGACGAGACTAAGGCAAGAAGCAGAAGATGTGTTTAGTGGGACGATTCAATTGGCAGAGGAAGGACTGTCATGGAGCGGGTGATTGTCTATTCATGTCGAAACGATTACAATAAGGACAGAAGTGTTAGGGAAAGGATGATATAACTATGCTTTTTATTGATCATGAGGGGATTAACGACCCTAGAATCAATCTCGCTATTGAAGAGTATGCCTTGAAGAATCTTGATATTAACGAAACCTATCTGCTGTTCTATATCAATGAGCCGTCGATCATCATTGGTAAGAATCAAAATACGGTAGAGGAGATCAACACGAATTACGTAGAGGAAAATAACATTCACGTCGTTCGCAGACTTTCAGGTGGCGGTGCCGTTTATCATGACTTAGGCAATTTGAACTTCAGCTTTATAACAAAAGATGATGGAGACAGCTTCCACGATTTTGCGAAATTTACGGAGCCTGTTACAGAAGCACTTAAGAAAATAGGAGTTAATGCCGAACTGTCGGGACGTAACGACATCGAGGCAGAAGACGGCCGTAAGATATCCGGGAATGCACAATTTTCAACGAGAGGTCGAATGTTCAGCCACGGTACATTGATGTTTGACTCTGAGATTGAGAACGTCGTATCGGCTTTGAATGTTAAGACTGAAAAGATCAAATCCAAAGGGATCAAATCGATTCGCAGTCGTGTTGCGAACATCTCTGAATTCTTAGAGGAAAAGATCTCGATGGAAGAATTCAAAAACTTGATTCTCCGTTACATTTTCGATGTAGAAGATGTGAAGGACGTACCGCAATACAAGCTGACAGAAGAAGATTGGAGCGAAATCTACAAGATTGCGGATGAGCGCTATAAGAACTGGGATTGGAACTACGGGAAGTCTCCTAAATTCAATATCCAGCATAATAAACGCATTGAAGGTGCGGGGACGTATGATGTGCGCTTAGACGTTACGAAAGGCTATGTGAAGAATGCTAAAATTTATGGAGATTTCTTCGGCGTAGGTGATATCAGTGATGTTGAAGAAAAACTGATCGGAGCAAAATATGAACGTCAAGCTCTTTCAGATGCTCTTGATGATGTTGATATCTCCCACTACCTCGGAAAAATTGGCAAAGAAGATTTCCTGGATATGCTTTATTGATCACGATGGTGAATCAGTTCATTCTGATTCACCATTTTTTTGATCGAGTTGTCCCCCGTGAAAGATGTCTAAAATGAATTCCCGGTCAGGAACTTTCAACTTATGGTAAGACTTTAAGAAAGCCTCGTTATCATAGTGAGCTTCCTGGATGTTGACCTCCAGCTTATCGCCCTGACAATCTACGATAGCATAAGGGGCAGTCGGTCGGTTGTTACAACCGAGAGCACCAGGATTAATAAATATGGTCTCTCCTTCATAATGGTGCGCTGGGTGATGATGTCCAAATCCGATCAAGTCAGCGGATACACTCCGGAACATCCTTTCCATCCTCTTCAGCGACGGCGATAGGATTTTATGAAAGGGGTCTTCACTTATAGGAGCCTCGGGTTTTGCCAACGCATAGTGTGTAAAATGCAAACTATACCCCTTCCATTCTACATCTATTGTTCTTGGTAATTCCTCCAAAAGTGGGATGAAGCGTTGATCCAAACGGTCTGCAATCCATTGGTGATGTGCTTTAACGTGACCATGACTTTTTGGATAGGGCTCGTCTTTTGCAACCGTTAAAACGGCTTCGTCGTGATTACCAGTGATCACAGAGACATCATTCCTTGAGAAAAGCAGTTCCAACACTTCATTGGAGTCCGGTCCGATTGCAAGTAAGTCTCCAAGAACATAGAGGTGCTCGGGGTTATGGATTTCATCCAGTTCTTGAAGCACAGCCCTTAGTGCGGGGGCGTTTCCATGGATGTCCGTTAATAGAGCGATACTCACCTATATTCCTCCTTTTGGTATTACTTTACCATATCCATAAGGGAGGGAGGACGGTAAAGAAAGATTGATTATTAATATTCAGTATTTTATAATTAAATTGAAAATTTAAACTAATTTAATGAATGATCATTCATTCATATGAGGAGGAGCACGAATGAACATTAGCGACCAGCTAGAGAAGACTGCTCTTGAGAACCCAACGAAAGAAGCTTACATATTTCAAGGGGAAGGAGTGAACTACCAAGAATTCAACGCTTCGGTTACGAAATTCGCTTCCACTTTATCTGACTTAGGGTATGGAAAAGGAGATCACATAGCTCTTGTCAGCGGAAACAGCCCGCTCTTTATGATTGGACTGTATGGTGCTTTGAGGGCTGGGGCGACCGTGATTCCGATCAACCCGACGTACACGGTTGATGAAATGAGCTATATCTTGAGAAATGGCGATGTCAAAGCGGTCATTACTTTGGATCTATTGCTTGAGAAGTTCGAGCATATGGATGGTTTGCTCGATGTGAACCATTATTTCGTCGGGGAGTCCGGTTCAGGTATAGACCTCAACTCATCTTCTTTATCGACTAAAATGAAATCGTTTACAAGATCGGTGGCAGCCGGTAGCCTTGATTATCAGAAGCCGCTCATTGATCGTGAAGATGTCGCGGTAATTCTTTATACTTCAGGAACGACTGGAAAACCAAAAGGCGCTATGCTGACGCATCGTAACATCTATTCGAATGCTACAGACGTTGCGGACTATTTAAGCATTTCGTCCGAAGACCGTGTTATTGCCACTCTTCCGATGTTTCACGTTTTCTGTCTTACGGTTGCCCTTAATGCTCCAGTGATGAATGGTGGAACGGTTCTGATCGTACCTAAATTTTCTCCTCAGGATGTCTTTGGAATGGCGGAACAATATAAAGCGACTGTGTTTGCCGGAGTGCCAACCATGTACAATTACTTGCTGCAAACTGGGAAGGATCAAGTCGACACCTTCAAACACATGCGTCTCTGTGTTTCAGGAGGGTCATCCATGCCCGTTGCTTTACTCACCGCATTTGAAGAGCAGTTCAATGTCCAAGTATCAGAAGGATATGGGTTATCAGAAGCTTCTCCCGTTACGGCCTTCAACCCGCTTGACCGCCCGAGAAAGGCAGGTTCGATTGGGCAGAATATCAGCAACGTTGTGAACAGAGTCGTTGATGAGTTAGGGGATGAGGTGCCTGTAGGTGAAGTTGGAGAGTTGGTTGTGCAGGGACCGAATGTAATGAAAGGGTACTATAAAATGCCGGAAGAAACGGCAGTGACCATTAAAGATGGCTGGCTATATACAGGGGACATGGCTAGAGTCGATGACGAAGGCTACTTTTATATCGTAGATCGCAAGAAAGATATGATCCTCGTTGGCGGCTACAATGTCTACCCTCGAGAAGTCGAAGAAGTACTATACGAACATCCTGAAATTAGTGAAGTGGCAGTAGTCGGAGCCCCTCACCCTGAGCTTGGTGAGAGTGTCATCAGTTTCGTTGTAAGCAGCAATCCTTCTCTTACAGAAGAAGAAGTAGTGGAATACTGTCAAGCACACCTAGCCAAATACAAAATTCCGTCCAAAGTTGAATTCATGGATGAACTGCCAAAGAATACGACTGGGAAAATTTTAAGGAAGAACTTAAGAGAACAAGTAACTCAATCATAAATTACGATCAAGAGCATGGTAAACTTCCATGCTCTTTCTCTTTCTCTTTTAAAACGAAACGCTCATAGGGTGGTGTTCGTAAAGGTAATAGGGAGTGATAGAAGGATGGAATTAGAGCAATTAATAGAACAAAAGAAAGATATGCTTACACAAGAAAGGCTCGAGCGTGAATATCGGCAGATAGAGGAAGTTCTGAAGGAGTTAGAAGCAGAAGAGCGTCATTGGAAAAAACGTCTTCAAGAGGAGAAAGAGGATGTAGAGGGGCTGCAGAATAAGAGCCTTACGAATTTGTTTTATACAATTGTCGGACAGAAAGACGAGAAATTAGAAGAAGAAAAACAAGAGGTCGTCGCAGCAAAGCTTAAGTGGAGAGAAGCTAGTCAGGCGGTTCAGGAGACCAAAGAAGATCTTCAACAACTGAAAGGAAGAATCGATAAATTCGGAAGCGCTGCCGAGGAATACGAGCAACTATGGCTAGAGCGTAAGCGATACTTAATACAGAACGGTGACGAAAAAGGAAAGAAACTACTAGAGCTTGCTGACAAGCAGTCCATGCTCGAAGCGGAACTCGATGAAATAAACGAGGCTCTGCGTGCAGGGGAGGATGCTTCAGCTGCTCTTAGTGATGCAGAAGAATCTCTTGATAGTGCGGGGGCATGGGGCGGCCTTGATATGCTAGGAGGAGGACTCATTACGACAGCGGTGAAGCATTCCAAAATAGATGACGCAAATGATGCCGTCCGCAGGTCGCAACGATCTTTGCGGAAATTCGCTGCGGAACTAGAAGATATCGGTCAACATCTCTCATCAACAGTACATATTTCGGGTGCGCTGACCGTTGCGGATTATTTTTTGGATGGACTGATTGTCGACTGGTTTGTGCAAAATAAAATCCATAACTCCCAAGAAGAAGTGCGGAAAAGTAAGCGGAATACACAAGAAGCGTTGCGGAAGTTGGAAGAGCTGGCGGTAGAATTCCAAGAGGAAAAGCGAAAGGTAGCTGATCAGGTACACCATCTTGTAGAGACGGGGAGTTAGAGGGAAGAGGTATGCATGTCATAAACTAACATATTCGCAACCGGTTGCGGTCTTCCGCAAAAATCTTTCGGTGAACGATCAACATGAATATACTACAATAAGAAATAGATAAGCGATGATGCTTATTGATCTCAATGCACTATTTATGATCTGGTTGTCATAAATAGGGTCAGTAATGAAATGTTACTGAAGAGTGTTTTTGTGGGAAAAAGCTCTTTGATCACAAAGAACTTTTTCAAAATTTATTCCCTCACTCAAAAGTTAACCAGTCGTCTCTTGGCCAATGCTGGCGTTAAGCATTGGTCCTTTTTTTTATTTCGGCTGCTTATACGTAATTAGGAACTCCTCGTCGGTTAAAAAATAATCTCTCCCCGGTTTCTCCTGTAACAAGCCAAGCCTTTGCAGCTTATAATAATTTATCCGTTTATATGGATCATCTTCAATTATCGGAGCTTCCTGTGTTTGTTTCATGTATTGGTCTACGGCATGTTGTACAGTATCTATCTCTTTGGCGAGTTCATATCCCTCATTCCCAAACAATTCATACGTTTCTTTCGACATGTAGAAAGGCTCGCTAGGCTTCGCGTGAAGATAAGGGGCAAGGAGTTCATAGTCGAGCGTCAAATCATCCTGGATTAGGACACTTAATGGGACGTGGGAGTCTTTGTCTTCGGAGAAGGCATGAATTGCTTTTTGGATATCTTCCTTAGATAGATCACGTACCTCCAGAGTATGTTTTTCATTATCTGACTTTTTCTTCCGTTTCCACATCTTGTTTCCTCCTATCGATAAATTAGAACAGGCGGTGCTGTTTAATGAAAAAACCTTTAGAAATCCAACCTGAGCTTGAGTTTTTTACCCTTCTGAACCCTGATTTCGGACGGGAGGAGAAGAAAAGCTCAGAGAAAGAAAGTGCACACTGAACTACTTTTGTTACATTCAGTATAGCAGACCGTTGTAAACGGTTCACTTTTTGAAAGAAAGTTTAGACATTTCTTTTAATATTTGGTAAATTGAAGGAGATAAGCGGCGGAATCCGATAGGTAAACTGCCGCTACCTGAATAGAAGGGATGTTTTTGTGGTGGAATATGGTGTGAAAAAAGAATATGAAATTAACGTAGAGACAATGGCCCTGAAGGCCAAATATGATGAAGACGGACAAGTCATCACCGAAGTTATGGAATGCAACGGTACATTCGATCTATTAAAATGTCCAAGCCAGGTAGTAGATGAATCGTGCCGGTATTTTGCCAGCAGTCTTGAAGGGCGCATCTCTGGAACAAAAGAATTAACGAACTACACTCACAAGCCTCCTATTGTCATTTCAGAAGCCATGCGTATTTACTTCTTTCCAATCATTTCTCCGAAACGCAGAGATTGCACCTGGATCGCCCACAAATATATTCGTTCCTTCCACGGGGAAGAAGACCAAACGACAACCATACAGTTTTCAACGGGTGACTCCATCAACGTACCGGTTTCCCATGGGATGATTGCCAACCAAGTGCAGAGAACAGCCCATTTCCGTGTCATCCTTGAAGATCGTCTGCGATTGTCGTCGCCTTCTTCCGATACTTCTGAGCGGGTTGCTGAGACTTTCTCATAAGTTCGAACAAAATCATCTCGACCTTTTTTCGAATAGCGGGGTTAAAGTAATTTCGCTTCTCTTCGTATCCATGTGCTAAGAAGAGGAAGGAGGTGAAGGAATCATTACGTCCAGATTCCACAACGTGAATATTTAAGCGGTCCATCTGATGCTTGAGCTCCTTTCGCTCCTTCCTTGCCTCGAGCTCCATCTTTCCTAACAGCTCCAAATAAGGTTCCTTAATTTTAAATTTTCCAATGTCAAAGTGCTTCCGATCTTGTTTGATTACTACAATAGCCATGGATAGAAATAAATAGCGGGTAGCGATGTCCAGTTCATTTTGTTTTAGGTTCCGCATGTTATTCTCCTCCATAATACGAACGTTTGTTCCTATTATGGATTATACCACGTAAAGCATTCATTTATGCAAGCGAGTTTTTAAAAAAGGACAATATTGGAAAGGATGTATGTAGGACAGCCTCTGCCTGGGCAGGTCTGAATATTTCGTTTACAATGGAAGAAACAAGGTAGAAGGAGAAGCCTGCCTCATGCGTGCATTATCACTTCACATCGACCGTTATCGAGAAATGGCCGAAAACGACCAACTATTTGAATATGTCATCCGTCAGCTGGAGCAGTTGGAGGATTTTGGTCCATTGCCGGGGATTCTTCTCCCGCTTTTGGAAGCCTTTCTTCCAATCTTGCCCTTAGTCGCATTTGTGCTTGCAAATTCGGTGGTGTACGGATTATTGAAAGGATTCCTTTATTCGTGGATCGGCTCTGTCGTCGGAGCAATCTCCGTCTTTCTCATTATCCGCTCATTAGGGCACAAGCGTTTCTTTCAATTTATAACACGCCAGAAACAAGTACAGAAAGTGATGAAGTGGGTGGAAGAACACGGATTCGGTCCGTTGTTTCTACTGATGTGTTTCCCTTTTTCTCCATCTTCCATCATCAACGTAGTTTCTGGTCTATCGAAAGTGAACCGCCAACAGTTTATATTGGCGGCCGTACTAGGGAAGTCTGTAATGATCTTCTCCATTGCCTATGTCGGCAGCAGCATCGCATCATTTGCTCAGAATCCGGTGAAAACCATTGTCGTAGGAGCATGTATCCTATTGTTTTGGATTGTTGGCAAATATATCGAAACAAGAATTAAAAGAAAAGCGGAAAGACAAGCGTACTAAATTGATTAAGTTTAATTCTTCAAGGGTAAAATGTTGATAGAAACAACACCTGGAGGATTAAACTATGAAAAATTATCGCAAAATCATCCGTACGGTATTGTTGGCCTTGTTGCTCGCTTTTGTTTTCCGTTCTTATCTGTTCGCTAGTTATATTGTAGACGGAGAATCAATGGAGCCTACGCTCTTCGATGGCAATTTACTGATGGTGAATAAGGTCATTTATGATTGGCAGCACGTCGGCCGTCAAGACGTGATCGTATTTCATGCCAATGAAAAGGAAGACTATGTAAAGCGCGTTATCGGTGTTGAGGGTGACGACATCGAATTTAAAGATGACAAACTGTATGTGAACGGAGAACCGATACCGGAGGCATATTTGGATGCTCTTAGACCGAATGACGGCCGGCCGTTCACCAAAGACTTTACACTAGAAGAAGTAACAGGGGTCAGACAAGTACCAGCAGGACATATCTTTGTGATGGGTGATAATAGAAGAGATAGTCTGGATAGCCGCTACTTCGGTTTTGTATCTGTAGATACGATTGTTGGAAAAGTGGATGTCCGCTATTGGCCGTTTTCACAAATGGCCTTACAGTTTTAGATTACCCGATAAGTGAGTTCTCTTTCTTAATGAGAGGGGGCTTTTTTAATGCGCGGAAAAGGGATTCCGTTATATTGTCTGCTCTATACATGGTAAAATAGAATAAGATATTTCCGCCGGAAGAGAGGAGCGATTCAGATGAGCATGCGCTTATTAGTCGGGCGTTCAGGTGCTGGAAAGAGCACTCGATGCCTCGATGAAATGGAAAAGAAGTTGAAACAAAACCCAAAAGGGAGACCGATTCTTTATATCGTTCCTGACCAAATGACATTCCAACAAGAATATGCCTTATTGAAGAGAGAAGGGTTAGAAGGCTCGATACGAGCTCAAGTCTTCAGCTTTTCACGATTGGCTTGGAGAGTATTGCAGGAGACGGGCGGGGTGACGAAGAAGTTCATCAGCTCGACGGGGGTACAAATGATGCTTAGGAAGATTGTGGAAGAGAGAACTTCCGATTGGCGCGTCTTCCAAAAAGCTATTGAAAAACAAGGGTTCATCGAACAGGTTGAAGGTATGATCACTGAGTTCAAACGCTACAGGATCGAGCCGCAGGACTTAGCAACGCAAAAACAGGCACTCGACCAATTCGTCCATAAAACAAGCCAAGAACAAGGTCTAAGTGATAAGCTTGATGATCTTGTGTATATCTATGACCGTCTTATGGATGCGCTTCGCGAATCGTACATAGATAGTGAAGACCAACTGCAGTTGTTAGCAGAGAAGATTCCGGAAGCCTCTTTCTTAGAAGGTGCTGAAGTGTACATTGATGGCTTTCATAGTTTTACCCCCCAGGAACTAGTGGTCATGGAAGCATTGTTGAGACAAGTTGATAAAGTACATGTCACGTTGACATCGGAAGTACCGGATAGGGGCGTTAATCCGGAACTTGATCTATTCCATGAAACGAAGGAAACGTATTTAATGTTGAAAGAGACTGCTGAGAAAGCAGGTGTACCTGTCGAAGACGTTGTGCAACTGGACCATAAGGCAGGGCGTCTTTCGAATCGGCCGGCAATTCGTCACATAGAGGAATATTTCGATCAAAGGCCTGCACCAGAGCTTGAAGGAGAGGTTCCGGTTCAAATTGCAGAAGCTGTCCATCCTCGTGCGGAAGTGGAAGGAGTAGCCCAGGAGATGCTCCGTCTCGTCAGAGAAGAAGGATACCGCTATAAAGACATGGCCATATTGATGCGTGAGCCAGACGTGTACCATAGTCTGATTGAGACGTTGTTCGACGATTACAATATCCCGGTCTTCATTGATGAGAAGAGAACAATGCTGAATCACCCGATGATGGAATTGATTCGATCAGGACTTGATGTCATCGAGGGGAACTTCCGTTACGATGCTGTATTCCGCTTATTGAAGACAGGTTTTATTCCAAAGACTGATCGGCGTTATCCGCTTGATGAGGATGCGATCGACGAACTGGAGAACTATGTATTGGAGTATGGAATCCGGTCAAGAAGCCAATGGTTTTCTGATCAGGACTGGCTTTATCAGCGCTTCAAAGGGTTCGAACATGCTTCCCAAACCGATGAGGAGAAGAAGAAGCAAACGAAGATCAATGCGTATCGCAGGCAGGTTAGAGATGCACTGGAGGACTTTGATCAGAACATCCGGACAGAAGGGACGATTGAAGGTAGAGCGCGCGTCCTGTACAAGTGGCTCGAACAACTAGGTGTACCTGCACAGCTGGAGAAGTGGCGGGATTACTACGACCAACAAGGTGAGATCGAACGAGGACGTGAACAAGAGCAAGTATGGGATGCCTTTTTACAGCTTCTTGATGAAATGGTCGAAATGGCTGGGGAAGATACGATGTCGCTGCAAGTTTTCCGGAACATTATGGAAAGTGGACTCGAATCGCTCACATTCGCTCACGTACCACCTAGTATGGATCATGTTGTAGTGGGTAGTGTGGATCGTTCGAGGATGACAGGCGTCAAAGTCAGTTTCCTTCTTGGTGTAAACGACGGGTTTTGGCCGATGAAACCACCTAGTGACGGAATGATCTCGGAGCAAGAACGTGCCTTGTTGGCAGAACACGGGCTGAGGCTTGCGGACGGGAGTAACCGCCAGCTATTGGATGATCGCTTTTACGTATATTTAGCCATGACGATGCCGCAAGACAGACTATGGATAAGCTATCCGCTGAGTAACGAAGAAGGAAAGTCAAAACTTCCTGCAACAATCATTCAGCGTGTAGAAGAATGGTTCCCGAGCTGCCGGGAGCATTTGCTACTGCAAGATCCGGATGATCTACACGAAGCGAGACGTTTCATCACTAATCCGACCAAGACGAGGTCTGCGCTGACGTCCCAACTTGCTCGTTATATTAAAGGGTATGCCATGGATCCGGTTTGGTGGGATGTGTTCAATTGGTATATCGATAACGAACAGCCGAACCAGCTTACCAATCGTGTACTGCAAAGTCTCTTCTATAGAAATAAACCATCTGATCTTTCGAAAGAAACGACGGAGAAAATGTTTGATAAACAGGTGAAAACGAGTGTTTCAAGGTTAGAAACATACCACCGCTGTTCGTATCAATATTTTGCCCAGCACAGCTTGGGACTAGAAGAACGCCGAACATACAAGCTGGATGCGCCTGATATCGGTCAATTGTTCCACGAAGCTTTGAAACAGATCACAGAGTGGGTCCAGGAGGAAGGGCGAAACTTTGCCCAGCTGAACCGAAGTGACTCCGATCGTTTCGCGGAGAAAGCTACGTTCCAACTGGCTCCGGTTTTGCAGAACCAAATTTTGAAGAGTTCTAATCGTTATCAATACATTCAGAACAAACTGCAACGAGTCATAGCGAGAGCAACCTTCGTATTGAGTGAACAAGCAAGGCAAAGCCACTTCACCCCAATCGGGCTTGAACTTGGTTTCGGCATGGGGCAAAACGGAGAACTGCCTCCACTATCACTGGACCTTCCGAATGGTTATGAACTGATGTTGCGAGGTCGTATAGACCGCGTGGATCGTGCATTGACAGATGATGAGCTTTATTTGAGGATCATCGATTACAAATCGAGTGCAAAAGGGCTTAGCTTGCTTGATGTGTATTATGGACTGTCCTTGCAGATGCTTGCGTATTTAGACGTCGTGTTGAGTAACGCCGAACAGTGGTTAGGCAGAAAGGCATCACCAGCGGGGGTTCTTTATTTCCATGTGCACAACCCAATGATCACAGGTAAACAGTTGCTGCAAGATAAGGAAATTGAAGAGGAGATCTTCAAGAAGTTTAAAATGCAAGGTCTTCTTCTGGAAAATGAACGGGTTGTCCAAATGATGGATACTGGGCTTGAGAAAGGTCAAAGTCAAATCATTCCTGCCGGCCTGAAGGCGAATGGCGGATTCTATAAAAGTTCAAAAACAGCCGACCAAGAACGCTTCCAACAAATGAACGGTTATGTACGGAAACTGATGGAGAATGCTGGAACGACCATTACAAACGGTCATGTCGAGCTGAATCCTTATCAGCAGAAACAACAGGTGGCTTGTGGATTCTGCCCGTACCGATCCGTTTGCCAATTCGACCCGACACTGGAAGAAAACGAATATCGTAAATTACAGGACATGAAGGACGATGATATATTGAAACGAATGATAGAAGGGGAGGAGAATCCTAAATGGTGAGTTGGACGAAAGAACAGGAGAAAGCGATTTACACCCATGGCTCAGACATTTTAGTTGCTGCTGCAGCAGGGTCGGGAAAGACGGCTGTGCTGGTCGAGCGGATCATTCAAAAACTCCTGCACAAGGAAAACCCCGTAGACATCGACTCACTGTTGGTCGTGACCTTCACGAATGCAGCTGCTCAAGAAATGAGGAACCGTGTAGGACAGGCATTAGCGAAAGCGCTGGAGGAGGATCCGGATTCTCACCACTTAAAGAAACAGCTTTCTTTATTGCAGAATGCCTCGATCTCCACTCTTCACTCTTTTTGTATGGAAGTGGTCAGAAAGTATGCTTATACGCTTGATATCGATCCTGGGTTCCGGATTGCGGACACCGTCGAATCCGATTTGATCCAGCAAGAAGTATTAGAGGAACTGTTTGAAGACTGGTACGGCAAAGAAGGTGAAGAGCAGCAGCGTTTCTTCGATGTGGTGGAGCGATTCTCAAGCGATCGAAGTGACTTGGATGTAGAGAAGCTGGTCCTTGATTTACACACGTTTGCGACTCAGAACCCATGGCCGGATGCTTGGTTGGATGAGATGGTTGCGATGTACGACGTGTCACAACATCAAGGAGAAGAAGAACTCCCCTGGCTTAGACTCCTGAAAAAAGAAGTCGAGAGTCAATTGAAGGCAATGGAAGTAGAGGTAGACAACCTTCTTGAAATGACTCGCGAGCCGGATGGTCCTTATACCTACGGTGAAACCGCTGATGCCGACCGTGAGATGATCCAACAGGCAAAAGGAGCACTAGCACATTCGTGGGAAGAGCTTCAGACCTTTATGAGGGATACAAAGTTTTCCACCCTTTCCCGCAAAAAGATGGACTGTAATGAAGAGAAGAAGGAGAAAGCGAAGAAAATTCGTGACCGCTATAAGAAGCGTTGGAATGAGATGAAGGAGGAGTGGTTCTCCCGTTCCTTGTCCAGCTATCTGAACGATATGGTAGAACTGCATCCGGTTATGGAGCAGCTCGCTATATTAGTGAGAGACTTCAAAGACCGTTATGAGCAGATGAAAAAGGAAAAAGCGATCGTCGACTTTTCGGACTTAGAGCATTATTGTCTGCAAATACTACTTGGGGACGAAGCCACACCTGACTATCCTGTTCCATCGAGCGTAGCAGAAGGGTTTCATAAACAGTTCTCGGAAGTGCTGATTGATGAGTATCAAGATACGAACTTAGTTCAGGAAACATTGCTGCGCTTGTTGACAGACAGTGAGGAAGCGGGGCATCTATTTATGGTAGGAGATGTTAAACAAAGTATTTACCGTTTCCGCCACGCAGAGCCTTCTTTGTTTTTAAATAAATATAAAGAGTATGGCTATTCTAATGACAAGGGAGAACGGATCGATCTTGCTCGTAACTTCCGGAGCCGTAAACAAGTACTGGATGCGACAAATTATATCTTCCGTCAAGTACTGGATGAAGAAGTCGGAGAAATGGAATATGAGAAAGAAGCGGAACTGATCTACAGCAATACGATTTACGACGAGCTCACAAGCAGTGATGCGACAGCCGAGTTGTTCTTGATTGACCGGGAATCCAAAGAAGAGGAAGAAGAGAACGAGGATTATAAGGATCTGGAGAAGGCACAGCTTGAAGCGAGAGCCTACGGGAAGAAAATAAGGGAGTGGCTTGGAGACGAAGAGAATCCTCCGGTGGATGTCGTCGATAAAGAAACAGGTACGAAACGCCCTATGCAGTACCGGGATATTGTTATTCTGATGCGGTCGATGACGTGGGCGTCTACCATTGTGGACGAGTTGAAGCAGCAGGGTATTCCAGTATATGCAGAACTCTCGACAGGATATTTCGAAGCCATTGAAATCAAAGTCATGTTGAGTCTGCTTAAAGTGATAGATAACCCAATGCAGGACATTCCTCTAGCCTCTGTCTTGAAATCTCCGATTGTCGGTCTTAACGAGGATGAGTTAGCTAAATTAAGACTTTCGAAGCGAAGAGGGACTTATTATGAAGCGTTACTCTCTTATCCTGAGAAAGATGAGCTCGGAGATAAGATTGACCAGTTCAAAGTCATGCTCCAGCAGTTCAGAGAGCGAGCTAGACAAGGGGCGCTATCTGAACTCATCTGGCAAGTCTATCGAGAGACTGGTTATTATGATTTCGTTGGCGGCATACCTGGGGGAAGGCAACGTCAAGCGAACTTAAGGGCATTATACGACCGGGCAAGGTCCTATGAGACTACGACATTCCGTGGCCTGTTTCGCTTCTTACGTTTCATCGAACGAATGGAAGAGCGGGGAGACGACCTCGGAGCCGCCCGTGCACTTGGAGAACAGGAAGACGTCGTGCGCATCATGACCATCCATAAGAGTAAGGGACTGGAGTTCCCTGTCGTATTGCTCGGTGCTATGGATAAACAGTTCAATATGATGGACTTAAAGAACCGTTACCTTCTTCATAAAGATTATGGATTCGGAACGAGATATATCAATCCTGAGAAACGTCTGATGTACCCGACACTCGCTTACCATGCGCTTAAGCAGGCAAAGCGAAGAGAGTTGCTTGCAGAAGAAATGAGGGTTCTATATGTCGCGTTGACAAGGGCTAAAGAGAAGCTGGTCATGGTCGGGAACGTTGCTTCTTTTGAGAAGAAACAAGAAAAGTGGCAGGCCTTCACAGAAGAGAAAGATTGGGTCCTACCTCCACACGATCGATTAGAGGCCAAATCGTACTTGGATTGGGTTGGACCGGCTCTCGTGCGACATGAACATACCGCAAACCTTCGAGGGGAAATCGATGTCACAACAGCTGATGCTATCTATCAAGATGAATCAGAGTGGAAGGTTTCGATCGCTCATGGAAGTGAATTCGCAGTATTAGATGAGGTGAAAGAACACCGCGATCAGAAGCTTCAAGAAGCAGTTCTGCAATGGAAGAAAATAGAGACGGAAACCGTTGATCCGACCATTGTAGAGAGATTGGATTTCACTTATCCTCATCAAAAAGCAGCCCTGACAAGAGCTAAGCAAACGGTTACCGAAATCAAAAGGCAGCGGGAGACCAAGGATGAATATTCGAGTGACCAGCTCCTTGTACCGTACCGGGCACCTATCGTGAAGAGGCCGCGTTTCATGCAAGGGGAGAAAAGTTTGAGCGCAGCGGAAAAAGGGAGTGCGATGCACACCGTGATGCAGCATATTCCTTTTCATAAACCATGGACTGCTTCTGAAGTGGAAGAGTTTGTCCAGAAACTCGTCATGAAAGAATTGTTGACGCAAGAAGAGGCTGATGTCATCGACCATTCCGCTATTTCAGGGTTCTTCGATACTTCTATTGGAGAGATGGTCCAAGAGGCTGAAGTAGTAGAACGAGAGGTACCGTTCAGCTTAACGCTTCCAGCGAATGAAGTGTATAATGACTGGCACTCTGAAACCGAAGAGCGTGTATTCATTCAAGGGGTCATCGACGCCATGATCCCGTATGAAGATGGCTGGATGATTCTCGATTACAAATCGGATGCGGTCACGAAAGATCCTGAGGTGTTTGCTGATCAAATGAGACAACGATATGGCACGCAGCTCCGTCTGTATAAAACAGCGCTCGAAAAGATTTGGAAGCAGCCTGTCTATCGAAGCAGTTTGTACTTTTTCAACGGCCCGATGGTAGTGGAGGTAGATAATGATGGTGGAGATATGTGAACTTTGCGGACGCTCTCCGATCAAGACGACAGAGCACCACTTGATACCTAAGGAATACGGTGGAGCAGAAGGCCCGACAACAATGTTGTGCAGTGCCTGTCATCGTCAGTTGCATGCTTTATTCAGAAATGATGAGCTGGCGAATTTCTACCATACCCTCGAGCGGATTCAGGAGCACCCTGATATGGAGAAGTACATTCGCTGGGTGAAAAAGCAGGATCCTGAGAAGCGAATTACGACAAGGAAATCCAACCGAAAAAAACGTTAAAAAAGAGTCAAAATGTATAAAAGGACGAAATCATTATGATTTCGTCCTTTTCTGTGCGCAATTACGCATTGGCTGTGACGTTTTGGTCATTTACGTCAGGGTCGAACGGGTTGGTGGAACTCAAGCCGTTGTTAGTAATAATCCAGTTCCCTGTATTGAGTGCACCTGAACCGGCGTTCGTTTTTCCGGTGCTTTTCGGTGATAAGTAAAAAGAATCCCCGAAATTGACAACTCCGCCACCAACACTGTTGATGCTGACAGGGCCTACGATCGCTGGCATATAATAAAGCCTCCTTTTAGGACTAGGTCCATATTGTCAAACTATGCGTGAGGCATCATAATGGTTCTTCTTCAAGGCGCCTGATGTGTTTTATTCTTGAACGACTATGAACGTGATCAACACCGCCAATCTGCACAATGGAAGAAGTTGATATACTCGTTACGTCAACGGCGTCTACACAAATCGGCTTTGTAGAGTAGGAAAAAGCATTAAGGTTTAAAGGTTGAAGGAAGTAAGAAGGTTCTTTAGCGAATATATCAAAGTTATCAAAGTCAATGAGTTTATCCAATTGTTCGGGACTTTCAGCCTGAACGGCTACTGCGTTGGAAGAAGGGCTGATGCTGTATACATCTCCGATAAGTATGCCGGAAGCAATCAAAGTCGAGATGACATCTAATTCATTCAAGTACACCATTCTCTTCATCTATCGTGACCTCCTCCCCGCCTTGCTCTCCAGGGAAAGGTCCGATGATGAGAGATTCAGGTGGCGTGTCAAAGAATGACTGCAACTGGACAGTCTCCGTATCGCCGATCAGTAGAGTGGAGGATGAAGTCACACCGGTTACACGTATCTGTCCAACATGAAGTCCGTAGTTATGAACGATGAAATTCATTTAATCCTCTCCTTTTAACGTCTCAAAGTAGGCTGCCATGGAACGTTGGATTTCCATTTTGATTTGGTTCAACAAAGCTGTTTCATCGGCGTTCGGGTTTTGTTCCTGGTAGATTTGGACGCGTTCGGGCAGTTGTCGTTTCACATCAGCCAGGATTTTTTCTTGATGCTCCTCGTTGATGGAGATTTCGTGGTCGCGCATATACTGATTCATCCACGGGGGGATGTCATTTGTCATAAACTCGTTTAAAGAGTGGAGCATCGGCTTAGGTTGAGCCTGCTTTGAGTACAAGTCTCCCAGTTCCGTCAGTTCCGACCCGTTAGGGGTCAGACCGATTTGAAGCGTTCCTTCCAATGTTTCGATCTTCAATTGATCGAAGTGGTATTCTATCCGTTCAATCACTGTTTGAGGTTTTTCATTCGAAGACAATTCGTCGATCTGTTTCTGTAGTTTCTGAATCAGTTTCTGCTGTTGTTCGATTTGATTCATCATTTGCTGGATGTAAGATTGCCAGGAATAGTAATTCAAATGAAACCCCTCCTTTTCAATCAATTTATGCAAGGAGGGACGAGACTATGTTAGAGAGAGAGGGACGAGCGGAGCGGCTTCTGCTTCCCCTGTCGAGATGTATCCTCCTTTAGGCTGTGCGGGGGCTGCAGGCTCGAGGTAGCTCCCAGTGTTAAAAAGATCCGCTTTTGCTTGGATGACACCAGAGCTTCCGATTTGAACAATAGAGGAGTTGGATACGGATCCAATCCTGAGCACGTTGATACTGATACATTGGTGGATGGTCATAGCCATTCTGTATTCCTCCTATGAATTGTCGGATATATTCTGATCCATAAATTCTGAGTCGTTTACATACGTATTGGAGTTTTCAATATCGATTTTGATCCCTGTTCCTGTATTGAACGACCCTCCGCCGGCAAAGGTTTTCACCCATGCTTGAGGGGCCATCTGATACACATCACCGATATTGAAGATGCTAGAAGAAGACAGCGTAATGACTTTTACGACCCCTACTTTTGCAGGCATAAAAAAACTCCTTTCCACTATAATATGAAACTTCGTTGTCATGATTACGTAATGGAAGTAAAATAAAACCATAGAAGGGGGAAGGTTTATGTCATCGTCTGCAGGACCACTTAAAGAGTCGCAGAGGCTGGGGTGGATCGATGCCGCAAGAGGGCTTGCTATCTTAGGCATTTTCATGGTCAATGTTCCAGCTTTTAATGCTCCATATTTTTTATACGGAGGTGCTGAACAATTCTGGCCTTCATCCGTCAGCCATACTGTGCAAGCCATCATCGATATATTCTTCCAAGCTAGTTTCTATACATTATTTTCTTTCATGTTCGGATTCGGCTTGCAAATGATGAAGGCCCGGTTGGATGAAAAAGCAATTCCCTACCGACCCGTCATTTTCAGAAGACTCATCGTCTTGATTGGATTTGGTCTCATTCATGCTTCCTTAATTTGGCATGGAGATATATTGTTATCGTATGGTGTGCTTGGCATGGTGTTGTTCGCGTTCTTTCACGTGAAGGCGAGAACGATGGTTATTTGGGGGTTAAGTATGCTTATGTTCCTCGTCATACCACTGACATTATCTTTATATGCTGTAAGAGACTACCTTGGAAACAATGTCAATTATCAAGCTATAGAGAGTGCGAAAGACAATTACGGTAATGGCGGCATTGTGGATATATGGCAGCAGAACTGGATGGACTGGAGTTACTCTAACAGTCCAGCGAACATCCCATTTCTGGCATTGAGTCTGATTCCGATGTTCTTATTCGGAATGGCTATTTGTAAGAAGAGGTGGCTGCATGAACCAGCTGATCATCTCCAGTCTATAAAGATTACATGGGCATTTTCCGGAGTTGTGTTCCTCCTGTTCAAAGCAGGTCCTTATTTAGTCGGTAACCCTGAGTGGATGCAGTTGCTTCAAGATAATATAGGTGGTTCAGCATCTGCTGTCTTTTATGTTTTATCCATTACCTTACTGTTCCGTACAAAGACTGGGGAACGAATCGTACATCCGCTGACATGGGTCGGTAGAATGTCGCTATCTAACTATATATTCCAATCCCTAGTAAGCTTCATTCTGTTTTATTCCGTAGGTTTTGGACTATATGGTCACGTCCCTCCTTTGGGAAGCTTTCTGTTAGTTGTTGGCGTCTTTGTTTTACAGGTCGTAGCAAGTAGAGCCTGGCTTAAGAAATATAGGTACGGCCCGCTTGAGTGGTTGTGGAGGTCCTTGACTTATGGCAAGAAACAACCATTGAAGCGAAAGCAAACAGTCGCATCATAGAGAGGTGGAAGCCATGAACCATAGTCAGATTGCCAAAGAAAGTAAGAAATGGGTAGAAGAAGAGATTATAACAGATTCCCAGCGTCATCAGTTATTAGAACGTTATCCGAAGAGAGGACAAAAACCTTTATTATTAACATTTGCTGCGATTTTTATCGGTCTAGGTTTTTTAACGTTCATCGCTTCCAATTGGTCGAGGATGGACGACCTTGTCCGGATGGGCATCATCATCGGGTTTCTGATAGCGTTTTATGTGGCTGGAGAGAGAATCTATACCAAATATTCCAACACTCTCGGTGTTAGTTTTATATTGATCGCCCTTTTGATATTTGGATCTGGCATTTTCTTAATTGGGCAGATGTATCATTACACATCGTATAGTGCTTTTCCATTCTTCATTTGGGCAATAGCTGCGTGTGGTCTATATGTGTTATGGAAAGAATGGACATTCTTCATCTCAGCTATAGGTATTATTACGGTAGGACAAATTTATAGTGGGTTCGTATATCAACAGCTACACTTTCTTATGGCTCTATTATTCCTCGTTGTTCTTGGGGTTGTGGTGTACAGGAGTAAAGAAGCATCTCTTACTCTGATGTTCGGGATCAGTTACCTTATCCAATCGCTCATATTAGTATTGAGTGAAGATTTGAATTACTACTGGCTGATGGTTTTCTTCCTCACATTATATTTGGCAGATGACCTAGTTGTGAAAAAAGGGGAAGTCCGAGTCTTTAAGACTTTAAGTGTTATAGCCGTATTTACGCTTCATGTATTCGGTGTGTTTCTACTTGGCCAGGAATGGATTACAAATGCATCAGAATCATCCTTTTTATTCTTCCTGTTATGGGCGGTACTGTTCGTAGGGGCGGTTATACGTGCTGCACTCAGTTCTACCAATTATTACTGGGCAGATTTAATTCTGTTTGTACCTGTGTTCAAGTTTCCGATTGGAGATGCCATATCCCTTGGTGTGCTTTTTCTTTATTCATTGATTTGGCTGATCTTCGGCTATCGGACAGAGGTGAGTAGATGGGTCAATAAGGGAACGGCTACCTTTTTATTTACGACGTTTCTCGCTTACTTTCAGCTTGCTTGGGACTTCATGAATCGATCCGTATTCTTCTTCACCGGAGGTATTCTGTTATTCCTTCTCAGCTTCTTTTTGGAAAGGAAACGAAGGCAAGTGCATAAAGGGGGGCGAGCAGAATGAAGAAGACGTTATGGTTCTACGTCTTGGTCGCGTTGCAAGCCGCTTTTCTGATCGTCATGTCTGTTGGCTTCTATGCAATGGATGAATGGGGAGAAACAATCAATTTAAAAACAGAACCGGTTGACCCCCGTGACCCGTTTTATGGAGATTATGTCGTATTGAATTATCAAGTGGAAAGCTTTCCTTCGTCTAAATGGGAAGGAAAAGATGATGTGGAGAGGGGCGACAAGGTTTACCTTCTTTTAGAGAATGAAGAAGACGGTGTCAGTAGTTTGATCAAAGCGAGTGATCATCCATTGGATCCAGATGCCAATCAGATTGTCGTTGAGTCGAGAATGGAATGGCGTGATCAATATAATGACAACTACCGAGTAGATCTTGGTCTGGATCGTTACTATGTTGAAGAGAATACCGGCCGGGAGTGGGAACAAGCGGAGGACAGAATCGTAACGATTGTTCTTGCGCCGTGGGGACAGAAGAAAATACAGTCGGTTCGCTAATATTTCATTTGATAAATTAAAAACCCCCTTTCTGATAGTTGCTCAGGAAGGGGGATTTTGCTTTAGCCTAAAACATCTTTAATTTGTGTAATCGCCCAATCTAAATCTTGCTCCTCGATCACGAGAGGAGGTGCGAAGCGGATCACGTTCTCGTGGGTTTCTTTACAAAGCAATCCTTTCTCTTTTAACTGTTCGCAATAACCACGAGCAGGTTCGGTCATCTCGACTCCGATGAATAACCCTTTGCCTCGTACTTCTTTAATTTTCGGGTTATCGATCGACTGGAGTTCCTTCATCATATAATTTCCTAACTCAAGGGAGCGTTCTGCCAACTTTTCTTCCTCAATGACTTCAAGAGAGGCAACCGAAACAGCGCAAGCCAATGGATTACCACCGAATGTAGAACCGTGTGATCCTGGATTGAAGACGCCTAGAACGTCTTTATTGGCTACCACACAAGAAATTGGGAACACACCTCCACCAAGTGCTTTTCCGAGTATCAACATGTCGGGGCTTACATCTTCCCAGTCACAGGCAAACATTTTGCCGCTTCGGCCAAGTCCAGCCTGAATCTCATCTGCAATGAACAAAACGTTCTCTTCTTGGCAGATCTCGTATGCTTCTTTCAAGAAACCTTCAGGAGGCATGACAATTCCTGCTTCCCCTTGGATGGGTTCAAGGAGGAATCCAGCCGTGTTCTCATTGATGGCTTCTCTTAATGCTTGTGCATCACCGTAAGGAATGATCTTAATGCCTGGAAGCATAGGACCGAATCCACGTTTATATTCAAGTTCTGAAGACAAAGAAACCGCTGTCATCGTCCGGCCATGGAAATTACCTGTACAAGCAATGATCTCCGCCTGATCTTCTGGAACTTTCTTGACATCGTATGCCCAACGACGCGTAGCTTTGATCGCCGTTTCGACAGCTTCAGCACCAGTATTCATCGGCAGTGCCATCTCTTTGTTGGTGATCTTGCAAATCTTCTCATACCAAGGACCGAGCTGATCGTTATGGAACGCTCGAGATGTTAGAGTGACGCGGTTCGCTTGTTCCTGTAATGCTTGAATGATCTTCGGGTGTCGGTGACCTTGGTTGACGGCGGAATAAGCACTCAACATATCCATGTACCGATTCCCCTCAGGGTCCTCTACCCAGACTCCTTCTGCTTTTGAAATGACAATTGGTAACGGATGATAGTTCTTAGCACCGTACTCCTGGGTTTGATCAATGATTTCTTGACTTGTGAACGTAGACATCGTATCCCTCCATTTCTTTTTCTCCCTACATTATAACAGGTTTATTCTTAACTTTCTCAGTACTCAGATAATTTATGTTTGTACTTTTTGGTAGGAATTTGCCGATCAATCATGGTATTATATCCGTAGATTAAGAGAACAAAGGAGGAAGAAACATGGCACATTTACATATCACTTCGTGGGTAATTGCTTTCGTGATGCTAGGGCTCGCTACAACGTTCCACCGGGCAGGAAAACAGAAAGCAGCTAAAATTTCACAGATGATTCTAAGGGCGGATTATTTACTAGTACTATTCTCTGGAGGGTGGCTTTTCTCGAGCTACGCGAACTACGGACCATTAATTATCATCAAAGTCCTTGCTGGCTTATGGGTCTTAGCTTCCATGGAAGCCATCTCAGCAAAATATAAGAAAGGGAAACCTGCGGGGAGCTGGTGGTTGCAACTAACGATTGCTGCCATCTTAGCCATTATTCTAGGATGGGGCTTTCTTCCGCTTGGTATTCTTCCAGCCTAATGATAAAAAACGGTATGCCCAGTTGGCATACCGTTTTTTTGCATAGAGGGGTATGTGTATAGTTAACCGCTTCTTGGGGGGAGCAGTTGATAACTATTTTCAATTATAATGATAATTATTCTCAATTGATAAGTCAAGACTATATCATAAATTTTCTTTCTTGCTCATATTGTAAGTTATAATGTCTTCTTACTTTTACTATTTCTAACAAGGCATTTTCTTATGGGAAGGAAGGTGTGGCTAGATGTGTGGAATCGTAGGCTGGATTCAACAGAACCAAGATAGAACAGATCGTGAGGAGATACTCGATCAGATGGCCGTGACATTACGACATCGTGGTCCTGATGATTATCAAAAGTGGGTGGACGGACCGGCAGCACTTGGTCATCAACGTCTAATTGTTGTCGATCCGTCTGGTGGAAAACAACCTATGGTGAGAAGAGCTAACAATGAGCATTACATTTTATGTTACAACGGAGAGCTATATAATACCGATGAGGTGCGCACAACACTGAGAGCGAAAGGATGGAATTTCTCATCACACTCAGATACAGAAGTAGTCCTCGTCAGTTATATGGAGTGGGGCACTGAATGTGTCGATCACTTTAACGGAATTTTCGCTTTCAGCGTGTGGGAGAAGAAAAAGGAACGCCTGTTTCTTGCTCGCGATCGATTGGGTGTTAAGCCTCTTTTCTATAGTCCTCAAGCGGACGGGGTCGTGTATGCTTCCGAAATAAAGGCCATTTTAGCTCATCCTGAGATGGAACCGAATGTGACAGAGGAGGGTGTCCAAGAAATTTTGGCACTTGGACCTTCAAGAACTCCTGGTCATGGAATTTTCGACAATGTCTTCGAGCTCCGTCCAGGATACCGAGCCATTTGGGAGAAGGGAAAGCTTACAACCGAGCGGTATTGGAATGTTGAAGGAAAGCCTCATACAGCCTCATTCGATGAAACGGTCGCGAAGGTAAGAGAGTTATTTATTGATGCCTCGCAAAGACAGCTTGTCTCCGATGTGAAGTTAGGGACATTCTTATCAGGTGGAGTGGATTCGAGTGCCATAACCTCCGTAGCCGCCGCGCAGTATAAGAAAGAAGGGAAGGGTGCACTCGAGACGTTCTCGATTGACTACAAGGACCAAGAAAAATATTTCAAGAAGAATGCATTCCAGCCCGACCGTGATGAAACCTATATCAATATGGTAAGAGATCAGCACAAGACCGATCATACGGTTATGGAAGCAGACACCAATGATTTAGTAGATCGATTGAAAAAAGCGGTAGAACTGCGAGATTTACCAGGAATGGCTGATGTGGATTCATCCTTGCTGTGGTTTTGTGAAAAGATAAAGGGTCACGTAACGGTTGCTTTATCAGGAGAGTGTGCCGATGAAATATTCGGAGGCTACCCCTGGTTTTACCGGAAAGAAGATCAAGAGCGCAAAGGATTCCCTTGGATTAGATCTCTGCAAGAGCGGGTCTCTCTCATCAAGGACGAATGGAATGAGAAAGTTGATATTGAAGCATACATGCTGAAACGGTATCAAGAAACCATTGATGAGACTCCTTTGTTAGAAGGGGAAACGGAAGCGGCTAGGAACCACCGGCATATGTCCTATTTGAATATGAATTGGTTTATGCAGACCCTTCTAGAGCGTAAGGACAGAATGAGTATGGGAGCAAGTCTCGAGGTGCGTGTACCGTTCAGTGATCACCGTATTGTCGAATATGCCTACAATATTCCGTGGGAAATGAAACATTTCGGTGATCAAGAAAAGGGACTTTTACGGCAGGCACTGAAAGGTGTATTACCTGACCAAGTCTTGTTCCGAAAGAAAAACCCTTACCCGAAAACCTTCCACCCGGATTACACGAAGGCTGTCTGTTTCTGGATGGATGAAATATTAAACGATCCTAAAGCACCGTTGTTTAAACTCTTTGACCGGGACCGTGTGAGAGAACTGAATGAATCGGAAGGGAAATCGATCGATACGCCGTGGTTTGGTCAATTGATGACGGGGCCTCAGCTAATAGCTCACCTCTGTCAAATCAATCATTGGTTGGATACTTATAAAGTGAAATTTATATAAAGGCAAATATATGGGGTGGAAACTAGAACGAGGCTGCTTTATGCGGTCTCGTTTTTTACTTTGAATCGGATAAGGAATCCCCCCTTTTGAAACAATCTAAATGTGATTATTTTGTGTATTCGATAAGAAACCTTCATAACAAGATTGACTAGCCCTCCCCCTAAGCGATAATCTAAAGTGGTTAGGCTTTACAGTTTATACATTCTATACATAGAAAGGGGAGGGATGATGAAGAGAGCAATAGTACTAATACTAATCATCCTGATGGCTTTACCTCTAGGCATTCAAGTAAGCGCTGCCGAAGAGAGTCATCCTTGGCAAGAAGAAAGCGTTTATAGAATTCAAGTCGATCGTTTTATGAACGGCACTAATGAAAATGATCAAACAGTCAGCCCGGAAGATCCAGAAGCATACCATGGTGGCGACTTACAAGGTGTCATAGATCAATTGGGTTATATAAAAGAGCTTGGGTTTACTGCGATAGAATTATCTCCGATCGTCAGTAATTCAGAAGACGGTGCGCATGGATTTGCGGTAGATGATTTCCGAGCTGTAGAAGAAAGATTCGGGACAATGGAAAAGGCGAAAGAATTAGTCGAAGAGGCACATTCCAAAGATTTGAAGGTGATTTTGGATTTTCCCATCAGCTACGCATCCAATGAACACCCATGGATGGAGGACGAGAGCAAAGACGGATGGTTTTTAAATGAGGAAGAGTGGGTACCTACAAACGTTTGGCAAGAAGGGTTGCCCGAACTCGATACAAGCGTACCTGACGTCCGAAAGTACCTAGTGGACGCAGCTTCCTTCTGGGTGAACGAAACAGGAGTGGATGGCTTGCGGTTAGCTGCATCCCCTAATGTCGATACAGCATTCTATCAGTCTATGGCAAAGGAAGTACAGTCTCCTGACTTCTTTTTGTTCTCGAATACGAAACCGGATCCAGAAACAGTGACCGAGGGGTACTTGGACGGGTTCTCTGACCAACGATACCAACAAGAGATCCGCAAATCCTTTGCTCAATTCGATCGTCCACTAAATGAATTGTATTCCCTTTATGAACAAAATGAAGAGTTATATAGCGAGGGAGTCCCGGTGCACGCAATTGATGATGGAACGGATGCTCGTTTCACACACCTTGCGGTTAAAGAGGGACAAAATCCTGTCACGAGATGGAAACTTGCGTTAACATACTTGTTTACATCCCCTGGCGTTCCTGTTATGAATTATGGAACGGAAGTCCCTCTAGACGATGGAGGAACCCTCGGAGATATACGGATGATGAACTTCAAAATGTCAGATGAACAGATCGAGGAGCGTATTGAAAACTTAACCTCGATGAGAAAGCAATTCAAAGCCTTAACCCATGGTGATTATCAGCTGCTCCACAAGGAAGACGGATTTGCTGTTTTCAAGCGGACATACGAAGGGGAATCGGTTGTCGTTGCAGTAAACAATTCTTCCGAAACGAAAGTTATGAAGATGGAAAACATGGAAGAAGGGCAGCAACTGAGAGGACTTCTTCAAGACGGGATGGTCCGGCAGCAAAAGGATGGAACGTACCGGCTAGGTATGGAAAGAGAGACAGCGGATGTATTTATAGTGGAGGAAGATACAGGATACAACTGGTTGTTCATCGGATTTGTCGGAGGCGTTCTCAGCTTGTTTGTCATCGGTGTCACAGCAGTCAGTATCAAAAACCGAAAAGAGTAACGAAAAGCACCCTCAGCAGAGGGTGCTTTGTTCAGATTGTAGTAAAGTATAGAGAAATACCGTCGGTTCTATAAGGTTTTGTGAAGACGGTGTTGAAGAAATAGAAGAGATTCTTGTGTACTTAAGCGAAAGGAGAGGGCTGCTTGTGATTACGATTCAGCCACTAAAACCATCACATGAAGGCTTATTGCGAGAATTCGAGCTAGAAAATAGGGGGTATTTTGCAAGTATGGTTCCTGATCGTGGGGATGAATACTTTGAACCCGCTACGTTTTCAAAAAGGCATGATGCCCTACTAGAAGAACAAGCAGAAGCACATTCTTATTTCTATTTGATAATAGAGAATAGGGATATTGTCGGAAGAATCAATGTGGTGGATATAGATCCTTCCACTAGCTTTGCCCATATCGGATACCGTATCGGAAAGCGACATACAAGAAAAGGGATAGCCCTTAAGGCGATGGGGCTAGTCCAAGTGGAGATGGTTAAGAAGGGGATCAAGGGATTTTATGCGAAGACGACCACTAATAACATTCCGTCCCAGAAAGTATTAGAAAGAAGCGGATTTATGCTTGCAGCTGCAGATGAGGACAAATTTGATCTAAACGGAGAGATGGTCTCATTCCTGAACTATACACTCAAGCTTTAAAAGACGGGTCCAACGAAAATAAAATCGCTGCACCCGTCTTTCATCAAGTCTCTTTATCTGATTTTTTCTTTCTATACCAAAACCACCCTGTTATCAATAAAATTGGGATTAGAAATGGGGAGTATCCGACCACCGTCACCACCAACCAGGAAACGAATGTTGTCAGTCCATTGATCGAGCTTGCAAATGCCTGCTTGGTTCGTTCCCAGGTGTCGTGAGAGGATCCTCCTACATCTGGAACGACGACTTTTGTTTCCGTGATGCCTAGAGTTATCGTCGAGAAATCGCTCTGATTTTGTAAGTAGTTCATTTTACCCTTCAACACTTCAATCTCTGATTGAATCCGCTCTAAATCTTGGGAGATCTTCAGTAAAGAGTCCGTTTCTTCTGCTTGGTCAAGGAAGGTAAGAAGACGAGTCTCTATCTTTTCTTTAGCAGTAAGACGAGATTCAAGGTCTACATAATCTTCGGTGACATCACGTCCCGTAATATTCTGAGAGATGATGGTGTCACTGATTTCCTCGAATCCTCCAATCATCGATTCAAAATGCTGCTGCGGGACACGAAGTCGGATTTGCCCACTGCGCCTGTCACCGTCGCCTTTCGAAATGTTCGCTTCCACGACATAAGCTTCGTTGACTTCCATCCGTTTGTCCAGTTGTTGCCGGAATACCTCGTAATCTTCTGTCTCTAGTTCAATATGAGCATTATAAATGAGCATCCGATCACCTGAGTCATCAATGATGGATGTTTCGCTATTCCCATCACCTGCTTCCTGGTCTTCTACTGGTGCTTCAGAAAGTCCGTTGGTGTCGTCAAGTTCTGTCGTGGCCTCTTCTGATGTGGCTTGATCAGCGCTATCTCCCTCGGAACTTTCCTGTCCCCCATTACTGCTACAACCTGCAACTATAAGCAATAGAATGATCCAAAGTAGCTGGAACCGGATATTTTTCATAGAAAAACCCCCTTTGTAAGTTAGTCGCTACAAAGAGGGTTAGGTTACGCTTATACGGGAATATTTATTTGTAAGGCTCATTTAGGAAGAAGAGTGCAATGGTTCCCGGCCCGGCATGGGCGCCAATAGAAGACCCGATCAAGTCGATATGGATTTCTTTATAGCCGTACTCTTCTTTAATCATATCGGCTAACTTCTGTGCGGTCTCGGCATCATCACCATGGCTGATGGCAATGCGTTGGTTCTCAAGCTCTATCCCACGCTCTCCCATCACTTCAACCATTCGCTTCAATACCTTTTTGGCACCTCTGATCTTCTCTAAAGGAATGAGCTTGCCATCCTCCATATGTAACAAGGGTTTAATTTTAAGAAGAGTCCCGACAAATGCAGCGGTTTTACTCACGCGCCCACCACGGTAGAGGTATTCGAGGTCATCTACTGTGAAGATATGCTCCATGTGAGTAGCATGATAGGTCCCGATTCCAAGAACTTCTTCATACGAGTCGCCATTCAGTGCGGCTTCTGCTGCTCGCATTACGACGAGGCCGTATCCTAGCGAAGCAGCTTTCGTGTCTACTACATCAAACTTGGCATTCGGATATTTTTCTTTTACATCCTGTTCAATCATTTTGGCAGTTTGGTATGTCCCTGAGAGTTCAGAAGAAAAAGCAAAATAGATAAAGGGTTGGTCTTCCTTGACGAAAGATAAAAAAGTTTCCTCAAATGCCTGAGGGGAGACTTGGGAAGTTTTAGGTGCGCCCCCATCGCGCATTTTCTGGAATACCTCTACTGGTGAGATGTCTCTGCCGTCTTCATATTCTTCACCATTGATGGTAACTCTGAGTGGAACGGAGTGAATCGAGAGCTCTTCCTGTACTTCTTTCGAAAGATCAGAAGCGGAATCACAAAGGATTTTAACATTCATTATGGTCACCTGCTTATCGTTTTTTTTATTACTATCAGTTTAGGCACAATCACTTAGTTAGTCAAAACAATCGTGTTAACTTTGTAATATTCTTTATTAAGCGCTTGATTTTACTATCAACGGGTGATAAAAAAGAATAGACGAGGTTCGTAGGGAGGTTTTTTCTTGTTTACTGTCGAAATTAAACGAATTCTTATTGTCCTATTAGGGGCGATATTCAACGCATTATCACTGAACTTGTTCTTAATCGAAGCCAATGTTTACGCAAGCGGGTTCACTGGGATTGCTCAGCTATTAACGAGTATCTTAACTGACTTTGCAGGGATACCTGGGATCAGCACAGGTTTAATCCTATTCATACTTAACATTCCAGTTGCCATATTAGGGTGGATGAAGGTAGGAAAGGGATTCACTGTCTACAGTGCGATATCTGTAGCATTTACGACCCTTTTTCTAGAAGTCATACCTGTCGAGCAACTGTCGACCGATATTATACTTAACGCTGTATTCGGTGGTGTTCTTGGAGGAGTCGGTGTCGGTATCACCTTGAAATGGGGTGCTTCCACAGGAGGACTGGATATCATTGCGATGATTCTGTCACGCATGAAAGACCGACCGATCGGCATTTACTTCTTAATGATAAATGGAGTCATCATAGTGTTGGCTGGCTTCCTTTACGAACCGGAAAACGCATTATACACCCTTCTTACACTTTACGTAACGACGCGTGTCATTGATGCGGTTCATACTCGTCATGAAAAGCTTACGGCTATGATCATCACGACCAAGGCACCAGAGCTTGAAAAAGCTATTCATGCTCAGTTGGTCCGGGGTATTACGACATTACCAGCGAAAGGAGCATTCACACAAGAGGACAAAAACATGCTAGTGATGGTCATCACACGCTATGAGCTGTACGATTTGCAGCATATCATCGATGACGTAGATCCGAATGCCTTTACCAATATCGTTCAAACGACTGGTATCTTTGGGTTCTTCCGAAAAGATGATCAATGATGTAACCTTTTGGACGGGTTATACGACTAATGAAACAAATACAGAAAAAGAGGAGTGGCGATATGAAAAAATTATTTGCCATGATGATGGGGGTCATCGTGTTAACGTTAGCAGCTTGTGGGACAAGTGGAGAAATGGATGAAGCAAATGGAGAAGGTACAGAGGCCGACCAGGAACAAACGGAAGATCAGAATACTGAAAAGGATATGGATGCCTTGATTAACCAAATGGCTACCGATGTCAAAGTGAAAGCAACAGACGACGCGGCGAACTTTGATTTCTCATTGACTAATACGGGCGAAGAACCTGTCACGCTCGGTTTCGCATCTAGCCAGCAATACGAGGTGAAAGTGACAAATGCAGATGCAGAAAATGTTTATACATTCTCTGCTGATAAGTCCTTCACACAAGAATTGACGTCAGAGGAGCTCGCAAATGGGAAAGCTATTTCTGCTTCAGAAGCGTGGACAGATGTAGAACCAGGAGAGTATGAAGTAACCGTTACTTTCCTAGTAGATACCATCAATGATGAATCAGTAGAAGCGACACCTTTTGAAATGACGCAACCATTCACCATTGAAGCAGCACAGGAAGGAACGAACGAACAAGCATCTGTGAAAGAATTTGAAGGCGATGGGGAAGCGTTCCGTAACATCACAGTGGAAGGTGAGAACGGCTCGTACGTTGTAAAAGGAGAAGCACGTGTGTTTGAGGGTGCCTTTATGTACAGCGTGGAGGATGGTCACAATGTAGTTGTTGAACCTGAAGCTGTGCAAGTGGACGGAGAAGGAGCACCATCTTGGTCTTCATTCGAGATAGAAGTTTCGATTTCTGAGGACAAGCTGCCTGAGTTCGGTACGGTGACGATGTCCATCTATGAAGAAAGCCAAGAAGATGGGGAACCGACGCATGAAAATTATATTCCACTAGAAAGCTTCTAAGAAAAATAAACCGAAAAAGACCCGGAGCAAATTGCTCCGGGTCTTTTTTAGTAGAGATTAATAGCCGTAACTTGTAATGACTTCTTTAACCTGTGGAGTTAAGTCATCCCACTCAGCGTTTGGCAGTTTATTGATTGTAATGAAGTTCTGAAAGCCGAAGACATTGTCTACGCCTTCGAGAGCCATAAGCTTGTTCATAATCTCGAACTCGCTTGTTTGACCTGGCATAACAGAAACGCTTCCGTCCCCTTGAAAGATCATCGATTCCGTCGTAAATTTACGCGCGTTTGGATTTGGTGTTTCTTGTACTTGTATTGTCATTTCGTATCCTCCTCTGTAACATCTCTTCTTATTTTAGCAGAAAACAAGGAACGTCAAAACTATTAGAGCACTTCTTATTAGATTGATTGGAAGTTGTGTTACAATGAGGGCAATTTAGGAGGTGAAGAAATGGAATCTCGACTAATAGATGTGTTGCAGCCAATTAAAGATAACGATTATCAAGTGCCAGACAATCAGAACTTGCAAGAACTGACAACGATGATGCTGCAGCGGATCGGTTCCATACATCCTGTTCTAAGGGATGAATTAATTCACACGATTTTTACGACTTTCATCGGAAGAGGCTATTACAATGAAGAACAACTGAAGAACATCCTTCAGTCAATATTAAATAAAAATTATCTATTTTACCGTATAAGCAATTCTAAAAAGGAAGAAGATGCGGTGTTTAAGCGCAGTTTCTCTGTGCTTCTCATACCCCCGATTATAGAAAAACACCGGAAAACCCCTTTTCTTAAAGAGGAGGAGGTCCTTAGGGTATGGGACAACTTGAAAAAATATATGCAGCAAGAAATGGACCACCGCGGATATGTGAAGGATAAAGGGTGGGCCCATGCGATGGCGCACGCGGCAGATGCAATCAATGCTGTGGCAGGCTGCGATGAAATTACCTCTCAGCACGTTCTGGAAATGCTGCCTGTCATCAGAGAACAGTTCATGATCGAGCAACCCTATCTTTTTGATGAAGAAGAGCGAATGGTTACAGCCATCTTGACGATGTTCAAAAAGATCGAATCAAACCAACGGGTAGAATGGCTGGAAACGCTCCTGTATGAAAGAGAGAGTTGGCAGGACCCGAGTGAGGATATCATCATCAATAATAGTAAACACTTATTAAGAGCCCTTTATTTCCGTATGCTCGAGGGCGACTACCGAGAGCTTAGACAGGTTTTAGAAAACTTGTTGAGGGAACTTAGGAAACAAGAAGCTTATTAAGGAAGTGTGCTCATGATTCGCTGGGGATTATGGATCGGAACCATATCAGGAATTGTACTAGGTTTATATATGTGGTTTGTAGAAATCGCTACAGGGAAGAAAGTGTACACTCTTCTCATGAATGTCGATTTCATTCCGGTGATAGGCGATAAAGATTGGCCGGTCATCGTGGAGTGGCTCTTTCACATGATCATCTCTTGGATGATAGGGATTCTATATGTCTATCTATTAAAACATTGGATAAAAGATACGAGGAAAAACCAATGGGGATTGTCTGTCTTGCTTACAGCAGGAGCTTCTACGACATATATTCCTTTAACACTAATAGCCATCAAAGAAACACCCGCGTTAACAGATGGTGTAGCAATCTTGTATTGGTTAGTCGGTCATGCTCTCTATGCAATCACGCTAAAAAGGTCTTATTTCAGGTTCTGGTAAAGAAACACCCACTAGTGATGAGGGTGTTTCTTTTTTTATTTAGAAACAGTAATCCATTAAAAATAGAAAAACTCCCGGTGGGCACTAATCACCGGGAGTTTTTCTACACCAAATTTTCAGAAAATCATTAGGGGTTACTACTACCCTACCCATTAAATTAAGAAGTTAATACACTTTTGTCAATGAAAATAAGAAAAAAACAATTACTTCCATCTGGATATGTAAGGGCTCCCAATAAGGAGCCCCTAATTCTTACTTATCGCAAACTTTGATTGTGTTGTTCAAGCTGTTGCTCCAATTGCTGTAGCTGTTGTTTCTCTTCTTGAGAACATTGGCTATAGGCAGATTGAATCGCTTGTTTAGCCGCTTGCATATCTTCTTGATTAGCTTTGCGGCCTCCACCACGGTTTTGTGTGAAGCGGCCCACTGCATCACGAGCGTTTTCAAATAGATTGTTCGCCATCGTTAAAACCCTCCCACCGTATGCTGGTCTGCTTCCATTTCCTTCCGAGCCGCGTCTGTAAGCCTTTTGGGCTCCATCTTACTTTCGTCGAAAGGTTGAACTTCAGTCCTGCTTTTTACGTTGCGATCTTGTTTTTCCTTTCCCATGACAAGTCCCTCCTGTCATAAAAAAAGCCTGAACGCTTTCGCGTCCAAGCTTAGTATGGTTCGCTCATTCAGGGTTAAACGAGGAAATATATTCTAGATAGCCTCTTTATTCAATTTCAAATAATCGGCTAAGAATTCACCTATTCCATTCTCCTCATTCGTGAGAGTGATGTGGTTCGCAACACTCTTCAATTCAGGAATGGCATTCCCCATAGCAACGCCAACTCCTGCGTAATCCAACATCTCAAGGTCGTTATCTTCGTCACCAAACGCAATGATTCGTTCTTTCGGAATGTGGAAGTAACGGGATATTTTATCAAGTCCTACCGCTTTGTTCATGCCGGAACGAACAATTTCTATGACATGATAGGGTGCACCCCATTTACGGTGATCAATCAATGCTGCGTGTTCATCGAGTTGGGATCTAAGTTGCTGAATTTTATCTTCTTCAGGATGAATCAAAATAGATGTCGGATCCTCTTTCAGGTTGGCTTGCAAACGTCCGACTTGAATGGAGTCATTCTTCGATTGGAAGATACTCATGATCTCTTCATCATACTGATCCAAATATACGTCATCCTTCACTTCAGCCAATATGTTGCGAACACCAAGGTCCTGGCAAACATGAATGATTTGATGAGCTGTACGGATAGATAGTGGGGAATGAAGAGCGTCCCACTGGTGATTAGTCGGATGGTGAATGAGTGCGCCATTGAAATTCACCATAGGCGTTTTTAATCCTAATTCATGATAGAAATCAATACTTGCACGGTGAGGGCGTCCAGTTGCAATTACTACAACATGCCCTTGATCCATGGCATGCAATACCGTCTGTTTCGTTTTCGTGCTGATTGTTTTCTCGTCAGTTAGTAAAGTTCCATCTAAGTCTAGAGCAATTAAGTGTCTCTCTTTCATTCCATT
Organism: Halobacillus salinus; assembly: GCF_004684905.1. GTDB lineage: Bacteria > Bacillota > Bacilli > Bacillales > Halobacillaceae > Halobacillus > Halobacillus salinus. Next base: position 1,784,543 of record NZ_SRJC01000001.1, on the reverse strand, counting down.
CACCTCTCTCTTTGTATGTATAGTGTAGCGGGACTTTCCTGTTGATGTAAAGAATTTCAATCCAGTACAACGTAATACTTTCCATTCGATAATGGCAGTGTTACGATATCAACATAACAGTTAAAAATTAGCATGATTTAAATAATACGTAAAGATTTATTAGAAAGGGTTTAGGGAAATGATAGGCATACAAAGACATTCACTGAAAAATGTACCTGTACTTACCATTGTAGAAGAATCCAAGCAAGAACAGCCACTACCTGTCTTTATTTATTATCACGGGTATACATCTGCTAAAGAACATAACCTTGCACAAGCTTACTTGCTTGCTCAAAGAGGATATCGGGTCATTCTCCCGGATAGTGCTTATCATGGAGAACGTGACCAAGATTTGACGAAGGAAGCACTAAGCCTGAAGTTCTGGGATGTAGTGTATCAGAACCTTAAAGAACTACAAGATATAAAAGATGAACTGGACCGTCTCGGCTGGATAAAAGATCGTCGAATCGGTATCGGTGGAACCTCTATGGGTGGTATCACAACTTGTGCTGCTCTAACTATGTACCCTTGGATCCAGTCATCTTGTGTCATGATGGGGTCGCCGAAACCTGTTGAATTTGCTAAGCGTTTAATTGCGGACGCTACGAAAGCTGGTGTGGAGATTCCGCTTAGCGAGGAAGACTTAAATGCTCTGTATGCCTCCCTTGAAGGTATAGATTTATCAAAACGGAAGGAGAAGCTCTACAGCCGACCTATTTTCTTCTGGCATGGAGATGCAGATCCTGTCGTACCATTCGATCATTCTTATGAATTCTATAATGAAATTATTCAGGAATACAAAAATCCTGAAAATATCCGGTTCCTGAGAGAAGTGGGAAGGGACCACAAAGTCAGTCGCTTTGCCATCTTAGAAATGGTAAATTGGTTGGAACTGGTCTTATAAAGTCTAGAATAGTTTATTCTGCTTGCATTTTTGTTTATAATAGAAATTGAAGAATTGTGAAGGGGGAAATAATGTGAGTACTACAGCTCTTGAAGAAAACGCTATGGGCGCCCTAGAGAATGTCATTGACCCCGAGCTTGGCATTGATATCGTCAACCTTGGTTTAGTCTACGGTGTAGATATAGATGATGACGGGAAGACAACCGTCACAATGACGCTGACAGCAATGGGTTGTCCGCTTGCTGGTCATATCGAGCAAGACGTGAAGCGTTGCCTAGCTGATCTACCAGAAATCAATGAGGTACAAGTCAATATCGTTTGGAATCCACCTTGGACTAAGGATCGCATGAGTCGCTATGCGAAGATTGCACTAGGCATTCCAGATTGATCGACAATGCCCCCTGCCGAATAGAACGGTAGGGGGTTTTTATTTCGTTGAAAAGGGGAAAAAGAATGAAACAATCTCCAGTATTCCAAATGATCGGGTATAAGAATAGTGGGAAAACTACTTTTTTATCGGAGTTGGTCGAATATGGTGCCAACAAAGGAGACCGAGTAGCTGTAATTAAACACCACGGTCACAAAGAACCTCTACAGGAAATGCATAGGGAGACTGATACATACAAGTTGAAGAAGTCAGGATCTTTTTTGACTGGAGTCGCTAGTCCAAATGCTCTTCAAATAGAGATGAATCAAGGGATGGAACTTGATCGACTAATTGAATTTTATCGTTTTTTTAGTCCGGATCTCATCCTTGTCGAAGGGTATAAACAAGATAGGTATCCGAAAGGTGTTCTAATCAGAAGGAAAGAGGACCTCTCCTTAATGGATCTTGCTAACATACAGTTTGTCATCACGTGGGACGTCGAGGTGACAAGTCATATAGAATTGCCTGTCTATTCCGTTGAAACATGGACGAAACACCTGGAGAAGATTTATCAGACAGTGAGAGGAGATACAGTTAATGAGTGAAAGTTGCTACATTACACAGAAGCCCATCATCATCCAGGATGTGGTGGACCGAGTTGTACGCCCAGAGGCTGGTGCCGTCAACACATTTATTGGTACGGTAAGGGAATTCACGAAAGGAAAACAAACCCTCTATTTAGAGTATCAAGCCTATGAAAGTATGGCGGTGAAAAAGATGGAGGAGATCTGCACGGAAATCAAGAGAAGGTGGCCGGATGCGGAACCATCCATTGCACATCGAGTAGGACGTCTTGAAATTACAGATGTAGCTGTCGTCATTGCAGTCTCTACACCTCATCGGGCTGAATCTTATGAAGCAAGTCGATATGCCATTGAGAGAATGAAAGAAATTGTTCCTATCTGGAAGAAGGAGCATTGGCATGACGGTGCCAAGTGGATCGGGGATCAAAAAGAAAGGCAGCCTGGTGTACCAGCAAAGGAGGACATCCAGTGAACCAATTATTATTTTTCGCAGAATTGCAAGATAGAGTAGGGAAAGAGCGCATCGATATAGATCTCGAAGGGAAGACCGTCCAACAAGTAAAAGAGTACGTAGAAGATACATATGAATTACATAAAGCGAAGGAAGCGATGATTGCGATCAATGAAGAATTCGCTTCACGAGACACGCTTATTAAGAAAGGGGATGTCGTCGCTTTCATTCCTCCCGTTAGTGGCGGGTGAAGGACAATATACACTATTATAAGAAGAAACAAAAAAAGTCAGCCTAACGAAGGCTGACTTTTTTTCATTAATTATAGAAACAGAACAACCAATCCACCGACGATGAAGCAATAGAAAGCGAAGTATTTCAAGTTTCCTCTGGCCATGATATTCATAAACCATTTAAGTGAGACGTAAGATGCTAAGATAGATGCAAGAAACGCAATGGAGTATCCTACCCACTTTTCGGCCAAGTTGTCGTTCAATAATTCATCAATCGACAATAGCATCGTTCCGAGACTTACTGGAATATATAAAAGAAAGGAGAAACGCAATGCAGTTTCTTGTCTCATGCCGAGTAACATCGCAGCGACAATGGTGGCACCGGATCTGCTGATACCTGGAATGAGTGCTACTGCCTGAGCAAGACCGACGATTACAGCGTCTTTCCACGTCAGTTGACCATCGTTCTTCGTCCCGCGGATATTACGAATGATCCACAAAGCAACCCCGGTGATGATCAATGTGATACCTACCGTTTGAGTAGTACTCAATTCTTCGATCATATCACCAAGCAATACGCCTAGTACTCCAGCTGGGACCGTGCCGATCAGTAAGTATAAGATGAAGTCGAAGTCTTCTTTCTGCTCTTCATCTTTGGTGAAAATGAAGCCGACTCCGTTTTTTGCAAGACGCACTAAGTCGTTCCAATAAATCATCAAGACCGCAATGAGTGAACCGAAATTAACTAAGATTTCAAAGTTCAAGCCTTCTAAATTTATGTTCAACAAGTCCTGTACAATGACAAGGTGCCCACTTGATGAAATAGGTATCGGTTCTGTAAACCCTTGGAATATACCAAGGAATAGATATTTAATTAGCTCAAAAAACTCCTGCATTTCTAGCTCCCCCTTGATTAACAATCGTTCTCTACTATACCGCTAATTGATTTTTATGTGCAATCGGACAAGTTATTCATTATGAAAGAAACAAAAAAACGCTGCCATCAACGATAGCAACGTTTGTGGTCCTTTTGTCAGGCTTCGTCTGCGTCCTTAATAACTCCCTCGCCAAGAATAATCGCGGCAAGAGTAAACAGGATCGTCGTCACGATTACTTGTGAGAAAGCGAAACTGCCGCCACTCATGTTACTGATAACATAGGCAGCCATGAAGCTTAACAAGAAGGCCCAAATGATTGTCCAAATATAGCGCATCGTTACTCACCTCAATTTTTGCACGTTCTGTATTCATATTACCAGAACAATCAATAAAAAGAAATATGAAATCGCTTCATGAATCATGAATGTATGGAAGGACGAATAAAATGTAGTGGATAAGGGGGATGTAATATGATGGTTACGGTGGAACCTTGCTTTCATTGGGTTGGGTATCATATAACGACAGCTCTGTTGCAAGAAGGGGTGGAAGTCATTGGCATCGACCCGTTGTCTTCTGATCTTTCAGAGCATTTGTATCTATTTGTAGGAAGGAACAGTAATTTTCAACACTTTTATGATAAGCAAGACAAAGAGCAACATGTGCATGGGGAGGAAGGAGAGGTTTTCCTTCATTATTATGCCGGTGAAATAACAGTCGAACAAGGTGATCAGGTTTTGAGCCGGATTTCCATGCCCTGTATATATGGGGAGTGGATGAGTGCACCGGATGACAGTATCCAAAGCGAAGATGATCTGATGCAGTGGGTGATGGAGAGAGAGGCAACATACATCGGGGACCTTCTATGTCAGTCGCTACCTCCTGTTTTATCGAAGTATTTTCCTAGAGATCCATCAGGCAGGGACGAGGAGAAAGTAAGAAGAAATGTCCGGGAAGTTTGGCGGACTATGCAAAAGGTGAACGCCATCGATCTCAGAGGATTCTGAATGAAACAAGTTTACTTTCAGTAGATAAACCATGTAGAATAGAGGAGGAAACTAGAGAGGCTAATTAGGAGTGCTGAAAGTGAAGAGACGAATCCTGTTACTTTTGACCCTGGTGATTATACTATCTGGCTGCAATCCATTATCTAGCAGTGGAAAGAATTATAAAGTAGGCATGCTTGTAGAAACGACCATCCACGACCAAGCGTGGGGGCAAAAAGGATACAAGGGCATGCAGGAGATTCAAGAAGAATACGGTGTAGATATATATTATAAAGAAGGTATTCAATCCTATCAGAAAACAGCCGAAGCAGTAGAGGAACTTGTCAGTAAAGGTGTCAATGTTATCTTTGGCCATAGTCATGTCTATGGAAACCATTTTAGAAAGCTTCATAAGAACTATCCGGATGTGGAGTTTGTATATTTCAATGGGCAATACACTGCCGAGAATGTGACAAGCCTTAATTTCAGTGCACATGCGATGGGCTTCTTCGGTGGGATGGTTGCAGGCGAGATGACTAAGTCAAATAAGATCGGCTTGATTGCCGTCTACGAATGGCAACCTGAAGTGGAAGGTTTTTATGAAGGTGTCATGCATCAAAATCCTGATGCTGAAGTTCAAATTTCGTTTGTTAACGACTGGTCTGACACAGAGAAAGCAAAATCGATTTATACAAAAATGAAGAACCAAGGAGCGGACGTCTTCTATCCTACAGGAGATTTGTTCAATGTTCCTTTAATAAATTTGATTCAAGAGGATCAGAATGCTGCTATCGGATATGTATCTGATCAATCTAACGTGGCGGAGCATACTGTGCTTACGAGCACTGTACAGAAAGTAGATGTGGTATATAAACTGGCCATGGAACGATTGATGAAGGATGAACTTCCGGAAGAGCCGGTCTATTTCGATTTTCAAGATGGAGCCATATCTATGGGGGAGTACAGCCCTGAAGTTCCTGAGAAATTTATAACACAAATGAATCAAGAAGTGGACCGTTATATTGAAACGGGACGTTTGCCTAATGAATAATAAACTCTGAAGAGGAAGCTCTTCAGAGTTTTTTTATGGGTTATTTCTTGAATTTGTCGATCATCGGCTTAATGATTGGAGAGACCGATTTCCACGTTTTCGACATATCCTCCATTAATTCCGACCATTGGAATGGTTGTGTGCTTTCTTTGTCTTCTGTATGCTTTGTTTCTTTCTCTGTCTCTTTCTCTTTCTCCCTGCTTTGCTCTGCCGGTCTTCCAGTCCAGAATTGGTCGAAAGGAGATCTTCTTTTCTCTGACATGGTATAACACCTCCTGGTTTACTCTATGAACTAGTGCAAGCTCTTTTGTGGGCAGTTTCGATGGACTTACTTGCAGAAAAAAAGGATATGAATTAAAATTAGTACCAAGTCATAAGAATTGATATAAGATTAAGATTTTACCTTAAGGGGATGAATATATGAACGCAGGAATCTTAGGCATAGGCCACTATGCTCCTGAAAAAGTGCTGACCAACCAAGATCTAGAGAAAATGGTAGACACAAGTGACGAGTGGATCCGGAGCCGTACAGGAATCGAAGAGCGTAAAATTGCTTCTGATGACATGGACACATCTGATTTAGCATTCGAAGCAGCAAAGAATGCATTGAATGATGCGGAAATGTCGATTGAAGAAATTGATATGATTCTTGTAGCCACAGTAACACCAGATAAGCCGTTCCCATCTGTTGCAACTATGCTTCAAGAGCGTCTGGGTGCACGTAAGGTCGCTGCGATGGACATCAGTGCAGCCTGTGCAGGGTTTATGTATGGTGTAATCACAGCTCAGCAATTCATCCAAAACGAATCCTATAAAAATGTACTAGTAGTAGGCGTAGAAAAACTGTCTAAAATTACAGACTGGACGGACCGCAACACGTGCGTTCTCTTTGGTGACGGAGCAGGAGCGGCTGTTATTGGTCCAGTAAGCGAAGGAAAAGGTATTCTATCTTCCGAGTTAGGCTCAGACGGCAGTGGTGGACCGAACCTTTATCAAAACCCACAGGATACAATTTTCATGAATGGCCGTGAAGTATTTAAGTTTGCCGTTAGACAAATGCCAGAGTCCTCTGTGAATGTTGTGAAGAAGATTGGTCTAAGCGAACAAGATGTTGACTATCTCGTACCTCACCAAGCAAACATTCGCATCATGGAGGCTGCAAGACAGCGTCTTGGTATTCCAGAGGAAAAAATGTCAACACAAGTAAAACGTTATGGCAACACATCCTCAGCATCGATCCCGATTGCATTGTCTGAAGATGTGAAGGCAGGTAAAATAAAAGAAAATGATTTAGTCGTACTTGTTGGATTTGGTGGCGGACTCACTTGGGGCGCCGTTGCACTCCGATGGGGTAAGTAACAAAGGAGGAATGATTTATGGATAAACGTCGTGTAGTTGTTACCGGAATGGGAGCAATCACTCCTGTAGGTAACTCTGTTGAAGAAATGTGGGAGAGTATCAAAACTGGGAAATCCGGCATTGGAGAGATTACGAAAGTAAATAAGGAAGACTATCCTGTCAGCGTGGCTGCAGAAATCAAAGATTTCGATCCATCTGACTACATGGAACGTAAAGAAGCGAGAAAGATGGACCCGTTCGTTCAATATGCTATGGTCGCTTCGCATATGGCAGTAAAAGACGCGGGTCTTGAAATTAATGAAGACAACGCAAACAGAACCGGTGTATGGATCGGTTCTGGAATTGGGGGAATGGGAACATACGAATCCCAATTCGAAACATTCCAGAAGAAAGGCTATCGTCGAGTCAGCCCATTCTTCATCCCGATGATGATCCCGGATATGGCAGCTGGACAAGTTTCCATATCCTTAGGAGCAAAAGGTATCAATTCTTGTACAGTAACTGCTTGTGCTTCCGGCGCAAACTCCATTGGAGATGCATTCAAAGTGATCCAACGTGGTGACGCAGACGTGATGATCGCTGGTGGTACAGAAGCACCGATGAACAAGATGTCATTCGCAGGATTTGCTTCTGCACGCGCTCTTTCTCTGAATGAAGATCCGAATACTGCGAGTCGCCCATTTGATAAGAACCGTGATGGCTTCGTAATGGGAGAAGGTGCTGGAATCCTAATTCTAGAAACTCTAGAATCTGCACAGAAACGTGGAGCGAAAATCTACGGAGAACTGACAGGTTATGGATCTACTGGTGACGCCTATCACATTACTTCACCAGCACCAGAAGGCGATGGTGCACAGCGTGCGATGAAGCAGGCTCTTCAAGATGCTGGCATTGAAGCTTCTTCTGTTGATTACCTCAATGCCCATGGTACTTCTACAGAACTTAACGATAAATTTGAAACCTATGCAGCTAAAACTGTATTCGAAGAACATGCTAATAAACTTGCTATTTCTTCAACTAAGTCCATGACAGGTCACCTATTAGGAGCAGCAGGTGCTGTTGAAGCTGTCATTTCACTTAAGGCGATCAATGAAGGAGTATTACCTCCAACCATTAACTACGAAACACCAGACCCGGAGTGCGACCTCGACTATGTACCGAACGAAGCACGTTACCAAGAAGTGAACACAGTTATGAGTAACTCACTTGGATTTGGTGGTCACAACGCAACATTGATCTTCCAGAAGTTCAATCAATAATCTATAAAAACGAGTCCTTTATGGGCTCGTTTTTTTTGTGAGAAAAGATTAGCAAATGGAAGGGATTCCAGTTTCCCATACAATGCACTATTTAATAAAAATGGTTGATCATACATTTTCAACATAAAAAAGCCGATCAGAGTAGGACTCTGATCGGTTATTCTGATGGGGACTCTTCTTGTTTACCTTTTTCAAAGAATGCTTGTAGATCTTCTCTTGTTTGGGATTCGTCGTGATTCAATACTAAGCCGATAGGATAGTCCTTACGCTCATTCCAATAGTTATCATTTGTCGGGATCCTCAATGTTTCGATGTCTTTCACAGGATTAAACAGAAAATCCTTTCCTAATTGGAGAATCTTCCCGTTATCGATATTGGTATCAATGTAAGGTTGAATCGTACCAATCAGGCGAGGAGCTTTCAAAACCCCTTTGAAAGAAATCAACTCTTCTTTCATAAGGCGGATGACTTTCTGTTGTCTTTCTACACGACCGAAATCACCTTCTTCATCATTTCGGAAGCGTGCATAACCCAGCAATTCTTCTCCATCGAGCTTTTGCTTTCCTTCTTGGAGGTCAAGGTCGATGGTTCCGGCACCATCTTTATATTTCATATCCTTCTCTACGTCCACTTCGATACCATCAGGAGATATGGTATCCACAATTTGTGTAAACCCTTCAAAGTCCACTATAGAATAGTATTCGGGTTCAATTCCGAAGTTCTCTGAGATTGTTTGTCTTAGTAATTCCGGGCCACCAAACGAGAATGCAGCATTGATCTTATTGTAACCGTACCCTGGTATGTTGATATAAGTATCCCGCATGATCGAAGCGAGTTTAGCTGTCTGCTCTTTGGTGTCATACTGTGCAATCATGATTGTATCTGTACGGGCTTGTTCATCTTCCCGTTGGTCAGAACCTAGAAGGAGAATGTTTATTTTGTCATCCTTGTTATCGACGCCTTTGAATTCTTCTTTATATTTACTTTCTTCTGCAGAGGATGCTTCTTCACCTTGAGCGACACTGCTAGAATTCTTGTTTGCTTGATTCTTTCCAGCTAAGTATTCATAGCTGCCGTAAGCGGAGGCGACGACAAAGAAAAGTGTCAATAAAGCCAGTCTTAATTTACGCTTTCTTTTGCGTCTGCGTCTGATCCGCATGGAACGTGGTTTTGACAACGAGATCCATCCTTTCATAGATAGCCTATCTTTCATTTAATGTACCTTTTCTCTCATAGGAAGTAAAGAGGGAGAAGGATTTTAGATAAGCATGAGACCACTTTTTTCTTCATAAGATAAGAAAAGGAGGACAGGCCGGAGGGGATGGAAATGTGGCAGTGGCTGTTATTTTTGATTGGTTTTGGTTTAGCAGTTGCCGGAGGGACGGTTACCATCACGTACCTGAATCTGGTTCCTGCAGGTTTAAGTTGGATCGAATTCTTCATTTTCATTAAATCGAGAGTGGAATGCTACTTCCTTCCGCTCGGTGTATTCCTTAGTACTTTAGCGATCTTATTCATGAAAGATTAATGTAGTAAATAATGGTTGAAAAGAATAAAAAAGCCAGCTTTGGTCATACTGTAACCTAAAGAGATCACTGAATGAAAGTGAGGGTCTGATATGTTATATATGCATGATCTATGGGTGAACTGGTTTGAAGGAGAAGAGAATGGGTACAACGTTTGTCGCTTTCATGAATGGAGAAAGGAAGACGGAATTGAATTGATTGATCAAATTCCGTTGTTAAAGGTTCAAGACGACCTATTCCACTATATTGAGAACGATCTGCAAGAACTCCCGATTGCTATGTTACAGGACATTCAACGGAAAACGTACATGAAGAAGAATCAGGAAAGACACACCATCGAGTATGCAGCTGTGATCACGAACGGAACGGACGTATTAGTATTTGACACCCTTGGCTACACCTCACCGGTGAAGAAGAGTCGACTTATTCCACGTCAAGAGCGATTAGCGCTTGAGATGGTGCAAGGGAAAAGAGCAGAACACTATACAATAGAAGAAAATATTCGAAAAGAACACCATATCCTCTCTTTAGATCCTGATAAGATGTCGGGATTAACAAGAAGAGAGCGACAGTTGAAGCAACTTCTAATGATGGCACTGGATCAATTGAAACACTCTGACCATCCTGAGGAGATCAGGTATTGGCTGACAGAATGGGACCCGGTTCAATACCCTTCGATTAAAAGTCTGTCCACAGAACAAGCATGGAGCAGGTTATATGAAGAAACATGCCATGGATGGACGAAACTGCATGAGGAGTTGTGCGGAAAAATGGTCAAAGGGCAGCCATTCTTCGAAACTATTTGGCAAGGGGAAAATGATAAAGTATCCCAACATATGAAAAGCCAGAATTGAGAACATTCATCTCAATTCTGGCTTTCTTTGTTATTTCTTTTTCTTCACACGTCCTAAGCCCATCGCTTTTTTAGCTTTTCGAAGCATCTTCTGCGCTTCATAAGACGCTTTATCTGCTCCTTCATCCAAGATATCATCCAATTCTTCCGAATCAATAAGTTCATGATAACGCTCCTGGATTGGCTTAAGCACACTAATGACGGCCTCAGCAACTGCTTGCTTGAAATCACCGTATCCTTTTCCTTCGAATTCTTGTTCTAGCTCTTCTATAGAGCGTCCAGAACATAAAGAGTAAATAGTCAGCAAGTTGGAAACCCCTGGTTTGTTCTCTTTATCATATCGTACGACACCCTCAGAATCGGTTACAGCACTTTTCACTTTCTTAAGGATTTTCTTCTCATCATCAAGCATTGAAATGAACGCTTTCTGGTTTTCGTCTGACTTACTCATCTTCTTCGTAGGGTCCTGTAAAGACATGATACGCGCTCCTACCTTTGCAATGCGAACTTCTGGAACGGTAAAGATATCATTATATTTGTTATTGAAACGTTGTGCCAGAGTACGAGTCAGTTCAAGGTGCTGTTTCTGATCTTCTCCAACAGGTACAACATCTGTATTGTATAATAGAATATCTGCTGCCATTAATGGAGGATAGGTAAGTAGGGCAGAGGAGACGCCTTCTTTCCCACCAGCAGCTGATTTGTCTTTAAACTGTGTCATACGTTCCAATTCACCGATATAACTTACACACTGTAGCATCCATCCTAGCTGAGTATGCGCTGGTACTTCTGATTGGATGAATAACGTTGATTTTTTGGGATCAATACCAATAGCAAGATAAAGTGCTGCAAGGGACTTGATATTCTTTCTTAACTCCAACCGGTCTTGAGGGACGGTGATGGAATGTGCGTCGACCACACAGAAGTAGGAATTGTATTCCTCTTGAAGCTCGACAAAGTGTTTCATAGCTCCCAGGTAGTTTCCTAGTGTCACTGTTCCGCTCGGCTGAATGCCGGAAAATATTGTTTTCATCTAAATCACCTCATATTGTATTTTGGAAATAAAAAAATCATCCATCTCTTCCATAAATGGAAGGGACGAATGATTCGCGGTGCCACCCTTGTTACTTTCAATAAGAAAGTCAGCTCAAAATCGTTAACGCCGATCTACGTCTTTGTAAGAAAAGAAAGCTCCGGGGTCCCACTTCCTCTAAACGGTCTTAGCTGTTCGCAGCAACCACAGCCTCTCTGTTAAGACAACTATTCAGAGTACTTCAACCACATCTTAGCCGTTTTATATTAGATTAAAATTATATCTGATTTCACTCATGTTCGCAACTTTATAGAAGATAATAGTAAACAGCAAGTAAAGCGAGTAAGCCGAGCATTAACATTCCACCATTAAACATAAAGAAGCTTAGCCAGCTTTTCTCGATTGTTTCAGAAGGAAGGGGTTTCTTCTGCCAGTCATCTAAATAATCCTTCTGTTTAGAGACTCTGTTGTAAAAGCGGCGGAAACTATACGTAATGGCATCGAAGAAACCTCCGCGTATAACCCAAAGTAAAATGCCTACAAATAAATAGAAGTATGCGATATAGAACAAGGAGTTAATGTAGTGAAACAAATCGTATGCTGGGGCTACAATGGTAAATAGTAAGGTTACGATCAGTACATTCACCATTAATATCATCCACTTGTTTCTTAATATAGTCATGTGTTGCACACCTTTCCTCAAAAATCTATGTAACATTATAGCATGATTTCGTGTTTGTAGGAATTGTAAATACCATTAATAAACAGAAAATTCAGCTTAGAATGAATAATGAATGGCTTATTCAATGAAGGTAGTGAGAGTCTCGCATGGGCGGATTCTTAGAAATTAAAGCCTTCATTATTTATGCAAATGCCTTTATATTTAATTAAAATGAAACAATAATAATGTAAAATAAACTAGGTAAAAAGTCACGTTTTGTGTCATCGAAACGTAACAATGGTGGGCTTCGAGAGATTTTCTTAAAAAAAAGGTAATGCAAAATAGTTAGAAAACTTGTATAATTCGATATGTGGACAAAACACCACACCAAATTTTCAGAAATTTTTAGGGGAGGTCATTTTCAACATGAAAAAGACAAATTGGTTACTGCTAGTACTCGCACTAGTACTAAGCATGTTCCTAGTCGCATGTTCCGGTGGAGATTCTACCGATGAAGGAAGCAGCGATGATGGATCAACGGACACAGAACAAGACTCTGGCTCTGACAGCGAAGGAGATTCCGAAGCTGCAAGCGGAGAACAAGTACTTAATCTTATCGATGGTGCAGAGATCCCAACAATGGATGCATCTCTTGCAACTGACGCTGTTGCGTTCCAATGGTTAGGTTCCACAATGGACGGTCTTTATCGTCTAGGGGAAAACGCTGAGCCTGAACCAGGTATCGCTAAAGATCACACAGTAAGTGACGATGCCCTTACTTGGACATTCAACCTACGTGATGACGCTGTATGGTCTAACGGTGACCCTGTTACAGCGAACGACTTCGTATATGCTTGGCAGCGTGCGGTAGACCCGGACACTGGTTCTGAGTATGGTCCATACATGATGGGTGGAGTTATCAAGAATGCTACTGATATCGCTGCTGGCGATACACCAGTTGAAGAACTTGGTGTTAAAGCTGTAGACGATACTACTCTTGAAGTTACTTTGGAAAAACCAATTCCTTACTTCGAGTCTCTTACAACATTCGGTACATTCCTTCCATTGAACCAAGCTTTCGTTGAAGAACAAGGTGATCAGTACGCTCTAGAAGCGGACACACTTCTTTCTAACGGACCATTCGTTATGACAGAGTGGAGCCACGGTGAAGGCTGGACACTTGAGAAGAACGAAGATTACTGGGATGCAGAAAACGTTAAGCTTGCTGGTATTAACGTAAAAGTCGTTAAAGATACTGCAACTGGCGTTAACCTTTATGAAACTGGCGAAATCGACCGTACAGGTCTTTCCGCTGAATTCGTAGACCAATACCGTACTTCTGAAGACTTCCGTATTGAAGAAGAGCCTGTATTGTTCTACTTGAAGATGAACCAAGAAGCTAACGAGATCCTTGGAAACGTAAATGCACGTAAAGCGATTCAACATGTAATTGACCGTCAGAGCATGGTTGATGTAATCTTGAATAACGGTTCAATTCCAGCAGTAGGTGACATTCCTGCGAACTTCGTATCTCACCCTGAGTCTGGTGAAGACTTCCGTGAGCTTAACGGAGATCTAGTTACAAACGATGTAGACAAAGCACAAGAACTTTGGACTACTGCTAAAGAAGAGCTAGGTATTGACACTGCAGAACTTAACTACCTTGGTGGAGACACTGAAGTAGCGAAGAACCTTGATGCTTACATCAAAGACCAACTTGAGAAACTTGAAGGTCTTACTGTAAACGTACAATCTGTACCATTCCAAGAACGTCTAGACCGTGACACTAGCATGGACTATGAGTTGCAAAACTCTGGTTGGGGTCCTGACTACATCGACCCGAACACGTTCTTGAACATGTGGGTAACAGATGGTGGAAACAACAAGACTGGATATGCTAACGAAGATTACGACGCTATGATCGAGAAAGCTAACAACGAGCTTGCTCAGAAACCAGTTGAACGCTTCGAGCTATTCCTAGAAGCTGAGAAGAAACTTATCCAAGAAGATGCAGTTCTTGCACCTCTTTACCAACGTGCTGCTGCTCAACTTTGGAAGCCACACGTTAAAGGCGTAATCGTTAACCCAATGGGTCCTGATTACAACTACAAACACGCTTATATCGAAGGTAAATAATTAGAACAATCCATTCTAATTTCATATGAGCTAGCTAATAAGGGAGAGAGTATATGTCCAAAAAGTTGGCGTATGCTCTCTTTTTCCCTGAGAAGAAAGTTGTCAGAGAATAGAAAAATTTCAGTCTATTCTATATGATATAAGAAATGCGTAAAAATTCAGGAGGTGTTGATATGACTCGTTATATTATTCAAAGGTTAGTATATATGATTATAACGATGTTCTTGATTGCTACCTTTACGTTCTTTCTGATGAAGTTCCTACCAGGTACTCCCCTAAGTGCTGCAGATAAATTATCAGAAGAACAACAACAGGTAGTGTTAGAAAAATATGGGCTGGATGATCCGGTGCCTGTTCAGTATTTCAACTACATTTTCAACTTGTTGCAAGGGGATATGGGTATTTCCTTCCAGTTCGATAATCGTGAAGTAACGACGATTATTTTCGAACGAATTGGTCCTTCCATGACGCTTGGTGTACAGGCGATGGTAATTGGAACAATTTTAGGTATGTTGTTAGGTTTAGTTTCCGCGATTTATCATAACGGATTTCTCGACTATGGCTCGACATTCATTGCCGTAATCGGTAAATCTATTCCTTCGTTCGTATTCGCCGGAATACTTCAGTATTTCGTTGGTGTAAAGTTAGGCTGGTTCCCAGTTGCCCTGTGGGAAGGCTGGGAGTACACGGTGCTACCAACTGTCGCGTTGGCCATCTTCCCAATTGCAATTGCTGCCCGCTTTATGAGAACCGAAATGCTTGAAGTAATGGGATCAGACTATATTACGACTGCACGAGCAAAAGGCGTCAACAAATTCGGTGTTGTCTTCAAGCACGGATTGCGTAACGCTTTGATTCCACTAATTACGGTGCTTGGACCACTAGCAATCGGTTTGATGACAGGTACACTAGTTATTGAAAACATTTTTGCCGTGCCAGGGATCGGTGAACAGTTCGTTAAAGCGATTAACACAAATGATTTTCCAATAATCATGGGTACCACGTTACTAATCGCATTCCTTTTCATTTTCATCGTGCTGATCATTGACCTGCTATACGGAGTCATTGATCCAAGAATTAGACTGGCTGAAGGAGAGTAGTAACTATGGAGAATCATAAACCGTCAAAGGATTTATTCGTGCCCGTTGACCGGGCCGAAAATGAGAGCGAGAAAATAACGAGACCGAGTCTTTCCTTCTGGCAAGACTCTTTCATCCGCCTTCGTAAAAACGTAGGTGCGATGATCGGTCTGTTTGTATTACTATTCATCGGTTTCATGGCTATTTTTGGACCGTACATGAATCCATATGGTGAATTTGAACAAGATCTATCGAGAGCAAAGATGCCACCTAAAGTCGAAGGGCTTGGCTGGCTTGGTATGGATGGAATGTTAACTTCTGTTCAGACAGCAGATACTGTTGAAGGAGCAGAAGAGAAAGCGTTAATGCGTTTTAACAACCAAGAAGAATTCATTACAACTTCTGTTCTTTCAGAGGGCGGTAATGGAGAACCTGCAGAAGTCGAAGCTGTATATGATGTTTACGGAGCAAAAGGTTTAGAAGACCAGAATTTTTGGTTTGGTACGGACGGCTTAGGTCGTGACTTATGGACAAGAACATGGAAGGGAACACGAATTTCCCTTTATATTGCGTTGCTAGCAGCAGCGATTGATATGGTAATTGGTGTAGCTTACGGTGGTATTTCCGCTTATTACGGTGGACGAGTAGACAACATCATGCAGCGTATCATTGAGATCATTGTCGGTATTCCGAACTTAGTTATTGTAATCTTGATGATTTTGATACTAGAGCCTGGAATAATCTCGATAACCATAGCCTTAACGATCACCGGTTGGATCGGTATGGCGAGGATTATACGTGGACAAGTTCTTAAACTGAAGAACCAAGAGTTTGTATTAGCTTCTAAGACACTTGGAGCACAAGACAACCGGGTACTAAGAAAACACTTAGTTCCAAACGTATTGGGATTAATTATCATCAACACTATGTTTACCATTCCAAACGCGATTTTCTTTGAGGCGTTCTTGAGCTTTATCGGTCTGGGTCTACCAACACCGATTGCATCCCTTGGTACACTCATTGAAGACGGATTTAACTCATTGCAGATCTATCCACACATTCTGTTGTTCCCTGCAATTATAATCTCGTTACTCATGATTGCGTTTAACATTTTAGCCGACGGTCTTCGTGATGCATTCGATCCGAAGATGCGTGAATAGGAGGTAGGTGTACAGATGGAAAAATTACTAGAAGTAAAAGACTTGCATGTATCCTTTGACACCTACGGCGGTGAAGTAAAAGCTGTACGTGGGGTCAATTTCGATTTGAAAAGAGGGGAAACCCTTGCCATTGTTGGAGAATCAGGTTCAGGGAAATCTGTTACAACTAAAGCGTTGATGCAGTTGATCCCAATGCCACCAGGTCGTATCAAAGAAGGAGAAATCCTTTTTGAAGGCCGAGACATTGCTAAGATGAATGAAAAACAAATGCAGAAGATCCGCGGTAAAGAAATGTCTATGATTTTCCAGGATCCAATGACATCTCTGAACCCAACAATGAAAGTTGGTAATCAGATCATGGAAGGTCTGATCAAACACCAAAAAATGAACAAGGCACAAGCTCGTAAGCGTGTGGTTGAATTGCTCGATCTAGTTGGTATTCCTGATCCGGAAGGTCGTATGAAGCAATATCCTCACCAATTCTCTGGTGGTATGAGACAGCGTGTTGTCGTTGCCATCGCACTTGCTTGTAACCCTAAGTTGTTGATTGCAGATGAACCAACAACAGCACTGGACGTTACGATTCAGGCTCAGATTCTTGAACTTATGAAGGACATTCAGAAAAAGACAGATTCAGCTACCATCTTCATCACGCACGATCTTGGCGTAGTAGCAAACGTTGCTGACCGTGTAGCGGTCATGTACGCAGGTAAGATCGTCGAAGTTGGTACTGTGGACGATATCTTCTACAATCCGAAGCACCCGTACACTTGGGGACTTCTAGGATCTATGCCTTCACTTGATAGTGAAGACGAAGAGCTTTACGCAATTCCAGGATCTCCACCGGATCTTCTCGATCCACCAAAAGGGGATGCCTTTGCTGCTCGTAATGAATATGCTATGAAAATTGATTTAGAAGAAGAACCGCCGATGTTCAAAGTTTCGGACACGCACTATGCTGCAACCTGGTTGCTTCATGAAAATGCTCCGAACATCGAACCGCCTGAAACAGTTAAGAAGCGTATGAAAGGCATGGCCAACTCTTCTTCTAGCAGTTCGGAAGGTGAGCGTGTATGAGTCAAGAAAAGCTAGTAGAAATAAAAAATTTGAAGCAACACTTCCAGACTGGACGTCACAGTGTTGTTAAAGCGGTTGACGGACTCAACTTCGATATTTATAAAGGGGAAACATTCGGTCTTGTAGGTGAATCAGGTTGTGGGAAGTCTACAACTGGCCGTACGATCATTCGCTTGTATGACGCAACGGATGGTGAAGTTATTTTTAACGGTGAGGATGTTCACGGTAAGAAGGACCGTTCCCAGCTGAAGAAGTTCAACCGTGAAATGCAGATGATTTTCCAAGATCCTTATGCTTCCTTGAACCCTCGAATGAAAGTAGAGGATATCATTGCAGAAGGAATGGACATTCACGGCCTTGCCGAAAATGACAAAGCCCGTAAAGAAAAAGTGCACGAGTTGTTGGAGACGGTTGGTTTGAACAAAGAACACGCCAACCGTTACCCTCACGAATTCAGTGGCGGGCAGCGTCAGCGTATCGGAGTCGCACGAGCGCTTGCTGTGGATCCAAGCTTCATCATTGCTGATGAGCCTATTTCTGCACTTGATGTGTCTATCCAAGCGCAAGTCGTAAACTTGTTGAAAAAGTTACAGCAGGAAAAAGGACTAACGTATTTATTCATCGCACACGATCTGTCTATGGTTAAATACATCAGTGACCGTATCGGTGTTATGTACTTCGGTAAGATGGTAGAGTTAGCACCAGCTGACGACCTTTACAACCATCCGATCCACCCGTACACACAGTCCTTATTATCTGCGATTCCTTTACCGGATCCTGATTATGAGCGTTCCCGCGAGCGTTTCACGTATGACCCGAATAATCATGATACAAGCGAGGAACCGGAATTCCGTGAAGTGCGTCCTGGACACTTCGTCCTTTGCACTACCAAAGAATTCGAACACTACAAGAAAGAACACGGAACTGTTAATCAGTAAGGTCTCCTTAGAGTCCTGCCGCCATTCTTGGTGGCAGGACTCTTTTTCATAGATTCGGTGTCTTTGTAGGTCATTGGTAACAAAATCCAATGAATGGCAAAAAAATGTTCTATTACACTGTTATATATTTGTAACCTTTTATATAATGGAATAAACAATTTTAATAATGGGAGAAGGTTGAAAATGGGGAACAAACAACTTTTGATGAAAGTCATCACAAGCATTCTCCTGATCACATGTGCACTGCCAGCTGCTGCAGTTAGCGCAGAAGATGGAGAGAAAGCAAAACAAGGATTGAAATTGGCTACAAAACAGCATGCTTTGAAACAATTGGAATTACCAGATCCTGCTGCACGGTTCGTATATGATTCAGGGCTCGACTTTACATATCCTGATGCCGTTCGTGGAATTTACGTAACAGGCCCATCTGCTGGTGGCAGTAAAATGTCGGAGTTGACTCAGCTGGTAGAGTCTACTGATTTAAATGCAATGGTGATCGACATTAAAGAAGACCATGGGAACATCACCTACAAGCCTGAGGAAGGGTCTCCTTACGAAGATATTGCAGAAAACTACATAGATGAACCTCGGAAAATGTTAGAGGAACTCGAGGAGAAAGGCATATATCCAATTGCTCGTGTAGTTGTCTTCAAGGACACAATGCTTGCCGAAGAACGTCCGGATCTTTCCTACACGAAAAACGGTGAAGTATGGGTGAATGGAAGAGGAGAAGCCTTCGTCAATCCATTTATGAAAGAGGTATGGGAGTACAACGTAGAGATTGCAAAACAAGCAGCAGAAATGGGTTTTGAGGAAATCCAATTCGATTACGTCCGTTTCCCTGAAGGATTTGGGAATCGGGATGATATCCTAAGTTATAACCAAGGGGAATATGCTGATTTGGAAATGGAGAGTGTACAGAAGCGCGTTAAGGCCGTAACGGACTTTGTAGCCTATGCCAGGGAAGAGTTGAAAGAGTATGGCGTGGATGTTTCTGTAGATATCTTCGGTTATTCTGCAACAATAACGGAGGCTCCGAATATCGGGCAGAACTTCTCTAAAATTTCAAGTAACGTAGACGTAATCTCAAGTATGATCTATCCAAGTCACTGGGGGCCATATTTCGGTATTTCTAAACCTGATACAGAGCCTTACCGTCTCGTCAGCGAGTATGCAAAAGTGGAAAATGAAGTGCTAGACAAGCTTGAAGACAGACCTACATCCAGGCCATGGATTCAAGATTTCGAAGCTCCTTGGCTTTACTCTGGTCCAACGAAGCAATACGGAAAAGCTGAAGTCGAAGAGCAAATTCGTGCTTTGGAAGAGAACGGGATTCACGAATATCTGATTTGGAACGCTGTGAACAGCTATTCGCCTAATGTGGATTATACACCGATGAATTAAGAGGAAGGTTGCTGGATAATATCCAGCAACCTTTTGGTTATTATCCAAACAAATGGGAAATGTAATTTGTATAGGGAAGAATTGATTGATTTAACAACATATGAATAATTAGGTATAATAGTAATAACAAATAAAAAGGGAGTAGATCAATGAATTGGTTTGAGAAGTTAAACGAATATTTTCCTGTTGAGGAAATGAAATCAAAAGAACATATGGAAGCACTCTTAAAAGAAAAAAGTGATCTGTATTATAAAGATGAGGGAGAGCACCATGTACTAATGTACGCGGAGTTTGACTCTTTTATTTTCATTGATTATGTATACGTTTCCACTGCATCAAGGGGACAGGGGCTTGGACATAAGTTGATTGAGAAGATGAAAGCTAAGAAAAAACCGATCATTCTCGAAGTGGAACCTGTGGATTATGACGATACAGATTCTGAAAAGCGTTTGCGTTTTTACCAGCGAGAAGGGTTTAAGCATGCTCAGTCAATCGGCTATACAAGAAGGTCTCTTGCCACCGATGAAATGAATTCCATGGAAATCCTCTATTGGTCACCAGAAGATGACTCTGAAGAAGAGATTTATGAGAAGATGAAGCAAATGTACACAGAGATCCACACATATAAAGACGAAGAGTTTTACGGGAAGGCTTACCAGCCAGTGGATGAAGTGTTGACGATCGATGAAGACAGAGGAACAGAGGATATTCTAGACGAATTGGATAAGTCAAAGAACTCCTGAACTACCTGCTATGTCCTCTAATAGCGGAACCTTCTTAATTCCACATAAAAAAATTCAAAAAAGCGTGTTTTACCTTCATGCTTCGAGGGTATAAGTGAATTATACGCATTGCATATCACTTTATTTAATATTAAATACGTATAGAAAACACTTGACAAATGTGTTATGATTAAAAGTGTTAGATTATATTGATTACAAAGTAAGAAGTGATAAAAGCTTTACCATATTCTAATCGAGGAGTGAAGTTTCTGTATGGTCACACTTTATACCTCACCAAGTTGTACATCATGCCGAAAAGCAAAAGCTTGGCTGGAAGAACATAATATTCCTTACACCGAGCGAAATATTTTTTCTGAGCCTCTAACCTTAGATGAAATTAAGGAAATTCTTCGTATGACGGAAGATGGAACAGAAGAAATCATTTCTACACGTTCGAAAGTCTTTCAAAAGTTAAGTGTTGATTTCGATCAATTACCGATGAAAGATTTATTTGATCTAATTCAAGAAAATCCTGGTTTGCTTCGTCGTCCTATCATTATTGATGACAAGCGCCTTCAGGTAGGATATAACGAAGATGAAATTCGTCGTTTCCTTCCACGTAGCGTTCGAACTTTCCAATTGAAAGAAGCGCAACGTTTAGTTAACTAATTAAGAAGCTGCCACACACAACAGTGCGTGGCAGCTCTTTTTGTTTTATTAGGCTTCCTTCCATTTGTTTCGAAGGTATCCACTGGTAATGACGGCAACGACGAAAACAACAGGTGTCCACGTCTCTAGAAGTGGATAAGGATGTACCCACTCCATGATAGACTGATCTTCAATAATCATTTCTGATGCTGTAAACGCGAGCAACCCTGCTCCGAAATAAATAAAGAATGGGAACTTGTCCATTAAGAGAAGAATGAATTTACTCCCCCATACAATAATCGGAACCGAAACGATTAACCCCATCACTACAAGCAGGATGTTGTCGTGAGACGCACCAGCAATAGCGAGGACATTGTCAAACCCCATAACAATATCAGCGAAAACAATCGTCTTTACAGCAGACCATAAATGACTGCCCGCTTTAATGTCTTTTTCCTCTTCATTATCTGTCAGTAATTTAAGAGCAATATGCAGTAAGAATAGTCCTCCTACTAATTGAAGGAATGGAATTTGGAGAAGATAAAGAGCAACAGTAGTTAACAGCACTCTAGCTCCAATGGCTAAGCCTGTTCCGATAACAATGGCTTTGTTTCTCTGGTCTTCAGGTAGGTTGCGGCTAGCTAGTGCAATGACGACTGCATTATCACCACCTAAGATAATGTCGATTCCAATAATGATCAAGATCGGTTCAAGCATGTCCCAGCTCATAGAAAAATCCTCCTACTATGTAGTGACAAACGTTTTAATTTGAGCTAAAATGAAAGTTCACTCTAAAGGTTAAATAGGTGTTACCCATCCGTATTCTTAAGCAGTATGGTTATATGCTGATTTGAAGCAATTTGTTTTCCATTTGCTCTGTAGTGTCATACAATATAAGTACATCAACCCTTTAGTCACACATTTAAACGGTTGAGGCTTTGACCTAACGGGTAAGGTTAAATAAGCACAAAAAAGGGTGAGTAATCCCTTCCCCCTTAAAACATGTTATGAAGGGAGAGAAACATATGGAAATCGAACGCATAAATGAAAATACAGTTAAGTTTTACGTTTCATACAGTGATGTAGAGCAACGTGGTTTTGACAGAGAAGAGATCTGGTATAACCGCGAGAGAAGCGAGCAATTGTTCTGGGAAATGATGGATGAAGTGAACGACCAAGAAAATTTCCAGGCAGACGGCCCTTTATGGATACAAGTGCAGGCAATGGATAAAGGTTTAGAAGTCATCGTGACAAAAGCTCAAGTCTCCCAAGACGGTCAAAAGCTTGAACTGCCTAGTGAAGATGGTGACGCGATTGATGTACCTGTCGATGAAAAACTTGAATCCTTGCTCGAAGATAAATTCAATTCAACAGACGCTAATAATGACAATGAAGAGGAAGATAATGATCAGGATCGTGACTCTGATGAACCTTTGAATTTTACAATCAAATTCAATGAATTCGAAGATGTTATTCAACTAAGTCATTATGTTGTAGATGCTGAATCCTCTGAACAACGTCTATTCCACTTTGAAGACAACTACTATTTAT
Source organism: Halobacillus salinus (assembly GCF_004684905.1). GTDB lineage: Bacteria > Bacillota > Bacilli > Bacillales > Halobacillaceae > Halobacillus > Halobacillus salinus. The sequence goes on along the minus strand of NZ_SRJC01000001.1, from coordinate 1,761,647 downwards.
ATATTCAATTCACTGATGAAAATATGAGTGATGACGAGCAAGAAAATTTATTGAGTCAGTTTATGGAATACGGGCATGAATCACCTGTTACCATCCACAGACTTGAAGAATACGGAAATACAATCTTTGCTGAACAAGCATTAGGACAAGTGAAGAGTTATTTTCCGGCTGATTAGTATGAAGCACACCTAGCGTGTGCTTATTTTTTTGTTCAAGAAGGAAAATTATGGTGGAATGTCGAAGGGTGTTATGAGGTGATGGTATGTTTCATGCTGTAAATGAAAATGGAGAATGGGAATCTTTGTATTCCAAATCAAACAAGGAGTTGATTCAATGTAGGCAGTCTACGTATTACTGTCCGGAGTGTAGGGAACCGCTCCAAATCCGTTTGGGGCAAAAGGTTACTCCACATTTTGCTCATTATCCTGATAGTCAATGTAGAAGCGGTGAATCAAAAGAACACGAAACGGGAAAATGGAGATTATATCAATGGTTGGTCGATCAGGGATTACATGCAGAAATGGAAACGTATCTTCCCGAGATCAAGCAGCGGCCGGATGTCCTTCTTCATTACCATAAGAAGTGTATTGCTATCGAGTACCAATGCGCAACGATCTCAAGATCAGAAGTTATCAAAAGAACAGAGTCCTATCACGAGGCGAACATTTTCCCATTATGGATTGTCGGTTCTAAGCACTTGAGTAAGAATTGGAAAACCTCTACTATTCAATCAACCCCCTTCCTACAAGCTCTTCTCTATTACTTCCGCAAACAGTATCAAGTTTTCTTCTTTCATCCTTTTCATCAAACTTTCCACATAGCCAAGCACCTACAGAGTGTTTCTCACAAGAAGTGGGTCGGGAAAGAACAGGTCCTTCCCCTTCAAGGCACCACATTTCCTCAACTCTTCACTAATAATAATAATAATGCCCCTTTGTATTTCCCCAACCCACTTTGGGAAAAGCTACTATATACCCACAGAACAAGTTATAGGCAAAGAGTCGGATCCGATGAAGCACAGTTCAGACAGTATCTTTATTTGAACAACTATCATTTCAGCTTGATTCCTTCGATTGCCTATGTTCCGTTGCCGAGCCAGATTACAATGACGGCAAAGCCTTTCATTTGGCAGACAAGGTTTTTAATGAAATACTTTTTACATGTACCCGTTGGGGGTCTTATAAAAGCCAATATTATTACAGGTGGGATTACGCTGAATCATTATCAGGCGGACATGAGAACGGAGTATATGCACTTACTCGAGTGCCTGGGTTATGTGAATAAAGTAGGCGCTAATAGCTGGGTCAAGCTGAAAGACGCACCATTTTATCAGCATTGCGAACAGGCACTTCAAGGCGATCGATTACTAGTGGAGGCTCTAAAAAAATTACATAGAATTTAGCTGGAAGAAGGTATTCCTGTTTAAATCGAGAATTTCTTTAGGGTGACGAATGAAAAAGGAGGAAGTTTAATGGCAACAACAAAAGAGCTACCAAAACGTGATGAAGTACCAGTGGAAAAAACGTGGGACTTAGAAGCGATTTTTAAGACAGATGAAGAATGGTATAAGGAACTGGAGGAAGCGAAGAACATGCTTCCTAAAATAGAAGCTTATCAGGGGAAGGTGGGAGAATCAGCAGAGGAGTTGTACAATCTGTTTGTCCTTCAGGATGAAATATCCCATAAGCTTGGAACGCTTTTCACCTACGCCCATATGAGAAAGGACCAGGACACGACCCACTCCTATTATCAAGAAATGAATGCGAAGGCGGAGAGCGCTCTTACGAAGATCTCCTCCAGTATGAGCTTTATTGTTCCGGAAATATTAGCCCTTCCAGAAGGTAAAGTGGATGAATTCTTAAAAGAGCATGAGCCTCTAAAGCATTACCAGCACACACTGGATGAGATTACGAGACAACGAGCCCACGTCTTAAGTGAAAAAGAGGAGAAACTTCTTGCCGGTTTTTCGGAGGTTGGAGCTAACCCTTCACAAACATTCGGAGCATTGAACAATGCAGACTTGACGTTCCCTACGATCAAGAATGAAGAAGGCGAAGAGGTAGATCTTACACACGGACGCTACGTAGGGTTTTTGAAGTCAGATGACCGAAATGTGCGTAAATCAGCATTTGATGCAATGTATGACACGTTCGGATCGTTCAAGAACACGTTTGCTTCCACGCTAGGTGGACATGTAAAGAAAAATAACTATAATGCGGAAGTACGGAAGTATGATTCTGCACGTCAAGCAAAGCTTAATAACAACAACATTCCAGAGACGGTATATGACAATCTGCTGGAAGCTGTAAACGAACGCCTGCCTCTATTACATCGTTATGTGGAATTGAGAAAAGAAGTATTGGGACTTGATGAAGTTCACATGTACGACTTGTACACTCCGCTCGTGAAAGACGCCGAAATGGAGGTTCCTTATGAAGAAGCAAAAGAACTTGTTCTGAAGGGGCTTGAGCCATTAGGAGAGGAATATGTTGGCATCGTCAACCAAGGGTTTGAGAATCGATGGATTGATGTGGAAGAAAATAAAGGGAAACGCAGTGGTGCTTACTCATCTGGACACTATGGAACGAATCCTTATATTTTGATGAATTGGCAGGATAATGTAAACAATTTATTTACCCTTGCACATGAACTCGGGCACTCTCTCCATAGTTATTACACGCATGAAAATCAACCGTACCGCTATGGGAACTACTCCATATTCGTTGCGGAAGTGGCGTCGACTTGTAATGAAGCCCTTCTTAACGACTATATGTTGAAGAATACCAACAGTGAAAAAGAGAAAATGTATCTTTTGAACAACTTCTTGGAAGGATTCCGAGGAACTGTGTTCCGTCAAACGATGTTCGCGGAATTTGAGCATCAAATTCACGTGAAGGCCCAAGAAGGGGAAGCTTTGACGGCCGAGAAGTTAACGGAGATCTATTATGATCTGAACAAGAAGTACTTTGGTGAGAATATCGTGGTAGATGAGAAAATTGGTCTTGAATGGGCACGAATTCCTCACTTCTACATGGGGTATTATGTTTATCAGTATGCGACCGGATATGCAGCAGCTACTACACTCGCTGACCAGATCCTAACGGAAGGGGAAGAAGCTGTCGACCGATATAAGAGCTTCTTGAAAGCAGGAAGCAGTGACTACCCTATTGAGGTTCTAAAACAAGCTGGGGTCGATATGAACTCCAAACAGCCGATTCTCGCAGCGTTAGATGTATTCGAAGAGAAACTGAATGAGCTGGAAGAGTTGTTGAAATAATATTTAGCCCGTGCTACGAGTAGCACGGGCTATTTTATGAATCCCCGGAAGGTTTTTCTCTTGAACATGCTGGTAATCAGATAATAGATGGTGATGAACAAAAGTGGAGAAGTGATGTATAAAGGGTAAATTCTCATAAGAGCAAGCAAATGAAAAAGGCTTAAGATAAGTACAGCACCAATACCGATCAGAAAACTAATCTTTCTCAAGCTTATCCCTCCTCATTAAACGAATATGATAGACAAGGCACATTTAACACAAAAAAGCCCTCCATATGGGAGGGCTTTTCAATTGAGGTATTCCCAGAAGGTTCCGTGCTTCACTGGGATTTCTCTGGCTTTTTGTCTTAATACAAGCTTTTTCATTTCTTTCTTGGTATCCTGTTCGCTCCAGTCATATACGACAGCAATCTCTTTATTTGCGACGAAACGATAATGCTGGAGGAATGTTTCTAAGTCGGGCTTAATGGCAGGTTTCGGATCCTTTTGGAGCATTTCCTTCAATACTTTGACGTAAACGTCATAAGAATAGAGGCCGGTAATCTTCAGTCCTGCATCTTCTTCCGATTCGTTGAAAAGGACGATGGTAGGCGTCGATTCGACTTCCATCTCCTGTGTCAGTTTCAAGTCGTTCTGTAATGCTTTGCGGGCTACATCCGAATATAGATCGCGTTTGAACTCTTCGACATCTAAGCGGCTTTTACTTGCGCATTCAATGAGGACATTTTCATCTGAGATGTTTTGTTTCTCAAGAAAAACGTATTCTTGGACTTTGCGCAAGAAGCGCATGCCTGCTTTCTTTCCTTGAAGTTCGGCAGCCTTTACAGCAAGGGAAGTGGCAAGAGGAGAAGAGACAGGGTTTTCTATCCAAACATCTCCATCACAGCACATTCCGGTTTGGGAGGCAGTCTTGTCCCAGATTTTCTTGAGTTTTTCTGGTTTGTTGAGCTGGTTTTGCTGTAAAGCAGATAGTTTACCGCTGATGATGGGACGAATCGTAAAAAAACGACCAAATTCGATAGACAGCTTTTTCAAGAAAGGTTCAAGTGACCAGCATTCGGGGCAGAGAGGATCGATGAAAACGTATATTTCAATCGGTCGTTTCAGTAAATTAAAAAAACCACTCGATGTGCCTTGTTTCTCTTTATCTGTGCTAAGGCTTTTCCAACTCACATCGATTCTCCTTTCTCATCCTCTGGTGTATTCATCATATGGTTTGCTGTCATCGTTAACCGTTCAAACATGAACGAGCGGTGAGGTTCTTCGATTTCGGCTTCTGTTAACGCTCCGGACATACAAGACAACCACGCGTCGCGCCTTTTCGGCGTAATCTCAAACGGCAGGTGCCTTGCGCGTAACATCGGGTGCCCATGCTCCTCTACATAGAGAGGTGGTCCACCGAAGAATTGTGTCAGGAACTGCTTTTGTTTTCGGATGGTTTCTGTAAAGTCATCCGGAAAGATAGGAGTTAATTCCGGATGCTTTTGAACTCTTTTATAAAAGGCTTCTACAAGCTCATCAATTTTTTCTTTTCCAATGGCTTCATAAATTGAGCCAGGTCGTTGTTGCATATAATCCCTTCCTGTCTTTCTAATTATCCATTTTAGCAATGGCGTATTATAACTACAACTATTCTGATTGCTGCTTTGCTTTGTAGAATCGTTTGATCTTATTATCTGTTTCCCGCTCTGGAATATTGCAGGCTTCAAGGATCTCCTGAATGACGCTGAGTCCTTCTTGTTTCGAAGGTGCTTCAACCTCTAATTCGTAGTCTTCCTGATCGTAATACAAACTGTGGTCAAGCACGACTAATGACCCGTTATATTCTAGTTCTTTGCGTCTGGTTGTTAAGGAGCCCAAATAATTCAAATCAGAAATGGCGATCCCTAATTCATTCAACTGCCTGCTCGTTTCCGGCTTTTCGACGAATTGATTCTGGATCCATAAATTCGCTTCTTGATCAGTCAGTGAATCGTGTGTTTCCAATAGTCCTTCTTCATGAGGTTGTTTAAGCGTCAAAGTCCACTGATCGTTCTTCTTGCGGATTCTCAGCGCTGCCCCTCGTTGTTTTAATAATAAGTCTTCTGTTTCAAAATAATAATTCGTTTGTTCTATAAGTTCAACTGATTTGAATGGTAAATATTGATAAACTTTATTGTATTCTTCTTCCATCAAGAGATTTTTGAATTCAATTTCTATTTCTTGTGTCATTCTACCAAGAACCTCCTTCTATCATTTCTGTCTGACGTTAACTTTATGATACAATGAAACAAGTAGAAAACGCACATATAAACCATTTTAAGTACGATACATAAAGGTGGGCGTCTGATGAATTGGGATATTTTCTTAGCACCGTATGCACAGGCTGTAGATGAACTCAAAGTTAAATTGAAGGGGATGCGTCGTCAATTCGAGTATGAATCGGAGCAATCCCCGATTGAGTTTGTTACCGGCCGTGTGAAACCCAAAACAAGTATAATTGAAAAAGCTCGAAGGAAAGGGGTCAACCCTGAACATATAGAACAATTCCTTCAAGATATTGCAGGCGTTCGGGTCGTTTGTCAATTTGTAGATGATATTTACGCAGTCGTGGATATGATGCGGAATCGTCACGATTTTGAAATCGTGGAGGAGAAGGATTATATTTCACGGAAAAAAGATAGCGGCTATCGCTCTTACCACGTTATTATCAACTATCCTGTTGAGACCATTCATGGAGAGAAAATCCTCCTCGCAGAAATACAAATCCGCACACTTGCTATGAATTTCTGGGCAACAAACGAACATTCGTTAAATTATAAATATGCGGGTAAAATACCTAGTGAAATTAAAGCAAGATTGAAGAGTGCCGGTGAAGCGGCTTTTCAGTTGGATGAAGAAATGTCAAAGATAAAAAGTGAAATTCAAGAGGCGCAGAAGGCATTCCTGAGGAAAGAAGAGAAGAAAAAGGATTCTAAAAAATAACGAGGTGGTCACTAGATGAAATTTTCGATTTTATCTAAAGGAGATAAGAAATCAAATGAGATCCGTTCGAAGATCAAGAACTACTTGATTGAATTCGAATTGGAGTATTCAGAAGAAGAGCCTGACTTGGCCATTTCTGTTGGCGGTGACGGGACGTTATTAGAAGCGTTCCACACATATGTCCACCGTTTGGACAAGACGGCTTTTATCGGCATACATACCGGGCATTTAGGGTTTTATGCCGATTGGATGCCGGAAGAGTTGGAGAAATTGATCATCGAAATTGCCAAGACACCCTTCCAAGTGGTGGAGTATCCACTTCTTGAAGTCGTCATTAAACCTAAAGAAGGGGAAGAGGAAGACCGTTACCTTGCCCTTAATGAATGTACGATCAAGACCTCTGAGGGCTCGGTTGTATTGGACATTTTAATCAAAGGGGATCACTTTGAAACATTCCGTGGCGATGGACTTTGTGTGTCGACTCCTTCCGGAAGTACTGCCTATAACAAAGCACTAGGTGGTGCCATTTTACATCCGTCCTTAGAAGCGATCCAGATTACAGAAATGGCTTCTATCAACAACCGTGTATTCCGTACAATCGGTTCGCCGCTCATTTTACCTAGTCATCATACTAGTTTACTTAAGCCATTGAACGATCGAAGCTTCCTATTCACTATTGACCATCTTTCCCGCACCTATAAAGATGTCCAGTCCATCCAATGCAGAGTTGCGGATGAGCGAGTGCGATTTGCGCGCTTCCGACCTTTCCCTTTCTGGAAAAGGGTTCATGACTCCTTCGTTTCAGACGAGCACGCACGTTGAGAACTTCCGTGAAGAAAGAATGGACGGTTCCCGATGTCTGTGAAGGGCAATCCATTCGGCATTTCCTCAAAAAGCGAGGAGAATTCTCCAGGCAGCTATTGAAGAGAGTCAAAACGGAAGGTCGTGCTATGGTAAATGGAGAGGAAACAGAGCTTTGGAGATCTTTGGAGACAAATGACCGATTAGAAGTGGCTTTTCCTGAAGAATCAAGAGGAGCGAGTATGCGTCTTGAGGACGGTCCATTATCCATCGTTTATGAGGATGAAGATATTATCGTACTAAATAAACCCTCCGGAATATCGGTAATTCCCTCCATAGATAAAGGGGAGCCTTCCATTGCGAACCGACTTCTTCACTACTATGAAAAGAAGGATATTCCAGTCACGGTCCATATCGTGACAAGGCTGGATAAATACACATCTGGACTCATGGTTGTGGCGAAACATGCTTATAGTCATATGCTTTTGACCAAGAAGCAGAAGCTTATTAAGCGATATTACCAAGCGCTCGTTCAAGGTCATCTCAAGGAGAGAACAGGTGAAATCGATCGACCCATCGGAAGGTTAGAGGGGTCCATCATCAAAAGGACGGTTACGGAAGAAGGGAAACCCTCTGTAACGAAATACAAGGTACTTAAAGAAGGATCTCGGGACAGTCTGGTCCAGTTTGAACTCCTTACCGGTCGTACCCATCAAATCCGTGTTCATATGGCATCCATCGGGCACCCCCTTGTAGGGGATACGCTGTACGAAGCCAAGGAAGCGGAGTCGATGGAGGGACAGGCATTGCATTGTCACTTGATTCAATTTCTCCACCCCTGGACGAAAGAGGATATGGTATTTGAAGCATCACCGCCTGATGAGTGGGATGCCTACCTTATATAAACGAAAAGAAAGCTCAGTAATCACTGAGCTTTCTTTTTATAAAGACCCTTTGTAAGCTAATAACGGAATTTCTCTTCGATGTATGGCATGGAAGATGGGACGGATACGGTGTTTTCCTCCGGCAGTCGAAAAGCGGTCAATGCGCCGCCGAATACGCATCCTGTATCGATATTGACGGTTCGATTGACGAAACGAGGTTCTTTGGTCGGGGTATGGCCGTAAACAATCCATCGGTCACCTGTGTAATGCTGAGCCCAATCTCTCCGGACCGGCCTACCATCAGGAAGTTTTTCACCAGTAATGTCCCCATAGAGAACAAAGGTCTTCACGCTCTTGTTCACCTTACCGATATCTTGTCCTTTAATACCGGCGTGGGCGATCACCACATTCGCTTCTGGGAGAACGTGGTAGAGGGGGGAGTTGTCTATAAGTTCCATGAATTTCGCTTTCACATCTTGTTGTTCTTCCTCAGTCAAGTTCCGGTATTCTGCTGTGGTCGTTTCTAGCCCATGTGCCTCTTTGATGGGATTCCCGAGGAAGAAGCGATAAAGCTTATCACAGTGATTTCCAGGAACGTAAATAGCTTTACTTTCTTGGACTACTAATCGGTGGACAAAGTGTATGGCTTCCATCGATTTTGGACCACGATCTGTAATGTCCCCAACAAAGGCGGGGGTCCTTCCCTCAGGATGAACGGGGATACCTTCCTCCCATTCGTATCCGAGTTCTGAAAATAATGTATATAGTTCATCAAGACATCCATGGACATCTCCTATAATGTCAATCTTCATAGATACTCTCCTTTTCCCAAAGTAGCAAGGCTGTTTCAAGCTTACCCGGCATAGATCATCCTTATTCAGTTGAAGTGCAGGTAGTATGGATGAAACGAATCATTCCTTATGTTGTGAGCATTTTGTTAGAATACTATTATACTTGATGAGAGTGGAGCTTGACGATTCGAAACGATAAAACGTAAGAGTTTTATGAAAATGATTCAACATTCGTTGACAAAGCTTGCTTTCGAGATTAAGATTAAACGGTCAAAAACGAAACGGACGTCAGAGGAGGGTTGCAAATGGAACATTTAGAGGACCATGAGCGCCGAGAAGTTTGGAATAAAGTGAAAGATGCCTTGGACCATGATCATATCGATCAGTTTCGAGCAGAATTCCTTGAACTCCACCCTTATGATCAAGCAGAAATCTTTGTTGGATTAGATACTGAAGTCAGAATGCAAATATACACTTATCTATCTCCGGAAGAAATCGCAGATGTGATGGAACATATTGATTATGACGAGATCGAGCCGTTTTTCACGGAAATGGACCCCCGATTTGCTGCGCAAGTCTTTGCTGAGATGTCTACAGATGATGCGGTGGATATCTTTAATGAATTAGAGAAAGACAAAGTTGCGAGCTTTCTAACCATCATGGATGATGAAGCGGCTCAAGAAATCAAAGATCTATTGCACTATGAGGAAAAAACCGCTGGTTCCATCATGACGACCGAGTTCGTAGTCGTCAAAGCAACGATGACGATCCGTCAAGCGATGGTTCATTTGAGAACAGAGGCTCCTGATGCGGAGACCATTTACTATACGTACGTAATTGATGAAGACAAGAGGCTGGTAGGCGTTATCTCTTTACGTGATCTGATTGTATCGGAAGAAGATTGGCTGATTGCGGATGTTATGAGTGAACGTGTCGTGTCTGTGTCTGTCGGCGACGACCAAGAAGAAGTCGCAAGGATGGTCCGCGACTATGACTTTCTAGCTTTGCCAGTCGTAGATTTCCAAGAGCATTTGCTTGGAATTATTACAGTCGATGATATTATGGACGTTATGGAAGAAGAAGCAAGCGATGATTACTCCAAGCTTGCCGGTATTGCTGATGTCGACAGCCCAGATGAAAACGCGTTTGCATCAGCGAAGAAGCGCCTTCCTTGGCTTGTCATTCTCCTGTTCTTGGGAAGTTTGACAGCAAGCTTGATAGGGCGATTCGAAGAAACGTTAAGCGTATACCCGATTCTTGCCGTTTTCATTCCACTAATTGCTGGGATGGCGGGGAATACAGGAACGCAAGCTCTGGCTGTGGCGGTTCGTGGAATTGCCACTGGTGAAATTGATAAACAAGGAAAAGCTAAGATGATGTTCCGTGAAGCGGGAACCGGAGTCATAACCGGTGTTTCCTGTGGTGTGATCATCACTTTGATTGTTTACTTTTGGCAGGGAAATTTCTTTTTAGGTGTGTTGGTCGGCCTATCTATTTTAATGACGTTGATCGTCGCGACGCTTGCCGGCTCCCTCGTACCTTTGATCATGCACCGGTTTGATATTGATCCGGCCGTTGCATCTGGTCCCTTCATTACGACTATCAATGACATCATCTCCATTCTTATTTACTTCGGAATGGCGACAGCATTTATGAACTTACTGATTTAATGGAAGGAGGGCGAGTATGGAACATGGTGCTTCGGTAACATCACTAGTTATCGTTATACTTGCAGCATTCATCACTCCCATTTTATTGCATCGTTTTAAATTGAACATGATCCCTGTCGTTGTAGCAGAAATCATCGTCGGGTTAATTATAGGACAAAGTGGCTTCGACCTGGTTGAGCAGGGAAGCTGGCTTGAGATCCTCTCCACTTTAGGATTCATCTTTCTAATGTTCTTAAGTGGTCTGGAGATCGACTTTTCAATCTTCGCTAGAAGAAAGAAAAAAGCGAAGCCTGAGAACCAGGGGACAGGGGCTCCCAACCCGATTATCTTGGCTTGTATCGTCTTCAGTGGAATATTCGTATTATCATTAGGTTTATCCTATTTGTTCGTATTAGGAGGATTTATTGATAATGCGTTCTTGATGACGTTGATCATTTCAACCATCTCGCTTGGTGTCGTAGTTCCGACCCTGAAAGATGCTCAAATGATGAAGACGACAATCGGCCAGACAATTCTATTGATTGCCGTTATTGCCGACCTTGTGACTATGGTGTTACTTGCGGTCTTTGTATCCATTTACGGAGAAAGTGGAGGCAACACGTGGCTCTTACTTATTCTCTTTGCCGCTGGTGTGCTACTATATTTCGTCGGAAAACAGTTCAGACACCAGTCGTTCATTGAAACAATGGCGAAAGGGACCATTCAGATTGATACACGTGCTGTGTTCACGCTTATCTTATTACTTGTAGCACTCTCTGAGACGGTAGGAGCGGAAAACATTTTAGGTGCTTTCCTTGCTGGTACCCTAGTCTCACTACTGTCTCCGAATCCAGAAATGGTGAAGCGCTTGGACAGTTTCGGGTATGGATTCCTGATACCGATCTTTTTCGTCATGGTCGGTGTTGAAATCGATATTTGGAGTTTATTTACGGATACTCGCGTATTGATTTTAATTCCATTACTATTCATTGCTCTTCTCGTTTCCAAAGTGCTTCCGGCGCTGCTTCTTAAGAAATGGTATGACATGAAGACAGTTCTTGGATCAGGTTTCATTCTGACATCCACACTCTCCCTTGTTATCGCGGCAGCTACCATCGGTCGGAGAGAGGGAATGATTGATGAGCAGATGGAAGGTGCCTTGATTTTGGTGGCGGTCTTGACTTGTCTAGTTGGACCTGTCCTATTCAAGAAGATATATGGCAGGTTTGAGGACGAAGATCATAAGACAGTCGTATCTTTCGTCGGTTCCAACCGCATGACGCTTCCTGTTGTCCGTGAGCTTGATATCAAATCGTACGAGACACACCTTTATCATACAAAAGTAGATAAAGTGGATGAGAAAATCACCCGTTCCTGCTTCGATATTAAGGAGTTGGACGGATATAACGTGGAAACAATGAAGGAATTTGGTGTCTTCGAAGTGGACCTGCTGGTTGCTTCGACAGGAGATGAAGAAGAGAACGCTGAAATCGCTCGATTCGCTAAGGAACAAGGAGTAGAGCGTATCATCGCAAGGGTGGAATCACCTGAATTAGCTCAGGAGATGCGTGACCTGAACATCAGTGTGTTCTCCGTATTCTTATCTTCCAAAGCCTTGTTGAAAGCCATGATCGAGGCTCCGAATGTGATAGATATATTAACCAAGCAGGACAGTGCCTTGTATCAGATCAATATGAATAACCCTGATTATAATGGGATGTATTTAAAAGAATTTCCATTCACGGGAGACGTCATCATGGTCCGTATTTTCCGTGGAAAGGATTCGATTGTCCCTCATGGTGACACGGAATTACAGATGGGAGACCGTCTGATTGTGACAGGCTCACCAGAGTATGTGGATGAATTGAAACTTGAACTGGAATATTGTGAATGGTGTTAAAGCTTAGAGGTAGCTCCTCTAAGCTTTTTTTTACGGAAAATAGGGTTTTGTTAAAGAATAGGGGTTGTGACAATGAAGAGAGGGTATGGACAAAGAAAGTCATCTTAACTTTTCTTGCAGTGAGGGAAGTAAATCGTTTAAAATAGTAGCAGGTACTAATAACAAATACTAAATAAGATGAACCTCAAGGAGGATGAATCATGAATTTCTCACTAGAAGGACGCACGTATGTCGTCATGGGAGTAGCCAATAAACGAAGTATTGCATGGGGGATTGCCCGCTCGTTACACGAAGCAGGTGCCCGTTTGATTTTCACAGTGGCATCAGAACGTTTCAAAAAGTCTGTTCAAGATCTTGCGGACACTTTGGAGGGTGGACAAGAACCACTTGTTTATGAGTGTGACGTAACCAGTGACGAAGCGATCATGGAAACGTTTGAAAACATTCAGAAGGATGTTGGCGTAATCCATGGACTTGCTCACTGTATCGCTTTTGCGAATCGTGATGAGCTAAAAGATGAATTCTTGAACACTAGTCGTGATGGATTCCTTACGGCTCATAACATTAGTGCTTATTCCCTTACGGCAGTTGCAAGAGCTGCCCAGCCGCTTATGGCAGATGGGGGAAGCATTGTAACCTTGACTTACCTTGGTGGTGAGCAAGTAGTGAAGAACTACAACGTGATGGGTGTCGCGAAAGCAAGTTTAGATGCCAGTATGAAATACTTAGCCAATGACTTAGGGAAGCACAATATCCGTGTCAATGCGATTTCAGCTGGACCGATCCGTACATTATCCGCTAAAGGTGTCGGCGACTTCAACCAGATCTTATCTGTAATTGAAGAACGAGCGCCACTTCGTCGTGCTGTGACTCAAGAGGAAGTAGGTGACACTGCTTATTACCTCATGAGTGACTTATCTCGTGGTGTAACAGGTGAAGTGATCCACGTAGATTCTGGATTCAATATCGTCGCATACTGATTGAAAAACCCTCTTCCGCTATGGAAGAGGGTTTCTTTATGACCTCCACCACTGGAGCAACTCTCTCCAAACGGGTTTAGACGGGGAGGATCCATTCGAATAGGCGGCGAATCTGATTACTTCTTGCAAGGGCATTGATACTTGTATTTTTTCAGTTTTGATCGTAGCTAGTTGTCGGTCGATCGGCCCGGTGTATTGACTGAGCCATAGGTAAAAGTCTTGGAACGTAAGGTTAGATGAAACAATAAGCTTCACACCATCGTCTTTGTAGTTTACATCAGTGGGTTCTAATAAGTGGTATGGAACTTCTAAAGGGGGATAGGTAGGCTTTGCAAAATAATATCCTTGCATCATCTCAACGCCCATTGCTGTGAGCTTGGCAAACTCTGTTTCTGTTTCCACCCCTTCTGCTATAAGCGAAGATCCCATCTTGCTCGAAATATGTTGCAGCGCTTCCAACATGAATTGCTTTTCACTAGAGTGCTGAATGTTCATGATAAGAGAACGATCCACTTTCAAATAGTCTGGTTTAATTTCGGAAATGGCTTGTAAGGAAGAATACCCCGCCCCTACATCGTCAATAGCTACAGTGAAGCCTTGTTCTCTATAATGATTGAGTAACTGTTTGAAACTATCCAAGTCTTTGATGGCGGATTGCTCTGTGATTTCAAACACGATTTGCCGTGCCGTTAGATTCGTATTCTCAATGACAGAATGGGTGAATCCAGGGGTAAAGGCTTTGTCGTGGATAACATTAGGAGATAAGTTTACCCATAACTTCTGATGTGGGTTCAGATATCTTTCGATTAATTCGATTGCCAATTCTCTCGTATGCTTTTCCAAGTAAAACAACTGGTCCATTTCATCTGCAAGTTGGAACAGTTCGACGGGACTTGATATGTAATCACTTCTTGGAAATCTCGCAAGAGCCTCGTAGCCTTGGATCGTCTTCTGTGCGGTATGAACAATAGGTTGAAAATGCATCGAAAGCTTCCTATGATTCAGCCAGTGTAATAATTGTTGTTTAGCATGTTCGGTCGCTGTTTTTGTCTCGCCAATAACGAACATAAGAACACTCCTAATACATAATCTATTCTGAAAGTTACCAAACGGAAATAAAGAGAAACGGAGTATTGCGTAAAGATTGTGTAAAGCTTCGTCGAAACTTGTTTAGGATGAACATGGACTCTTCATTAGGCATATGTATAGAATGATGACCTAATTAAAAAGGAGAGATCGATGATGGCTGAGAAAAAGCGTTTAGCAAAGCAACCAATGCTTTATATTGCTCAACCGAATTTCAAACCTGCAGAAGTCCCTATGCAGACGAGTTTCCGGTCCCAGCGCCAAAGTAAATCAACAGCCAATTCAGCAGAGAACACGTCGCTTTATGAGAAAGAACGGAGGGTAAGGAGTCAAAATGCTGCATCCAAAGTAGAACCACTGGAAGAAGCTAAGAAAGAAGAACCCGAAGAAGAAAAGCCAAAGACTCCTGAAGCAACGGAAAGTAAACAGTCCACATCTACCGCTAAGGATCGGAAGAAACGCTTTGGTGAATTAACGTTAGAAGGAAAAGTGCAGTATTTCTTACAATTATCCCCTCACATGCCTAAGGTTAAATGCGAGATTGTCGTAAATGAAGATGCTTATCGAGGATACATTGTCGATTACAAGGATGGCATCGTCCAGATGAAGACGTTCCAGCGCCCATTCCAAAAAGATATACCGTTTAAAGAGATTGAAGATATTCGTCTCCTAGGGTTCTAGATGGAGTTAGTTGCCAAGTCACAACGGATTAATAGCCAAAAAAAAGAGGAACTCACTTGGAGTTCCTCTTTTCTAGGTTTATAAGAATTATAGAGCAGCTGTTGCAGGAAGGCATGTTACGTGACAGAAGCAGTTCAAGTCTACTGTGATGCAAATACCAGACGCGCGAAGGTTTTTGCAGTTCTGGTCTGCTGGAGATTTTGGATTGAATCCGTGGTGGTGTCCCCAAGATTCATCAGAAGAGGATTCATCTCCTGCAACTGGTCCATGGTGATGGTCAGCGAATAGAAGTTCTACTACTGCACAACCATCGTCATCTACAGATTTAACGCGGAAGAAGAAGCTTCCTTTCACTTGGCAGTGATCGTCGCTCTTCTTAGAACCGAAACCTTTGAAAGGCTTGCAGTCTTTGCAGTAAAGGATTACTGGAACCGTATCGAAGTTAGAACCTCCAGTATCACCTAATAAGTCTGCGATGGATTGCTCACAGCTTGTTGTGCATTCGTGCATTACATCGTTCTGAGCATCAACGATGTCTTTTAGGATGTCGATGACACAAGAACCTGTATCGAAGTTTTTACCACAACTCATTTTATTTTCCCCTTTCCATACGAATTGACGTATTGTCTTTACTACAATATGTATCTCCTCTTTGTCGGTGTGGGCATTTGTCTCTTTTCTCACAAACCTTAAGTTTTTATTGATTCTTAGGCGAAAGACTATACCGTATGGGGACAAATGCCATAGATTATCAATGAATTCCCTTAAGGAGATGAATAGAATGTCTGAAAAGAAAAAAGTAATCCGTGTCAATGATCTTGTCATCGAAGCGGAAAACGTATTTATCGAGCCGCAGCACCGCAAGCATGAAAAGGATGACCATCGTGGTGACGACCGTGTCGATCCGTTCTTCGGACGTCGTGGACGCCAAGATTCAGATGAGAGCAGCTCTAAAGAGCATTCAGATGAATCATCCGACCGCCGTGGATTTTGGTTCTAATTTAAAGAAGAAGCCACTACATCTACAGTAGTGGCTTCTTCTATGTCAAAAAAGGGGTGGGTTCATGAGTATTCAATGGTTGCACTTAGTAATCTTCGGCTTGGCTGCTTTTCGATTAACGCGATTGATTGTGGATGATTTGATCATGGAATGGTTGCGGAGACCTTTCACGACTATAAGAGTGGAACAAACGGAGGACGGAGAAACAGAAGAGTGGATCGAGCCGAACGGTTTTATTGGGGAAGGGCTCACTTGTCAGTGGTGCGTAGGTGTCTGGTCGTCGCTTATCATATTGGTTTTATATACTTTCATTCCCTTCGGGGAGTACGTCGTTCTGTTATTGGCCATCGCTGGTCTTCAATCCATTCTGTACAGCTGGAGTGTTAGGACATGAGCGAAAAGAATAAGTCGATTTTTGAAATATTAGGTGAGATACAGTCGGAGAGCACGAAATGGGGAGGAATCATCAAAAAGCCGGAGAAGAAGTTTAATCAGTGGGAAGCCGACCTCCAGTCTTGGGAGAAGCGAATGAATACGAGAATGTCCAAGATGGATACCTTCCTAACAAAGCAAATGAGGAAGATGGAGGACTTCTTTGAGTAATAGCGTTTTAGGAGAACATCTCCAGGAGTATCTATTCAAGCAAGCGGGTAAACCTAACTTATAGGAGGGATGTAGTCATGGGTTACATTGCACCTGTCAATCATTATCAATATAAGGATTACCAGCAACGAACAGTGAAAACAGAGCCTTCTCCATATTCCTTAGAAGGAGTGTTCAAGGCTACCCTTGATAGTAAACTGGAAGAACACCATCAACCACGGGAACAAGACAGAATCGATTATTTAGAGGCAAGAAAGAAAACTCTTTACACTCCCAATAACATTCACATCGCCCGGTCGATGGATCTTTCTCATGAAAAAATCTACGCCAAATTAACAGGAAAAGGAACAAACTTTAGCGAAACTGTTTAAAAACATGCTAAAGGAGTTCTCTACTATGTCATTCCAACAGATTCAAAACGATTGTTACTATTACCACAGCTCGGTGAATATCGGATATGTAAAATCTGGTTCATACGGTATGTTGATTGATGCCGGGCTTGATAAATCCTCTATAAAAAAGGTGCTCAAAGAGCTCGAGAGTCACGAGCTTCCTTTGACGCACCTTTTTATTACGCATGCTCACTCCGATCATTACGGAGGGGCTAAATACATACAAGATCAATATTCAGTCCATACGATCGCTCCTGTCTTAGAGGAGGCAATCCTTCGATATCCTAGTATCGAACCCTTGTATTTGTTTGGAGGAAACGATCCTATCGACGAATTGCAAAACAAATTTCTGCAAGGCCCACCTGTAAGAATAGATGAAGTCATCACAGAAACTACCTTCCAATTCGGGGATAAGACTTGTGACACTTTTCTCTTGCCAGGGCATAGTTATCATCAACTTGCTCTAAGAGTTGATGGAATATTGTTTGCTGCGGACAGCTATTTCAGTGAAGTAACGTTGAAAAAGCATAAAATACCTTTTCTAACCGATGCTCACTTGGCGTTGAGAAGCTTAGAGAGGCTCGCGACAATTGATTGTGAGAAAGCAGTCCCAGGGCACGGGGAGCAGGAAGAAGATCCATCTTCAACAATCTCTGCGAATATAAGCTGCCATAAGGAGATCATGGAATGGATTCATGACTACGTAGTGAATCACGAGTCGATCTCGCACGAGCAACTGGTTTCAGAAGTGTGCAACCATTATAAAGTGAAGGCATCGCAACTTTCTCAATGGTTGTTGTATCGCACTGCTGTATCTGGCTATTTAGTGGGTTTACTTAAAGAAGGAAAACTCGAACAAGCGATAGAAGACAATCGCTGGGTTTTTAAAAGCCGATGATGTATAAATCCGAGTTTCCTTCTTGAAATTCACCATATAAGACTTCTTCAGCGCTATTGAAATCCTGTTTGGAAAGCTGTTTGTTCAACCAGTCTTCATCAAGATTCGCTTGGGATAAGTTATCCCATAGCACTTCTCCATCACTAATGATAGCCACAGGAAGCGGGACAGGTTCTTCTGTCAGCTTCAAGTCTTTCTTTGTAGAGTTCTGATAGTTAAATGATTTCAAAACAGAGATGGTACCGTCCGTTTCCAAAATAGCGAATTCTACTTCTTGAAGAGAAAAAACGTCTTTCGCCCGTAGTAAATGCTGCAACTGGTTGATATCCAATTTGCTTTTTCGTAGGGATTCGCGGTCGATTTTCCCTTTCCTGATGATAAGGGAAGGTCGGCCTTCTAGTAATGCTCTTGTCCCTTTGAATTTCTCCGTAATCACCTCAGTGGAGTAAATCAATATCCCCCAAAACAAAATGGCAAATGCAATATACTTGATGCCGATTTCTTGATCGTATAAAGCGTTTCCGACCAACTCACCAAGAACAAGAGCGGAAATGAAGTCAAAAGCTGTAATCTGTGTAATTTGTGTTTTTCCGAGCACTTTCGTCAATACAAATAAAGCGAAGAACCCAAAAAGTGTCTCTAACCCAATATGAAAGAATTGCATGCATCATCACATTCCTTGTAGTTCGTCTAGTTACCATTCTAGACAAGCTATGAACAATCTAAACCAAATAAAAAAGCCTAGAGAATTAACTCTAAGCTTTTGATCATGTCAGTGTTTTGATCATTGTGACATGGGGGATGCCAGCATCCATGAATTCCTCTGAAATTGTTTCATACCCAAGCGACTGATAAAATCCCTCAGCGTGTGTTTGAGCGTTTAACTTGGCTTTCAGATAACCTTGTCCTTTTAAATAGTCTTCTATATGAAGAATGATATCTTTGCCGAAATGATGACCACGATAGTCTTTCTTAACGCAGATCCTCTCCAGCTTCCCGTAATCTTCAACAAGCCTGACTCTCCCGGCCGCCACCGGGTCTTCTTCTACATAACCTACAAAGTGAGCGGCATCCTGATCGAATTCGTCCATCTCCAGTTCTTCTGGGACTTGTTGTTCATGGATAAAAACGACACGTCTCACGAGAAACGCGTCGTCTCTTTGTTTTTCATTTTGAACTTTCATTAATTGCATACGTATTTATTCTCCACCTAAACGGAATGTTTCATAAACACTCCATGCGCCATTTTCTAATTGATAAAGGAGTTGAAAACGATCTACGTTATCCTGTAAGTCGAATTTCAACATGCTCAAGCTGCCGAATACATCTGAGAATTCATCATCATACAACTTCTGTGCAATCGTAATATGAGGAACGAATGCGTAGTCTTTGTCACCAGGTAGTGATCCGGAGTGAAGCTTTTCGTTCAATGCAAAGATCTCCTCAGATGGATCCACTTTCAAGTAAATCGTATTGGTGACGGGAGAGAAAGAGCTTACCTTATAAACACCGTAGGAAAAAGGCTCTGTTTCATCTGCGATTTTTTTCAGTTCAGGGATGATTTTGGATTCAATTTCATCCTCATCCGCCTCGAACGCTTCCTTCATCGTGATGTGAGGTGGAATAAGCGCGTAATGTGGATCGTATCTCTTTCGATAGGAATTTGCTTCATCTTGTACTTTTTTAGATGGAAAAATTGCTATACCATATTTCATCGTGATACCCCTCCTGAATCTCGTTGTTTATTTTCCGAAAATCGTAAGTAATGCCCGTTTGAAATCCTTTTGCCACGTTCCCCACGTGTGGTCACCCTCAAGCTCGTGATAAGTGTACCCAAGCGATTGATGATTGAGAAATTCGCTCAGTTCTCGGTTGGGCTCTAAGAAATTCTTGCGAGCGCCATCCGTAGTTTCAACATCAGACTCTTCCGTGCCGATCGTGTGGTAGATCGTAAGCTGAGAAAAGTCTGTAACCGATTGCACAACCTCTAATACATGCTCATCTACATACGGGCTCTGCATAATCACATTACCGAAGATGTTAGGGAACTTCACCGCCGTCATCAACGCGAGTGTACCAGCCAGAGAGTCTCCAACAAGTGTTCGGCCACTTCCCATACAGTACCCAGGGAACTTCTCATCAAGATATGGAACGACCTCCCGTATCAGGAAGTTGATGTAATCTCCTTGCCGCTTTCCATTCGGATGATACTTATCAACACGATCGTATTTATCACGGTAATGAATCCCGATGAAAATCGTGTTATCCATTTGTTCTTCACTATGCAGCTCATCACTTAAGGTAGCCGCACGCCCCATTTGGAAATAATCATTCCCATCCTGCATGATACAGAAGTGATACTTATATAATGGAGAGAAGTTTTCTGGAGTGTACACTTTCAAAGTCATTTCTTCATTTAAATACTCACTATTTATCGTATAATCGTTCATGGATCCTTTTCTACCCATACAAGTCCACCTCCTAAAGCGATCAGGAAGTTCTTAATTGAATTTCCCACCGAATTTTACCGTTTAAACGTAACATATATATTTTATCATAGAATTGTGCCAAAAGTGGAACAGATCTATTCAAAGCCTGGATGAAGCGAACATTTACATAAGCTTTACGAAATGTTAAAAACTTATTGACATCCATTTGAATACATTGTATATTATTACTTGTCAGCAAAACAAGCGACAAATTACAACAAACGATTCTGTAGCTCAGCTGGGAGAGCGCCACCTTGACAGGGTGGAGGTCGTTGGTTCGAGCCCAATCAGAATCATCATACAAAGTGCCGGAATGGCGCGGTTTCTCATCCACGGAGAGGCCGCGTCATTTCTCTGTCTTCAGCACTTGTTGACGAATTGTTGACGGAATTTATTAATCGGCTTTTTCTTTTCGAGTAAATAGCGTATCAATCTTACCTGCAGCTTCCTGTTCGGCAGATCGTAATGCATGTCCATACGTATCCATTGTGGTTCGAATATCTGCATGGCCTAACCGTTCAGAGATAATTTTCGCATGAACTCCTTGGTTTATGAGGAAAGTGGCTGATGTATGGCGAAGGTCGTGTAATCGAATATGCCTGATGCCTTTACGCTTAGTAAATCGCCTCCACCAAGTCGTCGGTGTAGTAGGGTAGAAGTGGGTACCATCCTCATTACAAAAAATCCAGTTGTGACTCTTTTCTTTCCACAAGTGCGAGGCCTTGTTCCCCATCCGTGAGTTTGAAATATATAGCTTCTTCAGTAAAACAATAACTGATTCTGGGACAGAAACAATCCTAGTCGAAGGAGAGGATTTCTTGTCTTTTATTTTTGGCTTCCATTCTTTCCCTCCTCCAATAGTCTGGTCAATTGTAACCTGTTTATTATCCCTATCAATTTTATTTGCTTCTAACGCTAAGTTCTCTCCTCGTCGAAAGACACATGCTAAAGCGAGTGAAATGAAGACTTGCCAATGAAGCGGCTCATCACTCATTTCTCGAAAATTTTCCTTGATCTCATTTTTCGTATAAACATTATTTGCAACCTTTCTTTTGTTCTCTCTCGACGGTCAACAGACTCGAGAGGATTTTTACTAATAAGGTCCCAGTCATTTGCCCGTGTCATGACATCTTGTGGTGATCAACCTTTACTTTTACAAAGAGTTTAAACCAGTTGATAAACCCTTTTTCATAGAATAAATATGGGATCACTTGTGCAGTCAAGTCTTCAGGTATGGTTATTTCTGGGTGATTAATAGGTTTATATGGGAACGATTTAGTAATTGTGAATCCATCGGAAATATGTTCGAAGTTACTAAATAGATAGTTTAGTTTCACCTGGAAAGACTGGGTGTTTAATCTACTTAATTCATCTGTGGAGTAAAGGTCATTGGGAGTTAGAAGTATATCTCCAGGTAGGGGAGCAACACTTATATATAAATCATTTTTATTGAGAAGCTTAGCAAACAGTTTAGTCCAAATACTCTTCGTTCTTTCGATTTCGACATTTAGAAAAATAAGTCAGTGATCCGCGGGCGTCATGACCTCATTGTCTTTAACGACAAATTTGATCTATAGCTATTAAAGGTGAACACTCCAAATGAAAAAAACATTTTCCGAAAGAGTTTTTTCGGTGTTCAAGGCACTGATTGCTTCATAAAAGTGCATTACATTTTGTTCCATTGAATTTGTTCACCTCCTAGAATGTATTGAATTTTATATTCATATTAAGGATATTTTATGCTGGTTACAAAGGTAAATACATGATAAAAAACTTTTCAGGAATATGTAATTTAATATTTGGTTGATGTGGCAGGTGATTAAATTAACCATGGTAAAGTATAAAACTTATATGATGATACTTCATTGATGGTTTAGTTATAAACTTTCACAAGCCATGATCACAATGACTTTCCCGTTCAACCCCGTGTAGCCATTACTGAGTTTAGGTGTAGATTCTGGCTCTTGTTGAAATTGCGATTGAGCATCGTTATGACCGTCATCTGAGTCTTCAAAGTAAAACTATTAATTGAGCAGGACAGAAGGCTCATGGCATACATGATTTTTGTTGGAGAGTTCTCTTGGAAAAGGCAGCCCATTTAAAACAAGTACCTTTTGAAAAAAAATTTCATTAGTGTATGCTTCTGTTTGAATACTGGAATATGTTATTCTTGACTTTATAGAAATTATAGTTAGGTGTGAATCTGTTGACCACTGACATAAATACTTGGGGACTTATTATTTCAATTATTGGAACATTTGTTACCATACTTAGTTTTGTATTCACTTTAATTATTGCAAAAAATGCTAGGCTAATTAGAAGGAATTTAACAAAAAAACATAAGCAAGCTAAATATAAAAAATCTAAAAAAACAATTATCTTACAAATGACCACCTCATATCAGTTGTTGAAAGATGATGGTTTCCTAGATGGAAAAGAACTAGATGAAAGCATAATTGCTTTGACTTCTTATAAAGATCTCCTTGGACGAAAAACTAAAAGGAAGCTGAAGAGTCTAAAAAAGCTAATAGACGGTTATCAGCATCCTGCTCCGACGGATGTAAAGAAAAAAGTTAGAAAGTTGTTATATGAACTAATTCATAGATTAGAGAATGAGTTTGATGAAAATATAGAATATTCGAAGGAGATAACAAAATGACAGATTCTTATAACGATATTGATTTAAGGGATTTTCTAAATAAGCTGACAGACAAAACTAGAGATAAAGAAGTTCAGTGGAATAAAGTACTTCATAAAAACTATAATAAGTTGTTGGATCGTTCGATTTCGGAAGGGAGTATAAAAGACGCGTACTACACTGATAGCAGCACAGGTGGTAGAGTTGTAATAGGTAAGTATAAATCCCGTTATTATATTGATGAAGATGAATTCGTTTATGAAGACAATTACTTTGTAACTCTTACAGATGAAAGTTATGATACTGTTATTTCGTTTTTAGAGGGCGACGGAGATAATCCTTTAGGCTTCTCTTATAATTTAATTGTTTCAAAGTTACATCGAATCATCACTCTAAAGGCAAACAATGTTGAATTCAGAATAAACAATTGGTTTGACTGAAAATATTCTGAGATATTAAAAAACCCATCCATATTAAATGGCTGGGTTTTTTAATGTAGAGACTGCTTCGATTTTCTTGAAGATGTTTTTCGAATTAGGATAGGGGAAATGATTGAGCTGGGAAGAGCCTCGCCTATCATATCGACAATAGATCTACCTATAATGTATTTCATTTCGAATTAATTATCTTTAGATAAGTTGAAGTGTAATTTGATTCTATTTGTGTACCCATTTATGAAGAAGCGACGATACAATTCTAATATATAGTTTATCTTTACTAATCTTTTTTAAAATGTTAAAATTTGATTTTGATATTAAGGGGGGGATAAAGTATGGTAGAATCGAAGACACAAAAAGCTTTGCAATATATAGCCTGGGCTATAATCCCGGTGACTGTAATAATATCTATTATGTTATTTAACGCTGAGACTACAGTCTACAGTGAGTTTGGTGATTATTCAGAACCTGATCCTAACTCTTGGATTTATGGAATAGTAGCGCTACTTACAGGTGGATTTTGGGCTACATTGTTATTTGCAGCAGCTGAAGCACTAGGGTATTTACAAAAGACTAGTTACTACATAGCAAAATCACACTCAAACATTAAGAGTATTAAAATTTCCAGAGAAGAAGAAAATAGTGCATGATTTTTTAGCGAACTATAAGAAACTACTACTCCAACCATTTTTTGGAATTTTATTATTTATACAAATACAATGATCAAATCCTAAACCTAAACATGTTGGTTGGTGAATTAGTTAGAATCATTTATTACTAATCGATAAAGGGTGAGGAGAAGAATGCATGCTAGAGAATTAATTTCGGGGTTAGTCGAACTGCTTGCAAATTCTCTTAGAAAGAGGAAGGAGCTAAGAATAGGTGTTTTACTCTTGTCTGCAAGCACTATAATAGCTGATGCAGTGATTTTAATTATAAAGGATCTTGATGAGAATTTAATTGCGGTAAGTATAGTTGTGGGATTGATTTCGTTATTATTCTTGGTATCTTCCATTCTTGGTTTTTCAGAGGAAGCTGTAAGTATCAAAAATCCTTTTGAAATAGAGTTGAAACACCTATCGAAAGAGAGGGAAGAACTAAAGAAAAAGTTCAATCATGTAGAGTCAGGTGCAGAAGATAATGTATTTAACACAGTTCAGATTAACCTTAATCAAACAACAGAATACTATACCATTAATAAGAGTCAAGCTAGAAGCAGTTTTACAGCTAGTTTAACCGCAATCATAGCGGGGTTAATTACAATTTTAGCTGGGGTATGGTTTATTTACATGGGTGACAATATTACTTCCTCTGTTATTTCAGTCTCAGTTGGTGCACTATTAGAAGTAATTGGAGGGATGTACTTTCATCTTTATAATAAAAGTATAAAACAATTAAATTACTTCTATGGAAAACTAGAAAAGATGCAGGATACTATGTTAGCGATTGAATTGACTGAACAAATAACTAATGATGAAAAGAAGATTGAGATGCAGGAAAAAGCAATTTTGGCTTTATTAGAAAGAAGTAAAAATATAAAATAAAGTAGTTTAGAAACCTTAGATTCCAGGCTAGTTAGCCATACGTTAATCTAAGGTTTCTTTATTATGACCCTCGAAAACTATCTAGAAGATGTTTGCTTCAAATATTACTCAGGTAATTTAGGAATTATGGGCTTTAATAAAACCATATATTTTTTTAGTTACTTCTTGAGCTTCACCCGACAAATCTTCAAAGATATTCGTGTGTTCAATTACTTTTTTGCAAAAGTTCACTTTATCTGTAATAGTCCCGGACTTAGCACTGTAATTTCCTCTTCTGTTTTGATCATGAAGTTTGCTTTCTATGAATTTACCAATGGGTTCCTTTTAAATTCCTTTTCATCAAATTCTGCAATATCTAAATCACTCTGTTCGACACCTTCATAATCAGCGATAACTTCGAGTAACACTTTCTTCGAAATTAAGTTTTCAATTTCTCTACAATTCAAGCAGTAATAAAACTTCTTGCTCAATAAGTTTTCAAGTCTTCAATAAGATAGGATGAATCACCATCTGGACTG
The DNA here is from genome assembly GCF_004684905.1 of Halobacillus salinus. Taxonomy (GTDB): domain Bacteria; phylum Bacillota; class Bacilli; order Bacillales; family Halobacillaceae; genus Halobacillus; species Halobacillus salinus. The sequence goes on along the minus strand of NZ_SRJC01000001.1, from coordinate 1,736,116 downwards.
ATTTTCTTAAGGATCAAGTAGTAAAAAGCACCGAGTATTTCATCAGGAAGTGAACTATATAAAGAGAGTTTATCCAACCAAATCATTCCTTGTTTCTAGGTTTAATACTTTGTACACTAACCTAAAAATTCTGATAAAATAAATAATGGGAATGGAGGAAGAGATTTGGTTAAGGGCATTAATTAAGGTAAGTCATATGCAACGCAAATAAAGCTGCAAACATAATGTAAGACAAAACGGTTAAAATCAGCCCATGCATAAGGTTGCGCCTCTCTGGGTGGCATTTAGAAATAAAAAACCAGCTCCACAAGTGCTGGAAAGGATGGAGGATGACTTAACCGACAATGATTGTCTTTGCGAATAGGTGATATATCGGTTAGCCTCTTGTGCTATTATCTCTTTTAATGAAGCAATTTATTCGTCTTTTGGTAGTAATGCAGTGTCATTAAATCCGCAATCAGGGCACTGCAACCATAGGATGTAAGCTATCTTTTCCGAGAATTCTTTCTGGACGGTTTGGTTGATTGTTACTTCGGGGTGGAAACATTTGTTGCATCTTTTGGAGAGGGGGTGTCCGACTTTGTAATCGCTCATAATCTACGCTCCTAAATCTAAGGTGAAAACAAAAAGCCGAGAGCAGAGCCCTCGACTTTGAGTGTGGTAATTCCATTATAATATGGGGGCATGGCTTTATGCGATTGAATCAGCTGCCGATAGAAATACAAAATGGAAAGATTTCCATAGAAGTGGATGTTCAAGAAGAGAATGGAGCGATATGTGTTGTATATAGTGGCGGGAAGGCAAAAGTAACACTTCTGCCAGGTCATGGTGAGACGAAAGTCATTACTCATCAAGGTAAGGTGAAAAGAGTTAAGTTTGATGAGGGGGAAGAAACTTGAATTTAGATGTAGTTGTTGCTGCTGCTCTAGGTGCGTTAGGAACTATAATGGCGAGACTAGCTTTTAAGTGGATTATTGCATTCAAACACTCAAAGCAAGTTAAATACTTTTTGTTCGAGAGTATGAGGAGAACAGTGGTTTTATTAGATAAAATGTTACAAGAGGAAAAACAGGTGGCAATAGGGAATATGGAATTTAGGATGAAAAATATTAGATTAATTTCAGAGTTGCTAAGTGAAATGGATATAAATTCAATATCCACTAAAGATGTATATGGTCTTTATAGAGTTCGTGAGAGTATAGAAGAAGTTTTATACGACTTGAATATATTTCACCAAAACTACATAAAGCTTCAAGAATTTGAAGTGAACCTTACCATGGTCGAGATGAGTGCTCAAGAAAAGAAAGTGAATAGGAAGGAGTTGAAAAGGTGTAAAATTCAACTTGATTCTGATTATGATCGTCTTGTTAAGCAGGTGGAAGATTATATAGCGAAATGTTATGTAGCAAAGTCTAAATACAAGACTTTAATTAAAATAATTTATAAAAATAATAAACTTGAAGGATTTGGGTTGAAGGAGACCAGAGAAAACGAATATTTTTAAAAAATAGATATATGAGGAGGAAATTTCTTGAGTCCAATAGACGTAAATATTGTTAAATCTTGTACTGGGATTGAATGTGTAACTCTAAAGGATTGGTTTTCAATAATAGGTACTATCTTAGGTGCAACACTAGGAGCGGGGTTGGGTTCATTAGGTTCTTATTTGTTATTTAAAAGAAAACTAAGTGAAGAGGGTAAAAAAACTAAAAGGGAATTTCATAAAGAATACAAAAGGGTTAACAAACTCTTAGAGCTAGTAATAGATCAACTAGATCAGTTGTATTCAAGTTGGGAGTCACACAAAGAAAAAAAGCCTTTTCTCGTTATTGTTTCAAGTCTATTACAAAGAGTTAGAAAAGAGATATTAAATATACCACACCAATCTATACCTGATGATATATTTGATAATGTAGAAGAGTTAGAGGACGAAATAGGCTGCATGGAAGCTAATGTTAATTTCTTTCATATTGGAGGGGAGTATGTCGAGAAGCCAAAATATTTGATAGAGTTCAAGGAAAGTTTAGATAAAATAAAACAACTTCGAACTGAAATTGATAAATTTAAAAAAGATGGATAGTTCTACAGCCCACTGGAGGACACAAATTAAGCGAATTACACTCTTGGTTTTGTATCCATTTTTTGTTTTTGGGAGGAAGTTCCCCGTTCTGTGTCGTATATTGCGAGTGTAAGGGAAAAATAACCAGCTTACCAAATCACGGGGAGACGAAAGTGATTACGCACCAGGGAAAGGTGAAGAGGGTTAAGTTTGATGAGGGGGAAGATTTTTGACTAAGAACAGAGTTAATAGATTACTAGCAGAATTTGCAGACAAAGAATCATTATATGATAACTACTCAAATGCTTTGAAATATTTGATTGATCGACTTTTAGAAACCAAAGGTATTTATGTACACAGTGTAGATACTAGAGTGAAAGATTACTACAGTTTCAAGAAAAAAATTGAGGATAGAAATAAATATACATCAATAAAAGATGTTACAGATATTGTAGGAGTTAGAATAATTACATATTTTGAGGATGACGTTGATAAGGTCGCTGAGATTTTTAAAGATGAATTCAATATTGATTGGCATAATTCTATTGATAAAAGAGAGAAAACCAACCCTGACACATTCGGATATGCTTCTTTGCATTATATTGTGAACTTACCTGAAGAACGTTTGGAATTGGTTGAGTATCAAGAGTTCAATAGCTTGAAGGCTGAAGTTCAGATTAGATCAATTCTCCAACATGCTTGGGCAGAAATTGAACATGATTTAGGGTATAAAAGCAAAATTGAAGCACCTTTTGAAATAAGGAGAGACTTCTCGAGAGTAGCTAGTCTTCTTGAGACAGCAGACAAAGAGTTTAAGAATATCAGAATTAACTTGGAAAGATTAGAGAGTAAGATTAATGAGGAGATGGAACAAAATAATTTTGAAATCGACGTGAATAAAGCTTCATTAAAATCTTACATTGCAAAGAGTGCTCTTGTAGAAACTTTAGATGAAAAAATTGCAGAAGTGGGTGGTACTGGTATAGAATTCCCGAATGATTCTTATCTTAATAGTTTGCTAGAGGAATTAAATCATCTTGGGATTACAAACGTCAACTCTTTAAATGAATTACTGGCGGAAAACCAAAGCAATATTATTCATATAGCACAGCAGTTATTTGAAGAGGAAGAAAATGATTATGAAAAGTACCTGCACAGGGGGATTTCAATATACTATTTAGGTTATGTGCTAGTCTCTACTGAGAGCAACATTGATAAAATAAAATCTTATCTATCTGCTAATAATATTGAATTTGGTGCAAGAAGAGAGAAATTGGCTAGGAAACTTTTTGAAGCTAGTCAATCACTATCTTCATAGTAAAGAACGAGGATAGAATACGCCTATATACTATTCAATGTTGTTCTACCAGCCAACTGGAGGACACAGATTAAGCGTAGTACACGCTTGGTTTGTGTCCTTTAGGAGTGTCAGCATGAATAAAAAACAAATCGAGAATACACTACGTGACTATAACTGGATGCTAAATGAAATAAAACGTCAAAGAGGTTTGTTGGAAGATGCCGGTACAAATCTCGTTGCTCAATCAGGAATAGAACCAGTAATGCCTAAAGCGAATGGAGAGACTGAGGATCCGGTTTCACAGGAAGTAGTCCGTCGTGATAAGAAAAACAAGTGGGTCAGTAAGCTCGAACATAAAGTTCTTTTTATTTAAGAAAGTCTCTCGATCATAGAGGACGAACGAGAAAGAGCGGTGTTAGAATGCTTACTTGACGGCATGAGTATGGTGGCAATTGGCCATCATATGGGGTTATCGAGAAGGCATGTGTATAATTTGAAGGGCAACATTGTATTTGCTTTTAGTAAAGGAAGGATTTAACACTGTGTTTGTCGAAGTTTGTTGTGACAAAGTAAAAGGTTGGTGGTAGTTTGAGGTGGGAAAACTGTAAGCGGTGTGGAAGTAACAGAGTAATCTCTAGAAGCGGTGGCAGTTTTTTAACAAGAGTTGCTTTTTTCTTTTTTGTATTTGCAGTATTTTATGCACTTATGCTCGAAGGTTCCTTGATTCAAAATCTATTCAGCGTTGTTAATGTGTTCTCTATGGTTTCAGCACTTTTCTTTTTGATGGGATTGTTGGTTCAGTGGCTTACGAATGGTTTGTTCTGTAAAGATTGTGAGTTTAACTGGGTTCCTAAAAATTAATAATGATCTATTGGGTTGGTGTGTATTAGAAAATTTCACACTTTACACACTTTTCCTCTTTAGTTACAACACCTTTATTCTAAATGTAAACTGGAGGGCAGGACGGATAGGAAGTAATACTTTAGGCAGAAAACATAAATTACTTTAGCAGGCACCCTTGCGGGTGCCATAATAATTAATATTACTTTCTTAATTTTGTAATCATATGTTTAATGACTTCATCATTTTTCAAATCCTTAACATCATCCCTTACTTGGTCGTATGTTATTCGGGATTTTGTTTCGACATCCTCAACAATTTTCGGAGTTATACTTCCGATTGAAGTAAGGTATACTAAATAATTTGCATTCTCAACGTTTACAATATGCAAGCTGGCTTTATTGTTTTCTAACCAAACTGAAGACATAATCTCACCTCCTTCTACTATATATTCTATTTCAATTATCTATTTTCCTTTTTTGGGGAAGGTGAGTTGTAAGTTTATGTCGAATTATTAGGGTAGAAAGGAGGGAGGGAATGGGCGAAATATAATGTGATGTTTTATGCTACAGGCGCAGAATTGGGAGGTACTGTAGTTGAAAGCTCTAGCGAAAAAGAAACTTATGTACAAGCTACGAAAGATACGAAGAACGACCAAATAGTCTCTGAAGAGAGAGGGAGGCTTTTTATAATAAAAGTTGCGGCTATTACTCATGTTGTAGTTGGTAAAGTTGAAAGGCCTCGGTTTGGTTAATGTTACGCACCCCATTGTGGGGTGTTTTTTTAATCAGTAAAAAGGGTGGTGGTATGCCATAAGTAAGAAAATGAGTCTTAAACAGAAAAGGTTCGCTGATGAGTATATCATCACCGGGAACATTGAACAGTCTGCGGTAGAAACAGGTTATAGCAAAAACTATGCTAGGGCACAGTCGCATAAATTGTTGGCTAATGTTGGCGTGAAATCCTATAAAGCAAACGACTCGAAGAAATTAGGAGTGAGAAGGTCGCTGATCAACAAGAGGTCATGGAATACCTTACTGCTGTTATGAGAGGCCAAGTAACCGATGAGCACCTCCTTGTTATTGGCGACGGTGACTTCGGTTCTGAAGTCGAGCGTCATAACAAGCGATCGGATACTAGTGACCGAACCAAAGCAGCTAAATTACTCGGCAAGCGTTATGTCATGTGGACAGACAAAAACCAAGTCGAAAACATCACTCCTGAATTGATAGAGGATGTACCGGACGATGACGACTAAGCAACGGCCGCGCATTTCTATTATCAAAACCATAGGGAAAGGTTACAACCGGTTATGGAATAACAAACAGTTCTATCGAGTGGTTAAAGGCTCTAGGGGTAGTAAGAAATCGAAAACAACAGCCCTCAATTTCATTCATCGGATAATGAAGTATCCTTGGGCGAACCTCTTGGTGATTAGGCGTTATTCGAACACGAACAAACAATTAACTTATACAGATTTAAAATGGGCAGCCTCCAAATTGGGGGTTGCTCATTTTTTTAAGTTCAACGAATCGCTTCCGGAGATCACCCACAAGCCAACTGGACAGAAGATACTGTTTTGAGGTCTGGACTATGAGTTGAAGATTACGTCCATTACAGTGGATGTTGGGATATTATCCTGGGCTTGGTTTGAGGAAGCTTATCAGATCGAAACAGAAGAAAAATTCCGGACAGTCGTTGAATCGATTCGTGGTAAATATGACTCGCCGGACTTCTTCAAACAAATCACAGTTACGTTCAACCCATGGTCCGAGAGACACTGGCTTAAAAGAGTTTTCTTCGAATGCTGACCAAAGATATTTACGATATGCTAGTGAAAAAAGGGATGAAAGTATCTTGCTTTTTTATTGAAGACTTTTTTGTCATTCAATTCAGACAAATGGTACCATACAAGTAAAGTCCCTTTTTGATAGTAGATACAAGTAGCAAAGGAGGAGATGGAAAATGCTTTTTCTAGTCATTGTCGTCGGTTTAATAGTTTTATTCTTAGCAAGAGACCAAAAACAGACAGATCGACACCAAGAAAATCAAGAGAAATTCAAACATCTCGAAGAACGTATTGAACAGCTGGAGCAACAACTGAAAAATACATAAGTCAGTTATGCTCTCTAATAATTGGTTATCTATGTACAGAACCCACCTCTCTTCTGGATGAGGAAAGTATAGCAAAAGGTAAATTTATTGACAATCGCCTACTGTTCTTCTAGATCAAATATCAATAAATTTGCTGTTAAAATCAGCTCGATTTCAGCCGATAATAAATTGTATACATAGAAACAAGTTGCTATACTTTTTCTATACCAGTTTATGATGAAGAGGGGCGTTTTCTATGCAATTTAGTGCCTTGTCTTTAGATAGTAACCGAATTAACGTGATCGGATCCTATTCGGTTCGTCAAGACGAAACAATTGTTATTGAGCTTGAAAAGAAGTTGACGAAAAGTTTTATTCAACAACAGACTTCGAAGAACATTCAGCGTATCCGCATTCATACGGCTGACCAGCAAACAACTGCAATCGTGTTTCGCGGTCCATTTCGAATGAGTGAGCAATATGGAATACTCATATTCGAACGAGAATTGTAGATATTTACGGAATGTAAATATTATTTTTACATAATAAAAAGGTTAAGTTTTCTTGAACAGTGGTATGTACAGTATATCCCCTGAGAAATCACATAAGATTGGGTGATGGAGGTGATTGTATGAATATTGCCGCTACAAACTTGACCAGAGGCGTAGAGAGCAGGCGTTATACTCTTGTTATGAAGCTTGAGGCTCTCGGATACACAGAAGATCGAGTGGGGAAACAGACGAAAGATATGACGTTGACAGAACTTGAGCAAATTTATATTAACGTAAGAGAACAGAGGAACGATTTATAAGGCCTTATGTAGGAAGCAATTATTTAAGTCATAATTAAGTAACCAGAGGGTGATGGATCCCTCTGGTTTTTTCTTTGTGTGAGTCACCTTGAAACGGGTAGCGATGATGCACACATGTTCTATTAATTAATAATAAAAAGATGCGCCAACAATAATAAGAAGGATAAACAATACGACGATCAATACGAAAGTAGAACCTCCGTTGTATCCGCCGTAGCCACCTCCGTAACCACAACCACCATAACAGCTCATGACTTCACCACCTTTATGCTTCTATACAACAACGTATGTCGAATAGGTGGTGAATGTAAGGGCGCATGACTACTAAGGCTAGGAAGTTGCTTTCTCTTTCCGGTCATGTAATTCAGTTGGACGAAGCCATCTGACATTCTCTGTAGACTTCACATATGTCTTTAGCGTCTCTTTAATTTCTTGGATATGCTGTGTCATCGTCATGGCTGTCATATCCAGTTCCATCATCGTTGCCTGTTGCTCCATTATTTTTTCGGAAGAACCATTCGTATGATTCGATAGTTGTTCGGTCAGCTCGTAGATCAACTTGAATTTCTTCTGTGTTTCTACTTTCTCCCTCATTACTTGCTCCGAATGTGTCTGAACTTGTGTGGATTCTTCATGCAAGATTGTCACGTGTTTTAGTACATCATCGAAAATTCGGGTCATTTCTTCTGCTTTTTCTTTACCTTCTATTAATGTGGTAGTATCTGCTTGATAGGATTGGCGTTGCTCTGTAATACTTATATTCACATCTTCTATGACTGTTTCAATCGTATTTGCACTCTCTTTCACTTGCGCAGACAGCTTGCGGATCTCATCTGCTACGACCCCGAACCCTCTGCCATGCTCACCTGCTCTCGCAGCTTCGATGGAAGCGTTCAAAGCGAGTAGGTTGGTTTGGTTCGAAATGTACTCGATGGATCCGAGCGCGTCTGTAACTTTTTTCATTTGTGAAAGAAGCTTTTCATTGAAGCTTCCGAATTGGTCGGTTACACGAATAATCTCCGTAAATACGTGATTAAATTCATCTACTTTCTGTTTTCCTTGATTAGAAAGGGCCCTTACTTGATTGGACGTTTTGCTTGAAGTAAGGATCGTGTCACCAAGCGTCTGAATCATATCCTGTATCGTCGTCATCTGTTCGCGAAAGTCATTCAAATACGCTTGTTCGGTTTGGATATCTTGTACCATCGTCAAGAGTTTTTCGCTGACTTGTTCCGCTGATTGTGTGGCTTGCTGGTTCATCGTATTAAGGTGTTCACTGTGAGCTTCGACGTGACGTAACTCTTCCAATGAAGCGATAATTGCCTCGTGATTTATCGTAGAATCGTGATTAGAAGTACTCTCTACGTCTATGTCATCTGTATTAGCGCTCTGCCTTTGTACCATCAAGTATCCGTAGGTGAAAATGCTAGTAACTACTAGAAAGGTCGGAATAGAGAAAGTTAAAGGTAGGGTTGAAGCTACCAGGAATCCTGAAAGGGCATAACATACAATTCCAATTAAATAATGAACTGGTGGGTTGCTGCGGATCCACGTCATGCTGCCACTTTCCTTCTATCAGGTTGAATGATCTTTATTAATCGCATCGAAAAAGGGACGCCAATGGAATATACCATCGCAATCTTAATCAAATTGAAGGGAAGAATGACAAATAGGACAGCTGTCGTAAAATCGGTCGCCAGGGGATTGAACTTCGTAAACCCAGTGACGTATTGGGCTTCGCTTACTCCGAGCAACTCCATGATAGATGGCAGGATAAAGTAATAATTCAACAAGTACATAGATGCTAAAAAGATGGAAACGGAGGCGATGTAACTTCCAATATGGAGCCGTTTTTGCATCATATAAAAGGCTCCGATCACCCCGACTATTAAACTACCAGATAGGAAGTTTGCAATTTGACCTACTGGTAACCCTACATAACTGCCGTGAGATATGTAATCGACAATGTTTTTTAAGAATTGAATAAGTATACCAGCGAATGGTCCTAGGGTTACGGCTCCGACTAGTGCTGGAATATCACTTACGTCCAGCGTGAGAAATGGTGGGAAGAAAGGTACAGGGAATTTCAAATAGTATAGTAGAATGCTGATAGCCGATAAAATACCGATTGTAGTCATCCGTTGTAATTTAGACATTTCCATCTCGACTCAACTCCTTTATAAAATAGAAACAGGGAGGGGGGTGCCTCCCTGTTATTAAGCTAATTCTTTAGGTGATTTCGTGTGTTCTTTCAGCAACTGAACTGCTTGGTCTACCACCTTAGGGTTGGATGATTTAGCACCTCTGAAGTTACGACCTTCTTCAATCTCATGTACACCAAAACCGTCCAAGTCGTATGCGACCATCATCGACTTGAAGTTCGGTGCATCGATGACTAGGAACCATTCTCGGACCAGTTCGCTATCTGGCGGAATAGGAATGTACTCAATTCCGTCTTCCTGATCGACAGCTGCATCCGCTTCTCCGAAAATATGAACATTCGAATACTCCGTCATAGCTTGGAAACGATCAATGACATTCTGGGAACGTGAGAACTTCTGAAATCCTGCGTACACATTTCCTTTCAGCTTCTTCATAAGAACCATGTTCTCCATCATTAAACACATATACTCTAATTGCGGTACCTTCGACTCGAACTTGATCGATCCCGACTGTAGCTGTGATAGGTTCGCATTATCAAGCTTCTGCATTTCCCCTTCCATTACTCCGAAGCATTCTTTGAAGAGAGATAATTTTTCCATTTCCATAAATATTCCTCCTGAAATAAGCACTTTTATTCATCTTTCGATATGTATGAAGTTCATACATAAGACTTAAGTTGTAAATCATTTACCCTATACCATGATTCGAAAACCTTATATCGGAATAATTTTCTCAGAGGATGAAAAGCTTTCTTTTTTCTCTGAGAAATAGGGCAAATGAGATAAAAAAGAAAAAAACCGAGTGAGTTAATGAGGTTTGACCCTTTGTCCCCCAACTGTGTAAGCGCTTAACTTAATATTTGAATAATCCGATTGTTCAGAAAATTTACTGAAAAGCTGTTGACCTTGGTTCAGAATGGGTTTAAAGTAGTCCTCAATCAACTACACCGAAACGCAACCTGAGCGGATGGTTGATTCAGGAGAAAGACCTCTCTGAACTCTGGAAAAGCAGGAGTGCATGCCTGCTTCTCCAGGGTTCGCAAAAATCATAAATACCAAATTTCAACAAAGAAAGGAGTGCTGAGGATGAGCAGCCAATGGATTTACTTAGGCGGAGAATTCGTAAACAAGAACGAAGCCGTTGTATCAGTTTATGATCACGGTTTCTTATATGGAGACGGGGTGTTCGAAGGGATTCGTGTCTACGAAGGAAACATCTTTAAACTAGATGAACACCTCGACCGTCTATACGACTCGGCGAAATCGATCATGCTTTCTATCCCATATGAAAAGGAGGAGCTGGAATCGATTATTGCAGAGACGGTTCGTAAAAACGAGCTACAAACCGCCTATATCCGAGTCGTCATCTCACGAGGGTCTGGCAACTTAGGATTAGATCCGGTTAGTTGTTCAAATCCAAGAGTGGTTGTCATTGCAGAAGCACTCGCTTTATTTCCTAAAGAACTTTATGAACGAGGTGTCAGGCTTGCTTCGGTGTCTAGCAGAAGGAATCGACCGGATGTTTTACCTCCTCAAGTAAAATCACTGAACTATTTAAATAATATTCTGGTGAAAATGGAAGCAAATCAAGCAGGTGTAGATGAAGCCTTAATGTTAAATGATCAAGGTTACGTGACTGAGGGATCAGCGGATAATATCTTCATTGTGAAGAAAGGAACCATCTATACTCCTCCTACTTACTTAGGAGCGTTAGAAGGAATCACACGAAATGCCATCATGGATCTAGCCAGGAAGAAAGGCTACGATGTGAAAGAACAACCGTTTACAAGACACGATGTATATGTAGCGGACGAAGTGTTCCTGACCGGAACAGCAGCAGAGGTCATTGCAGCTGTAGAAGTGGACCAGAGGGAGATCGGAGACGGAAAACCAGGAGTCGTTACAAGTCACCTGCTATCCGAGTTTCGGAAAGTGACGACGACAGACGGTTATAAAGTGTATGAAAAGAATCAAGCTCATGTTAGTTGAAAGAAAAATTTCATAACTTGCTAACACGATGATAGGAATAAAGGAACAGGGACTTGTATTCCCAGAGAGCCGGGGTTGCTGGAAGCCCGGAAATGCAAGCTGTTCCGACATCGTCCTTGAGTGTCCTTGCTGAAAGTCGAGTAGGCAGGACCGGGTGTTTCGTCGCACCTGTTATCAAAAGGGACTTAATTCAAGTCCCATGAGGTGAAGCTTTTAGCTTCATGAACGAGGGTGGTACCGTGAAAATAAAGACTTTTTCACCCCTCTTCTTCCCTGTCCCTTTCTGTGGACTTGGAAGTTAGAGAGGGAGAAAAAGTCTTTTTTATTTTATTAATTTTAGGAGGGATGAAACGTGAAGGCTGGGGCAAGTCTTAAGGAACTGACAGCTGTTCAAACGGGAGCAGATTTGTTGGTGCACGCATTGATCGAAGAGGGAGTAGATACACTGTTTGGATATCCAGGTGGTGCTGTATTACCAATCTATGATGCGCTTTACCGAGCGAGGGAAAGTTTTGATCATGTCCTTCCAAGGCATGAACAAGGTGCGATTCATGCAGCAGAAGGATATGCAAGAGTATCCAAGCGTCCTGGAGTAGTCATCGGAACATCAGGACCGGGAGCTACTAACCTGATCACGGGTATAGCAGACGCCATGATGGATTCGATTCCATTGGTAATCTTTACTGGCCAGGTAGCAAAAGGGGTCATCGGGACAGATGCATTCCAAGAATCCGACGTTATGGGAATCACGACACCGATTACGAAACACAATTATCAAGTTCAGGAATTAGAAGAGTTGCCTAGAATCGTGAAAGAAGCCTTTCACATTGCAACGACTGGCAGACCTGGTCCAGTTGTAGTTGACATCCCTAAGGATATATCGGCATCCATCCAGAAGTCGAAAGTAACCAATGACTTTCACTTACCGGGCTATCAGCCGACTGTGAAACCTAATCCATTACAAATCAGCAAACTTCACGACGCTTTGGTTCAAGCGAAGAAACCAGTTGTTCTCGCAGGATCCGGTGTCATTCATGCGGAAGCTTCAGAAGAGCTGATCGAATTCGTACAGAACTATCAACTTCCTGTAACAACAACCTTGCTAGGTCTTGGCAGCTATCCAGGGAGTGATGATTTGTCCCTTGGCATGGCAGGGATGCACGGAACATATCCAGCAAATATGGCTTTATACGAATGTGACTTGTTAATCAATATCGGAGCTCGCTTCGATGACAGATTGACAGGAAACTTAGAGCATTTCGCTCCTCAGGCGACTGTTGCACATATTGACATCGATCCTGCAGAGATCGGAAAGAATGTTCGAACAGCGATTCCTATCGTGTCAGATGCCAAAGAGGCTTTGACTTCATTAAATGGAAAAACCGTACAAGTGCTCGATCATCAAAGCTGGATGGCACAGATCGAATCCAACAAGCGGGACTATCCGCTTTGGCACGACCAACCACAAGAGTCGATCGTCCCGCAGTGGTTACTGAAAAAAGTACATGAGTACACAAAAGGCGAAGCAGTGGTTACAACAGACGTAGGCCAGCACCAAATGTGGGCCGCTCAATATTACTCCTTCGATCGACCTAACAGATGGGTGACATCAGGAGGGCTTGGAACAATGGGGTTCGGATTTCCTGCTGCTATAGGAGCTCAGCTCGGAGACCCCGACTCGACTTGCGTTGCCATTGTAGGAGATGGCGGATTTCAAATGACATTGCAGGAACTATCTGTTTTGCAGGAGCGTCGCCTACCGGTGAAAATCATCATCGTGAACAACCAGGCGCTCGGAATGGTTCGCCAGTGGCAGGAGAAGTTCTACGAAGAAAGGTATTCGGAGTCTATCATCGATACACAGCCTGATTTTGTGAAGCTTGCTGAAAGTTACCAACTGAACGGCTATCGGCTGGATTCCCAGAAAGATATCGAAGAAAAACTCCCTGGCATTCTGGCTGACGATCAACCGGCTGTCGTAGACTGCCGCGTTCTTCAGAAAGAAAATGTCTATCCGATGATCGCTCCTGGTAAAGGGTTGCATCAGATGATTGGGGTGAAAAAATGAGGCGTATTGTGACAGCCACGGTTCATAACAGGAGTGGCGTATTGAACAGAGTGACAGGGCTGCTTGCCAAGCGGCAGTTCAACATCGAGAGCATTTCCGTTGGTCGGACGGAAACAGAAGGTGTTTCAAAGATGACCTTCGTCGTAGAAGTCGAAGATGAGCGGAAACTGGAGCAACTCACCAAACAGTTGAACAAACAGATCGATGTGCTGAAGGTATCTGATATTACAGATAAAGCGATTGTGGCACGAGAGCTTGCGATGGTGAAAGTGATCAGCAACCCTCAAATCAGAAGTGAGATCCAAGGCATTATTGAACCATTCCGTGCCTCCATTATAGATGTGAGTAAAGAAAGCATTACGGTTCAGGTCACTGGTAAATCGGATAAAGTAGATGCCTTGATCGATCTACTGAGACCTTACGGGGTGAAAGAGTTAGCACGTACCGGCTTGACGGCCTTTACCAGAGGTCATCAACCGCAAGTTACAGAATTCAAACCACATTCATTATTAAAATAGAAGGGGAGTTATTCAAATGGCAAAAGTATATTATCACAACGATATCCAAGATGAGGTTTTAAGCAATAAGAAAGTGGCAGTAATCGGTTATGGTTCACAAGGCCATGCCCACGCTCAGAACTTGAAGGAAAGTGGACACCAAGTGGTAGTTGGACTAAGAAAAGGGAAGTCCTGGGACAAAGCGGAGCAAGACGGACTTGAAGTGAAACCAGTGGCAGAAGCGGTAGCTGATTCTGATGTAGTCATGGTACTTCTTCCAGATGAATATCAACCTTCTGTCTACGAAGAGCAGATCAAACCTAATCTGAAATCTGGAGCAGCACTTGCTTTCGCTCACGGGTTCAACGTTCATTTCAACCAAGTCGTTCCTCCTTCTGATGTCGATGTCTTTCTAGTCGCTCCAAAAGGACCAGGGCACCTTGTACGTAGAACGTTCGAAGAAGGAGCAGGCGTTCCGGCGCTGATTGGTGTTGAACAAGACGTAACAGGGGAAGCGAAAGAAATCGCTCTGGCCTATGCTAAAGGGATCGGCGGAGGTCGTGCAGGAGTTCTTGAAACGACATTCCAAGAAGAGACGGAGACAGATCTATTCGGAGAACAAGCCGTACTATGTGGTGGGCTTACGAGCCTTGTAAAAGCAGGCTTCGAGACGCTGACTGAAGCAGGATATCAACCAGAAGTAGCCTACTTCGAATGTATGCACGAACTGAAATTGATCGTCGATCTGATGTATGAGGGTGGTCTTGAGGGAATGCGTTACTCCATCTCTGATACAGCTCAGTGGGGAGACTTCGTATCTGGCCCGCGTGTAGTGAATGAAGACACGAAAGCACGCATGAAAGATGTACTTACGGATATTCAGACTGGTAAATTCGCAAAAGGTTGGATCCTTGAAAACCAGGTCAATCGCCCAGAATTCTCTGCTATCAATGCTAGAGAGAACAATCATCAAATCGAGAAGGTGGGTCGTGAACTCAGGGAACTGATGCCTTTCGTTAAGAAGTCTCAATCTAAAGAAAAGGATGTGGTCACACATGGCTCACGTTAATGTCTTTGATACGACGCTTCGGGATGGAGAACAGTCAGCAGGTGTCAATTTGAACCGTCTGGAGAAAATTGAGATTGCGAAACAGTTGGAACGTCTAGGAGTAGATGTGATGGAAGCGGGTTTTCCCGCTTCTTCACAGGATGATTTCGAAGCTGTTAAAGAAATCGCCAATACGGTTAGAGGTTGTTCCGTTACAGGACTTGCCCGTGCGCATCGTAAAGATATTGACCGTGCCTGGGAGGCACTGAAAGGCGGAGCGGAACCACGCATTCATATTTTTCTAGCAACCTCCCCAATCCATATGACCCACAAACTGAAAAAGACACCAGATGAAGTGGTGGAGACGGCGGTAGAAATGGTGTCTTACGCGAAGGAAAAATTTCCTATTGTACAGTGGTCGGCAGAAGACGCTTGCCGCTCAGACTTGGATTTCCTAGTTCATATCATCGAAAAAGTGATTGATGCTGGGGCATCTGTTATCAACCTTCCGGATACGGTAGGTTATACAACTCCAGATGAATACGGGAAGATGTTCCGTTACGTAACGGAGAATGTTCCGAACATCGATAAGGTCATTCTATCCGCTCACTGCCACAACGATCTCGGGATGGCTGTTTCCAACTCATTGGCTGCTATCGAGAACGGTGCCCGTCAAATTGAAGGGACGATTAATGGGATCGGTGAAAGAGCTGGGAACGCAGCAATCGAAGAGATCGGAGTCGCGCTTGAGATTCGCAAAGATCGCTACGACTATCAAACGAATCTAGTATTGAAGGAAATCAAACGTACGAGTGATCTGGTCAGCAGATTGACTGGCATGATGGTACCAGGGAATAAAGCGGTAGTCGGAAGGAATGCTTTCGCCCATGAATCCGGCATTCACCAAGACGGGGTGTTGAAAGAGTCAACAACCTACGAAATCATTACACCTTCTATGGTTGGGATTGATTCCAACCGTATGGTACTAGGAAAACATTCTGGTCGTCATGCTTTCAAAGAAAAAGTGAAAGAGTTCGGCTTTGAACTCAATGAATCTAAATTGAAAGAAGCGTTCGAATCATTTAAGAACCTTACAGGTAAGAAGAAAGAAGTAACGGATGATGATTTGTTCGCTATATTGACAGATACGCAGACAGAACACGATAATCTGCCGAAATATAAATTGCAGGCATTTCAAGTGCAATATGGCAGCATAAACCGCCCTACGGCAACCATCCTGCTTACCCAGCCGAATGGAGAAGAAGCGGAAAAAGCGAATACAGGCGAAGGTAGTGTCGAAGCCATCTATAACACACTGGATGATTTGATAGAAGGCGATGTCCACTTGATCGATTATCAGCTAAGTTCTATCGGTCGCGGCAGGGATGCACTCGCTGAAGTCCATGTTCAACTGACCGTGAATGGGGAGAAGGCCTCAGGTCGCGGGTCCGCTCAAGATGTATTGGAAGCTTCTGCACATGCTTTTCTGAATGCTGTAAACCGCACTCTGTATAGAGAGCAACAGAAAGTTTATCAAAAAGCCCAAGTATAGGAAGGGGAGCTCCTTAATGAAGAAACACATCGTCCTTTTGCCTGGAGATGGTATCGGTCCAGAAGTAACGAAAGCCGCGAAACAAGTGCTTGAAGCAATAGCCGGACGGTACCAGCATACGTTCACCTTTGAGAGCCATGATATTGGAGGGGCTGCCGTCGACCAACATGGCACTCCTCTTCCGGAAGACACAGTGGAAGCTTGTAATAAAGCAGACGCTGTATTCCTAGGAGCTGTCGGTGGTCCGAAATGGGATCAGCTTCCTGGACATCTTCGACCAGAAAAGGGGCTGCTAGGTATCCGCAAACAGCTTGGCCTTTTCGCTAACCTTAGGCCAGTTCAGGCTTTTCAGCAGTTGCTTCACGCCTCCCCTTTAAAATCGGAAGTTGTAGCAGGCAGTGACTTACTGATCGTTCGTGAACTTACAGGCGGTCTATATTTCGGAGAACCTCGTGAACGCCGTGATAACGGACAATCCGTAGTCGACACACTGGCTTACCAACGATCAGAGATAGAAAGAATTGTAGAGAAAGCTTTTCAAAGTGCCCAAGTTCGAAGGAAGCACCTGACATCCGTAGACAAGGCGAACGTCTTGGAATCGAGTCGGATGTGGAGAGAAGTTGTAGAAGAGAAGAAACAGGCTTATCCAGATGTAGAGGTAGAACATATGCTGGTAGACGCGGCAGCTATGAAACTAGTGACAAACCCATCGAGCTTTGACGTCATCGTTACGGAAAATATGTTTGGTGACATCTTAAGCGACGAGGCTTCCGTATTGACAGGTTCCCTTGGGATGCTGCCATCTGCAAGTGTACGTGAAGACGGAGTCGGATTGTTTGAACCGGTACACGGGTCTGCTCCTGATATCGCAGGACAAAACAAAGCAAACCCGCTTGCGTCCATCCTTTCCGTCGCTATGATGTTGAAACACTCATTCGGAATGCAGGAAGAAGCGGATACAGTGGAAGCGGCGGTTCATGAGGTGCTGCATGCTGGCTTCCATACTGCGGACCTTGATATTACTCAAGGGATTGAAGTTGGTGGCAGTCAAATGGCTGCAAAAGTGATCGAACAAATCAGCACGAATGATACGACGGAAAATATCATGCGCTGCTATGTGTGATGGGAAAGGAGAATGATGATGGGGCAGGCGAAGACGATTATCGAAAAAATATGGAATAAACACGTAGTCCACGAAGAAGAGGGGAAGCCAGACCTTTTATATATTGATCTGCACTTAGTCCATGAAGTGACCTCCCCTCAAGCATTCGAAGGCTTGCGAATGAGTGGACGAAAAGTCCGTCGACCTGATAGGACCTACGCTACGATGGACCATAACGTACCTACCGTTCACCGTAACGTTATCAAAGACGCTGTATCAAAGAAACAAATGGAAACGTTGAAAGCAAATTGTGAAGAATTCGGCGTAGACCTTGCGGATATCGATCACCCTGATCAGGGAATTGTCCATGTCATTGGTCCAGAGCTAGGTTTGACACAGCCAGGAAAAACGATTGTATGCGGAGATAGCCATACTTCCACACATGGGGCATTCGGAGCGCTTGCTTTCGGAATCGGCACGAGCGAAGTGGAGCACGTCCTAGCAACGCAGTCCCTGTGGCAGTCAAAACCAAAAACGATGGAAGTTAAAGTCGAAGGGAAGCTTGGAACAGGAGTTACAGCAAAAGATCTTATCCTTGCTATCATCGGTAAATTCGGGGTTCGCTTCGGTACTGGTCATGTCATTGAATATACTGGGGAAGCGGTCCGCAACCTTTCGATGGAAGAGAGGATGACGGTTTGCAATATGTCCATCGAGGCTGGCGCGAGGGCTGGATTGATCAGTCCTGACGAGACGACAGTTAACTACTTGCAAGGTCGTAGGCATACACCTTCTGGTAAAGAATTCGATGTGGCAGTAGATGAGTGGCTGTCACTCGCTTCTGATGAAGGGGCTAAATACGATCAGACTGTATCCATTCACGCGAATGAAATCGAACCTCAAGTAACGTGGGGAACGAACCCATCACAGTCTGTCCCGGTTGGTGGTAACGTACCGGACCCACTTGAAGTAGCAGAAGATGCGGACGGTGTTCAACGTGCCATCGAATATATGGGGCTCGAAGCCGGGCAATCGATTCAATCGATTCCAGTTGAACATGTATTTATCGGTTCTTGTACGAATTCCAGAATGAGCGACTTGAGGCGAGCTGCTGATATCGTGAAGGGCGGGCGCGTACATGAAGGAGTCAAAGCGATTGTCGTACCAGGGTCTCAAACTGTAAAGCAGCAGGCGGAAGCAGAAGGACTGGATACGATTTTCCTTACCGCTGGGTTCGAATGGCGCGATGCAGGTTGCAGCATGTGTCTCGCCATGAATGATGACATCGTACCACCAGGTGAGCGCTGTGCATCAACATCGAACCGAAACTTCGAAGGCAGGCAAGGGAATGGTGCTCGTACACACTTAGTCAGTCCAGAAATGGCAGCTGCAGCAGCACTAGAAGGAAGATTTGTCGATGTAAGAAAATTCGCCAGTGCGGTAGGAGGGTAACAGATGGAACCTTTGAAACAACATACTGGTCTCGTTTACCCACTTAACCGAACAAATGTGGATACAGATCAGATTATTCCTAAGCAGTTCTTGAAACGAATCGAACGACAAGGATTCGGCCAGTTTCTTTTTTATAATTGGCGTTTCAACGAAGATGGATCGAAGAAAGAGGAGTTTTCATTAAACGATCCAGTTTACGAAGGAGCTTCTATCCTTGTTGGTGGAGAGAACTTCGGTTGTGGCTCATCAAGAGAGCACGCACCGTGGGCGATTCAGGACTTTGGATTTAAAGTCGTCATTGCTCCAAGTTTTGCTGATATTTTCTATAATAACTGTTTTAAAAATGGAATCTTACCTATTCAATTACCAATCGAAACAACGGAAAACATGATCAAAGAGGCTGAGGACCATCCGTACGAACTAAAGGTCGATCTTGAGAAACAAGAGGTGACCGATGGTTCTCGAACAGTCTCTTTTGATATACAACCTTACCATAAGGAAATGCTTCTGAATGGTTGGGATGAAATTGCTGTCACCTTAACGTATCAGGATAAAATCGACCAGTACGAACAAAAATTATCTTAAAGGAGTGAAGACGTTGGGGATTTCTTAACGCTAGCCAAAGTAATGGATGCACACAAAACGTTGCAAGGGGTGGTTCATCGAACACCGCTTAAGACGTCGGAGACACTCAACCAGCTGGTTGGGAGACAGGTGTTTATGAAGATGGAAAACCAGCAAAAGACTGGGGCATTCAAAGTCCGCGGGGCTTCCTATAAGGTGTCTCAACTTACAAAAGAAGAGGCGCGTCGAGGGGTTATCGCGGCTTCAGCCGGTAACCATGCTCAAGGCGTGGCGCTTGCTGCGACGAAGCGTGGCGTGGAAGCGAAGATCTTCATGCCAGAATCAACCCCTCAAGCTAAAGTCCAAGCGACAGAAGGTTATGGTGCGAAGGTGGTCTTGACAGGTGAATCATTCCAAGAAGCCTATCAAGCTGCTTGTGAGGAGCAAAAACGCTCTGGAGCGATTTTCGTCCACCCATTCGACGATCATGATGTGATGGCAGGTCAGGCCACGGTGGCTGTGGAGATGTTGGAGCAGCAGCCTGACTTACAGACGCTTTATGTGCCGATCGGCGGGGGTGGATTGATCAGTGGCGTAGCTTTTGCGGCTAAGCAATTGAAACCATCTATTCATGTAGTTGGAGTTCAATCAGCAGAAGCACCTTCCACGTACAACGCCCTATACAAACGGGGACCAGAGAAATTGACATCAGTCTCAACAATCGCTGATGGGATCGCCGTGAAGGAAAAGGGGAAAGTGACCTTTCCTTGTATCCAGAAATACGTGGATCGGGTCATCACTGTTGAAGAATCTGAAATTGCACAAGCGATGCTTTTCTTACTTGAAAGAGAAAAGACATTGGTCGAAGGTGCAGGAGCCACTGCCTTAGCTGGTCTAATGCAGGAGGGCGTTTCTCTTTCAGCGGGGAATTCAGGGGTTATTCTCAGTGGAGGGAATATGGATTTGACCCGTATTCCGATGATCCGTAAGCTAGCGAATCCGAAAAAAATCGTGATTGCATGAAAGAGCTGATCCCGCTTTGCGGGACAGCTTTTTCTTTTTTAGTTTAGACTTCTTCCATAAATCCCTCACAAGTTCTCCGTGCTCCGAGTAGATATGCTATGATGAAAAAAAGTTAGGAGGATTGCTATGAAGATCCCATTTATTAAATGTCATGGTTCAGGAAATGATTTTATACTTATTGATGAATTAGAGAATGCTTTAGCTTTTACAGAAGAGGAGCGCAAGCATTTATCTCTTCTTTTGTGTGACAGAAACAACGGGATCGGCTCAGATGGCATCCTATTTGTTTTAGGAAGCGACAAAGCAGAAGGACGTATGCGCATGTTCAACTCGGATGGCACAGAAGCCGAGATGTGCGGTAACGGTCTTCGCTGTGTGGCGAGGCATATGATTGATAAGTTGGGTCGTTCCAATATACAAATAGAAACAGAGAAGGCTGTACTCTCTGTCAGTCAAGTAGAACAGATTTATCCTTCTATTGATACGTTTGCCGTTGCCATTGAGCCGGTTTCGTTTGATGTAGCTTCGCTGCCGATGAATTTCTCTGCAGAACAAGCAGTTGATGTTGAGATTCCAGAGCTATCTGAACGTCATAGGTTTACGGCGTTAAGTGTCCCGAATCCTCATATCGTTTCACTGGTAGATGAGGTGAAAGAGGAGGAACTTTATGAAATAGGGAAGAAAGCTAATCAACTCTCTTCTGTATTCCCGAACGGGGTCAATGTTAGTTTCGTCCAGCAGCTTGAACAGAACCAAATATTCGCAAGGACTTACGAGCGCGGTGTCGGGCTGACTAACGCGTGTGGCACTGCGATGTCTGCCTCATCACTTGTTTCTACCCTTCTTGGCACCAATGAGTTAGACACTCCCGTCGTTGTAATCAATAAAGGAGGACTAGTCCATTGCATCGTAACAAAGGATGGAGATACTTACCGCATTCAGTTACGGGGCAATGGCACGAATGTCTATCAAGCGGTTGTGGAAGTGAACGATGATATGCAGGCATTTTACGTACATTCTGAAGAGAGATTTGAAGAAGAAAATAAGGCATATGAAAAACTGCAAAACTATGCTGCTAGTTTGATAGGAGGGAGCAGAGCATGATAAAAACATTTGAACTAAGAACCGATCACCATGATCAAATGATTGATGTTACCCATATGGTGGAGAAGTGGATTCGTGATGAAGGAATCGAAGAGGGGATCATCGTAGTAAGTTCCATGCATACGACTGCTGGACTTACGGTAAATGAGAATGCTGACCCTGATGTGAAGACAGATATGTTGAGAAGGTTTCGTGAGGTTTATCCGTGGAATCACAAAGAGGACCGTCACATGGAAGGGAACACAGCTGCACATATGAAAACAAGTACTGTCGGCCATGCCCAAACCTTGATTATCGAGGATGGGGAGCTTACGTTAGGTACCTGGCAGGGTCTCTATTTTTGTGAATTTGATGGGCCAAGGAATAGAAATTTCAAAGCAAAAGTGATGCAATAAATGAAAAACACCGCCTCTTTCAGAAGATGAAAGGGGCGGTGTTTTATGCACAACGAAACCGGTTTACTAAAAATCGTGGTTTTTTTCAGAAAAATCCTTGAAAACGGATTCATTAGCGTATATAATCAAACCAAGTTAACAAATCAATTGATTTTTTTTAGGTGTTTACGAAACCGGTTTCGTAAATGCAGCCATTATTTAGGGGGAGATTTCATTGTTTATGAAAAAAGGATTTATTGTTAGCATGCTTCTGCTTGTAAGTGCTTTCTTATTTGCCTGCAGCAGTGACAATCAAGAAGCTTCAGGCGAAAACGGCGACGGCGCTACTCTGGACTTCTGGGTGTTTGGTGCAACGAACTATGAAGATCTAGCGAAAGAATACGAGAAAGAGAATCCAGATGTGAAAATCAACATCAAACGTTCTGAATTAGGCGATCACCACGACAGTCTTTTCACTTCCATTTCTGCGGGCACAGGTGCTCCGGATTTGACAATGATCGAAGTCGATCAGCTTGACCGTTATAGAGAAGCTCAAGATCGTTTCGTGAACTTGTACGACCTTGGTGCAGATGAAATCCAAGATCAATACTTAGATTGGAAATGGAACATGGCGGAGAATGGCGAAGGCGATTTCTTATTCGGACTTCCAACTGACATTGGACCGAAGGCGATGTACTACCATACAGGAGTCTTTGAAAACGCGAAACTACCAACTGATCCTGATGAAGTTAGTGATATGATTTCTAGCCCAGACGCATTTGCGGATGCAGCTTCTAAAGTGCTAGACGAAACAGGCAAGCCGATGGTAGACAGCATGGAAATGGCGTTCCGTGCAAACATGGATGCCCTTGAAGTAAGTTACTTCAACCGTGATGGCGAGCTATTGATCGAAGAGTCAGGTAACGGAGTTCGTGAAGCATACGATTACGCTGTAGAACTACATGATAAAGGCTATGTAGGAAACTTTGAAATGTGGACACCAGAATGGGCGAACGCTTTGAATAAAGGTGAATTCGCAGTTGAAATGGCTCCAGCTTGGTTGAAAGGTTACATGACAGAAAATGCTCCAGAAGGTAAAGGAAACTGGAAAGTAACGACTCTTCCAACAGACTTTGCTGGTAACTGGGGTGGGTCTTATGTAGCGATCCCTGCTGAGTCTGAGCAGCAGGAAGCGGCTTATGACTTTGCTAAATGGTTACTATCTCCAGAGAATCAATTGAAGTCCTTCACAGAAAGTGGATTGTTCCCATCTGCACCATCTGTTTATGAAATGGACGAATTCGTAAACAACGAAGATGAGTACTTCAGCGGTCAAAACACTGCGAAATACTTTGCAGAAGCAGCACAAGACATTCCTGAAGTTTACAAAGGACCAAAATATGTAACAGTTAACAATGAAGTACTGACAGCTCTACGCAACGTGCAAGAAGGTGCTGATCCACAAGAAGAGTGGGATGCAGCAGTGAAACGTATTCAAGACATTTTGAAACGATAAAACAACAGGCTGGGTGAGGCTGCTCATCCAGCCCTCTCTTAAGTAAGGGGTTGATGGAGTGGAGAGTGTTCATAAACGAAAACAAGTAGCAGCGAAAGCCCAGAAGAGAAAACTATCTGAGAAGAAAAAGGATATGATCTCGGGTTACTTATACGTTGCACCTTTTTTCATCATTTTCGGTATCATAGGGCTATACCCTGCGATTTTTAGTATAGTGCTAGCTTTTCAGAAGTGGAACGGGCTTGGAGACATGCAGTTTGTCGGCATGCAGAACTTTGTCATTGTTCTACAAGATCCTTTGTTCTGGAAGTCATTATATAACACGATCATCATGGGATTGATGGGAACAGCGCCCCAATTGATCGTCGGAATCATTTTGGCCTACTTCTTGAACATGGCCGTAATCAGGTTCACAAACTTCTTCCGAGTTACCATATTTATGCCATATATTACATCCATGGTAGCTGTGGCATTGGTATTCGGAGTATTTTTCAGTAGTAATGAGACTGCTCTTGCAAACTATGTATTAGGTTTACTCGGGTTCGATCCAGTTAGTTGGAAGACTTCAGAGTGGGGAGCTAAAATTGCGATTTCCCTAATGGTATTTTGGCGATGGGTCGGATACAATACGATCATCTACTTAGCTGGCCTTCAAAGTATTCCGAAGGATTTATATGAAGCAGCTACAATCGATGGCGCAAACAAAGTTCAGCAATTCCTTCACATCACGGTTCCTTTATTGAAACCGTTTATTATTCTGACAGTATTCATGTCTACGGTCGGTGCCCTTCAGTTGTTCGCTGAACCTACAGTATTCCTAGGTAGCTCCGCATTCAACCGTGATGAAGCGATGACCGTCGTCATGTATCTATATCGAGACGCATTTAACTTAGGATCATTCGGTACTGCTTCTGCAGCAGCTGTTCTATTGTTAATTATCATCATAGGCGCTGCAGCCCTGAACACGTGGTTAACTTCTGGTGCAGGGCGTAAGAAGAGAGGAGTGTAAATATGGCAAATCCAAAACCAAAGAAACTTACTAAAGGTACATTACCAATCTACGTGGTTTTAACCATAGCTTCTCTTTTGTCGCTTTTCCCGTTCTACTGGATGTTTGTAATGGCGACAAGGCCAAGTGCCGCTTATAACTCGATTCCT
This sequence comes from Halobacillus salinus, assembly GCF_004684905.1. Taxonomy (GTDB): domain Bacteria; phylum Bacillota; class Bacilli; order Bacillales; family Halobacillaceae; genus Halobacillus; species Halobacillus salinus. Next base: position 1,711,404 of record NZ_SRJC01000001.1, on the reverse strand, counting down.
CCAACATTGTTACCAGGAACTCAGTTAGTCGAGAACTTCCAGAAAGTATTGGATACAATTCCTTTCTTCCAGGCGATGTGGAATACCATCATCTTGTGTTCAGCTGTAACAATAGGTGTCTTACTGATTAGTTCCCTTGCAGGATTTGCATTCGCTAAGTTCCAATTCCCAGGCAAGAACTTCTTGTTCATCCTGATCTTGCTGACAATGGTTATTCCGCCGCAATTGGGATTGATTCCACAATTCTATCTCATCTCGCAATTAGGTTGGCTCGATACATTGCTCGGGGCTGGTGTCATCTTCTTGCTGAACCCGCTAGGAATCTTCCTTATGAGGCAGTATGTCAGTCAATCTGTTCCTGATGAGTTGATGGAGGCGGCGAAATTAGATGGTTGTTCGAACTTCAGAATCTACTGGAGTATTGTACTACCAATCATCAAACCGGCATTTGCAACTTTAGGAATTATTGTTTTCACTTTGGTATGGGGAGAATTCTTGTGGCAGTTCACGGTATTGCGTGACCCATCCTCCTACACATTACAAGTCGCATTGGCATCATTGAACAATGCTTTCCGTGTCGACTTCGGGATGTTGTTATCAGGAGTATTCTGGGCAACAGTTCCGTTGATCATCATATTCTTAATGTTTAACAAACTCTTCATCTCAAGTATTACAGAGGGATCCATTAAGTAGTCTTTATATGCTACTCTCGCTCTTTGTTGATACAATAGAGATAACAAATGGCGAGTCGTAATGAAGGAGCTGTAAAGATGGACTTAACGATAAGAGATATTGCCAAAATGGCAGGTGTTTCACCGGCCACTGTATCAAAAATCATGAACAATTACGGTGGAATAAGTGAAGCAACGAAAGAGAAAGTATTCAAAATCATTGAAGATACAAATTATCAACCAACCTTCTCAGCAAAATCACTAGCCACTAAAAAATCTAACTTGATCGGCTTAATCTATGCCGGAAAAATCAATGTTGATTTTAAGCACCCGTTTTTTAATGAAGTGGTGAATACATTCAAAAAATCTGTCGGTGCTTTGGGCTATGATTTGTTGTTGTTCTCAAATGAAAAGTTTTATCAAGGAGAAAGTCAATACCTGGAGCGGTGCAAACACTTCCATGTGGATGGCTGCCTGGTGATCGCCGGAGATGAGATCGAAGAGGCGGTCCATGAAATCGCAGAGAGCCAGATTCCCTGCATCGGGATCGACTTGGAACTTGAGGGACCTCATTCGAGTTACATTATGACCGATAACGAAAAAATCGGCATGAAGGTCGTTGAACATTTGTATCTAAATCAAGTCCGAAAGGTTGCCTACATTGGAGGGAATCCAGATTCTTTCCTTGCCAATATCCGTAACCAAGGCTACTTTGCTGCAATGAAAAAATTCGGCTTACCGATTCGTGATGAGTGGGTTCACTATGGGGACTTTTTCGAGGAAAGTGGCTATCAAGCCATGAAGGAGATACTTGAAACTGGAGAATGTCCAGAAGCGGTATTTGCCGCTTCCGATATGATGGCTTTAGGTGCATTGAAAGCCATGAAGGAGAAAGGTATTTCTGTTCCGGCAGATGTTCAACTTATCGGGTGCGATGATGTCGAAGCGTGCCGTTATAGTGACCCTCCATTAACGACGGTAAGACAAGATAAACAAAAGCTAGGGAAGCTGGCTGCTTATATGCTTGATGATCTCATTCGGGATCAAAACGAGATACACCCGGTTAAAGTCGATCCTGATTTGGTATTGCGATCATCAACATTAGTTAGGTAGCTATAGCCTCCTTATCATCAATGGAGGGAAAGTCATGACAACGATTCAGTTTCCAAATGACATCAAGTGGGGAGCGGCTACCGCTTCTTATCAAATAGAAGGAGCTGCTAACGAAGGTGGAAGAAAGCCTTCCATTTGGGATGTGTTCGCTCATACACCAGGTAACGTCAGAAGAGGCGACCACGGTGATGAGGCGTGCGACAGCTACCACAGATATAAAGAGGATGTCCAGTACTTAAAAGAACTCGGTGTGGATATGTACCGCTTTTCCATCGCTTGGCCGCGTGTCATTCCTAATGGCACAGGTGAATTGAACCCAGAAGGCGTTCAGTATTATCGAAATTTGATCAACGAGTTATTGGAGAACGACATAGAACCAATGATTACACTATATCACTGGGACCTTCCACAAGCTTTACAAGAAAAAGGTGGTTGGGAAAGTCGCCAAACAATTGATGCTTTTGAAGCGTATGCGAAGGCAATGTTTGAAGAGTTCGGCGATGTAGTCAAGAACTGGATTACCATCAATGAACCTTGGTGTGCTTCCTTCTTGTCCAATTACTTAGGTATCCATGCGCCTGGCAAAACGAGTCTGCAAGCGGCAGTCGATGTTTCCCACCACTTGCTGGTTGCTCACGGGCGCGCTGTGAAAGACTTCCGTGATATTGTACCTGATGGAGAGATAGGTTATGCTCCGAATATGGGCTGGATGGAACCTTTCACAGATAAAGAGGAAGACATAGAAGCGAGCAAGCGTGCGATGATGTGGCAGAAAGAGTGGTTCATGGATCCGGTCTTTAAAGGGACTTATCCGGAGCAACTCGTTCAGCTCTTCGAGAAGAACGGCGCCGTTTTAAAAGTGGAAGAAGGAGATTTAGAGTTTATTTCTCAACCGATCGACTTTATGGGAATGAACTACTACACTGGCGGCCTTGCCCGGCATAAAGAAGGAGAGGGCTTGTTCGACGCAGAAGAGATTCCGCTTGATAATCGTAGAACCGATATCGGCTGGCCGATCTATGCGGACGGGTTTTACCGTTTGTTGAGAGATTTGCATCAAACCTATGGTGATGTACCCATTTATATCACCGAAAACGGTGCCTGCTACAATCATGAAGCAAAAGATGGCCGGGTAGAGGACACAGAACGGGTTGACTACTTGAAACAGCACCTCGCTTCTTTGCACCGTGCAATCGAATCAGGTGTTCCGATCAAAGGGTATCTTGTATGGTCATTGTTGGATAACTTCGAGTGGGCATTCGGCTATGAAATGCGCTTCGGTATTATTCACGTCAACTTCCGTACGTTCGAGCGGACACCGAAAGACAGCTTCTATTGGTATAAACAATTGCTTACAAACGGATGGTTTGAAGTGTAATAAAGGAAAGACCCCGGGAGATTATTCTTCCGGGGTCTTGCTTGTTTAATAGGCAATGGTATGGCAATAATGAAGGTAAGCAGAAAGAACGGAAGGGGGATAACGTGATGAGAGTAAGAATAGAGTGGACCTATAAGAAACCGAAGGGTCCGACTACATTTTTCAAATCAGAGGAAATGAAAGCAGCGGAAGCGGCACTGATAGCGGAAGATTTAACACAGACAGGGCGTGTTAAAGAACTTCAGTTTCTAGATACCAACGATCAGTCCTGGTCGATGAAAGAACTGAATAAGTTCTTAAGAGGAATCCAGACAGAGCCTCATGATGCAATAGTGTACTTCGATGGAGGCTTTGATTTAGAAGAGAAGGTGTCCGGGCTGGGTTGTGTGGTGTACTATGCACAAAACCATAAAAACTATCGCTTGAGAACGAATGCGAAGGTAGAAGGGTTGAAGTCCAACAATGAAGCGGAATATGCAGCTCTGCACTTAGCCTTGCAAGAGCTCGATCTATTGGGGATCCGCCATCAGGAAGTGACCTTTGCAGGTGACTCCCAAGTAGTGATCAATCAGTTGCTGGATGAGTGGCCGGTAATGGAAGAAGAACTATCTAAATGGGCAGATCGAATCGAGAATAAAATGGATGAATCAGGGATCAGACCTTCCTATAGCGTTCTATCCCGAAAGAAAAACAAAGAAGCGGATCGATTAGCTACACAGGCTCTCCAAGGTGTAGAGGTACGAAGCACGATCGAACTCGAGAATTAAAAAGGTAAGAGAAGAAAAAAACGCTCCGACTTAGGATTGTCGGAGCGTTTTTTACGATTAATAATTCATGGACTCCCCATTTTCGGGTATGGCAATCTTGCTTGCGATAGCGTTAGCTTCCACGTAATCTTCTAACTCTCTTCTCGTTAACAGACAGTGGTTCAACGCTTCCATATGAACTGCGACGATGTTTGCGTCTGGGGATTCTTCATGGGTTCTCACGACATCTTCTTTTGTCATCGTGATCGGACCACCTTCTAAGAATTGGGCAGCTCCCGCGTTCACTACAATGACTTCCGGACGGTGCGTGTCGATTACTTCTTCAACGCCATCATACCAGATCGTATCCCCGGCTATATATAGTGTCTTTTCATTATGGTAAGTGAAGACAATTCCAGAAACGCTTCCTGTTAACGAAGTCATTTCTTCAGAACCATGTTGTCCTTCTGTGCGGATAACTTTCACTCCCCCGATAGTGTCGACCTCGTCTAAACACATGACCTTTGTAAAACCTGCTCCTTCTACTTGTGCTTGATCTTTTTCATTTTGAACGTAAATTGGCATGTCCTTAGGTATTTTTTCTTTTGCAGCTTCGTCAAAGTGGTCAGGATGGAGGTGCGTAACGAATACAGCATCCACGTCTAGAAGCTCTTCAACAGGTATTGGAAGTTCTACAAGTGGGTTGTTCAAATGTTGGTTCGTCGTATTTTCAAAAGGTGGCATGGATCCTTTGTCAGCGAAAAAAGGGTCGATTAAGAAGCGGTGGTTCGCGTATTCTACAAGCATTGTTGCATTACGGATATGTGTAATCTTCATCATTAGCCCTCCATTTATCTTCTCTATAAGTTAGTTGGTTATCTCTATTACTCTAAATGTGTTCACAAAAAGCGTGGATTCTAAACCTTTCCAAACGTCAATATAGATGCCTATGTACTTAAGGATGACCTACATAACTGTAGCTGCGTCGACCAAACTAATAGAAAAAGGGGACAATCTTATGACATTATTCCGTCTTGGCTATGTTGCTATGAGTATGCACCTTCAAAACGCTTCACCTTCTCAAACTATGACGTACAAGCGTTTTCAACAAATCCCTGATCGTGAGGCCGGGTTAAACAAGCTCGCACGTATTGCTCAAAGTAACTTACACAATTGCTTGCGCTTATTAAAGCATAACAAGTCGCATGGAATTAAATTTTTCCGGTTCAGTTCCAAGTTGGTTCCGCTTGCGACACATGAGGAGTTGAAAGGGTGGAATTATATATCCCCAATCAAAGAAGACCTTCAAGAGCTGGGGGCATTTGCGAAAAAGAATGGCATGCGTGTTGATTTTCATCCGGATCACTTTGTTGTATTGAACTCGCCGAACAAAGATATTTTGAAAACCTCGCTTCAAGTTCTGAAGTATCACTATCTGCTTCTTCACCACATGGGCATTGAGCCTGCACATCGGTGTGTGCTTCATTTGGGAGGAAAATACCAAGACAAAGAGTCCTCTTTGGAACGACTTATAGAAAACTGGATGAAAGTGCCTTCGGATATTCAGAAGATGATTATGATAGAGAATGATGATACGTCTTATACGCTTGAAGATTGTCTTTATGTTTGTGAGAAGTTGAACCTGCCTCAAATCTTTGATCTGCACCATCACATGGCGAACCACGCTGATCCGCAATGGGAAAACCATTGGTCAAGAGTCGTAAAGACATGGTCTCATTCCAAACTACCTTTAAAGATGCATATTTCCAGTCCGAGATCAGATGATGCCTTTAAAAGTCATGCCGATTTTGTTGATCCTACTATGTTTCTTGACTTTGTTGAAAAAGTGAATGGATCTGTCAGCCAGATCGACTGCATGATTGAAGCAAAACAGAAAGATGAAGCATTATTTCGGCTGGTCGAAGCACTTGAAAGTGACTCACGGATTGAGATGAAGAGCGAGAGTACGTTCATTTGGAAGGGGTAAGTGACATTTAAGCTTTAAGGACGCGTGAGTTGTCAGTAAGGGGCTTATATTTCGACATTGAGGTTGTTTTTATCAGTAAACTGTCCAATAGGGCTACCTTTATCTACGTAATCAGCTATAAATTGTAGGAAACGTCGTATAATGAAGCCATTTTCGACGGTTAAGGAGGGAAGGAGGAGTATTATGTCGATTAACGAATAAAAACCCCCCCCATTCTAGGAAGAAAAGGGGGGAGCTAATTAAAATACTTTTGTTGTCCAATCTTCACAATTCCAAACATCTGTTACAATATCCTGATAAAATTCAGGCTCGTGGGAAATGAGAAGGACACTGCCTTTATATTCTTTCAATGCTCGTTTGAGCTCTGCTTTCGCATCCACGTCAAGGTGGTTGGTTGGCTCATCGAGCACAAGGAGATTCGTCTCTTTATTGATTAATTTGCAGAGTCTGACCTTGGCTTTTTCGCCACCGCTCAACACTTGAACCTTACTCTCGATATGCTTCGTTGTCAGTCCGCAACGTGCAAGGGCAGAGCGCACTTCATATTGCGTGAAGTGACGGAATTCTTCCCAGATTTCTTCGAGGCAGGTGTGGTTGCTAACCTCTTTTAATTCTTGTTCGAAGTATCCGATATGGAGATTATCCCCTTGCTCAACCGATCCTGACACAGGCTCGATCTCACCTAGGATACTCTTCAGTAAGGTTGTTTTACCGATACCGTTTGCACCGGAAAGAGCAAGCTTCTGGCCTCGTTCCATCGATAGATTAAGCGGACGGGAGAGAGGTTCGTCATAACCGATGACAAGGTCTTTTGTCTCGAATAAATACTTGCTCGGAGTACGCGCCTGTTTGAAGTCGAACTTCGGTTTCGGTTTTTCAGAATCGAGTTCGATCACGTCCATCTTATCCAATTTCTTCTGGCGGGACATCGCCATTTTACTAGTAGCGGCGTTCGCTTTATTACGAGCTACGAAATCTTTCAAGTTCGCAATCTCTTTCTGCTGTTTCTTAAAAGCAGCTTCTTTTTGCTGCTTTCTCATTTCATACACACGCAAGAATTCGTTGTAGTCGCCTGGATAACGACTGAGTTCCTGATTTTCCATATGATAAATCAGGTTCACGACACTGTTGAGAAACGGGATGTCGTGTGAAATGAGAATAAACGCATGCTCATAGGACTGCAAGTAGCCTCTCAACCATTCGATATGCTCTACATCCAAATAGTTGGTCGGCTCATCGAGAAGTAGGATCTCAGGTTTTTCGAGTAATAGTTTGGCAAGTAGGACTTTTGTTCGCTGTCCACCACTCAAGTCATGCACATCGCGTTCAAGGCCAATCTCATCCAGCCCCAAACCGTTGGCAACTTCTTCTACCTTTGCATCAATCGTGTAAAAATCGTTATTGGTAAGAATGTCTTGCATCTGACCTGTTTCCTCTAGTAGTTCTGTCAGCTCATCTGGTCCGACTTCCCCCATTTTGGCGAATAGTTGGTTCATTTCTTCTTCGAGGTCGAACAAGTATTGATAAGCGGTTCGCAATACGTCGCGGATGGACATACCTTTAGCAAGGTCGGCATGCTGATCAAGATAGCCGACACGTGTACGTTTCGCCCATTCTATTCTTCCGTCATCTGGTTCTATTTTTCCTGTAATGATATTCATGAAAGTGGATTTACCTTCACCGTTCGCTCCGATCAAACCTATATGCTCTCCTTGAAGGAGGCGGAATGAAACGTCATCAAAGATGGCTCGGTCACCAAATCCATGGCTCAATTTATTGACTGTGAGTAAACTCATCTTGTAAACACCTTTTCTAATTAGAATTCATGTTTCCTTATTATAAAGGTCATCTTACAAAAGTGATAGTGATTTTAAGAAAAAAAACGCGCTGCAGCATACAGCGCGTTACATGTTAACAGATCGAATCTTTAGGACTAGGGTTCTTCAAACCGAATAGGGGTCTGATGAACAAGGCTAGACCTGTTCCTAGAAGGGCCATAATCATCCATACATATCCGTGCAGGCTGAAGGAAGCAATCCCGCCGAAGTATGCACCAATGTTACATCCGAAAGCAAGGCGAGCACCATATCCCATAAGTGCGCCTCCGAAAATAGAGGCTATCCCAATGCCTGGTTTGATTTTACCTGGTTTGAAATTTCCTTGGAAGCTTGCTGCTATGAAGGCACCAAGGATAATTCCAAAGTTCATGACACTGGTTGAATCAGCTAGCACGGTCTGATTGAGTGCTGTAGTATTACCTTGCCAGTAGGTCCAACTTGCCACGTCAACACCGAAGGTCTGCAAGAACTTGGATCCCCACAATGCGAATGCAGAGGTGATGCCCCAAGGATTACCTCGTATTGTAAGGGTTAGCGCATTTAGTAATCCTAAAATCACAGCTGCTAAAAGTAGTGGCCACGCCCCGCGCCATAACCGTTTAAGACCGGAAGTTGTGGCTAAGGGTGCCATTTTAGGCGGATTTTTTCTCTTCGCGATTTTGACAGTTATTCCGTAGATTCCTAAAAAGACAGCAATCTGGACGATCCAGCCACCGAAATATCCAAAGCCTGTGGACTCGGCTAAGGAGATAGCCGGTAGAGATGGTAAGCCTCTCCAGAAACCGATGTGATAGGCACCGAGTACAGATCCTCCAATAAATCCGAGTAGGGTCAATATCATCGACGACTTACCGCCACCTACTGTATATAAGGTACCGGAGGCACATCCTGAACCGAGCTGCATGCCGATCCCGAATAAGAATGAACCGAATACCACACTCAGTCCCACTGGGAACACATAGCCTTGAGGGCTGTTACCTGTAAAGCTGAAACCTGTAGATAAAATAATGGCAAAGAAAGTGCTGGCTACTGCAAGCATGAGCAAGTGTGCCTGAAGTCCTTGTACGTTCCCAACAGACATGAGCCTCCTGAAAGCGGATGTGAACCCAAAGCGAGCATGTAGTAATGTGAGTCCAAACGCTATGCCGACTATAAACAAGACCCCTTGTGTTGCATTCGTGACCGTTACGATCATGATGAACAACATCAGTGACAATATGGCCCCGAACCAGACAAAAGGTTTCTGTATAGGGTTTAACGAGGATACCTCAGTTGTCGGTGCCCACGTATTGGAATGTGATACATTTTGTGTAGACATGACCAATCCTCCTAATTCATATTTGTTTACTTGGTTTTAAACAAGGTTATTTTAACGGACAACTCGTCTATTTGTAAACCTATCTGCATAGACTAATTGTAAAAGATAAGATGTGCTACTTTTACTTAGGCTTAACACCGAATTTAAGGACAAGTAGTAAACTGGACGTGAAGACAGGGTACGTATTAAAAATATTGGAGGGATGTCCTATACCTGTCGTTAACCGATTTTTCACTCGTTTGTTTTTCCTTGTCAATTCAAGATCAAGTCGAAGAACGGCGTGGAGAACATCTGGTGCTCCCCCCCCAACATAAATGAATACTTATAAGCTGCGCCTTCAAAAGTCGCGGCTTTTTTGTGTGAAGATATTTATCTTTATACGCGTTTTTAAATAAAAAGGACAGGGTTAATCCAAAATAGGATAGGGTATTGTTTTACAGGTATTAATAGAAAGGAGTGTGTATCCATGCCAAAAAAAGACGAGTGGCATGTCATTTTTTTATTGGATAGTAAGCGAGTTGTTACCCACGACTTGGAGTTGAGTGAAGCGATGGATGAAAGGGAAGCCTCTGAATTCATTGTGAAGCAGTTAGATCGTGGAACATGGTGGTTTCTAGAGGATGGAGTTGCCCTCCATACGCGCGGAGTAGAAAGCTTTTACTTAGACAAATGTGCCAAAAGAACCCGTTTTTCCAGAGATTAAAAAAAGAGGGAAGCTCCTTATAGGAGCTTCCCTCTTCCGTATTTAGGATAAGATTTCAACTTCTATCTGCCGTCTACCGAATTCCATTGCATCAGATTGTCCAGGAATAAACACATCGATACGATGTCCTTGGATATCCCCACCAATGTCACCAGCAACAGCAATTCCGTATCCTGGAACGCGGACCTTGGATCCGAGTGGTATGATATCAGGGTCGACTGCGATTACTTTCTTATTTGGATTGGCACGAAGGTCGATACCCGTGTAAGTCGTTCCACTGCAACCTTCACAGAAAGCCGTATAAGCAGTAGCTTCAACGTTTACAGTCGTTTTCGATTGCTCGGACTTCTTCTTCGGTTCACTGAATCGTTCAGCATCTGATTCTTTCTTCTTGAGTTGAACCTCTTTTTCTTTTACTTCTTCTATAGAAACACGTTCATCTGCGTGAATGACTGTTGGGTTTTCGCCACCTAGATATAATATGCCTAGTGTATATAGTACGGTCATACTTAGGAGAATTCCTAGTTTTTTCATCATGTCATACTCCTTTAATGTGAATTCATTAGAAGTATAACAAGTACGAAATCACTATATCAAAGTCAAAGGTGAGTCATTTGTATTACACTTTAATGACAAAAATGACTTTAACGGGATGTTCCTTTGCGTTTCTTACCACAGCAGGACGAAGGGCGTGGTGGTTTTTTCTTAGACTGGTTTTTATTGTTTCGCTCTCCCATAATGACACTCCTCTCCCTTGGAATTAAGGTAGTATATGCACGTCTCGTTTGATTGACCGTGCGTTTGACATGAGACTTTTGATGGATGTGCATTCCCTTTATAATTAGTAAAGAATAGCTGTCGAAATAACCTATTCACATGCTATAATAAGAACGATGGAATATATTCCAAGACGTTAGAATTAAAGGAGGACGGGCCCATGTTATTTTGTCCTCACTGTGGAAGTGAAGTGAACGAGGGCTCCCGTTATTGCTCCCAATGTGGTCAACAATTAGAAGGGGATCTAAAGAAACCTATACATAAGTCGGAAGATCGAAAGAAGCCTTGGCTGCCTGTTTTACTGCCAGTGTTGGTAGCCCTTTTGACATCTGCCGTACTTTTTTTTGTTTACACTCATGAGCAAGGGGTCAACGAAGAAGTATTGAAGAGCAAACAAGAAGCGGAGGAACTCGCATTATCCGGTCATTATGCGGATGCTGAAACCATGCTGGAAAAAGCTGCGGAACAGCGTCCCAACATTGAAGCATTTCAAGAAGACTTGGATAGTGTACGCTCTGTTCTGACCTTGCAAGAGGATATGAGTCAGGTGGAAACTATGATTGAGGATCAAAAGTTATCTAAGGCGGAGGAATCACTATCTGAAATACAGAAAGTGATCCAAGAAAAAGACAGTCAGCTATTTTCTACCTTAATCCCGGAAATGAACAACTTGGATTCGCGAATTACCGTGATGACTATAAATAAAGAACTGAGTCGTATGACGGATATTGATGAACTAGCGGTAAAACTGAACGAACTATCAGGTTTGAATTTGAAAGAGGCGTCTCAAGTAAGGGAGAAAATCACGGAGAAAATGATTTCCTTGTCTACCAAACAAGCAGAAAAGGCATTGAATGAGAAACAGTATAGCGAGGCTATATCTTCGGTAGACCAAGCCCTTCAATACGCGGGGAATAATCAAAAGTTATTGCAACTGAAAGAGCGTATCAAGCAGGAGAAAACTGCTTTCGAGGAGAAGCAACAAGAACGCTTGGAACAAGCGATGCAGCAGGCTGCAAAGGATGAACTAAAGAATCAAACAGATGCATTAGAGGTAGTGGAAGTTTCCATAAAGAAAGATGAATTCGGTGATTTCAGTGTTCAAGGTAAAGTGAAAAGCGTCGCTACACAAATCATCAGTACAGTAACGGCGACTTACGAGATAAAGAACAGTGAAGGTAAGGTAGTGAAAAAGGATTCGGCAAAAGTCTATCCAGTTTATTTGAACCCGGAAGATGAAGGTACATTTGATAAGGTGTATTATAAGCTGAAGGGAAAGAACTACAAAGTCGAAGTGACAGAAATGGAATGGTTAGTAGAGTAAGGAGGCGATTCGGTGAATCGTGCTTGGATCATCAGTCTTGCCTTAACTTTTTGTGTATTAGTTGCGGGTGGCATAGGGTTATATTATGTCATTGATAAAGTACCTGCTCAGATTCAAGCAGCACCTGTACTAAGTGACCCGCAAGTGAACAAGAGTAGTGAAGAGCAAGTTCCGAAGAAAACAAAAGATATTATATATGAATCTCAGAAACTAGTCGTTCAAATAGAATTAGAGGACGGCAGTATCGGCTCAGGTTTCTTGTATAATGAGCAAGGCGACGTCATAACGAATGCTCACGTTGTAGCAAATAATAAAGACGTTACTGTCATGACTACGGAGTCGAAAGAGATGCCGGGTGAGGTAATAGGAATAAGCAGGGATACGGATGTAGCTGTCGTCAGAGTTCCCGGCTTGAAAGGCAAACAGCCCCTCCCGATACTCGAAGAGGATAACGTAGAGCTTCTAGATGAAGTTCTTGCGCTTGGAAGTCCTTTAGGTCTTCAGAATACCGTTACTCGAGGAGAAATAAGTGGCTTGAACCGTCATCTTCAAATCGATCCATTTGAGTACGATGATGTGTATCAGATTTCGGCACCAATTTCGCCGGGAAATAGCGGTGGTCCATTAATAAACAGTAATACTGGCGAAGTAATCGGAATCAACAGTGCAAAGATAGGTCAGGAGACAATCGGGTTCAGTATTCCGATAACAAGTGTTCTTCCGATGGTGAAGCAATGGAGTGAACAGCCGATGGAATCGCTGCCGGACTTTCCGGAACTTACTTCCTCATCCAGTGCAAAAGGCAACGTAACGGATGCGGAGCAGGCTACCTATCTGGTGCAGTACTTTTACGATAGTATCAATCAAGGGGATTTCGTAACAGCGTACTCTTTATTGGGGAATAGCAGACAGGAAGAAACTTCCTTCGAACAGTTCCGCTCAGGGTACTATAATACTCTTTCGGTCAAAGTGGATAATTTAGTAGCAGACCCTAAAGATAATAAAATCGAAGTTACTGCTTTTCTAACTGCTGAGGAGACGAAAAATGGGGAGGTTTCTATTAAGAAATACAAGGTTACCCACCCTGTCAAATATGAGAATAAGTCCTTGAAGATCTTCGAGGGAAGTGGCGAAGAATTAACTGCTGAATCGAAATCGGAATGAATATAAAGAAGAGGCTGGAATGATCAATCAAATCATACCAGCCTCTTTTTTTGTTGCGTGCTCTTTTTGGGCTATCTGTTGTGCACTTCATGTGCTACTCGGATCCCGGATTCGACCGCTCCTTCAATCCAGCCATGAAAGGAAGAGGTGTGCTCCCCTGCGAAATGCAGACGCCCTTCTGGTGTTGCTAGGTTTTCCTCAATATCCCTGCTCTGACCTGGTGTGAACAGCGTGAAGCACCCGGCTGAGAATGGATTGGCGCTCCAATTGAACACCACGCTTGAAACGTATTGTTCATAGACTTGCTCCCCATAGATTTTCGATAAGGTTTGCATGATTTCATCAATAATCTGATCCTTTTTTAAACTGTTAAATAACAATGCATTTTGCCCCCAGCTATAGCTTGCAAGCATTACAGCAGGCTGGGAAGGATCCGCGGAAGCTCGAGGGAGGTACATGAAACGTAAAGGCAGATCGGTAAGAAGGTTATCATACGGATACTTCTCCCAGAATCTTGTCTTAAATTCAATGCCTACCTTAACAGCAGGGACAATGGTTAGTTCTCTTATCGCTTTCCACTTATTAAACGAAATCGAATTGTAGGGATCGACTTCCATGAATTGAAAAGCTGTATATGGCACCGAAGAAATGACGTAGTCGGCCTGCCAACACCACTTTTGCTTTGTTCTAGTATCTGTTGATTCTACAGAAACACCTTGGTCAAATTGGGTTATTTTTACCACTTTTTGGTTGAAATAGATGTTGTCTTTTAATTGCGGATAAAACGAGTAAGGAAGTCGATCGTTTCCTCCGGTAATTTCAAAAAACTTCGTTTCATCACCGAATATAGGGTAAATGATGTCTGTCAAAATATCGACAAACGAAAACTCTGGAAACCCTTCGATTCCAAGCAGCACGTTGATTTTACGAACGGCTGTTTCTGAAAGGGAAGGACCGAGGGGGTTGTGTCGCAAATATTCCCCCATAGAGTATCGGGAATATTCTTTTCGTAGCTGTTTTTGTTCCTCCGGGGAGCTGTTCTTGTACAAAGTCAGGAAGTATCCTACAGCTTCTAAGAAAAGAGTGGATGCTGTCTTTCCTTCTTCAGATTCGTTTAAAGGAAAGTTTAGGATATCAGGGTGTTCTTCATAGTACTCCCGGGTCGTCAAAATATCATTGACGAATATTAAGTCCTTTGAGGAGGAATTTAGAAATTTGTTTATCGGTAAATCGAATTGTTTAATGTATGTATGGGTCAGCAGGTGATTACCAGGAATCCGCATTGCCCCCACGTCTAAGTAATTGCCCTGAGTAAAAGGTTGTCGAACAGTGAATACTCGTCCTCCGAGCCTTGAATTTCCTTCTAAGATTGTCACCTGATGCCCAGCCTTCTTCAGCAATGAACCGGCAACTAATCCAGCCATGCCTGCCCCGATGATAATCAGCTTCTTGGGAGCCGAGCCCGCTTGAAGCCCATCTTGGATTATGTGAATCATGTCTTCAGGATAAGATAGAGACGATGAATTGTTCATAACACACCACCTTTTTACTTATTTATGATTTTTTGGAAATGAATATGTCGGTCACTTTAATCATAAAATCTTTTTTCTCTACATGTAATATAGGAAAAGAGGTGAGATGGATGCACGAAAACCAAACTTCCATACCTGTCTTGTGGGTGAGTGGCATGGGGCGAGTCAAAGTGGAACCGGATATGGCCGAAGTGAAAGTGGGGGTCGTGACGGAAAATCAAAGCTTGTCCGTTGCTCAGTCGCAAAGTGCAGAAGTTGTCACGAAACTCATTCAATCACTGCAGGAAGCCGGTATAAAGAAGCAGGATATCCAAACCGATGAATACTACATTTTCCCAGAATATGACTATCAAGACGGCAAGCAGGAGTTCCGAGGGTATCGAGTGACGCATATACTGAATGTGACTGTGGATAACATTCGAAATGTTGGAGCTATTATTGATCTTGCTGTATCGAACGGAGCGAATCGAGTTTCCAATGTAAGTTTCCATGTCCGAAACCGAACTGAGTATGAACAAGAGGCGCTTAGACGCAGCTTATACGACGCACAAAGAAAAGCACAAACTGTATGCCAAACGCTGGGAGTCCACTTATATCCCGTTCCGATCAAGATCGTAGAGGGAAGGAGTGATGTCAGGGAGGAGAGGCCTGTAACGTATGGGAAGACAACAGTTTTGAGCAGCGCAAGTACACCAGTTGAAGCAGGTCAAACGGAGATAACGGCTCAGGTTCAGGTACAATTCACCTACTATTCTCCTCAATAAGGTTGTCGTTGCTGCACGAAAAATTACTCCAACAAAAAAAGTTGCGTAAAGCAAAAACTTACCTTACAATATCCCTATGCATATTTTGACGCGGACAGGAGGTTTCTATGAATGGTTGAAAATTTGATGCTCGCTTTTGGATTGACATTATTAGCTGGATTGGCAACAGGTATCGGTAGCCTGTTGGCTTTTTTTACATCCACTACTAATACAAAATTCCTATCGTTAGCGCTAGGCTTCTCTGCTGGAGTCATGATCTATGTCTCGATGGTTGAGATATTCTTTAAAGCACAAGATGCACTTGTTGGTTCGATGGGAGAAGTACCTGGTAAGTGGTTGACTGTTGCGGGTTTCTTCGGTGGGATGGTTGTGATTGCACTCATAGACAAATTGATACCGAAGGCAGGTAACCCACATGAAGTAAAAAAAGTGGAGGACATGTCCAAATCACAATCCTCCATACAAGATTCCAATCTACTGAAGATGGGAACGTTCACAGCCCTTGCCATTGCAATTCATAACTTCCCCGAGGGGATTGCAACGTTCACAGCAGCACTGAACGACCCGACACTTGGAATAGCGATTGCGTCGGCTATTGCTATTCACAATATACCGGAAGGCATTGCTGTTTCGGTGCCGGTGTATTTTGCAACTGGAGATAAGAAGAAGGCCTTCAAGCTTTCTTTCTTAAGTGGACTTTCAGAACCCTTGGGAGCGATATTGGCGTATTTAGTACTGATGCCGTTTTTGAATGATGTGGTATTCGGCATTCTGTTCGCCGGTGTTGCAGGTATCATGGTGTTTATTTCATTAGACGAATTACTGCCGGCATCCAGGCGCTACGGAGAAGCCCACTTGTCTATTTATGGGGTCGTTGCTGGAATGGCCGTTATGGCACTCAGTCTGCTTTTGTTTATTTAAATATCTTTCTATCTATAAATAAGTCCGATCAGCGGTGTGTCTCACTCCTGATCGGACTTTTATTATAACGTAATATTTGTTTTTCTCTTCTGGAAGTCGACATCCTGGTAATAGGTGTTCTTAACTAGCACATTCGGCCCTAAACACTGAACAGCTGGACAGTGGCAGTTTAGAGATTGTGCGGTTTTTGTACCCATCCATTGATCATACGCTTCAGGAAGGGAGGTGGTTTGGATGTTTCCTAGTCCTGGTTCATCTCCGAAGTCTGTTACGATGATATCACCACTGAAAATGTTGACATTTAACCTGGATCTTCCGTCTGGGTCATTTCTAACGGAAACATTTTTCTCTTGGTAAAGCCTTGTGAGGAGATCCAAGTCCTCTTGAGAAGAGCTGCAAGGATAGTAAGGAAGCGTTCCAAATAACATCCAAGTGTCTGGATTTCGGTGGTCTAGTAACCTAAGGATTCCTTCACGCATTTCGTCAAGACTCAGTGTCTCCAAACTGCTGGCGAAATCAACCGGATACATAGGGTGAACTTCATGACGAGCACACTTCATTTCAAGAATATGGTCATGTATTTCTTCTAAGTAAGGGAAAGTTCTCTTATTCAACATCGTCTCTGCTGATACAAGGACCCCTTGATCAGCTAAGCGTTGAGAATTCTCGACCATTCTATCAAAGAACATCCTTCTGCTTTTTTCAGGTGGCTTCTTTTCCATTCTTGCAAACCCAGTATGGATAAACTCATCAATTGTACCCCAGTTGTGCGAGATATGTAACACGTCCAAGTAAGGGATAATATCAATATAGCGCTCATACGGCAAAGTTAAATTAGAGTTGATTTGTGTTCGAACTCCGCGGGAATGAGCATATTTAAGAAGTGGTAAAACATAGTTCTCTACAGACTTCTTGGACATCATAGGCTCTCCACCCGTAATACTTAGTGTTCTGAGATGGGGGATTTCATCCAGGCGCTTTGTAATCAGTTCCATTGGTAAAGCCTCTGGGTCTTTTGATTGAAGAGTGTAACCGACAGCACAGTGCTCGCACCTCATATTACAAAGAGTAGTAGTTGTAAACTCTATATTTGATAAAGTCATAGATCCATGCTCTTGGACATCCATGTATGCCTCCCAAGGATCATATTCGGGAGTCAAGGATTGAAGCCTCATATTAGTCTTCATGAATGAAACTTCCTTTCTAAAAAAATAATCATAACGTTTATTCTATCATTATTCTGGTAAGAAACCTAGCATTCCTAAATAAGAGGATTACTTGTTATTAGAATCGAAAGGTATAGAGGTAGGAGGAGATTTGAGAATGAAACAAACGGTGTTAATTACAGGTGCATCAAGTGGCTTTGGGTATTATACAGCACTGAATTGTGCGAAAAGAGGTTTTCATGTCATTGCCACTATGAGAAATATGGACAAGGCGAAACTATTCGAAGAGAGCGAAGCAGCCGAAGAGATAAAGAATAATATTGAAGTATGGCAGCTGGATGTTACGGATGCACTCTCACTTGCTCATTTTAAAGAGAGGGTTCGAAACCTTACGAGGCTAGATGTACTTGTGAACAATGCTGGGTTCGCAATCGGAGGATTTGTAGAGCAAGTTCCTTTAGAAGCGTATAGAAGGCAGTTTGAAACCAATTTATTCGGTGTCATTCAAGTCACTCAAGCTGTTCTTCCTCTCATGAGAAAACAGGGAAGTGGAAAAGTCATGAATGTGAGTAGTATCAGTGGTCTGATCGGCTTTCCTGGTCTGAGTGCTTATGTATCGTCCAAGCATGCCTTGGAGGGATGGTCGGAAAGTTTGCGCTTTGAAGTGAAACCATTCGGAATAGACGTAGCGCTTATAGAACCTGGTTCTTATCAAACGAATATTTGGTCAACAGGAATGGAGCTGCCAGAAGAAGTGCACAACCCTGATTCACCATATGCCTTTTACGTTAAAGGGCTTTGGGATGCACTACAACAAGAGTCTCCAGGAAAGCCTGAACAAGTTGCTGAATTAATGGGCAAGCTGGCGGGTCGGACTAACATTCCGAAACTCCGATATCCGGTTGGGCCAGGTGTGAGAATGAATTTATTATTCAAGACATTACTACCTTGGAAATGGCTCGAAAGAATCGTCTTGAAAAAGCTGCTCCGTTAACTGTTTCCTTCTCTCTTTAAGAGGGAAGGTGCAACATAGAGAGGAGAGATTAGAATGGAGATTATGCGCGGAGCAGAAGAAATTAAATACGAAGGAAATGAAGTGGGGGTACTTGTATCCCGCGGTTTCACAGGGACTACTCAGAGTATTCGACCATTAGCGGAATCCTACGCCAGAGAAGGCTACACGGTATGTGCACCTCGTCTGAAGGGGCATGGTACCACTCCTGAAGATATGGAGACTACTACATATCATGACTGGGTTGCATCGGTCGATGACGCTATGACATGGCTTTTGGATAGATGTGGATCGGTATTTGTAGTAGGACTGTCTATGGGAGGAACGTTGGCTCTTGAAACTGCTGTTCAATATGAAGCAGTAAAAGGAATAGTCCTCATTAATGCAGCAATTGAGATTCCTGCATTGAACCATATCGATTCGAATAATCAGCGTTTTATCGAACCGATCGGAGCAGATATCAAAAATGAGTCATTTGAATTGACATACGATAAAACACCCGTCAAGTCGGTGGAACAACTACAAGATCTAATGTCCGAGGTCAGAGAGAAGCTCTCTAGTATTCATTGTCCTATTCTGTTATTTGTTTCGGATGAAGACCATGTTGTTCCTCCTCATAATTCAGAGGTCATCTTCCAGTCTGTGTTCTCAGAGCGAAAAGAACTCGTCCATTTAGAGAACAGTTATCATGTTGCCACCTTGGATTACGACCAAGATCTTATTAAAGAGCGGAGTTTAGAGTTTTTCCAAAGGTACACTAAAACCAGAGCTATGGACTAATAAGATAATCAGTACGTTCTTTGTTTTCGTCTCATCGTGCTGTCTGTTAAGCAAGGAGGAAGGGTATTCGTGTTTCACCGTAGGATTTTGTTTCTTGTAGAGGTCGCTATTTTTGCAGCACTTGCCCTACTGTTAGATGTCATACCATTCTTATCCTTTAAAGTATGGGCGCAAGGCGGTTCTGTGTCGTTCTCGATGGTTCCTGTCTTCTTAATGGCATTTAGATGGGGCATGAAAGGTGGAATGACAACAGGGCTGCTGTTTGGCTTATATCAAATTTTTGCAGGTGCCTATATAGTGACCATTATGCAGACGCTGCTGGATTACTTCATTGCATTTGCTGCAATAGGTGTATCAGGCATAGTTTCAGGTCCTGTTCAACAAGCGATCAGCGCACACCGGAAAAAAGGCTGGATCCTGTGGATGACCTTAGGGTGTTTCATAGGCAGTGTACTGCGGTTTGCTGCTCACTTTCTGGCGGGCCTGATCTTTTACGGCTCCTTAGCACCTCCCGGCCAACCCGTATGGCTATATTCTTTAGTGTATAATGGGGGCTACATGTTACCGGCATTCCTATTAAGCACACTTGTTATGATTTTGTTACTCTCTAAGCGACCAAAACTTCTATTATCGTGAATCTATAACGCTCAACTTAGAGCGTTTTGATTTTTGTATCTAATTAGACTATAATCTAATTAGATAGTCATTTAATAAATAAGGGGGCAATCTTATGCAATTAGAGAAAATGGTCGCATTTCATAAAGCAGTAGGCGATCCTACCAGGCTTCGTATCATCGCTTTGCTTAGGAATGGCCCGCTTCACAATCAAGTTCTTGCAGATAAACTCGGATTGAGGGCACCGACGATTACCCATCACCTTAAGCGATTAAGGGATACAGGGATGGTTTACACAAGACGTGACAAGAACACCATCTACTATTATCTGAACGAGAAAACATTGGAACTGATGGCTACCTCCATTCTGAAATTAGGAGATGATCAATCAATGCAGGCAAGCGAAATGAAAATGACCAATCAAGAGCAACAACGGATTTTACAAAACTTCATGACGGAAGATGGACAATTGAAGCAGCTTCCGAGACAGTTGAAAAAGAAACTCGTCATTTTATCTTATTTTGTTCAGGGGCTGGAAGAGGGAAGAGTATACGAAGAGAAAGAGATCAATGATTACATTCAAACATTCTTCGATGACTTTGCCACTGTAAGGAGAGAATGGATTATGCAGCAGTTTATGTATCGTGAACATAACCGCTATGAGAGGAACCCGGTCGAAATGTGGCCAATGAAGGTGGAAAGGTAGCTACGGCTGCCTTTTTTTATTTGAAGAAGCCTACAATCGATTAAAGGTTTGATTCTTGCAGATATAGGTAAAATATAGATTACTATGGTTTGGGGTGAAGCGTATCTATGAAACAAGGAACTAGCTTATGGAATGTATCGCGGGTTGAGTGCGGGGAGGTGACGGAGCTCCAGGATGAAGTGGCTGTCGAATTCCCTCTTACACTCGTTGTGAACGGGAAGGAATTCGCCACCATGGTCTGCTCTCCTTTAGATTTGGAGGTTCTTGTCATCGGTTTTCTAGCTTCTGAGGGCATCATACGTCGTAAAGAAGATATTTCCAGTCTGTCTATAGACGAGGACACAGGTTTCGCTTATATCGAACTAACAAAAGAGGTGCCGGTCGTCTCCACGATGGAAAAGAGATGGATCGGGTCATGCTGCGGAAAAAGTCGTGCATTCTATTTTCAGAGTGATGCCAAAACCGCAAGAACGATTATGAACCATTTCCAGTTGGAGCCGGAAGTCTGCCTTCAGTTAATGAAACAATTCCACGCAGAAGCTCAAGTGTTCAAAAAGACTGGTGGTGTGCATCAAGCCTCCATTGCAACAAGAGAGGGGCTTGAGGTTACTTTTGCAGATATAGGGCGTCATAATGCTTTGGACAAGTTACTCGGACACATGATTCTTCATCAATTAAGGAACAAAGAACACACCGTTTTATTCAGTGGAAGAATCTCTTCTGAGGTTCTCTTGAAAATTTCGAAAATGGGGATTGGATTTCTGCTTTCCAAGTCAGCACCCACCGACCTCGCTCTCAAACTAGCAGAGGATTTGAACATCACAGCAATCGGTTTTGTACGAGACGATCGGATGAATGTGTACACTCATCCAGAGCGATTGAAAACAGATGTCGCTCCGTCATTTGCAGAAATGAACAAAGGAGGAATTGACGTTGATTGAACGCGATCATACAGTAGTTACAATAAATGGAACCGAGTATTTGGGAGAGCCCGGCCAGAACCTTTTGGAGTTAATCCAGTCTTCTGGGCAAAGTGTCCCGGCAATCTGCTATACAGAGTCGCTTGGGTCTATTCAAACATGTGATACTTGCATAGTTCAGGTGAATGGAGAGCTTGTAAGGGCTTGTGGGCAAACAGTTGAAGCTGGAATGAGTGTGCAGACAGAGCTGCCTCATGTACATAAATCACAGAAAGAGGCGCTCGATAGAATCCTAGAGAAGCACGAGTTGTATTGTACCGTTTGCGATTATAATAACGGCTCGTGTGAAATCCATAATACAATGGCCGAATTCGGCCTCGAACACCAGTCAAGACCATTTCAACCTACCACATACAATCGGGATGAATCGGGATCTTTTTACCGTTACGACCCAGATCAATGTATTTTATGTGGGCGCTGTGTAGAAGTTTGCCAAGATGTCCAAGTCAATGAAACGTTAACGATTGATTGGGAACGCCAAGAGCCGAGAGTCATATGGGATAACGACGTCCCGATTGATCAATCTTCATGTGTGAACTGTGGGCAGTGTTCTACAGTTTGCCCTTGTAATGCAATGATGGAAAAAGGGATGGAGGGAGAGGCTGGCTTCTTGACTGATCAGAAACCAGGCATTCTTAAATCCATGATTGAATTGACCAAGAAAGTTGAGACGGGTTACGGGCCACTGTTTGCAGTGTCCGACACAGAAGCTGAAATGCGTGAGTCCCGAATTAAGAAGACGAAAACGGTCTGTACGTATTGTGGAGTAGGCTGCTCATTCGATGTATGGACAAAGGATCGGGAAGTCTTGAAAGTTGAACCACATCCAGAATCGCCTGCCAATGGAATTTCTACTTGTGTGAAAGGTAAATTCGGATGGGATTATGTTAATAGTGAAGAGCGATTGCAGAGACCTTTATTGAGAAAAGGAGACCATTTTGAAGAAGTTGAATGGGAAGAAGCGATTGGTTTCGTAGCAAAACGGATGAAAGAGATCAAAGCGGAGAAAGGTTCCGATCACCTTGGATTCATTTCATCATCTAAAGCGACCAATGAAGAATCCTACTTGATGCAGAAACTGGCTCGCCAAGTAATTGGAACAAATAATATCGATAACTGCTCTCGCTATTGTCAAACACCAGCCACAAAAGGATTGTTCCGTACAGTAGGTCACGGTGGGGACTCTGGATCGATCGATGATATTGCCTCAGC
This sequence comes from Halobacillus salinus, assembly GCF_004684905.1. Lineage (GTDB taxonomy): Bacteria > Bacillota > Bacilli > Bacillales > Halobacillaceae > Halobacillus > Halobacillus salinus. The sequence continues at coordinate 1,688,697 of NZ_SRJC01000001.1, read as the reverse complement.
GGAACTCGTCATGACGATTGGGTCCAATACGGCAGAATCCCACCCGGTTCTTGCTTCCCGCATTAAACGGTCGCAAAAACTCTTTAACCAAAAGCTCTACGTTTTTGATTTGAGAAAACATGAAATGGCAAAGAGGGCAGACAAGTTCATTCAACCGAAGTCCGGAACAGATCTAGTCTGGTTGTCTGCTGTAACCAAGTACATTTTGGATCAGGGATGGGAAGATCGTTCTTTCCTCGAAAATTGGGTGAATCACTTTGAAGAATACCGTGAAAGCCTTGAGCCTTTCACGTTAGAGTATGCATCTGACATGACAGGGATATCTATAGAAGAGTTGAAGCAGCTCGCAGATACCATTGCGCATGCAGAATCTGTAGCTGTCTGTTGGGCGATGGGTGTCACGCAGCACATGCGTGGAGCGGATACTAGTACGGCGATTTCCAACTTGTTGCTGATCACTGGCAATTATGGCAAACCGGGAACTGGTGCGTACCCTCTGCGTGGTCATAATAATGTTCAAGGGTGTAGTGATTTTGGAAGTATGCCGAGCTTCTATGTCGGTTATGAAAAAACCACGGATGAGGACGTACGTGGAAAATATGAAAAAGCCTGGGGTGTTGAGCTCCCTGGTGGTACTGGAAAGGATAATCACCAAATGATTGAGGCGATCCATGACGGTGATCTTTCCGCAATGTACGTTATGGGAGAGGACACTGGGATAGTGGACGCTAACATTAATTACGTTACCGCCGCGTTTGAGAAGTTGGATCTATTCATTGTACAAGACCTGTTTTTGACGAAGACTGCAGAGTATGCAGACGTTGTATTACCGGCTTCTCCTAGTCTTGAGAAGGATGGTACTTTCACAAACACCGAACGACGTATTCAACGTCTATATAAAGCTTTAGAACCGTTAGAAGGAACAAAGCCTGATTGGCAGATCATTCAACTTATCGCACAAGCGCTTGGGTTTGATTGGGGATATTCCCACCCATCTCAAATCATGGAAGAAGCAGCAGGTCTTGCGGAGATGTTTGCTGGTGTTAGTTATGAACGTTTACAAGGGTATCAAACGCTGCAGTGGCCGGTTCAAGCAGACGGGACGGATGAACCTTTGCTATTCACGGATGGATTCCCATTCAAGGATAAAAAGGCGAAGTTATTCCCGCTTGAATTTGAATTGCAGTACGATACGAGTGAAGAATACGACCTTCATGTCAATAATGGTCGCTTACTGGAACACTTTCACGAAGGGAACATGACGTATAAGTCCGAAGGGATTGCCAGAAAGACTCCGAATGCTTTCATAGAAGTTTCCGAGGAGTTGGCAAAAGAACGAGGAATATCAGAAGGTGCTGAAGTGAAGCTGATTTCGGAATCGGGAGAAGCGACAGGCGTTGTCACTGTGACCGATCGCGTGAAAGGAAAAGAGATTTTTCTACCTCTTAACGATAGTGGAAAATCGGCAGTCAATTTCCTTACTGATAATCGAGTGGATAAAGACACGAATACACCAGCCTATAAGGAAATAGCAGTGAAGATGAAAGTGTTGAAGAAGAAAGGGAAGTCTCCGATTCCTCCGAACAACCATCGTCGTGGTCATCCTGTTCCACAAATAAGCGTAAGAGTTGAGGATAAGTGGAAGAGGGAAGATTATCAATTTCCAGGAAGTCAGGTGAGGCGCTAATGGGGAAGGCTATTACAAATATTAATCGGTACTCCGTATCTGAAGAAGAGAAAAGGGACAAAGATTTTGCGGAAGTGAAAGAAGCGGTCGCTGACAATAAAGATGCTATTTTAAAAGGCATACAACTGTTAAAGGCTTTGGAAGAAGGCGGAACTCTTGATACTGCTTATGCTTTTACGAATGCAAAACGAACGGCTTTAGAACGGGTTGTTCAAGAGATTAGTAAAGAGCAGTACACACCACTTCTTGAGAATTTACCGAGTTTAATTTTCCTGATAGGCGAACTGGATGTAAATGGAATTCGTGACCTCACGAAGCGGTTGAATAAAGGGATTGAAGAAATGGAACAAGTACCATCAGATGAAAAGTCTAACGTACTAGATGTGATGAAGGCTTTAAAGGATCCAGATGTGAACCGTAGCCTGACGATGATGCTAGGATTTCTTAGAGGTATGGGGCGGTCTTAGATAAAATAAAAAGAAACGTTCAGCTTGAATGAAGCTGAACGTTTCTTTTTTGCTGTTCAGATATCTAAAAAGAACCATACGATCATGATCAGTTGAATGATAATTTTTGCAACCGTACCACTCAAGAAGCCAAGAAGCGACCCTATTGCGGCTTTCATAGCCTCATTTGTTGTCCGTTTCTGGACCAATTCCGTGATAATCACCAGTACAAATGGCACGATGATGATCCCGAAAGGAGGTATGATGAAAGATCCTATGATGACACCTATTGCTGCTAATCGCTCTCCCCACTTGCTACCGCCATACTTTTTCACAAAGTAACTGTTAGCAATAATATCGGATACAATGAGAACGATTGTTAAAACAACAACGCCTATCCAAAAGAACATGGACAATGAATCTCCGTCTATAAAGAAGAAGTACCCTAAAAATCCGATCCAGAGCACGAGAGGAGCGGGGATGATCGGAAATATAATACTTGCGAAACTTGCTATGAAACAAGCGATGATAATAACCCAGATAATGATTTCCATAAGTGGACCTCCAACTTTCTTTGATGTACGTTTTAACTACGTTATTAAAGAGAGATAAGTTTCACTTTTTTTGCAGCCAAAAAGCCAGGCATCTGCCTGGCTTTGGATTTTCATTATTTTAGACCCAGGTCTTGTCGGTCAGGTGGAGCCATGAATTCTGGACCGATAGGATCTTTCACATGTTTAAGAAGTATCTCATCGATATCATGTAGTGTTTCTGTATCAATCTGAAAGTCCGATACGTCTTCTACCGGGTCAAGTTGATCCGGACGTCGACCGCCCATCAAGGCAATTCCTGATCCTGGCTGGTCCAATACCCAGCGCAATGCTAAATGAAGTACACGTTTACCGAATCGATCCTGAGCCAGTTTATCGAGTTCGTCAACAGCGCTCAGGTATTGTTGGAAACGAGGCTGTTGGAATTTAGGATCATTATTCCTAAGGTCATCTCCTTCGAACTCTCGACTCTCAGACATTTTGCCGGATAATAGACCGCGACACAATGACCCGTAGCTGATTGTCGTGATATTATGATCCTTTGTATAGGGAAGTGTCGAGTCTTCAATATCTCTTTCAAACAGATTATAGGGAGGTTGCAATGTGTGTAAAGGAGCAGCTTCTCTGAATATATCCATCTGCTCTGGAGAGAAATTGCTGACTCCTATTGCTCTGATTTTCCCTTGTTTATAAAGGTAATTCAGTGCTTCCGCTGTTTCGTATATCGGTGTCATAGGGTCCGGCCAGTGAACCTGATAAATATCAATATAGTCAGTTTGCAAACGGTTGAGTGAGTCTTCTACTTCCTGATGGATTCTCTCTGTTCCCGCGTTTCGAAAGACAGAATCATCCTGCCAGTCCATTCCGACCTTTGTTGCTAGTACAATATCTTCTCGTTTACCATATTGTTTCAATGCCTTGCCCACAATTTCTTCCGAACGGCCAAATCCGTATACTGGCGCTGTATCAATTAGATTTATTCCTTTATCAAGTGCGGTGTGGATCGTTTTAATGGATTGCTCTTCATCCGTACCACCCCACATCCATCCTCCAATAGCCCACGTACCAAGTCCAATTCTACTAGCTTCTAGGGATGTATCACTAATTTTTATTTTTTCCATTTCAAGCACCTCCAAAACAATTCCTACTCATGAAGATACCCTTTATAAAAATAAGTTAATCATCTCAATAATTCTCCTTTTCTATTTTCAGAAAATTAAGATATAATATTGGAAAAGATATTTAGGGGGCGAAGTAATGGAAACAGCCAAGGAATTTGAGGTTCGTAGTCCAAAGAGGAAGCCTTGGAAGAAGTACGCATTAATATCAGTAGGTATCGTTGTTTTGTTGATCGCAATAGCGCTAATTTTTGTAAACGTTTACATAAATCGATCATTACCCCAAGTGCAAGGAGAAGTAGAGATCAATGGATTGGAGGAGCAGGTCACGGTATTGAGAGATGATCAGGGTGTCCCTCATATCAAAGCGGAGAATGCTCATGACCTATTTCTTGCTCAAGGGTATGTTCAAGCCCAAGACCGGTTATTCCAGATGGAGCTAGCAAGACGACAGGCGTCTGGTACTTTAAGCGAAGTGGTGGGGGAGGCTACAGTGGACCAGGATAAATACTTCCGAACACTAGGTCTTCGTAGGGCAGCGGAAGCATCATTGACTAGCTATTCAGAGGAGTCCATGGATGCATTGGAGGCATTCTCAGATGGAGTGAATGCTTATATAAATGACGCGAGCACTAATCATCGCCTTCCTCCAGAATTTGCTCTAATGGGTATTGAACCTGAAGCTTGGGAACCTGTCGATTCATTGACAGTTGGTAAGTATATGGCTTTTGACTTGGGGGGACATTGGGAGCGACAGGCTTTCAACTATTACTTATTATCCGAATTTAATGAAGAAAAAGCTTATGAATTATTCCCGACGTATCCGGAAAAGGCTCCAACCATCTTAGGAGAGGTCGGTAAGGTGGACGTTGCTTCGAGTTTCAAGGATGCAGTCATTCCTCATGCATTCAATGGAAGTAACAATTGGGTAGTCAGTGGAGAACGTACATCATCAGGTGCACCTTTACTTGCTGATGATCCTCATTTGGGGTTGGCAACACCTTCCATTTGGTATCAGATGCATCTACAATCTCCGGAGTACAATGTCTCTGGTGTCATCTTTGCTGGGATCCCAGGAATCATTCTAGGTCACAACAGTGATATTTCTTGGGGGGTAACGAACGTAGGACCAGATGTGCAGCAGTTGTATTTAGAAAAAAGGAATCCAGATAACCCGGATGAGTTCCTTTATGAGGAGGAATGGGAAGAAGCGACCATTCACAAAGAGCCTATTAAGGTCAAAGATGCAGATACCATTGACTATGAAGTGACGGAAACAAGACATGGTCCCATCGTAAGTGAGTTTGCTGAGCAGAGTGGAAAAGACACATCCATGACATTACGTTGGACTGCGTTAGATCCAACGACAGAACTAGAAGCGATACTCGAAATTAATCGGTCCACTAACTGGAATCAATTCGAAAAGGGTCTTGAAAAGTTCTTAGCTCCTGCGCAGAACTTTGTATTCGCTTCAAATGACGGAACGATCGCTTACAAGGCGAATGGACAGATTCCTATTTATGATAATCCTGATGATGCATTGCTACCAATGCGCGGATGGAAAGAAGAGGATGAGTGGAAAGGGTATATCCCGTTTGATGAATTGCCGAGTATAGTGAATCCTGAAGAAGGATTTGTCGCAACTGCTAATAATAAAGTGGTTGGGGACGATTACCCTTATCATATCAGCCATAACTGGGCTCAACCCTATCGTTATGAGCGAATTGTACAGTTATTAGAAGGAAAAGAGAATTTGAAAGTGGAAGACTTTCAAGAGATGCAGATGGACGTTCATAACTTACAGGCGGAAGAGTTTCTACCGTTTATGCTGAGTCATCTTAGTCGCGAAAATCTATCACACCAGGAGGAAGAGGCTGTCAGTCTATTGGAGGGTTGGAATTATGAAGATGACAAGGACCTCACCCAACCATTGCTTTTTCACGCTTGGATCTCAAGCATACAGGATGTGCTATACCAAAGTTCAATACCTGAGGAAATGAGAGGACTTTTCCACGGTTCTGGTCAAACAACGGATGAACTGCTACGAGACGTGCGAGAAGGGGAGGACTCTGTCTGGATAACAGAAGCAGGCGGAATCGAACAAGTAATGACTACTTCATTTAACCGAATGATTAGCGAACGGGTAGAAGACCTCGGAGAGGACGTGGAGCGCTGGACATGGGGAGATGCACATGCTGTTGCCTTCACTCATCCATTGTCCAGTATCGGGTTCCTGGAACGATTCTACAACCCGGAAGAACCAAAGCCTGTAAGTGGCAGTAGGGTAACGGTGAGAGCAGCTGGTTATGGAGAGGATGGAATCGTTGACCATGGAGCATCATGGAGATTCGTATCAGATTTATCGAAACCTTCGTTAGGTCACCATATCGTTGGACCGGGTCAGTCAGGGCACTTTCGGAGTGCGTGGTACCACGACCAATTTGATGACTGGGTAGAAGGGGCGTATCATGAGACGTCTCTACAAGAGACGTCTGGTCAGGAATTGATGCTCACTCCCGCAGAATAATCGATCCAAATCAAGGGAATGTCACGTATGGGAAATACCCATCGTGACATTCCCTTGTTTGTATCAGTAGTAAAAAATAGTTATTTGTGCCACAATATATAAAAAAGTAAGAGGAGGGAGAAGCATGCACGAATTTCATGATGCATTTATTCAGATATTAATCTTGCTCGCTATTTCCGTTACTGTCATCGGAATTGCGAAGCTGTTAAAAGAGCCATACTCCATCGCACTAGTAATTGTTGGGTTGATATTAGGACTTACTGAACTCCCTTACATTGAAGAAGCGGAGTTTTACATAACTCAGTCAGAAGTCTTTCAAGCTACAGTCATTTCACTGTTTCTTCCTATATTATTAGGGGATGCTACTTTGAAACTTCCCTTTCACCATTTGTATCATCAACGGAAGCCTATCATTGGACTTGCATTTGTTGGTACGTTTCTTTCCTTCGTCACAATAGGTGCAGCTTCCTATTTCTTGCTGGATCTTCCGCTTATTGTGTCATTCACTTTCGCAGCATTGATGAGTGCGACAGATCCGATAAGTGTATTGTCCATCTTTAAGTCTCTCGGGGTCTCTCAAAAGTTATCGACCGTAATGGAGGGGGAGTCTTTATTCAATGATGGTATTGCTGTCGTTCTATTTAAGATATCAAGTATCTACTTATTGACTTATATCGAAATGGGCTGGAGTGGTCTAGGGAGTGGGGTCCTCTTGTTCCTGCAATTTGCCTTAGGTGGAGCGGTTATCGGGCTCATAATCGGGTTTATCTTTTCACAAGTCATCCGGATCTATGACGACTATCCGCTAGAAATCGCTTTTAGTGCGCTGTTATTCTTCGGGAGTTACTTTATTGCTGAACACTTCCATACTTCAGGAGTTATTGCAGTAGTGGTGGCTGGATTCGTATTTGGAGATTATGGTGCCAAAATCGGTATGTCCAAGGAAACCAGGACTAATATCAATACATTCTGGGATGTTATTACTTTACTAGCCAATTCCCTTATCTTCCTAATGGTCGGGATTGAGATCCGCAACATTGACTTTGCTGACAGCTGGGGACTTATCGCCTTCGCAATTGTGATTGTGCTAGTAGGAAGGACGCTTGCCCTTTATATCAGCACGGGCTGGGTGAAAGATCTGAACAGGAAAGAAAGGTTATTATTGAATTGGGGTGGGCTTCGAGGAAGTCTATCTATTGCACTAGCTCTCAGTCTTCCTCTTGAGTTTGACGGGAGGGAAGAAGTGCTACTGCTAACATTCTCGGTCGTACTATTTTCGCTTCTAGTACAAGGCTTGACAATTAAACCTCTCGTTAAAAAATTGGGGCTTTCCTCAAAATAAAGAAAGAGAATCTAAGAAAAAAAGGAGGCTTTCCAAGAGCCTCCTTTTCTCCTTTCTATACAAAATAGTCCATGTAGTAAAAGAACGTGACGACGAGTGAAACGGCCGAATAGGCTAAGCATGTATAGAACCCAGTCGAGGGCAGGAACTTTTTAGTTTCCGATTCTTGTTTAATACCAGTGCTTGATTGAACCTGTAAATCGATGGCTTTCGTACTATGCCCACCCGCGGAATTGAAAAAGCGGATAGCAAAGGCTACTAGTAACCCAAGAAAAAATGAGAAATCGATAAAAGCAGAGTTAGTCAGCCAGGCTATTCCTGTATTGACTGCAAGCAAAAAGGCGACTGTCCATAAAATCATCATAATTTTCTTCACTCTAATCCCTCCTATCCGTTTATACGACTTAGAAGGTGAAAGGTTCCGAAAATTTAAAATATAAAACTGTCCCTTTAAAAAAAGCCACTCAGCAGAGTGGCTTTACATATAGCTTTGTAGGTTCTTGACAGCCTCGCTCAAGTTCTCATGAAGGACAAAGTCAAACTGATGATCACTATTGGTTGGTTCGTTGTTGATGAGAATTTTCGTCTGGTCTTTTGCATAATACGGCAGCATATTGAACGGAGTTACCTGCAACGAAGTGCCAAGCACAAGTAGTACTTCTGAACGATCGATTACTTGCTCCGCTATCTCGTGAGACGTAATCATATCACCGAACAACAATACGTTCGGCTTTAAATATCCACCGCATCCCTCACAAGTAGGGGTTTCTGCCGACATGATATGCTCGAGTGAAAAGACTGCCCCACAATCAGGGCAAGTTGCACCGCTTAAGCTACCATGGTACTCTATAACATTTTTGTTTCCTGCTTTGGTGTGAAGTCCATCTACATTCTGGGTGATGATGGTTACTTCGCGGTCTTCCGTTTCAAGAGACCGAAGGAAGGAGTGCACGCTATTCGGTTGATAAGATTGAACTAATTTCATCCTGAAAATCGCTTTATATTTCTTCCAGAAATCAATAGGGTCGTGGTAAAAATAGTCGGCAGACATATAAAACTCCCGTGACTCATCCTCTGACCATAACCCCTCGCTCGAACGGAAGTCTGGTATTCCGCTGGCAGTAGATACCCCAGCTCCCGTGAGTACTGTAAGGGATTCGCAAGATTTCAAATGTAAAGCAATCGTTTCGTACATGGCCGAACTCCTCTTTCTATCGTTTATTGAATCCCTTTCGCTGAACAAATTCTGTAACGTCCATTCTCATAGGGTGTGTGAAGCGTCGCAGCATTTGGTCTGTCCAGGAATCAGTACGATTGTTACTTCCTCTATTCAAATAATAGGCAGCAATCGTAGAATTGAATGTTTCTAATGGTTCCTCATAAGACTTGTATTCATTTTCGAAGTAGACAGCTTCTTTCGGCAAACGAGGCTTGCGGTCGGGCCGATGATCGGGAGTACCTATAACTAGACCGAACAATGGAATGACATGCTTCGGTAATGATAGGACTTGGTCTACCTTTTCTATGTTATTGCGCAGGCTGCCGATATAACAAATGCCTAGTCCCATGGATTCTGCTGCTAAAGCAGCATTTTGGGCTGCTAAAGCTGCATCTATAGCAGAGACAAGAAAATGTTCACTGTTCTCTATATTCGGAAGCATATCTTCATACTCCTCATCCGAAGCCTTGATGGTCACCCGGTGGAAGTCAGCACAGAATACAAGTAAATGACCGTTATCTTTCACATAATTTTGTCCCGATACTTCGGCTAATGCTTCCTTTTTGTGTTGTTCTGTGACACCAATAATGCTATAGGCCATCATATAACTCGATGTCGAAGCTTGTTGAGAAGCCTCTATGATTGTACTGATTTGGTCTTCGGTCAGCGGTATATCTTTGAATTTACGTATAGAGCGATGGTCAAGTATTGTTTCGATAACCTGGTTCATTGATAATCCTCCTATTGATAGATCCAGTGTGTCGTGATGACATCCCTCACTCCTGAATTAGAAATGGGTTCGGATTCTACAGTAATGATTTGATTAGTATCAAAAGTAACAGAACGGATCGGATATTGGAATTGATTCGGCCTTGGAATTAATTGTTCCTCTTCTTGCAATTCTAGTTCGACCGGTTGTAACGTTTCAAGGTTCAGAACAGATAAATGATGCGTTGGTGTTTGGTCCTCCGTGCTCCGTTCAAACAGGAAAGCTGCAAAAGATTGGTCAGGAGAAAGTTGGTACTCGGTAAGCACACTCAAGTCACTTAACAAAAAGGATGAGGCTTGATCAAAGTCTATCAATAGATAGGAGCAATCATCCTGGTGACAAGCGAAGGTCACTATGTATTGATCATTTATAACATGGGTGAAAGATAAGGATTGAAGTTTTTGTACTGGCTTATTAAAATTCCCCAGATACCTAGAAAGTATGGGGTAATCAGAGAAGGAATAATCATAATTGTGCTGATCAATAACCACTTCGGCTATGTCATCATTTTCTTTATTGGCATTAGTTTGTTCGATTCCGATCGCCTCTTCTAAAACTTCTGAGGTAGAAGAAGTGTTATCCTGACCTGCTTGGCACCCTGCTAATGCAATAAAACAGATAGCAAATGAAAATAGCATTTTATTCATAACGATACCTCGATTCCGCATTTCTACCATCAGGATATCACATCTTCCTCGGTGGGAAGCTAGTGATTCAAGATGAAGAGTACATTTTAAATAATTTAAATATTCAGTAAAAGAGGAATAATGTCGTTTGGTGGAGAAATATATAATATTACACTTTGGCGAGGTGAACGTGATGGGAGAGGTGTGCGACTTCAGGTTCTATCAAAGCAGGAAACTTGTTAAAGAGAGAGCGAGAAACAAAAAGCTGATCTACGAAGTGTATTTATCTACTATTCAGTTTGTCCACTTAACGGCGGATGGTACTTATGAGGATCCAGGAGATTACTTAAATACTAGTACTGATCTCCGGGAGTTGTATATGAACGATGAAGAAAAATTTTGGCAGATGTTTGATTTGGTCAAAAAATATTGGAGGTTAGAGATCAAGTATGGAAATGAGATTTTCGGACGTGCATTTGATGCATTTCCAACCGTCGAATCATTGTGTTTCTTTATTAAAAAAGAGATGAAGATCATGTAGACAATCTTACAATTGTCTCATGACCTTCATCCTTTTTTTGGTATTGAGGAACCCTACATAGACTTGAATGATTCCAAGTCCAAGTATTAAGGATCCCACAGAGATGGTAAGAAGAGGGCTCGTACTAATGTGAACGATTCCTACCAGAACCATCCATTTGTAAAATCCGTTCCTAAAGGTGTAGTAACTTAATGCAAGCGTAATACTTACTACGATAAGAACGCCTATTCCTGATGCTAACATATTGATTCACTCCTGATAATATCTGAAAATTCTTAATTTTAACTACTTTAACATATTATGTATCTTTTGTATAGTAGCTTAGAATATTTATATACCCTGATTGATTGTTTCTAAACATTTCACTCGAGGATGGGCTCCAAATTGTAAAATATGTGAGAACCTGTTCTGATTGGGGTATGTTATAAATATAGTTTTTCTGACACTGATGCCGAATATTAGAGGAGTGATAGTAATGAATGGAAAGATTGAAGTCGAACACTTGTCGAAAACGTTCAAGAAAGGAAATGTGCAAGCAGTTAAAGATGTCTCTTTTACAGTAGAAGAAGGGGAGTTCTTCGCTTTTCTTGGTCCTAATGGAGCTGGGAAATCCACTACTGTTCAAATCTTAACGACCCTCATAAATGCTACCGGTGGAAAAGCGTTGGTTGCTGGTCATGATGTCATCCGGGAACCAGACCAAGTGCGGCGTTACATTGGTGTCGCTCTTCAAGAGACCGGTGTAGACCCTGATTTGACTGGAAGGGAGCTATTAGAACTTCAAGCCAACATATTTGGATTCGATAAAGGAGCAGCGAAAAAACGAGCAGAAGAACTTCTCGGCATCGTTCAACTGACAAAGGATGGAGAACGAAGGGTAGGAAACTATTCGGGAGGTATGCGGCGCAGATTAGATCTTGCGCTTACATTAGTGAATGAACCTAAAATCCTATTTCTGGATGAACCGACTACTGGTTTGGACCCTTCTAACCGGATGGCGATTTGGAAAGAACTGCGACGCTTGAACGAAGAAAATGGCACAACGATTTTCTTGACTACACAATATTTAGAGGAGGCCGATTCCCTGGCTCACCGAATTAGCATCATTAATGCAGGTGAGATCGTTGCAACTGGTACGCCGAAAGAACTAAAAGCCCAAATTGGCAACGACTTGATCACTATGACTTTCAAGTCGAAAGAAGATATGTTGAATGCTGAACAGCTAATGTCTGAGCATTTAGGTGATAGTGAAGTCATTAATCAAAATGGAAAATTGACTTGTTATGTAGAAGACGGTGCTAAGCAATTGCTGACGCTTGTCCGTATATTGGATGAAGAAAATATCGAGGTGGAGTCTGTAAATTTGTCATCTCCTACCTTGGACGATATATTCTTGAAAATCACGAGTGAACAGAAGGAGGAGGAATAATGGGCAACAGTGTATGGAAAGACACCTGGTTGATTACCGTTCGAAATATAAAGACAACATTGCGCAACCCATTCTCTTTTATACCCAACTTGATTATTTCTGCATTCTTTTTGTTAGTTTATGAAGCTGGATTGAGTGGTATAGCGGAGCTTCCTACATTCGAAGGGGCTAATTACTTAGCTTTCATTCTTCCGGTTTCGATAGTCTCTGCGGCAATCGGCGGAGCAGGTGGAGCTGGTCAGGGAATTGTCAAAGATATTGAAAATGGATTCTTCTCTAGGTTATTACTTACCCCGGCATCAAGACTTGCGATTGTATTAGGTCCAATTATTGCAGGGATGCTTCAGTTACTGGTGCAAACGATTCTTATCATCTGTGTCGGCTTCCTATTAGGACTTAAAGTGGAAACAGGATTTTTAGGCGTTTTATTTGTCCTATTAATAGCTATCGGATGGGGGCTTGCATTTGCAGGATATTCAGCTGGTGTTGCGCTCCGAACGAAAAACGCTCAAGCCTCTCAGTCAGGTACACTCATCTTTTTCCCGTTGATCTTCTTAAGTACAACTTTCGTACCTTATGAATTGTTGGATGCACAGTGGTTGAAAATCGCAGCCACCATTAATCCGACTACGTATATATTTGAAAGTATGCGTAGTGTTTTGATTGATGGCTGGGTATTCAGTGAAATGATCCAGGGGATTCTTGCTATTGGTATTGCGTGCGCCATTACGATTACCTTCGCTGCTGTTTCAGCTAAGAAAGCAGTCGCAAGAGGCTGATGGAAACAAGTATTTCCATGTGAACGCTATCATGCTATACTGAATTCACTATATACGTTAGGAGTTGATGTGTTATGGCAAAACAAACTTACCATTTCAGAAACCATAAGATGATTACACTAGGAGGACGCATCATCTCTTAACGTCCTCCAAACCAAGGAGGAACCGGATGAATTTAATGAATGAATTTTTCAGTAGTCAAGTGATAAAAGGCGAGCAGGTAGGGAGAATTAGCTTCAGTGCTCATGGTGTCTATTCGATTGTCACGGATGCGGGCACTATAGAAGGAAGGATACCAGGGCGTTTTTATCATAGGGCTGAAGAATCGAAAGACTACCCTGCTGTAGGCGACTGGGTTGTTTATCAAAGGGAAAACCAAGGACCTGCCATCGTTGATCGCGTGCTGAACAGAAAGACGTTGCTCTCACGTAAAAAAGCAGGGCCAGGACTGGATGAACAAGTCATGGTAGCGAATGTAGATGTAGTACTGGTGGTCACTTCGTTAACGAAAGAGTTTAACGTACGAAGGATAGAGCGATATGTGCAGCAAGTATATGAGAGCGGTGCGAGACCGGTTATTGTTTGCACAAAGAAAGATCTATGCACTCAAGTGAACCAGAGAATGTATGAAGTAGAAAGAGTTGCCCCAGGAGTCCCTGTTCATTGTTTGAATACAATAGAAGGGGAAGGGGTGGATGCGTTAGTTCAAGAGTGGAACGAATACGAGACGGTTGTTTTGATTGGTTCTTCAGGCGTCGGTAAATCCACTCTCATCAACCATCTACTGAGTGAGCACGCTCAAGAAACGCAAGAGGTGAGAGCTCAAGACCATCGTGGCAGGCATACTACGACTCATCGTGAACTTTTCAGGTTATTGGATGGGGCGTTTCTTATCGATACACCAGGCATGAGGGAAATGCAGCTATGGGGCGAGGAATCTACCATCGATCAAACGTTCTTGGATATCGATCAGCTACAGAAACAATGTAAGTTTCGTGATTGTCAGCATGAAACGGAGCCAGGTTGCGCAGTGAGACGTGCAATTAATGACGGTGAGCTCGAAGAGGAGCGTTTGAATAACTATCGTAAATTGAAGCGTGAACTGAAGCGGTTGGCATTAAAAGAAAAGTATGGAACACAAAGGACCAATCGAATGCTGCATGGCCCGAATAAAATACAATGAAAAAAGAGCATTCTCAAGTACTTGAGAATGCTCTTTTTTGGTTGGTCATTACTTGTTCATATATTTCTCAATTTCCCACTTACTAACAATCAGTGAATACTCTGTCCACTCTTCTTCTTTTGCACAGATGTACTGTTCGGAAGTGTGATCACCAAGTGCATTCAGAAGGACTTCGTCTTTCTTCAGAGCGTTAATCGCTTCTTTTAGGTTAGTAGGAAGTGTTGGTACACTGTCATCTTCTACTTCGTAAAGGTTACGGCTTTCTGCTTTACCAGCATCTAGCTCATTACGAATTCCTTCCAGTCCTGCTTGGATCAATACAGCTAGTGTCAAGTAAGGGTTCGCTGTTGGGTCCGGGTTACGAACTTCGAAACGAGTACCTTTACCGCGAGTAGTTGGAACACGCATCATACAACTACGGTTAGAGTGTGACCAAGCTACGCTGACCGGAGCTTCATAACCAGGCACTAGACGTTTGTATGAGTTAACGTTAGGGTTCGTGATGGCAGCAATGGCACTAGCGTGGTGTAGAATGCCGGCGATAAAGTGTTTCATTGTCTTAGATACGCCATCTTCTGCGTCTTCATCATAGAACACGCTGTCTCCGTCTTTGAATAGAGAGAGGTGACAGTGCATACCGGAACCGTTCTCGCCTGCAATCGGTTTAGGCATGAATGTAGCATGATAGTCATGATTCGTCGCGATATCTTTTACAACGTTCTTGAATGTTTGAATGTTATCAGCTGTTTTCAGCATGTTGTCAAAACGGAAGTTGATCTCATGTTGACCCATCGCTACTTCGTGGTGGGAAGCTTCCATTTCGAAACCATACTTCTTCAGTGTACGAACGATATCTCGGCGGACTTTATCTCCTTTATCCTTTGGTGAAGAATCGAAGTAACCACCGCGGTCATTCATCTTGCTGATTGGATAACCATCTTCGTTCAATTTAAATAGGAAGAATTCAGGTTCAGGACCTACGTTTACCGTATAGCCCATGTCTTCCGCTTCTTGCATCGCACGTTTAAGAATATATCGTGGGTCTCCTTCAAATGGAGTTCCATCTGGTTTATAAATGTCACAAATGAAACGAACACTGCGATCCTCTTCGATTTGGGATGGCAATACTAAGAATGTATCTAAGTCTGGAACAAGATACATATCGCTTTCTTGAATCGCAGAAAATCCAGAGATGGAAGAACTGTCGAACATTGCTTCATTATTAAGGACCATATCTAGTTCCTCAATAGGAAGTTCTACGTTCTTCGTGTCTCCAAGCATGTCTGTAAATTCTAGTAGAATGAACTCAACATTGTTTTCTTGAACTTGCTGCTTAATCGTTTCCTTGGTATGTGTCATACAAGACCCTCTCTTTAAATGTATTTTGAAAAACGATAGTTCGTCTTTCTTATTGTTTCTATGTAAGGAATTCTAACATAATGTGTAGCGGATTCCAAACATCTTTTTATCATTTCCCGAATTTTTTGATAATAAACCTAGTAATCATAGAATATAACTTTTTCATAGAAAGAAGGGGATTGGCTATGAGAGCGCACTCTTATAAGAAGGGAATAACTCTGTCTGTTTACCTATTTGTTATATCGTTTCTAGAATCGCAGTGGAAGGTGGGGGACCATTCTTTCAATTTGATGATGTATGTAACGATTCACCAGCTTATCTATATTCCTGTTGGTTGTATTTTGGCATGGGACAACTCGGCAGAATTTCGAGTGGAGTGGAAAAGGATGATCCTTTTCGGTGTACCGGTTCTGTATTTGATAAGTGTTCCTTATATCATCCGAGTAGAGTCCGTACTTCCCTCTTACATGGTTACAAATGGAGCGGTAGGAGTCGTTTCGCAGATTATATTAGGGTACATCATTATTACTTCCCTTTACGTTAAGCAAATAACCTATAGGAAACACTGAGAAAGATGGACGTAGAACTAATTTTCCTTTATAATCGTGTCTGTGAAAGCTGTTACGGCTACATACTATGAAGAGAAAGGATGACTGAAATGAGTAAAACATTTATTTTTGGACACAAAAATCCAGATACAGACACGATTACTTCAGCACTCGTATATGCCAACTTAAAGAAAGAACTAGGAGAAGATGTTGAAGCGGTTAGACTTGGTGAAGTTAATGGGGAAACACAATTTGCATTGGATAAGTTCAGTGTAGAAGCGCCGAAAATGGTAGAGCGTGTTTCTGATGAAGTAGAGCAAGTTATTCTAGTCGACCATAACGAGCGCCAACAAAGTGCGGAAGATATTGATGAGGTGCAAGTTCTGGAAGTTATCGATCACCACCGAATCGCAAACTTCGAAACAAAAGGTCCTCTATACTATCGCGCGGAGCCTGTTGGGTGTACAGCAACGATTTTGAATAAACTGTATAAAGAAAAAGGCGTAGAAGTTCCTAAGGATATGGCTGGTCTCATGCTATCTGCTATTATCTCTGACTCTCTATTGTTCAAATCTCCTACTTGTACAGATGAAGATCGACAAGCTGCGGAAGAACTTGCAGAAATCGCTGGTGTGGATGCTGAAGGGTATGGATTGGACATGCTTAAAGCAGGTGCAGATATCAGTGACAAGAGTGCAGAGGAACTGATTTCTCTTGACGCGAAGGAATTTGAAATGGGCGGTAAAAAAGTTGAAATCGCTCAGGTGAACACTGTGGAAACAGGTGACGTTCTGAAGCTTCAATCTGAACTGGAAAAGGCAATCGACTCTGTTATTTCCAGTAAAGAGCTTGATCTATTCCTGTTGGTTATCACAGATATTCTCGAAAATGATTCCACCGTACTTTCATTGGGACAAGCAGCAACTGCGGTTGAAGAAGCTTTTGGTGTGACATTGGATGGAAATCAAGCCGTTCTTGAAGGCGTCGTTTCCCGTAAGAAACAAATCGTTCCACCTCTTAATCAACATTTTGCATAATAAAAAAAGCGGTCACCAATTGCTGGTGATCGCTTTTTTATGGGAAAGGAAAGGGTCATCCAAAGTTCCATTCTTCTCTTAAGATCCCCATACGAATGGAGTCATAATACTCTCCTTCATATAGTCTTGTTTTACGAAGTCTTCCTTCCATTTTCATTCCTAACTTTTCAGCTACTCTCATCATTCTCTCGTTCCTAGACCAAGTTGTCAGCCCTACTCTAGCTAAGGGGAGTATTTGAAAAAGGTGGTCTATCCATAATGAAAGGGCCTCCGTTCCGTAACCGCCGTTCCAGTAGTCCGAGTCGTAAATGCCAATTCCTACTTCTAACCAAAGAGAAGGCTTGTGTTCCCAATAATACGTTACCGTACCGATGACGTGACCGTCGACTTCAATGATTAACCGTGAGTCAGGCTCTCCGAAGGCTAATCGTTGCTGTCTCGCATATTCATGGCTTCTATAACTATCTAGTGTATGAGGTTCAAGCGGATAATAAGGCGCGTCCCACTTCTTCCACTCCGGTTCGTCTTGGTAGATCATTTTCCAAAGGGCTGGAATATCATCATCTTCGATCGTTCTAAGTACAACTCTGACCCCTTTTAAATTGGTGACTGTCTTTGCCATTTTGAATCTCCTTTGACGCATTCTCCCTATATTTTAACATATGGATCTATGTTCATAGCACACAAAGTTTTTGATAGTGTATGGTAGGGTATAGTGAAAAAAGTAAACTTACATAAGAAAAGGGTGATTGCATGATAAAGGTAGCTGCTTATTCGAAAGGTAATGGGCTGCAAGATGATCTTTCTCTCAAGCAGCTGTCAGAGAAGGAGTGGGATTGGTATTGGGTTGACTTTGAATCTCCCACTAGCGGAGAAGTGGAGCTGTTAGAGAGCTTCTTTCATTTCCACCCTCTAGCTGTAGAGGACTGTCTACATGAATTGCAACGTCCTAAATTAGACTATTATGATGACCACACATTTTTTGTCATTCATTCCATTCATCCGAAAACGTTGGAAAGGGAAGAGATTAACATATTCTTAGGAGAGTGCTACATTGTTACTTTCCATAAGAAGCCTGCCCGGTCTCTTGAAACGGCAAGACAAATGTTATTCAAAAGTAGGCATAAGGAAGAGGTGGATGAGTATTTTATTCTCCATCAAATCTTAGACAAAGTGGTTGATAATTATTTCCCGATCGTTTATCGGATTGAGGACCATATTAACGAAATCGAGGATAATACAAAGAACCTATCTATGGAGCGGCTTCTTGACGAACTTTTCGATCGGAGAAGTGAGTTGTTGACTTTGAGACAGACCGTTCATCCGATGAGGGACTTACTTTACCGGATTCTTAACACCCACCACCTGGATGGTGTAAGAGAAAGAAGGGAATACTTTGCTGATATCCACGATCACTTGATCAAGGTTGCAGATATCATTGCTTCTAATAGGGAAATGACCCAGGACATTAGGGATAGCTACCTTTCCTTAAACTCACACCAGACGAACCGCACTATGCAGATTCTGACGGTAATATCTGTGATCTTTATGCCTCTCACGTTTATCGTAGGAATTTATGGAATGAACTTTCGAAATATGCCAGAACTACAATGGGAATTCGGCTATTTTGGTGTATGGGCTATAATGATTGGTATTGCGTTCGGAATGTATCGTTGGTTTAAAAACAAAGGTTGGTTCGATTGAAAGACCTCCTCCTTATATAGGGAGGAGGTTTTTTCGTTCTTAAGACTGATTCATATTCACTCTCTTGGCTGTGGGAGGATTTTTCCCAGGAAGCTATGATAAAGGTAACTTACAAAAGGGGAGTGAATGGGTGTGATCAACGAATTTGAACTGTCGCAAATCGTGTCAGATAGACGTACGAAGTAATGGCTTGTTCCAGTTTGGTTATACAGAAAAAACGACCAAGCATAGGCTTGGTCGTTTCTAGTTAAAGTAGTCTTCCGAAGACATAATTAATGAGGAACCATAGGATACCGAAGAAGATAATTAAATAGGTAATGTATTTGATAGCTGCTACGCCGACCTTACTGGAATCGGTTTTCTTTTCCTTTACTTCAATATCACGGTCTTGTTTCTCTATGTCCACATCACGATCTTCTTTCATGTCTATTCACCTCTTGTACAAATATTATACAACTATAGAAGTTTGATCGCTCATCATTGATTCGGTGTACCGCTTACGGCATCTTGTTTGTTCCACCCGATCTTTCCAAGAATCTTCTACCTCTGCAAAAACAGTTTCTACATTTTCCCCATCTATGATCAAAATAACGGGCTGGTCTAGATCCATTAATAAGAAGAAAGATAATAGCTTCGGGAAATGACCAGCATCAGCAATGGATTGTCTCTGATGTAAGTACATTTGAAGATTATTGGACCCAATCAGTTTATGGAGCTTCAAAATCTGATTCGTTGTTAAAGGCTGGTGGAATTCAATTTGATACGAGTAAAGCTCTTTCAAATTATTCGCCTCCACAGTGATTGTTAATGTTTTGTTACAATACTGTTACCCGTACAAAACTTATACTAAACCGGCTTTATTTTAATGCTCGTAAATCATCTTCCTTGTCATGCCCCCGTCCACCACAATATTTTCGCCATTCACAAAGTCATTCTCGGCATCTGCTAAGTAAAAGGCTGCCTTCGCGATGTCTTCCACTCGTCCTACTCGGTTTGATAAATGTTGTTCGTGATCTACATTTCTTAATTCGCTAAGGTCGCCTGTATGGATCCAACCTGGGCTTATGGAATTAACTCTAATATCGTAAGAGGTGAGGGATGCAGCAAGTGCGTGAGTCAGGGCAATTATGCCTCCTTTGCTGGCAGCATATCCTTCAGAATTCGGTTCTGACATGCTGGCTCTGGTCGAGGCAATATTAATGATCCTACCTTTGATCTGCATTCCTTTCCAAAGGCTGCTCGTTAACTTAGAAAATAAGAATACACTGCGCAAGTTGGTGTTTATTATTTCGTCCCAGTCCTCAACCCAGGATTCAAATATGTTCTTGAATTCGCTTATCCCAGCATTGTTTATTAAAATGGTCGGAATCTGATGATCAGTCTCCAATTGCTTGATTAGCTGTGAGATAGCTTGCGGATTGGAAACATCACAGGGATAAAATAGAAAGGTACCCGATAATTCGTTTGCTTCTTTGGATAATTTCCTGCCATTTTCTTCATCTATATCACAACCAATAACCTTAGCTCCCCTTTTTGCATAGGCTAGTGATAAACCTTTTCCAATGCCGTTGCTAGCTCCGGTAATGAGTACGACTTCTTTAGAGTGGTCCATGAACATTCCTCCTTCTCCTGTATTTTCCTTACAGGGTTTGAACGTAAACCTCTTGTCTACATTGCTTGTGAAGGTAACAGGAACATGATATGATTCTTTCAAACTTGGAGGTGATCGTATGCGGAAAGTTACACTAGTGGACGTGTTCAAACATCGGATTACTCAGAAGTATCTCCAAAGATCCGGCATTCATCACGCGGTCACCGTCGCTGGTTACGCTCTGGAGATGGCTGTCGAGGCAGGCGTAGATCCCGACCTGGCAACGAAGTCCGCCTTGCTGCACGATATGGGGCATTATGAATGGTACCGAGACGGTAAGTGGGACTATGAAGAATACCGTAAGCATGATATCCATGCTATAAAAGGTGCAGAGCGCGCACATAAGTTATTGATCAGGCTCGGTGAGGATAGAACCGTCGCGAAGGAAGTTTCACTGGCTGTCTTATTGCATACAGATAGCTATCTGCCATTTGAATTGAATGGGAAAAGGACACCTCTCCAAGAGGTGGTTCGATTGGCTGATGAGAAGGATGAGCAGCCTGGTGGGTTACACCATTACAAACAAATGGATAAGAGTGAAGCAATAAGAATCTTGCATCAGCTTGATCTGGAAGTGGACCAGGCAGACTACGAAAATGACGTATCTTGAAGCATGATTCTTGGAAAACATCTTTTATTTCAAAAATGGCTTTACATTAGGAAAATGTTTCTATATAATTTCCAGTGTAAGAAAAAATTACTAGGAAAGCGAGGTCGAAAAAATGAAAAACATGAACATGAACACTTCAATGAACTGCATATCGACCTGCGCTAGTACGGTAATCATTTATTCATAAAGTTCGGATACAATGAAAATATGTACTCATAATTGCTGCAGGTGGAACGTAATGTAATCCTGTGGCTTTTTTATGGAGTAGTACTGAATCACTCAAGCCACAGGAGTCCCCTGTGGTTTTTTATTGTGCAATGAGAGAGTATATTTACTCTTTTGTGATATAAACACACTATTTAGGAGGTGATCAATATGACGATCCAATTTTTAATTTTCACTATACGCATCTCAAGGAGAAGGGTAAGGAAATGTGCACCATTGCCTGGGTACCGTCCGACCGCGGAAGACCGATGGTTAGATAGGAAATCTTCCATGAACCAATTAATGTAGGGGGGTGTGAACGATGAATGAAAATCGCAGAATTGAATTTATGAATTGGTTGAATGTGGAGAAGGATACGGATTAGCTGGAAGAAGGAGGAGCTGTCATGAAGCTGAATTTCATCCTATTTGTCGTCACTTTTCAAAAAGCATCGGAAGAAACAAGAGGCAGACAACTGAAAAAGATGAGAGCCATTGAACGGCAGATAGAAGCGTCGAGAATCAAGAGTCATTTTATTTAAAAAAACAAGCCCCCGAATCTCGGGGGCTTGTTTCCGTTAGAAGAAGCTTGGGATATCACTTTCTTCTGAAGGGTAAGCCCATAGGAAAGATGATAACTCTTGTTTAGTCATTTTTTTCTTCATCGCTAATGCGAATATGTTAATTAGGTGCTCAGCCGAACTGGTGAGTAGGTGTGCTCCTATTATTTCATTCGTTAATGGGTTCGTAAGTATTTTGACATACGCTCCATTTTCGTTCGTGCGTTTATAAGAGAAGAAAGAAGCGATATTCTTAGACTGCACCTCATAAGGAATGTTTTGGGAACTGGCTTCTTGTTGAGTTAACCCAACCTTTGCAAGCTTAGGATAGGTGAACACGACAGAGGGTACGGGGGTGTTTACAGGACTAATTTCCTCTTCCTCAAACAGGTGTTGAAGCAATCGCCGGACTTCCTCTCCGGCAACAGGTGTCAGAGGTGGCTGGCCGTTTTCAGCAACATCACCAACCGCATAGATATGTGAATGGGATTGAGTTTGGTAGAAATCATTTACTTTAATACCTTTTTCCCCAAGTTCAATACCTGCTTTGTCAAGCTGCATTCCGTCAACGTTAGGTGAGCGTCCTCCGCCATGTACTACGAGATCCGCCTTGAATTCATGTTCGTGGTCGAATTTCTTAACATTCAATCGGTAACCCCCATCCTGTGCTTTCTCAATGGCAGTTACTTCTGTACCAACATGTATATCGACTCCAAGATCTTTCGTCAATTCAATTAGTTTATTGGTCATTTCGTGGTCGAAAGACTCTAAAACGTTTCTGCCTCTGTGCAGGATGATTACGTCTTTGCCGAGCCTTGCGCATAAGTGGGCAAACTCAAATGAGATATACCCTCCTCCTACGAAAAGTATTCGATCAGGAAGCTCTTCTAGCTCGAAGAATTCATCGCTTGTCGTTAAAAGGTCTCCACCTTCAACTGGAAGAGTGGCTGGTTTAGCTCCTGTAGCAATGATGATCTTCTGTCCCGCTAAGGTCTGGTCGCCTACTGATATCGTCTTTGCATCTTGAAAAACTGCCTTTCCCTTAAACGTATCGATTCCCTCGTTCTTCAAGGATTCTTCAATCGATGGCGATACTGGTTCTACAAATTTATCTTTAAACGTTTTTAGTTCCTGCCAATCTAAATGAACCTCTCCTTTTAGACCAGACCCCATTACTCGTTGAGCATTATCATAGATCTCGGATATGCCGACGAGGACTTTTTTTGGATCGCATCCTCTGTTCGGACATGTACCCCCAAATTCACGCTCTTCCACTATGGCGACTTTCCATCCTTTCTTTCTTGCTTGATTAGCCGCACGGCCTCCTGCGGGTCCAGATCCGATGACGATTAGATCATATGTACTTGTCATTAGTCCCATCCTTTCTATAATCAGTAATTAAATTCTACCCATATTATGTACTTAAGAAACCATTCGAAACCTTTGAAAAAGGAGGATAATTCCGTTATGTTCAATAAAAGGACTTTACAGAAGGGCATGAGAGAATTGAATTTACATAGAACGCCAATTCCGGTTTCCAAAGCAGTAGAAGACGTCTTGAATACAAAAGTAGATAAGCGAGTAGAGAAGGTGAAACTCGAGCAGTCTTTTCACCGTGTTTTAGCAGAGGATGTAGTGGCCACTCATCCTGTACCTCCTTTTGACAAATCACCGTACGATGGGTTCGCCTTCCGATCCGAAGATACAAGGAACCTTACGCGTGAGGAACCTGGTCAATTCCGAGTGATCGAAACCGTTCCGGCTGGACACCGGGCATCTAGAGCTGTGAATAAAGGGGAAGCTATTCGAATCATGACTGGTGCGGAGATACCGGGAGGGGCAGATTGTGTTGCAATGTTCGAAATCTGCCAACCTTATCAAAGGGACATGGAGGAGTGGGTAACGCTGAAACGTCCCCTTTCTCCTCAGCAAAACATTATCCCGACCGGATCTGAAACCAAAGAGCAAGAAATCCTTGTGAAAAAAGGGGAAGTAATCAATCCTGGCATACAAGCATTATTAGCCACATTCGGATATGGAGAGGTCCAAGTGTACGTGAAACCTAAAATCGGAGTATTTGCAACTGGCACAGAGCTGCTCGATGTAGACGAACCATTGCAGCCTGGGAAGATCAGAAACTCCAATGCTTATATGGTTATGTCTCAGATAGAGCGTGCAGGTGGGACTGGCATCTATTTTGGAAAACTCGAGGACAATTTTGATCTATGTTATCAGGCCGTGGAAGAGGCTCTTGATCAAGTGGACTGCCTCATTACTACAGGAGGCGTATCTGTAGGGGATTATGATCTTATGCCGGACATATACGACAAACTTGAGGCAGAAGTGCTATTTAATAAGGTTGCAATGAGGCCGGGGAGTGTGACGACCGTTGCGAGGAAGGATGAGAAGCTGCTATTCGGGCTTTCGGGTAATCCTTCTGCTTGTTATGTAGGATTTGAGTTGTTTACTTATCCCATAATCCAGTCTTTCTTGGGGAGAAGCCGTCCCTTCCACAAGAGGGTCCAGGCAACATTAGGAAAGGACTTCAAGAAACCTAACCCGTTCACCCGTTTTGTAAGAGGGTTTATTTCTTATCATGAAGGGAATGTGTATGTACATCCTTCTGGCATAGATAAATCAGCTGTTGTAAGCTCTTTAGCTGAAACGAATGTACTTATTCAGCTTAGGGGAGGAACAAGAGGTTATCAACAAGGGGATGTAGTGGAAGCCATTTGTCTCGAAGAAATGGATGGACAAAGCCATTTTTAGATAGAAAGGTGTGGTGAAGTTGGCTGAAACGCTTGTAGATCAATTGCAAAGGCCGATGAAAGATTTAAGAATATCAGTGATAGATAAATGTAATTTTCGTTGTACATATTGTATGCCTAAAGAAATTTTCGGAGACGATTATGCATTTATGCCAAAAGATCAGTTGCTGAGCTTCGACGAGATTATCAGGCTGGTCAAAGTGTTTGCTCAATTCGGAGTCGAGAAAATTCGTATAACGGGTGGAGAACCTTTGATGAGAAAAGACCTGCACCTTCTGATCTCTCAAATAAAAGAAATAGAAGGTATTAAGGATATAGCAGTCACAACGAATGCTGTCTTCCTCGTCAGACAAGCGGCTAAATTGAAGGAAGCTGGTTTAGACCGAGTCAATATTAGCTTGGACGCAATTGAAGATGATGTGTTCAAGGAGACGAACGGACGAGGAATAAAAACGGCTCCTGTTTTGAAGGGGATTGAAGCAGCAAGAAAAGCGGGACTGAATATAAAAATAAATATGGTTGTCAAAAAGGGAATGAATGAGAGTCAAATCCTGCCGATGGCCCGTTACTTTAAAGGGACTGGTGCAAGACTTAGATTCATCGAGTTCATGGATGTCGGGAATCACAATGGATGGAAGATGAATGAAGTTGTCTCCAAGAAGGAAATTGTGGAAAAGATCAATGCTGAGATGCCTTTAGAACCTGTAGATCCAGCATATTTCGGCGAAGTCGCTTCTAATTACCGGTACATAGATGGAGAAGGAGAGATTGGTTTGATCTCTTCTGTGACGGATGCTTTCTGCAGTAGTTGTACACGTGTGCGGTTGTCCGCAGACGGTAAACTGTTCACCTGTCTGTTCGCTTCGGATGGTTATGATATCAGAAAGAACTTGAGAGATGGAGCGAGTGATTCACAGATAGTCGAGACTATTCGATCGATTTGGATAGGTCGTAAAGATCAGTATTCTGTTGACAGGGCCGCTGGTAAACCTTCCCCTAAAAAGAAAATCGAAATGTCCTATATCGGAGGTTGATGTAAGTCCCGGGGTCAGTGGTTTATGGCCCCAGGGACATTTTTTTCGCGGAACTTTCTTTGCTCAATAAAGGAGCGTCCTCTATAATAAATAATAAGACTATGAGCCCTTGGAGGTCATATAAAGTGAAAACCTTTAAATTAGTTTCTTTAGACATTGTAGAAGAGAAAAATGACGACATCACTCAGCGTAGAATCAAGCTTCAGGATGGTTTGATCATTAATCGAGAAGATGACCACGGACGTTGGACGATTGAGGCTTATGTTGATGATAGTTATAAGGATTTCTTTCAATCGATGGTCGAAAGTGAAGAAGAGCTGATCATCCAAGTGAAAATAACGAAACAAAGCAACCAACCTGCTACATTTTTCGTGAAAGTCATTGATACGAACACTATCGGCGATTCCATGAACGTAATTTTCATAGGAACGATGATTGATCGACAGTTAGAACAAGTAGAGGGAGTCCTTAAGTCTTTAATGGATGAGGGCTTTCAAGGTGAAGAACTATTAGAAGAATTCAAACGCAGGGGACATCAAGCGAAAGCGTGATTTCCCTCCCTACATACAATGACAAATTTCGTGTAAACGGAGAAATTACTCTTCCATCCTGATATAATAAACAAGGCATATAGTCACAGAAAAAAACGATACATTAAAGGAGTACTAGCATGTGGGTGAGAAGGAAAAGCCTTCGCTGGCTTAATGGATTATCGCCATTTCAATTAATTGCGATTTACTATTTATTTGCTGTCACCGTTTCTTCCATTCTCATTGCTCTGCCCGTGGCTCACCAGCCGGGGGTCAACCTGAGTTTCATAGACGTGTTATTTACAGCAGTAAGTGCGGTTAGTGTAACAGGTTTAACTACCGTCCCTACAGCCGAGACATTTAGTACAACAGGAATATTTATCCTTGCACTTGTCCTGCAGTTTGGTGGAATTGGAGTTATGACCTTAGGAACTTTGATTTGGCTCATGTTAGGGAAGAAAATCGGTTTGAAAGAACGTCGTCTCATTATGACAGACCAAAACCGAAATTCTTTCCAGGGCATGGTAAGTATGGTTCAGCAAATCGTTCTTGTTGTTTTACTGATAGAGCTTCTAGGCTTTTTGACGCTCGGGACATATTTCCTTCAGTATTATGATCCCGGTGAAGCTTACTTACAAGGATTCTTCGGTACAATCAGTGCAATGACGAACGGTGGCTTTGATATTACAGGTCAATCTCTGATTCCTTTCAGTGATGACTATTTCGTACAGTTCATCAATATGATTCTAATCATTGCTGGGGCTATTGGGTTCCCGGTATTGATCGAAGTCAAGCAATATTTGTTTCATAATGATCGAGTGAAAACGATTCGCTTTTCTTTATTTGCGAAGTTGACAAGTTTTACTTTCTTCGTGTTAGTAGGATTCGGAGCGATTATGATCATTGCTTTGGAGTTTAACTATTTCTTTTCAGGAAAATCCTGGCACGAAATTTTCTTTTATGCTTTGTTCCAGTCCGTAACGACAAGAAGTGGTGGTTTGTCCACTATGGATATCAACCAATTCCAAGAGCAAACGCAACTTTTCATGTCATCTTTGATGTTTATCGGTGCATCTCCAAGTAGTGTCGGAGGCGGGATACGAACAACAACTTTCGCGCTTGTCATAATCTTCATCCTCACTTTCGCTAGAGGTGGATCGAGGATACGAATTTTCAGAAGAGAGGTTCACAACGAGGATTTGAACCGGGCTGTTGTTGTAACATTGATGGCCCTTATCACCGTTTTTACGGCAATCGTCGCCCTCTCCATAACGGAGCCTTTCAATTTGAACGAGATTATATTTGAAGTTACGTCTGCCTTTGGGACAGTTGGCCTGTCTCTTGGCATTACACCTGGACTTTCCGTTTTTGGAAAATGTGTGTTAATGCTGTTAATGTTCCTCGGGCGAATTGGGATTTTAACGTTCTTATTTTCTTTCCAGAAAGACCGTACTTCAGGAAAGTACCATTATCCAAAAGAGAGAATAATTATCGGTTAGTCTTTAGGGGGATGCGTCATGTCGTATACAAGTGAGAAAGAACTTCCGATTCACGAGTGGTTATACAAGCATTTAAATGACCCACTTATTTTCGTAAATGAAGAGCATCTTATTGTCCGCTGTAATCCTTCGGCTGTCCAACTTATGGGGGAAGTCGAAGGGAGTTCAGTGGACATATTTTTTCCAAGGGAGAAATGGAGACACGGCAAAGAAAGTCATCAGGTATTGCATCTGAATAAGAAGTTGAAGGGAACGTTCCACCTAAAGTCATTGAAGTTGGAGGACGAGGCTTTATACGCCATTATCATTGTACCCGTCTCGATTCCTGAAGAGCATAGGAAGATACTTAAAGAATGGGATCAGGTTCGATCGGAGGGTGTGGTCATCCATGAGGATGGAGTTATCGTTGATTGTGATAGCACGTTTGCTCATCTGTTCGGTCACGAACCGGAGGACTTAAGGGGAACCGAGGTTTATCAGTTGGTTGATCGTAAACATCATCAAAGGGTGACAAACCTCTCGATGAACGATGAAGAAAGCCCACCTATAAAAGGAATGGGGAAGAATGGAAATGCTGTGTTTGTCGAGGTGGTGGCTCATCGATACGCCCAGAATGATCTGGTGAGAGTAGCCATCGTCCGTGATGTGACAGAACGCGTACATAATGAAAAGAAAATAGAGTTTATGTCCTATTTCGATGAGATGACGGATCTTCCTAATCGCTTATACTTTAACGAAATACTAAGTCAAGCTATTCAAGAAGCTCACGGGAACGGAGAGAAGTTTGCCGTCCACTTCATTGATATCGATTATTTCAAACAGATCAATGATACACTTGGCTATACGTTTGGAGATAAGCTGCTTCAAGCCTGCGCTTCTAGATTAAAGAAGACAAACGGTTCTACTACGTTTGTAGCGCGTCTGGGTGGCGATGAATTTCTTGTGTTGCAACGGTACATAAATTCAATGGAAGAAGCGGAAAGCCATGCACAGTCCATGATTGATACTTTCAAGCAGCCAGTCACCATTGATGGATATGATCTATTTACTACAATAAGTGTGGGGCTAAGCTATTATCCTTTCCAAGGAACTACTGTAGATGAGCTAATAAAGAAAGCTGATAGTGCCATGTACACGGTAAAAGAAACGCAGCGGAATTCATTTATGAGCTATGATACGTCCATGACCGAGAAATTTGAAAACATGTTATCCATTGAAACGAATTTAAGAAAAGCTATAGAAAGAGATGAGCTTCAAGTACATTACCAACCTCAAAAAAGTATCCTAACGGGTAAAGTAGTAGGGATGGAAGCGCTCATCCGTTGGCATCACCCCACGAGAGGTGTGGTTTCGCCGTCCGAGTTCATACCGATTGCGGAAAAGAACGGTCTTATCGTGGAGATTGGTGAGTGGGTGATGCGTGAAGCTTGTATTCAAAATAAACAATGGCAGGACCAAGGGCACCCTCCAGTAATTGTCGGAGTGAATTTATCTGCGCTGCAGTTCCATCAGAAAGATATTGTTCAACGAGTTAAGAGGGTCTTGAAGGAAACAGGTCTTGATCCACACTACCTCGAACTTGAGATTACAGAAAGCATGGCAATGTCGAATGAGGAGTACATCATAAAAACCTTAAATGACTTGAGAAACCTCGGTGTTCATGTATCGATCGATGATTTTGGAACAGGATACTCTTCATTGAAATATTTGAGTCGTTTCCCTGTAAGTAAACTGAAAATTGATAAAGCATTTATTAATGAGAACCAAGAGCAGAACCAAGCAATCGTTAAGTCGATCATTCATATGTCCCATTCCTTGAACATGAAGGTTATTGCCGAAGGAGTAGAGACAGCAGAGCAATTAGCCTTTCTAAAAGCAGAGCGCTGCGATGAAATGCAAGGTTACTACTACAGCAGACCACTTCCCCCGGAAGAGTTGTCATCTATTTTCACGAGGGATCACCTTCATTAACAGGGTTCTTTTGCAACAAGAAAAAAGGCGGAATCACTTTTTTGTGATTCCGCCTTTTTCGTTTTTATTATTTATTCAAGGGGTGGTTTTAGCAGTAAAATGCCGCTCCGACAATAATCAACAGAATGAACAAGACAACGATTAATGCGAAGCCATTTCCAGTTCCGTACCCACCGACTCTTTGACAACGACGTCCACCATAAGGGTAGCATCCTCCGTACATAAAAGCTCACCTCCTGTTGTTTACATACTCAGCGTATGCAAGAAGGGGCTCTGGCGTATAGACACTTACCTAGTTCGTATAGGAAGTCGGTGCTGCTTTCATTATTTGACTTCTTGTATCAGAACTAGCTGGGGTTTCTGATTGATGTTCACTGCAATGATCAATCTCCTCACACCAGTGGTTTAATTGACTCTTCTGTTCTGTTGGGTTTGAAACCAAGGCATGGGAAGGGTAATAAGGCCCGTGTACTCGCTGTTTAGCTCTCATGATTCCGTCCTCCTTATCACTAGTATGAACGGTTTTTAAATGATTATGAGGCGAATTATACTCCTGGTGGTTATAAAAGTGTAAAAAGGGGTAAGGATTAGGACAATGACTTCTATAAATTAGTGGACGAAAGTGAGCACATTGAGGTGGGCATATTGCCGTACTTTACATAAAGGGTTCGTTATAATGTTTGTAAGTTGTCGTGAGGAAGGTGAATAGGATGAAGAAGATTGCAGTAGTGGGTGCTGGTCCCGGTGGATTGGCTGCATCTATGATTTTAGCTTCAAAGGGATATGATGTTCATGTATATGAGAAACAGCACTATGTTGGTGGTAGGAACGGGCACTTCTCGTTGGGGGATTATACGTTCGATATCGGTCCGACATTCCTTAGTATGCCCCATATCATGGAAGAGATATTTCAATCAGCGGATCGAAATGTCCATGATTATATGGATCTCATTGAGCTTTCTCCCATGTATGAACTGCAGTTCGACGGGAAGCGTGTTCCGATGTATCGGGACAGAAGAAAGATGCTTCGTGTCATCAGAGAGTATTTCCCCGGCAATGAAGTCGGTTATCAACGCTTCATGAAAGAAACGAAAGAGAAAATGGATGCCTTAACTCCTTTATTGCAGACAAGGCACCATCGTTTAAGGGATTATGTAAGTAAACGAACTTTAAAAGCCCTGCCGAAATTATCGCTAGGTAAATCAGTTTACGACGTATTGTCAGAATACTTTAATGATGAAAAATTAAAAATCGCCTTCACATTCCAGGCGAAATATCTAGGGATGTCTCCGTGGGAGTGTCCCGGCGCATTTTCCATTCTCTCTTATATGGAACATGCTCATGGTGTCTTCCACCCCAAAGGTGGGGTCAACCAGTTGTCTAAAGCAATGGCGAGAGTAACGGAAGAGCATGGTGGACAAATATATCTAGGTCAAGGAGTCCGTAATTTTGTTTTAGACGGGAAGAAAATCACGGGCTTAGAATTGGAATCGGGGGAAAAGGTGACAGCGGATGAGTTCATTGTCAATGCTGACTTTGCCCATGCGATGAATCATTTGGTAGAGGACAAGGACTTGAAAAAGTTCAAGTCGGATAAATTGGCTAAAAAGAAATATTCTTGTTCTACATTCATGATCTATGTTGGTTTGGATAAGTTGTACGATATGCCACACCATACGATTCTCTTCGCAGAAGATTACCAAAAAAACGTGAATGAAATGACAAAGGATCTTGTGCTGTCAGAGGAGCCATCCATCTATATCCATAATGCAAGTGTAACAGATGATACTCTTGCACCTGAAGGACACTCGGCCGTTTATATCCTTGCTCCTGTTCCGAATAACTATTCAGAAATTGATTGGGATGAGAAAGAGGAAGTGTTTAAACAGTTGGTCTACGAAGAATTAGAGAAGAAAACAGGATTCTCCGATATTCGGGAACATATTGTAGCTGAGAAGGTTTTGACTCCTAAGCAATGGGAACAAGATCATTTTGTCCATAAAGGAGCTACCTTCTCCTTAGGGCACCAGTTGTCACAAATGATGTACTTCAGGCCGCACAATAGATTTCAAGAGCTGGAGCACTGTTGGTTAGTAGGCGGGGGGACGCACCCTGGAAGTGGACTTCCGACAATTTTAGAGTCAGCTAGGATTACGACAGGTTGGATTAGAGAGGAAGAGGTGCAACCTACATGAAACAAAAGGAAACGATAATTGTTGGCGGGGGTATAGGTGGGTTGGTTACAGCCCTGCTGTTATCCAATGAACCAGATCGAAATGTGACTATTGTGGAGAAGGAAAAACATCTTGGTGGACGACTGACGTATGAAAGGCATGGGGAATACAAAATTGATCAAGGTCCTACCATCGTATTGCTTCCCGATATGCTTCTCAATATTCTAGAAGAGGGTGGAATGGAGAAATCGAGGTTCCCTCTTCTGCCTTGCAACCCTTTATATGATGTGAATTTCAGTGATGGATCTACTTATACCAAATATTCCGATCCTGTTCAGCAGAAGGAGGAACTTGCTGATAAGTTCCCGGGTCAGGAGAAAGGGTTCGACCGGTTTTTAAGCGATATGAAGATTCGCTTTCTTCAAGGTAGAAGCCAATTCTTGGAACAATCTTTCGTAGAAAAGAGAACCTTTTTCTCTGGTAAGAACCTTCGCACTCTGATTCGCTTACGAGCATATCAGAATGTCCGTCGGATGATGAGACGTTACTTTTCTGATGAACGTCTAGTAGAAGCATATTCATTACAAACACTCTATATCGGCGGCCATCCCCAACAATCCCCGGCTATGTATTCACTTGTTTCCTACAGTGAACATGAGCATGGGATTTGGTACTTGAAAGGTGGCTATGCACACCTGGTGGAATTGATTGTTGAGGAGTTAGAGGAGCGAGGAGTTCATTTCATGACGAATGCTCCTGTTGAAAATTTAGACATTCAAAATCACCAAGCAAAGGGCATTGTCGTGAATGGCAAGACGTACCAAGCGGATGATGTTATTTTAAATGGAGATTTCCCATTGATGGACCGTCTCGTACCTGAAGAGTATCGACTGAATCGAAAATACACACCTTCATCAGGATGCCTCCTTATCTATATGGGGCTAGATAAGAATTATGAGCATTCATCGATTCATCAGTTCTTCCTTTCTTCAGACTTCGACCGCCACATGCGGCAAGTATTCGAAACGAAGGAGTTACCGGATGACCCTTCTTTTTATACATTCCACCCTTCTATGGTGGATGATTCACTTGCTCCACCAGGAAAAGGGGTATTATATACGCTCATTCCGGTTCCCGTGGGTCCCAATGTGGATTGGAGTAAGAAAGAAGAATTGATACAGTATGTAATCAACCAAATGGAGTCAAGAGGTTTTCCAGGATTGAAAGATCAGATTAACTGGATGAAGATCCGTACTCCAGAAGAAGCACAAAAGGAAGGCTTATATGCTGGTGGAAGTTTCGGGATAGCCCCTACACTGTTTCAGTCGGGTGTTTTCCGTCCACAAATGAAACCTTATCCAATTGAACACCTTTATGCTGTTGGAGCTTCCGTCCACCCTGGTGGCGGGGTGCCCATCGTTATGCAAGGTGCCAAACTATTGGCAAATCATTTGCAATTTGGGTCCTCAGAAAGGCATAATTACAAGCGAGGTGTTAAGTGATGACGGATTTGAACCAAGCTTACCATTATTGTAGAAAGATCATCGAAGAACATTCCAAAACATTCTCCAAAGCATTCTCGTTGCTTCCAAAACAGCAGAAGTATGCTGTATGGGCGATTTACGCTTTTTGTCGAAGGGTTGACGACATTGTCGATGAAGGGACGAGCCCTAAAGAGGAGCTGGAGCAATTTGCTGAGGAGTTTGAATTGTTCATGGAAGGCAAGTTGATGTCGGAACATCCTGCTTGGATTGCCTTAGAGGACGTTTTCGAGAAGTTTTCTATGGATGCCAAACCTTTCTATGACATGATTGAAGGGCAGAGAATGGATCTTTACCCGGAGCCGATTGAGACAAAAGACGATTTACTTAGATATTGCTATCATGTTGCGAGTACGGTCGGACTTATGTTACTGCCAGTCCTCGCACCTGGTAAAACGCCGATGCTTCGCCAAGGTGCTGTTGAACTTGGCTACGCGATGCAAATCACCAATATTCTGAGGGATATAGGAGAAGACCTCGAACGAGGCCGTATATATGTACCTACTGAATTATTGGATAAGCACGCCTACACAATGGATGATTTGAAAAATCGCAGGTTGAGTCCGGCTTTTGTTCAATTGTGGGAGGATCTGGCTACGGACGCCGAAGCGTATTATGCTAATGCGCTAAAGACGATTTCATACTATCCACTTTACTCACAGGCTCCAGTCGGAGGAGCTGCTCGAATGTATCGTGCTATCATTCAATCGATAAGAAATAATGACTATCAAGTATTCAGTGAGCGGAATTATGTGAGCGATCAACAGAAGAAGCAGATTATTGCTGAGATGCAGTAATCTGCTTCTTTTTGTAGTATCACTCGATATTTACGAGTTTTCCAATCATTTCATTCGCTACGTTCTGCCCGCTTAAAACGACCATCGGTGACCCTCCACCAGGGTGTGTGCTTCCACCACAGAAAAAGAGGTTATCGACGTCCTTCGATTTATTAAATGGTCTCATAAATGCCTGCAGCTTCCGGTTGGAAGAGGGACCGTATAAAGACCCTTTATAAGCACCGAACATGTCCGCGATTTGTTTGGGGGTTATGACTTTCTCGTATTTCACGTGCGATTCAAGCGGAATACCATTTCGTTTCAATTTATTATAGATCAACTGTTTATAGGCTTGATCGTCTTGAGTATTCCTTTCTTCAAGTGCTGGTGCATTTACAAGAAGGAATGTGTTGTCTCCTTCTGGCGATACACTCGGATCTGACTTGGAAGATGTACATAAATAGATGGTAGGATCATCAGCATATCTACCTTTTTGAAGTTGATTGAATTCTTTTTTGTAATCATTCGAAAACAGCACATGGTGGTGATGCAGTTGATCAAGTTTTGTGTCCAGTCCTGCCATAATGACAAAAGCTGAGATGGAAGGGTCAATCTTTTTAAGCTTTTGTTTTGAAAGCGATGGGCTCGCATCTTGACCCAAGAGCTTCGGGACAGCTTCCAACAGATCCCCATTTATCAATACGTAATCTGCCTCGACTTGTTCACCTGACTCTAGCTCTATACCGACAGCGGTGTTTCCCTCAGTCAGTACCTTCCGCACGGGTTGATTGTTATGTAAACGTGCCCCCTGACGACGAGCTGCCTTTACAAAGCTTTTGGCAATATTCGTGTTACCTCCTCGAACATAATAGACGCCATCATTCAACTCCAAATGAGCAATCATCGCGAAGGTAGCAGGAGTAGTAAAAGGGCTTGAGCCTACATATGTTGAGTAACGATTCAATGATTGAATAATCTTAGGATTTGAAAAGTAAGAATGGAAGAAGCGATCCATTGATTGCCAGGGCCTTACTTGTGCTAACGCTTTTGCCAGTCCTGGTGAGAGATAATCGGACCAGCTTGAAAAGGTTCGATGAAGGAAGTGCTGCTTAGACAAGTCATATAATCGCTCCACTTCATCCAAGAAACGATCGTAACGTGCAGCTCCTTTTTGGTCCATGGCTTCGAGCTGTTCTTTCATATCCGCTGGATTGGAGGAGAGATCAAATACTGTCCCATCAGGAAATTGGTTGCGAGTGTGTCTTTCTAGTTGGATGAATTCCAATTCTTCTTCCGGGATAAGACCTCCTTGACGGACTACGTCACAAAACACTTCCGGCATTGTCATCGTATTAGGTCCGAAATCGAAGTGGTAACCCTGTTCATCAACGGCCATCATTTTTCCGCCAAAGTGATGATTCTTCTCATAAACATCTACTTCCAACCCGTGTTTAGCAAGGGTGACCGCGGCAGATAAACCACCGAGCCCCCCACCGACAATCGCTACTTTCATTCATA
Source organism: Halobacillus salinus (assembly GCF_004684905.1). GTDB lineage: Bacteria > Bacillota > Bacilli > Bacillales > Halobacillaceae > Halobacillus > Halobacillus salinus. The sequence continues at coordinate 1,652,997 of NZ_SRJC01000001.1, read as the reverse complement.
AGACCGTCCTTTCCATTGATAAGTATCTCCTTTGAGGTGTACAAACATGGATACTACCATTAATGTGATCATGATCATGACAGATACGGGTAAAAAGAAGGAAAGCCAAAGCGGATGCCCCGTACGACTGTCTACATACATTTTAAAAGTTACAGTTAACAGGTAAGGGAGTAAATAAAGCATACTTCCTTCAGTTATGGCAAAGAAAATATAAGCTGTCGGGAGTAGAAACAGAACCGTATAGAAGATAGAAAGGAAGAGCACCATCCACACGGAACGCCCTAATCCTGAATAGATGTTCTTCTTAAAACCATTCCACGTCTCTTTTGAAGAACTGTACATATAAGACAGAACCGACGGCGTAATATTAACAAGAATCATACGAAGTCCGTGCTTCTTTACTTCTCTTGCAATATGAACATCTTCCACCAAAGAGTCCTTGACGGATTCGTGTCCACCAATTTTGATATAGGCTGACTTTTCTATACAAATAAAGATACCACAGGCAGCAGTAAAAGCTGGGCGAGTAGTATGGTTGGCAATCATTAACGGGAGGTGCAGTTGGACAACCATGTGTTGGAGAGGTACGAGCATGTGACTTAGAAAATGATCATTCGGATAGTGTGGAAATCCACTTAGCATTGAAGCATCGAATTTCTTCATCGTAGCAACCGTGCTCTCTATAACATGGGGAGCGACTCTCGCGTCCGCGTCCAAAAATAGCAAGTACGCTCCGTTCGCTTCCTCAGAGAGTTGATGACAAGCATGTACCTTACCGTTCCAGCCAGAAGGAAGGGGGCGGCCGCTAATGATTCTGAACCTTGGGTCATCACTTATTTCCTGATCGAGTAATCTATACGTATCATCTTCAGAGTGATCGTCTAACAGCAGAATCTCCAAATTGTCATAAGTTAATCGCTTCAAGGAAGCAATCAGACCCTTCACGTTCTCCTCCTCATTCCTTAATGGAATGAGCAAAGATACCTTGGGAGTCGATGAAAGGGTCATATTGTGTTTTAGAGGGTAGAGAAATATTCCATTGATAATGGTCCAAATGTTAAGCAGGATGGTAAGAATCAATAGGGAGTAAAAAATCATTGTTCCTTCCACCTCCGAAATTGTTGATCAAATAAATTGTGCCGTTCTTGAATGACAGCTTCACGCAGTTCATCCAGTTGCTTCGTCGCTAGGTCCTCCAACAGATTGGATAGTTCTTTTCGGTTAAGCGAAGAGAAGGAGCTGTTCTTTACTGGTTCGCCTATTCTTACATAGACGTTCGGTCTACGGGAATGCTCAAGACTATAATATAGGCTGATCGGAACAACATTCACGTCTTCACTATGCTCTGCTATGTAGGCAGTGCCAGAAAAAAATTCAAGAGGGCGTTTCTCTAGATGTTCCTCCTGTCCTTGAGGAAATATCCAAACAGTCTTGTCTTCATTAAGTAATTGAATGGAGTACTGAAGCGATTCGATCATATCCCGCCGGAGCTCAGCATTGATGGAATAGCCACCCACCTTCTGGAAGAATGGGTGTTTCTTCATGCCTTTCTCGCTCATCATAGCGTATCCTTCCGATTGCACAATTTGGTCGTTCAAATAAAAGATGAGAAGCGGATCCCACCACGTCGAATGGTTGATAAGAAATAATGTCCGTTTGTTAGGAATCTCCTTCGAGTCTTTCCATAGGTGAATTTGTTCAAAATGATAACGGAGAAAAAAACGATTAAAGCGCGTAAAACCCCATTCTATTAACTTGTTTTTCTCAGCTCTCTTCATGGCGGGTTCTCCTTAAAAAGTAAAGTGAATACCAAAGTACACTGAGAACAATCACGAGTGCAGAGGCTAGCCATAGACCTCCTGAGACAGCAATGATGCAGAACATCACAATGATGAGTCCATAAACGAGTGCCAGCCTATTCTCCCAAAGTTCAACCTGTGTATGTTTGGTAGGGGAAACGAGAACGAATGATAAATGCAAAGCTGATGCTACAACCATCCAGCCAACGAAGTTAGAGAAAGGGATGTCATAGTACAACCCTGGTTCTTCCCATAACCAATATTCCTTTACTTTGAAAGAAACAGGATCCAGGATTAAATCCATCGTCACAGCTAATAAACCCCCGATAATGATGAACATGATTTTGGATACTATAGTATTCGAAAGCCTTGTGATGACTCTTGCTAATTCATGTGAGCAGCCCATAATAAGAAGCCAGGCAAATCCGATAGTGATTGGTGTGTTGAAGAGTTTCAATCCAAAGTTATCCGTGTATTGATAAGCTCCGAATAAAAAGTCATACTCCACACCCAGATGCTCAATCCAGATACTAGCGACAATAATCCAAAGACTGTAGAGAATACCAAAACGACGCCCGTACAAAGAAATGAAGTACAGGCCACTCACAATACCTGCTGCGATAAGGAATACGCTATTTGCCCATTCTAACCAAGGTGGAATCAGGTCAAAAGTGAGCAGGAATACACCGCATATGTACCAAAAAATAAAAAAACGATAGATGAGATTCATTGGGGGACCTCCTTATCTATATTTTATCGAAGCGAGCCCCAAGTGTATATGTAGAACGCTTATGTTCTATTCCATGATACCTCGGTTATCAGGTCATTAAACGTAATCTGCGATGTATTTGAGTTATTTTTTATGAGCAACAGGGAACTTCTATTAATGGAGACGATTTTTTCTGTGTTTTTTGATAAACTATAAGAGATGAGGGGGGTGACACCATGGAATTAGTAATGTGGTTTGTGTGTGTAATCATAGGTGTTGGTTTAACTGCGATGAATATCTTTGATAAAGGGTAAACCATACTTAACCGGGGAACAGGTCCTTCTGTTTCCTTTTATTTTGCTTAGTGATGTTAGAATTTTCAGTATAATTTAAGTCTCGAGTACATAAGAGCAGGTGATTACCATGATGAAATCCTGATGTGTGGGCTATTCAAACAATCAGGAGGGATGATTAATGGGAAATTTAAAAACGGAATCTTTGAAAAGAAAACTTAATGAAGAAGATTTCTCAGGAGTACTTTCTTTATCAAGTCAAGGTTATTCGTTAATGGAGAAAATACGAGGGTATCGGAATGAGGCAGAAGGGTTACCCAATCTGCTCGACACGAGGTTTCAAATTGCTTCAGGGTGCAAGATATTCACAGCTGTAGCAATCTGTCAACTAGTAGACCAAGGTAAGTTGACTTTTGATACAACTATTAACCAATGTTTGCCTCGATCATTTCCACTATGGAATGATGATATCACTTTGCATCATCTGCTAACTCATACCTCAGGAATACCAGACTACTTCGACGAGGACGAGATGGACAATTATGAGGAATTGTGGAGGGAACGCCCGACTTATCAAATGAAAAACCCGGTTGATTTTCTGCCACTGTTCCAACATGAAGCGATGAAGCATACTCCAGGCGAGGCCTTCCATTATAATAATGGAGCTTTTATCTTGCTTGGATTAGTCGTTGAGGAAGTATCGGGTCAGTCGTTTAGGGATTATGTTCAAGAACATGTATTTGATGTAGCTGGCATGGGGGCGTCGGGTTATTTTTCAATGGACCGATTACCTGAGCAAACAGCTTTAGGGTATATAGACGATGAAAGTGGCAAGAGAACGAACAGTTACGCTCTCCCGATCATAGGGGGGCCGGATGGTGGAGCTTACGTGACAGTGAAAGATATGGAATGCTTTTGGGATGCGTTGATCCACCACAAACTATTGAATCCGGATACGACGAATGCACTTTTGACTCCTTATCAAAAGGTTACGGAAGATATTTATTATGGATACGGGGTTTGGTTGAAAAAGCAAGAGGATGAGTGGCTTAAATGTTATGTTATGGGGTATGACCCGGGGGTTAGTTTTCACTCCGCCTACTATATGGATTCTAAAACAACGTTAACTATTTGCAGTAATTACAGTGAATTTCCGTTTAGTTTTGTTTTAGCACTAGAACAAGGCTAGACCATATTAATAAAACATGAAAGAAACCTCATGCTTAGAAAGCATGAGGTTTCTTTGTTCTACTTGGTTAATCCCCATTCATTGAAGGGATAGATCACTAATTCAGTTCGTCCGATAATCTCCTCTTCGTCGATAAAACCGAGTCCGTTCCGGCTATCTTTGCTGATAGCACGATTGTCACCCATCACGAAATATTTTCCATCAGGTACTTGAACGGGACCATAATCTCTAGTGCCGTTAATTGCGCTATCGTTAAGATAGTTTTGTTTTTGCTCTTCACCGTTAATATATAGAGTATGATTTCTTATCTCAACCGTGTCCCCTGGCTGGCCGATTATACGTTTTACATAACTTTTGACAGGACGTTCGATGATCACGATGTCCCCTCGTTCAGGTTCGTCGATATAATAGATGATTTTATTGAACATTACACGTTCCCCGTTTTCGAGCGTAGGGTCCATGCTAGCTCCTTCTACAATGGATGTCGCAAAGAAAAAAGTTCTTAATATAAAGGCTAATGTTATGGCGATGGCAATAGCTTTCAACCATTCCAGCCACTCATTCTTTGATTGCTCTGACAATGCAGATCTTCCTTTCTTGATGAACACAGGATACATGCTTGGTCGTTCAATCTCCTTTATATTTTATCACATCAGAACTAAATGAAAAGCGGTCTAAATGAGGGTTTACAAAAGTGTAATATGTCGACAGGTCACTAGCTTTGTCAAAGGTATTTACAGGAATCCCATTCTTTGAGATAATTCGGTGCGAATAAGGAATAGGGGAACAAACATTCTTTCCTGTTAATTTCATCCTGTGTTATGCTTAAGTCAGACTAAACATCAGGGGGCGCTCAGATGAACATGAAGTATGAACTACCACTTGATGACGAAGTGGAAAGACTACGAAAGAAGATGATTGAAATCGCATCGAACCAAGGCTTTGCAAGTCAAGAATCGGTCGAGGTGAGTCAAGAACTGGATCTATTATTAAATAAAATGCAGATGGAACATCAAGTATAAACAGACGCCTTAGGAGTGCAATTTATCCAAGGCGTTTGTTTTCTTTTAAGCTTGGATGCAGTAAGGAATATCGTCAAAAAGAAAAGTTATATTCTATTGTTTAACAGGAAGTTATCTAAACGGTCCAACCCTTTTTCAAGAGTTTCTAAACTGTAAGCGTAGGAAAGTCTCATATACCCCTCTCCATACTCCGAGAATGCATCCCCTGGAACGAGCGCAACACCTGCCTCCTTCACCATTCTTACTGCCAAGTTGAATGTCGTCTCGCCCTGAAGAGCTAAAGACGGAAATACATAGAAAGCTCCATCAGGTGCAGAGTAATCTAACCCCATTTTATTCAATCTATTGAGAACATAGTCTCTTCTTTTTTGGTAAGCAGCTTTCATTTCTTCGGTATAGATTCTGCCGTTCTGCAATGCTTCTAGTGCGGCATGCTGACTAATGCTCGAGGCACAGGAAACATTATATTGATGAACTTTCAACAGGTGTCGGGATAACCAGGCAGGAGCAAGCGTATAGCCAATTCGCCATCCTGTCATAGCTTGGGATTTTGATACGCCATTAATGACGACTACATGATCCTTTATTTCTTTGAACTTTGCGATAGAGGTGTGTTCTTGTTCAAATACCAGTTCTCCGTAAATTTCATCGGCAATGATGAATAGTTCCCTTTCTTTTACCAGGTCCGCAATGTCCCTAAGTTCCTTCTCCGTCAAAGAAACACCGGTTGGGTTAGAAGGGTACGGCAGGATGATGGCTTTTGTTTCAGGTGTCACGTTTTCTCTGATAAGGTCTGCCGTTAATTTAAATCCATTATCTCGAGTATCAATATGAACCGGGACTCCACCAGATAACTTAATCAGAGGCTCATACCCAGGGTAAACTGGACCTGGCAGAAGGACTTCATCGCCAGTTTCTAGTATGGTCCGTAGCGTAATGTCAATTGCTTGTGAAGCCCCGACGGTTACGATGATCTCTTCGACTGGTTCATAATCAAGTTGATATAAGGTGGAAACATGTGCAGAGATTGCTCTTCGTAATTCGATGATCCCTGCATTATGAGTATAGCTCGTCTGGTTATTATGGATCGCATCAATTCCGGCCTGTTTAATGGATGAGGGAGTAGGGAAATCCGGTTGGCCGATCGTTAATGAAACAACATCGTCATAGTCGCTAACCATGTTAAAGAATTTTCGAATTCCTGATATTTCGATAGTAGAAAGACGTGGATTGATTCGTGAATGCATAGTGTAACCTCCAAGTAAATGAATCTTAACAAAATGTTCAAACAATTCAGAATGATGACGTGTTATACTTTTTATCGTAAGCTGAACGAAAGGAGTAAAATGGAATGAGATCCAATCGTATTTCATTTGAAAACCTGGTCGATCAAAACAAAAGGCAATTATTAAATGATGAGCAAGCACTTGAAAAAATAGAACAAGAGATTGATGAGAAGCACGCCAAGAAATCCAAATCTGAATCTATAGTAAACTGATCATATCACAGGAGTAAAGCAGCCGCATACCGGTTGCTTTCTTCTTTTTTGATTCCGTTTTTCGTGATGATTTTGAAGCATCACGTTTATAAAAATATGTCAATTGTGTTTATAATAGAAAGAGAATAGAGGAGGGAAGGCAATGCAGCAGACAGGATTGATCTTAGAAGGTGGAGGTATGAGGGGGGCTTATACGGCAGGAGTGCTCGATTATTTTATGGATGAGAAAATCCACTTCCCTTATGTTGTAGGTGCCTCTGCAGGCGCGTGTAATGGAAGTTCTTACGTAGCAGGACAAAGGGGACGTAACTACGAAGTGATCGTAGAGTATGGGAGTCACCCGGAATACATATCGTACAAGCGGATGTTTACCCAGAAACAGCTGTTTGGAATGGATTTCATATTCGATACGTTACCTAATCAGCTTGTTCCATTCGATTATGAGGCATTTCAAAACAGAAAAACGACCTTTGCCGTGGCAACAACAGACATGAAATCAGGTGAGTCCTTATTTTACGAGGACTTTCCAAATCGTGAATCGCTACTCAAAGTGATTCGAGCATCCAGTTCGCTACCGTTAGTAGCCCCGAGTATCGAGTATGACGGACGAGAGTTGATGGATGGAGGGATTGCAGACCCTGTTCCTATTCAGCCCTCTATAGACAAAGGGAATAAAAAACATGTCATCATTTCAACAAGGAACGATGGATATGTGAAGAAGAAGATGAAGCTGGGATGGTATTTTCTAAGGAGATATAAGAATTATCCTTTGTTCGCCAATGCTCTATTGGGTAGACATTTAAAATATAACCGACAAATGGAACAACTGAAACAGATGGAGGATGAAGGGTCTGCGTTTGTTATTCAACCAATTCATCCACTGAAGGTCAGTAGGATAGAGCGTAATCGTGACAGGCTCCATGCTTTGTATGAACAGGGCTACCGGGAAGCGGAGGAACAAAGGAGCCAGTTAGAGCATTTTTTGCAATCTTAAATGGGAGTGAATGAAATGGGAGAGAGTGAGGAGATAACTAGGAGAATTGTAGAAACTTTCTCTGAACATCGGAACGATGAGAATCGCCAAGGGATGGAGAAGTATATGAAACATCACTTTGCATTCTTTGGGATTAAAGCACCCGAGCAAAAAAAGTTGTTGTCCCCCATATTAAAGGAGTTCCGAGGAATTTCGGAGGAGGAGCGTTTTGAGGCAGCGCATCTATTGTTTCAGCAGAGAGAACGTGAGTGTCATTACGCTGCGCTTTCCCTATTGGAAAAAGGCAAGAAGTTCATTTCAAGAGGCGCTATTGATGAGTATAAGAAGCTGCTTATGACCGAGTCCTGGTGGGATACAGTCGATGTTCTCGCTGCAAAATTGTGTGGCGGTTATTTTCTTATGTACCCTGATCAACTTATTCCGGTGACAAAAGAGTGGCGTCAGTCAGACAACATGTGGGTCCGGCGCTCCAGTGTACTACATCAACTCAAATTCAAAGATATGACGGATGAACGATTGCTGTTTGAAACCGTGGAGGTTCTGAAGAATGAAAAGGAATTCTTCATTGAGAAGGCGATTGGATGGGCGTTGCGTGAATATAGTAAAACGGCTCCTGAAGCAGTGCAGGATTTCATTAATAATACCGAGCTTCGTCCACTTAGTAGAAGAGAGGGCCTCAAGTGGATGAAAAACAAGGGTCTAATCAAAGTGTAAGTTTATTTTCGTTCTCCTTTGTTCATAATGGTTTATAGATTTGAACAAAGGAGTGGAAGGATTATGGAAGGTTGGATTGATTTATCGATTCTCGATCAGGTCATTGGGTTGGTTGATGCCGATTTATGGCATATCGTCGGTTGGAATCCTAGTTATGTCCAATTTTCGCTCGTGTTCATATTTATGATGTCTCTTATGTGGGTAATCCGTCCGATTATCGAATGGTTAATTGTTAAGCAGTGGGCATTGACCTTGAGCTACTCAGCAACGGCGCTATTGGTTTTTAGTTTCCTGCAATTGGTCGATCGGTACGCCATGGTACAAAACGAATCGTCGCTTCCAAGTCAATTCTGGCCAATTTGCTTGCTTGCTATTAGCGGTTATGGAGCTATTCATCTCCTGTTTGTCGCTTCTATCAAAGTATGGCAGAGAATGACCAAACGAACCAAGCGGCGCGCCGCATAAAAAAATCCAGGGTCCCTGGATTTTTTTATTTAAAATTTTGTGTTGGTGAACCCACCATCTATACGGATGACTTCTCCATTAATATATGGTGCATCAGAAGTTAACAAGAAAGTGACCAGCTCTGCCACTTCTTCTTGCTCCCACCGCAAGTTTGAAAGCCACCTTATTCCTTTGAATCCTCCTCTCTACTTTTTATCTTTTCGCCGGTTGTTTGTTTGTAAACAACTCCTGAAGTGTTTGAAACTTAAGGGGGGGCTGAATACGTATAAGGAGTCCAGAGAGGGAGGTGTAGTATGGAGTTTCCCATCCTATTTTTGATAGTGCTTCTCTTTATAATTGGCCTCATTGTACTTAATATCTTTACAAGTGTATGGGCTTACCGAGATGCAAAGAAGAAATCCAATAGTGAACTTTATTGTTTGGTTGTATTGGTTGGTACCTTGATTTTTCCTGTGGTTGGACTTCTTGTGTATATCATTATTAGAAACGATTGAAACAGATAGTGGTGAAATCAAAGCCAATAAGAAGCTTCTAACAAAGTTATGCTAAAAAAAAGGCGAACGAAGTCGATATATAGGGTATAACTTAATGATTAGGAAGGACGATACCTATGGATAAGGATCAAGGAATACTGCTTGAAAGTGGTACAAACGAACTGGAAATTGTTGAATTCGGAGTCGGCGAAAATCGTTTCGGAATCAATGTTATCAAGGTTAAGGAGATACTAAATCCCCAACCCATTACGAAAATTCCACATTCGCATTCTTCGGTAGAGGGAATAATTGAAATCCGAGGTGAAGTCGTACCGGTTGTGAACGTGGCCCACGCACTTGGGTTCGATCCTTCCGAACAACCGGAACAAGATAAATTCATTCTGTCAGAGTTCAACCAAACGAAAATCGTATTCCATGTACATACTGTCACCCAGATCCATCGTATTTCTTGGGAGCAGATTGAAAAACCGAGTAAAATGTATCAAGGTTTAGAGACTCAAATAACAGGAGTCATTAAGATGGAAGAAGAAATGATGCTTCTGTTGGATTTCGAAAAAATCGTGGCAGATATCAATCCTGAAACAACACTTCAAGTTGATCAATTGAGGGAACTCGGAGAGCGGGAACGTTCCCACAAGAAAATTCTGATCGCAGAAGACTCCGGTCTGCTAAGGGCGTTATTACAAGAGACTTTGGAAGAAGCGGGCTATTCCCAAACTCACCTTTTTGAAGATGGTAGGGAAGCATATGACCACCTTAAAGCTCTGGCGGAAGAAGGAAAAGAGGTAGATGAAGAATATCAATTGATCATCACGGATATAGAAATGCCTAGGATGGATGGTCATCATTTCACTAAGCTTGTAAAAGAGGATTCTAAGTTAAGCAGTCTGCCTGTTGTCATCTTTTCTTCACTAATTACTAATGAACTTCGTCATAAAGGAGAGAAGGTTGGGGCAGATGCTCAAGTATCCAAGCCTGAAATCGTCCAACTTGTAAAATATATAGACCACCATATTCTATAAAAAAAAGCCGCTATACGCGGCTTTTTTTAATCTTTATCTAATACTTCATACAGGTCATCATGCCACTTGTAAGCGTGTTTGGAAAGTTGCTCCGGTCCAAGGTGGTCAGGAGATGCTTCCTGTACAATCTGTTTTTCACGTGCCGTCAAATGTTCAAATGAGGAACGCATCTCTGTTGTGTATTCCATATATTTGTGTAGATGATAAAGAAAATCATCTAGAGGACGCATGGTCATGTGAGTCACCCTCCTTTTTTAAGGACACTGTTCCTTTTTAGAAGAAGACTCAAACATATTATGGAAGGTTTGGGAGAGTTCACAAAATCATTTTCTTCGTCTTTGGTTCCACGGACTTACCGTTTTTTGACCAAGCATACTTGGCTGAGCTGTCGTATGGTAGGACGGAGCTGTTTTGCTCCTAGGATTCTCCCAATTTAAGTATCGATATAACGTTCGCTTTGCTTTAGATAGGGAAAGCTGGGGTTTTGGATTTCGATAGTTCTGATCTACTTTACCAAGGTGCTTGAGTTGGTCGAAGTCTTTTTTGTTTGCAGGAACATGGAAATAGTATCCACCTACTTCTATGAGGAGCGTAGAATGCTGCTGACTCAATTTCGGGTGATCGGAAAAGTGGAGGCCGACTTTCCTTGCTCGATCTTCCTGAAGAAGCTTATCTATTGTGTGTTTCTTGATTTCATATAAGTGTTTCGGTTGAGGCGCGGTTTTGGCGTGGCGATTCACTATGAATAAAGATTCTGCTAACTCTTGATTACTGCTCACCTGTTTCCTCATACGCGTACTCCTTTCATTGCGGTTGATTCTATCGTAATAGAGAATAGGGAAAAATGCAAAATATTTACATATTTAACAAGAGAAACGGTCGACCACTACTTGGTCAACCGAATAACGTCATTTACGATTTTCTTCATTTCTCCCGCTTTTGTTCCAGAATACCTTTTAACTACCTCTCCTTCAGGTGTTACTAAGAAGAAACTTGTGCCATGAGCGAATTGATCCGTATCTTCTAGTCGCTTCAAAGGAGATTGAAATGACTTGATAGAAAGTTCTTTCACTTCCTCAAAAGTGTACCCAGTCAAAAAGCTCCATTGTGTGTAATCTGGATTATATGGATTCGCAAACTCCTTCAGCTTGGCTGGAGAATCATGCTCGGGATCTACGCTGATAGAACGTAGCGGTATGTCTATTTTTTCTTCTTTAAGTAACTGTTGGAGTCTTGCCATATTTCCTGTCATAGGAGGACAGACGGTTTCACAATTCGTGAATATGAAGTCTGCAATCCAGTATTCCCCTTCAAGGTCCTCACGTAACTCGACCGTTTTTCCATCTTGGTTAACGGCGGAGAATGCTTGAATCTCCCGTGACATATTCTCCTCAATGGGAGAACCGCATGCTGTCATCAGCATAATCATGAACAAGGCTCCAATGACTTTGGTCATCATATATATCCCTCTTTTAAAGTTTTCTAACCTAATTCTATCATTTAGAGGGCTTTCTTGACTGTAATTCACAAAACTGTTACACCTTTTCAGGCTCTAGGTGGAATATAGACATCTCTGGTCTGCAAAGGAAACGGTAGGGTAACCTGGTCGTACCTATTCCTCTGCTAACAAACAAGTCTAAAGAATCCAGGGCATAGTGCCCCTCTACATATTTTTCTGCCATCGGGGGAGTAACGAGATACCCGAAGCCTGGGAGTTGTATTTGTCCCCCATGGCTATGTCCGGACAATTGAACATCCACGGGGTAAGCATGATATCGATCCGCGCTATCAGGTTCATGTACGAGCAGAATAGTATATAGTTCTTCACTAGTGTTGTAAAGAGCGGATTCAATATCGGGGCTACCGAGCATCATGTCGTCCAATCCAGCAAGAACAATTTCGGTTCCTTCTTTCTGAATACGGTGGTGCTCGTTTTGCAACAACTGAAACCCGCCATTTCCCATGACTTCTTTTATTTTTTCCGTGCCATAGCCACCATGGTCGTGGTTCCCATAAATCCAATACTTACCAAACGGTGCTTCTAACTTGTCCAATAGTCTGACAAGCTCGGGGTGGAAATAATAAGTGTGCGGAGCATCAACTAAGTCACCTGTAAATACGATTACATCAGGACTTTGCTTTTGTATCGTGTTTACAAGTCTTTCGAATGACTGAATGTCGTAATGGAACCCAAGATGGGTATCGGAAAACTGCAGAATGGTAAAACCTTGAAATGAATCAGGTATTTTAGTATGAAGAAGCGGGTAACGTTTGATCGTAAGCATTTCAGGCTCAATGTAACGTGCATAGTAGTAACTTAGCCCACTCACACCCAAGAAACCTACCACGCTTTTAAGCATGTTCTTCAGAAAAACGCGTCGAGTGATTGCCATAAGAAAGCCCTCTTCTCTATATGCTTTCGCTATTATAACACGGTTGTCTTTAAGAAAAATGAGGATTTCTGTCAATCCTAGCAATCTTTTTTTAAAAATGAACAGGAATTCATTTTTTTGTGTTGAATGTAACCATAGAGAAGATAGGAGGCTTTGGGAATGAAAAATGAGGTAGTTATTGTTACAGGTGGTTCAAGTGGTATGGGGCTCTATATGGCGAAACGCTTCTTAGAAGAGGGAGCAAAAGTTGCCATAACGGGCCGTAACCAAGAGAAACTTGAGAAAGCGAAAGAACAGATAGCAAAAGGAAAAGAGGAAGACCTTCTACTTATACCGATGGACGTGAGGGAAGTGGAAGATGTTCAGCGTATGGTCACATCAACAGTAGACGCATTCGGCCGAATCGATCATCTAGTGAACAATGCGGCGGGTAACTTTATAGCACCTGCTGAAAAATTAAGTACAAATGGATGGAACTCTGTCATTAACATTGTTTTAAATGGGACCTTCTACTGTAGTCAGGCTGTTGGAAATTATTGGATTGAACAAGGCATTAAAGGTTCGATCTTAAATATCGTAGCGACATACGCGTGGAATGCGGGAGCAGGAGTCATTCACTCTGCAGCGGCCAAATCAGGTGTACTTACCATGACGAGAACACTTGCAGTCGAGTGGGGGACTAAATACGGGATCCGCGCAAACGCCATCGCACCTGGCCCTATTGAGCGTACAGGAGGGGCAGAGAGGTTGTTTGAGTCTGAAAAGGCAGCTGAGCGTACTTTGAAATCCGTACCGCTTGGCAGGCTTGGAACCCCAGAAGAAATTGCTGGACTTGCGCGCTTTATCCTCTCTGAGGAAGCTTCTTACATGAATGGAGAAGTCGTCACTCTGGACGGAGGTCAATGGCTCAATAAATTCCCTTTCTGATTCTATTTTAAAAAAACATCCAACGTTTATATACCGTTGGATGTTTTTCTTAGATTATATAGAAAAAGATGGTGAAGAAATGTAAGATCGATCCCCCAAGTACGAATAGGTGCCACACCATATGGTGGTACGTAAAGCTCCTCCACACATAGAAGATTGCTCCGATCGAATACATTACGCCACCGACGACAAGATACGTAATCCCTCCAGCAGGCACTTCTGCTGTCAGTGGACCCCATGCTAAAATAATGAGCCAGCCCATCAAAACGTAGAATACCGTTGAGAGAACAACGAACCGTTTGACGAAGAACACTTTGAACAAAATACCCAATATCGCGATACCCCACACAATCCCGAACAAACTCCAGCCAAGTGTACCTCGCAATGGAACTAGCAGGATAGGAGTGTAGGTCCCTGCAATAAATAAATAGATGGAAGAGTGGTCGAAGATCTCAAAAAGGTCTTTCGCTCTCCCGGGAGGAAAACTGTGTACAAGAGTAGAAGATACATACAAGAGAAGCATGGTTGCTCCGTATATCGATACGGAAACAATGTGCCACGCGTTCCCGCCAATACTTGCGAATACAATCAGTAGTACAAGCATAGCCACACTCAAAATCGCTCCGATTCCATGAGTAATGGCATTTGCAATCTCTTCGCGTCTAGAGAAGGTATGCGTCATCATAAACCTATCAACCCCATTCTAATGGATACTGTTCATTATACTCTTTCCAATCAGAGGAATAAAGTATGGATTAGTCTCTTTGTGGTTTCGGTTGGAATAATCAGGGTATATGGATATCGGTATGATGAGTAGGAGAGAAATGTCGGAAATTGCGGTTCGAATAGCGTTTGAAACTATGTTAAACTATGTAATGGTTCACATTGAGCGTTTGATTCTGTGCTCCTTCCGTTGTACGTCATAAAGGAGTGATTGACGATTATGGTTAGTTTGGAAAAAAACAAATTGGAATGGCCGACAATAGCTGAATTGATGATTCCATCTGAAAAGGTTGCTCACGTCCAGATAGGAAACCCATTAGAACATGCCTTGCTTGTTCTTGTAAAATCAGGATATTCCGCTGTACCTGTTCTGGATCCGACTTATAGATTTCAAGGAGTCATCAGCAAAACGAAAATTTTGGAAGAAACGCTTGGAATTGAAGAGTTTGAATTGAATCGTTTAGGCGAAATCCAAGTCAATGAAATAATGGACACAGAGGTTCCGTGCTTGAATCCTGATGATCATATGATTGAAGCTTTGCACAAGTTGATTGATTATCCGTTTGTTTGTGTGACAAATGAACGTGGGGAATTCGATGGGATTGTAACGAGAAGAAGCATTTTGAAACAATACAGCAAACATTATCACGAAATTCTTAAATTCTATGAGTGAAAATTATATGTGAGAATATGGTAGAATAGATGGCATCTCAAGGTGTCATCTATTTTTTTCTTGTTTATGGACAGCAATAGATCTGTTCTTTCTGATGAAAGGATGAATAGAACAATGGAGCAAATACATACAAAAAACCGGCCATTCATTCTAGCATCCGTCATGCTTGCTATGTTCCTGGCTGCAATCGAAGCAACTATAGTATCTACTGCAATGCCCTCTATTGTAGCGGATTTAGGAGGATTCAGGCTGTACAGCTGGGTGTTCTCTGCTTATCTGTTGACTAATGCATCTACTGTACTGCTGTTTGGGAGACTTGCTGATGTATTTGGGAGAAAACCGATTTTCTTAACAGGTATCAGCCTCTTTATGCTGGGGGCGATCGTTTCTGCTCTTGCACCGAACATGCAGGTTTTGATCGGAGCGCGTCTGATCCAAGGAGTAGGTGCTGGTGCACTGATGCCCATTGCAACAACGATTGTGGGCGATATCTATACAAAAGAAGAAAGGGCGAAAATTCAAGGTTACCTTTCTAGTGTCTGGGGGATATCTGCCGTAACGGGACCTGCCCTGGGTGGATTCTTCGTTGATGTGCTCAGTTGGCCGTTTGTCTTCTGGATGAACATTCCTCTAGGCTTACTTGCCCTTGCAGGAATCACCTTCTTTTTTAAAGAAGATACCTCTTTAGAGAAGCGTTCTGTTGACATGGTCGGCTCGATCTGGGTGGTGATCGCTGTCAGTTCTTTACTCTTTATACTAGTAGAAGGAGGTCAGCGTGTTCCGTGGTTATCTGCAGAAATAATAGGACTCCTAGCTTTGTTCTTAGGAAGTCTCTTCGCCTTTTTGCATCATGAGAAATCAATTGAAGACCCTATGCTACCGTTGCACCTTTGGTCGATCAAATCCATTCGGTATGCAAACATCACTTCGTTTCTAACCGGAATGATCCTTATCGGTGTTTCCAGCTATCTACCTGCTTTTGTGCAAGGAGTGATGGAACGTTCTGCCACGATAGCAGGATTCACGCTGACTACCATGTCGATAGGGTGGCCTATTGCCTCGACGATAGCGGGGCGGTTGGTATTGAAGATAGGATTCCGCAAAACTTCAATAATAGGGGGAGTTTCGCTCATAATCGGAGGAATTGTATTCTCACTACTTTCTCCAGAACGTGGACCACTGGTAGCAGCACTGGGATCTTTGTTTATCGGTATCGGCATGGGGCTTACGTCTACTTCGTTCATCGTTTCCATTCAGAATGCGGTTAGCTGGCAATCCAGAGCAATAGCAACTGCATCAAATATGTTTATGAGGACGATCGGTAGTGCTCTCGGTGCAGCACTCCTCGGAGGCGTTCTGAACAACCGTGTTGAGGAGTTCATCAGAAGTGCAGGGTTACCCGAGCGAATCGATTTGAATTCCACCAATCAGCTTCTGACAGAAGAAGGAAGAGAAAGTCTTGGTCCTGAAGTAAGAAGGATCCTTCAAGAAGGTTTGAGCTCCGGTTTGCATATGGTATATATCGGTCTCCTCCTGTTAGCGGGTGTCAGTGTTCTATTTATTTTGTTACTTCCGAAAAAAGAAGATTGAAAATTCATTCTCTCCTTTGATAAAGTAAAGAAGGAAAGACAATACATAAGGAGGAATGACATATGAAACAAATGGATGCTAACGAAATTATTTCGTTTATTTCTAATAGTGAAAAGTCAACACCAGTCAAAGTTTATGTGAAGGGGAAGAACTTGAGTGATTTGGACTTTGGAGATCAAGTCCAAGATTTCCTCTCCGCAGATTCTGGCGTCCTTTTCGGCGAGTGGAAAGTACTCGGACCACTTCTAGAGAAATACGAAGAATCCATCGAAGACTACGTCATTGAGAATGATCGTAGGAATTCCGCTATTCCTCTTTTAGATCTCAAGAAAGTGAATGCACGGATCGAGCCTGGTGCTGTTATACGAGACCAAGTGGAAATCGGTGATGGAGCTGTCATTATGCTTGGTGCAATGATCAACATTGGTTCTGTTGTAGGAGCAGGCACGATGATTGACATGAATGTTGTACTAGGTGGACGTGCGACTGTCGGTAAGAACTGTCACATTGGTGCAGGTGCTGTATTAGCAGGTGTGATCGAGCCTCCTTCTGCAAAACCTGTAGTGGTAGAAGATGGAGTTGTGATTGGTGCCAATGCTGTGGTTCTCGAGGGAGTTACAGTCGGTGAAGGCGCCGTAGTCGCGGCAGGGGCTATTGTAACGGAGGATGTTCCTCCTCAAACCCTCGTTGCCGGAACTCCAGCGAAAGTCATTAAGAAAATTGATGATCAAACCAAATCCAAAACCGAAATCAAACAAGAATTGCGTAAGTTGGATAATTGACGAAAAGGCCTTGCTTAGGAGCAAGGCCTTTTGCATAAACAGGAGGAGAAGAATGGTGAATCAAGAATCACTTCAGGCGATAAGGCGAGATCTTCATAGAATTCCAGAGCTAGGCTTTCAAGAGTTGAAAACCCAGCGCTATTTGTTGGATTACATCAGAAATCTGCCGCAGGAAAATATAACCATCAGTACATGGCGGACTGGTATATTTGTGTTTGTAAATGGGGAGAAGGGTAGCAAAACGATCGGCTATCGTACAGATATAGATGGTCTTCCTCTTCAAGAAGAAACGGGCCTTCCTTTTTCATCGGAACATGAAGGGAGAATGCATGCTTGTGGACATGACTTCCACATGACGATTGCGCTCGGCGCATTATCTAAACTGGCTGAGCAACCTGCTGACCATAATGTAGTGTTTCTATTTCAACCAGCAGAAGAAGGTCCGGGTGGTGCGGAACCGATGCTGCAATCGGAAACTATGAAAGCGTGGTGGCCGGACGTGATTTTTGCTCATCATATTGCCCCGGAATTACCCGTCGGTACTATTACATCCAAACCGGGCTTGCTGTTTGCCAATACGAGTGAGCTGTTCATTGATTTTGAAGGCACTGGAGGGCATGCGGCGTACCCGCATCGTACAAAAGATATGGTAGTGGCAGCGAGTTCTTTCATTGTCCAGCTCCAGCAGATTGTCGCACGCCGAGTAGACCCCCTCGATAGCGCAGTCATCTCGGTAGGTAAAATGGAAAGTGGGACTGTGCAGAATATTATTGCTCAAAAAGCTAGAGTTGAAGGAACGATACGTACGTTGTCTCCTGCTTCTATGAGCATTGTGAAAGAGGAAATAGAAAAATTGGCAAGAGGCTGTGAAATCTCAAATGACTGCAGTATTACGATTGATTATGGGGCTAACTATCACCAAGTGACGAATGATGAAGGATTGGTCGCTTCTTTTAAGGAAGTCGTAGAACAGTGCGGTTATACCTATGAGGAGGCACCGATGGCGATGACAGGAGAAGATTTCGGTTATATGGCTAAGGAAATACCGGGTTTCATGTTTTGGTTAGGAGTAGATTCACAAGCTGGTTTGCATCAATCAAAGCTAGACCCGAAAGAGGATTCTCTCCCAATAGCCGTTGATGTCGTTGAGTCCTTCATCCGAACACTTACTTAACTATGCATATGCTGCATTCTTAAAGGGAAACTAAATTCAAGTGTGTTTTGTAATCTTTAAGGGTAAGCCTACAATAGTGTTTACATAGTTAAGGGGGCGGGAGTCATGGAAGCAACAATTAAGCTTATTGCAGTAGCGATACTCATTTTACTTACGGCATTTTTTGTAGCAAGTGAATTCGCGATCGTTAAGGTGCGTAAGACCAGAATGGAATCACGGGCAGCCGAAGGAGATAAGAAAGCAGAACGAGCTTTGAAGCTCTTGAATGACCTGGATTATTATTTATCGGCATGTCAGTTGGGGATCACCATCACTGCTCTAGGTTTAGGGTGGTTAGGAGAACCGACGCTTGAGGTGCTGCTACATCCTTTATTTGATGAGCTTGCCTTACCAGATACGATTTCGACGACGCTATCCTTTGTAATCGCGTTCTTCGTTATCACATTCTTACACGTTGTTTTGGGAGAACTTGCACCTAAAACAATTGCAATCCAAAGAGCAGAAGCAATTACTTTGCTGCTTGCACGACCGCTTATTCTATACAGCAAAATAATGTATCCATTGATTTGGCTATTGAACGGATCGGCGAACATATTTGTCCGCTTGTTCGGCTTTCAAACAGCGAAGGAATCAGAGGAGGTCCACTCAGAAGACGAATTGAGACATATTCTGACGCAAAGCTACAAACAAGGGGAAATCAACCGCTCAGAATACACGTACGTGGACAGAATATTTGAATTTGATAACCGAACAGCTAAAGAAATCATGATCCCAAGAACGGAAATGGCAGTTCTCGATATTACAGATTCTGTGATGACTAATATTCGGTCCATGAAGAGTAAACGTTACACTCGATACCCTGTCATTCAAGGTGATAAGGATCAAATAGTCGGGATTATCCATATGAAAGAACTAGTTTATGTGGGTGACCACGAAAGCCTGAGTCCATATATCAGGCCAGTAATGAAGGTGTTTGAGAATGTCCCGATTCATGACTTACTTGTGAAAATGAAAAAAGAACATTCTCATATGGCTGTCCTTGTTGATGAGTATGGTGGAACATCGGGCATTGTTACGGTAGAGGATATCCTTGAGGAGATTGTAGGAGAAATTCGAGATGAATTTGACCACGAAGAGGAAAAAGAGATACGCCGTCTCAAGAACGGACATTACCTGCTGGATGGGAAAACCGCTATCCAAGATATCAACGAATATTTCGATATGGAACTGAAACATGAAGACATCGACACGATATCAGGTTGGATCTTCACACAGGATTATGAGGCGGAAGAAGGAACCATTATTAAAGAAGGGAATATGCAATTTAAAGTGGTCGATATGGAAGATAGCCACATTAAGAAAGTAGAAGTTTGGCAAGAGGATACAGCATAAAACAACCTGCCCAAATAGGGCAGGTTGTTTTTTATTAATCTTCATTTTTGGTTACGTACACTTGGTGAGGGTAAGGAATCTCGATTCCTGCTTGGTCGAGCGCTTCTTTCATCGCTTTACGCAAGTCGCGTTCAACACCCCACTGCTCCATGTTAGCTGTTTTGCCCAAGATACGAATGACCACATCTGAGGAACCAAGGCTTTGAACACCAAGCACGTTCGGCCCTTCTTTGAAGCGTTCATCCTCTTGGAAACGTTCTGCTACTTCGTTCAACACAGTCATAGCTTCATCGATATTCTCATCATATCCGATTCCGATATCAACAAGAGCTCTCATGTTTCCGCGAGAATGGTTGGCTACACCAGCAATGTTGCGGTTTGGAACAAAATTAAGTGTGCCGTCGAAGCTGCGGATCTGGGTTGTACGGATGCCGACTTCTTCGACCACTCCGTCATAGCCACCCGCTGTCACGTAATCATCCACCTCTACCTGACGCTCTAGTAATAGGAAAAAGCCTGTCACGACATCGGATACAATACCTTGAGCACCGAAACCTATTGCCAGACCTACAATACCAGCACCTGCAAGTAATGGCGCAATGTTAATATCTAATGCTCCAAGAATCATTACAATCAGAATAAAAATGAGAGCATAGGAAAAAATGTTAACAGAAAGCTTCTCTATTGTCTTACTTCGTCCTTCTGTTATATTGCGCCTCTGACCCATTTTGTGAATGGATTTTTGAATGGCCTTTGTACCAATGGGGCGTACTATGAGAAATCCGATTATAAGTAAAAGGATCTCGAGACCGCCCATTATAACTGATTCAACTACAACACTAGGGTTGAATTTAAACCCTTCTTCAAACAAATTCATTATTGGTCTCCTCTCATAAAGCAAAATAGTATCCTTTTATAGAATAGCGAAAAGTATGTCATAGTTTCAAATATTTTTCAAGAAAAAGCAGAGGATTGTCGGTTTCTGCGCCGATAGACTTCGATCAATATATGGAGGTTTGTTTAATGACAGAACGAATGGTAGCCAAGCAGGCACCCCGTTTTGAAATGGAGGCTGTGCTTCCTAATGAAGAATATGGAAAAGTGTCGCTTGAGAAGAATATTAGTAAAGATAAGTGGACGGTTCTCTTTTTCTATCCGATGGATCTATCTTTTGTAAGTCCCACAGAAATTACGGAATTGTCTGATCGTATTGAGGAGTTCTCAGAACTCAATACAGAAGTGATCGGCATTTCTACGGATACGATCCACGCTCACAGGACTTTTATTGCTACGCCACGGGGAGAGAATGGCCTCGGGGATCTTCAATTTCCGCTTGCAGCAGACACGAATCATCATGTTTCCAAATCATACGGTGTACTTATTGAGGAAGAAGGCGTCGCATTAAGAGGATTATTCATCGTTAACCCTGAAGGTGAACTGGAGTATCAGGTTGTCCACCATAAGAATTTGGGACGCAACGTAGATGAGACAGTAAGAATATTGAAGGCATTACAAGAAGACGATCCACATCCATTAAGCTGGAAAGTGGGGCAACAAACACTATAAGGAACGAGCAACTTCCATAAATATGGAGGTTGCTTTTTCATTGGTAAGGGAACTAACCAAAAGGAGATAGGTAGAGGTTCCGTCAATGGAATGAGAAGGAACATCATTAAATTCCGACTAAAGTTCACATTACTACTAATTTTTGAAAAATTAAGTCAAAAGGGTGGATATTTATTTCGTTACCCGATATATTAGTTATTACGGAAAAAAAGATTCAGAGGAGGGAGACAGATGGATACATTTAAAAAATTGAAGCAGTTTTACTGGCCATATCGAAAATACTTCTTTTGGTCATTGTTTTCACTGCTTTTTGTGACAGCGATTTCACTCGTTTATCCGATTGTCCTTAAAATTACGATCGATGATGTTATCTTGGCAGAACAATATAACCTGATTCCTTACATTTGCATTGCATTCATCGCACTTATGATTATCAAAGGTATAGCGACATATTTTCACCAATACTTAGGAGAGAACTTTGGAATCCGATCCGTCTACACACTGAGGGATGAGTTGTACAAGAAATTACAACGCCTTCCCTTCAAATATTACGATAACGCCAAAACAGGAGACTTGATGTCAAGGTTAACAGCTGATGTTGAGGGCTTCCGCTTTTTCCTAGCGATGGGCTTCTCCGAATTGGTGAGGATTACTTTACTGATTGTGTTGAGCCTAGGAGCGATGTTCTATTACTCCGTGCCACTTGCATTAGTAACAATGGCTGCTATGCCTTTCTTGGCTGTAGTAGTGTACCGCTTCGATCGGCGTGTTCACCCGGCTTTCCGTAAGATTCGGAAGTCATTTGGTAAGTTGAACACACGTGTTCAAGAAAACATCAGTGGTATGAATACAGTGAAATCTTTATCTAGAGAAGATTTCGAAGTGGGTCGCTTTCTAAACCGAAGCGAAGACTATCGTACGAATTTCATTACAACGTCCAACATATGGTCGAAGTACTTTCCTCTTATGGAGTTTATCGGCAACATATGTGTCGTTGCTCTTCTTGCATACGGAGGTTATCTAGTCATCAATACTCCATTGCAATTGGGGGTTCTTGTAGCCTTTTTCCAATTTGTTTGGCTTGTACTTGGTCCGTTGATGAACTTTGGGTTCGTCATTAACCTTTTCTCTCAATCGAAAGCATCTGGTGAACGTCTGCTAGAAATTCTGGAAGCAGAAGAGGATATCCAAGAAAAAGAAAACCCGATTGTGAAAGACCGGTTGAAAGGTCATGTAACGTTTGAGGGTGTCACGTTAACCTACTCAGAAGATGACGATTCAGCTCTGAAAGACATCTCATTCGATGCTCCACCAGGCAAAACGATAGGGTTGATCGGGGCGACGGGAGCTGGGAAAACGAGTATCACACAGTTGATTACCCGTTTCTATGAACCAGAAAAAGGAGAAGTGCTTGTTGATGGCAAGCGTGTCCAGGAATATGGGCTGAAAACGCTTCGGAAGAATATTGGGTTTGTATTGCAGGAATCGTTCCTGTTTTCCACGACCATCCGGGAAAACATCAGTTATGGTAATCCTGATGCTTCGTTAGACGATGTCATTTCGGCAGCGAAACGTGCCCAAGCTCATGACTTCATTATGGAGATGCCTAATGGATACGACACATTATTAGGGGAGAGAGGAATGGGATTATCCGGAGGGCAGAAGCAGCGAATTGCGATTGCCCGTGCCATACTCATCGACCCAGCGATATTGGTGTTGGATGATGCGACATCTGCTGTTGATATGGAAACGGAATTCCAGATCCAAAAAGCCTTGCAAGAAGTGATGGAAGGCCGTACTACCTTTATCATCGCACACCGTATTTCTTCTCTGAAGCATGCGGATGAAATCCTAGTCCTTGAAGATGGTGGAGTCGTAGAGCGAGGAGTTCATGAGGATCTCCTTGTCAACGGCGGTCCATACCAACGCATCTACGATATTCAATACCAAGATAAAGAGAAGATCCTTAATACTGCCAATTTATAGAGAAAAGGGGGGACCGTTATGGCAAAGCGGCCAAAACATGAGCCTGAAACGAATAAGCATTTAGACCGTTTCAAATATACGAAAGACCAAGCGGTAGAAAAACCGTTTAATTGGGCGCAAATGTGGCGCTTATTGAAATATGTGAAGCCTTACTCCAAGAAATTATTGCCCATCGCGATCATTGCTATGCTTGTATCGACCATCGTCCGACTCGTTGTTCCCATATTGATTGGTAAAGTAGCAATTGATATAGCCATTAAAGGGCAAGATGTTCCATTTTTGACTAAGCTCGTTATCGGCATATTCATTTTGTATTTGCTGAGTTACGTCGGGAACGTATTCAGGATCAAATATGTGAACATATTAGGTCAGAACGTTATCTATGATTTGAGACAGCATCTTTTTTCTCACGTACAGCGGCTGTCGCACCGCTTTTTCGACACCCGCTCAGCAGGTTCGATTCTTGTGCGGATCATGAATGATATCAATTCGTTGCAAGAACTGTTTACAAATGGAATTGTCAACTTACTTATGGATGTTGTCATGCTTACCGGGATTGTGGTCATTCTCTTCGTCCTCAGCCCGAAACTGGCCATTGCTATCCTTGTCATCTTGCCAATCATGTTCTACATCTCAACGAAATTAAGGCGGAATATTCGACGATCGTGGCAGGATGTAAGGATTCAACAATCCAAATTGAATTCCCACCTGAACGAAAGTATTCAGGGAATAAGGATCACACAATCCTTCTCCCAAGAAAAAGAGAACACCGAATATTTCGATGGAGTGAACACAGACAATTTCAATTCATGGGATAGAGCAATAAAGAAAAGTTCCATGTTCCGACCGTTCGTGGAAATGAGTAACGCAATCGGAACTGTCATTCTTATAGCTTTCGGTGCCTATCTGATTTTAAATAATAGTATTGAGATAGGAACTTTTGTTACTTTCTCCTTCTATTTAGGAATGTTTTGGGAGCCGATTTCACGTTTGGGGATGATGTATAACCAACTCCTTATGGCAATGGCGGCATCTGAACGCATCTTCGAGTTCCTCGATGAAGAGCCGAATGTTGAAGAGAAATCAGATGCTGTGAATTTGAAAGACATGAAAGGTCACATTGAGTTTGACCATGTTCAGTTTGCTTACGATGAAAAACGTATCGCGCTCCACGATATCAACTTAGAAATGAAGCAAGGAGAGACGGTTGCCTTAGTAGGTCATACCGGTTCTGGTAAGTCGACAATAGCCAATCTTATCAGCCGTTTTTACGACCCAACAAAAGGTGCAGTGAAGATTGACGGAGTCGATTTAAGAGATGCAACAATCGATAGCGTCCGCCAACAAATCAGTGTTGTCTTACAGGATACCTTTATTTTCTCTGGTACCATCATGGAGAATATACGCTTCGGTAATCCTAATGCATCGGATGAAGAAGTGATAGAAGCTTCCAAAGTGGTCGGGGCAGATGATTTCATCCAACGTTTGAATAACGGATACGAAACAGAAGTAGAAGAACGAGGGAATATATTATCAGCCGGGGAAAGGCAGTTACTTTCCTTTGCGAGGGCGCTACTAGCCAATCCGAAGATTCTTATTTTGGATGAAGCGACTGCAAGTATCGATACCGAAACGGAAGTTATGATTCAAGAAGCGCTTCGTAAATTGCTGAAGGGTCGAACAGCTATTATGATTGCCCATAGACTTTCAACCATCCGGGAAGCGGATAATATATTTGTGCTGGAGAATGGAAAGATCCTAGAGAATGGATCGCACAATGAGTTAATGGATCAGAAAGGCGAATATTATGAATTGGTCAAAGCACAGTTTCAGATGCTTGATGCCATTTAGCGAGAAAGCACCTTCTTTTATGAAGGTGCTTTTTTATGTCGTAAAGCTTCTCTCTCGCGTTAAGGATTGGCTGGTTGAGGGTATTTGGAAATTAAGTATATCTTTAGACAAATTCCTTCTTGTGGTGTAAACTGTAGTCAAAATTAAGAGATTGTGAAGTTTGTCACAAAATCGTCAACAACTTGAAGTTGGGGGAACGCTTACAGCCCTTATACTATGTAATCAGAGATATTAATTTGCCTAAACCGGTAAGGAGGAACTTCTATGTTTGAATTAGATGGTGCAATGATCAGTAGATTATTGACGTCTATGACTCTTCTATTCCACGCCATCTTTGCCACGCTAGGCGTCGGGGTACCCGTTCTAGTATCTGTATCAGAGCTGATCGGGATAAAGAAGAAAGACCCGCACTATACGTTGCTTGCTAGGCGTTGGACAAGAGGATACACAATTACAGTAGCGGTGGGTGTTGTTACAGGAACCGCTATCGGCTTGCAGCTATCATTGATTTGGCCAAGCTTTATGCAGCTTGCGGGAAATGTTATAGCACTACCGCTATTTATGGAAACATTTGCGTTTTTCTTTGAAGCGATTTTTCTAGGAATTTATTTGTACACGTGGGACCGGTTCAAAAATCCGATATACCACTGGCTCTTATCTATTCCTGTTGTAATTGGAGGGACACTGTCCGCATTCTTTATCACGACCGTCAACTCATTCATGAACCAACCACAAGGTTTCGAATTGGAAAATGGTACAGTTACGTCGATTGATCCTTTGGCAGCCATGTTTAACCCGGCTACTCCTACAAAGGTATTTCACGTCATATCTTCTTCGTACTTAACAGCAGCTGCTGTGTTAGGAACAATAGCGGCCATTTCCATCTTGTTTAAAAAAGGCTCTGCCTACCACAAGAAAGCATTGAAACTCACAGTCAGCCTCACTTTCATTTTTGCAATTATGACAGCCGTAGCTGGAGATTTGTCAGCGAAGTTTCTCGCGGAATACCAGCCTGAGAAACTAGCGGCTGGGGAGTGGCACTTCGATACAGAAGAAGGAGCCGATTTGATTGTGTTCGGGACACTGGATGAAAATAATGAAGTCCAAAATGCGATTCGGATTCCGAATGCATTGAGTTTCCTTGCGCATGGTGATTTCAATGCAGAAGTAGAAGGGCTTGAAGAGACACCTGAAGATGAAAGGCCTCCTCTATGGATTCACTACATGTTTGATTTGATGGTATCCATAGGCTTTTACACACTGGGGATATCCATGCTGTTCCTTGTTTTCTGGAAAGTGAAAAAGTGGAATGAGCACAATAAATTGATTCTAACCGGGCTTGCACTGGCAGGACCATTGTCTATGCTGGCAGTTGAATTCGGTTGGATTTATGCAGAGGTCGGTCGTCAACCTTGGATTATGAGAGGCTTTATGACAGTGACAGAGGCTGCAACTACTTCCCCACACATTGGCGCGATGTTCATATTGTTCTTTGCGCTTTATGTAGTTCTCGGTACCGGATGCGTCGTCGTCCTCAGGAAAATGTTTAAAAACAACCCTGCGGAAATCGAATTGGAACATCGATTTCCGCAAGTTGCTGCGACGAAGGAGGATGACAACTCGTGAACTATGAATTAATTGGAATTTCAGTACTCTGGCTTTTCCTTTATGGCTACTTAATTGTAGCTTCGGTTGACTTTGGTGCCGGTTTCTTTGCTTACTACGCAAGAGTGACGAAGAAGGATCATATTATCAACCAACTGATCTCCCGTTATTTGTCACCGGTTTGGGAAGTGACGAATGTCTTCTTCGTGTTCTTCTTTGTAGGTCTTGTAGGATTCTTCCCGGATGCAGCGTACTATTATGGTCAATCCCTTCTAGTACCGGGAAGTATAGCGATCGTTCTGATCGCAATTCGAGGTTCATTCTATGCTTTTGAAAGTTACGGTTCAAAAGACAACGCCTTTTACATGTTTCTATATGGAGCAACAGGACTGCTGATTCCAGCATCGTTATCCACTGCCTTGACTATTTCAGAAGGTGGATTTATTGAAGAGACGGGAAATGGCGTTCAACTGTTGTTCGGGAAGTTGCTTAGCAGTCCTTATTCTTGGAGTGTTGTATTCCTGGCATTGGTGTCTGTCTTATATATCAGTGCGATGTTTCTAACGTATTATGCTCATAGGGCAGGGGATAAGCCAGCTCTCGAATTGGTCAGAAAATACGCTTTGTTTTGGAGTTCTCCGACGATCATTGCAAGTTTGACGACGTTTATCGCTTTAAGTCAGCAGAACATGGAACACTTCGAACGAGCACTAGACTTATGGTGGGTATTCGGTATTTCGGTTGGATTCTTCATGGTTGCTGTCTTTCTCGTCTATCAGGGCAAATACTATGGCTGGGCATTCATTTCCGTCATGTTCCAATTTTTCTTCGCTTTCTTCGGTTATGGGGCCTCGCACTTACCGTATATTCTAAAGCCATATATCACTATTACGAGTGCTGTGACAAACGAGACGATGGCGATATCGTTGATCATCGCCTTTCTAGCAGGTTTGTGTTTGCTCGTACCATCTCTAATATTGTTGATGCGTATGTTCTTGTTTGATGCGGATTATGTAAAAGGGAATAAATAAATCGTTTAGAAGGTGGGCCATTTAGGGCTCACCTTTTTTGTCTAGGAACGCAGTCTTGAACAAGATATCTACTTTTAGTGATTTCTGTGATAAAATAACGTTATATTTAGTGGAATATGGAGGACTCTTACATGAAAAAAGAATTCGCTGTTATTGGCTTGGGACGCTTCGGTGGGAGCATCTGCCGTGAGTTAAGCCGTGAGGGGATGGAAGTCCTGGCCATTGATTTAGATGAAGATAAAGTTAATGAATACAAAGACATTGCAGGTCATGCGGTAATCGCAGACTCTACAGATGAGAATGTTCTTAGAGAACTTGGTCTGCGTAATATTGATCACGTAATCGTTGCCATTGGAGATAACATCCAGGCTAGTATTTTGACAGCATTGATGCTTAAAGAACTTGGTATCAAGACGATTACAGTCAAAGCACAGAATGATTATCATGAAAAAGTATTGAACAAAATCGGAGCCGATCATGTCGTCCACCCAGAGCGTGACATGGGGAAACGAATTGCTCATAATATCATATCGAACAACATTTTAGACTACATCGAACTGTCTGATGACCATAGCGTTGTAGAAGTTAAAGCCGGAAGCAAGATGAGTGGTCGTACATTAGTCGACCTCGATATCCGTGCCCAATATGGGTGTAACGTCGTTGCGATCAAGAGGAAGAAAGATGTCATCGTCTCTCCTATGGCGACGGAGGAAATAAGAGAAAGCGATGTACTGATTGTCATCGGGGCAGATAAAGATATCAGTCGATTTGAGAAAAACTTAGTGGTAGAAGATTAATTCGAACCTCCTGTTTATCCAGGAGGTTTTTTTTGTATCGTTTAACATTTGGTCAGATGGGAAATAAGAAGGTTATACGATAAAATGAGGTGACACGCATGTTTCAGAAGAGAACAGGAGAAGTACTAGTAGAACAACTTATTTCTCATGACGTAGAGCATCTTTTCGGTTTACCGGGAGATTCTATCAATGAGTTTGTCGATGATTTAAGAAAGAGACAAGAAGATATTGAATTTGTTCAGGTCAGGCACGAAGAAACAGGTGCATTGGCTGCATCTTCCTATGCAAAGGTTTCTGGCAAAATCGGTGTGACTTTGGCCATCGCTGGGCCGGGTGCTGTACACTTGTTAAACGGTCTCTATGATGCCAAGGCTGACAATGTACCAGTACTCGCAATAGTTGGACAAGTGAACAGTACAGAAGTAGGGACGGAGGCGTTCCAAGAAATAAATCTAGAGAGAATGTTCGATGATGTAGCGGTCTTCAACAAACGAGCTGAGACGGAAGTACAGTTGCCGGACTTAATGAACCAAGCGATTCGCGAGGCATACGCTAAGCGTGGTGTTTCTGTACTGATTGTACCTGATGACTTGTTCGCCAAGAAGCAGAAGGATGAGCCGAGACTGACAGCACCGGGCTACATAAAGCCTGAAATGATGCCCAGCACACAAGACATGAAGCGTGCCAGGGAATTGATTGAAGCTGCTGAGAAGCCTGTGATCTTAGCTGGGCAGGGTACAAAGCATGCTAGAGAGTCGCTACTTTCATTTGCGGAAGCGGTCAAAGCTCCGATTGTATTGAGTTTACTCGCAAAAGGTGTGATTCCAGACTTGCATCCCTATAACCTGGGCCAACATGGGCAAATTGGGACAAAGCCTGCATATCATGCTATTAAAGAATGCGACTTGCTCTTATTGATCGGAACCCAGTTTCCGTATCGAGACTTTTTACCTGACAATGTAACGGCAATTCAAATTGATAATCAACCTGAAAACCTTGGTAAACACTATCCTATAGAAGTAGGTTTACCGGGAGATGCTAAGTCCACGATGGATGCATTAAGAGAACAGATTGTTCCTGTCGAGTCTCGTGACTTTCTAACGTCTTATCAGGAGAAGATGAAAGATTGGCACATCGCGCTTCAAGAAGAGAAGCGTCTTCAGGAGGACCCATTGCATGCACCCCAAGTGATGTATCAGATTGAAAAAGTAATGAAATCCGGTGCGATCATTTCTGGAGATGTAGGAAACTCTACCGTCTGGGTTTCGAGGTTCTTGCCGTTAGTCGATCAAAAGTACATGGTTTCAGGCTGGTTGGCTACGATGGGAAGCGCATTGCCAGGTGCAATCGCTGCACAGCTTGCATATCCCGATAAGCAAGTGATAGGGATTGCAGGAGACGGTGGTTTCTCGATGGTGATGCATGACTTTGTCACAGCTGTGAAATATGATCTTCCTATAAAGATGATCATTATGAATAACAGTAAGATTGGTATGATTAAATATGAGCAGGAACAGATGGGGCATGTGAACTATCTGACGAACCTCGGGGAAATTGACTTTGCGAAATTCGCGGAAGCCTGTGGGGGAGAAGGATATCGAATTGAAACATTTGATGATCTAGAACCGAAAATGCGCCAAGCTTTTCTTTCGAACAAACCGGCAGTAATTGACGTAGTCATTGAAGATCAAGCTCCGTTACCTGGACATATCGATTATACGTCGGCAGTTAACTTCTCTTCCTATATCATTAAGAATTTCTTTGAAACGGGAACACTGGATCTACCGGATATGAGAAAAGCGATTAAACGACTGTATTAACTATTAAGTCCTGCTGGTCTAACAGCAGGACTATTTTTGAAATAATACGTGATAACAAAGCAAGCCCCCGCTGAATATTCAACGGGGGCTTGTTCATGCTTTACACTTCCATGATAATCGGAAGGATCATTGGACGACGCTTAGTCTTTTCAAACAAGAATGGAGCAATCGTATCTGTGATTTCATTCTTGATTTCAGACCACTGAGTGGTGCGACGTTCCATTACTTTTTCTACATGGGAACTGACAAGCTTTTGAGCTTCTTTAATCAAGTCTTCGGACTCTCTCATGTAGACGAATCCACGTGAGATGATATCCGGACCTGAAGCAATTCTGAATTCTTTCATGTTGATGCTGACGACAACAATTACGAGACCTTCTTCAGAAAGAATACGTCGATCACGAAGGACAATGTTACCGATATCGCCAATACCGCTTCCATCAACATAAACAGATCCAGATGGTATTTTACCTGCAACCATTGCTTCATCTTTGCCTAGAGCTAAAACATCTCCATTATCCATGATAAAGCAATTGTCTGGATCAACATCACAATCATGGCTTAGCTTAGCGTGTTCTTTCTGCATACGGTATTCACCGTGTATCGGCATGAAGAACTTCGGCTGAATCAAGCGAAGCATCAGTTTCATTTCCTCACGACTTCCGTGTCCGGAAGTGTGAATATCGTTCAGTGGGCCATGAATGACATCGGCACCCGCTCTGTACAATTTATTGATTGTACGGCTGACACTAATTGTGTTTCCAGGGATTGGGGAAGAAGAGAACACAACTGTGTCGCCAGGTTGGATTTGGATCTGACGGTGCGTACCATTAGCGATACGTGAAAGAGCCGCCATCGGTTCACCTTGTGACCCGGTACAAAGAATGGCTACTTCATTAGCAGGAAGTCGGTTTATTTGCTGTGCATCGATAAAGGTATCTTTCGGTGCACGGATATAACCTAGCTCCTGACCAATGCTGATGGATGCTTCCATGCTTCGACCGAATACCGCTACTTTACGGTTGTTCCTCACAGCAGCCTCTACGACTTGCTGTAAGCGGTGAATGTTCGAAGCAAATGTTGCAAAAATCAAACGACCATCTACGCGAGTGAAGATGTCTTGAATACTTTGTCCAACCACACGTTCTGACTTAGTGAAGCCAGGAACTTCAGCATTCGTACTATCTGATAACAGGGCGAGAACACCTTCTTTTCCAATTTCAGCCATCTTAGCTAAATTGGCAGGTTCTCCGACAGGGGTGAAATCGAATTTAAAGTCTCCAGTATGAACGACATTACCAGGAGGGGTCTTTACAACGATTCCGAATGAATCTGGAATACTGTGTGTTGTACGGAAGAAGGACACAGAAGTCTTACGGAACTTAACCACGTCTTCTTCTTCAATAGTATGCAATGTTGTGTTTCGCAATAAACCGTGTTCATCCAGTTTGTTGCGAATTAGGCCAGCTGCTAATTTTCCAGCATATATAGGGATATTAACTTCACGTAATAGATAAGGGATTCCGCCAATGTGGTCTTCGTGACCATGGGTGATGAATAGTCCCTTGATTTTATCCTGATTCTGAACAAGGTACGTATAGTCTGGAATGACATAGTCGATACCTAGGAGTTCGTCTTCAGGGAATTTAATTCCAGCATCAATGAGGATGATTTCGTCCTGGAACTGAACGCCGTATGTGTTTTTACCAATCTCACCAAGTCCGCCTAGGGCGAAAACGGCTGTTTGGTCATTTTTTACAAACTTCATCCGTTAGAGGCTCTCCACGACATAATCTTCAGATTGTTTTTCGTAAGCCAAGTGATCCTCATCTAACACCTGGATGTATTCAATGTTAATACCCTTATCCGCTAATTTTTTACGTACTTGTCTCTCTGTTTCTGCTTCAACGTACTTGGCCTGAGTACGTTCACGCACAGGAACTTCTTCTTTATGTTCCTGATATAATACTTTAAATATCATTACTTTATCGCTCCTAACTAGATATAATTTCCACATTCTTGTCCTGTCATCAATCATAGCATGTTTAATAGATGTGTTGGTAATAAACGTGATGGTGGAACAAGTTCCAACCCATCAGTTACGCGTAGGTTTTACGTTCCATAAGTTTTTTCCAACGTTTTCTAAGCACCCTTCTTAGACGCTTCATCATCGTGCATCCATCTCCTTTCCAAGATGAAGAAAAGCACTAAAAACGTTAAACCGCCCAATCCCTGTTACTACTAGTATAATACGGTTTGGTAAAGAATGAAACATTTACATTTCGAATATTGTCTGTTTTTCTTCTCAAACCCAAGAAGTCGTGCTAAAGTAAACCCAAATACTAACCACTTCTAGTATTACATATCAGTAGAAGATTCAAACGGAAAGGACGTTGAAATGATGAAAA
The DNA here is from genome assembly GCF_004684905.1 of Halobacillus salinus. Classification (GTDB taxonomy): domain Bacteria; phylum Bacillota; class Bacilli; order Bacillales; family Halobacillaceae; genus Halobacillus; species Halobacillus salinus. Next base: position 1,620,080 of record NZ_SRJC01000001.1, on the reverse strand, counting down.
AGAAAATCGCATTTTTCGATATAGACGGCACTTTGTTGAATCATGACAAAAAGCTTCCTGAAGAGACAAAGCAGGCCATCCATGATCTTAAGGAGGCTGGTGTCTACGTCGCGATTGCTACAGGGCGTGCTCCATTCATGTACAAAGGGCTTCGTGAGGAACTTGGAATCGATTCCTTCGTTAGTTTTAATGGGCAGTACGTAGTCTTTGAAGGGGAAGTGGCTTATAAAAATCCTCTTTCCACGCCCCATTTAAAAGCTTTGCATCAGCAGTCTGAAGGAAACGACCACCCTATGGTGTTTATGGACCATGAAGGAATGAAAGCTACGACACCTGAACACTCCCATATCCAAAAGAGTCTAGGTTCACTCTACATCGATCATCCCTCAGTAGATGCTGCTTATTATGAGAAAAGGGAAATTTTCCAGTCACTATTGTTCTGTGAAGGAAATGAAATCGAGGAATACCGAAAAGACCACCCTGAGTTTGATTATATCCGTTGGCATCCCTTCTCTTGCGATGTTCTGCCTAGTGGTGGCTCCAAAGCAGAAGGAATCAAGATATTATCAGAAGCTGCGGGTCTTACTATTGAAGATGCCTTTGCATTTGGCGATGGCCTGAATGACATAGAGATGATCGAACAGGCAGGAGTTGGGGTTGCGATGGGCAACGCAGTACCAGAAACAAAGCAAGTAAGTGACTATGTAACAGACGACGTGGATAACGGAGGTCTTGTAAAAGCTATATATGAAGTTGGACTTCTATAGTTTAACTAAAATGCCTCGACACACTTTGTGTCGAGGCATTTTTTATCCTAGATCTTTCTGGGCCGTTTTATCGGTCTGCAGGGGTTGCATTCTCTGGCTCTTTGAATGGGTCTTCTGGATTGATGTGGTCATAAAACATAACACCGTTCAGGTGATCAATTTCATGTTGGAATACTATAGCTGCGTAATCTTTTAAGCGGAGTTTGACTTCGTTCCCTTCAAGATCTGTGGCTTTCACGGTTATGCGACGATAACGTGGCACGTAACCCGGAACCTCTCGATCGACGGAAAGGCAACCCTCTCCAGTAGAAAGGTACGTACGTTCTACAGAGTGGCTTACGATACGTGGGTTGAACAAGCCATAGGAATAAAGCTTATCCTTCAGGTCTACGAAATGTACCGCCAGCATCCGTTTGTTCACATTTATTTGTGGAGCTGCAAGGCCAACACCAGGACGCAGGCCGTAGCGGTCACAAACTACTTCATCTTGGCTGTTCTTCAAGTATTGAAGCATTTCTTCCAACGTTTGTTGGTCTTTTTCAGAAGGAGGGAGTTCTACGTCTTCTGTGACTTTTCTAAGTGCAGGGTGTCCCTCTCGTATAATATCTTCCATAGTAATCATTCCAAACATCCTTTCTAAGTTATCCACTGTAAAAATATAGATGAAAATAAAGTGCTGGTCCATAGAGAGAGTAAATGTTCTCTTGAACAGTACTGGAATTATAAAACGAGTAATTGGAAAAATCCGATAAATGTTACTTTCATTTTATTTTCATTTATTATACTATGGTACATATCACAAGATTACAATGATGAAGTTGTAGTACAAGGGGGAACTATTCGTGCGTTTACGTTTTCTATTGGCGTTGCTTGCAGCAGCGGCTTTTCTTTTGTCTGCCTGCACAGGGCCATCTGCTCAAGAAGAAATTTATGATCACCTAGAAAAAGCTGTTACTCTAGAGGATGCTTTCCGTGAACAGCAGCAGCCTTTAGTCGAGCTAGAGAATAAAGAGCAGGAGCTTTACAACCAGATTATCGAACTTAGCATGAATGAATTCGATCAAATCAAAAAGTTATCTCAAGAAGCAGCAGGTCTCGTAGAGGATCGACGGGAGAAGCTTGAGTTAGAGAAAGAAAGTATTGAAGCTGCTAAAGAAGAATTTGATAAGATCGAGCCCCTGATCGGTGACTTAGAAGAAGATACAGAGGTTAAGAAAAAAGCGGAAGCTATGTATGAGAAGATGCAGGAACGATATGAAGCCTACCAGGAATTATATAATAGCTACGACGAAGCGTTAACACTGGATACAGAATTATATGAGATGATGCAAAAAGAAGACTTGAAAGAAGAAGACCTTCAAAAGCAAATCGACAGCATCAATCAGACTTACACAAAAGTCATTGAAGCTAATGAGAAATTCAATCAGTACACAGAAGAGTATAATGACCTGAAAAAAGAATTTTACCAGGCTTCTGATCTGGATGTAGAATATGAAGAAGATAACAAGGAAGAAAATAGCGGAGATTCCGAATCGAATGAATCGTAATATTGTTTCATCAAACCGTCTCAGGTAGAGACGGTTTTTTTATTTGGATAAAGGTCAGTCACTACTCTTAGTTACCTATATAAAAGCGTAGTACCATTATAGAGCGAATCAGTTGCATAAGTTGCAAAAAAAAGACTAAAATTAATACAGGTATCAAAAACGATTGATACAGTATTGGGAATGCTAACCCTAGATTCACCACTTTTTGACACCTCAATCAATAGAGCTCTAATGGTCTACAATATATTTTGTAAAGTGATTGACGAATGATGACGAATTGAGCTAAACTACAAAGTGGATTTACATTGTATCAATAAATATCCTATAGGGAATGTAACAGTTTGCGTCTTAACTAACTCCATGATTAACAAAGATGGGGACGGGGTAAAACGTAAAGTGTGAATTGGTACAGATTTTTTAAAGAATTGGGAAAGCTACTCACAGCATCCATTTTCAAATAAGAAAGGAAGAGGTGAATCATTTTGAAACGAACTCTTGAGAACATTGAAAATCAGTTCGAAACGTTTCAAATTCTGAACGAAGAAGGCAAAATCGTTAATGAAGACGCTATGCCTGATCTATCAGACGAAGATTTAAAAGAAATTATGCGTCGTATGGTTTACACACGTATTTTGGACCAACGCTCCATCGCTCTAAACCGTCAAGGACGTCTGGGCTTCTACGCTCCAACAGCAGGTCAAGAGGCTTCTCAGCTTGGTAGCCAGTTTGCCCTTGAGAAAGCAGACTTTATCCTACCGGGGTACCGTGATGTTCCACAATTGATCTGGCACGGACTTCCTCTATACCAAGCGTTCTTATTCTCCCGTGGACACTTTAAAGGTAACCAAATGCCTGAGGGCGTTAATGCTGTAAGTCCACAAATCATCATCGGTGCACAAATCACTCAAGCCGCTGGTGTAGGTCTTGGTTTCAAGAAGCGCGGTGAAAATGCCGTATCTATCACATATACAGGTGACGGTGGTGCTTCACAAGGTGACTTCTACGAAGGTATTAACTTCGCAGGTGCATTCGGTGCACAGTCAATCTTTGTCGTACAAAACAACCGCTTTGCCATCTCTGTACCAGTTGAGAAGCAGTCTGCTGCTCAAACAATTGCTCAGAAAGCAGTTGCTGCTGGTATCGAAGGTATTCAAGTAGACGGAATGGACGTTCTAGCTGTTTATGCAGCTACGAAAGAAGCTCGTCAACGTGCAGTTGATGGAGAAGGTCCAACGTTAATTGAAACTCTAACATACCGTTACGGCCCTCACACAATGGCTGGTGACGACCCAACACGTTATCGTACAGAAGATATGGATAACGAGTGGGAGCAGAAAGATCCAATCGTTCGTTTCCGTAAGTTCCTAGAAGAAAAAGGTCTATGGTCTGAGGAAGAAGAGAACGAATTGATCGAGAAGACTAAAGAAGAGATTAAAGCTGCTGTTAAAGAAGCAGACAACACTCCTAAACAAAAAGTTACAGATTTAATGGATATTATGTATGAAGAACTTCCTTCAAACTTGAAAGAGCAAAGGGAAGAATACTCTGAAAAGGAGTCGAAGTAGATCATGGCACAAATGACAATGATTCAAGCCATCACAGACGCGATGCGCACAGAACTGAAAAATGACGAAAACGTGCTTGTATACGGTGAAGACGTCGGTCAAAACGGCGGTGTTTTCCGTGCAACAGAAGGTCTTCAAAAAGAGTTCGGCGAAGACCGTGTTTTCGATACACCACTAGCTGAATCCGGTATCGGCGGTATGTCTATCGGGCTTGCCCTTACAGGCTTCCGTCCCGTACCAGAAATCCAATTCTTCGGTTTCGTTTTCGAAGTAATGGATGCAATCAGCGGGCAAATGGCACGTTACCGTTACCGTTCCGGTGGTACGCGTCCAATGCCGATCACAGTTCGTTCTCCTTTCGGTGGCGGCGTACACACACCTGAACTTCACGCAGACAGCCTAGAAGGCCTAATGGCACAACAACCAGGACTACGTGTCGTAATCCCATCAAACCCATATGATGCAAAAGGACTGTTGATTTCTTCAATCCGCAGTAACGACCCAGTTATCTTCCTTGAGCACATGAAACTTTACCGCTCATTCCGTGATGAAGTACCTGAAGAAGAGTACACAGTAGAACTAGATAAAGCGACTGTAAAACGCGAAGGTACAGACGTTACGCTTGTTGCTTATGGTGCAATGGTTCACTCCAGCCTTAAAGCAGCAGAAGAGCTTGAAAAAGAAGGAATCAGTGCTGAAGTTATTGACCTTCGTACAGTGAGCCCTGTCGACTACGAAACGATTTTAGAGTCTGTTAAGAAGACGAATCGTGCCGTTGTTGTACAAGAAGCTCAGAAGTCTGCAGGTATTGCATCTGCAGTAGCAGCTGAAATCCAAGAGAAAGCGATCCTGCACCTAGAAGCACCAGTACTACGTGTAGCCGCTCCAGATACAGTTTACGCGTTCACTCAAGCGGAAGAAGTATGGTTGCCAAACCACAACTCCATCGTTGAAAAAGTAAACGCAGTAATGAACTTTTAATCATCTCTAAAAATAGGAGGTCATAACCATGGCATTTGAATTTAAACTGCCAGATATCGGTGAAGGTATCCACGAAGGCGAAATTGCCAAGTGGTTCGTCAAGCCGGGCGACGAAGTGAAAGAAGATGACGTACTTTGCGAAGTACAAAACGATAAAGCCGTTGTTGAAATTCCTTCTCAAGTAGATGGTACGGTTAAAGATATCCACGTTGACGAAGGCGAAACAACAACAGTAGGAACAGTAATCATCACAATTGATGACGGTTCCGAAGACTCAGGTGATTCTGGATCAGAAGAGAAGGAAGAGCCGAAAGAAGAAAAACAAGAGGAAGCTCCTAAACAGGACGAAAAACCAGCTGCACAAACAGACAGTGGAGACGTAGACGAAGACAAGCGTGTAATTGCGATGCCTTCTGTACGTAAGTTTGCACGTGACAACGATGTAGACATTCGTCAGGTACAAGGTTCTGGCAAAAACGGACGTATTGTTAAAGAAGACGTTGAAAGCTTCATGAACGGCGGACAGCCACAAGCTGAAGAAGCTCCTGCTCAAGAGGAATCTCAAGAACAAGCATCTCAACCACAATCTGTACCAGCTACAGGTGAAGAGTATCCAGAAACTCGTGAGAAGATGAGTGGTATCCGTAAGGCGATCGCAAAAGCTATGGTCAACTCTAAGCATACAGCTCCTCACGTTACGTTGATGGACGAAGTAGATGTATCAGAGCTTGTTGCTCACCGTAAGAAATTCAAAGCTGTTGCTGCTGAACAAGACATTAAACTGACGTATCTACCTTACGTAGTAAAAGCGCTTGTATCTGCAATTAAGAAGTACCCGATCTTGAATACTTCTGTAGATGACAGCACGGATGAAATTATCCAAAAACACTATTATAATATTGGTATCGCGGCAGATACAGATAAAGGACTACTTGTACCTGTTGTTAAAGAAGCAGATCGTAAGTCTGTATTCTCTATCTCAAGCGAAATCAACGAACTAGCTGTTAAAGCTCGTGACGGTAAACTTTCTGGTGATGAAATGAAAGGTGCTTCCACGACAATTACTAACATCGGTTCTGCTGGTGGACAATGGTTCACTCCAGTAATCAACCACCCTGAGGTTGCAATCCTGGGTATCGGTCGTATTGCTGAAAAGCCAGTTGTACGTGACGGCGAAATCGTAGTCGCTCCAGTACTAGCGATTTCCTTGAGCTTCGACCACCGTGTAATCGATGGTGCGACAGCTCAGCATGCAATGAACCACATCAAGCGTTTACTGAACGATCCACAACTTATTATGATGGAGGCGTAAAGTATGGTAGTAGGAGATTTCCCAATCGAACTTGATACGTTAGTAGTCGGTGCGGGTCCTGGTGGCTATGTAGCTGCCATCCGCGCTGCTCAAACGGGTCAAAACGTAACAATCGTAGACAAAGGTAACTTAGGCGGTGTCTGCCTGAACGTAGGTTGTGTCCCTTCTAAAGCGTTGATCCAAGCTGGTCACCGCTATGAACACGCAAAAGGCGCAGACGACATGGGTATTAAGTCTGAGAACACTACTGTTGACTTTTCTAAAGTCCAAGAGTGGAAAGGTAGTGTAGTAAACAAACTTACAGGCGGTGTTGAAGGCCTTCTAAAAGGTAACAAAGTAGATATCGTTAAAGGTGAAGTTTACTTCGTGGACAAGAACACTGTACGTGTAATGGACGATAAGAATTCTCAAACTTACACATTCAACAATTGCATCATTGCAACAGGTTCTCGTCCAATCGAACTGCCAACATTCAAATATTCTGATCGTGTCCTTGATTCTACTGGTGCACTTTCTCTAGAAGAAGTACCGAAGAAGCTTGTTGTAATCGGTGGCGGATACATTGGTACCGAGCTTGGTACTGCGTATGCTAACTTCGATACAGAAGTTACAATCCTTGAAGGTACAAAAGATATTCTTGGTGGCTTTGAGAAGCAAATGTCTTCTGTCGTTAAGAAGCGTCTTAAGAAGAAAGGTGTATCCATCGAAACAGAAGCGATGGCACAAGGTGTTGAAGAACGCGAAGACGGCGTAACGGTTAAGTATGAAGTCAAAGGCGAAGAGAAGTCCATTGATGCAGATTACGTATTAGTTACAGTCGGTCGTCGTCCAAACACAGACGAAATTGGTCTTGAGGAGATGGGACTTGACCTTACAGATAAAGGTCTGATCAACATCGACAACCAATGCCGTACAAATATCGAAAACATCTATGCAATCGGTGATATTGTAGCCGGACCACCACTTGCTCACAAAGCTTCTTATGAAGCGAAAGTAGCAGCGGAAGCTATTGCTGGTGAGAAAACAGAAATCGACTACCTTGGTATTCCAGCGGTTGTCTTCTCTGATCCAGAATTAGCATCTGTCGGTTATAGCGAGCAGGAAGCGAAGGATGCGGGATACGAAGTGAAAGCTTCCAAATTCCCATTCGGAGCGAACGGTCGTGCGTTATCTCTTAACGACAGTGATGGGTTCTTGAAACTTATCACGCGTAAAGATGATGATCTAGTAATCGGTGCTCAAATTGCTGGCCCGAACGCTAGTGACATGATCGCTGAATTAGGTCTTGCTATCGAAGCTGGTATGACAGCTGAAGATCTAGCGCTTACTATCCACGCTCACCCAACATTAGGTGAGATTACAATGGAAGCAGCAGAAGTTGCGATTGGTCAGCCAATTCACATTGTAAAATAATTGATACTAAAAAGAGTCACCATAACGGTGGCTCTTTTTTTGTGCTCATGAATTTAAAAAAATGAGGGAAAATATTTAGGAGGAGGTTTTTATGATGAAGGATAAGAATAAAAAGCATAAAAGCAAAAAAGATTTAAATGCTATGAGACATGAAAAGGGCGAACAAAAAGGGAAAGCGACTAATAAAGGCACAGAATAATTGGTAAGGACTTGCTTCAGGCAAGTCCTTTTCTACTTTTCACGAAGCTCAAAGAATCTTGAAATCACTAAGTAGTACGAAGACCATGGATACTAAAAAAACCTAAGAAGTAATCTTAGGTTTAAAATGACAACGTATTTTCGAGCTGGGTTAAGATTTTATCGCTCGAATTTTTTCCACTGATACTTTCTACTACTCGCCCTTCTCGTTTAATGACGAGCGTTGGGAGGAGGTCCTCAGACACACCTATTTCGTCAGACTTCGTTGTCGATTGTGTGAACTGAATATTTTCAACATTATTCCTGCTTGTTTTCCAATCCAAGAGGGCGTTCAAGTAATCATCAGCATGTTCTTTTTCGCTGCTTTTTGTATATAAAAATAATTCATAGTCCGATTCTGCGGCACTAAGAACTTCAACAGAATTTGACTGCGGGAGGCAACCGGCTAACAAAATGATTGCCATGATGGGTATCATCATTCGATAGATCATAGGCGTTTCACTCCCTTTGTTTCTTTGCATACTCAGTCTAACAAATGAGGTAAGGAATTTTGCTCTTGTTAACAAAATGTTACATAAATGAAAGGGATCTGTTGTATCATTAATGGATTTGTTAATAGATACATCGTTGTGTAAAGTTATACTGTTATCTTGACTATGTGGTGCACCCCATGGCTTAGGATAAGGATGGGGGGATAACTTGTACAAAGTAAGTGAATTTGCCAAATTAACGAGATTAAGTAAAGAAACACTCCGTTATTTTTCCAATTTGGAAGAACTATTGCTACAAAAGCGTCAAAGGATGAAGAGACAAATTAGAGAATTACAAGAGCGAATGAAGGAACTGGACGTTTTCTTACAGTCGGGGAAACCTTCAGGAAATCATGCCTAAAGTAGAAGAGCATAGGTTGGTCGAGGGGACTGAGGGAGAGAGCGGAGCTAAATACCTTCAGAAATACAGAGAGGGTAAAAGAGTGGAGACCTACAAAGTGGAGGAGTTAGATTATGCCGATGAACCTGATGATAAACGGAAGCAATGGAAGTTTGAATTAGGGAAAGCCTTCGAGGTCAATCTGACTTATACCTTTTATAAAGAAGCAGATCGAACTAGATTCGTGTATGAAGGGACGAATAGGGGGGTAATTTCATCGGTCGCGCTATGCTTAAATTAGGCAATGATAAAAGCCAGATGAATGTTGTAAACGAATTTCTTAATCGAATAAGTGAGGGATCAGTCAGACACGATAAATGATCTATATCATTTCTTAAATCTCTTTTCCATTAAAGTAGAGAAGCGATATTAGAATAAGATGACAAATAATAAACTGTCTGATATGATGACAATGTAACTGAATATTTTAACAACAACTACTAGGGGAGCCTAAATAGGCTGAGAAGAAGGAAATCGAACCTTCTGACTCTTATGAACCTGATCTGGTTAATACCAGCGGAGGGAAGTAGTTAGACGCACGAGGCGTCTATTTACTTATGCCTATTCGAAGTCAGGTCCGTACCCCGGACCTGACTTTTTTTGTTCTCCTTCAAGAAGGGAGGAATGAAATTGAATCGTACGAGGTTGATCATTGTAATGGCCGTATTTGTAGCAATTGGAACAATGGGTTCTCAGTTGCTTTGGTTTCCAGCGGGTATTGCTAAAGCTTATCCCGTACAGCATGCCGTGAATGTAGTGGCTGCAGTAGTTCTTGGGCCGATTCCAGCTGTTGGCATCGCTTTTGTAATAGGGTTGCTTCGCGTCTTTCTTGGATTAGGCACATTGCTCGCTTTCCCGGGTGGAATGATTGGGGCTTGTTTAGCAGGCTTATTTTACAAATGGACGCACCGTGCATCTTTTGCAGCTGCTGGTGAGGTTTTCGGCACGGGAATATTGGGAGCTCTGTTCTCTGTTCCATACTCCCATCTTCTTATGGGGAGTTCTGCGGGAGCGATGGCCTTTGTGCCGCCATTCATTGTTAGCAGTTTATCAGGAGCAATTTTAGGTTGGCTGGTTGTCAAGAAACTGCAACCGAGTGCAATACGTCTAGTACCTACAAAATCTTAAGGGGGAATTGTTGTGTCCTTTACAAATCAATTAAGAGAAGAGAATGAACACTTATTCCGTGAAATCTATCGTCACCCATTCGTGCAAGGAATAGGAAAAGGGGAGTTGAACCCTGAGGCTGTTGCCCATTACGTTAAAGCGGACTATGAGTACTTAAATAAGTTCATGCAAGTGTATGGACTCGCCATTTCAAAATCAGCGGAGCGTGAAGAAATAGAGTTTTTCAACGAGCAAGTTCAATTTATTTTACACAGTGAAGTGCATCCTCATAAGAATTTGTGTGAATATATAGGCATTCCTTATGAAGACTTACAAGGGTACGACCTTCCGCCGACTGCGGATCATTATATTAAGCACATGTTATACCATGCCTTGCAAGGAGGTATGGGGGAGACTCTGGCTGCACTCCTTCCGTGCCCTTGGACATATTTGGAGATAGGGAAGAAGCTTGAGATAGAGTTTCTTAATGAATCGCAGGACCATCCCTTTCAACCTTGGATTACATTCTATACAGAAGACGCGATGATGGATGTAACGAATTTCATGAGGAGCCGATTAGACCAACTGGCTGAGAAAGCTTCAGACTCTGAAAAACAAAAGATGAGAGAAGCCTTCCATAAAAGCTGTCAACTAGAGTGGTCCTTCTGGGAGATGGCTATTACATGTGAAGGATGGTTAACAGAAGAGGAGGTATCGACTAGATGATTAGCTGTGCTCTTACAATCGCCGGTACAGATCCAAGTGGAGGAGCTGGCATCCAGGCAGATTTAAAAACCTTTCAGGAACTTGGTGTTTATGGAATGTCTGTTGTAACATCTGTTGTCGCTCAGAATACGACAGGAGTGCAAGGAGTTCATCATATGCCAGCTTCGTTCCTGACAGAGCAAGTACGTTCTGTTCGATATGATATGCCAATCCATGCGGTGAAGAGTGGGATGATTCCGACAGTGGACATGATGAGGGCCGTCGCTGATCAAGTGGAGCATATTGATGCTCCGTACGTGATCGATCCTGTCATGGTGGCTCAAAGCGGAGATGAACTAATAGAAGAAAGCGCAATGGAAATGTGGAAAGAACGATTAATACCTTTAGCAACAATCATCACCCCTAATATACCGGAAGCTGAAAAAATCATAGGTACATCCATTCATTCTGTAGAGGATATGCGAGAGGCAGCAGAACATATCTGTACCGTTCTCGGGGCTAGTGCTGCGCTAATAAAAGGTGGGCACAGAGACGGAGAAGCGCTTGATGTCCTCTATGATGGCTCAGAGTGGGAAGTCTTTACAGCAGAACGAATAGACACAGCGAACACGCACGGAACTGGCTGTACTTATTCTGCTGCGATTACAGCTTGTTTGAGCCAAGGTCATTCTCTTTTTGATTCCGTGCGTATAAGTAAAGAATACGTGACAGCCGCTATTCGTGAATCTTTTTCTTTAGGACATGGAAGCGGTCCGACCAATCATTTTGCATGGAGAAAGGAGCGAAGTATATGAACGAAGGCATTCTACACAAAGTAAGAGAAATGAATCCATTGGTTCATAACATGACGAATCAAGTGGTAATGAACTTTAGTGCCAATGGTCTGCTGGCATTAGGAGCATCGCCGATCATGGCGAATGCAAAAGAAGATGCCGCCGAAGTAGCAAGACAGTCCGATGGTCTATTACTCAATATCGGGACAGTAGGAGAAGAGCAGCTAGATGCGATGATTTTAGCCGGAAAGGCAGCTAATGAGCAGGAGATTCCAGTTGTTATAGACCCAGTAGGAGTAGCTGCCACCTCGTATAGAACAAAGCTGTTCGAAAGTCTATTATCGGAAGTGCAACCAACTGTCATAAAAGGTAATGCAGGAGAGCTTGCTCATCTAATTGGTAGGAAATTGGAGACAAAGGGCGTGGATTTTGTAGGAGAAACGGATCCGACGGAGGTGGCCGAGGAAGTTGCCAGAAACTGCGGAACTTCTGTTTTATGCACAGGTAAGACAGACATCGTCACAGATGGCAATAGAACATTAAAGAATGAGACAGGTACTGCTCTACTTACTCAAATTACAGGAGCAGGTTGCTTGCTTGGTTCAGTCGTGACAGCTTACTTAAGTGTAGGAGAAGATGTGTTGGAAAGTGCTCATGCCGCTGCAGCTTACTACGGGAAGAAAGCGGAAATAGCAGCTTCGCAAACTGATGTCAGAGGACCAGGCACATTTTTATCCCACTTTATAGATCAATTGGCCGGGGAGGATATGGGATGAAGTCCGGTCAATTACGAAAGTATCTTGTCATGGGATCGAATCAGTGCTCTAGAGATCCGCATGAAGTATTAAGAGAGGCCATTGCAGGAGGCATAACGGCTTTTCAGTACCGTGAGAAGGGTAATGGTGCCCGCTTAGGTCAGGAGCGACTGATGCTTGGGAGAAGCCTCCGTGAGATATGTAAAGAGAATGACATTCTGTTTTTCGTTAACGATGATCTTGAATTAGCAATACAGTTGGGGGCGAATGGTGTCCATGTAGGTCAAGCGGACAAAGAAGTGACTTATATAAGAGAACATCATCCTGAACTGCTGATTGGACTATCTGTTTCAAATGAAACGGAACTCGCAAATAGTGAAATAGACTATGTTGACTATTTAGGAGCAGGACCTATTTATCCCACGGCTACTAAAGAAGATGCAAAAGAATCGGTAGGTACAGACTGGATTCGACGTATCAAAATAGTGCATCCAACTATTCCGGTAGTGGGAATCGGTGGAATAGATCCAACGAATGCTTCGAACGTCATTGAAGCGGGAGCGGATGGAGTAGCTGTAATTTCTGCCATTACAAAAGCAGTTGACATAAAAGCAGCAGTTCGGCAAATATGAAAGAGAAAGCTCAGGGGGGTGACTCCCTGAGCTTTTCTGTGTACCATCTATTGGCTGTAGCGTTGAATAGTGGCTCGTAATTGTTCTGCAACACTGTTTTTATTTTCGAGCTCAGATTTGGAATAAGATAATTTGACTTTACTTTCATCCATTTCTAAGGCTTCCGCAAACAAGCCTCCCAGGCCTCGAGCGCGTCGATCCACTTCTAGGAATGTATCAATACGATCTTCGTAAAGGAAAAATACAGCTTCTAGTTCATCAAGGTAGGAGCGGAATTCGCCACTTGGCTGAAACTCAAATTCCTGTACATACCCGTGATGTTTCGAATATTCCATTTCTACTTTCTTAACAGAGAAGCCAATCGATTCTATACATTCCAAAATGGTTTCAAGGTAAGGGTGTGGTGCCACCTTAATTGGATCACGGTCTTGAGGGTCAAGAGCCATCGGAATGTCCAATCCTGTCTCAAACCAAATAGGGAGTCTTCCAACCGAAGCCGGTACATGGAAAGGAAGGTGGACAGTGAAAGGAATTTCTTTAATCTCACGAGCAGCGATGACTAGATCTTGAGTGATTAAGTACTTTTCCAGAGAGACTTTCTCTTTTACTTTCCTGTCATCCACTTCTCTTATTGCCTCTGTCATTAGGAACAAGTGTATCGCGTCAATCGATTGATCAACGTCTCCACCTTTTATGACCACTTTGCCAGTCACTTCTTCCCCGGGGATAAATGAATCCTTCTCTAGCTGAGTGTCTACTTTAGCAGCGCCGACCCCGACACTCGCCAACAATTTTTTGAACATGTATTTTCTCCTCCTTTTCCTGATTATACGAAAAAAAGGAGGAAAAGGATTCAAAAAAAGTGCTCTCCGATTATGGAGAGCACTTTACTAACTTTAACTTAGCTTTTCTTCTTCAAGCCCACTTCCTTCGCATCCTCATTAAACTGTTTATAGAGTGAGAAACAGATTAAAATCATGATGAAAGTGAACGGGAAGGCTGCGATGATAGCAGCAGTTTGCAGTGCTTGTAGCCCGCCTTGCCAAAGTAGTACGGCTGCTGCACCTGCTTGGATAATACCCCATACGAACTTGACTTGGTTCTTAGGGTTCAAGCTTCCGTTCGTCGTCTGCATACCAAGTACAAACGTAGCGGAGTCGGCAGATGTTACGAAGAACGTACTGATCAGCAACAGACCGATAAAGGACATGATACCGCCAAGTGGAATGTGTTCTAGCATAGAGAATAATGCAACTTCCGTTCCTAGATCACTCATATCCTGATTGATGTTGATACCTTGGAAGTACTCAAGGAAGATCGTTGTTCCACCGAATACGGAGAACCAAAGTGCACCGAAAATGGTTGGAACAAGAAGAACACCCAAGATGAACTCACGGATTGTACGGCCTTTTGAAACACGTGCGATGAATGTTCCTACGAATGGAGCCCAGGAAATCCACCAAGCCCAGTAGAAAATAGTCCATCCTTGCACCCAGTTGCTGTCTTCAGCAAATGGTGTCATACGGAAACTCATATAAGGTAGATCACGAAGATAGGAACCGAACGAAGTCGTAAAGAAGTCCATGATGAAGTTCGTTGGTCCAGCGAATAACAAGAAGAACATTAGCAATAGAGCTAACACAATGTTTGTATTACTTAGGTATTTAATTCCTTTGTTAAGTCCTGTCATAGCAGAGATCATGAATAATACCGTTACGACAATAATTATGATCAACTGTAGTGTAAAGGTATCGTTCAATCCCGGAATAGTGAATGCTAGTCCACTTGAGATTTGCAGTGCACCGAGTCCTAAAGAAGTTGCTACACCGAAGATTGTTGCGAAAACCGCAATAAAGTCAACAAGTGTACCGATGGGTCCTTTAACACGCTCTTCCCCTAATACAGGAGTAAGCGCCGCACTAATAACACCTGGAGCATCCTTTCTGAACTTAAAGTAAGCAAGTGCTAGTGCCAGAACTGCGTAAATCGCCCAAGGGTGAAGACCCCAGTGGAAGAAACTATATTTCATAGAGGCTTGCGCTGCTTCTTCAGAAGTGGGTTCCATACCCGGAATTGGTGGAGTGTGGAAGTGTGAAAGTGGTTCGGCTGCACCCCAGAATACAAGACCGATTCCCATACCTGCACTGAACAACATGGCGAACCATGTAATATATGGATATTCTGGCTCATCATCCGGTTTACCCAGCTTCAGTTTTCCATATTTAGAGAAGATAAGGTAAATCGCAAAAATGAGGAATCCGGTGGCGGATAATAAATAGAACCAACCGAATTTTTCAGTTAAGAATCCTTGTATTTGTGATGTAACGTTTGATAAGTTCGCAGATCCCACTAAATCTTGAGGCAAAACGCCCCAGATGATAAAGAGGAAAGCTACGACTACCGAGATGTAAAATACTCTCGTAACTTGGTTCATGAATATCATCCCTTCTATTTAATTGTGTTGCTTTCCATTCCGTCAATCGTTTCCTTTTACATAACACTCCCGGACCACCTGTTTTCTCTTATCAGACATGTTTTGCAGTTCTTCGAGAACATCATGAAAACTTAAGAGTTCATAAATAATGATTGTCTGAGGCGGAAGGTGATGTCTGTAGTGACTTTCTCTTTCGACATGTTGTTCCTTCCATTTCCAAAACATGTGATCCAGTTTGCCAACTCTTTGGAATTGTTCTTCAGTAATGGAATGGGTCGGGTCCTGAAGCGATTTGACATAATCCTCGATTAAAGAGAGGATCAGCTCTTTCTCCTCAGCGGAAAAATCAGAAGCATCAATTTTCACATACTGCAGATTTCCTAAATGGTAGGCAATCTGTTGAAGCGCTCCGAGTTTCTTCTGGGAAAACTGAAACGCTAGCAGTTCCTCTTTCGTATGCTTGTGGTACTTCCACTCTTCCCTTTGGTAGTTGGAAAGTAAATACGTTCTTTCCAAATGAGCAGTCAATTGACGATAAGACCTCGAGATACTTCGATTTTTCTCTTTAGATTCTGCAAAGGTGTCCTTAATTATTCGCTCTAATAATCGACTTGAATGATTAAATAGCTGATTGATGTTCTTGTAAATCATCGGCGAATAATTAGGAGGTAAAAGGAAAAAATTCACAAGAGTTGAAATGATGATACCAATAGATGTAGTACCCAGTCTTGTGAAAAACGAAACAAAATAATGGTCTTGAAATTCAGGTATCATAGCAATAGCAGTAATCGTTGCGACCAGAATACCATCATCCATTTTCAGCTTGTGACAAACGGCTATTGTAATCATAGCAGCAAGTGCAAACGTGACAGCACCTTTACCGAATAGGCCGTAAAAGCTCGTAGCTAAGAGTGCGCCTATTGCCGAAGCAGGAAAACGCACTGCTGCTTTCTTGATGGAATCAGCAGCTGTATGTTCGATTGTGACAATGGCTGTAATGACGGCAAAAATAATGGGTAGGTCAAAGAAACCACAAATAAGAGCAGTGAAAAAGACGGAGATACCTGTCTTAATCGTACGACCACCGAACAACTTGAATTTTTTGAGCGAATTCATCATGACTTTAATCACCTTTGCATCCTTAGTATCAATTAGCCACGGTTGGCTATTATATAATAAAATATCTCAAAACGATAGCAAAAAAACAAATACAGTTTTATAATAGGCAATGGAAATACATAACAGTGGAGGGTCAATCTATCATGAAGCAATTAATCACTTTGGTCTTGATCACTTTGATTTTGGCAGCATGTGGTGCAGAGAGCCAAGGGAAATCTGACGAGACAGACAAAGCGGAACAAACGGAAGTAGAAGAGACTAATGCATCCGGAAGCGGAGAAGAGGAAGAGGCTTCAGAACAGGATAAAGAAGAAACAGAAGCACAAGACGAGGAAGCTACAGAAGAGGAGGCCACAACGCAGCAAGACGAGTCCGAGGTACCGGCTGAACCGCAATATCAGCTAACAGGCAATTGGTCGTTCGAGCCGATCAATGACGCCAACCCGGAAGTTGCCTTACTGACTTTTGACGATGCCCCTGACGAATATGCAGTCGAAATGGCAAAAAAATTAAAGGAAATGAATGCCCCGGCCATCTTTTTTGTCAATGGACATTTCATTGATACGGAAGAAGAAAAAGAAAAACTGAAACAAATTCATGATATGGGATTTGAGATCGGAAACCATACGAACTCCCATGCTTCGCTTCCTGATCTGACGAAAGAAGAACAGCGTGAAGAAATTGTGGGGTTGAATGATAAGATCGAAGCGGTAATCGGAGAGCGTCCTAAGTTCTTCCGCGCTCCATTTGGGCAGAATACGGATTACTCCAAACAGCTATCACAAGAAGAAAAAATGCTGGTTATGAACTGGACATATGGTTACGACTGGAATAAAGAATATATGGATGCGGATGCGATTGCGGATATTATGGTGAACACAAACCTTCTAAATAACGGAGCGAACTTACTTATGCATGACAGAGAGTGGACCTATAAAGGGCTTTCTGAAATTGTGGAAGGTTTGAGAAATAAAGGGTATGAGCTTTTAGATCCGAAATTGATTAAAACTCCTTAGCAAAGAGATGGGCTGACGTTATGACGTCAGCCTTTTTTTAATTCTCAGGTCTTAACAAACGGGCGGAAACATATATATGCATAGGCTTAAATTAATAGTATGACACAATTATAAAAAAGTTATACTTTTGGGCTTGATTTTCGAAATGTGACCCATTACAATGAAGTTATATTGAAAGCGATTACAAATACAGGGGAGTGGATGTGAGTGGGTACAATTATTTGTCAAGATTGTCAGAAGGTTATTGAACATTACGATAACGAGAAGGTTTCTACTCTTTATAGCACTTGTCCGGATTGCCATCCTGCAGATGAATAACATAATGCAAAAAGCCTGCTGTCTCTAAAAACAGCAGGCTTTTTTATCTGAAATTATTGGAATGCTCTTTGTTCTTTTATAACGTGAATGTTCTCTAACGTGTCATCCTGTGGTCCTTGGACAGGCAGACCGGCCTCCATATTTTCCTTAATGTACTGGATATTATCTTCTGTTATGATTTCTCCAGGTAGGAAAATAGGGATGCCTGGTGGGTAAACCATGACAAATTCAGCACTTATTCGCCCGACAGCATGCTTCATCGGAATTCTTTCTGTGGAAGCATAAAAGGCATCTCGTGGGGTCAATGCTAGTACAGGTATGTCAGGGACCTTGACTGTCATATCTCTTTCCTGATGAGTAGGTGTGCTTTCTGCAGCTAGAGTAGATAGAGCATGGATGAGCTTGTCTACTTCCGCTTGTGTATCTCCCGGTGTGATGATACAAAGCAAGTTATATAAGTCAGAAAGCTCCACTTCAATATTGTGTTGTTTGCGAAGCCATACTTCCGCATCGTACCCTGTAATGCCGAGATTCTTCACTGAAATGATCAACTTTGTTGGGTCATATCCGTAGGTTGCGTCGCTTCCTAATATTTCTTCACCGGGACAATACAAATGTGGAATCGAATTAATACGGTCTCTTGCATTCGTTGCAAGCTTTATACAATCATCAAGTAGAGCTTTCCCGTTTATTGCGAGGTGGCGTCTTGCCGTATCCAGTGAAGCTAATAGAATGTATGATGTTGATGTTGTCGTGAGCATTGATAATATACTTTGGACACGCCCGTGAGAAACGAGACCTTCTCGCAAGTTAAGTACAGAACTTTGGGTCAAAGAGCCTCCGAGCTTGTGAACGCTTGTCGCTGCCAAATCAGCACCTGCTTGCATAGCGGACAATGGTAATTGATCATGAAAATGGATATGAACTCCATGAGCTTCATCAACCAATACAGGGATGTCATAAGAGTGAGCAATCTCTACAATATGAGTTAGGTCAGCAGTTATGCCGAAATAGGTAGGATTGATGACAAGTACCCCCTTGGCATCTGGGTGAGCTTCGCAGGCTTTTTGGACAGCCTTTGGTGTAATCCCGTGGGAAATGCCCAACTTTTCATCTAGCTCAGGATGAATGAAGACTGGCTTGGCACCTGAAAAAATAATGGCCGTCGTTATCGATTTATGGACGTTTCTCGGTACGATTATTTTATCACCAGGGTGGCAGACGCTCATGATCATCGTCATGATTGCACCGGAAGTACCTTGAACGGAGAAGAAGGTATAGTCCGCTCCAAAGGCTTCTGCAGCCAATTCCTGTGCATCTCTAATCATGCCATGGGGATGATGTAGGTCATCCAATGGCTCTATATTAATTAAATCGATGGATAGTGCAGAATCCCCGAGGAATTCTCGATATTCTTGATCCATACCTTTACCAGTCTTATGACCGGGGATATGAAACTGAGTCGGTTTCTTTGCAGCATGTTCTTTAAGCCCTGTAAATAAGGGAGTTGTTAATTGGTTCATTTTATTTCAGCACCTCTTTAAAAATAGAAAGCAAGTGAATTATAGCAGAGTCCCTCGTACGTGGCTAGTTAATTTCGAACAGAGACAGTTGTTACTGTGATTAAGGTACTCGTGATAGAATAATGCTAAGGGAGGGGTTTCATGGATTGGCAAACGAGAGTGACACGGCTGTTAGGTATTACATATCCGATTATTCAAGGTGGGCTAGCCCATTTAGCTTACTCAGATTTGGCTTCAGCAGTTTCTAATGCAGGGGGGCTTGGGCAAGTTACTGCTATGAGCATGTCAGACCCTGAGCAGCTGCGGAATGAAATTCATAAAGTACGACAAAAGACATCGAAACCTTTCGGGGTGAACTTTGCAATTGGTCAACATGGTCGTTCTTTCGAGGACATGGTTCAGGTTGCAATCGATGAGCAAGTGCCAGTAATCAGTGTTACTGGAGGAAATCCGAAACCGGTTCTGGATATGGTAGAGGGGAAGGGGATCAGAAAGCTGGTCCTCGTTGCAGCTAAGAGGCAAGCTGAGAAGGCAGAGGAACTCGGTGCTGATGCTGTCATGGTCGTTGGCCATGAAGGAGGCGGTCACTTAGGGCGAGACGATGTCGGAACGTTTGTGTTGACTCCTCAAGTTGTCGATGCTGTCGAGATCCCAGTCATTGCATCTGGTGGAATCGGTGATGGCAGGGGGTTGATGGCAGCTCTTGCTTTAGGCGCAGAAGGAATCGAGATGGGTACAAGATTTATCGCGACTGCGGAATGCCATCATGCCCATCAGGTTTATAAACAAGCACTCATTGATGCGGATGAGGCTTCTACAACTGTAATTAAGCGTAGTATTAAGTCACCAGCGAGAGCTCTAACGAATGATTGGACAGAAAAAATCTTAGAGCTTGAAAAAAGCGGGGCAGGCTATGAAGGGTTGAAACACTATATTAGTGGAGAAGCCAACAAAGCTTATATATACAAGGGAGAAGAAAGCGAAGGATTTGGATGGGCTGGTCAGGTAGCCGCCAGAATAAAGGACATACCATCTGTAAAAGAGTTATTTGAGCGCATGCTAACTGATGCGGAGCAGATAAGGAAGCGATGGTCTTAACATGTAAGGAGGAAGCGGAATGAGTTATTCATACCCGATTGATGAGCAATACTGGTCAAAAGAAGAAATCATCGATGTAGTCAATTTTTATAATATGATTGAACAGGCATACGAAAAAGGGGTGAACCGTGACGACTTAATGCTCGCCTACACTCGGTTCAAACAAATTGTGCCATCTAAAAGTGAAGAAAAGAAACTGACAAGCCAGTTCGAAAAAGAATCAGGATACTCCAGTTATCGTACGGTGAAAAAAGCAAAAGAATTGAATGCTGGCGCAAAAGTGAAAATGTCTACATGAATGCTGAAGAAGAAAGGACGTCCGCCTGGACGTCCTTTCTTCTGGTTATAGACTTTTAGTCATTCGATATAGCGGCTCTAGTGTTTGGAATGTGTCTTTACATAGTTGGAGAAAAGCCTCAGGATCCTTCAGGCGATTATCTCCTCGAGGCAAGGTTTGTCCGCAAAGAATTTCTGCTTTCTTAACAGATCCCAGGCGCTCGGTCATCGAATCGAATTTCTCTTCTTTCACTTCCAGATGCGGGATAGCATCTGGTTTTGTGTGGTCAATTGACCACACGAATTCATCAGGGATGTGGTCAAGGATATCCTGACGGTTTTCCTTCAACTTTCTAGCGAAGTCTTGTTTAATCGGGCTTTCATAAATGACTGCAAACCAGATGAAAACATGCGTCTCCCACAAGCCAATCTGAAAATGAGGAAGCTTCTTGTAGCCTCTTTTATTTGCAGCCAAGGCTGCCCAAGTATCGTTTGGTGGATTCGTTTTTCGTCGAGCATGCTTTGCGACGTGGACGAACATTTCGTCTCCTGTCATCGCTGTTACATCAGGAGCAAGGTCTGTTGCAATTGCTTCGAGTTTAGGGGAAATATTCTCACGCAGGGCTTCCATTCTACTTTCAAGTCCTGGAATGGAAAATACGTCAAAATCTTTTTGTGTAAACCCTTCGAATGTTGTCATGTCATCAACTCCTTTTTACTAGGCATCATTTTACCACACAATCCCACCCTTACGAAGCAATGTGTTCGGTGCGTTTGAACCTATGAAAAATGGGTTAAATATAAGTAATCTTATAGAAACTTTTGCCGCGTTCGACTCATATATATACAGTAAGGGTTTGAAAGGGAGGGATTAACCATGAAACATGTCATGGAGGCATTGCGTAAACGAGAAGCACAAGAGAAGCTCCCGGTAATCCGTATGGAAATTGATTATGAACTTGTCACATTGCATGATGCTATGGTTGCTGGAGACGAAGAACAGATAATGAGAGCTAAACGCAAGTTGTCAGCATTGCGAAAGCAATTGATTGAATGGTCTCTGTAAACACGAGTAACAATAAAGTTACTCGTGTTTTTTTGTCTTTTTTGATTGGGTTTTGATAACATAAGATATAAGTTGATTAAAAGGAGAAGTCGTGGATGGACAAGCAATTAAGAAATGAAGTATTTGAATCAGCAAAGTCCTGGGTTTTAGAGGCTGGAGAGCGGATCCGTGAGAACATCGATGCGCCTCGTCAAATAGAGACGAAGTCTAACCCGAATGACTTAGTCACAGAAATGGATCAGCAAACAGAACAATTCTTTGCTGAGAAGATTCGTTCCAAGTATCCAGAGCACTTTTTACTGGGAGAAGAGGGGTTCGGTGATGACCTGACCGAACTCAAAGGGATGGTTTGGATTGTCGATCCTATTGATGGAACGATGAATTTTGTACACCAGAAACGCAATTTCGCCATTTCTATCGGTATCTATGTGGATGGAATTGGTGAAATCGGCTTGATTTATAATGTTATGGAAGACGTGCTATATACCGCGAAAAGGGGAGAAGGAGCTTACAAAAATGATTGGAAGCTTCCAGAACTGAACCATGAACGTCCTTTGCATCAGTCTATTCTGGCATTGAATACAACTTGGATGATTCCTGAAAACCCGTATATTGAGCACACTGGTGTGCAGGAGCTGGTGAAAAAACTGAGAAGTACGCGCTCCTATGGCTCCGCTGCTTTGGAATTTGCTTTCGTTGCAGAAGGGGTTATGGATGGCTACTTGACAATGACGCTCATGCCATGGGACTTTGCCGCGGGTGCCATTCTAGTGAAGGAAGTAGGCGGGGTAGTCACACAGGCTGACAAAGAACCGTTGAATTTGTTAGAGAAATCTACAGTCTTGGCAAGCCGTTCCCCTATCCATGATGAAATCATCGATCAGTATGTGTCATTAAAGAAAGCAAAAAGCGACCGTTGATCACGGCGCTTTTTGCTTTTTTTAAGTAGTGGAACGTTTTAATTTAAGACCGTATCCCATGATGCCAAACCCTAGTAATAAGAAGAGACCTGATAGCCAAAAGACTTTTTGACCTAGGGAAAAGGCACAGAAGATAAAGGAAAAAATGACGAGACAAGCAAGGAACGCCATCGTTACCGGCGTATTTTTCATCTGAATCACCCCTATTCACCTGCTATTATATCTAATTTGATTGAAATTTGAAAATCAGCTCGCCGGGTAGCTTCTTTATGCGATATCCTGTATCATAGGGAGGAGTAGAGGTTACGTGAGGAGGAGCGTTATGCAAGACACGTCCATATTGCAGGTGCCAACGGATCTATGGCCTGTTGCGGATTTTTTCTTTCAGGGCTTGGGTAGTGAAGTGAATATGAATAACCCTGACGAAGTATCCATGTTGTTTCGTTCATTTTTATTACTATACTTAACGACTGTCATTCTGACGATTGTAACATTCAAATTAGGTTTCGCACGAAAATTACCATTGATGAAAACGGTTGTAGTATATGCCGTTTTAGTTATAGGGACATTTTTATTAACTTTAATATTGGGTTTGAACCTCCCGTTACCTGAGAGTATTGCAGTTGCAGCATTGATTCTCGGAATTTACCGTTTGCGTCTGCACAAGGAAAGAAGCGGAAGAGAGAGCCAACAATCATAGGTGTAAGAGCTTTGCAAATCGCAAGGCTCTTTTTTTTTGCTTGTTAAAAGAAAGAGAGCAGCTTATAAGGCTGCTCTCTTGTTTAAGGCAAATGCTTTTCTTTTTTTCGTTCGCGACGAAACTGGAATTGCCCTGTTTCTAATCGCTTCTTCGTCTTGTCAGCAATTCGCTCATGGCAAGGCTCGCACATGAACGTATTTATGCGTCGATTTCTTAATCGCTTAGCTTGTAAGCAATAACTATCAATCGTTTTGATGGTATCGCATATGACACATTGAACACGCATGGTTTTCACCTCAATGTTATACAATCATTTCTGTAAAGTATAACACATATTTCAAACTCTTGAAATTAGATGAAGTTTCCACGTTTTGTTTTCATTTTAGGAGGGAAACGTATGGATAGAATGTAGAGGAAAGGATGATAATGTGGTGAGAAAACGTTGGGTTGCAACAGCAGTGGGAGCCTTAGCAGGAGGAGCTATTGCCTATTTACTTAAAGATGAAGACAACCGGAATAAAGTGGTGGATAAAGCTAAGAATCTGCAAGGAAGCTTGAGTTCAAAGTCTGATATGCCAGTACAAGAGGCAGGCAAACCAGAAGTTTCTGATTTGGAAAATTCAGAAATGGTTTCAGAAGGCTCTCAGTTCGGGGTCCAATACTACAATGAATTAACGGAGAAAGAGCGTGAAATCCTAGAAAAAAGCAACAGCTAAATCCTGAGCGGATTTAGCTGTTTTTCTGTCCTTGTTCTTTCGACTGTTCCTTTTCGATTTTCTTGAGTTTTTCTTGATCTTTTTGGTTCACTGATTGTTGGTTCGATTCGGACTGGGACCGTTCATTAATTGGGCCTTCAGGCATATATCGTCCTACTATTTGACTCAATTCTTCTGTGACAGCTTGAATTGGGTGGCCTTCTTTCATTTTTCGTGTCAGTCCTTTAATGCGCTCAAGACCATCAGCGTCAGCAATGACTACAGCTTGCTTTCCGTAAGGGTCATGTTTGAGAGCTTCTGCAACGGAGAACTTGATCACACCTACCCTGGAACGATCTAAGTCTTTATCAACATCGATTCCTACTGCGACATAGTTCCCAAGAACAATAGCTCTAGCGTCGCGAACATCCGGAACTTCAACAGCTGTCTGTGCTAATCGCTTGGCGATTTGTTGGTTGGTAAGTTCTTTGCGCTCTACAGGATCAGAATCGGTTACATACTTCAGTTCTGGATCTGTTTGTCTTTCTCTGAGTAGCGATTGTTCATTATTTGCTTGGCATGCAGCGAGAAATAGCAGCAAAGTGATGAGCAGAATTCTTTTCATCGTCAACACCACATTTCTTAGTAAGCCCATTTAGGGCATTGGATTTGTGCTTATAGTGTGTGCAACTTTGGAAAAGAATATGTAAAAAGGACAGCTTGTTAGCTGCCCTCAGGAGTTATTGCAATTCAATTCTTTTGATTCCTTTGATCGGCGCATCTTGATTCGATCCATCATGGAAGTAAATATGAATCGGCCCACTCTCTTTAAGTGGCTTTCCGTTCTCTGCAAATAGTAAGTACGAATCTGCAAGCAGATCAGCATCTATAATTTCTTCTTCCTGATCTGATATAAGCTTTGCTTGTGTAACGTCTTTCATGGGTTCGCTAGTTTGAAGGAAAGATTTAATGGGCATTAGAAACGTACCATTTACAATTCGCTGCTTTTCATATCGGTTAATGCTTTTATTCACGGGTGGATTCAGCTTTTGTTGATATACTTCGCGATCAAAGCGAAGGGATTTGCGCTTTAATTCGTCTTCTTCTTCTATGGAAGACTCTGCATTTTCTGGTTCGAATATTTCTTTGAACGTTACCTTACGATCGTCAAAGATCCACACTGTTGGATCTAAGGTGATCGGAAACTTTACGTTTCCAGCAATTTGTACAATCATGGTGGAGCCACCTTTCCAATAATTATCAACCTACTCCATGATAGCAAAAAATGAATTCGATTTCATTAAGGGAGGTCATGCCTTTTGAAAAAAGATATCACACAAGACATATTAGAAGAATGGCTTGAAAATGTAAGGCCTTATGCTTTCGACGGTCAAGTGGCAAACTATATTCCTGCCCTATCAAGGCAGAACCCAGAAGAACTCGCTGTAGCGATCCAATACTTGAACGGGGAGAGTGTCGAGGCAGGGTATACTGACGCTACTTTCACTCTGCAAAGTATATCGAAAGTCATCGCTCTTGCGCTTGCTCTAATGGATAACGGGGAGGATTATGTGTTTGATCGGGTTGGTATGGAGCCTACTGGAGACCCGTTCCATTCGATCTATCGTCTGGAGAAAACGCCAGGCAAACCACTGAATCCCATGATCAATGCCGGAGCACTAGCCGTTACCAATATGATCCACGGAGATACGCCGGATGAAAAAGTAGGAAGGTTACTTAGTTTTATTCATGACCTGACAGATGATCACACGATAGGGTACAATCCTGAAGTTGCTTCCAATGAATTCGAGACATCATTCTTGAATCGTTCGCTACTTTTCTATATGAAGCAACATCGAATTGTGAAGGGGAGCGTGGAAGAGACGCTCGATGCTTATACAAAACAATGTGCCATTGAAGTGAATGTATGTCAGTTAGCAAGAATAGGTGCACTATTTGCTAATGGAGGGCGTGATCTGGAATCAGGAAGGAGTATTATCCCTAAGCATCTAGCTAGAATCTGTAAGACCTTCATGGTCACATGTGGTATGTACGATGCTTCAGGCTCGTTTGCAATCAAAGTAGGAATCCCAGCCAAAAGTGGAGTGTCAGGATCCGTGCTGGCATCACTCAATCACTTCGGCGGTATAGCTGTTTACGGCCCCAGTCTAGATGAAAAAGGGAACAGTGTCGTAGGCTTGAAATTATTAGAGCTATTGTCTAATCGCTACGATTTGTCAATTTTTTAGGGGAATGACTGAACCTCTGTTGCATTTTTTCGTACGAGACGATAATATGAAAAGAGATAGACTGTAAATGGAGGGGATTTTGATGTTGTCTGATGTGGCTGTGGATCATCGTGAAAAGGCCTACGCCCTTCTAAAAGCTGACGCTGATAAAATACTTCGGTTAATTAAAGTTCAGATGGACAACTTGACGATGCCTCAGTGTCCACTTTATGAAGAAGTTTTAGATACACAAATGTTCGGGTTATCACGTGAAATTCACTTTGCGGTACGTCTTAACCTCGTTACGGAAGAAGAAGGCAAAGAACTTCTGGATAACTTAGAAAAACAATTGAATGTTCTACATGAGGCTGCACAGAAATCATGATAGACTTACTCAAATTGCGACGTCCTCAGTTGTAATTTGAGTTTTTTTGTATCTGGGACTACTTAGGACGTTCGTCTATGAAAATATGAAAAAGTAGGGATGAATGAAATGTTTCAACGCTTAAAAACCTATGACTTTAGTTTATTGTTTGCCCCTATTGCACTTGCTGCATTCGGAACAATCATGATCTACAGTGCAAGTATGGTGTATGGACCGATGGTATTCGGAGTCGAGAGCAACCACTTTTTGATCAAGCAGATTCAATGGTTAACGGTAGGACTTGGAATGATGATTTTGGTGTCTGCTATTCCTTATCGCCATTGGCAGAAGTTGACCAAGGCTATTGTTTTGTTCATGTTACTGTCGCTGGGATTATTGTTCTTCTTTGGAACAGAGACGAATAACGCGGTTTCCTGGTACAACCTTGGTTTTATGAATTTTCAACCAGCTGAATTTGTCAAAATCGGCTTGATCATATACTTATCTTCTGTTTATGCAAAAAAACAGAAATATATCGATGATTTTGGAAAAGCGGTAATTCCACCGCTTGTTTTGACGGTACTGATTTTGGGTTTGATCATCATGCAGCCTGACATCGGCTCTGCTGCTGTTATCGGCATGATTGCCAGTTTGATCATCATGAGTTCCGGTATTAAGTGGACACATATCTTATTACTAGTTGTGGTTACGTTTGGCGTCATAGGAATCGGGGCGACCCAGATGGTGACAGATGAGAGGCTTGAGAGGTTCTCCGGAGCTTATCAACCATTCGAATCACCGGACGATGACGGATATCACTTGATCCAGTCGTATGTCGCAATCGGTACAGGAGGTCTTGTTGGCGAAGGTATTGGACAAGGTATTCAGAAGTTGGGCTACCTTCCAGAACCTCATACAGATTTCATTATGGCGGTTATTGCTGAAGAACTGGGCTTTATCGGAGTTGGTATTACGGTTGGCTTATTAGCTCTGATCGTACTTAGGGGATTATACATATCATCGAAATGTCGTGATGCATTTGGCGCATTACTCGCACTCGGTATATCCTCTATGATCGGGCTTCAAGCTTTTATTAATCTTGGCGCGATGAGTGGAATACTTCCAATCACAGGGGTAACCCTGCCTTTTGTAAGTTATGGAGGATCCTCCCTTGTTATTCTTATGATAGCTGTTGGGATCTTAAATAATATAGCAAGAACTGTAAAAGTCAAAGAGGAAGAGGAGGAAGAAGAAGAGGTAGTGGAAAGAAATGTAGAACCGATGACCAATAGAGGAGTGAGATCATGGCAGAATTGAAGAAAATCAATAAAGTACTAGTTGCTAACCGTGGCGAAATTGCCATCCGAGTTTTTCGTGCTTGTACAGAACTGAACATTCGAACAGTTGCAATCTACTCTCAGGAAGATACGGGTTCATACCACAGATATAAAGCAGATGAAGCTTATCTTGTTGGTAAAGGGAAAAAGCCGATCGATGCATATTTGGACATCGAGGGAATCATTGAAATCGCTAAAAGTGTCGGGGTTGATGCTATTCACCCTGGCTACGGCTTCTTGTCTGAAAACATACATTTCGCAAAACGGTGTGAAGAAGAAGGTTTGACCTTCATTGGACCGAATAGTGAACAGCTCCATATGTTCGGTGATAAAGTGAAAGCAAGAGAACAGGCGATTGCAGCGGACATTCCTGTCATACCAGGCAGTGACGGTCCTGTAAGCGGTTTAGAAGAAGTGCGCCGCTTCGCAAACGATAACGGTTATCCGTTAATGATCAAGGCCGCAATGGGTGGCGGAGGCCGCGGTATGAGAGTTGTCCGCAACGCTGATAGTCTTGAAGAAGCATACGACCGGGCCAGATCTGAAGCAAGAGCAGCTTTTGGAAGCGACGAAGTTTATGTAGAGAAGTTAATCGAGCAGCCGAAGCATATCGAAGTGCAGATCATTGGAGATCGTGATGGGAACCTTGTTCACTTGTATGAACGTGACTGCTCTGTGCAACGCAGGCACCAAAAAGTAGTGGAAGTTGCCCCGAGCGTCGCGCTGAATAACGAGCTTCGGGAACAGATTTGTGACGCAGCTGTCCAGTTGATGAACAATGTAGATTACATTAATGCAGGAACAGTAGAGTTTCTCGTGACGGGGGATGAATTTTACTTCATCGAGGTTAATCCACGTGTTCAAGTAGAACATACGATTACCGAGATGATCACAGGAGTCGATATCGTCCAGACTCAGATCATGGTAGCAGAAGGACACGCTCTCCATTCAAAAGAGGTAGGCATTCCTCTACAAGAGGAGATCCGTACTCACGGATATGCGATTCAGTCTCGTGTTACCACTGAAGATCCGCTCAATAACTTCATGCCAGATACAGGTAAGATTATGGCCTATAGATCTGGAGGAGGATTCGGTGTTCGTTTGGATGCAGGGAACGGTTTTCAAGGAGCAGTTATCTCTCCTTATTATGATTCCTTGTTAGTAAAACTCTCCACATGGGCATTAAGTTTTGATCAGGCAGCTCACAAAATGGTACGGAACCTTAAAGAGTTCAGAATCAGGGGTATTAAAACGAATATTCCATTTCTCGAAAATGTCGTCATGCATAAACAATTCCTGAACGGTGAGTATGACACCACATTTATCGACCGTTCTCCGGAACTGTTTGTCTTCCCTAAACGAAAAGACCGCGGTACCAAGATGCTTACTTACATAGCTGACCGGACAATCAACGGTTTTGAAGGGTATGGAAATCGTAAGAAACCGACTTTCCAGGAGCCGAGGATTCCGGTTGTTAAACATTCCGACCCTATGCCTAACGGTACGAAGCAGATATTGGATGAGCGTGGACCAGAAGGACTGGCGGAATGGGTGAAGAACCGCCAGGAAGTGCTACTTACAGATACAACATTCCGTGACGCCCACCAATCCTTGCTGGCTACACGAGTCAGAACGAAGGATTTAGAAGCGATTGCAGAACCTACTGCACGACTTCTTCCGGACTTGTTTTCATTCGAAATGTGGGGAGGCGCTACCTTTGATGTTTCTTACCGCTTCTTGAACGAAGACCCGTGGTCGCGACTTCTCAAATTAAGGGAAAAAGCTCCGAATGTACTTTTCCAAATGTTACTGAGAGCATCCAATGCAGTGGGATACAAAAACTACCCGGATAATTTGATCAAGGAGTTTGTCGAAAAGAGTGCTAATGCAGGCATAGACGTCTTCCGGATTTTCGATAGCTTGAACTGGGTAGAAGGGATGAAATTGACCATTGATGCTGTTCGCGAAAATGGAAAAGTAGCAGAGGCTGCTATGTGTTACACAGGTGATATCTTAGATTCATCACGTCCTAAATATGACCTGAATTATTATAAGAACCTAGCAAAAGAGCTTGAAGATGCTGGCGCCCATATCCTGGGGATTAAAGACATGGCGGGTCTATTGAAACCAGAGGCAGCCTATCAACTTATCTCTACATTGAAAGAGACAGTCGATATTCCGATTCACTTGCACACACACGATACGAGCGGGAATGGCATATTCACCTACGCCAGGGCAGTGGAAGCAGGCGTGGATGTTGTCGACGTTGCAGCAGGCACAATGGCAGGCCTGACTTCTCAGCCTAGCGCCAATAGCCTGTATCATGCTTTACAAGCAAATGAACGCAAACCGCACATCAATATTGATTCATATGAGGAGCTTGGCCACTATTGGGAAGATATTCGTAACTTCTACCACGATTTCGAAAGTGGGATGAGAGCACCTCATACGGAAGTTTATCACCACGAGATGCCAGGAGGTCAGTACAGTAACCTTCAGCAGCAGGCGAAAGCAGTCGGGCTGGGAAATCGTTGGGATGAAGTGAAAGCTATGTACCGCCGAGTTAATGACATGTTTGGTGACTTGGTGAAAGTGACCCCTTCTTCGAAAGTCGTAGGGGATATGGCACTGTTCATGGTTCAGAATGACCTTACAGAAGATGACATATATGAACGTGGACAATCTCTTGATTTCCCTGACAGTGTGATTGAGTTATTCCAAGGGTATTTAGGCCAGCCATATGGAGGGTTTCCTTCAGAATTGCAACAGATTATCTTGAAAGGCCGTGAACCACTACAAGTGAGACCTGGTGAGTTGTTAGAGCCTGTAGACTTCAACGATTTAAAAGAAACATTATTCCATAAATTGAATCGACCAGTCACAAGCTTTGATATGATCAGCTATGCTCTTTATCCGAAAGTGTTCTTAGACCACCAGTCATTCACGGAGAAATATGGTGATATGTCCGCTCTTGATACTCCTACCTTCTTCTATGGGATGAGACTTGGTGAAGAGATTAGTGTGGAGATTGAGCAAGGGAAAACATTGATAGTGAAGCTTGTTTCCGTAGGAGAAGCCCAAGTAGATGGTACGAGAACCATTTACTTTGAATTGAACGGTCAATCCCGTGAGGTCGTGATTCGGGATGAGAATGTGAAAGCAGCTGTTCAAGAACGTCCAAAAGCGAATAAAGCAAATGAGAAGCATATAGGGGCAACGATGCCTGGTACAGTAATCAAAGTTATTTCTAATAAGGGGGAAACCGTCAAAAAAGGGGACCACCTGATGATTACAGAGGCAATGAAAATGGAGACTACCGTACAAGCGCCGTTTGATGGTGTGATCAAGGACATCTATGTTGATAGCAATGAGGCTATTCATGTGGGAGACTTGTTGATAGAGTTTGAATAATAAGAAAAGCTCAGAGCCTGAAGCTCTGAGCTTTTTTAATCCTTATGCTTTTTTGCGCTTCGTGATGATAGGAGTAGGAAGTAAGAGAGTAACCCTACATATAATGAAATGACAAGGGCATGAAGTAGTGCAACGATCAGATGCACGTATGTAATGATGACAAAAGCCCCAAGTGCAACTTGTACGATCATGAGGATTACGGCAATTAACCAACCTGTTCTCATCAGCGAATCATCTTTATACTCGCGAAGTACTTTTATAAACAAATAAATAGTCCAGATAAATACCATTCCTGCAGCTAAGCGATGTCCCATTTGTATCCACTGGTAAATACCGTAGGAACTGAAATCGAAAGGAGAACGGTTATAACAAAATGGCCAGTCCATACACACCATACTCGAATTCGTGTGCCGGACAAGAGCACCTGTATAGACAACCAGCAGTACATAACTGATCAAGCCATAGAACTGGATTCTCAGATCTTTTTTGATATACACCGAATCGGCGTCGAACTTTTTGTCTATCTCAAAGATGATAAGTGTGAGCAATAACACAGCGGAGAATGAAACCAGCGAAATTCCGAAGTGCATTGCTAAAACAAAGTCTGACTGTCCCCATTTTACCGCGGCAGCGCCGATGAGTCCCTGAGCAAGAAGGAAAAAGAAAGCTAGGAAGGATAAGAATTTAACTTCCCGAATGTGTCCTACTCTTCGCCACGATAGAATAGCTAAAGCAAGAACGAAGAGACCTACGCCACCAGAGACTAACCTGTGGCTAAGTTCGATGATGAGCTCAAGGTTAATAGAGGAAGGGATCAGTTGACCATGGCAGAGCGGCCAACTCTGTCCGCACCCCATACCTGATCCTGTTTTTGTAACTAACGCACCGCCCAACAGCACCAACAGCATACCGAATGTGGAAAGGACGGCAAGACCTTTCAGTAATTTCATAGGATGAACTCCCTTATATGTAATACAAAATCGACGAACAATATAATACCATTTCATAGGAAAGAAATCATTACTATTCCACGAAAAAAACTTGCATATTGTGGAATGGTTTGCTAGAACTATATAAGTACGCCGTTTTACAAGAAATCTTAGAAAATAGTTGGAAACACTGTTAAAAGTCTTCAAACTAGTGAATACTTCTGATTAGAACAGCTTCACAAAGTTGTCACAATTAAATAAAATTCTCCAGTTTAAATAGATAGAACAATGATTCCATGATACAATAATTCTGATGTTTCTGGGCAGACATCTTCAATAAAAAACGGTGTCTGTACTTGAGGCAGCCCTCGAATGACAGGTACACGCCCCTCAGCTGGGTATGTCAGCGAGGTAGAAGGAGGAAGATATTACGATGGATAACCCAAGAACAGTCGAGTCTGCTTCAGCAGATTTGATGGACCAATCGACTGTCCGTGAGTCTTCGTTGTTAGCTGATATTAAAAGTTTGATCAAAGTCGGAATCATTAATTCCAACCTTATTACAACCTTCGCAGGATTTTGGCTTGCGTTGCACTTTACAGGGTCACAATTTACCGATCACTGGGGAGCCTTTATCCTCACTATGCTCGGAACCGCATTCGTCATAGCTGGCGGCTGTATTTTGAACAATTGGTATGACCGTGATATTGATCCGATCATGTCGCGCACACAGAGTCGACCTACGGTAACTGGGACGATGTCCTTGTCCGTTATTCGAACATTAGGTATAGCGACATCGGTTGCTGGTTTTATCATATTGATGTTTACAACAGTGGAAGCGGCTCTCTTTGGGGCATTCGGCTGGTTTGTTTATGTGGTCTTGTACACAATGTGGTCGAAAAGAAGGTACACGATTAACACTGTTGTCGGAAGTTTTTCTGGCGCTGTTCCACCTTTGATCGGCTGGGCAGCGATCGACCCAGGACTCCAATTAGAAGCAATTATTTTGTTTTTAATTATGTTTATTTGGCAAACGCCTCACTTCTTAGCTTTAGCTATGAAGAAGAAAGACGAGTATAAGGCAGCGGGCATCCCCATGCTTCCTGTTGTCCATGGTTTTAACATGACAAAAAGACAGATAGTCATTTACGTTGCATGTCTATTACCACTACCGATCTACTTAGCTTCACTCGGTACTGTATTTCTCGTCATTGCCTCTGTCCTGTCGCTTGGATGGCTCGTATTAGGAGTAGCCGGATTCTTTATGAAGAATGACTACAAGTGGGCGACATGGATGTTCATCTATTCATTGAACTATTTGACCATTATCTTCTTTACAATGGTTCTAGTTACACTACCCTTACCTTTTTAACGTACTAGTCCACTTCATTGTGGACTAGTTCTTAATAAAAAATGATATAAGAGAAAGAGAGGTATCACTCATGAGAGGTTGGATGGGAAAATTCCGTTCCTTATTTTTATTTGGTACTCTTGCACTGATTTTATCAGGTTGTGGGAAAGACAATTTGAGTGCCTTAAAGCCAAAAGGCTATAGTTCGGAATTAATATTGGATCTTATGTTGATCAGTATTGCAATAATGATCTTTGTATTTGTTATTGTTATGGCGATTTACGCTTTTGTACTGGTCCGCTATCGTCAGAAGAAAGATGACGAAGACATCATCCCGAAACAGGTAGAAGGGAACAAAGCCCTTGAGGTAATCTGGACTGTAATTCCGATTATTCTTCTACTAGTTCTTGCTGTGCCGACAGTTCAAGCAACATTTGACTTAGCAGATCGGTCTACACAAGATGATGATGGTGTTCTTACCGTTGAAGTTACAGGTAACCAATACTGGTGGCACTTCAACTACAAAGGAGAAGAGATCTCTAGTAGTCAGGAGCTGTACATTCCAACAGGTGAACGCGTCTACTTAGACATGAAAGCAAGCGATGTACTTCACTCTTTCTGGCTGCCATCAATAGCCGGAAAAATGGATACGCTTCCAGGGGAAAATATTAACACAATGTACTTAGAAGCCTATGAAGAAGGCGTTTACTGGGGTCACTGTACTGAATTATGTGGTCCTTCTCACTCTCTGATGGACTTCCGTGTGGTTGCGGTAAGTCAAGATGAGTTTGAGCAATTGAAAGAAGATTTCCGTAACATAGACCCTGAAGCGAAGCCTGAAACGGATTCAGCTGTAGAAGGCCAGAAGACATTCAATAATAAGTGTATGTCTTGTCACGCAATCGGTAATGCTCCTATGGGGGTAGGACCGAACTTGTCGAACTTCGCAAATCGCGAACGAATCGCAGGAATTTTAGAACCGACCAAAGAAAATTTGGTTAGCTGGATTACGAACCCTGATGAACACAAACCGGGGAACAAGATGCCTGCAAACCTTGTCGATGAACAACAAGCCGAGGAAATTGCAGATTACTTGTTACAGCTTGACCACACGGATGTCGGTGAAGACGCTCCGACTCAATCTGAAGAGTAAAAAAGAGAAGGTTATATAAAAAGGGAGGTTAAAGCGTGAGTACTGCAGCTGCGCAAAAAAGTGGCTTTCTTGCTACCATTTGGGATTACCTAACGACCGTTGACCACAAAAAGATTGCTCAACTCTATTTGTACACCGGTGGTTTCTTCTTCCTAGTTGGCGGCGTTGAAGCTATGTTAATTCGGATTCAGCTGATGAAACCAGACAATGATTTTCTATCAGCTGGACTTTATAACGAAATGATCACAATGCATGGTACGACGATGATATTCTTAGCAGCCATGCCATTGATATTCGCATTGATGAATGCCGTTGTTCCATTGCAAATAGGAGCACGAGACGTTGCATTCCCATTCCTGAACTCCTTAGGGTTCTGGTTGTTTTTCTTTGGTGGTGTACTTCTGAACGTCTCATGGTTTACTGGAGGAGCACCTGATGCCGGGTGGACCAACTATGCTCCGTTATCGACCACATCACCTGGTCACGGGGTAGACTATTATGTCATGGGTCTACAAATATCCGGTGCCGGAACGTTGATCGCAGGTATCAACTTCTTAGTTACAATCGTTAATATGAGAGCACCAGGTATGACTTACATGCGTATGCCTTTGTTTACATGGTCGACTTTCGTAACAAGTGCCCTTATTCTTTTTGCATTCCCAGCCTTGACAGTTGGATTGTTCCTAATGATGTTCGACCGCATGTTCGGATCCGCATTCTTTGATGTGGCGCTTGGCGGTAACGTTATTATTTGGGAGCACTTATTCTGGATCTTCGGTCACCCGGAAGTATATATTCTGATCCTTCCGTTGTTCGGAGCATTCAGTGACATATTCTCTACGTTCTCTAAGAAACGTCTATTCGGTTATTCCGCGATGGTATTTGCGACGGTTCTAATCGGTTTCTTAGGATTCATGGTATGGGCTCACCACATGTTCACAGTAGGAATGGGGCCGATTGCGAACTCCATTTTCGCTGTTGCAACTATGGCGAT
Organism: Halobacillus salinus; assembly: GCF_004684905.1. Classification (GTDB taxonomy): domain Bacteria; phylum Bacillota; class Bacilli; order Bacillales; family Halobacillaceae; genus Halobacillus; species Halobacillus salinus. The sequence continues at coordinate 1,584,442 of NZ_SRJC01000001.1, read as the reverse complement.
TGCCGTGCCAACAGGTATTAAGATCTTTAACTGGTTGTTCACGATGTGGGGCGGGCAGATCCGTATGACAGCAGCGATGCTTTGGTCTGTTGCATTTATCCCTTCCTTTACTATTGGAGGAATGACGGGTGTTATGCTTGCAGCCGCAGCAGCTGACTACCAGTATCATGATACGTATTTCGTTGTAGGTCACTTCCACTACGTAATCGTTGGTGGTGTTGCCTTCGGTCTATTCGCAGGTCTTCACTACTGGTGGCCGAAAATGTTTGGTAAAATTCTTAATGAGAAACTTGGTAAATTGGCATTTTGGCCGTTCTTTATCGGTTTCCATCTGACGTTCTTTATCCAGCACTTCCTAGGTCTTATGGGAATGCCACGTCGTTACTGGGTTTTCCTTGATGGCCAAGGATTGAATACAGGGAACTTAATCAGTACTATCGGTGCCTTCTTAATGGCAATAGGAACTATTATCTTCCTAATCAATATCGTCTACACAGCCTTCAAAGAACCAAAAGTTGGTGGAGATCCTTGGAATGGACGTACCCTAGAATGGGCTATTCCTTCCCCGCCACCACATTACAACTTTGCTCAAACACCACTTGTACGTGGTTTAGATCCTCTTTGGGTAGAGAAAATGGATGGTAAGAAAGGTATGACACCTTCTGAACCTCTTGGAGATATCCATATGCCGAACGGATCTATTCTTCCGTTCATGATGTCCCTTGGAATGTTCATTGCAGGGTTTGGATTCATCTATCAGATCGACAGCAGTAGCTGGCTGATAGCTGTATTCATTGGTATGGGTATTACACTTGGTTCCATGCTTACTCGTTCCTTGAAAGATGATCTAGGGCACCATATTCATAAAGAAGAGCTTGAAAGAGATATTAAGAAGGGGGCTGGCAAATAATGAGTCATGATGATGTACTGAATCCGAAGCAAATGCCGCATGATCCGGAAAAAGCCACCCTTGAAGGTAAAAACAAGTTCCTTGGTTTCTGGTTTTTCCTCGGAGGAGAAACAGTTTTATTCGCAAGTTTATTCGGGACGTATCTTGCTTTAAACGGTTCTACTCAAGGCGAGAATACTCCGGAACACTTATTTGGACTGGAGCTAGTATTCATTATGACGATGCTCCTTCTTACAAGTTCCTTAACATCTGTATATGCCATGTATCACATGAAAAACCATAACTTCCAGAAGATGCAGTTGTGGCTCGTGATTACGGTCTTGTTAGGACTTGGTTTTCTTGGATGTGAAATTTATGAGTTCATGCACTACATTCATGAATATGAATTCACATTCCGGTCGTCCGCATTTGGTTCTGCCTTCTATACGCTAGTCGGCTTCCACGGAGGACACGTTCTATTCGGACTTTCTTGGATTACGGCTCTGATCATCCGTAACCAGAAGCGTGGATTGAACCTTTACAATGCTCCGAAGTACTATATTGCAAGTCTATATTGGCACTTCATTGACGTTGTTTGGGTATTTATCTTTACGGTTGTCTATCTCATGGGAAAGGTGGGTTAAACGATGTCAAACGCCAAACCTGCTCATCAACATGAATACGAAAGAAAACAACACCGGGAAGAGATGAAGCATCAGGTCATCAGCTTTGTGATGATGATTATCTTCACATTCGTTGCATTTGGAATGGTGATGTTCGAAGTGAACTCGTTCTTCATTATTCCAACTCTGATCTTGCTTGCTGTCGTGCAAGTTGCTTTCCAACTTTATTATTTCATGCACATGAAAAACAAAGGTCACGATATGCCTGCCCTCATGATGTATGGCGGTGCAGCCGTAGCCTTGCTTACGATTATTACCTTTACTACTTTGATTTGGTGGTAAAACAGAAAAAAGACCGGTTCTTCCGGTCTTTTTTTATAGGTTTGAATTGTATAAGAGATATGAACGATTTTTGAACAATGGGGTAGAAGACCTCGTTTTTTATCAGGAAACAAGGTAAAATGAACTGTAATGAGTACAAGAAATATGAGGTGAATACCTATGTGGTTAGAGCTACAGATTTTCGGATTCCGAGCCCTATGGAGTCCTTTGTATGCCTTATTTATTGTTCTGCTAGCTGCACTCTTTATCTTTATCACACAATGGAAACGACCGGCAGGGGAAGATGCGCCAACGACTAAACAACAAGTGTTCTTCTATTCGGGACTTGTCCTTTTATACATTATAAAAGGCTCACCAATGGATTTACTGGCTCATATTATGTTCACTGCACATATGACGCAAATGGCGCTCTATTACTTACTGTTTCCGATCTTAATCATTAAGGGAATTCCATCCTGGATTTGGAGAAAGCTTTTCCAAGTGAAAGGTTTGTCTTGGGCATTGCGTTTGATTACGAAGCCATTGATTTCATTGCTTCTGTTTAATGGACTCTTTTCCATGTATCATATGCCTGTAATCTTTGACTTTGCTAAGTCCAGTGAGATTTCTCATAGTGTGATTTCCACTGTCATACTAGTGACAGCGTTTGCGATGTGGCTATCCGTATTTCCTCCTCTGAAGGAATTGGACAGAATATCTCCATTGATGAAAATTGGTTTTATCTTTGCCAATGGAGTGTTAATTACACCGGCATGCGGATTGATTATTTTTGCTGGATCCCCTCTCTATGCAACGTATTCAGAGGCAGGGGCCTGGATTCAGGCTTTAAGTTTATGTGTGCCAACTGGAGTATTGTCTGACTTGGCCTCTAGTTTAAGTGGACCGGCATACTTTACACCAATGCCTCTTGTCGAAGACCAGCAGCTTGGTGGAATTATTATGAAGATTACACAAGAAGTCATTTTTGGAGCTGTCATAGCTTATGTATTCTTCGGTTGGTTCAAAAAAGAAGGAGACACAGTCGATCCCTTACCGAATCAAGTATCGACAGAATCATAAGAGCGATGGTTCTAAAGTAAAGAGAGAGTTTGAAATGGGGTGTACGTATGCCATTGTTACCAACACTCAGTACAAGCTTTATTGTCATTAGTGCTGTACTGGTTGCGATTGGCTGGTGGTTAATCGCGAAAAACAAAAGGAAAGCTCATAAAGGCGTGATGATTGCTGCGGCAATCAGTGCCTTGATATTTTTCATTATCTACTTAAGTCGAACCGTATTTGTTGGAAATACTAGTTTCGGTGGACCTGATGATATAAAAATTTACTATACTATTTTCCTTATATTCCATATCATATTGGCAACAGTCGGGGCCGTATTCGGTATCGTGACATTAACACTTGCCTTTAGAAGGAGAATAGCTAAACATCGCAAGATAGGACCAGTTACAAGCATCATTTGGTTCTTCACTGCAATAACAGGTGTCGCTGTCTATTCACTCCTTTATATCATATATGACGGAGGAACGACGACAAGTATGATCAAAGCTATACTTGGGTTATAGTGAAAAACAACGAGAGTCTAAATGCTCTCGTTGTTTTTTTTATCGAATTTTAGGTGAACATTGTTTAGGTAGGGGGAAGAACAGGTATATAGGACAGTATGAATCGATTCCCTACATAAAATATACTAGGAGGATACAACCATGGAACTGAAAACAGGACGTCTCCAGTTAATACCCATTACGGTGGATTTAGCTCAGATGTTAATGAAGAACTCACTCGCATTTTACTACAAATACCAATTACCTTGGAATAAGAATTGGCCCCACGATGGGCTGAAAGCACTTCTTCCGATTTATACGGAAAAATTGGAGGAAGACCAAGGGCAGTTTGGGTTTGGTCCATGGGTAATGATTGACCTTGATGGAGAAGCAGTAATCGGGGATATTGGTTTTAAAGGAAAACCCGATGAAGAGGGAACAGTAGAGATCGGATATCATGTTGTGGCTTCTGAAAGGAACGTAGGTTATGCGACGGAAGCAGTAGCAGGTTTGTGCAAGTGGGCATTCACTCAACCGGAAGTGAAATCTGTAGAGGCACAATGTGACAAGTCGAATATTGCTTCTCAAAAAGTATTGATTAATAATGGATTCACTCATACAGGAAGGCATAGGGAAATCTTCCTTTTCAAGAAAGATAAAAGTGTTCAAAAGATGGAAGAAGATTCATTTAAAAAAGGACTATAATAGCTCATAAAAAAAGACAGCCTATAGGCTGTCTTTTTTTATAGTTTATAGTTCCATCGAATGATGCCTGCTTCTTTAGCTGAATTGAACGCGATGACCACAAGCGGTCCAAGTAGGAAACCAGCGAGTCCAATCAGTTGTAAACCAAGATACATGGCTATTAAGGTAGCAAGCGGTGAAAGCCCGATGTGTCGCCCCATAACTTTCGGCTCTACAGTACGACGTATAGCGAGCAAAACAATGGCTAGGACACCAAGCTTTGTCCCCATAGCGAGATCCCCTGTAATCAACATATATACAGACCATGGACCGAGTATGACGATAGATCCGATAATCGGTATAAAATCGATCAGCCATATGATGAGTGCCATAACTACAGCGACTTCTGGGGCAATCCAAAGCAGTCCGAGTAATGTGACAAAGAAGATGATGATACTGACAAGGAACTGTGCTTTTAAGAAACCAAATATTACATAACCTAAACGTGCGTTCATGAACTTGACCTTCTCGGATGTTGCTTCCGTAAAGTGTTCATGCATTTTATCTTTTAAGCGAGGCAGTTCGAGCATGAACAGAAATAGCGCAATCAGGTAAACGAGGAAGCTTACTAAGAACTCTGGTATCTTTGCTGCAAACGCAGCGAGATTGGTCAATTGAAGCTTCTCAGATAATGTATCAGCTGTGTTATTTACTGTGTTTGTCAATTCAAGTGTTACCCTGTCCACTAATTCCTTAGGCATATTCTGAGTGAAACTATCCATACTGCTTTCCCAGTTTAGCAGAACATTGTTGATCTGGTTGATATAAGCAGGGGCATTCGCGGCCAATTGAGCTGCTTGAGCAACCGCGCTGGTCACAGCATATGTACCAAGTAGACCTAGAAAGATCAGAAATAGCAGGAATACGATGGTCACAGCCATCTTTCGGTTCATGCGGAATCTGAATTGGATCCACCGTACAGTTGGATTAAGAAAGAGAGCGGTCACAAGAGCTAGTATTAATGGAACGGCTACAGGTAAAATGAAATACGCCGCTATCGCAAGTATTACGGCGAGTAGGATTAGGATCCACTGTTTTTTGGTTAGTAATCGGAACAATTTAGTAATGTAGCTCCTTTCCCTTGAAAGCTGCTCGCTACTTAGCGAGTAATGCATTGATAAAAAGAGTCGCTCACCTAGTTAAGGGTGTGCGACTCCGATTGGTGGTTCCGGATGATTCATTAATTACGGTTATCTGGATTATTAGACAGCTCTTTCATCTTGTCTAAAATTTCTTGGTTGTTGTTTTCTTTCGCCCAGTTTTTCAACTTGTCCAATACGATGTGTTCCGGTACTTGGTTATGGTATTTCTCTGCTGGTTCTACTACTTTCTGAATCAGTTGGTGTGCACGTTCAATCGTACCGCTTGAGAAACCTTCTTCTTCTCCATATTCAATGCCGTGGGGATAATAATGGCGTCCTAGAAGTGGGGTCATAAGCGTGATGACAGCATCTCCTTTATCGACGTCACCTTCTACAGCGAATCCTTGAATACGAATGTAATATGTGATGTTTTTCTCCGGTGCTTCCATTTTGTAATCATATGTTACACGTTCGTAGTCCCACGATCCACCAAGGATGAATCCATTATTTTCTAAAAGCTCCGTTAATGGTTTGAAGTCTAACATTAGTCCATCTAACCCAGTATTTTCTAATCTCATTACTTCCACCTCACATGTTGTTATGTACTTCGTTCATTTTAGTATGAAAACGATTTAGTTGCAATTCCATGCATACTACTTACTATCCACTTTTGCTTTTACATTATACTACAAATGACGGAGCGTTGCATGTAATAAATTTATCAATTCGGGGACACTAAGGACTGATCTTGATCTAAAGGAGGAAACATCATGAAAAATGTTGGAGATATCATGACAAAACAAGTATCTTGCTGCAACTCAGACTCTTGTCTGAGCGACGCTGCTTCTATGATGAAAGATAAAAATATCGGTGCTCTGCCGGTGTTGGACACCCAAGGGAACGTACTCGGTATGGTTACAGACCGTGACCTTGTGCTAAGAGGGTATGCCGACAAACGTGCAGATTCATCATCTATTCAGGATGTAATGAGTAACCAAGTGGTTTCTTGCTCTCCGAATACGACACTTCAAGAAGCGAGTCAAATGATGGCTGAAAAGCAAATCCGCCGTCTTCCTGTTGTAGAGAATGGTAAGATCATGGGGATTATTTCCCTTGGTGATTTGTCTCTTGATCAGATGTCAGATCAGTCAGCAGGCCAAGCCCTGCACGAAATTTCAGAGCGTCCTGAATTTCATTAAGGCTGTAGAGAAGAAGATCTGCTAATGCAGGTCTTCTTCTTTTTAAGTTAACTGTTCATAGGTTGCTCATTCTCACTTATACTTATATTAAAGACGAGAGAGGGAGATGGGGTATGAAGCGTATAATATCTTTACTCATGATAACTATTGTGCTGTATTTCATATGGACAAGAATCGAACCGTTTCCTAATACAGAACAACAAGTTTCAATAGGGATTGAGCCGGTAGAAGAACCTGCAGAACCTGTAGAAGAAGTGTTTCAAGAATCAACAAGCGAACCAGTCATAGAAGATAGCGAATCACCTGAGAGTGTCAAAGGAATATCGGATGAAAAGTTGGGCAGTTTGTACGGGCAACCTGTTTACACAGCACCTAGTGAATTTGGGTATGAGTGGTGGGTATATGACCAAGATCCTTTATCATTTGAGCAGTTTGGTGTAAAAAGTGGGGAAGTAGTCACAGCGGTAATCTCCACTCCCGATAAGGAAGTGGAGGGTGTGGAGATCGGAGCTTCCTATAAAGAGTTAGCGGAAACTTTTAACTTCAAGAAGACGTATGCATTAGGTAGTGAGCAGGGATTTCGTTTTGAACTGACTCCAGAGGACATGAAAGAGAGGCCTGTGATCTCCCTAAATGATGAGTGGTCAATGCAGCTGTATTTCGACACTTTCACGGAAACTCTTTCGGCGGTCCGGATGGTCCGGAATGACATTCTCCTATTGATGCAACCTTATAAAGTAGTATATCGCGGAAACCTTCCAAAGCCAGTTCCCTTAGACCGAGAAGGTTGGCAGTTAGTGGAAAGTGGCATGGAGAAACAAATATTAGGACTGACAAACCATATTAGGAAAATGCATGATTTAGGCACCTTGAATTTACACACAGGAGCATCTTCGGTTGCTTTTTCACACAGTAGGGATATGGATGAAAATAACTACTTCTCTCACTATTCTCAAAACGGGGACGGACTGAAAGAACGATTGAGTAACATAGAATATAGGCAGGCTGGTGAGAATATTGCAGCTCAATACGTAGATGCAACGGCAGCGGTCCATGGGTGGTTGAATAGTAAAGGGCACAGAGAAGCCCTTTTGGAACCAAGCTACACACACATTGGTATAGGCGTACATCAGCGCTACTACACACAGAACTTTTTAACGCTTGCGGAATAATGTGCATAGGCTATGATGTACATGGTAAAGCGAGGTGTGAAACGATGAATAAAAAGGATTTACACCCCAGTGTTCAGCGCTTCAAAGAATTCGTCGATCAAAATCCACGGGTGAAGAACCAACTTCGAAAAAATCATAAACTTATCCAGAAATACTATGAAAAGTGGATGATCCTTGGAGAAGACGACTCGTTCTGGAGTTCATTGCCACCTGAGAAAAAAGAATATCAGGCGAACAAAATGGAGTGGATCAAGCAGTTGGGGGTATTGGTGGAAGACATCGATTGGGAAGAAGTGTCGCGTCAAATTGAAGAACTAGGTGGTGCAATCGGTCAGTTCCAGCAAATAATTTCCGATGCTAAACAAGATCGACAAAAGCCTAAAATGGAATACCCTTATTACTAATAAATGGAGGCGGCAGCTTTTCAATCTGCTGCCCCATTTGATAAGATGAGTAAAGGGAGGTGGGCAAAGAGATGCTAGCTACAATGGAAATTGTCGATCTACTTGACCGCTCTGAAGCAATCGGAGAAATGATTATGAACTCCGAGACCATGCAAGAATATCAACAAGCGAAATTTGCGCTTGAGAATGATAAAGAAGCTCAACGTCTTATTAAGCAGTTTGCTGATATGAAAGAGCACTATGAGGATGTACAACGCTTTGGTCGTTACCATCCCGATTATAGTACCATCATGAAGAAAGTGCGTTCCGTTAAACGTGAAATGGACATGCACGAGAGGGTGGCCACTTTTAAGAAGGCAGAACGTCAAGTTCAAAAGCTGTTGGATGAAATAAGTGAAACGGTTGCCTTTAGTGTCAGTGAACAAATCAAAGTTCCGAAAAACGGAATGGCCCTAACCGATTCAGGTTGCAGTGGCGGTTGTGGAAGCGGAGGAAGCTGTGGCTGTGCTTCCTAGGAAGTAAAGCGAATACAATCATCACATAAGTTACCGCAACAGAACATCTTGCGTTGTGGGACAAGAAACCGAATACGGTACACATAAAACGCCTGATTCTTGCGAACGTAACTCATCTCAAGGGTCAGGCGTTTTCCTCTCATGGCTTTTGCTGCACATAATTTCAACGCATCCTCAAGCATCCGTTGATCTACATGATCTTCAAGCCATAAGTAGACGAACGGTAGACCAGCAACTTTTTTCCATTCACTTCTTCGAATTAGAGAAGATTGATTAAGCTTTGTTCTGAACGTTTCAAAAGCAACTTCATGATCGATTTTCATCACGGTACGCTCCTTTTAACGATTGCTGATAGTGCATTCATTTGGTAAGCTGTACATAACTATTTAAAAATTTTTCAAAAAAGTAGGGAGTCTTAATGCTAAGAACTAAACGACAAGGAATTATTGTCTACTTTCAGCATATGAAGAATGTCCGGCAGATAAAAAAACACGGCCACCTTATCCATGCCTCCAAAAAGCATAAGTATGCGGTAGTCTATGTGAATCAGGAAGATGTAGAATTCAAGATGGAGAAATTAGAGCGTCTACCTTTCGTTTCCCGTGTCGTTCTTTCCCATAAACCTGATATCCGTACAAATTATGAGAACGCGAAGCCGGACAAAGCCAAGCAATATGATTACAAGATGGGAATATAAAGAAAAGGCTGCCGTATTGGCAGCCTTTTCTTTATATATTCTGAAGTGGATATGATCCCGCTTCTCTTATCCTGAGAGGGCGTCATCATAATCCGGGACTAATGGATTGAGTGTTTCATCCGATATTAAGAGAGCGGAGCGATGAATTTGTTTGTACGTAAGATACCGATCAGATGCTGATAGAATAAGTCCGTTTCAGGAAAAATAGTGGAGGGTTTGATTGTGAATTCTATCACTTCTTTACCTGCTTTCTCGACCATTGCTTGAAACATATCAAAACGTTTGTTTGACTTTTCGTGAGGGTTCGGAATGCCCTCTCTACATATGTAGATGGGTTGGAACTTCTGCTCTCGACCTGGCTCTAGTACAAGGGCTAATGAAGCCACCGGCTGTCCATTCTTCTCACTGTAAAATGCGATAGCATGCTTAATCCGATCAGACATTCGTTCTCCAAGCTCTATCAACTCATACAGATCGGAGTAACCTTCTCCGAGTTCAATGAATTTTTGTATCATAAACATTTCTTCCTTTCTAAATGTTCCATCCTACCAACCGTAGCACGAATGAAGGGGAATGTGAACTCTCATCAAGCCGAAACGGTGGGGCAGCGTAACAGCACTTAACTCAATATTAGAGGAGGGGGAATAGATGAGAAGGGTAATCTTTGCTTCGGTATTGTTTTTGTCTATTTCTTGCTTACTACTACTATACCAGTGGGAGGACTTCGAACAGCCGGCTCCAAATAAACATGGCAGTCTGCCTTCTCCTACGATAAACATCGACATCAAGCTTCTAGAGAATACTTATGTTATACATTATACGTTTGAGGAATGGCTTCCTGGGACGTATGAGGTGTCTTTCCCTGAAGAGAGTCGTATGATCAGGTGTAGCCATGATTGTTTGAAGGAAAAGGATAACAGTACCGCTGAGTGGGAATTTACTGGTGAAGAGCAACTTTCTTACGAATTGCCGTTCGGGAACCAAGATAAATTAACAGAATGGAATCTGAAGTTCAGACAAGGGGAGCGATACGTTAAGCCAGAGTACAAGCTCTCTCTTGAAGATTATAGTCAAATGGAGCACACATGGGTCGGTGTGACATCTAAAAAGTCAGATATCCGTAAAGATTTAGTGCGCTATTATCAGTTTGAGAAAACGAATAGGATCCACTACCCGTTGGTACTAGTTAAGGATTCGTCCAAGAAAGTGTGGCGTAGTGGGGAATGGGTCGTGACTTATCCAAGTTCATCCCCGATCTCAGAAGATACAAAACGCTATATAAGAGCCTTAGAGAATCAATATCAACCCGCCCTTGTGGAATTGAATCAAGAGTCAGCGGCTCCTAGTGGAGGTTACCTATCTGTTAAGTCTGTCTACCAAATAGAGCATGCCTTGTTCTTGCAACAAATCAAGTCACTCTATCCGGATGCTTCAAGAGAATGGGCTATTCCTGTGTTGTCCCAACTGTTCTTCGATAAAAGTCTTACTGAAATGGAGAGATCACAAGCAATGGCAGGCGATATCCTTGCCGTCTTTTCAGAAGAAGAGGTGGAGACAATAAAGCAGAAGCTTCTCCGTAATGATGCATCTGCAACTTTGGTAACCAAAGTGGATGAACTTTTATCACAAGTGTATGGGATGCACACTACTTTCTTTTCTCAGAATAAAGAATCAGGTTCCTACGTTCCGCTTTATTTCCTCCATTCTAAACCTGTGATTTCACCTGATCAAACTATGGACGAAGACGCAGTTGAACTGGGGAGGGAAATGTATTTACCTTTGAAACCATTACTGAATCTAGCTGGGTACTCTTTTACTCCATTTCCAAAAGATAAACTGTTTCTAGTGGAACTGCCTGGTCGATCGTACCGATTCTTTCTTAATCGGTCGACATTTATCATGAATGAGCAAGAGTTCGGAATGGCGACGGACCTCCTGCGCAAAGTAGATGGTCGTATTTTTATGAAGCGTCACTACGTAGAGGAATTGTTGAATATCAATGTAGCCGAGCGAGAAAATAGCATAATAGTGCAAAAAAAATAGGGCTGTCCATATAGACAGCCCTTCTTTTCTATCCTCATACAGAGCATAAAAAAGTAAAGGGAGAGGAGAAACCGGAGGGCTTATGGGGAAGTAAGCCTTCTCCGTTTTCAGAAGCAGTATTCCGCTTCATTGCTAGTATGGACCTGAACCCGCTGATTTATTCAACCATAACGAAATTCTCCATGGCTTGAGTAGAGTGTCGCCTACCCATGTATTTTGTGGTAGGATTATGGGGAATGTTGTTAGAAAGAGGTGACAGAAAATGAGAGTCATTGCTGGAGATTTTAAAGGCAGACCATTGAAATCTGTGCCGACTCATCAAACTAGGCCGACAACTGATAAAGTGAAAGAAGCTGTATTTCACGGGATCGGACCTTTCTTTGAGGGGGGACGAGCCCTTGATTTGTTTGCAGGAAGCGGAGGGCTGGGCATTGAAGCGCTAAGCCGTGGTGTAGAGTCATGTGTATTTGTCGATCAGCAGCACAAAGCTATTTCCACAATCCATGAAAACATCGAATTACTAAAGCTGAAAGACCGTACAGAAGTATTCCGTACAGATGCAAAACGGGCAATGAAAGCTGCAGGGAAACGTGGTCTAACCTTTGATTATATATTCCTTGATCCACCTTATAAAAAGTTTTCTTATGCTGAGCTGATGGAAGCGCTTATCGAGCATGGATTGTTAGCAGATGGCGCAACCGTTGTTTGTGAGCATGATGCTTCTGAGGAGATCCCGGAAGCGGTAGGACACCTGGAAAGGCAGAAGACGGATTCATATGGAAGCAATATCGGAGTTTCAATTTTTAAGTAAAGGAGGCAGAGACTGTGACGCAAGTAGCGATTTGCCCAGGAAGTTTTGACCCGATTACATACGGGCATTTAGATATCATCCAACGAGGAGCGAAGGTTTTCGACCACGTGATAGTCGCCGTGTTCAATAACCAAAGCAAGTCTCCGTTATTTGATGTGAATGAAAGACTCGAGTTATTAAGAGAAGTTACAAAAGACTTAGATAATGTATCGGTTGATTCATGTGAGGGGTTATTGATGGACTATGCCAAAGAGAAAGGCGCAAAAGCGATTATCCGTGGCCTTAGAGCTGTCAGTGACTTTGAATATGAAATGCAGATCACATCCATGAACCGAAAGCTGAACGAGGAAATTGAAACGTTCTTCATGATGACAAACAACCAATATTCCTTCTTAAGCTCAAGTATCGTAAAAGAAGTAGCGAAGTATCGTGCCAACATTTCAGACTTAGTCCCACCTCCAGTTGAAAAAGCGTTACAAGAGAAATTCTAAATGACAAACCACTACTAAATGAAGTAGTGGTTTTTTTGTTTAAGATAAACGCTGATAATGTGTGGTTTTCTCGCGATTACGTTTAACTTTAATAAACATCATGGAAGCAAGCATAATGATTGTGACCGGAGGTCCGTTCTGCTCAAAGAAGAGCATAAGTGAACGGATTTGGTCCTGTGTAGGCTCCCATAAAGGGAGAATGGATTCCAGCGACCAGCGTTCGTATATTTCATAAACTCCTATCATCAAGAGAGCGGCAATGGTGCCGTGAGCGATTCGTGCCATTGCATATGGCTTAAAGCTTATGTCCGTACTGGCCAATATGCTTGCGATCTGTGCTTGGATAGAGAAACCGTGAAACCCAAGTAAAAAACTGACGAGCATCAACTGTGCAAGAAGTGGTTCGCTCGTTGCAGTGATGGATCCAATTCCTGTCGTCATCTCAAGCATCCCAGAGACAATCGGTATGTGAAAATTATAAGGAATTTGGAGCCAGGTGAGACCGTGGGAAACAAGGTGGATCATGCCTGTCTGTTTCAACAATTCTGTCATCACACTGAACAACATAATAAATCCCCCGACCATGAGAAGGGTATCGACGGATTTTGTCACAGCATCACCCATCAGTTTCCCGATCGATCTACCGTCTTGTAAACGAGAGGAGTGCATAGTGTCGAAAGCATTTCGTAAACCGGGGTTTCTGCTAGCTCGTTCCAGCGACGTCTCATCCTTCTTGTAGTATCTCATTCCGATTCCTACTAAGAAATTCCCACCGTAGTGGCACAGAGCAATTAAGAAACCGAGCTTAGCACTATGGAAAAAACCGACGGCGATAGCGCCGAATATGAAAAGGGGACTTGATGCATTCGTAAAAGCTACCAGTCGCTCTGCTTCAGCTCGGGAAACCTGTCCATTCTTCCGTAGATCTGCAGTCCACTTTGCTCCAGCAGGGTAGCCGCTTGCCATTCCCATCACCCACACAAATCCCCCACACCCCGGCACGTTAAACAGTGGACGCATCAGTCTTTCGCTTAATGCCCCAAGACCGTGAACCAGTCCGAATCCTATCATCAATTCAGCTGTTATGAAGAAGGGAAGGAGAGAAGGGAAAACGACTTCCCACCATAAGTCCAGCCCTCTTAGACTAGCTTTCAGTGCTGCCTGCGGATAAACGATCAAGGCGATAGCGAAAAGTAAGGTCAGACTTGTCAATACAAGCGTTTTCAGTTTGGAAATGAGCTGCACCTCCTAGCGCGTACGGTTTCCTGTACTTCTAATATCATCCATAGTAAAATGATATTATTCTTCAATACCAAAGCTTGTCTCCTAGTTCATGTGTACGCTCATAGTCGGTGGGTTTATTCCATAAAATAGTATGGAATACTCGGGAGGAGGGATGTCGGATGGAGCGTCCGAAAGTAGGGTTAGCTCTTGGCTCTGGTGGAGCAAGAGGGTTTACACATTTAGGTGTGCTCAAAGTGCTTCAGGAGCATGGCATTCCAATTGATATGATTGCAGGAAGCAGTATGGGAGCCCTTGTAGGTTCGTTTTACGCTGCTGGTCAAAGAATTGAGGATTTATACAAGCTTGCTTTAACTTTTAAGCGGAAGTATTACCTGGATTTCACAGTGCCTCGAATGGGATTCATTCAGGGACGGCGGATCAAGGAGTATATCCGTTTATTCACTTTTGGAAAAAACATTGAAGAATTTGATTTGCCACTTGCGATTATCGCAACGGATCTTTACGCAGGTGAAAAACGGGTGTTCCGAACAGGACCTGTGAGTGAAGCTGTAAGGGCTAGTATTGCGATTCCGGGTATTTTTGTACCGGAGAAGATTGATGATCGCTTATACATTGATGGAGGGGTGATGGATCGGGTGCCGGTATCCGTCGTCAAAGAAATGGGAGCCGACATCATCATTGCAGTAGATTGCGCCCATTTCGATGCAGACCCTAATATCAATTCGATTTATGACGTTATCATACAAAGTATAGATATTATGCAGGATGAATTAGTGACAGCGATGGGGGTTTCTACCGACGCGGATATTATGATTCGTCCGGATGTATCCACTTATAGCGCCCGGGCATTTACGAACATCAAAGAGATCATTGAGGCTGGAGAGAAGGCAGCAGAAAGCCAAGTGAAAAACATACAAATGAAGCTGTCTGGATGGAAGGAGTCTTAGGCATGAGGAATAATAAACGAGTTCTGATAACCGGTATCATTACTTTGCTCATTGTTGCACTATTAGGTGCTTATCGGATGCCATATTATATTTATAAACCAGGTTCCGCGGATGAGCTAGACCCGATTGTACAAGTAGCAGATGGGTTTCAGAGTGAAGGAGAAATGCACCTTGTAACCGTCAGGGGTGGTCAGGCAACCCCAATCCAGTGGCTGCTTGCGAGTATACGTCCATACCATCAAATTTATCCACTAGACCAAATTCGTCCCGAAGGTGTAAGTGAAGAAGAGTATTATCATGCTCAATTAAGGTTGATGGAATCATCTCAAGAAGCGGCGAAGGTTGTTGCCTATCAAGCAGCTGATAAAGATATCGAAATCAACTATGAAGGGGTCTACGTCGTCAACGTTTTAGAGGGCATGCCAGCTGAAAAGGCATTAAAGTCAGGCGATGAGATTACTAAAGTAGACGATCAACAAGTTAAGGAGACTAATGACTTGATTGATTATGTCAGTGACATGGAGGAAGGCGACACAGTGACCTTGACCATTGAACGAGAAGACGAGACTCTTCAGAAAGAGATCGCTCTAGCGCCGTTTCCTGACAATCCGGACAAAGTCGGCGTCGGCATTTCTTTAGTTACGGATCGCACGGTGGAAGTGAATCCTGAGGTTACTGTAAAGAGTGGAGAAATAGGCGGTCCGAGCGCTGGGTTAATGTTCACGCTCGAAATGTATGATCAACTTACGGAAGAGGATATCACGAGAGGCTATCAAGTTGCTGGTACAGGAGAAATCAACTATGAAGGGGAAGTTGGAAGAATCGGAGGGATCGATAAGAAAGTCGTAGCTGCTTCGGATGATGGGGTCAATATTTTCTTTGCTCCAAATGAGGAAGGCCGAGAAGGGTCGAATTACGAAGTGGCCAAACAAACGGCGGAAGACATCGGAACCGATATGAAGGTCGTTCCGGTAGATACTTTTGATGATGCCCTGAATTATTTGAAACAACTTGAACCGAGAACATCATAATAGCTTTATCTTTTTAAAAAAAGGCGGACCCGAATGGATCCGCCTTTTTTCTAGTGTTCCATCCTATGGAGTTGTTCCGTTAAAGAATGATAGGAGCTTTATATTCCCGGTCCATACGCTCTATTCTGCTATCTGCATTCAAAACACTGTAATAGCTGATGGAAGCCCGCTCTTCTAGATCAAGCATCGGGTGATCCAATTGTTGAGGCTGCGTAACAAGCGGGATGTCCATATCTTTCTTCTGTTGTTTCAAATAATTCCGCCCAGTAGTATTCATACCTAGAACGCGGGCATATGCGGGTTTCGTGTCTAGCAGAAGCTGTCTTGCTTGCTGCTTGGTTGTGCCAATCAGAATATGTACTAATGTCCGCTGTAGTCTTGTCCATGTGTACCGTTTTGTTTTTAAGGCTTTCATGAATTCTTCAAAAGAAGCAGCCCGCTTCACTGTCCGTTGCAGTCGGTGTTCAAGTCCTTCATCTACACCGTGAATCTCACGCAGCTCCTCACATGTCATCGTTAGAATCTTGTAATGGAGAAAGGGATAATAGTGCTCCCATCCATGCCAGATACTCGTCCTTGTCTTGTATTCTCTTAGTTGGTCCACGGTAGAAGAAGGTAAGGCTTCTTTGACACGAAGGGAGAGTCCTTCTGTTTTCATTTCTTTACGTATGCTGGTGGCACTTGCAATCCTGCTGTCTATGGTTTCGTCATGGTAGTTGCTGCTTGTACGCTGAATAGTAAGTGGCTCCACTCTTTTATGATAAGTAAGCATTTGTTTCACGTAACTAAGGCCGAGGATATTGTTTGGTTGACTCAAATCGATACCGTCCTGTGGAAAGCCTATTTGTTGAAACGCAAGCCGAGATGCTTCTGGAAAGGCATAACCTTCATTCAAGAAGGTGCGCAAAGCTTGGTCATAGATCGGTTGATGACTGGAGAGGTATTGATCAGCATCAATAAACGATTGAATGTTGCCGTCTTCACTTCCGAAACAAATCGAATCAACCCCCATTTCAGCCAGCGTTCTCACTGCCCCTTGACTAAAATAGTCGCTATGTTCTACTGCGTATATATAAGGGAGTTCAAGGACTAGATCTGCTCCGCCTTGCAAGGCAGCTCTAGTCCGGTGCCACTTATCGACTATGGCAGGCTCTCCCCTTTGCAGGAACGGCCCACTCATTATGGCTATCATGCAATCAGCATTCGATTTGCGCTTTGATTGTTGCAAGTGATATTGATGTCCATTATGAAAAGGGTTATACTCCACAATTACTCCTGAAGCGTGCATTATTTTCCTCCTTTCGTTATTGTTGAATCGTCTTTTAGGTTATTTTATCATGAATAAGGTAATAATTCGCATCAGGTCGTTGTTTTGTGTTATTTTAAAAATAGTCCTTTTTGAAGATCAACTATCTCTTAAGGGTGTAAAGAAAAAATATTGACAAATCAGCTAAATCCTTTTACAATAACTTTTGTTGCCATGAGGTGAGAACTATGAAATTTCCTCTACAGAAACTGAAGCAAGCGGGAGAAGAACCACTTGTTTTTGAAGATGATGTAGATATTCGCGAATTAGAGACAATGAACAATGACATTCGCAGGATTGAGCCTGTTCATGTCAAAGGTCAAGCGACCACACGAGGAAATGATATTACCATTATGTTTTCTATAAAAGGTGAAATGGTTTTACCTTGTGCTAGAACGTTAGTAGATGTAACGTACCCGTTTCACATTGATGTGGTAGAAGTGTTCAACTTGTCTCCGTACTATACGGTGGAAGATGATTCGGAAGTGCATCCTGTAAACGGAGAAGTGCTTGACTTAACGCCTTATATCAGGGAAAATGTACAGTTGGAGATTCCGACTCGAGTATATTCAAATGATGATGAGGCTCATGAAGCAGCCGTCCAAGAAGGAAAAGGCTGGCAGGTGGTTACAGAGGAACCTGAGGAAAAGAAAGTGGATCCTCGAATGGCTAAACTGCAATCATTATTAAATGAAGAAGAGAACGAATAGGAGAACTGTAAAGCAGTTTTCTGATAAGACTTAAAGGAGGTGTACAACATGGCAGTACCAAAGCGTAAAACGTCTAAAAAGGTGAAAAACCAACGCCGTACTCACAAGAAACTTCACGCACCAGGAATGGTGATCTGTGAAAACTGTGGTGAGTACTCCAAACCACACCATGTTTGCAAATCTTGTGGACAATATAACGGAAAACAAGTGGTTGAACAGTAAGACCATTTGAAAAAGAGCTTGGCGCTATGCGCCAAGCTCTTTTTTATTTGCCAAGCGATGAGGAGCCTTTGAGCCTTTTCTGATAAAATATAGGTGGAGGTGAAGCAGAATGAGTCTCGTATTATTAGATTGGATGGAAGATGGGTATGCGGTAATTACATTGAATCGTCCTGAAAAGCTGAATGCTATTAACCATCAGATGGTACAAGAACTTGATGAAGCATTGGACCTTGTGAGGAAAGAGGATCATGTTAAATTTCTAACGGTTACAGGAAACGGAGACAAAGCTTTTTGTGCAGGTGGGGATTTGAATGAATTTCATGGGAATTTAGAAGAAGATGAAGCCTATGATTTGTTAGCACCGATGAAGAATGTATTGTACAAACTAGCAACGCTGCCTATTCCGACTATTGCTCTATTGAATGGACAAGCGAGAGGTGGCGGATGTGAAATTGCTACGGCTTGTGACTTCCGTTATGCCTTGAAAGGTACTTCCTTTGGGTTTATACAGGGGAAGCTTGGGATCGCTCCGGGATGGGGTGGTGGGACGTTACTATATGAGAAGGTGGATAAGCAGGCAGCGGCGCACTGGCTGATGACGGCTACTATGTATAGTACAGACCAAGCATTACGAATCGGGTGGCTACATAAAGTGTATTCTGATAAGGAATGGACGATGGAAACCTTGCTCCAACCGTTCCTGCATAATTCACAAGAGCAAATGACTTGGTTCAAAAAACAATACCTGAATTCGTTAAAACTAGACGAACTCTCTGTAAGGATGGAAGAGGAGACGATCAGTTGCTCTAAGCTCTGGGAGTCGGAGGCACATAAAGAAGCGGTGCAAAAATTCATGTTATCGAGAAAAAACTGATGAATATTATTCTATCAACCCTTCCGTTTGCATAACTATAAACAAACGATAGAGGAGGGATGAGATGGATGCCCCTAGACAAGATGCCTGGAAGGATGAGGAGGATCTTCTTCTGGCAACAACGGTACTTGCCCACATTAAAGAAGGGAAAACTCAGCTTGAGGCCTTTCAGGAAGTCGCCAATCAGCTAAAGCGTACACCGGCGGCGTGTGGATTCAGGTGGAATGCAACGGTGAGGAAAGAGTATCAGAAGGAGATTCAAGAAGCGAAGCAGAACCGGAAGCAGAATCGGACCTTTTTCGCTACGACCTCTGCCCCGAGTGACGCCCCTATGTCTCTTGATGCAGCCATATCCTTACTTAAAGAAATGAAAGTGAAGCAATATGAAAATCAAGGTCGTCAGAAGCTTGAATATCAACTCCAACAGTTGAGTCAAGATAATAAGCAGTTAAGGACACAGCTGAAGGCTTGGGAAGATGCTTGGAATGAAGTGGATCGACTCGTTCATTGGGTGAAAGAAAGACAAAAGAGCCCATCGTGATTGAAACAGAAATCTTACTATATTATGCATAATAGAAGGCCACTACAGCATTGTAGCGGCCTCATTTGTGTAGTTAATTCGTTTCTCTTTCTCCGACACCAGATGGCAACCAGATTAGTGGGTTTTCCCCGAGGTCGCGCTCTACATCGTAATTGGCTTTTTGGAAATCCATCTTCTCCCAGAAAGCTTGGGAATTGATACGAGGGTTTGTTTTGATTGGAAGTCCGAAACCTTTGGCGAAATCGACTAAGTCTTTTCCGTAGCCCTGCCCCCGGTAATCAGGCAAAACTTCAAGTTTCCAAAGTTCCAGATAGTCTTGAGGTGGTGTGAAATATTTATCGTATTTCGACTTTACTCGATATAAACTCATCCTTGCTACTAAAGCGCTTCCATAATAAATACCAAAGAATGGAGATTCACTGTCGTTTTCCACAATGTTGCTCTCTAAATCCTCGAGCATCGCCAATTCCTGATTTCCGTACTCTTTAAAACGTTTGAACTCTTCTAGGGTTTTATAATTGACTAACAATGGTTGTACTTTTGACTTGGTCATCATGTCAGAATCCCCTTTCAAATATCTGTATCTGCTTCTATTATAATATAAAAATATTCAGAAAGAAATGAACAATTGGTGGAAGACTGAGGTGAGTCTGCCATTTGAAGTGTACATTTGCTACAATAGGTACAAAGACGTTGTACGAAATGAGGGGTGCGCATGGATATTGCGATAGTCGGTGGAGGAGCGATCGGTTTATTAACCGGAGCCCATCTAGGAAGAGATCACACGGTACATATGTATGTAAGAAGAGAAGAGCAGGTGGAACAACTGAAGCAAGAAGGGATTTCGTGTTCTTCTGTAGAAGGTGCGGTTCCCGTTCATTCCCATCTTGTAACAGAAGGTTTCTTAAGTCATGATTTGGTCATTATCGCTGTTAAGCAGGATCAAGTACCTAGCGTTTTACAAGAAATAAGGAACACGAACAGTTCTGTACTCTTTTTGCAAAATGGAATGGCTCACCTTGAGTTGATACCTGATTACTTGAATGCTTTGATTGGCGTAGTGGACCACGGGGCATTGAAAATCGATGACCGAACGGTGGAACATTTGGGCAAGGGTACCATACAAGTAGCGCCCTTTAAGAAGGGAGCGACTGGACAATCTTTAGTAGATGAACTTTATCAGGAGGATTTTCCAGTTCTTTATCGAAAAGATTATCAAAAGCTAATGGTAGCGAAGTTGGTAGTCAATACGGTAATTAATCCTTTGACAGCTTTGTTTGAGGTGAGAAATAAACAGATCAACGATAACCCTTCCATTCAAAGATTAGCCTATACCTTATGTGAGGAAGTCTGCAGCGTGTTTAGTCTTCCCCATGAAGAGGAATGGGAACGAGTCCGTCTTGTGGCAGAGAGAACAGGGGAGAATGAATCATCGATGTTTAAAGATATTAAGGCAGGACGAAAGACAGAGATTGATGCCATATCGGGCTATGTTTTGAGAAAAAGCAATAGAGATGTCCCCTATCATCAGTTTGTTGTCGATGCTATTCATGCTAAAGAAAGGAGGGGTTCATGATGGCAGAAGTGATTATCTTTATCATGGCAGCGATTCTTACCATGCCGATTCCGTTTTTATTTGTTTTTTATTTTCTGTCAAGAAGGTGGCATGGCAGGAACAAGAAAGCCGTTCACCAAACGGCTGCCTTTTCTGCACCTGTGTTCATCTTAGCTGTTCATGTCTTGATGCTCGTATTGTTCCAACAGAGTTTCTTTGCTTATATCGTTATTTTTTTAATGATACTTCTGGGATTATCTTTGGTCATCCAGTATAAATTGCATGACGAGATTCGGTTCATAAGGGCATTCAGAGGGTTTTGGCGTGCTGCATTTCTATTGTTCACAGTTGTATATATGGGGTTGTCCATTTTCGGGATTTTGGGACGAATCGTATCCTAGTCAAACAGATTAGATGAACTCGCTCTCTCTTTTTTGTACAATACAATAGGGTACATAAGGTGATTATGACAAAAGGAGAAGTTCATTTATGCGTATGGAAGCCATTGATATCCAATCAAAACAACGATTTTTTAATGATTATCAACATAACTTTGATCAGGTCAGTGATCAATTCGAATACAATCCAAGAGAAGAATCCATCTGGAGTGAACGCTATCAGTATGTAGTCAACCAATCCTATCAACGTGAGGCACTTTCTGATGTTCTGGTGGAGATGAACAAGAAGTGGGAGGCACCTACTGAGACGTTTGAACAAATCGAAAAGTTAAGGAAAGAGAATAGTGCAGTCGTGATAGCAGGTCAGCAGGCTGGTCTGATGACGGGGCCTCTGTATACTGTCCACAAAGCGATTTCTGTTCTTCAGTTAGCTAAGCAGAAACAGGAAGAACTTCAAGAACCCGTTGTTCCAGTATTCTGGATAGCTGGTGAAGACCATGACTTTGACGAGATCAACCATGTCTTCCTGAAACAGCAGGATCACATGGAGAAGTTCAGTATTCAACAAAACCCTGACCAAAAACAATCCGTGTCAGATATGGCATTGGAACAGGAAACAGCAAGTAAGTGGGTAAGATCAGTTTTCTCGGAGATCCAGGAGACAGAGTTCACCAATGACCTTCTGAAACAGTGTCTGTCCGCTGTGGAGAAGTCGGAAAGCTTTACAGATTTCTTTGCTAGGCTCATGTATCAGCTCCTTCCAGAGTCTGGTTTGGTATTGTTTGATGCTCATGATCCGATGGCAAGAGAATTGGAGCGCCCATATTTTAAAAACATGATTGAAAAGAATGAACCGATTGCTCGTGGCGTATATGCTGCACTGCAAAAGAATCGCAACCAAGGTTATGAAACCCTTCTCGATAGTGAAATGGACGATGCCCACTTGTTCTATCAGCATGATGGGGACCGGACACTGCTTGTACGAGATGAAGCCGGACATTTCAAAGGGAAGAACGATGAGGTAGTCTTATCAAAGGAAGATTTGCTTGAAGTAGTTGAGCAACAACCGTGGTTGTTGAGTAACAACGTCGTGACCCGGCCATTGATGCAGGATTGTCTTTTCCCTGTTCTTGCTTTCATCGGTGGACCTGGGGAAATCAATTATTGGTCTGCGTTGAAACCTGCTTTCTCGGAGGTCGGGTTGCAGATGCCGCCTGTCATCCCAAGGCTCTCCTTTACTTTGGTAGACCGGAGGACGCAGCAAATATTAGATAAATACGAGTTAAAGACATCCACCTCCGTTGAGTATGGTGTCGGAGAACAGAAGTTGAATTGGTTATCGTCCCATTCTGTAGCACCAATCGAGCAGCTTGGTGAACAAGTGAAGGTGGAAATGGACCGTATTCATCGTCCTCTTCGCGAAGCCTCTTCTCAATTCGGGGCGGATATCGAACAGCTCGCAGACAAAAATTTGGAGTATATCCAACAACACGTTGATTTTCTTACCAAACGTTTTCATCAGTCGTTAGAACAACAGTACAGTAGAGAAATGAAGGAATTTGAAGATGTGGAATTACTTCTCCACCCTAATGGAGGTTTGCAGGAGAGAGTGTGGAACATTCTCCCTTGGATCAACCAATATGGGTTGGATGTATTTGAACGGATGAATGAATCTTACTATTCATTTGAGTCCCCACATTATATCGTTCATCTCTAAAAAAGTGGGTCCTGTACCCACTTTTTTCTTTTTGTGTGATTTGTCTGTTGAATCACGAGATAAAGGCATTTGGAACAAAAAATTCTGCCTCAGTAGGCAGGATTTTTTTTGTAGAGAAAGAATTAACTAAAAGTAAGTGGAGAAAAGTGGGGCGATGTGGTAAGGTGGACTTAGAAGGTGGGGGAACTCTATGTTCATGGGGGAATTTCAGCACAACATCGATACGAAAGGCCGTATTATCGTACCTTCGAAATTCCGTGAAGAGCTAGGGGAGAGCTTTGTCTTAACCCGTGGTTTAGACCAGTGCCTTTTTGCTTACCCTATGAATGAGTGGAAGCTTCTTGAAGAGAAGCTGAAGAAACTCCCTCTTACAAAGAAAGATGCCAGAGCGTTCACACGATTTTTCTTCTCTGGAGCAGTAGAATGTGAGCTCGATAAGCAGGGAAGAGTAAACGTACCACCTCCACTGCGTAAATATGCCACGTTGGAGAAGGAATGTGTCGTCATTGGTGTATCGAACCGGATTGAGTTTTGGAGTCATGATGAGTGGGAAAGCTATTTCGACGCTTCAGAGGAATCCTTCTCAGAGATCGCAGAGAATATGTTAGATTTTGATATTTGATTGATTAGAAACGAGTGAGAATATGTTTGAACATTATAGTGTATTGAAAAGAGAAACCACCGAGCAATTACATATTATGCCGAAGGGGGTATACGTGGATTGCACACTCGGTGGTGGAGGACATTCGGAAGTGATCGCCCAGCAATTAGACAAAGAAGGGCATTTATACGCATTTGATCAAGACGAGCATGCACTAGCTGCAGCAAAAGAACGCCTTGAGCCTTATGCGGATCGCATTACGTTTGTGCACGCCAACTTTCGTCAGTTGGAAGAGAAGCTTGAGGAATTAGAAGTCGAGCACGTAGATGGAATCGTTTACGACTTAGGTGTTTCCAGTCCGCAGCTTGATGTGGAAGAGCGTGGTTTCAGCTATCAGAACGATGCTCCGCTGGACATGAGAATGAATCAAGAGCAAGAACTCAGTGCAAAAGAAGTAATTAATGATTGGGCTTATGAGGACCTTGTCCGCATCTTCTTTAAATATGGGGAGGAGAAATTCTCCAAACAAATCGCCCGTAAAATAGAAGCGGCACGTAAAGAGGGACCCATCGAAACAACTGGTGAGCTTGTTGACTTGATTAAAGCTGGAATACCAGCACCTGCGCGAAGGAAAGGCGGGCATCCTGCCAAACGGGTGTTCCAAGCCATTCGTATCGCGGTCAATGATGAGCTGGGGGCTTTCCAGGACAGCCTTCACCAAGCGGCAAGAGTCGTTTCCATCGGTGGTAGAATTGCGGTAATCACATTCCATTCACTAGAAGATCGTTTGTGCAAGCAAGCCTTTAAGAAGTGGAGCTCCAACCCGCCACTGCCAAAAAATATTCCGATGATTCCTGAGGATAAACAGCCACCTTTCAAGTCGGTTACACGAAAACCTATTGTTGCAGAAGACCTTGAATTGGAAGCGAACCGCCGTTCAAGATCGGCTAAACTTCGAGTTGTAGAGAAAATAAAACCATGGAATGACGATTTTCAATTTGAAGAAGGGTGGAAGCAAACATGAGTGTCGAACATGCGAGAAGGGAACAACAACCCCTGCAGCAGCCGAACAAACAGAAACAGGTCAAGGTAAAAGTCCACAAGAAGAAGCAATGGATCAGTACAGGAGAGAAATTCCTTTACTCCATTGCTACAGCAGCAGTTGTTGCTTCTTCTTTATTTCTCGTTCAATTCTCATCCTCAACAGATGCATTGAACCGTGATATCAGAAGCCTTGAACAAAACATTTCGAGTCAAGAAGCGAAGAACGAGAACTTGGCTTATCAGGTGAAGGAACTGAGCAACCCGGATCGTATTTTGCAAATTGCTAAAGAGAATGGATTGGATATCCAAAATGCTCAGGTCAAACAAGCCGGTACCATCGGAAATTAATCGTGAGCTGGTGATTCAATATGAAAAGTGTTAATACACACCGTGGTGCAGCCATTTTGATTTTAGTGTTTGCGATTATGTTTTTAATAGTAGCCGGCCGTTTTCTGTACATAGAATCGACGGCTGAGGTGCAAGGTGTAGATTTGAATGAGTGGGCAGAAGATATACGGACTAGTTCGTATGAGATTGATGCCACTCGTGGGAAAATCTACGATAAAAATGGTATGGTACTAGCTTATGACCGACCAACGTACCGTATGTATGCCATTGTAGACCCCGAATACACCGCCAACCCGGAGGAGCCTAAACACGTGACGGAACCTAGTGAAACCGCAGCGAAGTTGGCTCCTCTGTTAGATTTAACGGAAAGTGAAATCGAAGATACGATTGAGAATGGGGTAGCAACACACGAAAACAGCGATGAAGACGACGACCTTTTCCAAGTCGAATTCGGAGCTAAGGGGAAGAATTTATCCCAAGCGACCGTAGATGAGATCAAAGAAATGGAACTGCCAGGCATCCAATTCATCGAAGAGTCGAAACGGTATTATCCGAACGGCGTCTTCGCCTCTCATGTCATCGGGTTTGCTAGAAGTGAAGACAACCAGATCAAAGGAGTAACGGGAATCGAGAAGCAGATGGAGAAGTATTTGGAGGAGAAGAAAGGACACATCTCCTATGAACGAGACAAGTACGGAACCAAACTGCTCGATCCCAAAGAAGTGATGACTGAACCCGATAATGGGGAAGATGTCTATTTGACGATCGATCAAAAAATCCAGACGTTCTTAGAAGATGCCATGTCTGAGGTGGAGAAACAGTACAGCCCTGATAAGGTGATGGCAGCGGTCATGGACCCTGACACAGGGGAAGTGCTGGCGATGAGTAACCGTCCCAGTTACAACCCGAACGCAATCGGAGACGTGAAGAACTGGTACAACGATATCATCTCTTATCCGTTTGAAGTGGGATCTCCTATGAAGATCTTCACATGGGCTGCGGCAATGGAGGAAGATGTATATAACGGGTCTGAACTTTATAAGTCGGGGACGTACAAAGTAACACCAAAATCTAAAATCATAAAAGACCATAATAATGGGAGAGGCTGGGATCCGATTACGTATGACGAAGGATTTCAGAGATCCTCTAACGTAGCTGCGTCTAAGTTGGTTTATGAAAAAATAGGTTCTGATAAATTCAGGGATTATATATCAAAGTTTCATTTGGACCAAGAGACTGGTATCGACTTACCGGGAGAACTTTCTAGCAAGTTAGTTTTTAATAAACCAATTGAACAAATCACTACTGGTTTCGGCCAAGGTTCAATTTTCACACCTATTCAACTGATGACTGGGGCAACGGCTATAGCTAATGGTGGTGAAATGATGCGCCCATATGTATTATCGAAGATTGCATCAAGCGAATCGGGAGAGGTCTTGAAGGAAGGTAAGCCGGAAGTGATCGGGGAACCTGTTTCTAAGGAAACGGCAGAGAAGGTCCGTGACTTAATGGGTGAGGTCGTTTCTTCCGAAAATGGAACTGGTCAATCTTTCAAATT
Organism: Halobacillus salinus; assembly: GCF_004684905.1. GTDB lineage: Bacteria > Bacillota > Bacilli > Bacillales > Halobacillaceae > Halobacillus > Halobacillus salinus. Next base: position 1,557,792 of record NZ_SRJC01000001.1, on the reverse strand, counting down.
AGAAGACTTTTCTTTAGCAGGAAAGACTGGAACTGCTGAGATACCTGATGGACAAGGCGATTACATGGTAGGACGAGAAAACTATGTATTCTCCTTCATGGGAATGGCACCGAAAGACGACCCAGAGCTTCTGATGTATGTTGCGGTCAAACAGCCACAACTGGAACCAACAGAACTAGGCTCAGAGCCAGTCTCCTACATCATTCGGACCGTAATGGAAAATAGTCTTCATTACTTGGACATCCAGCCGGATAAGAACCATGAAGCGAACGTCTCGGAATATTCGCTACCTGATGTAACAGGAATGAAAGTATCAAAAGCGAAGAGTAAGCTTGAAGAAACGTTCGATAATGTTGTGGTGATCGGTAATGGAGGAAAAGTGGAAGCTACTTTACCGGGAGCTAAAACAGAAATGCTTGCTAACCAGAAGGTCATGATTGTGACAGACCAGCCGAAGATGCCTGACTTAACAGGGTATTCGTTACGTGATGTCAACCGGATAGCTGATCACTTCGGATTGCAAATGGAAGTGATGGGAAATGGATTCGTGACGAATCAGAGTATCAGTGCGGGGTCTGAAATCAATGAAGATGGTTATCTCGTAATCGAGCTCTCTCCAGACCAATAAATAGTACTAGAAGCGGTGAGACCCAACGGGTCTCGCCGTTTTTCGTTTATTATGCTCGGCATGCCTGCATTGTTCTATTCATCTGATGATTGCATATAGTGATACAAGCTGACTCTATCGAATTTCCAAAGGAGTTATCAGGATGAGGAGACGAGTATCGCAAGTCATAGTAAAAAAGAGGTTAGTCACGGTATTTTTGTTTGGGATGCTGATTTTTGCTGTCATTGCAGGTAGGCTTGGGTATGTTCAATTCGTATTAAGTGATTTTCTAATTGAGAAAGCAGAGGAATCCTGGAGTCGTGATATCACGTTCGAACCAGAGAGGGGCAAGATCCTCGACACGAATGGTGAGGTGCTCGTTGGGAACCAATCGGCGCCTACGGTCATGGTCGTTCCAAGACAAGTGAAGGAACCAGAGAAAACGGCAAAGCAGTTAGCCAAGATTTTGGATATGACCGAAGAGAAGGCGTATCAACATGTAACTAAAGTTACTTCGATCGAGCGGATTCATCCGGAGGGGAGAAAAATAAGTGAAGAACAGGCGGAGGCGATACAATCTCTTGCTATGCCAGGGGTTTATATTGCTGAAGACTCTGAGCGCTTTTATCCGAATGGCGCCTTTCTTTCTCATGTGCTTGGTTTCAGTGGAATTGATAATCAGGGTCTGCTTGGCCTTGAAGCCTATTATGATGAGGAATTGAGTGGAGAGAAAGGGGCCTTGTCCTTTTTCTCAGACGCTAAGGGTAAGCGAATGCCGGATATTGCAGATATTTACAAACCTCCGGTGGATGGGAAGGACTTGAAGCTGACCATCGATTACCGGGTACAATCGATTATTGAGAGGGAACTTGATATTGCTGAAGCGAAATACAACCCGGATGGGGCGGTGGCGCTGGCGGTCGATCCAGATACAGGGAAAGTCGTTGCAATGGCTTCACGGCCAAACTTCGATCCTGCTGATTATCAAGAAGTAGATCCGAAAGTTTACAACCGTAACTTACCAGTCTGGAGTACGTACGAACCAGGTTCTACATTCAAAATCATTACGCTCGCAGCTGCTTTGGAAGAGGATTTAGTCAACCTTGAGGAAGAACATTTTCATGACTCCGGTGCCATCAAAGTCGATGGAGCAACGCTTCACTGTTGGAAGCGTGGAGGACATGGCGATCAGACGTTCTTAGAAGTAGTCCAGAACTCTTGTAACCCAGGGTTCGTCACATTGGGGCAGCGCCTTGGTAAGGATCGCTTATTCGAATACGTCCACCGATTCGGATTTGGTGAGAAAACTGGCATAGACCTGGAGGGAGAAGGAAAGGGAATCCTGTTCAAACCTGAAAATGTCGGGCCAGTGGAACAAGCAACGACAGCATTTGGACAAGGTGTATCCGTCACCCCGATCCAGCAAGTCATGGCAGTAGCTGCGGCGGTTAACGGTGGATATTATTATGAGCCTTACATTCAAGAAGCCTGGCTTGATCCGCGAACAGGTGAAGTTCTGGAGGAAAATAAACCGAAGTTGAAAGAACAAGTGATTAAAGAAGAAACGTCAGCTGAAATTCGTAAAGCGCTAGAGAGTGTTGTTGCAAAAGGTACAGGTAGAGGTGCGTATGTAGAAGGATACCGGGTTGGCGGTAAAACAGGTACAGCACAAAAGGTAGGAGCAGACGGGCGATACATGGAGAATAACCACATTGTTTCATTCATCGGCTTCGCGCCTGCAGATGACCCTGAGCTTGTCGTTTACTTAGCAATCGATAACCCGAAAAATACAGTTCAGTTCGGAGGAGTGGTGGCTGCTCCAATTGTTGGGAACATCATGGAAGATAGCTTAAGAGTCCTTGGTGTTAAACCACGCAAAGATGGTCTGGAAAAAGAATATGCTTGGCCGGATGAACCACTCGTAGAAGTTCCAGATGTGACAGGAATGGAGAAGAAAGATTTGAGCCAATTGTTGACTCCGCTTGAAGTAGAGGTCAGCGGCGAAGGGGATGAAGTCGTCACACAGGCACCCGAAGCAGGTGTGAAGGTGCCGCCAGGGTCTACTGTGCGTGTGTACTTGAAATAAGTGAAGGCTTGCGAAGAATACAAATCCATGCATACAGAGGGTTCGCTGTTTTGCTATAATAAGTCTGTATGTGAGTAGAGGTGAACGTTCTTGAGAGCAGAAGCGTTACTTGAAAACATCCGGTTTTATCGGGCGACTAGTCAGATAAACAACTTGGACATTAAAGGAATCTCGATGGATTCGAGGAAGACGTTACCTGGTGATATATTTATTTGCATGAAAGGGATTAAAGCAGATGGGCATGAATTTGTAGCCGATGCAGTGGCAAAAGGAGCAGTAGCGATTATGGCTGAAGAGCCCGTTGCTGCCCCTGTTCCTGTCCTTTACGTAAACGATACATCTAGGGCTTTGGCAATGACTGCCTCAGCCTTTTATCATTTTCCGACCGAACAACTTCGATTGATTGGGATAACGGGTACAAACGGAAAGACGACGGTTTCGTATCTGCTCGATGAACTATTCACCCACCACCGTCATACGACAGGGGTGATTGGTACGATCCAAGTGAAGATTGCGGGTAAGACGACACCGGTGCAACATACCACTCCTGACTCTCTATCGTTGCAAAGATATTTTGCTCAAATGGTAGAGGAGAGCGTCGATACCTGCATCATGGAGGTGTCCTCACACGCCCTTGATCAAGGGCGTGTGTTCGGGTGTGATTTTGATGTGGCTGTATTTACGAATCTAACGAGAGACCATTTAGATTATCATGAGAATTTTGAAGATTACTTTCGGGCAAAATCGTTGTTGTTCGCACAACTAGGCAACGGGTATAATAGAAAAGGGCTGAAATATGCCATTATCAACAAAGATGCGACTTACGCGACGAGGTTAATCCAATCTACTTCTCAGACATTATTAACTTACGGCATCCAGGAAAAAGCAGATGTTCGAGCATTGGATATCCGGTGCAGTGAATCCGGAACCTCATACCTATTACAATCGCCAGCAGGTGATATAAAAGTGAACAGTCCGCTGATGGGTATGTTCAGTATATACAACATGCTGGCTGCTGCCAGTGTCGGTCTTCTATACGGAATTCCTCTAACTACAATTAAGAAAAGTTTTGAACATACTTCTGGAGTTAAAGGAAGGTTTGAACCTGTGAATGAAGGCCAACCTTTCGGGGTTGTGGTGGATTACGCCCATACCCCTGACTCTTTGGAAAACGTGCTGAATACCATTCGGCAGTTTTGCAAAGGGAAGGTTTGGGTAGTTGTTGGATGTGGAGGAGATCGTGATCGCACGAAGCGGCCGATGATGGCCAAAGTGGCGGTCGAACTTGGTGACTACGCTATTTTCACAACGGATAATCCACGTACAGAGGACCCAGAAGACATATTTCATGATATGATTGAGGATATTTCTATTGGCTATGAATGGGTGCCGGATCGCAAGAGTGCGATACAGAAGGCAATTCAAGGAGCGCGAAAAGGCGATATGGTCTTGATTGCCGGTAAAGGGCACGAAACATACCAAGAGCGGAATGGAATCCGGACCCATTTTGATGATTGTGAAGAAGCAAGAAAGATATTACGGACGATTAAGGAGACATAAAAACATGAAGCTTGAGGTAGCGGAGCTTACGAAGCTCTTTCCAAACTATAAAGGTGCGGCACAGGACGCTATTACTATACGTACAATCATGACGGATACACGGAAGCGAGCGAAGCAAAGTTTGTTCGTTCCGATCGTTGGTGAATCTCATGATGCGCACCAGTTTATGAAAGGTGCCATTGAACAGGGTGCTACTGCTGCATTGTGGCAGCAGGATAAACCATTGCCTAAATTGGTGCCGACGGACTTTCCTGTTTTCTTTGTAGAAGACACAACTAAAGCTCTCCAGCAACTGGCCCAGTATTATTTGAGAAAAGTCGACCCAATTGTTGTCGGTGTGACCGGCTCAAACGGGAAAACGACAACGAAGGATATGGTGGCCGCCGTCTTGGCTACTAAATACAACACGCACAAAACCCAAGGAAACTTCAATAACCATATCGGTCTTCCGCTCACTATCCTGTCTATGGATACGAGTGCAGAAGCTGTTGTGTTAGAGATGGGTATGGATCGTGCAGGTGAAATTTCCTTGCTCTCTCTCCTTGCGGAACCGGATTATGCCATCATAACAAACATTGGTGAATCACATATCGAGAATTTCGGGTCTCGGGAAGGGATCGCAAAAGCGAAGCTTGAGATTCGCGACGGTCTCAAAGGTGTTTGTATCATGGATGGTGACGAACCATTACTACAGGATGCACTTCTGGATGAGCAGACGATTTCATGCGGCTTTGGTGAAGAAGCAGATTATGTAGCAGTCATCGAAGAATTACTAGACGAAGAAACTTCGTTCACTGTAAATGCTGTATCTTATCATTTACCAATGGCTGGTCGTCATAACGTGAAAAATGCGGCTTTCGTCATTGCGCTTGCTGAGAAATTAGGAATTGCAAAAGACGGTATTCAAAGGGGATTCGAGCAGATTGAAGTGTCCGCTATGCGATTTGAGAAGCATGAAGGGAAGAATGGATCTCTTCTTATCAATGATGCTTACAACGCTTCCCCGACTTCGATGAAAGCTGTCATAGAAATCATTCGTCAATTGACATCCAAAACGAGAAAAGTGTTAGTATTAGGAGATATGTTTGAACTAGGGGCAAATTCAGAACAATTGCATGCAAGCGTTGCAGAGGCTGTGGATGAAAAAATCGATGCTGTATATACGATCGGAAACGATTCAAAACAAATATCCGAAGCAGTAGCTGCCAAACAACTCGGGATAACCACTTCCCACTTTACAGAGAAAAAAGCGTTAAGTCATCACATTCAATCAATCTTGACAGAAGATACTGTTGTATTAATCAAAGCTTCACGAGGGATGAAATTGGAGGAACTGCTGGAGGATCTAGTCAATTGATTACCGGCGATGACGGAGATAAAAGGAGGAACAAATCATGAACGACTACATAGTACTAATCACAATGGCTTTATCATTCGCACTTACAGTTGTGATATCGCCGATCATCATTCCTTTCCTTAGGAGGCTGAAATTCGGGCAAGCGATTCGGGACGAAGGGCCGGAATCCCACCAGAAGAAATCCGGAACCCCTACAATGGGTGGTGTGATGATTATCGTCGCTGCCCTTGTCACGACACTCATCTCGGCTTATTGGTTCCAACCAGAAGCACCAAGCATCCAACTGTTCATCGTCTTATTTGTATTGGTAGGGTACGGTTTACTTGGATTCTTGGACGATTATATTAAAGTCGCATTAAAACGAAATCTAGGTTTGACATCTAAACAGAAAATGCTAGGTCAAATCGTTATTGCAATTGTGGTCTATTTAATTTTAAGACAAAATGACTTTCCTACAACAATCGGAGTACCTGGTACCGATATGGAATTCGAACTAGGATTTGGGTACGCGATCTTGATCCTGCTAATGCTGGTAGGGGGTTCCAACGCGGTTAACTTGACTGACGGATTGGACGGATTACTTGCAGGAACAGCTGCTGTTGCATTCGGAGCATTCGGGATTCTTGCCTGGACGATCGAACCGAATGTGGAAGTTACTATCTTCGCTTTATCCATTGTTGGCGCGTTGCTAGGATTCCTTGTATTCAATGCACACCCTGCAAAAGTGTTCATGGGGGATACTGGATCGCTTGCGCTAGGTGGAGCGATCGCTATCATAGCTATTTTAATGAAGATGGAACTGCTGCTAGTGATCATTGGCGGAGTGTTCGTACTTGAGACGCTTTCCGTGATCATTCAAGTTATTTCCTTCAAGACTACTGGTAAGAGGGTTTTCCGTATGAGTCCCCTCCACCACCATTACGAGTTGAAAGGCTGGTCAGAATGGCGAGTCGTCACAACATTCTGGGCAGTTGGCCTTGTGTTTGCTGTAATCGGTGTATATATTGAGGTGATGTTCGGATGAAAACATTGAAAGATTTTCCTTATAAACAAGTTCTTGTCCTAGGTTTAGCCAAGAGTGGTACTGCTGCTGCCCATTTGCTGTTAGATAGTAACATTCGTGTAAGAGTCAACGACTTGAAAGCGGATGAGTCTAGTGAAGCAGTGCAAGCTTTAAAACAAAAAGGAGCAGAGGTGTTCCTCGGTGATCACCCTTTGTCTGCCTTGGACGGCGTTGATCTGATGGTCAAAAACCCTGGGATTCCGTATGAGAACCCGCTTGTAGACGAAGCGGTCAATCGAGGTATTCCTGTTGTCACAGAAGTAGAACTTACGAGTCACCTGCATAAGGGACCATTGATTGGGGTCACGGGTTCAAACGGAAAAACGACAACTACCACATTGATCCATAAGATGATTGAAGCAGATGGAAAGCCGGTATCGGTAGCTGGAAACATTGGGAGTGTCTCTTGTGAAGTAGCTCGGTCTACTTCAGACGACGAGACGATGGTTGTTGAACTTTCTTCTTTCCAGCTGCTAGGAACAGAAGATTTTCGACCGGACGTTGCTGTGTGGTTGAATTTGTACGAGGCTCACCTTGATTATCACCATACGTTGAAGAACTATCATGATGCCAAAGCGAGGTTGATTGCCAATCAGACATCCGAAGATAGTTTGGTATTCAACGCGGATGATGGCAAAATCGTCAGCTATCTTCCAAATGCATCTGCTCATCAGGTCCCTTTCTCCCTTCATAACAAAGAGAAGGGCGCATGGACTGATGAGGAGAATATTTACTACGAAGAGGAAGCCGTAATGAGTCGGGAAGACATTGTGCTCGTCGGACCTCAGAACCTGCAGAATATCCTTGCCGCCGTCGCTGCTGTGAAGCAGGTCGGAGTATCGAATCAAGCGATTTACGAAGTCCTTACGTCGTTTACAGGAGTCGAGCACAGGCTCGAGTTTGTAACAGAGTCAAATGGAAGACTCTTTTATAACGATTCGAAAGCTACGAACATACTTGCAACATCCTATGCCTTAAGGTCTTTCCAACAGCCGGTGATTTTACTCGCTGGTGGACTTGATAGGGGCAACGACTTCGAAGGCTTACTTCCGTATTTGAGCGGAGTGAAAGGCGTCGTTTTATTCGGTGAAACGGCGGATAAATTAGCGGAGACAGCAAATTCTGCTGGTATTGAACAGATAGAAATAGTTGATACCATGCAGCAGGCTGTAGATAAAGCGTATGCAATGTCTGATGCGAAGGACGTTATACTGCTGTCGCCTGCTTGCGCGAGTTGGGATCAATATTCCACTTTTGAACAAAGAGGCAACATGTTTACAGATGCCGTGCATAAGCTGAAGTAAGGGCTTATGCGTCAGGCGTAGCCCTAGTTTCCACCTGAGATGGGAGGTAGGGCTTTTTCTTATGGAGGAAAAAATCAAAAAGCCGGATTTATGGTTGATTGTGGCGATCATCGGAATTCTGACGATCGGCATTATCATGGTGTACAGTTCCTCGAGCATTTGGTCAGAGTATAAATTCGACGATCCGTATTTCTTTGCGAAACGGCAGATTCTTTTTGCGACAGTTGGGTTGGTCGCTATGTTTGTTCTGTCCCGTATCCCTTATTACGTTTGGCATGGACATGCTAAGTTGATCTTGATCATCTGTCTTGTCTTCCTGGCGGCGGTCCTTATACCAGGAGTAGGGATGGTACGTGGTGGGGCGAGAAGTTGGATTGGAGTAGGGATGTTCAGTATCCAACCTTCCGAATTTATGAAACTCGGTTTGATTCTATTTCTGGCCAAGTTCCTTTCGGAGAGACAGAAGCGAATGAATTCATTCCAAGAAGGATTTCTGCCAGGTTTAGCTTTGATTCTAGTGCCGTTTGCCCTTATTATGCTGCAACCTGATTTGGGGACAGGTGTGGTGATGGTTGGGACATGCTTAGTGATGATGTTTACAGCTGGAGCTAGAATCAGTCACTTCATGTGGATTGCCGGTGCTGGTATGGCGGGGATGGTCGGTTTAATTGCTTCCGCACCTTATCGGATTAAGCGGATCACAGCGTTTCTACACCCATGGGAAGATCCTTTAGGCAGCGGCTTTCAGATAATCCAGTCTCTTTATGCGATCGGTCCAGGGGGGCTGCTTGGACTTGGCCTGGGTAAGAGTATGCAAAAGTTCTTTTACTTACCGGAACCACAGACGGACTTTATCTTTGCCGTGTTGGCAGAAGAGTTAGGATTTTTGGGTGGGCTCGTGCTGCTTGGCTTATTTTTTATTTTGTTATGGCGCGGCATTCGCGCAAGCTTGTATGCACCAGATTTATTCGGGTCGCTCTTGGCGTTAGGTATTGTCGGAATGGTGTCTATTCAAGTCATGATTAACGTCAGTGTTGTGACAGGGTTGATACCGGTTACTGGTATTACCCTCCCGCTCGTCAGCTACGGAGGTTCTTCTCTAACGTTGACCCTCGCTTCTCTAGGGTTGCTCCTAAGTGTCAGTCGATTCTCAAGTAAATAGAGAGAAAAAGAGGTTCTGGTGGAGCTGATCTACCAGAACCTCTTTTTCAAGGGAAGAGTCGCATTTTGTTGATGAAAGGTGTTTAGCAGAGGGGGATAAAGGGTATGGACATGTTTGTGAATGGCAGACTTCATACATAATCGGGAATGTTGTCGTCAGAAGGGGATTAGACGTGAAATTTCTTGTGAAACTAGTAAAGTTATCCCAATAATTAAAGACTTTTTTGTGATATAATGGTAGTGCTTTGTAGTAGATTTAAAACATCTGAGTATAGGTGTGAAAGAAGCACTCCTAGGGTGTTAAGGAATAAGGAGAAATGCCCGATATGGAAGAGAGAAAAGTTGTCTCCATAGAAGAACGTATACCGAGATTGAAACAAACAAGAAAAAGCAAAGCGAACAGAAGATTGATCTTCTATTTATCGATTTTATTCGTGTTGATCAGTTTGGTCATTTATTTGCAGTCTCCCCTGAGTCATGTGCGTAACATCAATGTAGAAGGTGCACAGCATATAAGTTCAGAAGAGATCACCAAATTGAGTGGTATTACAACAGACACGAACTATTGGCAAGTAAACGCGAAAGAAATCCAAAAACAAATCGAGTCCCACGAACAAATCAATTCTGCTGATGTTTCCAGACAGTTTCCGAGTACGGTTGAGATTGAAGTTAAGGAAGCGGAACGGATTGGTTATGTAATGGAGAAGGGACAGTATCGCGCCATTTTAGAAGATGGTACGCAACTCGAAGCTACCTCTGTACCAGCAGGTGATGCTCCAGTACTTGCTGGATTTTCAAAAGCAACTTATTTAGAAGAAATGTCGAAGGAGTTGAAGGAACTTCCGTCCAGCGTAGCAAGTCTCATTTCAGAGATTCACTGGGTACCAAAGGAAGGCAACCCTTATCAAATCCGACTTTATATGAACGATGGCTATGAAGTATTAGCTTCCATCCGTAATTTTTCTACGAAAATGCCATCTTACCCTTCGATCGTGTCACAACTTGAACCTGGCTCTCATGGGATCATACATATTGATGTAGGAGCCTATTTTGAAGAGCTGCCTGAAGAAGAGGGCTCGTCTGATGAGGAGAATACCAATGAAGCGGAAGGGTAGAGCATGGTTGCTATCACTCGTTTTACTCGCTTCGGGGTTTTTGATTGCTTACAGCTACCAACAGACGAAAACAGGTCCTGAAATGGTTCAACTGAACGACTCGCAGTGGAAGAAAGAATATTATTACCAACAACAGTTGTTGAATATGGAAGAAAGAAACAAGCAGTTACGTGAAGAATTGAAACAAAAACGTATGGATATCCAATCACATGAGAGTAATCTTGCTACAAGTGAACAAACGGTTTCGGATCTCGTGACGAGGAAGAATCGTCTTCAACAACTTGTAGGAGAGTTGCCTATAGAAGGACAAGGGGTGGAAATTGCCCTTAGTGATTCGGCGTATATACCAGACCAAGAGCAGGTGAATCAGTATATCGTTCATGAAAGCCATATTCATGCCGTTATTAATGAATTGCTCAGTTCTGGAGCAAAAGCGATTGCTATCAATGGTCAACGCTACTTTAGTGACAGCTATATTGCTTGTACTGGGCCGGTGATTACCTTGGACGGGATTCAACACCCTGCTCCGTTTGTGATCACGGCCATAGGTGACCAAGACGTATTATATTCTAGTTTAGGTCTTACTATGGGCGTGGTGGATCGCTTAAAAGCGGACAATATCGAAGTGAGTCTTTCTAAGGAAGAGAACATTCTTATGGATGCTAAACTATCCACTGAAGGGTGAGTCATTTGAAAAAGTTATCAAAGTGGATGGTTTCCTTTATTTGTTTATTCATTGGGTTTATGGTTGCGGTTCAATTTCAGACGACAACAGCTGAGCCAGAAGTCAGGGACACAAGAGATGAATGGGAGATTCGGGAAGCTTTGCAACAAGAACAAGAGAAGCAACAAGAGCTTCTTCAGAAAATTTCATCAGCTGACAAGACGCTGGAAGATTATGAGGAACAGTCTTCTGAAGAACAATTGGCAACGTTGAAGCAGTCCATTGATTCTCTAGAGCAGCGATTAGGTTTAACTGAGGTCAAAGGGAAGGGCATAGAAGTGCAGGTCTCACCTATCATCTTTGAAGGTGTTTCTAATGCACAAACTTACCCGGAGTTGTCCCCGGAACTTTTGACGCGAATGATCAATGATTTGAATACCTACGGGGCAAGTGAAATAGCAATTGGGAATGAACGGTTGACGAACCTTTCTCCCATTAGAAATGTTAATGGCTCGACCTATGTGAATAATCGGCCATTACCATCCTTACCATTGACTATACAGGTGTTAAGTGAGGAACCACAGAAATTGAAAGATTACATGGAAGCAAGTCAATCTAGAGACGTCTTCAATATTGAGAGTCTCGAGATTGATGTAGAAGTGAAAGAAGAGCTTAAGGTACCGAAGTATGATGCTCCTCTACACTTAGAAATATTAGAAGAGACTGGTGAATGACATGTGGTTACCGATATTGTTTTTGGTCATCGGTTTATCGTTAGGATTATTGACGGATCTTCAAATTCCTGCCGCATACTCCGATTATTTATCAATCGCTGTACTAGCTGCTTTTGATACATTGTTAGGTGGTATTCGAGCTCATTTGGAGCGGAAATTTGATGAGGTAGTATTTATTACCGGTTTTTTCTTTAATGTGGCACTTGCTGCGTTGCTAGCGTTTCTAGGCGTTCAACTCGGGGTGGATCTCTACCTCGCTGCCGTCTTCGCCTTCGGTGTAAGGCTGTTTCAAAATATTGCCATCATCCGTCGGATTATAATTGACCAAAATTTACTAGTAAAATTACGAAAAAAATAGCCAAAACTTAAAGGATATTCACGTATTGTTGTGGAAAACATTAAAAAACGGGAATATATGCCGATTATAAAGGTTGAAATATATCAATTCATTTACGAATACATGACATCAATTGTTTTTTACCTTTATGTTCGATATGATTTTTAATACTATGACTCTCAGAAACCGCATGGTTCAAGCTTTCGGGGAGTAGTGTTTTTCATAATGAGAGCACAATGTGCTTGAATATATTTCAATGGCTTGTTATAGGAGGTGCGTCACTGGTGAATCAAAACGAAATTTTAGTGAGTTTAGATATAGGAACTAGCCGGATCAAAGTGATTATCGGTGAAATTTTGAATGATACACTGAATATCATTGGAGTCGGTTCGGCCAAATCCAAAGGTATGAAAAAAGGTGCGATTGTGGATATTGATCAAACCGTGCAATCAATTCGTACCGCTGTAGAACAAGCGGAACGAATGGTAGATATGAAGATCGACCGAGTAGTTGTCGGTGTGAATGGAAATCACATTCAATTGCAACCATGCCACGGCGTAGTTGCTGTCTCTAGTGACAGCAGAGAGATAGGAAATGAAGATATTACGCGTGTCATTGACGCTGCTCAAGTTGTTTCAGTCCCGCCGGAGCGTGAGATTATTGACGTAATTCCAAAACAGTTCATCGTAGATGGACAAGATGAAATCACGGACCCAAGGGGTATGATCGGTGTTCGATTAGAGATGGAAGGCATGATTATTACTTGTGCCAAAACCGTATTACATAACACGCTTAAATGTGTGGAGCGTGCGGGGCTTGAAGTATTGGATGTGTGTCTGCAACCACTGGCTTCAGGTACGGTATCTCTATCAGAGGATGAGAAGAACCTTGGGGTTGCACTGTTAGATGTCGGAGGTGGCTCTACAACTGTATCTGTTTTTGAAGAAGGGCACTTGAAGGGGACGAGCTTGATTCCGTTTGGTGGGGATAATATCACCAAAGATTTATCAATTGGTCTTCGTACTTCTACAGAGGAAGCAGAACAAGTAAAAGTAGAGCACGGACATGGTTTCTTTGACGATGCTAATGAAGATGAAACCTTTTCTGTGACGATTATTGGAAGTAATCGCGAACAGGCATTCAATCAATTGCAAATCTCTGATATGATTGAAGCTAGATTAGAAGAAATTTTCGTTTTTGCGGCCCAAGAGATCCAACGGATGGGCGTTCGTGAGCTGCCAGGAGGTTTCGTACTCACTGGTGGGTCCATGAATATGCCTGGCGTACTCGAGCTCGCTCAAGACGTTTTCCATTCTAATGTGAGACTTGCCATCCCTGATTACATTGGGGTAAGAGAACCGCAGTTCACAAGCGGCGTCGGAATCTTGCAATTCGCCTATCGTAATGCGAAAATACAAGGAAAAGAGATTTTTCCTGCTGTAACCGTAGAGGAAGTCGAACAACCTCAATTGAAGAAACAAAAACGTGTAGTGAAGCAACAGAAAGAAAACACTAAAGAGAAGAAAGAGAAAAAAGAAGGCGGATTTTCAAACTTATTGAAATACTTCTTTGATTAAACGACAAGCGTGGTATCGCTCTTAAGATGGACGTACCCATAAATCTTGTAATCTCGTGTATTAGGAGGAACGGAAGATGTTAGATTTTGATACGAGCATGGACCAGTTGGCAACGATAAAAGTAATCGGTGTCGGCGGTGGAGGTAGCAACGCCGTTAACCGAATGATCGAACATGGTGTTCAAGGGGTAGAGTTCATTGCAGTGAACACAGATGCTCAAGCCTTGAACCTTTCTAAAGCGGAAGTAAAGATGCAGATTGGCGGAAAACTGACACGTGGTCTTGGTGCCGGAGCCAACCCAGAGGTCGGTCGCAAAGCTGCTGAAGAAAGCAAAGAACAAATCGAAGAAGCTTTGCAGGGTGCAGACATGGTCTTCGTTACAGCAGGAATGGGAGGCGGAACAGGTACAGGAGCCGCTCCAGTCATTGCACAGGTAGCGAAAGAACTTGGAGCATTAACTGTCGGTGTCGTAACTCGACCGTTCACATTCGAAGGTCGTAAGCGCTCTACACAAGCGACCGGAGGAATTGAAGGACTTAAAGGCGCAGTAGATACTTTGATCGTGATTCCGAACGATCGTCTACTCGAAATCGTAGATAAGAACACACCGATGCTTGAAGCATTCCGTGAAGCGGATAATGTGCTTCGTCAAGGTGTCCAAGGTATTTCCGATCTAATCGCTGTACCTGGACTTATTAACGTTGACTTCGCAGACGTTAAGACGATCATGGTGGACAAAGGCTCTGCTCTTATGGGAATTGGTATTGCAACAGGAGAAAGTCGTGCGGCTGAAGCGGCGAAGAAAGCTATTTCATCACCACTTCTAGAAACGTCTATTGACGGTGCACACGGCGTACTGATGAATATCAGTGGAGGAGCAAACTTGAGCCTATACGAAGTGCAGGAAGCTGCTGATATTGTTACGTCGGCTGCCGATCAGGAAGTAAACGTCATTTTCGGTTCCGTTATCAACGAGAACCTGAAAGACGAAATTGTTGTAACCGTGATTGCGACTGGATTTGATGAAACTCAACTAGCGCAAGGACAGCAGAAAAAACGTCCACAGCCGCAGCAACAATCACAACCGAAGTCTACAAATGTAGAACGTACTCAACGTGAAGAGCAACCTCGACGCGAAGCACCACAACCTCAGCAAAAGCAAGAAGAGGATACGCTGGATATTCCTACATTCCTTCGTAACCGCAATCGTCGTCGATAAAATTATTTAAAACCCGCTGGACCACTGGTTCAGCGGGTTTTTTGTGCATTTTCCTGTACAATCCCCACCACATTTTCTCTCAACACAATCTGTCAAAACTTGTTCCTGTGACATTCAGATTGTGACAGACTTTTCAGCGGGACAGGCTTATACTTTTTGTTATAACATCCGTTGAGGAGGGGGTTAACATCTACTTAGATGCGGTATGGCTACTCAATATTTTGATGGATGCCATGATCCTCAACTTGACTCTTGGGTTGACGAGAGCTAAGTCTTCCAAGTTTCGTCTCTTCAGTGCCGCCTTGATCGCATCATCGTTGGTGCCACTCACCATTTACATGCCCCATCATTTTTTAACTAGCAGCTTAGGAAAAGCGTTGATCTCCCTAGTCATTATATGGGTGGCCTTTCGTTATTCCTCCCTTCGAGCCTTTTTTATGCAATGGATTAGTTTTTATTTTATTACCTTTGCGATCGGTGGAACCATGATGGGGGTTCACTTTTTCTTAACGACTGAGATGGAAGTGCAAGGTGGTACGCTCGTTACGTTCTCAGGTGGATATGGCGATCCAGTCAGTTGGTGTTTTGTGCTCATCGGATTTCCTTGTTCGTATTTTTTTACAAAGTGGCGTTTTTCTCAAGTGGCTGTTCATCAAATGAAAATGGATCAGGTGTACGAAGTGGAAGTACAATGGAATGGTAAGACTGCTAAGTGTCATGGAATGGTAGACAGTGGAAATCAGTTAGTGGATCCAATCAGTCGTAAAATGGTGTTCTTGGCGGATCGTTATGTGATCGAGCAATTGATAGACGAAGTGGTTGTGGATGAGCTCACTATGGATCAAGTAGCTACATCAATGGACGGACTTCCTGGTCCTGTCCAAGATGCTCTACGTCTGGTACCTTTTCAGGCTGCAGGGCATGCAGGTCAATTACTTGTAACACTTACCGTGGATTCTGTCGTCATTCACACTGAGAGTGGTCCATTGAATGTTCAGAAACCTTTACTAGGAGTTCAACAGTCCAGTCTGACACACGACAACACGTATCAGATGTTGATTCATCCTCATGCCATGGTAAGAGGTAAATCAGCTTAAGAGGGGGAAATGGAATGAAGAGATGGTATTTCCGGCTACGGTTGTGGGTTTACAAGTGGTTAATCAGATTAGGTATTAAACAGGATGAGATCTATTATATTGGTGGTAGTGAAGCATTACCGCCACCGTTATCAAGAGAGGAAGAAAGAGAACTTCTCGAGCGTCTGCCGAAAGGAGATAAGGCTGCTCGAGCCATGTTGATCGAGCGGAACTTGAGACTGGTTGTCTATATCGCTCGTAAATTTGAAAATACGGGTCTCAATATTGAGGACCTGATCAGCATCGGTACGATTGGATTGATCAAAGCTGTCAATACCTTTGATCCGGAGAAGAAGATAAAACTCGCAACGTATGCCTCTCGCTGTATTGAAAATGAAATTCTGATGCACCTTAGAAAAAGCAATAAGCTGAAAACAGAGGTATCCTTCGATGAACCGTTGAACGTGGATTGGGATGGTAATGAACTGTTACTATCCGATATCCTAGGGACAGAAGAAGACTTGATCACTAAGGGAATCGAGAAGAAGATCGATAAGAAACTTCTCTTATCAGCGCTCGAACAGTTGAACGATCGAGAGAAGCAGATCATGGAATTACGTTTCGGTTTGATTGGAAAGAAAGAAAAAACCCAGAAAGATGTAGCAGATATGATGGGAATCTCCCAGTCCTACATATCAAGGCTGGAGAAGAAGATCATTCGCAGGCTGCAACGCGAATTTGATAAGATGGTTTAATTTTACAATTTATAGACATGCATAATTTTTCCTTCCAGGGAGATACTGAGAACTGATTACAGCTTCCTGGGAGGGTCTTACTTTGACACGACATAAAGTAGAAATATGCGGAGTAGATACATCAAAACTACCGGTGTTGAAAAATAAAGAAATGAGGGCCCTGTTTGAACGGTTGCAAAGTGGAGAAATCGAGGCACGTGAGCAATTAGTGAATGGAAACCTTCGCTTAGTCTTATCCGTCATACAGCGTTTCAACAACCGTGGTGAATATGGTGATGATCTATTCCAAGTTGGATGCATCGGTTTAATGAAGTCCATTGACAACTTTGATTTGAGCCATAATGTTAAATTTTCTACTTACGCGGTTCCGATGATCATCGGAGAAATCAGAAGATACTTACGGGATAACAATCCTATTCGTGTTTCAAGGTCGTTACGCGATACTGCTTATAAAGCACTTCAAATGCGTGAACAATTGATCAGTGAAACCAACAAAGATCCAAAACCTCATGAAATTGCCGAAAAGATGGGCGTACCTCATGAGGATATTGTGTTTGCTATGGATGCTATCCAAGATCCTGTATCATTGTTTGAGCCAATTTATAATGACGGAGGAGACCCAATCTTCGTTGTCGACCAGCTTAAGGATGAAAGAGAGAAAGACTCGGTGTGGCTTGATGAACTTTCGCTCAGAGAAGGTATGAAACAGCTCAATGACCGTGAGAAAATGATTCTGACAAAGCGATTTTTCCAAGGAAAGACACAGATGGAAGTGGCCGAGGAGATCGGCATCTCCCAAGCCCAAGTATCCCGTTTAGAAAAAGCGGCAATTAAAGAGATGAATTCATCAATGTTTCAATAATACTCAACAGCACTTCTGTTTATTCCAGAGGTGCTTTTTTTGTGTCTTCATGTAGTCATTGGTTATCACGTAGAAACGATATCACTAATCAGTGCTGTTTGTGCATATAGTGTAAAAAGGAGGAATGGGCGAATGAAAATCTCAGAGTTACAAATGAAAGATGTGATTGCTATGGAATCCGGTGAACGCCTTGGATATATTAGTGATTTAGATATCGATACACAGCGAGGCAGGTTGAAAGGGTTAGTGTTGACATTGAAAGGGAAAGCGATGGGACTATTCGGAAAAGAAGAAGAAATGTTGATTCCATGGGACCAGATTGTGAATATAGGTGCTGATGTCATCTTAGTCAAAAAGACAGGGTATTCGGCCATTTCTACATCACAAAAGTCAGAAACAGACGAATAATAGAAGAAATCGATGACGGGATGTGTTAAAATAAAGGGAAATTGAGGTGGTCATATGAGTGAACTTTTTCAACATACAACCAAACGTCAGCTGACTTGCTTCACAGAAATCCCGAATCTTGTCTGTGGCTTGACCACTCGTCAAGGAGGCGTGAGCGAGTCACCATATGATTCGCTCAACATGGGCCTTCACGTAAAGGACCGTGATGAAGATGTCATCAAGAATCGAAAGCTTCTAGCTGATGAAGTAGGCATCCCTCTAGACCGGTGGGTGATGGGGGAGCAAGTACATGGAATTCAAGTTAGGCGTGTCGAAGAAGATGATTTGGGGAAAGGTACAGTAACACTTGAGTCTGCTGTTCCAGGTGTCGATGGACTGATTACCAATCAGAAGAATACGATGATGGCAGCTTTCTATGCAGACTGTGTCCCGCTCTATTTCGTTGACCCTACGAGTGGATGGATAGGTATTGCCCATGCTGGTTGGAAGGGTACCGTTAATGGGATGGCAAAAGCAATGATTGATCAACTTGTTGCAGAAGGGGCGTCTATACATGATCTGAAGATGACAATCGGTCCCTGCATTCGTTCTCAGCACTATGAAGTGGATGATCGCGTCATTTCTCACATTCCTTCTGAACTTAGAGAAGAAGTGTTGACTCCGACAGATGATCATCACGCTTTACTAGATTTGAAATCTTTGAATCGTTCTTTGGCTTTGCAAGCAGGGCTTGAAGAACAGAACGTTCAAATGACATCATTGGATACATACGAAGAAGAGCGTTTGCTATATTCCCATCGACGTGACCAAGGGAAAACCGGGCGAATGCTCGGCTATATTGGTTGGACAAGTTGACGTGGAAGGAGAACTACAATGTCGGTTAAGGAAAACCTATCAGTTATAGAGAATTCGATTGAGGAAGCCTGCCAAAACTGTGGCAGGACGAAGGAGGATATTACGGTTATTGCCGTGACCAAGTATGTTTCGATCGCTCGCGCTGAAGAAGCGATCGAAGCAGGCATTGAGCACTTAGGTGAGAACCGTAAAGAAGGCCTGCTTGAGAAGTACGAATCCATTGGTACAAAAGCGAAATGGCACTTCATCGGCTCGCTTCAATCAAGAAAAGTAAAAGATGTCATCGATCAAGTTTCGATGATTCATTCGTTAGACAGGAAGTCATTAGCTAAAGAAATAAACAAACGTGCCAGTCAGCCTGTTCCTTGTTTCATTCAAGTGAACGTTAGCGGCGAAGAGTCCAAACATGGCCTAGCACCGGATGACGTAGAAGAGTTTGTAGACTTGATGAAGAACTATGAGAATATTCAAGTGGTTGGATTGATGACAATGGCCCCACATACAGATAATGAAGAACAACTGCGTGGAAACTTCCGCAAGCTTCGTGCCTTAAGGGATATTATACGGGATAAACATCTGCCCCATGCCCCTTGTGAATCTTTATCGATGGGGATGAGCAATGATTATGCTATTGCTATTGAAGAAGGTGCAACCCATGTTCGGATAGGTTCTAAACTTGTCGGAGAAGAAGCCAATCAATAAATCTGAGGTGAAAAAATATGAGCATGAAAAATAAGTTCCGTTCCTTCTTTACATTGGATGACGAGTATGAGTATGTCGAGGAAGAGGTAGAAGAGGAAGAAGTCGATTACGAAGAGCCGAAATCGAGAAGCGGCCGCAAGCAGGATAATGTCGTGAGTTTGAAGAGCGCCAAGTCTTCCTCTAAAATGGTGTTGATTGAACCGAGCAGCTATAACGAAGCACAGGACATTGCGGACCAGCTCGTCAATCGTCGTGCCGTAGTGATAAATCTTCAGCGGGTCGATCACCATCAGGCAAAACGAATTGTAGATTTTTTAAGCGGAACCGTTTATGCTATAGGTGGAGACATTCAAAAACTCGGCACACAAACCTTTTTGTGTACGCCGGATAACGTGGAAATTTCTGGATCCATCTCAGATATCATTCCACAGGAGACAGATGAAGAATACAGAAGGTGGTAGGTCATGGTTATTTTGTTCGATATCCTCTCAACAGCGTTTCGAATCTACAGCTGGATCTTGATTATCTACATTCTGCTGTCCTGGTTTCCAGGCGCAAGAGAGTCAAGTTTCGGTGAATTGATGGGACGTCTTGCGGAACCATTTTTGGAACCGTTCAGAAGAATCATTCCTCCGCTCGGCATGATTGATATTTCGCCGATCGTAGCGATTCTAGTACTGAACTTCGCATCCCAAGGTCTTTGGGTACTGAGAGGTATGTTACTTTAATTCACATATTAACAGGGCAGGGAATGGAGTCTAGCACCTCATTTCCTGTTCTTTTTTTAAATAGGAACGTTAGTAACGGAGAAAGCAGAGGTTGAATATGGAGATATACCAGCATTTTAGGAAAGAAGAACATCCATTCATTGATCAGGTACTGGCTTGGCGTGATGATGTAGAAATGAGATATCAACGCAAGCTGACCGATTTCTTAAACCCTCGTGAACAATTGATTCTACAGACCATTATGGGAAACAACCCGGATCTCGTTTACGGATTCTCAGGGGGAGCGGAAGGGGCAGAAAGAAAAAGGGCTATTATTGCTCCAGAGTATGAAATCATAGAACAAGATGATTTCCAGCTTACTTTACTGGAAGCTACCTACGCAGATAAGTTCATAACACTAGAACATCGAGATGTACTTGGAGCTTTCATGTCACTAGGCGTGAAGAGGGAAAAACTTGGTGATCTTGTCGTTCAGGATGGTGTCGTTCACATTGTTGCTGGAGCTGAAATCAGTGATTTTATCAAGATGAACTTGACAGGTATCAAAAAAGCGAACGTCGATTTCATAGAAAAACCTATGGCAGAGTTAATGGAAAGTAAAGAGACATGGAGCACGAAAGAAACAACTGTTTCCTCTTTAAGGTTGGATGTACTCACGAAAGAGATCTATGGCATGTCTAGGAAGAAAGCTAGGATGCATGTTGAAGCAGGTCATGTGAAAGTAAACCACCGTGTAGTCGAAGATACGTCCTTCCTACTGGAAGAGGGTGATTTGATCTCTTTAAAAGGTAAGGGAAGAAGCCGATTAGAAGAAGTAAGGGGTCAAACGAAAAAAGACAAGTTCCGTGTAACGACCTCAACGTTAAATTAATTCTGGAATAAGAAGGAATTCGTTAGGTTTTGTCGAATGAATTAAGTAGCTAGGAATACGATAAGGAGGTGGCTGGTGTGCCTTTAACACCGTTGGATATTCATAACAAAGATTTTACGAGAGGCTTTCGAGGGTACGATGAGGATGAAGTAAACAACTTCCTCGATCAGGTCATTAAAGATTATGAAATCATCATCCGCCAGAAGAAAGAACTTGAGCGTGAAGTCAACCAGCTGAATGAGCGTCTCGGTCATTTTAACAGTATTGAGACTACGTTGAACAAGTCCATTCTTGTAGCTCAGGAGACAGCAGAAGAAGTGAAGACAAATGCACAGAAAGAATCCAAGCTGATCATTAAGGAATCTGAGAAGAACGCGGATCGGATCATCAACGAAGCATTGGAGAAATCCCGCCGAATCAACATTGAGGTCGAAGACATGAAGAAGCAGGCGAAAGTCTTCAAGACACGACTCCGTATGTTGGTTGAAGCGCAGCTTGATATGATTGACAATGATGACTGGGACCACCTTTTTGATACGGAAATCGAGGAAGATATACCTATAGAAGAGCCCCAGTACAGCTCGCAGAATTCTTAATGAAATAAAGATTCTACATAAATTATGCCACCGATCATCAGGTGGCATTTTTTTGTTTATAAAGTTACTACCGCAAAACTGGATTAGTAAGAAGTCATCGTTCCTTCTGAATAACCATTATGGGTTCTGGATAAAGGAAATTAAATCTATGGTGCCTGCGCTGATTAAAAGGAAAGCTGCGACAATAAGGCTTAGTCGTATTAATTTGTGGCTGGTTTTCTCCTGATTGAAGTCTCTTATCCCCTGCAAAGGAAAGAATAAGAGACATAGTCCGAACAGAATAGAAAAAATAAAGATCTGCAATCCCTCCCGTAGAATCTGTTACTATTCCATACGAATTAGATTTTCTTTTGGTTTCTGATAAATATAAAAAAGTCGAGCAGTGACCACAGAGTAGAGAAAGATTCTAATGAAAAGGGATTCTGTGGTACAATAGCTTGGGAATATGATGGATGGAGGACGGACGAATGTTTGTGTATTACTTAATTGCGCTTGTAGTCATCCTACTCGACCAGTTGACAAAATGGATCGTTGTCACGCAAATGGAACTCGGACAAAGCATTCCGGTTATTGAGAATTTCCTTTACTGGACTTCTCACCGTAACCAAGGAGCTGCATGGGGAATTTTGCAGGGGCAGATGTGGTTCTTCTATTTGATCACTGTTGTCGTAATTGGATTTGTCATTTACTATATCCAGCAGTATGGAAAAGAAAGCAGATTGGCAGGTACAGCCCTTGCCTTGATTCTAGCGGGAGCGATTGGGAACTTCATCGATCGTATCTTCCGCAGAGAAGTCGTTGATTTCGCAGATACACTCATTTTCGGCTATGACTTTCCCATTTTCAATGTGGCAGACTCGTCACTAGTGGTGGGAGTGATTCTCGTGATGTTAGCAACGATCATCGATGAGCAGCGTAAGAAGAAAGGAAGTTTGGAATCTTGAGTGAACAATATATAGTAGAAGAGCAAGACCAGTCTAAACGTATTGATAAATTGTTATCGGATGCATTGGATGATGTGTCTCGTTCGCAAATACAAGGTTGGTTGAAGGACAATATTGTAAAAGTAAATGGTAGTAGCGTGAAGAGTAATTATAAAGTGCAAGAAGGGGACGAAATTACCTGGGAAGTACCAGAGCCTGAACCGATGGAGTTGAAAGCGGAGAATATCGATCTTGATATCGTATATGAGGATTCCGATGTCGTCGTTGTCAATAAGCCAGCTGGTATGGTCGTTCACCCTGCCGCTGGGCATGGAAGTGGAACGCTTGTTAATGCGCTGTTGTACCATTGCAAGGACCTTTCTGGGATAAATGGTGTAGAACGACCTGGAATAGTCCATCGAATCGACAAAGACACAAGTGGACTTCTGATGGTAGCCAAAAACGACCAGGCGCACCGGTCACTTGTAGAGCAGCTGCAGAATAAATCTGTTGAACGTCGCTATGAAGCGATTGTCCATGGTATGATTACGCACGAATTCGGAACGATTGATGCCCCGATTGGTCGTGATCCTAAAGACCGTCAGCGCATGGCGGTTGTGGAAGGCGGGAGAGACGCCGTTACCCATTTCCAGGTCATCAAGCACTTTGAAGATTTCACTCATGTCGAGTGCAAATTGGAAACTGGACGAACGCACCAAATCCGTGTCCACATGCGCTACATCAACCATCCGCTTGCGGGTGATCCTAAGTACGGTCCGCGTAAGACGCTGGATATGGAAGGACAAGCACTGCATGCACGTACGCTTGGCTTTGAACATCCGAGAACCGGTGAATGGAAAACATTCGAGGTACAGCCTCCGGAGGCATTCCAAGAGATGCTCGCTTATTTAGAAGAAAGACAAAAATAACCGTTGACACTATCTTCAAGGTTTGTCATACTATTAAACAGAATATAAAGACCTTTAAGAACAGTCCCGTGAGGCTGGGAAGGTGACGGTGAAACACGTAGGAGACGTGTATTCTAAGCCCCTTTTCTGCCTTCATGCGGAAAAGGGGCTTTTCTAATAGGTATAGGAGGAAGAGTCGATGGAAGCAAAAGCTACCGTATTAGATGAAGCAGCGATCCGAAGAGCGTTGACTCGAATCTCACACGAAATCATTGAGAAGAACAAAGGGGTGGAGGACCTGGTTCTCGTCGGAGTCAAAACGAGAGGCGTCCCGATTGCTAAAAGGTTGAAACATAAAATTCAAGAGATCGAAGGTGTGGAAATACCAGAAGGCGAATTGGATATAACCCTTTATCGCGACGATCTTACGGAAAACCAGGATGAACCCGAACTGAAAGAAACGAACATTACAGCGGATATCGACGGAAAGAAAGTCATTCTAGTCGATGATGTACTTTATACCGGTCGCACGGTGCGTGCCGCAATGGATGCACTGATTGACCACGGCAGACCTTCGCAAATTCAGCTTGCAGTCCTTGTCGATCGAGGGCATCGCGAATTGCCGATCCGAGCTGACTTCGTAGGAAAGAACGTGCCGACATCCCAAGATGAAATCATCACCGTTTCATTGGCAGAGACTGATGAACGGGACCAAGTAGAGATACACGAAAAATGAATCGAGACAACCTTTAATTCAAGTCCCGAGAGGCTGAAAAGGTCGTAATGGATATACGTGTACAAGACACACGTCTACCTCTTTGCGCACCTTTTCTAGCGCAAAGAGGTATTTTTTTGAGCAAAAAGAGGAGGAATTTAAATGAACCAACATAAAGCTGCCTTAGAAGTAAATGAAGTCCCAGCAATGCACAAATGGCTAACATTAAGCCTGCAACACTTATTCGCCATGTTCGGAGCGACAATCCTGGTGCCATTCTTAACTGGATTATCACCAGCAGTCGCACTTGTGTCGAGCGGGGTTGGAACACTTGCATATCTCTTAATTACAAAAGGAAAGATTCCAGCCTATCTCGGTTCAAGCTTCGCATTCATTGCCCCGATCATAGCAGTCTCCGAATCGAGTGGAGTTGCTGGAGCTATGATAGGTAGTTTCTTTATCGGGTTAGTCTACGGACTAGTTGCACTCCTTATTTCCATGTTCGGAACCAACTGGCTGATGAAAATCTTGCCACCAGTCGTAGTTGGGCCGGTCATCATCGTCATCGGTCTTGGTCTTGCATCTACTGCCATTGATATGGCGATGTACATCCCTGGAAGCGAGACATACTCTGGAACACACTTTACGGTGGCACTTGTGACGCTAGCCATCACAATTATCGCTTCTATCTTCTTCCGCGGATTCTTCTCGCTGGTGCCGATCCTGTTCGGAATCATCGGAGGTTATGTATTCGCACTTACTCAAGGCATCGTCGATACAGCACCTATCCAGGAAGAATGGGCATCAATCACATCTGCCGATTCGCTTTGGGGAGTTCTCGCAGCGCTTTTCCAAATGCCGGACTTTGTCATCCCATTCGTCGACTTCGCACCAACGGAAGTGTTCAGCTGGGAAATCATCTTCTTGATGGTGCCTCTAGCCCTCGTGACCATTACGGAACACACTGGTGACCAAATGGTGTTATCGAAAGTGGTAGGGAAGAACTTCTTGAAAAAGCCAGGCTTGCACCGCTCGATTCTCGGAGACGGTGTAGCAACCATGATTGCCTCCTTCTTAGGTGGACCGCCGAACACCACTTACGGTGAAAACATCGGTGTTATGGCGATTACAAGAGTATATAGTGTCTTCGTTATCGGAGGCGCAGCAGTCATAGCGATTTTCTTCGGATTTGTAGGGATGATCACTGCTGTCATCGGATCCATTCCATCTGCAGTCATGGGTGGCGTTTCGATCCTACTCTTCGGAATCATCGCATCCAGCGGTTTGCGCATGCTGATCGACAATCACATCGATCTTGGGGAAAAACGTAATCTGATCATCTCCTCTGTCATCTTAGTGATCGGTGTCGGTGGAGCATTCATTCAAGTAACAGACAATATCCAAATTGCCGGCATGGCGTTATCTGCCATCATCGGTATCATCTTGAACCTTGTCCTTCCTGGTAAGGAGAAGGGAGAAGGAAAACAAAATATGTTCGAAGCGCCCGTGTCTGAGACTTCCAGTGAGGAGAAACAGAGCGGCGTAGCATAAAGAACCAACACTCAAACACATTTTAACCGAGTCCTGTGAGGCTCAGAAGGGTGGATGAGGGATGGGCTTCCTTCGCATGCAGCGAATGAGCACCCCCACCGCCTGGGGGTGCTTTTTTTGTACCTCCTTTCTTATAAAGGCAATAGGCCAAATCAAAATGGATAGGAGAGATAAGATGATGACGAGCGTTTTATCACGTCCCCACCTGCTTTCAATGCAGCAACTGACCAACGAACAAATCTTCCACCTGTTTCAACTTGCGGATCAAATGAAGAATAACCTTTACCTGCCGGTCGAACGGCAAACATTTGCAGCCAATGTCTTCTTAGAACCGAGCACAAGGACGAAAATGAGTTTTCAAGTAGCAGAAACAAGGCTTGGTCTCGAAACGATGAATTTAGATGGAGAGTCATCCAGCTTTACGAAAGGGGAAAGCCTGTATGACACGTTGAAGACGCTCGAATCGATCGGAGTAGAAGTTGCAGTAGTTCGACAGTCTGAAGTGGGACTGCTTGATCAATGCAAAGACTTGAACCTTTCACTGATCAATGCAGGGGACGGTTGCGGAGAGCACCCTACCCAGTCTCTGCTTGATTTATATACGATCCATGAACACTTCCAACACTTTGAAGGATTACACGTTGCAATAGCTGGGGACCTGAAGCACAGCAGAGTAGCGAGATCAAATGCACACGCACTGAGAAAACTCGGCGCAGAAGTCTCCTTTGTAACGAAACCAGAATGGCAGGATCCTACCCTCACGGATCGTTACATCACAATGGACGAAGCAGTCCATGAATGTGATGTTCTGATGTTGCTACGCATCCAGCATGAACGACACACGGATTCAGGAGAAGAGCTTGGGTATCTCGAAAACTACGGTCTTACTAAAGAAAGGGAAGCCATGATGCATCCGAACGCTATCATATTGCACCCTGCTCCGGTGAACCGGGGAGTTGAAATAGATAGCGACTTAGTAGAGTCACCGAAGTCAAGAATTTTTAGGCAGATGACCAACGGCGTCACCATCCGCATGGCCATCATAGAAGCATTATTGAAAGGGGAGCTGTAAATGAAGAAGATTATAAATGCAAAGACACTAGTTAACGGAGAGCTCAAATCGTGTGAGGTACTGATTCAAGGCAACAAAATCCAACAAATAGATTCCACACTCAGCGAACCGGCAGAAACTATTATTGATGCACAGGGACATTTACTTACTCCCGGGCTAGTAGATGTGCATGTTCACCTACGTGAACCTGGAGGAGAAGCGAAAGAAACGATTGCAACTGGAACGCAAGCAGCTGCAAAAGGGGGCTTCACGACAGTATGTGCCATGCCGAACACCACTCCGGTCCCTGACTCTCGTGATCACCTCCTAGCCCTTTTAGATAAAATCGATCAAGATGCTCATGTACGCGTACTTCCTTACGCGTCAATCACAACACGTCAGGTCGGGCGTGAACTCGTCGATATGGAAACGCTCAGCAACCTCGGAGCATTCGCCTTTACAGATGACGGGGTCGGCGTACAAAGTGCCGGAATGATGTTCGAAGCAATGCAGCAGGCAAGCAAACACGGGAAAGCGGTAGTCGCACACTGTGAAGATAACTCCCTGGTCTATAAAGGAGTTAGTCATCACGGGGAAGTAAGTGAACGTCTGAACCTGCCTGGCATTCCGAACGTTGCAGAATCCGTTCAGATCGCAAGAGATGTATTACTCGCCGAAGCAACTGGGTGTCATTATCATGTCTGCCACGTCTCAACGAAAGAATCGGTTCGCGTAATACGCGATGCAAAACGCGCTGGAATCCACGTAACAGCCGAAGTGACTCCTCACCATTTAGTACTTAACGAACTGGACATTACGGAAGATGATGCCATGTTCAAAATGAATCCACCGCTTCGGTCAAAACAAGATCAGCAAGCTTTGATCGAAGGATTGCAAGATGGAACGATCGACTTGATCGCAACTGATCATGCACCACATACAGAAGAAGAGAAGTCACAAGGCTTTGTGAACTCGCCATTTGGCATCACCGGATTCGAAACAGCGTTCCCGCTTCTCTATACCGAACTGGTAGAAAAACAACTAGTCACCTTGGGTGAGTTGGTAGACTGGCTAACTATTAAACCATCGCAAACTTTTGGACTATCATTCGGTACATTGCAAGAGGGTGCTCATGCAGACCTTACGCTAATCGATCTAACAGCAGTAAAACAAGTAGATAGGCATTCCTTTGTATCAAAAGGGAAGAACAGCCCCTTCCATGGGTACAAGCTGAAAGGCTGGCCGGTACTGACTATGGTGGACGGAGAAATCGCATTTAAGGAGGCAAATTATGAAACAGCTCGTGCTTGAAGATGGAACGGTATTTGTCGGAGAAGGCTTCGGTAGTGATAGGGAAACGGTCGGAGAGGTCGTTTTCAATACGGGGATGACTGGTTACCAAGAAGTCATTTCAGACCCCTCCTACTGTGGGCAACTCGTCACATTCACTTACCCACTTGTCGGAAATTACGGTATCAACCGTGACGACTTTGAAACGGTAAACCCAGCCATATTGGGAGTGATTGTCCGCGAACATTGCGAATATCCTTCCAACTTCCGAAATGAGGAAACACTTGATGCATTTTTGAAAGCAAAGAAAATCCCTGGTATAAGCGGAATCGACACGCGGAAGCTGACGAAAATCATCCGTGAGCACGGAACAATGAAGGCGATGGTTACCTCAACGGAAAGATCCGTTGAAGAAGTGCTTCAAATCATGGAAGATACTCCTCTATCGAAGGATCAAGTGAAGCAAGTCTCCACCGTCAAACCATATGTAGTTCCAGGAAGAGGCCACCGGATCGTCCTGATGGACTTCGGGATGAAACATGGTATTCTGAGGGAATTTACGAAGCGGAATTGTCACGTCACCGTTGTTCCATATCATACATCAGCAGAAGAGATAGAGCGGCTGCGTCCTGACGGGATCATGCTCTCTAATGGACCTGGAGACCCGAAAGATGTTCCGGAAGCAATTCAGACAATCCGCCAATTGATGAATAAACTACCAATCTTCGGAATTTGCCTTGGCCACCAGCTGATTGCTCTAGCGGATGGAGCTGATACTTCCAAGATGAAGTTCGGTCACCGAGGAGCCAACCAACCCGTGAAAGATTTACAAACGGGGAGAACCTATATGACATCACAAAACCACGGTTATTCAGTTGATCAAGAGTCTTTAAGATCTACGAATCTAGAACTGACACAAGTGTCTTTGAATGACCAGAGTGTGGAAGGACTCAAGCACGAGCGCTATCCGGTATTCTCTGTTCAGTATCACCCGGAGAGTTCGCCTGGTCCGGAAGACACAGCACACCTATTTGACGAATTCTTACGTCGCATTGATAACCAAGAACGGACTACAAAGGAGGAATCCGCATGCCTAAGCGTACAGATCTAAACAAAATTCTAGTGATTGGTTCCGGCCCGATCGTCATCGGCCAAGCAGCAGAGTTCGACTACTCTGGAACACAAGCCTGTCAGTCATTGAAAGAAGAAGGGTATGAAGTGATATTGGCGAATTCTAACCCTGCGACGATCATGACGGACCATACTTTCGCAGATCATGTCTATATGGAGCCGCTCACACTGGAATTCATGAAGAAGATCATCCGTAAAGAGAAACCAGAAGCGATTCTCCCTACACTGGGAGGACAAACCGGTTTAAACATGGCGGTGGAGCTCAGTGAATCCGGAATTCTCGAACAATTCAATGTCGAACTTCTGGGAACGCCTTTGGATGCAATAGAACGCGCAGAAGATCGTGAGAAATTCCGTTCGCTCATGCATGAAATGGATCAACCCGTACCTGAGAGCGAGATTGTAAGTACGGTGGATGCTGCGCTCGCCTTTGCCGATCGAATCGGTTATCCAGTGATCGTCCGTCCTGCCTATACGATGGGTGGAGCAGGAGGCGGAATGTGCGACAACGAAGCTGAGCTCCGAGAAACGGCGCGTAATGGGCTAGCGGTTTCCCCAGTTCACCAGTGCTTGATTGAGAAGAACATTGCCGGATTCAAGGAGATCGAATACGAGGTGATGCGGGACCGATACGATAACAAAATTGTCGTCTGTAATATGGAGAACTTCGATCCTGTTGGAATCCATACAGGGGATTCCATAGTAGTTGCTCCATCCCAGACGCTCAGTGACCGTGAATATCAGATGCTACGTAACGCATCGCTTGAGATCATTTCGGCGCTTGAAATTGAAGGAGGCTGTAACGTACAGCTGGCGCTTGACCCCCACAGCTTTCAATATTACATCATCGAGGTAAATCCACGGGTTAGTCGCTCATCGGCACTAGCCTCAAAAGCGACGGGGTACCCGATAGCAAAACTAGCAGCGAAGATTGCTGTAGGAATGACATTGGATGAGATCCAGAACCCTATCACCGGAACGACCTACGCCTGCTTTGAGCCGGCGCTTGATTATGTCGTTACGAAAATACCACGCTGGCCGTTTGATAAATTCGCTAAAGGTAACCGGAAACTCGGTACCCAGATGAAGGCGACAGGAGAAATTATGTCCATCGGACGCACGTTCGAAGAGTCGTTCTTGAAAGGGATCCGCTCTTTAGAAGGGGAAACAGAAGAGCTTTATTTGACCTCAACTTTGAAGCTGAACAGTCAAGATCTAGAATTCCGCCTGCAAAAAGCGGATGATGAGCGTGTCTTCGTTCTGGCCGAAGCGTTGAGAAGAGGCTACACGCTTGAAGCATTGCATGAGATTACAGGGATTGATTTCTTCTTCTTATACAAACTGAAAGGGATCATCGACCTGGAATCTGAAATCACAACAGAAGGACTCACAGCTGACAGATTATACAAAGCGAAACGAATAGGATTTTCTGATGTGCAGATTGCGCGCCTCAGCGGTCAGACACTTGATGATGTCTTAAGCTTCCGTAGAAAGGAAAATATCCGCCCTGTCTATAAGATGGTGGACACGTGTGCGGGGGAATTCGCTTCTGAAACTCCGTACTTCTATTCAAGCTACGAAGATGAGAATGAATCGATTTCTTCCTCAAATAAGAAAGTGCTTGTGATCGGCTCAGGTCCGATCCGCATCGGGCAAGGAGTGGAATTTGACTATGCAACCGTACACTCTGTACTTGCACTGAAGGAAATGGGTTATGAAGCGATTATCATGAATAATAACCCAGAGACGGTATCCACCGACTTCAGTGTATCCGACAAACTTTACTTCGAGCCACTCACCTTGGAGGATGTAATGAACGTCATTGATCTAGAGAAGCCGGAAGGTGTCATTGTCCAGTTCGGTGGTCAGACTGCCATCAACCTTGTCGATGGATTGAACCGTCAAGGCGTAGAAATTCTCGGAACGACAATGGATGCCATCAACGAGACAGAAGACCGTGATTTATTCGAACAATTGTTGAATAAGTTAGAAATCGCAAAACCAGGTGGAGAAAGTGTATTAAATGAAGAGCAGGCGCTAGTTGCTGCCAAAAATATCGGATATCCTGTCGTCGTCCGCCCGTCCTATGTTCTAGGCGGAAGAGCAATGGCAATTGTGTACTCGGAAGAGGAACTACAGTCTTATTTAAAAGATAATGTGGCGGTCTATAACGGACACCCGATCTTGATCGATAAATACATGACGGGAATGGAAATCGAAGTCGATGCCATTTCGGACGGAGAAGATGTGTTCATACCGGGAATTATGGAACACATTGAGCGAGCAGGTGTGCACTCTGGCGACTCGATGGCAGTCTACCCGACACAGCGTCTCTCCGCACAATTGGAACAACAGTGCATCGATGCGACAACGAAGATTGCACGCGAATTGAACATGAAAGGTTTGATCAACATCCAGTTTGTCGTACATGACGGAACAGCTTATGTGCTGGAAGTGAATCCACGTGCGAGCCGGACAGTACCTTTCTTGAGTAAGATTACAGGGGTACCAATGGCCAAGCTTGCTACAAATGTCATTCTAGGTAACAAGCTTACAGAATACGGGTATCGCTCGGGCGTAGCTAAGAAGCCCGAAGGTGTATATGTGAAAGTGCCGGTGTTCTCATTTGAGAAGCTGCGTAGTGTCGACACGACGCTAGGACCGGAGATGAAATCGACCGGAGAGGTGATCGGTTACGACCAGACCCTTGAAAAAGCATTGTACAAAGGGATGACTTCTGCCGGCTTGAAGATCCCAACGCAAGGCTCTGTGCTTCTAACTGTAGCGGATAAGGATAAAACAGAAATGCTGGAAATTGCTCAGACGTTTTATGAACTAGGGTTCCAGTTGTTTGCAACAGAAGGGACGGCTTCCGTCATAGAGGAAGCGAATATTCCAGTCGAAGCAGTCGGAAAGCTCGGATCTGATCAACGTGATGTCATCGACTTGATTCAGAATGGGGATGTCCAAGTCGTCGTAAATACATTGAACAGCGGCATGAGAGCGAGATCAGACGGGTTCCGTATTCGAAGAGAAGCGGTCGAACATGGGATTGCTTGCATGACGAGCCTTGATACAGCGAAATCCATCGTTGATGTGATTCAGGCTATGTCCTTCACAGCTCGCTCTATCACTCCAATGGAAGGCGTGATGGCATGAAGCGAGAGTGGATGACGATTATCGAGCATGAACCGATTGCCCGTAATACCTTCCGCCTTGTCCTCCAGGGCACGATAGCAAATGATGTGAGAGAACCAGGGCAGTTCGTTCATATCCAGGTAAGTAACGATTTTTACCTCCGTCGGCCTGTTTCGATAGCAGAAGTCGACCGTGAAGAAGGGAAAATGACACTGCTGTATAAGTTGATGGGGAAGGGAACAGAGGAGTTGTCCAACAAGCACGTCGGGGATACAATCGACGTGCTCGGCCCTGCCGGAAGCGGATTCCCATTGGATGAAATTGATTCTAACCATGCCCTTCTGATCGGAGGAGGTATTGGTGTACCACCACTCTATCAATTAGCGAAGCAATTACATGAAAAAGGTGTCCCAGTAACGAGTGTACTAGGGTTCCAAAGTAAAGAGGAAGCGTTCTTTACGAAAGAGTTTGAGGAATATGGCGACGTAAGAGTCGTAACAAATGATGGGACACTCGGCCATCGGGGGCTGGTAACGGACGTGTTGGAGGGGAGCTTTGATACGTATTTCGCATGCGGTCCTACAGCTATGCTGCGCGCTGTAAGTGAGAAGCTTGATGGCATGCAGGGTTACCTTTCGATGGAAGAACGGATGGGGTGCGGAATAGGGGCATGCCTTGCTTGTGTCGTCCCTGCCAATGATGAGAAAGGATACCGGAGGATCTGTTGTGATGGTCCGGTTTTTGACGCGAAGGAGGTCGTATTGTCATGATGCTGCCTGGACTTGAATTGAAGAATCCGATTATGCCGGCATCAGGGTGCTTCGGCTTCGGGAAGGAATTTGCCCCTTTTTACGATTTGTCTGAGCTTGGGGCGGTCATTATGAAGGCGGCTACTGGTGAGCAACGTTTCGGTAACGGCACACCGCGTGTAGCTGAATCAGCTAGTGGAATGCTGAATGCGATTGGTCTGCAGAACCCAGGGGTGGATGCAATCATTGAACACGAAATTCCTTTTCTCAGAGAGTATGATGTACCGGTGATAGCCAATGTGGCAGGAAGTACCGTGGAAGAGTATGTGGAGGTAGCGCGTAAAATCTCTAGGTTTGTAGATGCGCTCGAATTGAACATTTCCTGTCCCAATGTGAAAGAGGGAGGGGTCCAGTTCGGGACCGATCCTGCCCTTGCAAAACATGTGACCGAAGCAGTAGTGCAGGTGAGTCAAGTTCCTGTGTACGTCAAGCTATCTCCTAATGTAACCGATATTGTTCAGTTGGCAAAAGCTGTAGAGGAAGCAGGTGCAAGTGGACTATCGATGATCAATACTCTTACAGGGATGCGCATTGATCCGAAGACAAGGAAGCCGATCATAGCGAATCAAGTCGGTGGACTTTCTGGTGCTGCCATCAAACCTGTGGCGGTTCGGATGGTGTATCAAGTGTACGAAGCTGTAGATATTCCCATCATCGGAATGGGAGGAATCGAAACAGTGGATGACGTGATCGAATTCTTACTTGCCGGTGCGAGTGCCGTTGCTATCGGAAGTGCGAACTTCAAAAATCCACTAGTATGTAAGGAAATCATCGAGGAATTGCCACAGGCACTTAGAAGTTATGGTTTTACTTCTGTAGAAGACGTGATTGGAGGGGCTCATCGTGAAACAGCTACAACCGGTGTACTTCGCACTTGATTTTCCGAGCGGTGAGGAAGCTTTGGCTTTTCTAGACGAAAATGGATTGGAAGGTATTCCTGTAAAAGTCGGGATGGAATTATTTTACCGAGAAGGTGCCGATATGATCAAAGCTTTGAAAGAAAGAAATCACAGCATATTCCTTGATCTGAAACTCCATGATATTCCCGTGACTGTGGAAAGAGCAATGCGAAACCTGGCTGGTCTTGGGGTTGATGTAGTGAATGTCCATGCGCAAGGCGGAGCTGAAA
Organism: Halobacillus salinus; assembly: GCF_004684905.1. Taxonomy (GTDB): domain Bacteria; phylum Bacillota; class Bacilli; order Bacillales; family Halobacillaceae; genus Halobacillus; species Halobacillus salinus. Next base: position 1,523,510 of record NZ_SRJC01000001.1, on the reverse strand, counting down.
TGATGCGTTCCGCTGTCCGTGGTCTAGAAGATGGCTCAGAGGAGCGTCCGGTACTATTGGCTGTTACAATATTGACCTCAAGTGACCAGCAGATGATGGAAGAAGAGTTGCTGCTACGGGAGCAGTTAATGGATGTCGTTCGCCATTACACGGAATTAGCTAAGAAAAGTGGGGTGGACGGAGTCGTCTGTTCCGTTCATGAAGCCGATCTTGTGAAAAACATAGAAATGCTTGCCTTAACACCGGGCATACGGTTAGAAGAGGGACAGTCTCATGATCAGAAACGCGTTGCTACTCCCGAATTTGCACGGCTAAAAGGGAGCGACTCTATTGTAGTCGGACGAGCTATCCGCGATTCCAAGAACCCTCTAGGTACTTATAATAAAATCAAGGAGGCATTTTCAAATGAAATCACTCATTCGTGACTTAATTGCAATCGAGGCTGTAAAGGTTGAAACCGAAGATTACTTCACATGGACATCCGGTGTACGGTCCCCGATCTATTGCGATAACCGTTTAACGATGTCTTATCCGGAAATCCGTCGTAACATAGCGGATGCTTTTGTTGAAAAAATAGATGGAGATATCGATGTCATAGCTGGTTGTGCCACAGCTGGAATCCCTCATGCCGCTTGGGTTGCGGAACGATTAGACCTTCCGATGGTGTACGTCCGTTCGTCTGCTAAAAAGCATGGAAAAGGCAACCAAATCGAAGGTGCCGTCAGGAATGGGGATCGTGCTATCGTGATCGAAGACCTCATCTCAACTGGTAAGTCTTCGATTCAGGCTGCCGAAGCGTTGAGAGAAGCAGGAGTAGAAGTGGTGGAGGTCTTGTCGATCTTCACATACGGACTGGACGCCGCCGATAAAGCATTCGAAGATGCCGGCTTGAATTATCGTTCTCTCGCTACGTATTTAGAATTGATGGATGAACTGGAGCTGACGGAAGAAGAGTACTTGAGGATGAAAGAGTGGCGAGCAAACCCATACGCTTTCTCTAGCTGATTGGATTGTGAAAGTTGCGAAAATGCGCCCTTACTTGTAGGATGGAAGCAGTACAACATGAGGGTGATAGTAGTGAAATCAAAGAAACATTCGTTTTTCCTCTTAATGAATGCCTCCCTTGGACTTTTAACTTGTTTTATTTATTTATACACGTGGGTGGCATTTGCTTTTATGGAGTCGATGTGGTCTTTTGAACCACTTCTAAGCTTGGTTGGATCGATCACCCTGTTTATTTTATGGAATGTTTACATCTTGAAAAATGAACGGAAGAAGTATTGGGCGCAGGCGATTTTTTCCTATCTAGCTTCTATTGCTGTGTTTGCCTATTTCTTGAGCTGAAAACCACGACTTTTATGTCGTGGTTTTTCATTGCGCTGTAAGGAAATCAAGCTTAGGGGCTTCAAGCCCCTAAGCTTTTTTCGTTTTCTCAAGAAATTCATCGATTGCAGACATGACAGGCTCGATAGCACGGTCCCAGAACGTGTGGGATGCAATATCTTCATCTAAAAATGTATCAGCGAGTTCGTCCATAGTCAGCGATCCTGTATGTGCAAGCAGTTCCTCATAACGATTCTGGAAACCCTCTTGGCAGGCGAGTGAATACAGACCATTACTGAATAAATAGCCTATAGTGTACGGAATGTTGTAGAATGACTGCTCACTATCGTAAAAGTGGGGAATCGTCATCCAGCTATATCCGTCATAATCAGAAAGACCATCATTCGTCCATTTCTGCTCTGTTTCTATCATCAGTTCTTTAAGCTCATCCGCAGTAAGTTTGCCTGCTGACCTCCTCTTATAAAACTGCCTCTCAAAGTCGTATTTCGATGGTATTAAGGTAATGTACTTAATGGCAGTAGAAATTTGCATTTCAAGAAGAGCAAGTTCCTCATCCAAATCATCTGCCTTTTGTTTTGCTGCATCGAGAACAAGGTTTTCTGCGAATGTCGAAGCAGTCTCCGCAAGGCCTGTCCCAGTCTCTTGAGCGAATCCGGGCAGTGGTTGTAATACGGAGTTATGATAAGCATGTCCTAATTCATGCGCAAGTGTGACTAGGTCATGGTAGTTGTTCTCGAATGTCACTAATATCCGGCTTTCCCCCTTTAAGGGTATCGAAGCGCAAAACCCGCCGAAAGCTTTTGTTTTGCGTGCTTCTGCGTCAATCCAGTGGTTATGGAAGGCGGTCTCAGCCAACGATCCCATCTTTTCACTGAAAGAAGCGAACTGGTTTTGAATGATCGTTGCTGCCTCCTCATAGGTGACGTTGGCTTTGGTAGAAAAGGCGGGAAGGTGAAGGTCGTAATAACTGAGCTTATCAAGACCCATGACATGAGCTTTCCGTTTTAGAAATGCTTGTACTTTTTCCTGGTGGTTTTGAATGGATTGCATCATAGCTTCTACAGCTGCAGAACTGATTTTATTTTTCTCGAATAGCTCGATCTGTACTTCTGACCATTCACGAAGGCGATAGGTGTCTAGGCGGAAGCCGGCAAAATGGTTGAAGATCGATGCGAAAACATCAGCATGAGACTTGCACACCTCGTGAACTTGTTCAGCAACTCTCTTCCTTGTTTCCCGGTCTGGGTCGAGCATGGAGCGGATGATCGCTTGATTGATAGATAAATCTTCGTTGTCGATTGGAACACGGAGGTCATGGAAGAGTTGTTCATAGTGATCTTCCCAGCCAGTGATACCATTGATGGATAACTGATTGATGCTATCTTCAATTGGCTGCAGCGCTTGATCATCTGTTTTTTCTCTTTGTCTATGTAAAAAGGGACGGATGGTTTGCAGTTCTTCCTGGTTCAACAATTCATTCCAATCCGATTCGCTCAGGCTCTTGAAAAGCTGGTCGAGTTCTATCTTTAGTGCCTCCACATTGGTCTTCAACTGTTGACTCTTGTCCATCCATTTAGCTGCATCCTGGTTCTTAGTGTCTTGTGAAGCAAGGCAAATGCAGAATTCATCTACGTGAAAGGCATGAATCATAATGTCCTGTAGATCCAGGATAATGTTTTTCATTTCCGTGATGGATGACCATTCTTTCATCCTTTGCTGTAAGTCGGGAATTTGGTCGTTTAGATCTTGAATATGTTTTCGTAGTGATTCGGATTGTTCGCCTCCACTGTAAATGGAGTCGAGGTCCCATTGTTGACTAAGTGCAGTGTTCATAGCTTCCATCCTCCTTTAATACCCTTATAAGGATATTATTACCTTTTATTATACAGAAAGAAAGTTTGGAATCCTACTTTAAGAAGAAACAGAGTTGTATTTATTTGAATTTTTCGTCTTATTCAGATGTTTGCGTTATGATAAGAACTAACAAAGTTGAAGGAGGCGATGTCGTATGCATACATATGAGGTTTACATCGATCAAAAGGAAGGGGGGAGTAGTGTCCCCTTAAGGAGGAATAGTATTGAAAGATTATGCGATTGACCAAGTATCCTTCCAAGTAAGGGAAGCCCATGATTTTTCCTGGCTTAAGGATCTAGGATATGTGTTCAAGGTATTTGATGAACAGGACTCTGGAAACATCTGCTTTGGAGTAGAAAGGGATGGCAAGAGAAAGTTCGTCAAATACGCTGGAGCAAAACCGCAAGATTATCTTGGTGACGCCAAAATGGCAGTGAAACGACTGAAAGATGCTGTGCCGCTTTACGAGGAGTTAGCTCATCGTAACTTGATCCAGTATTTGGATGATTTCGAGACAAAAGAGGGTCAAGTGATCGTATTCGATTGGTTTGAAGGAGAGTGTCTTCATCCGCACTGGGCATATCCGCCGCCACAGAAGTACACGCATCCTGAATCTCCCTACTTCAAGTATCGTCACTTACCTCTGAGAAAGCGGCTTGCTTCTTTCGATGCCATTTTGACTTTCCACGTGTTTATGGAAAGCCGCGGTTATGTCGCTATTGATCTCTATGATGGAAGCATACTTTATGATTTTGAAACAGGCATAACGAAGGTTTGCGATATCGATTTTTATAACAAAGGACCTGTCTTGAATACTATCGGTGAGGAATTCTGGGGATCGACTCGCTCTAAGTCTCCAGAAGAATTTGAGAAAGGGCAACTTATCAATCATCAATCTAATGCCTATACACTAGGTGCTCTTGCCTATTCGATCTTTGGAGGAGAGACCGATCGTTCTTTGGAAAATTGGGAAGCAGGTGAGGAACTTTATTCAGTAGCGAAAAAAGCCACTGAAAGGAACCGGTCGGATCGATTTTCAAGTATTCACCGATTGAAGGAAGAATGGGATAGGAGGAATCCGTATTTATGAAACTTTTACTAATAGGTGGAACGCAGTTTCTCGGAAGGCACATAGTGGATGCTGCCAAAGTTGCAGGGCATGAGGTCACACTGTTTAATAGAGGGAAAACGAATCCAAGTCTTCATCAAAATGTGAAAGTAATCCAAGGAGACAGGGAAGTACAAGAAGATATTGATCAATTGAAAGAGGGTACATGGGACGCAGTAATAGATACTTGTGGCTACACCCCTCAGACAGTTGCAAAAACTCTGGATGCCGTGTCTTGCCGTGTAGACCACTATGTATTTATTTCTACCGTGTCGGTTTATAAGGATTTGCTGAACGGAGAAGGGCTTAAAGAAACAGCGGATGTCTTGTCCCTCAGCTCTCGGGAGATAGAGGAGGTGACCTCTGGTACGAGCGGAAGGGTAGATGGAGGTTACTATGGTCCATTGAAATATCACTGTGAAGAAGAGGTACTTCGTGCTTTCAGAGAGCAACACACGATCATTCGTCCCGGACTGATTGTCGGCCCTCATGATCCGACCGACAGGTTTACCTACTGGCCATCGCGTATCGCAAAAGGAGGGGAAGTGCTCAGCCCGGAGCCTAAGCATAAAGATGTACAACTAATTGATGCCCGCGACTTGGCGGAGTGGGCCGTACATGTTGCAACAGAACGAATCGTTGGAACGTTTAACGCAAGCGGTCCAGGAGAAGAAATGACGATGGAAGATTTCCTTGAATCATGTAAAAAAACACTTAATGAAGAAGCGAAACTGAGGTGGGTACCGAATACATGGCTTGCTGACCGGGTGCAACCGTGGCTCGAGATGCCGCTTTGGATCGGGCAGGAAACTGGTTTTGGTGTTGACTCTCAACCCGCTGTCGAGCGAGGGCTAAGCTATCGTCCAATAGAGGAGACGATTCGAGATACATATGACTGGCACTTGTCTCGAGGCAGTGTACAACAAAAGGCGGGTCTTGATGAGGAGAAAGAAAAAGAACTTCTAAAGGATGCACCTTCAGGCGATCAATAGAGGGGTATAATCGAAACAGGATTTTTAATCAACGGAACTTATAAGAAATCGATCACTCTTAGAAGTGAATATTCGAACAGAGCGATTTATCAACGAAATAACAAGATAAATCCATCAAACAACCTTTTGAAAGAGCAGGCAATCGCCTGCTCTTTTTCTTTTTCATAATTTATACCACTTTCGCGCATGCTAAACAAAAACGTGTGAATGAAAGGAGCGATTTTATGAAACAAGATTCCAAAGGTGCCTCATCTAATTCCTCCTCCAATACCGCTGTTTCTGAAAAGCTCCTTTCCTCTTTAGATGAAAATATGAACATCATAGAACAAAAATTGGGGAAAAGCTCGGACCTCGTGATTCGTAGAGTAAGTATCAGCAAAACGGCATGTGCTGTTGTCTACATTGATGGTCTCGTAGACAAAGATACGGTCCAAGAGTACGTTATGGAAGCGCTTATGCTTGATCTCCCTTCTCACAGGACGTCTGCGAAACATTTGTACGATAAGATCAAGAAAGCGTCGTTACCAATCGGAGAATTGAGTGAGGTCGAAGAGTTTGCCCACCTGCTTAACAGGTTGTTATCAGGGGAGACACTATTACTGATTGATAAAGAAGCGAAGGCTTTAGTCGCAAGTACGAAGGGCTGGAGAGACCGTGGTGTGCAGGAGTCGACGTCTGAAAGTGTCATACGGGGTCCAAAAGAAGCTTTTAACGAAACGCTCAGGACAAACACCGCTTTATTAAGACGGAAGATCAGAGACCCGAACCTTCGTATGGATGCTAAACGAATCGGGAAAATGACCCAGACAGATATCGCGGTTGCTTACATTGAGGGAACAGCGGAAGACAGTGTCATAAAGGAAGTACATGCCCGTCTTGACCAAATAGACATCGATGGCGTTTTGGAGAGTGGCTACATTGAGGAGTACATTCAAGATGCACAGTACTCGCCTTTTCCGACTATTTATTACTCTGAAAAGCCAGATGCTATCGCGGCAGGCATTCTAGAAGGGCGTGTGGCAATTATAGTGGATGGTACTCCAGATGTCCTGCTAGTGCCAGCACTGTTCGTTAACTTCTTCCAATCCAGCGAAGACTATTATCAGAGAGCGGATATCGGAACATTGATCAGGTTATTGCGACTTGTCTGCTTCTCGATTGCCTTGTTTATGCCTTCCTTGTACATCGCTTTTACGACATTTCACCAAGAGATGATTCCAGCTCCACTGTTGATCAGTCTGGCAGCACAGCGCGAAGGTGTTCCTTTTCCCGCCTTTGTGGAAGCAATGATCATGGAGCTGACGTTTGAGATTCTTAGAGAAGCCGGAATCCGGTTGCCAAAGCCTGTAGGATCTGCAGTATCCATTGTAGGAGCACTTGTATTAGGTCAATCTGCGGTCCAAGCAGGTCTAGTTTCACCTGCAATGGTCATTGTCGTGGCCATTACAGCTATCTCGAGCTTTGTCTTCCCAGCCTACAACATGGCTATCCCTATTCGGATGCTAAGATTTATATTTATGTTCTTAGCGGCGACTTTTGGGTTGTACGGAATCATTCTCGGTCTGATTGCGCTGGTTTTCCACCTTTGCAGCCTACAATCTTTCGGAGTCCCTTATATGTCTCCATTCGCTCCGATTGTCGCAAAGGACCAGAAAGATGTTCTAATTCGGTTCCCACATTGGGGGTTGTTCACTAGGCCCACGTCTACAGCAAAGAAAAACCAGAAGCGTACAAATCCATCGTCGAAGGAGAGTTGATCATGAATATTTCAGTTTATAAGTGGTTTGCAAGAGCGACTGTGATTTTGACTTGCCTCTTCCTTTTGACTGGTTGTTGGAATAGTAAGGAATTAGACGAACTGGGTATTGCTGTGGCAACAGGCATTGATAAGAACGATGACGGGGATTACGTCGTGGTCGTTCAGGTGATCAATCCTTCGGAAATCGCTACTGATGCTCCGACGAACCGTCCTCCGGTATCGACTTATTCTATTACCGGAAAGACGATATTCGAAGCATTTAAAAAATTATCAGCCAAAAGCCCCCGGAAAATCTATTTTTCCCAAATGCGACTCGTCGTTCTCGGTGAAAAGCTTACGCAAGAAGGCATCATGCCGACATTGGATTTTCTATATCGAGACCATGAATATAGGGCTTCTTTCTATGTAACGGTAGCTAGAGATGCGCCGGTGGACAAATTGCTGAGCATCGTGACACCTTATGAAAAAATTCCAGCTAATAAGATTATGAACTCGATAGACAATGTACAGTTAAACTGGGGAGTGACCAAAGGGATAACGATTGATAAATTAATTGCCGATATCAGAAGTCCTGGAATATCACCTGTTCTCGCCGGAATTTATATTATAGGGAACGAGGATGAGGGGAACAACATGTCTAACGTTGAAAACGTAGATGCGCCCACCAAACTTGAAATCGATCACCTCGTCGCTTTCAAAGATGATAAATCGGTCGGCTGGCTGAATGAAGAGCAAAGCCAGGGGTTGAATTATGCAACGGGTGATGTGAAAAGCACGATTGTCACCCATCCTTGTGACGACAAAGGGACATTGACGGTTGAGATCCTGCGCACGACGTCTGGTATAAAGGCAAACACTAAAAACTCAAATCCGTCTGCCACGATTAGCATCGAAGCGGAAGGGAATGTGGCGGAAGTTGATTGTGAAGTAGATCTTGGTGCCCCTGATGCCATTCACAAAATTAATAAAGAGGTAGAAAAACAAATTGAAGATTTGGTCCAATCGACAATCAAGGTGTCTCAGGAAGAATTCGAAAGCGACATACTAGGGATCGGAGGCGCGTTCCATAGGGATGAACCGAAATATTGGAAGAGTGTTGAGGGAGATTGGGACCAACAATATAAAAATGTGGAAATATCGGTTGATGCTAAAGTGAAAGTTCGTCGCAAAGGGAATTCCACTCAACCCATCGATAAGAAAGGATAAAGTTTATGTGGCCAACATTCGGGATCATTGTCATAACATCGGCTATCTTCTGGTTGGAACTGCCTAAATTAAAGAAGAACGGTCAAAAAAGGGATATTTGGTGTTTTTCTGTGATATTACTTACTGCTACATCTGTCAGTATTATGGAGAGTAAAGGGATGGACGTCCCAAACCCACTCGACTATATTCAAAGCTTTTACAAATCCATTTTTTCGATAATTGGTTTATAAAAGGCTAAGGGAGGTGCATCTTGATGGAGAACCAGACGATCAGTCCGAGGCAGTTTATGTTTATTGTAATCCTATTTACGATTGGAAGTTCAATCCTAATTGTCCCTACACCAATGGCTGCTTTGGCCAAACAAGACGCATGGTTATCTGTTATTCTATCTGTGATGGCTGGACTCCTCCTTGTTTTCTTATATAACAAGATTGGGGAAAGTGCTAAAGGGAAAACATTCATTCAAGCATCGACCTATGCGTTCGGTGCATGGTTCGGTAGGTTGTTTAGTGTATTCTATCTGATCTTCATCTATATTCTTGCTGCACTTGTCTTGAGAAACATAGGTGACTTTATGACGACACAAATTATCCCCGAGACGCCGTTACAGTTTACTCATATCTTATTTCTGCTGGTCGTCATTGCTGGTGCCTACTTGGGAGTGCAAGTCATTGGAAGGTCGGCAGAAATATTCATACCGTGGTTGATTTTATTGTTGCTTTTTATGGTATTATCAATCACCCCTCAGATATCCATTGATAATTTAAAGCCCGTATTAGGCAACGGAATTTTACCTGTAGTGAAGACATCAAATATAGTAATCGGAACCCCTTTTTTAGAAATGGTGACACTTCTAATGATCTTCCCATATGTAAAGGAAAGTAAGAAGACTTCCCATGCCTGGCTATTAGGTGCATTGATGGGGGGAGGAGTCCTGTTACTAATCACGCTCCTTTGTTTACTAGTCCTCGGACCAGATTTGACGGCGCTGAATGCTTATCCTACTTACAAGGTAGGCGAAAAAATAAACATAGCTGGATTTTTAGAAGGCTTGGAAATCATTATCGCCATCATATGGATGATCACGATTTTCTTTAAATTGATTGTTCTGTATTATGCATCAAGTGTCGGCATCGCTCAGTTTTTGAAGTTAAAGGACCACCGTCCATTACTGCTTCCACTCGGTATGGGAATGGTTGTACTTTCCATCATTGCTTATCCGGATGTCGCCTATTTTGAAACGTTTGTCGGTGAAACATGGATGTCCTATGCTTTAACCCATGGATTGATTCTTCCTCTGATTCTGTGGGCTGGATTAGCAATAAAGAATAAGAAATCCAACAATACTTAAAAGGCCAAGTAATGCTTACTTGACCTTTTTTTCATTTCAAATACATAGTAATGAAGAGGTAGCAGCTTGATGGATTTCATGGAATAGCCTGAGTGGTTTTGCAATAATCAAAGGGGGAATCACCATGCCGGGTGGTATCCTGTTCAGTATTGTTTTTGTTTCAACAGCTTTGTTCTTCAGTTTTCATATTAAGTTGTGGGTAAGGTTTATGCTCGCCGTTTATTACGGCGTCGTATTTTATCTGTTTACAAAGGGGTACAGCAAGTTGGTAGAAGAGCGAGCTCAGCATGTTGACAAATATGGTTATGATTTTGGAAGCACGGAAGATGTAAGGATGCTTCAGCAGTTCTGGGGAGAAAAAGCAGCCTTCGTGGACCGCTATTCATGTTTAGTGATTGTTCCGATTTTTGTATTTTTAATTTACTCATATTCCAAATGGATGAAGCGAACAGATAACAGCTTTCTCAAGGTGCTGGTTTTTCTCACCAGTATTCCCGTTGGATTGGTTGGGCTCTACTTTTGGATTACATTTACGATGCTTGGGTATCAACCTTGATCAAACATATCTATAAGGCCTATGTCTAATAATTCTTTCGTAAGTGTAAATGACAGAAATTTCAGCAAAATTGAAACTTATGGAGGATCTTGAGCGTATGAATGATATACCTTAGAGGAGTGATAGATATGGAGGCAGTCATTACAGTAGAAAACCTGACGAAGTCCTTCGGTGCAACCCAGGCGGTCCGAGGAGTTAGTTTTTCTGTTCGGAAGGGTGAAATATTCGGTATCATCGGGCCGAATGGAGCAGGAAAAACAACAACACTTGAGATGATTGAAGGAATTCTGAAGCCAGATGACGGGACGATCGACGTTCTCGGACTTGTTCCAAGTAAACAGTTGAATGCTCTTAACCGCCGGATCGGAGTACAGTTCCAGTCCACATCGATCCAGAAGAAAATGAAAGTGAAGGAAGCTTTGAATCTATTCTCGTCTTTCTATAAGCAGGAGACGCAAGTTGAGTCCTTGATAGAACTGCTAGGATTGGAAGAAAAGTTGAATGTGGTATTCGAGGACCTCTCCGGTGGTTGGAAACAGCGAGTGACGCTTGCGCTGGCAACACTTCACCAACCAGAAATCCTCTTCTTGGATGAACCAAGCATGGGGCTCGACCCACACGCAAGACGGGAGATGTGGACGTTGATCCGCACGTTGAGGGAGCTTGGAAGTACCATTGTATTAACGACGCATTATATGGAAGAAGCCGAGAAATTGTGTGACCGAGTTGCTATGATCTACAGCGGTGAAATTAGAGCTCTTGGCACCCCATCCCATTTGTTGAACGAACATATTGCGCACTGCATCACATTCCAGTCCGATCATTTGAACAAAGAGGACCTTTTATCCTTCCCAGGTGTTTTGAAAATCGAGCAGAATGACGCAGACTTCCGGATATTCAGTGATGATCAACAATTAACGGCATACCATGTCTTCCAGTATTGCCATGATAAGTCTATCCAACTATTCAACTTCTCGTTTGAAAGAGGATCTCTAGATGATTTATTCGTCCATTACTTAGAAGAGGAGCAAATCGGATGACGACAATTGTGAAATTAGCGCAAATGGAGACAAGGATGTTCTTTCGAGATCGACTCAGCGTGTTTTGGACGTTCCTATTTCCTGTCGTAATGATCTGGTTATTCGGATCGATGTTTGCAGGGAATGAAGTAAGTGACACCGCGTTTGCCCAGATGTTTGTTCCTGCCTGGATCGGGGTCAACATTGTTACCACTTCCTTCTTTACACTAGGCACGGTGCTTGCGAGCTATCGGGAGACAGGAGTGCTGAGAAGGTATCAGTCGACTCCACTCCAACCTTGGAAAATATTAGCTGCCCATACTTTTCAAGGGACAGTCATTTTCTCGATATCAGCAATCCTCTTGATGGTGTTCGGCATGCTTATGTACGACTTAACGATCCCTGAATATTGGGGGAGTACGCTAATTGCCCTATTGGTCAGCATCATAGCTTTCTTCCCTTTCGCTCTGTTCCTTACTTCCCTCGCTAAGAATACGCAGGCTGCTGCAGCAATCAGTTCTCTGTTTTTAAACTTAATGATTTTCTTATCAGGGGCGACGTTCCCACTCGATATGATGCCTCAAGTTCTTCAATACGTAGCGAAGATTCTGCCTTTATATTATGTGATTGAAATGCTGCGTGGGACTTGGAGTGAGGCTCCGATTACAGAGTATGGCCTCGATGTAGGAATACTTCTCGGAATTGGTATTATCTCGGTCTTTCTTGCATCCCGGTTTTTCCGTTGGTCAGGTAAGTAAGAGAAAGTTAATAATAGAAAAGGGAGCAGAGACTAATTGAAAAGTCTCTGTTCTTTTTTATTGGATTCAGAGCTGATGTTTGTGAATTTGAAATATAGATTACGAAAGAGTGTGATAAACTTGAAAAAAACGTAATGGAGAGCTCTAAATGAACAAATCACGTTATAAACTCAGTACGATGATCATATTTTATGTTCTTCTAGTCGTACTTTTTTCATTATTGATAACTGACCTGTTGATCTCTTCCAATACAAGTGAAAATATTCGGGACCAGCTCGAGGAAAAAGCATTGATTGTATCTCGTGCAGTGGCTGAATCGAATGTCGTCCGACAAGAGCTGCAAAATCCAACGGAAGAGGATTTGATTCAGGATTATGCCATGAGTATTCAAGAAGCTTCAGATGTCCTCTTTGTCGTGGTCATGAATATGGAAGGTATTCGAAGGTCTCACCCAAATCCTGAACGTATCGGTGAATCGTTTGTGGGTGGGGATGAAGGAAGAGTACTAGAGGGTGATGAGTACATATCGACGTCAGAGGGAACGCTTGGTAGGTCGGTGCGTGCGTTCACTCCGATCTTTGTTGACAGCGGCGAACAAGTTGGCGCAGTATCTGTAGGGATCTCCCTTGATGCAGTGAACTCCTCGGTGAGAAGCAGTCACTATAATGTATTAATTGGATCTTTGATAGGGGCGTTAGTAGGTGTTTTAGGTGCATTTTTATTGGCGCGTTATATTAAGAGAAGTTTATTCGGCTTAGAGCCGGCTACAATAGCCCGAATTCATGAGGAACGCAACAGTATGCTTCACTCCGTTCGAGAAGGGATCATTGCAGTAGACTCGGAGGAGAGAATTACACTTGTTAATAAATCAGCGAAGAACATTTTTCAAAAAGCGGGAATTGGAGAGGACAATCCCGTCGGGCTCCCTATATCTGATTATATTCCCCATTCTAAGCTTGGAAGGGTGCTTAAGTCTGGCGAGCCAGAGGTTGATGAAGAACAAGTGATCAATGGATCTTCCATCATAGTGAACCGAGTCCCACTGATTGTAAATGAAGAAGTTGTCGGGGCTATCTCTACTTTCAGGGATAAAACGGAAGTCAACCAGTTAGCTGAACAGTTAACGGGAGTCCGGTTGTACGCGGAGTCCCTGCGTGCCCAGTCCCATGAATTTAAGAACAAGCTCCACGTCATGCTGGGTATGGTTGAATTAGAATCCATAGATCAATTGAAGTCTTACATGAGGCAGCTAGTCAATCATCAAGTAGACGAAACAGATTCCATCACGAACCAAATCAAAGATCCTGTACTGGCAGGGTTCGTCATCGGAAAGTTGAGTTATGCCCGGGAACAAAACATTCGACTTACTGTACGCTGCGATACGATTATTCCTATCCCAAACGATGATAACGTCACGCATGAACTCGTTACAATTATAGGGAACCTGATAGATAATGCTGTGGAGAGTATGGACAAAGAAACAGGCAGGAGAATAGACCTTACTCTTTCTTATATTGATGAATTATTGGAGTTGGAAGTAAGTGATTCTGGCAGTGGGGTGTCGGAAAAGGATTTACAAACGATGTTTCGAAAAGGGGTCTCCTCTAAAGGAGTCGACCGGGGGTATGGTCTGCACCTTGTTCAGACTAGTGTGGAATCCCTTGGAGGTTCATTAGAGGTACAGTCTACAATAAATGTGGGAACCACGTTCTCAGTAATTATTCCATACGATTCGGAGGTAAAAGAAGTATGATTCACGTGTTGATAGTAGAAGATGATCCGATGGTTGCGGATTTGAATAAAAAATATGTAGAACAAATCAAAGGGTTCCATGTTGTGGGCACAGCTCCTGATGTGGAAGAAGCGTTGAGCCTTCTAGAAGAGTTTCGTGTGGACCTCATACTTCTTGATGTTTATATGCCAGGGCGTAATGGTTTGGATTTGCTGAGGGAGATCCGAAGAAAAGATGAACACGTCGATGTAATCCTAATTACCGCTGCATCAGAGAAAGAACAAGTACAGCATTCTTTAAGATTAGGAGCGGTCGACTACTTGATTAAGCCTTTTGAGTTTAACCGTCTGCAAAAGTCTTTGTTTAAATACCAATCTAATGTATCTGTCCTCCAATCAAGTAGGAATGTCAGCCAGCAGGAACTTGACGATATTCTGAGCACGAGAGAGTCAATATACGAAACACAGCCTGTTTCTATACCGAAAGGCCTTACCAAAACGACACTTGAGCTCATAGTGGAAGTGATCTCAGAAAGAGAAGAAGCATCCTTCTCAACGGATCAGATTGCAACCGCGGCAGATTTATCGAGGGTCTCAGTAAGAAAGTATTTGAAGTTTTTAAAAGACATAGATTTTCTTGAGGAGACGTTGTTATACGGGGTTGGACGTCCTGTCTATCACTACCAGCGAACTGGAAAACAGAAAGTGGAATTGGATTTTCACCTTTAGAAAGCAGCCTTTGTTGGCTGCTTTTTTTAATTACAATAAGATTTTTATTTTCTAATCATAGGAAGAGGAAGCGTTTACATTTATGATGAGAATCACTTAGAAAGAACATCTGATCAGATATTTGGAGGCAGTATCATGAATAGAGAAAACTTAACAGAAGAAACAATCAATCTTCATCGAGCATTCAGAGGGAAGATAGAGGTGGCTAGTAAAGTACCTTTGAATACTGGTACAGATTTGAGTCTTGTGTACACACCGGGAGTAGCAGATATATGCAGAGCGATCGCAGAAGATCCTAAAGAAGCGGATTCCCTTACATCAAAAGGGAACATGGTTGCGATTGTGACGGACGGAACAGCTGTACTTGGACTTGGAGATATAGGGCCTAAAGCGGCTCTCCCGGTTATGGAAGGAAAGAGTCTCCTATTTAAGAAATTTGTAGGGATAGATGCTTTCCCGCTTTGTCTTGATACGAAGAATACTGAAGAGATCATCAAGATTATTAAAGGGCTGGCTCCTACATTTTCAGGAATTAACCTTGAAGATATTTCCGCTCCAAGGTGTTTTGAAATAGAAGAACGATTGAAGGAAGAGCTTGATATTCCTGTTTTTCATGACGATCAGCATGGAACAGCAATCGTTGTATTAGCTGGTCTTATCAACGCGCTGAAAATCGTTAACAAAACAAAGAAGGCGTCAAAAATTGTAATCAACGGTGCCGGAGCTGCCGGAATCGCAATTGCTGATCTCTTGTTAGAAGCAGGGTTTGAAGATGTCACGCTAGTGAGCTTAGAAGGAGTTGTGACAGAAGGTGCAGATTGGATGAACTCGAGACAAGCGTCTATGGCAAAAAGAACGAACCTTCATAAGGTGACGGGACATTTAGGTGATGTGATTCATGAATCTGATATATTCATCGGGGTCTCGGCAGCCGGCGTCTTAAGTAAAGCTCATGTGAAGAGTATGAATCAAGACCCGATCATCTTCTCTTTAGCTAATCCAGTACCTGAAATCTATCCTGAAGATGCTCTGGAGGCTGATGCTGCCGTTGTCGGAACAGGGAGATCGGATTATCCCAATCAGGTTAATAACTTACTAGCATTCCCAGGCATTTTTAAAGGAGCCCTTAATAAGCGGGTGAGGGATATCACAGTAGATATGAAAATTGCAGCCGCTGAAGCTATTGCGAAGGTTGTAACAGAAGAAGAGCTTTCACCAGAGTATGTCATTCCGAGTGCACTGAACCATAAAGTAGCAACCTCTGTAACCCGTGCAGTGGAGCAGCTGGTAGAATCCGAAGCGGAGTGCTTCGTAAAAAGCTAAGCACGCTTAATAAAAAAAGGAGATGATGATATGTCTAGTCAAGCTGAGAGAGTGCAAGTCAGCCAAGAACCGAAAGAGAATATTACTTTTTTAAAAAAGGAAAAGAAAGCGTTCTCAATAATGGGGATGCCGGTGTTATGGTTTCTCTTATTCTCTGTCATTACCCTTGTGAGTATGTACACAGGAAACCTGCCAGGAGGGATGATCGGAAGCCTTCTAGTAATGATGGTGCTGGGTGAGCTGTTCGGTTGGCTCGGAGATCATACACCAGTACTGAAAACGTACTTAGGAGGAGGCGCTATTCTCGCGATATTCGGTGCAGCCTATATGGCATATTCCGGCTTGATTCCGGAAGGGACAATCACGATGATTACCGACTTTATGAAAAGTGGAGGGT
Source organism: Halobacillus salinus (assembly GCF_004684905.1). Taxonomy (GTDB): domain Bacteria; phylum Bacillota; class Bacilli; order Bacillales; family Halobacillaceae; genus Halobacillus; species Halobacillus salinus. The sequence goes on along the minus strand of NZ_SRJC01000001.1, from coordinate 1,507,382 downwards.
TCCTGAACTTCTATATAGCCGCATTGATAACGGGGAGTATCCTCGGGATGAATAAGGACATATTAATCAAAGTTGGGGTAAGATACTTCCTGCCTATTTTCGGTGCCGTAATTGGTGCGATGGCGATTGCAGCTTTACTAGGTTCAATCGTCGGGTTCTCACTAAGAGATGCTGTTCTGGTGATCACGATGCCTATCATGGGAGGTGGCATGGGAGCAGGTGCTGTACCGATGAGTCAGATTTATAGTGAACTAATGGGGAACGACCCAAGCTATTACATTTCCATGTTAGTACCTGCTTTAGCATTAGGTAACGTATTTGCTATCATCATAGCCAGTATGCTCAACATTTTAGGGAAAAAAGTGCCTTCCTTATCAGGAAATGGTCAATTATTGAAAGGATTTGAGTACCAAGAAGAGAAAACGACCTTCGACATTCAAAAAATGGGGATCGGCCTCATGGCAGCGGTTCTGTTCTTCACAGTAGGTTCGTTGTTAGCAGGCATCATTCCGCTTCATGCTTATGCAATTATGATTATTGTAGTAGCGGCGGCAAAGATCGGTGGAGTAATTCCTCAAACTATTTTAGAAGGAGCGAACCAATGGTATAAATTCGTAGCGAAAAACTGGACGTTCGCACTACTCTTCGGAATAGGAATTGCCTACACGGATCTTGGTACAGTACTAGAAGCACTGACCCTTCAATACATTGTGACGGTTCTTGGTGTCGTGATTGGATCGGTAATCGGTGCAGGATTGCTAGGTAAGCTTGTAGGTTTCTATCCCATTGAATCGGCTATTACAGCTGGGTTATGTATGGCGAACATGGGAGGGACTGGAGATGTAGCCGTTCTCTCCTCATCCAGAAGGGTGGAGCTGATGCCATTTGCACAGATTTCCTCGCGCCTAGGTGGGGCTATCATATTGTTACTGGCTGGTTTGATCATTCCATTTCTAATGTAATACAAATGTCTGCCTCTGCATGAGGCAGGCATTTTTTGTTTTTTTGAAACGTATATGTTGCTGGTTCGTATATCAGGAAGCAAGGGAAGGGGTTGATGGCATGTCTTTATACCTTAAATCGTTAACGAGTCACGATGGAGAAGAAGTCTATCAGATGCTTCAAGAAATAGATGCAAATGATAACGGCTTTACAAATGAAGTCAAAGGAATGACGTATGAACATTATTTGAAATGGCTACAAGCTAACGCGGCATATGCCCAAGGACTGGATCTTAACGAAGGGATGGTACCTCAAACGACATACTGGTTGTTTCATGATGAGGAACCTGTCGGGTACGGTCGTATCAGACACTTTTTAAATGAGAACCTTCGGAAAAATAGTGGACACCTTGGTTATGCGATCTCCTCCTCTCATCGAGGAAAAGGGTATGGTTACACGCTTTTAGGTTTACTCATACATAAGTGTATAGAACTGGGGATAGAGCCTATTCAAGTCGGAGTGAATAACTCGAATGAGCGGTCTAATGCCCTTGTAAAGAGGCAGGGTGGAATTGTTCATAGTCGTACTGAGAAGAAAAATATTTACAAGGTAGAAACGGAGCGCTTTCTCCATCAGTGGGAGGGCTGGGACAATCATTAGTAAGTATATTCCCTCTGCATCATAAAAGCCCCTTTCACGAGGGGCTTTTATTGAGCAACACAAACTTTGTTGCGACCTGTCTTTTTCACTTCATATAAGGCATCGTCCGCATCCTTCAAGAGAACAGGTGGGGTCTTCGTTGTTTCATGATAACAAGCAAGGCCGATGGAAACAGTGACTCTAATAAAGTCTCCAGAAGATAAAAGAAACGCATGCGCTTCCACTTTCTCTCGAATTCTCTCGCTTATCTGTATCCCTCGTTCAGTCGAACAGTCCAGCAGAATCACTGTGAATTCCTCTCCTCCATTTCTGCTGACAATATCAAACGAACGGACGGTGTTTCTGAGTATGTCACTCAATTGTATCAACACTTGGTCCCCTTCTTTATGTCCATACGTATCATTGACGTTCTTGAAATGATCGATATCAATGAATAAGAGAGAAAGCATCTCCTTGTTTTGCTTCGCTTGAGAACTAGCTTCGTTAAAAGCTTGGTCGAACTTTCGGACATTATGCAGTCCAGTCAGTCCATCTGTCGAGGCTTCCGCTTTAAAGCGGTCGAGTAATTTCTGGTTTCGTCTGACATACTCCACTACAAAGAAGGAGACAAAACCAGCAATATAGGAAATCGTCCAAAAGGAAGGCAGAAGAACGAATAACGTATTATTTGTCGGAAGTAAATAACAAATAAGGACAGTGAAAATAATATTTGATGCTGTAAGGATGAAAAAGATTTTCCATTGTTTATGAATACGCCATTTGGTGATCAGTAGAGTCGTAACTGTGATGAATACAATCAAGACCAAAGCGAGCAAGGAAGAACTGTTCAATCCGATAGTAAAACGTCCTAAAGTAATGAGTACCATGGCAATTACTGCAGGCAAACTTCCTCCATAATAGGCAACCAAAATCAAGGGAATGTGCCTTAAATCTACGATGGTTTCATCAAAATGCATGCTGTATAGCATGAGCACGTTACTTAGAATACCTGCTAGCATCCCAGCTGAGACTTTTCTCATCCATGAGGAAGAGCGATGGAGAGGCGAAGAGCTGGTCAGTGATGTGTATAGGAATAGAGTTGATATCAGTATGGCTAAGTTCGAAAATAATTCTTTTATGATCATATTGCTTCACCTACTCATAGGAAAGGGATAGATTCGGAATACTTACTGGTATTATAACTATCTTTTACCAATCAGGGAACTTGGAAGTCTTTAATCCAACCAATTTACTTCGGACTACATTTCTTTGGAACAGATTATTTATTTGATATACTTTAAATTCGAGATATTAATAGAGGATAGGGGAGTTATATGCAGCAACTTAAAGAAAAAGAGATGCTTCAAGGACGACTGTTTAACGCTGTTGAAGGAAATTTGGCTATGATTTATTTTGATAGAGGACGAAGGGTCACTTATGTAAACAAATTGTTCTCCGATACGATGAAATTTCCTAATGAAAATTCTTTAATAGGATTACATCATCGTACCTTTTGCTTTGATGATTTTTCAGAAAGTCCGAAATATGAGTCTTTCTGGAAGGGTTTACTAGATGGGAAGAGCTTTCAAGATAAAATTCTAAGAAAAGACGCACATGGCAAAGAAGTTTGGTTAGAAGCGACGTATATGCCTGTTGTGGAAAATGGTCAAGTTGAAGGGATTCTCAAGTTGGCGACAGATATCACCAAGCGGCAGCGTGATATTACGGATGTTGTCACAAACTTGAGGGAAATGTCTGTCGATCTAGATGAACGTGCAGTTAACGGGCTTGCTAATCAGAAAAGCTTGCAAATGAAGATCGACAAGATCACTGAAATATCTCAAGACAATACGGATACGTTGAGAGGTTTGAAAGAAACAACTTCATCGATTCAGACTGTTGTAAAAACAATCAAGGACATCGCATCCCAAACGAACCTATTATCTCTTAATGCTGCAATTGAAGCAGCGAGGGCTGGAGAGCATGGAAGAGGCTTTGACGTAGTTGCAAAGGAAGTTAGAAAGCTATCTAATCAAGTCGAACAATCAATTGGTGAAGTGAGAAGCAACATAGAAAATATTACAAAAGAGATTTCTCTCATCACAGAAGGTACGCTGAATATTCAAGAAGATGTATCCGAGGCTGTTGAACAAATCCTTCATACAAGAGAAGGGTATGAGTTAATTGTCGAAGCAGGTGAGAGGTTGAAAGGGGAAGCAGAGCAGCTAAAAGGCTTGATCTAATAATCAAGAGGTCAAGAAACAAAAATTCAAGATCATCTTCTATACATCAAACCATCTTACCGTCATACACTATTCTTGGGGTGAGAAAAATGCCGAGAGTGAAATATACAGATTCAGATGTTGCCTTGATGGCTCGAATGATGCGGGCGGAAGCAGAAGGAGAAGGCAAACAGGGAATGCTGTACGTGGGGAACGTCATTGTAAACCGAGCCAAAGCGAACTGCTTGGACTTCCAGGATGTAAGAACGATCCCTCAAGTGATTTATCAAGTTCAAGGTGGCAATTATTCTTTTGAAGCCGTTCAAAAAGGGAACATGTTCTACCGTCGAGCAAGGTCGGTCGAAAAGAGACTTGCCAAGAAGAATTTGGACTATTGGAGAGACCATCCTGCGAAGTATGCTCTTTGGTATTTCAATCCATATGGCCCTTGTCCTCCAACATGGTACGGTCAGCTATTTACAGGTCAATACAAAAACCATTGCTATTACGAACCAGTCGAGGGGACATGTGCGAGCGTGTATATAGGTGGATGATGAGTGTTTCATAGAAAGGAAGAACATATGTAACTTATATGTTCTTCCTTTTTTTGTTATTGTAGAGAAAAGAATGATTATAGGGGGAACAAATTTGGATAGTGTGATTTTTGATTTGGATGGGACGATATGGGATCCGGTAGATACGGTCCTACAGGCATGGAACAAGGCAATTCAGCATCACATCGACTTGGAGACCGAGCTGACCAGAGAAGACTTAGAGAGCATCATGGGGCTGCAAATCCATGATATAGGGGAAAAGCTTTTTCCTCACGTGGAGGAAACAACACGTCTTTTGATGCTGGAGGATTGTTTTGAAAGAGAAGTCGATGAGCTTAAAGAACATGGTGGAGCTCTTTACGACCAAGTGGAAGAAGTATTGGAAGACTTATCCCAACGATACAAGTTATTTATCGTCAGCAACTGCCAAGACGGCTATATTGAAACATTCTATATGTTTCATCAGCTGGAAAAGTATTTCGAAGACTTCGAAAACCCAGGCCGTACAGGTCTTTCCAAAGGAGAGAACATTCGATTGGTGATGGAAAGAAATAATTTGGAACAACCAATCTATGTCGGAGATACTGATGGGGACCGCAAAGCAGCTGCATACGCAGGTATCCCATTTGTGTTTGCCAGTTATGGGTTTGGTGAAGTGTCAGACTACGAGAAACGCATTGAAACATTCGGAGAAATGATAGAAATATGAATGGGTTCGCAGTAATACTAGTTATCATTTTGTCATTATGGTCCATTACCAAGACGATAGATAAATGGATGAGCCGGCTGATAGGGAAACAAGAAGAGCAGACAAGGCTTTTGAAAGAAATGAAAGAGATGATAGAAGCAGATCATGAGAAAGAGTAGGAGTTAGCTGATTATAGTACAGAAAGGAGTGGTCATCTATTATTGTCCTATTATTGATCGTAATAATAATTCTCATGATAGGTCTTCGGTCCATTCTGCTGGACTCTAACCGAAGACTCCGGGATATTGCGGGGAAACTTGAGGAACTGGAAAAGTCAAACTATGGGAAATCAAACGTAAGTAAGGAAAGAGAAGAGAAGGACCCCGACAATACATAAGTATGAAGGAGAGAACCTATGAATTACTTCTTCCCACTTGGAAATGACACGGAACGAGAACCATTGATGGAGAACTTGCCAGATACTTATAATTACGCGGCACTGATCTTTTTTCCTTTTGTACGAATGCCTAACGGTTGGCGAGGGAAGGAGAGTGCTCTCCCTCATATCTACTACCCGATGGAACGTGATATCATTCGGAATGGACGACTACTAACATGGAAGGAAGTAGGAAATCTATGCGGATTTACAAGTGTAGCGGAAACGTCAAAAGCTATAAAGGCTTGTTTAACTTCATCCATGGGGAGAGAACCTTACAGACGACCGGATTTGCAGGAGAGGCTCGAAGAAGTATTGGATGAAACGATGTTCTTTCCGCTTGAAGACCGATTTCCTAAGCACTTGTTCCAAGAACTGATGACAATTCTTCAATCATCAGGCGCAAATACGTTCAAGTATGCGACAGTATATGAAGAAGAGGGGCAATTTACTATGGAGCAACTCGACGAAGATACAGTAGATAAGCTGTGCTCTACTCCAGTGATGATTGCAGATGAAGAGATGAATATAGTATTATCCTGTTTTTTTGACGATGTTTCTGTCCTGCTGTATTCGAAAGAAGATAGGACTTCCGTGCTCTCTGATACTTCATTAGAAGGGGTTGCCTTAGAGGAGGATACTCCTTTGGTCTGGGAGAATTATTCCAACCCTTTGCGGTACTTTCCATAGGCAAATCACTTCATGATTTCAACCCGAGGTAATGAATAAGAATGGAGGTGAGTCAATGTTGAAAAGCAAAGTGCTCAATTTTGTACTGGCTTTTTTATTGTTATTAAGCGCTGCGCATGATATCGACCGCCTGCTTTCCAATGAGGGTTTTGTGTGGTTGAACGTGACATATTTAGCTTCTTCATTGATGGCTGGTTGTTTCTTCTTTTATTCAGGTGTTGTGAGGATGAAGGAGGAAGGGTAGGAGTGGTACATTGCTAGGCAAACGAGAAGCTTTAGTCAAAGAGAAAAAAGGCTATCTGAAAAATGAAAAGTATGAGACTTACTACGAAATACATACACCGGTCCAGGCTTCTTCCGACTCAACGCCTATCATCCTTTTAGCTGGAGGACCAGGCCTCTCTTTTACAACATTAACCCCATTACTTAACCTAGCAGAAGGAAGGCAAGTCATAGCCTATGATCAGTTGGGCAGTGGGCGCACGACGAGGTCTGAAAGCTTCGAATCATTAAATATCAAAGACTTTACGGACCAATTCAGCTCTATGGTGAGAGAACTTGGGTTAAACAAGTTTCACCTTCTAGGTCACTCTTGGGGGAGTATTTTAGCGGTAGAAGTTGCTGTAATGTTTCCGGAAAAAACAAAGAGTCTTATTCTACATAGCGGCATTGCCGATTGGCAGAAGTGTCTGAAGGAGAGGGAAAGGTTTGAAGAGGATCATTTTCCTCGCGAATTAAAGCGAATTAAGAAGAAGGCGAAAGAGGGTATCAAGATTTCGGAAGAAGAAGCCGATTATTTCACAACCGAATTCAGCGAGCGTTTCTATTGTAGAGTGGATCATCCAGATTATTTAGTTCGTGCACTAGCGGATAAGGATGTGCGTTCCAACCAGCTCATCTGGGACCCAGAATGGAATAAAGAGGTGGCACGCTTTACTGTTTGTGACAAGTTAAGCGAAATTAAGTGTGCTGCGCTTGTTGTCAGTGGTAGATTTGATGGTCTTTCCGTCGGCCAAGCACCGTTGTTTGAAGCGGGCATCCCGTATAGTCAACATGTAGAGTTTAGGAATTCTTCTCATTATGCACATATCGAAGAACAGCAGAAATTCCTAGATTTAGTTACAGGGTTTATTAATAAAGTGAAAAGTCATGAGCTTCACTCTAAAAATAAATGAAAGAAGGGGTTTCTATGCGCGAGGGGTTACTTCACCACGTAGAGCTTTATGTATCTGATTTGGAGAGGTCACAATCATTTTGGGGATGGTTCTTGCAGGAGTTGGGATATGATTCTTATCAACAGTGGAGTAAAGGGCAAAGTTGGAAGTTAGGGGATACCTATTTAGTGTTCGTCCAGGTGGAAGAGCGATATTCGGATATTCCTTATCACAGGTGTGGCACGGGCTTGAATCATTTGGCTTTTCACGCATCGTCCCGTAATCGAGTAGATGAGATGACGGCGGCACTCAGAGAGAAAGGTGTATCCATTTTATATGAAGACCAACATCCCTTTGCTGGTGGCGAAGATTATTACGCTGTCTTTTTTGAAGACCCGGATCGAATAAAGGTAGAATTCGTTGCACCATAATAGAATGTAGATTCACAGAGAGGCGATTATGAGACGATTAGCAATCCTTACAGTAGGTAAAACGCATTCAGGAAAGAGTACCTTTGCAAAACTGCTCGAGAAGGAGCTTCCGAATTCTCTAGTTGTAGACCAAGATAACCATGCAGCTTTTATTAATAGCCATTATGAGAAATTACAGCCGAAGACTGGGCCCAACACCTTGAAGCACGCAATATCTAAATTGATTGTCGATTATGCCAAGGAAACGACAGACATGCACATGATCGCATGTAGCGCTAATCGGACGAGAGCTGGCAGGAAGTATTTACTTGAAACGATTTATCCAAGAAGTGAGTTCGTACGTATTATAGTACACTTTGACATTCCTGATGATATTCTTAAAGAACGCGTGTTGGAAAGTCAACGAAGTACGGGGATCTTCAGAGGTGAATTTACCAGCTTTGAAGAAGTGCTCAAACGGCAGCAATCTGAATCTGAATCTAAAGAAGTAGTGGATCCTGTAGTAGGAGAAGCGGACTATCTATTCGTCATTAAACAGAACGATGAACTGGAGTCTGTCATTAAGCAGATCACCCATATATCCAAACGATTCTAATTTCATTCCAAAACTTAAAGGTTTTATCTTTGAGGAGGGGACTTATGAACTTTCAAATGAATGAAGCACTTGAGATTTTAGAGCGCACTCCAGAAACATTGGAAAGCTTCCTGACCGGGCTTTCAGAAGGTTGGTTGCACTGTGACGAAGGGATGGGAACGTGGAGTCCTGCACAGGTAGTAGATCATCTCATAGATTGTGAGATTAACAATTGGATTCCAAGAGTAAAGAAGATACTCGAAGCAGATGGGGACAAATCATTTCCAGGTTTCGATCGTTTTGCACATATAACTAATCCTTCTTATACCGCAATCGAGGAAAAGGTGAAGCAATTTAAGCAACTAAGGCATCAAAACTGTGAATTGGTGCGGGAACTGATTAGAGAAGAATCGCAGGTTGAATGGAAAGGGGAGCATCCTGCTTTTGGAGAAGTGAATCTAAGGGAGTTACTGTCGACCTGGGTTGTCCATGATTTTACTCACGTTTCACAGATTGTGCGGGTGATGGCAGAGAGATATAGGGAAGATGTCGGTCCGTGGTCAGAGTACCTTGGTGTCCTTCGAAAATAAAGAAAGCGGATGACCTTCTTCGGTCGTCCGCTTTTTCCATTTCTATAAGAAGAATGCTATAAACAACTGTAAGTAGATCTGAACCATTACATAGAATGCAATGGCGTATTTGTAGTTGAACAATAGACCATTTTTAATAATACTCAGTTTGTTGACAGAGCTTAATATAATGGACGGCAGAATCAAAGGGGAAAGCATGATCGAAATAACGCTCCCAGATGTAATCCCTAGAACGACGATTTCTGGTGGATAGGGAAGCTCGACTCCCTGCAGAATTCCAGAAACGAGTACAATGACAGTCAATGGACCTAGTCCGATGAAACCTAGAATGATAACAACGAACGGAAGGACCAACAGGAAGTTCAGGAAAGGGACGGCATCTGTTACATAGAATAGTCCGTCAATGATGTATTTACCGTATCCTGATTGATTGACAGAGTTAATCAAAAATCCTGCTGCTAATAGGATAGAGAACTGCTGTGCTTTATTTGGAATACTCTCTTTTAAGTACACGTTTCCATTCTCGGTGATGGCACTACCTCTTCGGCGAATAATGAAGTATAGAATGACCCATCCTACGATGACGATAGGAATAATGTTCAATAACTTCACATCTGTTATCGCATTGATAAAGAAAATAGAGCCGAACAGCGTCACGAATAGGAATGCGAACTCTAATGCATCGCGGTTTCCTCTTGTATCCTGCTTCTTATGCTCTGCAATCTTGTCAAGCTCCTCCTGAATGCCTTCTGTTAAATCCACTCCATAATGGCGCTCTTGATAGTAAGAGAACATGACAGAAAGAAGAATTCCTGCCAAAGAGATGAAGAAACCTTGCAGAATCGATAAGGATAAGGAAGCACCAAGTGCGTCAACAGCGAATATGAAACTCGGTATGCTGACTACCCACATCGTTGTCAGAGAAAATGCACGAAGTAAAGCAGTCCCCTTGTAATTCTCCCAAGCTTCTCCTTTCTGATTGCTCAAAAAGTCATTGATCATTCCATATACCATCGGGATGGAACCGAACAATAGGAAGTAGGAAATGATCTGGGTGATCACCATCATGCCGAAGTAGAACTTGCGACTTGTATTTAGCAAATTTTGAGCGAAGTTGATGACCGATTCGATATAAGGCTTCTCTTCCAGTACCCAACTGATTGTAGGAACAATGAGCAAAAGAGCGATCAATCCGCTCATCACGGTGAAGCCGGACTCGACCCCTTCGAGCAGTGAAGTTCCGGCAGAAAAATGAACAAGTAGTGCAATCACTAGTAAGAGAAGCGAAATGCCTGCTTGTTTGACCGGAAGGAAGAAGTACCCAAGGGAAAAGGCAGCAAGCCCGAACAAGGATAGAACAATGGAAAGGGTCCCGCTACCTGTAAAGTAGACAATGAAATGCATAATGACATATAAACTGATAAAGAATGTATATCCTTTTTTAGCGTGTTGTATCATATTAGGATTCTCCTATCTTACTTTGGAGTGTGAACCTAACATATCTTATCATATGGTTTGCGATTATTCTCCTATCCTGCTTTTTCAACCTCGGTTAAATTAGATTAGCAGAGCAGACTACTCTCCCCCTTTAATAAGCGCATTTCATGATAAAAAAAGAAGACCGGGAGGGGAAATCCTGGTCTTCGTATTAACCTAGCGCAACGTCCAATGCCATCATGACTGCAAAGCCGATCATGAGGCTCATAGATGCTAGGTTTACATTGCCTTTTTCGTGAGATCCTGGGATGATTTCTTTTGCAACTACAAATATCATCGCACCTGCTGCAAAGCTTAGAGCATATGGAAGAATCGGTTGGATCCAAATGACAGCAAGCGCGCCTATCACAGCGGCAATCGGTTCGACCATCCCTGAAAACTGACCAAACATGAAGCTTTTCATCTTGCTCATTCCATCCCGGTGGAGCGGCATGGAAACAGCGGTTCCTTCCGGGAAGTTTTGAATACCGATCCCTAATGCTAACGCCATAGCACTGGCCAGTGTCGATTCGGTCGATGTGGAAGCGAGTGCACCGAATGCCACACCGACGGCGAGTCCTTCTGGAATATTGTGAAGCGTCATGGAAAAGACAAGCAGCGCCGTTCGGTTCTTCGCTTTATTGTCTTTAATATCATAAAGATAACGGTCTGTATCGATTTTGGATAAGATGCGGTCTATGCCTAGAAGTAGTACACCACCAAGCAGGAACCCGACAACGGCAGGTATCCATGATGCGACACCGCTGTTTTCTGACATGTCGATAGCAGGTGCTAGCAGGGACCAGTAACTGGCTGCGATCATCACGCCGCCTGCAAAAGCGAGCATGCTGTCTAGAAACTTCTGGTTAGCGCCACGTACAAAAAATACGAGGGATGCACCAAGTGCTGTCATGCCCCAAGTGAATAATGTACCTATGAATGCCTGCATGACAGGGCTCGTGTCTTTCATTATATCTAACATTGAGTTCACCTCTCTTTGAGTTCAGCTTTAAAATTTGCACACGGTAAAAATTGATTGACATGCCCATTGTAGTGATTATTCAACGGTTCGTCAAAATTCCTGTTTTTACCGCAATTGAACCGATTAAAGAAGGAAGTCTGTGCACAAGAGAGCTATAATGTGAAGAAGAGGGAAGAGAGAGGATGTTGCAGATGGATTCCAATCGTGATTTGGTCATGTATTACGGCAAGCAACTCAATGTAACAGATATAGATCCCGAGCTAGCCCTTCAATTACTGCAACACCGTACGGAACTATTCCGTCAACAGGATAAACTAGACCTAGAAGATTTCCTGCGTTTATCCTCATTTGACATGAGTCTGATTGATAGATCGGAAGAGTTTGTAGAGCAAATAGAAAAAGTATATGACTTTACTGCTTCGGACGAACAAGAAATCCCGCCTGAACAATGGTGGTGGCACTTGAACAAAATATCTTTGGGTCATTTGGATTTCAGCATTCTATTGGAAGAAGAACAGGTTATATAAAGAAAAGACCTAGGATGAATCTCTTTCATCCTAGGTCTTTCTATTATTCAAAGTGATCAACAATGGAGAGGAATTGATCCTGTGATAGTTGTGTCTGGCCTTCGAACGATAGGGAAGACACCTGATAATGGATGCCTTTGGATTCCCAACGAGCTGTTTGATTGGTTTCTTTTGTTCTAAGGGAAATGTTATTCCCTTTTGCGGTTACTACATCTTCGAAAGATGCCCCTTCATATGTAACGGGACCTTCAACGATAAATACGTCTACTACCCCATGTTTCTTATTACTGATATGGATATTTAGTTGTTGATTATTTGAATCGATGTCAGCATCTACTCTTTCCAAATCAAACGGGAACTTAGTTGGCAATTGCACATCATATTCCAGTGATGCTGCTAATTGGTCGACTTTGGAATCGTTTAGAGTCGATGCATCACTTGCCTTGGTTTCACTACTACATCCAGCGACTACAATCAAAAGAAGCGGGACTATCCATTTTTTCATCTTTTGCACCTCCTTATATATGGACGTTTTTGGGATGGTAATTGTTTCAATATTTTTTCTTTTTGCGTTATTCTAATATCTAAGAACGTCCTGAAGTGATGAAAGAAGTTCACAATGCTTAGGAAGGAGGGATTGGAATGGCAATGGATTTTCACGACCCGCGTAATAAAGGAAGCTATCGAACTCGCGTTGCTGATCAAAGCTGGCGGGAGACGGTATCTTCAATCATCTCATTCCCGGTAGAGAAAGCAGCAGACATAGGATGTGGAGGCGGCATCTATACGAAGGCGCTTGCTGAGCTTGGGTCTCGGGTCGTCTATGGTATTGACCAATCGGAGGTCAGTCTTTCAGATGGCGAAAAGACGTGTCGGGAGCTCTCTCAAGTCTTTTTCCAAAAAGGTGAAGCGTATTCAACGGGGCTAGAGGAGAATTCTTTTGATTTGGTGTTGGAGAGGGCATTGGTTCACCACTTGGATGATCTGGGGCAATGCTTCACGGAAGTGGAAAGGGTGTTGAAACCGGGAGGAGTAGTACTGGTTCAGGATCGTACACCTGACGATTGTTTCTTGCCGGGAAGTGATACGCATCTTCGGGGGCATATATTTGAGTGTTTTCCGTTATTGAAGGAAGTGGAGAAACAAAGGCGTTATACGAGTGAACAAGTGATTCGTGCTTTACATGATGCTGGATTATCCAGAGTGCGTGAGGTTACGCTTTGGGAGATGAGGCGTACTTATTCTGGTAAAGAGGAATTGCGTCAGGATTTGAGTGGCAGGATTGGGCGTAGTATTCTGCATGAGCTGGATGATGATGAGTTGCAGTATTTAGTCGATTACATAGATCAACAGCTAGACGACGGCCCATTGGTGGAAAAGGATCGATGGACGATTTGGATTGCGGAGAAGGGGGATAAAATATGAAGCGAGTGGCGATTGTGACAGGTAGCTCGAGAGGTTTAGGTAAGGCGGTTTCGAGACGACTTTCGAGTGACGGGGTTCGCGTTGTCGTGAACTATTATTCCAATCAAGAGAAAGCGGAGAAAGTGGTTGCTGAAATTGAACGTGACGGTGGGGAAGCGGTGGCGATTCAAGGAGATGTCACAACAGAAGAAGGGGCGGATCGTGTCGTTGGTGAAGCGGAGAGAGTGTTTGGGCAATCCGTTGATATCGTTGTCAATAATGCAACTGGCCCGCAGCCTGAGCTCTCTTTAGATGAGGTTTCGTGGGAGGATTATTTAGATCAACTTCATTTCTCTGTGAAGGCTCCTCTATTATTGACGAAGCGAGTAATGGGTGGAATGAAGCATAATCATTGGGGGCGGATCATTAACATTGGAAGCGAAGTGGTCGGCTTAGGGAATGCAGAATTCTCCAATTACGTAACGGCGAAATCCGCTGTCGTCGGGATGACAAGGTCGTGGGCTAATGAGCTTGGAGCGTTTGGAATCACGGTCAATGCGGTTCATCCTGGTTTTATTCCAGTCGAGCGTCATGGAGAGGTGACAGAAGAAAGCGCACAAGGTTACGTGAGTGGAGTTCCGCTTAAACGTCTCGGAAAACCGGAGGATATTGCCGCACAGGTTGCCTTCTTATGCAGGGATGAGGGAGGCTTTGTGACTGGTCAGAATATCTCGGTCAATGGTGGGAAGACGTTTGGAGTATAGAAAGGTATTGAATGCTGTCTGAGGCGGGCCATGAGGTGCCGCCTTTTTTGTTTTGGAAAAAAGTTCAGGTTACGACTGATAGGAGCATCAAATTTATAAGAGGGTCATACAAATGGGGTGAGGTGATAACAATGGATGAGAATCTGCAGAAGGTATTTAATCAACTGATACACATCGAACAAGTCTCTACGACGTTGTATTTAGCTATGTCTGCTTATTTAGACCGAAAGAATTTCACCGGAATGGCGAATTGGCTGAGGTTGCAGTCGGATGAGGAGAGAGGACATTTATTAACGCTTATTAAGTATGTGACAGACAAAAACGGGGTAGTCGAGCTGAGCAGTGTGCCAGCACAGCCGACGGATTTTGGAACTCCGCTCGAGACTTTCCAGCAAGTGCTGGAGCATGAGCAATATGTGACGAATGCTTACAGGCAGGCATACTCATATGTCAATCAGGTTGATCCTCAAGGAGGCGTGATTATTCAAGATTTCCTTCGTGAGCAGATTGATGAAGAAGCTCAAGCTCAAACGATAATAGATCGGTTGACTTTAGCTGGAAATGATGCCTCCGCAACCCTTTTGATCGATCAAGAACTTGGCCAGAGGCAAGCTGCTGGTTGAAGTTGGGGACAGGGGCATCGTCCCACCGGGACGATGCCCCTGTCCCCATTTCACATTTCACGTTTTCTCCCGATAATAAGGTAAAGTGTGTTTTTCGCTGTATTGGTTAGGGGGAATTGGGTTTGGAGGAAATGGTTGGTCATTATCATGTTTGGTTTGTCGTACTGTCGATACTGATTGCGATAGCAGCTTCGTTTGCTTCGCTTCGAATGGTTGAAAGGCTCAGGAGAGCTGTTGGCTGGCATCGTTGGAAGTGGATTGTAGCTGGCGGAACGATGCTTGGCGGCGGTATTTGGTCGATGCATTTCGTTGCGATGCTTGCCTATGAAATGGATATGACGGTTACATATGATATGGTCTTACTTACGATTAGCATATTATCATCTGCGTTGGCTAGTTTCTTAGCCTTTTATATAATCAGTCAGAAAAATAGTAATCTTATTCGATTACTGATAGGTTCTTTTTTTATTGGTACAGGAATCATCACGATGCACTATGTGGGAATGGAAGCGATGCGTATGCCGGCTTCCATCGTGTATGATCCCTGGATTGTTGCTTTATCTGTTGTGATTGCCTATTCGGCGTCGTTCGTTGCCTTAATCGTGTTCCGTGCATTTTCGGATCAGCCTTCGAAGTTTTCACGCTACAGCTGGGGAGCGGCGGTTGTGTTAGGTGTTGCGATTTGCGGGATGCACTACACAGGAATGGAAGCTGCTACATTCTTTCATGATGAGTCCAAAGTGGTCGCTACTATGGCTATCTATTCGGAAACACTCGGTTATACGGTAACGCTAGGTATCTTACTGTTAATCGGATTGTTTACTCTCTTGGTCCGCTTTGATTCCAAGATGGAACATCAGACAGAACAACTGCAATTTATGGACAACATGTATCAGTCCATCATTGAATCTGCCAATGATGCCGTCATCACGATGGCGCAGGATGGAACGATTTATTCGTGGAATAGTGGAGCTGCAAGAATGTTCGGTTTTAATAAAGACAAAGTGGTTGGTCAGCCGTTGACGATGATTATGCCTGATAAATACCGGAAAGCCCATGATGGCGGGGTAGCTCGCTACATGGAAACAAAACAGAAGCGTGTGATCGGGCAGACAGTAGAACTGGAAGGGCAGCATGAAAGTGGACGTATATTTCCTATTGAACTGTCTCTCTCCACGACCATGTACAGAGAAGAGGTATTTTTCACTGGAATGATCCGTGATATCTCAGAGCGAATTCAAAACCAGGAGCGGATAGAAGAACTTGTATATAAAGACGAATTGACGAAGCTCCCAAATCGAAGAATGTTGAATGAGCATATTGGTTCCTTACTGGAGAAGGTAGATGAAAAGTGCTGCATCGCGGTACTCTTTTTCGATTTGGATCGCTTCAAACAGATCAATGATGTTTACGGCCATCGTTTGGGAGATTCCGTTTTGATTGAGGTTACGAAACGCCTTCAGTCTAATGTTGAATCGTCCCCTTTCATCGCTAGACAAAGTGGGGATGAATTCGTCATGGTGCTAGGGGATACGAGTTCTTACCATGCCGGCCGATTAGCGGAGCAGCTCATCGAAACAATCAAGGCTCCGATAGCAATAGAGGAATTGGAACTCTTTATCACCTTCTCTATTGGTATTAGTTTATATCCTGAAGACGGACAGACGGCTGAAGCATTGATCAAACACGCAGACACAGCTATGTATCAAGCAAAAATGAACGGTGGTGGCCACTATCAATTTTTTACGACAGAAATCAACGACGCCATATCGAGAAAAATGATGCTTGAAACCGGTCTTCGTAAAGCGGTGGAACGAGAAGAAATCGAAATATACTATCAGCCACAAGTGGACGTAACGACAGGGAATGTGAACAGTTTCGAGGCGCTTGTGCGTTGGAACCATCCGGAACTCGGTCTCATCCCACCACTAGATTTCATACCTTTGGCGGAAGAAACGAAACTTATCATTCCGATCGGAGAATGGATCTTGAGCGAATCTTGTCGTCAATTTCTTGTGTGGACGGAACAAGGCCATTCACTCAAACATATTTCCGTCAATATATCTGCGGTCCAATTCCAAGAACCTGACTTCCCGCAGATGGTGGTAAAGGTGATAAAAGATACGGGGATAAATCCTGAGCATTTAGACCTCGAATTAACGGAAAGTGTCATTCAAAACCCTGATATCGCAATTCCGTTTATGCACCAATTAAAAGCTATGGGAGTACGTTTATCGTTAGACGATTTTGGTACTGGTTATTCTTCGCTCAGCTATTTGAAGGAATTCCCGCTCGACACGTTGAAAATCGACAAGTCCTTCACTCAGACCGTATTGGAGAGTGAGAAGGACCAAGCTGTCGTAGATACGATCATTCACATGGCGCTCAAGCTGAACTTGAATGTGATCGCAGAAGGAGTCGAGACAGACGGGCAGCTGCAATACCTACTGGGGCAGAAGTGTCATCAGTATCAAGGGTATTTATACAGTGCGCCCATCCCTAAAGAGGAAATAGAGGGACTGCTTCATAAAAAGCGAGGGTGGACGATCACATAGGTAACAAAAGGGAAGCTCTACTAGGCTTCCTTTTTTGGCGTCATCGGAACAAGCTAAGCAAATAGCTGAAGTTTTGTACCATAATTTGCTAGAATAGTATTGTAGAAGAGGAAGGGAGAGGAAGGAATATGGCCTATCAATTCGAACGAATCGATCACATTCAGCTGGCAGCACCAGCAGGATCGGAAGAAGAAGCACGTACCTTTTTCAATGGAATCTTGGGTCTTACGGAAATCGAGAAGCCGGAGAATCTGAAAAAGCGCGGGGGCGTCTGGTTTCAGTTAGGGAATTATCAAATACATATCGGCATCGAAGAACCCTTTTCCCCAGCAAAAAAAGCTCACCCTGCATTCCAAGTTCGTGAAATAGAAGCTTTAAAAACTCACTTGACAGATAAAGAGTATCCTTTTGTAGTGGATGATAATTTACCTGGAGCGAACCGTATTTATGTACAGGATCCATTCGGAAACCGTATGGAAATGCTGGAGTGGATTTAACGGTTACGATGATTGTCAACTAAGCTACAGATCAAAGGAAATTCGTTATTAGGATCGCATTGTTCATTCAAGAGGAACTTCTGTGATTTTTCTAGTGTGTTTTAACAACAAGAAACCAGTAATGCTCAACTCTTAATCGAGGAAAGCATTGCTGGTTTCTTAGGTTATCTCGAAACATAGTTTTTAATAATCGGGCAGGATTGTTGAAGACTCAGTTTCGAGATAATTCATGTTTAATTTGTAAAAAAGGTTGAGTAAATAAAGTGGTTTTGAAATAATTGGAATTAAAGAAATATGATAGGAGGAAAAGAAGTGTATAAAGCATTTATCGACACAGATATTCATCTTTCCATCTTAGAACCAAGACATGCAAGTGAGCTATATGAAGTGATTGATGAGAATCGAAGTAGTATTAGTGAATGGTTAACCTTTCCCGAAAGAACAAAAGAGGTAAAGGATTCTACTACATTTATTGAGAAGTCACTGAAACGTTTTGCTTCTAATAATGGTTATTGGGCTGGCATTTGGCATAAAGGAAGACTTGCAGGTTCAATTGGTTTTTTGTACATAGATTGGGATGCAAAGAAGACAGAAATAGGCTATTGGTTAGGAGATAACTACCTAGGAAAAGGATTAGCAACTAAATCGGTAGAGAGATTAATTGAGCATTCATTCTATGATTTAGAATTAAGAAAGGTTGAAATCAACGTCGCTAGTAAGAACCTTAAAAGTAGGGCAATACCCGAAAGGTTAGGGTTTACTGAGGAAGGGACTATACGTAATTATGAGTATTTAAATGATGAGTATCACGACAGGGTGGTTTATGGTTTGCTTCAAGAGGAGTGGAGAACTAAATAAATTATCTCGATATGGATTCTTCCGTAAACGGGGGCCACTCTAAAATAAAGAGGCTCTTTGTATGAGCCTCTTTGTTTTATTCAATCAGGTTTCCCTTATTTAACTCACTAACTTGAAAAGCTTCAACTTTATTGTCGTATCTTCCTAAGAAAGCAACTTTACCTTCAATAACTCTCATGTAGGTAAAGACGATATTATGCCCTTTTTGTTGCCCTTTTTCATCATACCAAGTACCCTGCTGTTCGAGAACTATATTGTGCCCTTTTGCAAAGCGTCTTAGGGTATGAAGGTGGAGGTTGGCGCGCTCTATCCAATCAGTTAAATGGTGACTTCCACTAATAGAACCTTTCGGTCCTATTATCTCGATGTCTGAATGAGTTAAATTGAGTAAGCCGGGTATATCTTTATTATTTGAGTTTTCGACCCAATCTTCTGCGGTTTTTATTGTACTTAAAAGGAGAGATTTATTTGAATTATGATGTATAAAAGCTGTAGATCTCTCGTTAAGCTCTTCATCACTAAGTCCAAATATATTAATTAATAGGTTTTTAGCCTCAACTTTATTTGATTCGTCAAGAAACAAAAAGGACTGTATCAAAGATTCCCTTAAGCTATAGTACTCATTTTCAGAAAACACTTCTCCAAATTCTTTAGTTCTCAATTCGCTATAGTTCATCTCAAAATTCTCCTTTATTATTAATCGCTCCCATAAAAAATGTAACAGACTGATTTACAAATTCTTTAGAACTCATGGTCCCTGAGGATACTAAGGTCTTATAAATCAAAGGATCAAATAACTGCATTAGTTGAAGGGCTAAAAAATTTGAAGAAGCTATCGTTTGAAAGGTTTTGCTTTTAATTCCTTCTTCTATAACACGTTCAAAGATTTTGATAATCTTTTCCTGAATTAATTTAAGTTCTGAGTTATGGTCTTCACTAAATATAGCTCCCATATCTGGGAAACTTGATAAAACAAAATGGAAAAAGTCACTATAAAATCCCTTCTCAATGAAGGAGGAAACTTTTTTGCTTTCAGTAAGGTTACTTGTATCTATTTGCTCCATAGTAGTTAAGAAGTTGTCTATTTTAGGCTTTACAATGGAAAAGGTTAGCTGCTCTTTAGATCGGTAGTGAGAATAAAGAGTCCCTTTTGCAATATCTAGCTTCTCAGATATATCACTCATTTTCACTTGATGGTAACCATGGTCTTTTATTAGTTTTTCAGCTGCTTCTAGAATTAGTCTATTTC
The DNA here is from genome assembly GCF_004684905.1 of Halobacillus salinus. Classification (GTDB taxonomy): domain Bacteria; phylum Bacillota; class Bacilli; order Bacillales; family Halobacillaceae; genus Halobacillus; species Halobacillus salinus. The sequence continues at coordinate 1,487,527 of NZ_SRJC01000001.1, read as the reverse complement.
TATTGTTGAACTTTTTAACCATTCTTTCAGACATGAAAACCCTCCTTTTTTGACTTATGAGTCAAAAATGACTTTAAAGTCATTTTATGATTATAATTATGTTGTGTCAACAAATTCTTGATCAAGGAAGAATGATACTAGAGTTGTAAAATGAAAAGTAAAAAACGGTTTTATCTCGAATTAGAGTCTGTCAACTAAAGGGGGCAACACTTAGATTAATGAGAAGAGGTGTCTGATGTATCCACGAGCAAAGTCTTTGGGATTAGTAATTCATAATGACTTATTATTACTAGAGCAATATAAAGGTAAGCATTCTAATGGAGAAGGAAATTATTATCGACCTTTGGGTGGGACAATAGAATTTGGTGAGAGGTCAGATTGGACAGTAAATAGAGAATTTAAAGAAGAATTAGGAATCGAAGTAATTATTCAACGTTACATAACCTGTTTAGAAAACATATTTAAGATTAATGGTGATGTTGGGCATGAAATATTTCAAATTTACCTTGTAGATCTTAAAGAAGAATGGATGTATGACAAACCTTATCTTGAAGTGAAAGAGGGGACAAGGTCTTCTAAAGCTCTTTGGGTTCCAATTAGAAAGGTACTAGATGGAAATGAATTTATTTATCCAGAAGGACTTACTAAAATAATTCGAGATTATATATTATCTTGAATTCGAGTCTTACGCTATCGGGGGCATACCTTATAAAAGGTATGTCTTCTTTTCCGATAATATTTATTGAGGTATTGCGTCTTATTTGAAATAATTGGTATGAGAAGAACGGTTTCTACTAATGTTGAGATTGAGGTGAATTAAATGGAATACGCAGTTTCAGTAACAGACACGTCTTACGCAGAAGGAATTGAAAGAAACGGACGACACCTTCTAGAACTACTTAACCATTTCTCGCGTTCGTTAGAATCTTTAACTACCTTTAAATCTCCCAGAGGAATTATCTTTCATGACCTAAAGTCAGCTACAGAGCTTTATTCAACAATTCCTCTTCCAGCATACACATCAAGAGACCTAATACATATTAACCCACTGATAGATACATGGAAAGACATCTTTTTATCAACAACTCGAGGGCTTTTAAAGGCCGAGCAGTATTACAAGAATCTTTCGATGGATGATATAGCTGTTATTGCAGCACATGAGTTAACACACCATGCTGATTTCTTTCATTCTGAGTTTGAAGATTGGGATGAAGAAGAGAACATGTGGTTCGAAGAAGGATTGTGTTTTTACATACCACGGAAAATGATTTTATCACCTGACAAATTCAATGAAATTATGGATGTTGAGCGTCATTTGATTGAGTTATATAAGGGGGATTATGGAGAATACACAATTGATCTTTTTGGTGAATCTGCTGACCAGGGTGGAAACGACTTTAGTTATGCCTCTGCTTTTTATGATTATTGGAGAAGCACGCATATCGTCCGCGTATTGATAGAAGATTATTGTGACGGTGAGATGTGTAAGCTGATGGATTGCTATAAGGACTGGGTGAATGATTCTTATGGAATTTATCTCCAAAATTTCTTCATTGAAAAATTCAAACTAGCTAAGCAGGAAGCAAGGGAATTATGGCTGGCTGCGTAATCCTATTTGAATTAAATAATTAGCTGAGGAGGATGATGTTGACTAAAACCATAGGTCTAGCTACATTACTGACTGGAAAAGGTAAGCAAAAGGTACTTGAATTTTGGGATGTTTTTGAGGAAGAATACAATTCTGTAGGCGTGCAATCTTTTGACTATCCCAATCTTGGCTTTCAAGGGGGAAGTTGTAAGGACATAAATTCTTTAATAGAGGATTTAATTGAACTATGTAAAAAGGTTCGTTCTTTTGAATTTGAAACGCATGGTATTGGTTATTTTGAAGACACAGCTAACGTAGTTTATTTAAGTGTTGATAAGAATCCCAACCTAAAAGAATTACATAACGACCTTAATAGTCTTATGAAGAGACATTGTGATAATATTTTCAAGCTATATGAACCCGATAATTGGGTGCCGCATATCACATTAGCCATGCAAGATTTATCAGATGATGACTTGAATAGATTCAAAAGTGAATATAAAAATGCTCAAAATTTCAATCAAGAGATCAATAATATTGCGCTGGTGGAATTTAAGACTGATGGTGATGTAGAGCTATTAGAGAAAATTGATATTCTGTAGATTATCTGCTTCATATCTTAAGTGAGTGGATTATCTTGAATCTGCAATAGGGAACGATGGCTGCACATTGAGAGTGGCTATCATTTATTGGGCTAACGAAGTTTAGAAAAGTAATTGACCACAAAAAATATTAAAACATTGAAGTGGAGACGGTTCCAGCGTTTCCTTAGTGATGCAAAAATACCGTCTTCGCCCTATGAAAAGGAGGAACGAATATGATAGAAAAATTTGTGAAAATTGGGATTCTGCTTTTAATCGTTTTACTTGTCCCAGGGTGTGATACATCTGAGAGTCCGCAAACCACATCAGCCAACGCTCCTGCCAAAGCAGAGGAAACTGTTCAAAAAAAGACTAATGACCAAACCGAAAAACAAAAGCCAGTACACCTTAAATTACCAATTGATACAAAGTCCCTCGATTACCTTCCCCTTGATTTTACCATCGAGGGCACAGAAGACATATACGGTATTGAAGTAGAGGATTTGAATAAAGAGAATACCTTCTTCAATGTAACCCTCACATTTAATGAGGATAAACATGATGTTAAGATGAACGGAGCTGTGGAATTCGAGGAAAAATCATATGGTCTAAAAGGGAGCGGATGGTATATTCCGATGGTCATTGACGGTGATAAGCACTACTATATCAGCTATGAGGGTCGTCTGAAAGGACCGGAGTCACCAAAGAAAGAATCTAATCAAAATGGAGAAAAGAGTGATGTTATATATTCAAACGGTTTTTTGTATGTGAATGCAGATCGTCCTGAACAGTCAGCTGCCTCCTTGTCTGCAAGTTATGATGACGATTCATCATTATTTGCCTTTAACGAAACTAACGAAGTCATTAAGAAAATCAGACAGCACCTAGATTCTCAAAAATCCGAGGAGTAACGAAGAAGCAATTTTTAACAAGCAGCGGGACGGTCCATTGCTATATTTCTATTGGTCGAATACAAAGCAGCCTCTTAATCATTCTTGCTAATTATTTGAGTAAGTCCTTCTGGGTAAATAAATTCAATTCATTTTCATTTAATAAATAACGTCCATTACTTAATTCTGGGGATAGTAGGTGAAGTATTGATTAGAAAAAATATATATGTACTATTAGCACTCGTCTTTTTCGTAAGCACAGTAATTTTTGGTGTGTATCAAAAGGTTGAAAACAATAAATATGAAGCTTTTATTTCTCATGAAATAAAAAACGGAATTTTGAAATTCGCAAATGGTGTTACAATAAATAAATCCATAATTAGCGACGCTTTAGAAAATAATGAAATCTCTAGAGAGCAGATAGAGGAGCTAGAACTTTACTTTGGGAACATAATAGAAAGTGGTTTTACTGTGATTGACCTTTCTACAACTTGGATGAATAAGATCGATGCATCTCAATACAATAGTAGTCCATACCCAGTACATATGGTACTAGATTTCAATAACTACATAACCAGACTGAAAAGAGAAGAATTCGTTGAAAAAGATACATACTTACTAACAGAAATAGACACAACAAAGCTCAAGATAATGAAAAACATCTTTACAAGCTGGGAGAATATCTTGGCGCAGAACATAATCGGGATTGAAAAGAATAAGAAGAAAGACTCTGGAATAACAGTTACGGATAAGTTTCCTAAAATCTATGGTGATGACTTAATAAATAAGAAGGATTGGATAAATTTAATTGATGATATTCAAACAAAATCACAATCTTTTGAAGAAGAAATAAAACTTAATTTTTAAGGTTATCTCGATTTCAAGCCTTAAACTATTGAGGGCGATTCTGCAGCAAATGAATTGCCTCTTTTTAGATTTTAGAGGGACATGGAGTAATAGCAGTTGCGACTGTTCTCAGCAAATACACCCTGTGATAAGCTGAAGTTATCAACTTTTTCCAAACATGACTTTCAAATGTGATTTGGAATATAAAGGAGATATTTATTATAGGATGAGAAGGTTTAAGGGAGTTCCATTTATCGTGATCCTTGCACTATTAACAGTGTTACTGCTCGTTACGTTTGTAGAGGGGGTATTCACAGAAAAAACATACGTAAAAGAGACAAACAAAGATTTACCGTTGTCTCAATCAGTAAAAAGTGACGCAACTTCAAATTTAGAAAGCTCAAATGATAACCTGTTGAACGATGAGAGGCAAAAAGAAAAATATCATCATATTTCAATTTATTACCTAGATGATTTCAAAGAGTTGATGCCAATCACAAAGGAGACCTTGGACTGGGCAATGGTTAAAAATAAACAAGTATTTGGCAATGTGGAAACAGAGCCGGTCCAATTGGTTATGTTTGAAAATAAGGATAACTTAAGCAAATTCACTGCACTTGATGACGTATCAGGATTCTATTCAGATTTTTGGAAATTGATAGCCATTCATTACACCAACAAAGATTGGATATTGGAGAGAAGGGAAACCCCGCTCTATTTTTTCCAAAAAGCTATCTTACATGAATACACGCATTATATTTTCCGTAGGAAAATAGAGGACTCGGATATTCGCGTTTCTGATTATCCAGTATGGTTTCAAGAAGGTGTAGCCGAATATATAGGTAATGATGGCACTGAAGTATATTACTCTGAGTTTCAATTGGTGCCATTTGCTCAATTATTCAGTGGAGAACAATGGAGCAAAGGAAGACAGAAAGACGGTTCAGGTGTTTATAAACAAAGCTACTTTGCGATTAAATATCTAACTGATACATACGATGAAATCATAATAAAGGATATTATCCGTAAAACAGAACAGAATGGAGACTTCGAGACAGGTTTTACAGAAGCTACAGGTATTACTCTCCATGATCTAGAAAATAACTTTCTGAATTCATATAAATAGTGGACAAAGCGTATTTTCTGGTATTCCTGACGTTAGGATATATTGGTGTTGAGTATTAAACAAACGGGGGCTTATGTGGAATATTAGTCGTAACGAAAGGGTTTTTTGATTGTTAAAGAAAGTGATATCTTTGGTTTGTATAACAATTGTTGTGTTGGTTCTTGGAATGGTGGTAACTACACCATCCGAAGCAGCTTTTAACAGATGGGTTTCCGAAAAACACAATATCAATAGTGAAATAGATGGAAATTGTTTGAATGGAAAAAGTCAGATAAGGTTTAGTTCCTCTCATTTTAAGAACGCTGGAGTATTTGCTTCGCAGGAACAAAAATTTGAAGATCCGGATGGAGGGGAAATAATAATAAGAACTTTAGGTGTGTTCGGTCAGTTAATTGAGATGGAGAACAGCAAACTATGGGAGGTATTAAATTAGGTTTTATCTGAGGTGGAAATTATCTCGGAATCGAGTCTTAACGTATCGGGGGGCTTTTCTCAAATATCTTTGTCTCATAACAGGAGTGACAAAATAAGATGAATATTTTTCTATTAATAGCTATATATATATTGATCGGCTTAGCGGTGATTTATTTCAAAGAGAAATTACCAAAACCAATAACTACTTTTTCTATTGTATTTCTAAGTATGAGTTTCTTATATTTCGGGTCAATTTTGTTAGGATAAGCATACTTATCTCAGTACTGAGTTTTAAACTAACGGGGGCAACTCTTAAAAGGGGGATCCTTACAAGGGTTAACTGGAATTTATGAAACAGAAAGGATCGAGTTGATTTGTTTTTATTCTTTTCGATAATTTTAGCTGCAGTACTAGGTTGGCTAATAATGATGACTGGACCACTATTTGGAGGGATTATTGCATTTGGAATAATAGCCGGCTGTTTATTTAGGTGCGTTTTTCTTTTGAATAAGATCGCCGCAGAGCTAGTTGACAAGGACTAAATAATTCCTTGGTTCGGCACTCGTTATTTTGAAGCAAAAGATAATTATCTTTAAATCAATTATTTAACAATCGGGGGCTAACAAGTGAGTTATTTAATTTACGATAGAATATAAGGGAATACACCCTAAAGGTGAGATGTATGGTCAAAGTAAAATATCTATTAGCTTTTGCAATTATGGTAAGTGTCTTTGGTTGTGCTCCGAAAAGCCAATTGGATGAGAAGGCTTTTAATGATTTAGAAGTTATGGTGAATCAAAAATTCGTAGACCCTGAATACAAGCAATATTTTGATAGTCACAAATTCAAGCTAACCAAAATAAGAACTGTAGATATTGAAAGGTTGGGCGAAGGTTCAGTAGAGAAAGGGTTAGTTAGAGGAACATATATATACATTGAAAGGGACGTGAACGATTCATTCGAAGCCTTAAGGCTGTTTGAAAAAGAGAAAATGTTAAAAGATCTTGTGAGAGGACTTGCGAGCTCTAGAGGCAAGGAATGTGGAAGGAACTTTTCTCACGCTTGTTTTTTGAAGGGGGTTGCTCTTCATAGTGAAAATAGAACATTTGCAATGGAGTGGGAACCAAAGAAGGATGAATTTAAAATGGAGATAACCGACTGAGGCGGTACTCTCTCTATTTTTTTACAGTAATGTTTGTAGCATTCTTTTTTTTGTGCTGGTGTAGATGAAAATTCATTTATGTAGGTTTTGGCTGAATAGTTTATTAGCAAAAAGATTAAATAGGAGAGCTTTCAAGTTCATGAAGGGTAGGTTCGTTGAAGACTCAGTTTCGAGATATTAGGCGGTTAGAAATGTTATTTGTACTCATTCACATATAAATTAAAGTGCTTTTTAGGAGTGGTAGTTATCTTAGACCTTCTGATAATTGGTGTAGTTGCTGTTGGAGGTGGAATAGTTGCTCTAATTGGGTTTTTGGTCATTATAGGGAGAAAAATTACTGGACCCAATAAAGAATTACAGCAAAAAGTTGAGAGCCTTGAAAACGAAGTGAAAAGCCTCAAAGATAAAAGGTGAAGCAGTTTCGAGTTATTCAGTAACGGGAGGCTTTCTTTGAAGAAATGAGAATATCTAAGAAAAGGAGAGATAATGAACATGGAGACAGATATAAACGATTTTAAAAAAACAGATATTGAAAAGGGTGCTGATCTGTTTATTAAGGTGTTTAACTCTGAACCCTGGAATGAAGAATGGTCGCACCATATTTTAAAATAATATTGGTAACATTGTTTTCATTTACGTTCTAATTATCTTGATACTGAGTCTTCGTGTAATGGGGGCTATTGTGAAAAAGTTACAAAGAAGATACTGAGACTAATGTGATTGTTATTAAATCTTAGGTTTTATTAAGTCTCAAGACGTGACGTTAAATACGGTTAGGAGGAGCAAAGTATGCCTTCCATAATTTCAGGAATTATTTTTGTTGTTGGATTACTGTCTTATTATTGGTTTTTCTTTGTGGATTACGGAGCAATAGTCACTTTGATTATTACTTTTCTTTGTGGTTTGTTTGGAGGAGCGATTGCATTTGGTACTAGTAATCGAAAACTAATTACCATGCATGTACTACTAATTCTTAGCCCACATCTCCTGTTGCTAGCTATCAATATATTTTAAAAGTACTTTTCAAAACTGCTACAATTTTATTTATCTCAGTACTGAGTCTTCCACTAGCGGGGCTATTGCGCATAAAAAGCATGATGTGGCGTAATCAATTTTACTTTAGAAAATCTTTTAACAGTATCAAGGAATAAGCACCTATTAAGACTGCTATCACCAAAATAAGTATCACAATTAGTATTTCCAAAGAGAACCCTCCATTCAAGTTGTATTGTCTAATATAAATTACGAAAAGATGGCCTTTGGAGTTTCAAATAGCTGTAGCACATCCCGAAGAGTGGCTATCACTTATTGTGTTAACGCCAGGTTACTATATTAGTTTTTGTAAGAGAAGGTATCTAGATGGAGAAGTATATTAAAACTTTTATTGGTATATTTGTTATTAGCTTTATTATCTTTATACTGGGCAATGGATTTTTTGATAGCTCAACCATTTAGAAACAACAATTTTATCTGTTGGTGCAGCAGTTATTTTCCTTCTATGATTACTAACTGCATAAGTGCAATACCTTATAGATTTAATGAAGATGAAATAATTGGAATTAAAAGTGTCAATGAGATGTAGGACCAAGAATTAGATGTGTATAGCAACTGTTGTAGTTGGTTATCCTATTTTCTTTATCAGTGTAGCATTGTATTTCTCGGTGGTTTGGCAGCCCTGGAAGTCGAACAATGCTTTCGGTATGGATCTTGATGCAGCTATTTGGGACCCAAGTGAGCTGACGTGTTTTGGTTTTACAGAAGAGCACTATCTGTTTGAAATTCTAAGTGATAAGGAGCCTGTCGTGAAAGTGGAGTAATCCAGAAATTGAATTACAGTCTATCCCATGATGTTTATTACAAGAAGAATCTTTAACGATTGCGAGCGTTAGTTGAAAACCAACTCCAAAGTATCTCGGATTCGAGTCTTCGAAAAACGTGGGCTTTAATTAAATAAGCCAAATATAAGAACGAGGAACTTCCATTAAATTGGAAGTTCATTTTTTTGTAGTAATATCAACACTAAACTTTAACAGAGCCTAACGATAAAAAATGACTATGATCTGTATGTGTCGAATTATGGAAAAGTATGGGTTTTTAGTAACTGGCTTGTAATTAAAAAATGAAAAAACTTCAATTGATGGGAATGAATTTTAATGCAAATGCAAGGGTTCTCAATAATTTGGCCTATGGTCATTTATGGTAGCCTGGTTTGTATAATTAGCCTTATACCAACAATGAGAAACAATTATAGAAGAGCATTTAACTTAATGGTATTAAAGCACCTCCGTACATATCTGGTTATGATTGCCGCACTATTGTTTATTTTCTTCGCGAACTTAATCATTTTCAATCGTTCCATTTTTTCAACATTTGATTTGATTACAAGCGATTATTCCAGAACGCTTTTATTGGATAAAGTGGAGTTGTTCCAATATATCCTCTACGTTGTTGTTGTAGCTCCTGTTATAGAGGAGATGTTGTTTAGAGTTCCACTCTCCATATGGATGAACAGACTCACCTATTTCATAATAGCTCTAATGACCTCCTGTACTATATTCGCTTTTCTTCACCCAGAGTATTGGCTGTTTGGCTTTATTTTAGGGGGTGTGTTCGGGGTTACTTACAAAATAACAAAGTCCATCGTTCCAGTTATATTGATCCATGTAATTTGGAACGTATTTGCTCTATTTTATTTTAATAATATCTAGGACTTCGTGAATTCTGCATAGGGGCGATTACAGGCGTTCCCTTTCTCACTAACGAAGCTGGCTAATTAAAGATAGAAAAAAAACTGGGATAAAAAAGGAGGAATTTTTTGTTAAACCGAAAAATACTTTCTATATTTGTTGGAGTTGTTACTACGCTTTTTGTTAGTTTTACTTTAATTACGCAAAATGACGATTTATTAGTGACACCATTCATTCAATATATTTTTGGTTTAGTAACAGCGAATGTATGGGTGTCTGGAATATCTGCTTTTCGTAGAAAAAAGAAAGGGTTAGGCTTGTTCTTTACTTTCATCACATTGTTTATGCTAAGTGTTATCATTTTAATTAACACTATGACAATTGAAGGGATTATTCCAGTAATAACCATATATATTGTATTCGGAGTTCCGATTGGTACAATTGCGATTTTTGTCCACCGAATAAACACTAGTAATGAATTGGAACTGTGATGAAATTATCAATGAGCAGTAGCTAATCGGCTTATTAAAGTAAAAGGGGACGATTCTCATACAGTAGGGTCTCCTTTTTTATGTGCAGGATAAGAAAATAAAAGAAATTTTACTAAAAAACAAGATATTCTGAGGAGAGGTTCTGTGGGGTTTGTTAGTTGGGTAAAGTGGATAATAATTTCAGGAATGATCTTAATAATTGGACTAATCTGTTACGGTATTCTTTTTTCATTATCGATGAACGATTTCTAATTATGTATAAAAATAATATACGTTATTTAAGTGTCTTTCTTAGAAGTACTATTGCAAAGGTATATCTTTTGATGATTTTATTGTAAATGATAACAAGCTGCTTTGACAGTTACTAGATCTCAAAAAAGGAGAATAAAGCTGCCGAATCGGCAGCTTTTTCTATGCCTGCGTATAGATCATCACGAAATGTAGAACGGCCCCAACTGAGTCTGGATTGATATAAGCATGATCTTGATCAGCTTGAAACTTGATCGAATCATACATTTCTAGCTCATAGATACCATCTTGGACCCTCACGTTCACACGTCCTTCCATGACAGTGATGTACTCGATCACACCTTGCTGATGGGCATCCGCACTGTACTTGCTGTTCGGCTCAAGAAACGCTCGGTGCGTTTCTAATGAACCGTACCCCTTCATGTTGAACATCGGTTCCAGGACTAAAGATTCATTCGCGCTAAGTACTTTCTGCCCTTCGTGTTTCCTCGATATTACCACGTCTTGTTTTTCAGCGAGCAGCGATGAAATAGGAATCGCGAGGCCATTTGCAATCTTCCAGATAATCGTTAACGATGGATTCGCTTCTCCTCTTTCAATTTTCCCTAACGTTAGATTGCTAACATCCGTTCGTTCTGCTAGATCTGCTAACGAAAGGTTTCGTTCTTTCCTAATCGATCGTAGCGTTGCACCGACTTGCTTCGATAATTTTTCTGGATCTTCCCAGTTATTTTTTCCACTCATACGATATCCTCTCCATCAAACAATTTTACATTTTGATACATATACTATAATATACATGTTATTAACTATACTATACAGAAAAGAGCGATTTTATTGAAAGAGATAGCCCTCGGTATTCTTTCGTCGATGTTTTTTGCCGTTACATTTATCTTGAACCGCTCGATGGAACTTGAAGGTGGAAGCTGGATGTGGAGTTCTTCCCTTCGTTTCTTCTTCATGGTTCCCTTTCTACTCCTTATTGTACTGATGAGAAGCAACCGAAAACAAGTTTTTATCGAACTAAAAAAAGAACCTTGGAAATGGCTGACTTGGAGTTTTGTAGGCTTCGTCCTTTTCTACGCCCCTCTAACGTACGCTGCAACATATGGACCAGGCTGGTTAGTGGCAGGCACATGGCAATTCACGATTATTGGTGGGATCCTCGTCGCTCCTTTCTTTTTCAAAGTAGAACGAACCTCTAAGGGCATCGTGAAACGACGACACCGCATCCAAACAAAATCCCTCGCCATTTCGCTTATTATCTTGATCGGAGTCCTATTGATTCAACAGCAAAAAGCGAGTGAGCTCACGATCGTTCAGGTTATTATCGGGATTGGTCCTGTCATTTTAGCGGCGTTCGCATACCCACTCGGAAACCGCAAGATGATGGAGTTATGTGAAGGAAAGCTCGATACGTTTCAGAGAATACTGGGGATGACGATCGCTAGTTTACCATTTTGGTTGTTTATTAGCGGGGTTGCAGTCGCCAAAGTTGGCTTACCGAGCACGAGTCAAGTGACACAATCGTTTATCGTAGCAATCTGTTCAGGCGTCATCGCGACAACGCTATTCTTCCTCGCGACGAATCGCGTGAAGCATCACCAAGGAAAGCTCGCTACAGTGGAAGCCACGCAGTCGACGCAGATTCTGTTTGTGATCGCAGGTGAAATGCTGATGTTAGCGAGTCCGCTCCCTACAGGAATTGCTTTAGTAGGCGTTCTGTTCATTATCTTAGGAATTATTGTTCACACGTTTAATATGAAAAAGATGAATACGGTCACGGTTGCGAGAGAGTTGAAAGCCCAATGAAGGGAAGAGGATGCCCCCTCTTCCTCTAACGGTTAACCTCCTAACCACTTCTGGAAACCTAGCAATATCTGCTCTAGCATAGCTAGCTTTCATGCCATATGAAGTAAAGATGTCTTTAACTTCCCCAGTTTGCTTTCTGTTCTTGCTATATGTCCATGGTGAATACCTTTCTTAGCAAATTGAATTGCTGTGGCGCGACCGATACCACATCCTTTGTAATGGAAGCAATTTTCCCTTTTCCTCTTGTACCAATTTATTCATTCCTTCTATACCAATAGTGTAAGCGTAATCCGAATCAACCTAAAAAAACTGCTGTAGGTTCGAGATGTTTCGTTTAGAGCATAAGCGGTAATACACGACTACATAAACAAAACTATACAACTTTTTTATAGAGGAGAATTTGAATATGCGTACGAACTTAAAACATTACATTAACGGCGAATGGGTTGAATCGACTGGTAGTGACACCTATGACGTTATTAACCCTGCAACGGAAGAACCAATGGGACAAATTAGTTTAGGGACGAAGGAAGACCTGACTAAGGCGGTTCAAGCAGCTCGCGATGCTTTCCCAAGTTTCTCTCAAACTTCTAAAGAAGAACGTATTGAAATGCTTGAGAACATAGCCGAGGCATATGCACGACGCAAAGATGAATTTATTGATGTCATGACGGATGAGTTAGGTGCACCTCTTGAAATTTCGGAGAAGGTTCACTATAGCATGGGCTATAATCATTTTGCCCAAGCGGCTGAATCCCTTAAAAATATTGAATTTATGGAACACCGTGGTGACCATACGGTAGTCAAAGAATCTGTTGGGGTAAGTGGCTTAATTACACCATGGAACTTCCCAACAAACCAATCTTCAACGAAAATTGCCAGCGCATTTGCTGCCGGTAGCCCAGTTGTTTTAAAACCATCTGAGATGACGCCGTTTGCTGCCATTATGTTAGCAGAGATTTTTGATGAAGTAGGCGTACCTAAGGGTGCATTCAACCTAGTTAACGGTACAGGCGAAACAATCGGTGATGGCATTAGCTCACACCCTGATATTGACTTTGTTTCATTCACAGGTTCAGCTGGTGTCGGAACAAAAGTAATGCAAAATGCTTCTGAAACGATTAAAAACGTTGCTCTTGAACTAGGTGGTAAATCTCCATTGATTGTTCTTGAGGATGCGGATATGAAGGATGCTGCACGAAATGCAGTAAGTAATATCGCCACGAATACTGGACAAGTTTGTTCTGCAGCTACCCGAATGATTGTTCCAGCTTCTAAGAAGGAAGAATTTGAACAAGCAGTATTAGAAGTGCTTCCTGAATTCCCAGTGGGTCATCCACGTGAAGGAAATTATGTTGGACCACTTGTATCCAAGAAGCAGTGGGACACCGTTCAGTCCTATATTGAGAAAGGGATTGAAGAAGGTGCAAATCTAATTGCTGGTGGCACAGGACTTCCAGAAGGGTTAGAGAAAGGGTATTACGCGAAGCCAACGATATTCACTGATGTTTCTAATGATATGGTCATTGCGCAAGAGGAGATCTTCGGACCTGTAATGAGTATTATTACGTATGACACAATCGATCATGCGATTGAAATAGGAAATGATGTTGTATATGGACTAGCAGGTTATGTCTATGGTAAAGACCCAGAAACACTTAGAAAAGTTGCGACATCCATCCGTGCTGGACGCATCAAGGTAAATGATGCCTCTCATGATTTCAATGCACCGTTTGGCGGGTATAAGCAATCAGGTATTGGCCGTGAGTGGGGCGATTATGGAATTGAAGAATATCTTGAGAAAAAAGCGATTCTTGGGTTCCCTTCCTAATTGATAATGGATTAAGTAAGAGCTATTCTCCTAAAGGGGAGAATAGCTCTTCTTTTTTAATGTATGAATAAAGGTAAATATCAGGAGCCTCGTCCGGGTTTTTCAACTTAGTTTACCGATAGATCATGGATAGATGTTTTCATGTGTTTGGATAGTTCTTGAAACATGTCGGCATCAAATTCCTTCATAGGAGTAATTTTGAAATCCTGGTCATTTTCAAAGTCTACATACGTGAGTTTAAACTGGGGATCCTTTATATCGATTGATGTTCCTTCCATACCCTTCACTTTTTGTACCTTCACACCCGCTATGCCACCAATCCGTCGGTACTTTTCTTCTTGGCCAGAGAGAAAATTGCCGAGAGAATAAAAAACGAGAGTTTGAGACCCATCTGTATTTTGAATCCATTCCGGTGGTTGCAGCACGTGTGGGTGATGTCCGAGTATTATATCTGCACCTTGTTCGGCCGCAAAAGCTGCCAATTCCCTCTGAGCATCACTTGGGTTTCTTTCATACTCCTTGCCGAAATGTAAACTTAAGACGACGACATCTGATTTGCTGGAGGCGCGCTTGATGTCAGAGACAATCAGGTCTTTATCAATCCTATTCACTAGGTAAGGCTTCCCTTCAGGGGTCGGAATTCCATTTGTTCCATAGGTGTAAGCTAAAAAGGAGAAAGTGATGTCATTCTTTTTGATTGTTGTAATGGTGTTCCTTTCCTCCGGTGACAAGTAGGAACCCACCATTTTAATTCCTAGTAAATCCCATTGATTAATAGCGTTTTCAATAGCGGGAACACCCCGGTCCAGGGTATGATTGTTGCTCATAGAAACTATATCAATGCCGTTAGCTTTTAACGTATCTCCTAATTCAAAGGGCGTGTTGAATGAAGGGTAGGTGGATAACCCGATTGCGGCACCCCCCATGATGCTCTCTGAATTCGCAAATGTAATGTCAGCATTTGAAAGAAAGGGAGAAACCTCCTGAAACATCGGATTAAAGTCATAACCAGAAGAAGTCTTCGCATCATTATATACCTCATTATGTATTAACAGATCCCCCACGGCCGCGATAGAAACTTCGGTCACTTCGGTCACGTCGGTCTTCTTCGTTGGTTTGTACAGCGTTCTCATATCGGATGACACGCGTTTTTCCATTTCTGCATCCTTCGGTTGGGAGAAGATACTGGAACCGCCAATGAAACTAGTAACCACAATAATCGCTACAATAATAAGCAGGCTTTTATTTTTCATCAAACCCTCCTAATTTATAATTTTTTGATTCGATATTTCTATAAAACACGAGTAATATCACTGATTTACAGACCATTTGCATACCCAAAATAAGCAACCGCATGCGATTTTTTTAGAATATAAGGGGAGTAGTTTCGACACAGTAACATTTTCATTATATAAGAATTGTTAAATTCAGACAAATTACCCCGTTATTATATATTATTTCCTAATATAAATGAAAGAATGTAAAAGGAAGAGTACTACTAAAAGCGCCAAGTCACATCCACTAAAATGGTGCGACATAATTATTTAAATGATTCGATTGAAATGGGAGGAAAGATTTGGGAAACAGAGAAATGATCAAAGATTCAGGCCTTAAGTGGTATAGACGACTATAACTATTTCCGTTACGCTTTTATTACAAAATGTAAACGTTTACAACATGAATTCACCTGTCCCGACTTAATATGGCATTGGTTATTAAGGAGATGTTTTGCAAAAGGGTCTTTATGGATAGTAAGACACCTTTTACAAATAGATAAATCAAGGAGGAATGGTGAATGAGAATGGCGGGCAAATGGATGTTTATCTTTACACTGACCATTGGTATGATGCTGCCGTCCTGGTTAATGGGGACAAAGGTGGAAGCGGCTGAAGAAAATGGATTATCCGATGTCATTATCTTTGAGAATGTCCCAGAGGCAGATGTCACGATGGAAGGAGATTCGTTTACTCTCTCGGCACTGAACGTTTATGAAGACGGACATTTTACTAGGGTAGAGGAAGGTCTCGTCTGGAAATCGAAGAATGTAAACGTTGCTACCGTTGAAGATGATGGTACGGTTACGTTTACAGGACAACCTGGTCGAGCATGGGTGACGGTATCGAATGGCGAATTTAAAGACCGGATCGCTTTGGACTACAAGCCAGATCGTTCAGAGAAGAAGAAAGGCAAGCCGGAATTCAAGCCTTCCATTAAAAAGCAGGGCGGTGATCGTTACGACCTCGTACAACATGCCCTCTCCAACATGACGATGGAGGAAAAAGTCGGTCAGATGCTGATGCCTGATTTTAGAAAGTGGGAAGGAGAAAATGTCACAAAAATGCTCCCTGAAATCGAAGAAATGGTACAGAAATATCACCTGGGTGGGGTTATTTTATTCAGGGAAAATGTCGTGACAACAGAACAAACAGCGAAGCTTGTCTCCGATTATCAAGCAGCATCTGAAAAATACGGACTACTGATGACGATTGACCAGGAAGGCGGCATTGTAACTCGTCTTCAATCAGGTACGGATATGCCAGGGAACATGGCTTTAGGTGCCACGCGCTCGGAGGAAATTGCGGAAGATGTTGGTTCAGTGATCGGAGCTGAACTTGAATCCCTTGGCATCAATATGAACTTTGCCCCCGTTATGGATGTGAATAACAATCCGGATAACCCTGTCATCGGCGTACGTTCTTTTGGTGAAAATCCAGAGCTCGTCGGGAAAATGGGAGTAGCTTACACGAAAGGTCTGCAAAAGCACGGGGTAGCCGCAACGGCGAAACACTTCCCGGGTCATGGAGATACGGCGACAGATTCTCACCTAGGTCTTCCTGAAGTCCCGTACGACCTAGAACGTCTGAAGGAAATTGAACTGTATCCGTTCCAACAGGCGATGGATGCCGGGATTGATGCGATCATGACCGCACATATCACGTTTCCGAAAATCGATGATACCAAAGTAATTTCACAGAAAGATGGTACTGAAATCGCCATTCCAGCTACGCTTTCTAAGAAGGTACTTACAGGTTTAATGCGTGAGGAGATGAATTATGAAGGAGTCGTCGTCACTGATGCTTTGAATATGAAAGCAATTGCTGACCATTTTGGGCCGGTCGATGCTGTTATTCGTGCAATCAATGCCGGGACAGACATTGCGCTCATGCCAGTAGGTCTTGAAGAAGTTGCAACAGGGGTCTATGACGCTGTAGAGTCCGGTGAAATCCCGATGGCTACGATTGAAGATTCGGTGGAACGGATCCTTACACTGAAGTTGAACCGAGGCATCATTAAAGAGGAAACAATGCAACCAATTGAGGAGAAAATCGCAGAAGCTGAGGCAGTCGTCGGATCAGAAGCACATAAAGCTGTTGAAAAAGAATCGGCAGAACGCTCTATTACACTCGTGAAAAATGATGGAGTCCTGCCACTAGAATCATCAGGTGATGATCAGGTAGTGGTTATCGGAAACACGTTTATTGCAGACCTTGCGGATGAAGTAACTGCTCACCACTCTAATACAACGTTGATCAAAACAGGAGAAAGCGAGTTAACGGCCGAGCAGAAACAAATCGTGGCGCAAGCAGAAAAAGTCATCTTTGGTACGTACACATACAATGTGTACACGCGTTCGGCAAACCATCCTCAAATGCAGTTGATGCAAGAAGTGATGGCCAATACAGATGCAGAAGTGGTCGGTGTTGGAATCCGCAATCCATATGACGTCATGGCTTATCCAGGGGTGGACGCTTATATCGCCCAGTATGGCTTCAGAGATGCAAGCTTTGAAGCAACGGCTGCTACCATTTTCGGTACAAACAATCCAACTGGCCAACTGCCTGTGACGATCCCAGGTACAGATGGTGGCGTATTGTTTGAATATGGGACAGGGTTGAGCTATTAGGGAACTACGGTATGAACAAAGAGGGGCACCGCGCCCTTCTTCATCATAATCAAAAGGGAGAGATTATTTTGAAAAAGTGGTTTATGCTCGGGCTCGTATTAATCATGACATGGTCGACGTTCTCCGTCGTTTTCGCGGATCATAATGGAAACCCTGGGAAACACAAAGGACATCATAAAAAAGGGGAAGCCTTCAAGCTTGGAGTGGAAGTCCTCTTAGATGAAGAGAAAGAACTGATTGAAGGGAAGAATGTAGGGCTTATCACAAACCCGACCGGTGTTGATCAAAATTTGAACAGCATCGTTGATTTGTTATACGACGATGAGGACGTCAACCTCACGGCATTGTATGGCCCGGAACATGGGGTCAGGGGCAGTGCTCAGGCCGGAGAGTATGTGGATTTTTATATAGACGAAAAGACGGGAGTTCCTGTCTACAGTCTCTATGGTAAGACACGTAAACCTACTAAGGAAATGTTAGAGGACATTGATGTGTTGTTGTTTGATATCCAGGACGTTGGAACACGTTTTTACACGTATATCTATACGATGGCGTATGCGATGGAAGCAGCTCAGGAAAACGACATTCCATTTATCGTACTTGATCGCCCGAATCCGCTAGGTGGAGAACAAGTGGAAGGTCCCGTGTTGGACGAAGACTACAAGTCCTTCGTTGGAAACTATCCGATTCCACTTCGCCATGGAATGACAGTTGGAGAGCTTGCGAAATTGTTCAATAAGGAATTTGAGATTGGTGCGGACTTAACGGTTGTGGAAATGCAAGGGTGGAAGCGGAGCATGGACTATGATGAAACTGGTCTTGAATTCGTAGCTCCTTCACCGAATATGCCGACTGTCGATACGGCTTTCGTTTATCCAGGCGCGGCGTTGATTGAAGGGACGAATGTTTCAGAAGGGCGCGGTACGACTCGGCCATTCGAATTGATCGGTGCACCTTTCATCAATAGTACGGATCTTGCTGCAGCGATGAATGCTTACAACCTACCGGGAGTAAGGTTCAGAGCGGCATCCTTCACACCATCTTTCTCAAAGCATGCTGGAGAATTGACCCATGGAGTGCAGATACACGTCACCGATCGTGAAGAGTTCAATGCTGTAGAAACCGGTGTTTATCTCGTGAAGACGATTCATGACATGTATCCGGAAGACTTCGAGTTCCGTGCGGAAAACTCTGCAGGCGTATCCTTCTTCGATCTTTTAGTCGGGAATGGCTGGATTCGAGAAGCAATTGAAAATGGAGAATCTGTTGAAGACATAAAAGATCGGTGGGAAGATGAGCTCAAAGACTTCAATAAAGTAAGGAAGCACTACCTCCTTTACAAGAAATAAAATGATATATGCGAAAATTCGAAGCACAACCCCATTCATACTATGGATGGGGTTGTGCTTCTTTTTATAGTCTATTCTGCAATACAATCATGAAAAAAATTAGGAGAAGGAGGTTGCAAAATAGTATTAATGAAACGGGAGATTCTCTAACAGAGAGAACGTCCGCCTATTTAAATATTGAGCCAGGAAATTGAGGGTTAAGTTTCAAGATCAGTATGATTCAGTTTTGGTAATTAAAGGGATTTTTGAGAGTGATAGAGAAGTGGTGTAATAGAGTTTTAAATCTAAAAATAGGCACTTCGTAATATGGGTGAAAAATAATCAGTATTATCATAATGATTTTTGTACATAGTTGAATTCGTACTAAATCTTCATGGAGGAATGTATATGCCACATACAATAGAATGCGTTGGATTACATAAAGAGTATATGGGAGACGGTGTAAATACAATTGCACTAAATCAAGTTAATTTGGAATTTGTAGAGGGAGAGTTCGTCTCCATTGTTGGCTCTTCGGGTTCTGGGAAGTCTACTTTTCTTAGTCTTGTTGGTACACTAGATGCCCCGACTAGTGGGCACATATACTACGAAAAGCAAGAGCTACATGGAATGAACGCCAATGAGTTAGCAGACTTCAGATTTGAACACATTGGCTTTATTTTTCAACAATATCATCTGTTGCCTACTATGACGGCTCTTGAAAATGTAATGGCACCGCTTTTATCTAGGAAGGTTTCTTACGATAAGAAGGATCGTGCGAAGCAGCTGTTGGTGGATGTAGGACTTGAAAATAAGCTTCATTCCCTACCTTCCCAGCTTTCAGGAGGACAGCAGCAACGTGTTGCTGTAGCTAGAGCTTTAATCCATGAGCCTCATTGGCTGCTAGCAGACGAACCTACTGGAAATCTCGACACCGAAACAGGCGAGATTATTTTTGACCTGCTCCTTGAACTTAATAAGGAGAAAGGATGCGGGGTTATCTTTGTTACACATGAACCCGAGCTAGCTGTTCGAGCTGGTCGTACAATTGAAATGAAAGATGGAAACGTCATACATGATAATGGGGGAGGAAAATGATACGATTCATTTGGAATTCGTGGTGGCGAAATAAGGAACGGTTTATTTTGCTATTGATTGGTGCGTTGATTGTAAGTATCGGGTTAAGTTATCTAGTTGGAACGACTCAAGCTAGTCAAGGTACAATCGTTGATGAACTGCAAAAACGTTGGAAATCATCCTACGATATTGTCGTACGTCCTCCTGGAAGTAGAAGTGTAACAGAAGATAAAAAGTTACTAGAGCCTAACTATCTTAGCGGACTTAGTGGAGGAATATCTCTTGAACAATATGAAACCATCCGTTCCATGGAAAAGATAGAAACAGCAGCTCCGATCTCCATGATGGGTTACGTAGATTATGGTACAACACTGGCGGAAGTAAATTATGATGAACCTGGTATATATCGTCTACATATGAGCAATTCAACGACTAATGGTGTCAGTACTTATGAGGACGACAATACCCTTTATTTCACTGTTGGAGATTGGCAGGCCCCACAAGGTACCCAGCGTGAATATGGCGTAACTGGATTTAATGGAAAGCTGATTAATAGCAATAATATCCTGATTGCAGGAATAGACCCAGAAGCAGAAGCCCAATTAGCAGGGTTGAATGATGCCATTTCAGATAAAACGGAACAATCCAAAAGCTTTTTAGATAATGAAGCGTACGTTTCAATCAAGGAGGTCAGTACAGGGATCCAGAATATTAATATCCCTGTTCTGTTGAGTAACCAGTCATTTGTGGAAGGAACGTCCACCTATACTATTGAAAAGCTCGAGCAATCTTTTAAGCAGGATGAACAAGAAGAAGTTATGAACGAAGTTAAGGATAGGGGAGGAATTCAATACCTCGATGATCTTGAAGCTAAACAAATCGATCACTTTACTTTTACCTCAGAAGAATCCCACCAAAAAACGATTGAGTTAATCAAAGGAACCAATGAGGATGCCGGGGCATCTCTTGACTCCTTCAACTGGATGGCCTTCCAGCCCTCCCCCGTAAACTATCAAGAAGTCAGCAGTCCATTCGGGGAGCGTTGGCCTTTCGCCTATCAGGTAGAACCCTATTCTGTGCCAGAGGACAGCCCTTTAGCACAAAAGCATGCGTACCGGCCTATCAGTATGTTTTCCGAAACTAGTGAAGGCTGGCCTCGTTTAGAACTTGATTTTCATGGGGTGTTTGACCCCTCTCAATTGGACCTGTCTAAGGATCCATTGAATGAGCTCCCGATGGAAACGTATTTTCCTTCAAGTGCAAAATGGGTAATGGATAATGATCAGAATCCTATTAATCCTCCAAAAGAAATGAAGCCACTGAACAATCCTTATGGTTTCCTGACGAAGCCTCCACTGTTGTTGACCACTATTGAAGCTGCTTCTCAGGTTCTCGGAGAGGAGCCGATATCAGCTATCCGTGTAAAAGTGCACGGTGTCAATGAAATGTCCGAATCTAGTGGACAGGTGCTTGAACAAATAGCAAAAGACATTGAAGAAGAAACAGGTTTGATCACCGATATTACTTTGGGGTCATCGCCACAGCCGGCCATTACCCACATCCCAGCTTCTGGTGAGAAGGAGAGCCTTGGATGGGTTGAACAACCTTGGATTAAGCTCGGTTCTTCTATCTCCATTTTTAAGGAGTCGAAAATGGGATTGTCCGGTGTTATAGCTAGTGTCATTGTCGTAGCTATAGTGTATGTGTTCACCTCTAACATCATGATGATGTATGCACGTAAAAAAGAGTTTGCCGTATTACTTGCGGTAGGCTGGCGACCGAAGCAATTGAGCTTGCTAATATTTATAGAAGCGCTTATCCTAGGAATCTTTGTCTCCTTAGTCAGTTGGCTGATACTAGGGATCATTTATGTCACAAATGATGTGGAGACATCTATATGGAGGCTGCTGTTCATCGCTATATTCGGACTGTCGGTCTACCTTTTAGGTTCGTTGGTTCCGAGTGTTTTAGTGCAAAGGATTTCGCCATACGAAACGATGAAGTCAGGGGAAGTGTCAACAAAGAAAAGACATAGCTTCCAAGCCCTCACTAGCTTTGGGATGGCAGCCAATCAATTGATGACCCAATGGAAGAGAGCGTTGTTATCCGTTGTCTCTATTGCCCTTCCTGCGGCTATGTTAATGTATTTTTTGTTTATCACCGTTCAATTACGTGGAACCATGTATACTACTTGGCTTGGTGAGTTTGTAGCCATGGAAGTCGGTGTCATGCATTATATAGCTATGGGTGTTGCATTACTGATTGCTATTCTCACCACCGCAGAAATCATGTGGCAGAATGTATCCGAACGGCAAGCAGAATTCTCTGTCTTGAAAGCATTAGGATGGAGGAATCATACGGTAAGGGTGCTAGTCCTTTGGGAAGGTGCTATTTCTGGATTGATTGCTGGACTGTTAGGTCTTTCCATATCCCTTGCAGCCATCACCATCAGTTACAATCAATTTCCATTTGATTCTCTATTATTTTTCTCGTCTACCCTTTTAATCCCAATTGTTACGGGAATTGTCGGAGCAATGTTACCTGCCATGAAGGCCGTACAATTGACACCGAGTGAAGGTTTTCGGGGAGGGGTATCCAACAAGGCCAAAACAGAAAAGGCGTTCCGATATGTATTCAGTATGGGAGGTGTTACCTTGGCTGCCGGAGTCGTTGCCATCATGCTGTTTGCCATACCCGCAAATTCGAATTCGAATTCGAATGAACAGGTTGATTCCAGTAGTACAACTACGAATGACATCGAAGGAACGGAAGGGGATCTTGAGGTTTCTGCCCCCACTGAGGAGGAAATCAAAGTTGAGGGTGATGAACCCGGTCAATCTGGGGATTCTATCATGTCGGAGAAAAAGACTGCATATAAGACCTTAAAACTTGGAGATGAAGTATTTGACGGAGAGGATAAAGAAGTCACTGTAGAACGTGTAGATCCTCCCTCAAGTCTCAAAACAACCGAGAAGTTAATCACCATCCGAATTTCCTATCACAAGAAAACTGGAGAGGCGAGTGTTGTGTATAAACCGCAAACTTTCCAATTGATGAATAGTGATGGGGAGTCTTACAAACCGATAGAATTCGAAGAAGTGACCACAGACTCCACTTGGAATGGATTTGAAATTAAAGGTAGAAGCAAGGTTGTTACAGAATCGACTTTTGAAGTATCTGATAGTAGTGAGAAGCTAGCATTCAAAATGAATGGAAGCTGGACTCCTGGGGAAATAATTATAGAAATTGATAGCTAAATCAGTGAACAACAAGAGCTTATCAAATTAATTATATAAAGGTTTAAAATAGCACCAAGTTTAGAATTTCAAGAGCTAACATATAAACCGCTTCCTGATCGGTAGATTTGTCTTAACGTTTACGGCTCTTTCATTCAATAAACGTCAATTCAATACGGTATAATGAAAAATAAGAAATCATAAAACGGTTGTAATTATTTCAACCACGAGAAGGGAAAGGTTAGAAGATGAGCTATAAACCGCAAGGATACTCTTCCGTTTCTCCATATTTAGTGACCCATGATGCAACCGCAGTTATCCATTTTTTAAAAGAAGCCTTTAATGGGCAAGAACTTCGCCGCTATGAGAGGGACGATGGTTCGATCATGCACGCAGAAGTTAAACTTGATGATTCGGTTATTATGATTGCGCAGTCGACGGAAGGGTGGCCGGGTTATAAAGCTCATATTCACCTCTATGTACCCGATTCGATTGCTGTTTATCATAAGGCCCTTGAAGCGGGCGGGCAATCGGTGCAGGAGCCTGTAAAAAAAGATGACTCTGATCGTCGTGGAGGGGTTTCGGACCCTGCTGGAAATACGTGGTGGATTTCCACTCAAGTGACGGAGTGAATCATTGCTACTAAACATAGAAGTGAAAAGAACGTCAAAGCTCATGCCTAATAACAAAGGAAATAGTCAGCATTGTATGCTGGCTTTTCTTACGCCTAAAGATAGTGGTAAAGGCATGAGTTGCTAAGTCGCCAGAATCTGAAGTGAATCAGTGTTGGATAATTATATTTTAGAGGCTATAATTTGATGAAAGCTTAAATGAAGAGGTGTCTATACGATGTTTAAATACACAGTTTGCTTTATCAAGAGAAAAAATAGAATTTTGATGCTTAATCGGGAAAAAGCTCCTATCATGGGAGTCTGGAATGGAGTAGGCGGTAAGGTTGAGAAGGACGAATCCCCTGATGAAGGTGCTTTACGTGAAGTATTTGAGGAAACAGGGATCCGAGTAGAAACTTATTTTTCTAAAGGTACTGTAAGATGGGAAAATAACAACGGTGAACAGGATGGGATATATGTCTACTTGTTTGAGATTGATGAAGATTTGAAATATGAAATCCCTTTGAAAACACGAGAAGGGATCTTAGATTGGAAGTCTATTGATTGGATACTTAATCCTCAAAATCTTGGAATTGCAGAAATGGTCGCTCAATACTTACCAGTTCTATTGAGTGAAAAGGGCAGTCACTTATTTACATATAAAGATGGACAGCCAATTATTTCTTAGATAACAGACTCAATTTCTTAAATGTGATTACAACAATAATAAGAAGCGTGTACTATTAAGCATTGATTCGAGAAGTTTACAAAAATAAAGATTTACAAAAGAATGCAATTAGTGAATAATAGAAGAAATATCCAAACGCAGGGAAGAGAAGAGTAGATGAGTACAGTTCTTCACAGAGAGCTCTTGATGGTGTGAAAAGAGCAAGGACGACCTCGTTGAAACAAGCCTCTAGAGCGTCGCATGGGAACGATGGTTGGGATCGTGCGCCGGGTGCTCCCGTTACAGAGCTAGGGTATAACCAGTGATGGCGTACCCGAAAAGGTTGATATGGTGACGTATCAACAAACTGGGGTGGCACCGCGAAAGGATCTCGTCCCCAAGACTTAGTCTTGGGGGTGGGGTTCTTTTTTTGTTTCCATCACTTTATGGAAAGAGGTGCGACCTGATGAAATTATTATTGTTTAATATTGGATTATCCAATATCGGAGATTGGATTTACTTGATAGCTTTCAATTTGATCGTGTTAGACATGACCGGATCTCCCTTTGCCGTAGCAGTCTTATATCTATTGAAGCCAGCTGCAGCGATGATGACGAATGGCTGGGCGGGGAGTTTTATAGACAGGCTTGACGCGAGGGGACTTATGATCTGGTTAGATACGGTAAGAGGACTCTTGATCATCATTCTTCCTTTCTTCTCATCTCTAATCATTATGTATTGCCTTGTTTTTCTTGTTAATATGGCAAGCGCCATGTTCAGGCCTGCATCGATGGTGTACATGACTAGTTTCCTGGCAAAAGGAGAACGGAAGCGGTTCAATGCGCTTAGAAGTCTGGTCGATTCCGGCGGGTTCCTCCTCGGCCCAGGCATTGCAGGGCTAATGTTCTGGATCGGCTCCCCTTGGGCTGCCGTTTACTTAAATGGTGCTACATTTCTTTTATCTGCATTTCTGACACTGTGGCTACCTTCTGTACGGACAGAAACAATGGAATCCTCCTCATTCTCGATAAGGGAAGACTGGAAGCTGGTTGTTTCTTTCAGTCATACCCATGCGAAAACGATGATTATTTACAGTTTGTTCACCTTGCTTATTGTAATGACGGCGGCTATCGATTCGTTGGAGGCGGCATTTTCCAAGCAGGTGCTCGGGTTGTCGAATCCAAGCTACGGGATCCTAGTCAGTATTGCGGGGGGAGGGATTATCTTAGGTGCTGTCATTCAGAATATCTTAATTGATAAGACGACAACACGATTCTCGATGAGCGGTGGTGGATTAGGCATGGCAATGGGATATTTGATCTATGCTTTTTCAAATGGATTCTTGGGTGCAGCAATTGGATGCTTTCTGCTTTCATTTTCACTGGCATTTGCTAACACAGGCTTTCTGACATTTTATCAAGACCATATTCCACCTTCTATTATGGGACGTGTAGGGAGTTTATATGAATGGGGGGAGTCCTTTGTTGTCATCTTATCTGTAATAACAATCGGGTTACTTGCAGAGGCGGAGTCGATTCGATTAGCGGTTTGTTCAGGTTGTTTCCTTATGTTATTTATTTCTTTGGCGCTGGTTCACTCGCTTCGTTCTAGTGGTGAGGAGCGCCATGTCGCCAAGGAATCGTTTTAAAGTTCTAACTCTCGGGGTAAGCATATAGATATAGGAGGGGAGCGGATTCCCTGCTGTTTAGGAGAGAAGTTTAACTCCTTGTTGTGATGACCGATATTATAAAAGTCACGAAGATGAAAATCGTTTTGTAACTAATGATCATTTGTATAAGCGGTGGCTCTTTCCACAAGGTAAAAAGAGATAAGTTTTTCTTATGGATAGTTGAAAAGATGTGGAAGCTTTTATACTATAATGAGTATAGAAGATTCAGAGTTTTCTATTTCCGTAGAGGAGTGAGGATATGCTAAAAGAATCAGACTTTGAAACAGAAGAACTAAAACAACAATGGATCAAGGTGCGGAACAAGAAACTTGAAGAAATGGCTCAGTACATCCAGCGCTATTTCCACCTGACAAAAGTACGAGAGAATGCTAGTAGCTACGAAGTACAAGGTTACTTCTTCCAACCGGGGTTCGGTGAAGTCCGAATGGCCTTCGAATTCACAAATGAAAACGTAGCGAAATTCACCGACTTATTCGATGATCCGGTAGAAGAGAAAAAATAATCATGAAATTTTTCGAAAGTGGTTCCTTATAAGGAACCACTTTTTTCATGACTTTTACCCAAGCTTGTCAAAAATCTGTTGCGAATAGGAAATAGAATCGGCTACACTTTAGAAACGAGATCAAACAGGAAAAGGGGGAGGGCCTAATGAAACCTCAAACTAGCACAACAGAAGTGATCGAGTTGTGTTTATTGATTGGAAGGATCATGCTTCAAAACGGAGCGGAGACGTATCGAGTCGAAGATACGATGACCCGTATTGCAGCTTCATATGGAAAAGAGGAAGCGCAAAGCTTCGTTACGCCAACAGGTATTGTCTTCTCCCTAAGCCAAGTGGAACCATCCAAACTCGTCCGGGTTTCGGATCGCACGACTAACCTTAGTCATGTAACGATTGCAAATAACATATCGAGAAAGATCACGGCTGGAGACCTGGATATTCAAGCCGCTCATGAGCAGCTTACGAAGCTTGATCAGGCTGGAGTGAAGTTTTCCATGCCCACTCAAATAGCTGCCGCTTCGCTTGCAAGTGGGTGCTTCGCAATTATGTTTCAGGGTCATTGGTCCGACTTTTTACCGGCTTGTATTTCGGGCGGAGTCGGGTTTATTGCACTGCTTGCCTTCCACCGCTTCTTCGAAATCAAATTCTTTGCGGAATTTCTAGCTTCCTTAATCATTGGAGCGCTCGCATTTACGCTATTGAGTTTCGGACTGGGAAGTGAAGCAGATAAAGTGATCATCGGATCAGTTATGCCGCTTGTACCAGGCTTGCTCATTACGAATGCCGTTCGAGACTTGATGGCAGGTCATCTTGTCTCAGGATTATCTAAAGGTGCAGAGGCGTTTCTGACTGCATTCGCTATCGGTGGTGGAGTGGCCATCGCTTTTTCAATTTTTTAGAAGTGAGTTGAGTATCTATGTTATGGGTTGAACAACTTATTACGAGTTTTATCGCATCCGCTGCTTTTGGAGTGATCTTTCAAGCTCCGAAGAGTACGTTATTTAAATGCGGTTTGGTCGGATCTACAGGTTGGATCATTTACCGTATCTTTGTAGAGTGGGACTTGAATGAGATTACAGGAACGTTTGTGGCTTCGTTTGTCATCGCGATGATTGCCCAGTTCTTTGCTAGAAAATATAAGACACCTGTTATCGTCTTCAGTGTAGCAGGAATCATACCGCTGGTTCCTGGAGGGCTTGCCTATGATGCTATGCGGCACTTTGTTCAGAACAATTATGAAACGGCGCTTCCGATTTCCGCAAAAGCTTTCATGGTATCAGGGGCAATCGCCATAGGACTTGTGCTATCCGAAGTCATCAACCAATCCGTTAAGAAGATTAGAAAGCGCAGGTAGAGTGAGTGGGGTCAGGGACCTCGTCCCTTTTGTGGGACGAGGTCCCTGACCCCACTTCATTGAAACCAAATCCTTCCTCCGTTCGTACTACATGTAAGAACGTTTCCTGAGGAGGGATTTTTTGGTTTATTTGGTTATCGTCTTTTCGGTGTTATTACTAATGCTGCTGCTGAGATTGTACATTCGTCGTTTTATACCGATTGTTCTACTTACAGGACTCGTTGTTGGCGTAGCATATTTTGTATTCTCCCAAAGCCAAGTAGTGACAACGAAGGATCTATATCCAGAACTATACAATCCGGAATACGACATTCAAGAAGTCACGATTCAGGTGAATGATCCGCGGGAGTTCAGGACGGTAGTTGTCAAAGAAATGTCGACAGAAGACAAAGAACAAATACATGAACTGCTCCAAGACTTCTCTGATGTGAAAGTAAGGTTGGATGATGAGCGTGGCATACGGAAGTACAGCCTTAAATTCAGTTTGGAAAAGCCAACCCAAACCGGATCGAATTTCGAATACGTTAACGTTAACATCGGAGAAGACTTTGTATCTAGTAACCCAATTTTGAACGATACCGATCACTTGGAAGCATTGAGAGCTTTAGAGGAAGATGATGCACTGTCGTGGACAATCGTAGAAGAGGGGGGATGACGGTGAAGTGGCAGATGCTTTTATTTCTTTTTGTCTTAACAGGATGTATGAATCAAACGTCAACACTAGAAGGAGAAGCTCTAGTCATGGAGGATGCCACACAAGCGTTCGTCTTGAACATGGGGGATATCTTATCCGAAGAGGAAAAGGAAAATGGAAATTATGACAAGAACGATAAGGTGATAGAAGCCGCTAGAATCATACCAGGTGATCAGTTGGAAGTTAGTGGAGAAATTAAACAACTGGAAGATTTGCAATCTCTCCATAAAGTGGAGGTGGTAGTAGAAGGTACGTACCACCAAGAACTTGTGTCGATAGAAACGTACTTCAATGACAGAGAATCGCTCCCTTCCTATAAAGCGGAGTCTATCAAAGTCGTGCCTTATACAAAAGAAGAAGTAGTCCGTCGAATCACTGCTGATCAAGGCGAACACAGCTTGCATGTTTATAATCCAGATGAGGAAGCGGATGAGATAGGAGCTTATCGGGATATTTTCGGCGATGCTCCGATACGATCAACAACTATTGAATCTTCTTTCACAAACGGAGTGCTCAACCGGGCAGAGCATTTCAAAATCGCAGAAGATCGACCGACATATATTGTAACGGATGATGAGGGGATTGTATTTCATACTCATGAATTGGAAGCGCTAAAGACCTATTTTGACAATTGGGGGAAGAGGTAACTTCCTTCCGTGCCCCCAATACATAGAAAGGACAGATGGAGATGAAGCATGCTTTTGTTCAGAATCAAGATATCCTAGGAGACCTGTTGATACCAGATGAGAAGATAAATGTGAAGATCGGTCTCGTGTGGCTTCCAGGTCTTCCGAATCAGCCGCTGATGGAAGATATGACTCATCAGCTCGTGCAACAAGGTTTCACTGTACTGAATGCAAGATACCCTGGCAGCTGGCAGAGCTATGGAAAGTTCGGCCCCTCGACTTCTGTGGAAGGTGCTAAGTTAGGGATGGAGCTTCTGAGAAGCGGGAAGACGACAGATTTGAAGGGAATGCAGCAAGTCTTATGGGACATCGATAAAGTCGTTCTGATCGGGAACAGTTATGGAGGTGCTGTAGCGTTGACAGCTTTAGCTACTTCAGACCTGTCTGATGGAGCAGTTGTGTTTTGTCCTATGCTGGACCCTGCAGCTCAGAACGAAAATCCGAACGAACCGGAAGAAGACCTTTCCACCATGTATCCATTTTTGAAAAGGTGTCACGAAAATACCTTCCGGGACATTGACCCTCAAGAATGGGAGGATTTCATAATAGGAAACCACTCTTGTAATCCCGTTACTTACATCGATAATCTGGCTCGAAAACCGATTCTTCTCTTGCATGGAAAGGAAGATAGGAGTATCCGTGCCTGGCATACAGAGTCATTTTTTGAAGAGTTGAGAGAAGCCGGAGCTAAGAATGCAGAATTGCATCTAGTGGATGGTATTGGGCATGGAAGAGGGTTGCGAACAACGACACAAGACCTTTGGGTGAAATGGCTTAAGGAACATTTTTCATAGTATAGGAGGAGAGTGCCTTATGGTGCCCAATCTCGAAACTGAGCGGCTACTGTTGCGCGAGCGTAAAATGACGGATTTGGAAGATTGTCTACAGATGGACCGTGATCCAGAAGTAGTGAAGCATATCCCAGAGATAAGAGAATTACTGGAATCGGGTTTAAGTGCTGAAAGGCAGAAGGCATTCATTACAGACAGGATGCAGAAAGAATATCCAAATGGGCTCGGGTATTGGACGATTGAGCATAAACAAGATCCAGGTGTATTTCTCGGCTGGGTGATGTTAATTCCGCTTGATGCAATCGGACCGGAGGTTGAAGCAGGCTGGCGGCTGAATCGGGATAGTTGGGGCAAAGGCTTTGCAACAGAAGCTTCTAAAGCAGTAATCCGTCATGGATTCGGCAGCCTGGAGCTCTCAGAGCTTGTATGCGATATTCACCCAGAGAACGGTGCTTCTATAAAAGTTGCTGAGAAGCTTGGCTTTGCCGGAAAAAGCACTACTTCTGATGGTTATGTGCGTTATAGGTTAAAAGCAGATGATTTTGATTTCGCCCCATGATTTGCCATACTTCTTATTGTATACATGATAGGAGGAGGTACAACATGAGTGAGAACAAAACTATTCAAGCACTTTTCGATTCATTTTCCAGTGATAAATTGCAATTGCCGAACCGTACGGTAATGGCTCCAATGACCAGAGGGTTTTCCCCGAACGGTGTTCCAGGGGAAGACGTTGCGGCCTATTATCGTCGCCGCGCGGAACATAATGTCGGTTTGATCATAACGGAGGGGACAGGCATTGACCACCCTGCTTCGGTGTCTGGAGACTCAATCCCTCTCTTTCACGGGGAAGCTTCTCTTGAAGGTTGGAAGCGTGTTGTAGACCAAGTGCATGAAGCAGGTGGCAAAATCGCACCCCAACTATGGCATGTGGGAATGACAAGGAATAAAGGGGACCTTCCAAATGAAGAGGCACTTCCAGTCGGGCCATCTGGGTTTACTTTAGACGGAGAACCTGTAACAGATCCGTTGACTGAATCAGAGGTGGAACAACTTGTTGAAGCTTATGCAAAAGCAGCTTCGGAAGCGAAA
Organism: Halobacillus salinus; assembly: GCF_004684905.1. Lineage (GTDB taxonomy): Bacteria > Bacillota > Bacilli > Bacillales > Halobacillaceae > Halobacillus > Halobacillus salinus. The sequence goes on along the minus strand of NZ_SRJC01000001.1, from coordinate 1,456,218 downwards.
CGCCTTGGTTTTGATGCAATAGAACTGCACGGGGCACACGGTTACTTGATCGATCAGTTTTTCTGGGAGCAAACGAACAAACGAACGGATCGCTATGGTGGTGACCTTGTAAAACGTACGCAATTCGCTGTAGATATTATCAAAGCATGCCGCCTCGAAGTAGGGCCGGAGTTTCCGATCATCTTCCGCTTCTCCCAATGGAAAATGAGTGACTACAAAGCGCAGCTTGCCAAGACACCAGAAGAGCTCGAACAATTCCTTCAACCACTTGTCGAAGCAGGGGTGGATATTTTCCACTGCTCTACTCGGAGGTTCTGGGAGCCTGCGTTCGAAGGTTCGGATCTGAACCTTGCAGGATGGACGAAAAAACTTACTGGAAAACCTGTCATCTCTGTCGGGTCTGTTGGCTTGAGTGGTGAGTTTACAAGTTTCACAAACGCTGATACAACGAGTTTGGACGGTTTAGTGGAGAAACTTGAAGAAGAGGAATTCGACCTGATTGCCATTGGACGTTCTCTATTACAAGATCCTGCGTGGGTCGAAAAAGTCGAGAACGGACAAGCAGACGATCTGCTTCCTTTCGATAAGAGTTCGTTGACGAAACTTTATTAAGAGTGAAAAAGCACAAAGCCCAGTGGCTTTGTGCTTTTTATTATAATTCAGGTTCTTGATGGGGTGTACTCTTCGTTTGCTCATAGTGATACCCAAGGGAAAGCAGTTTGGATTCTTCAAAGGCGGAGGCTGTTAATGTCAGCCCTACCGGCTTGCCCTCATCTTCGGTATAACCCGCTGGAACCGTAATAGAAGGGTAGCCTGCCATAGCGGGTAATTGGGAACCAGCTGCGTTCGGAGAAAGGAATGCATCCAGACGGTGCTCTTCTCTTAAGGCGTCTAAACCGTCAGAGGTCGATATTCGTAAGTCTTCTAATCGATCCTTAATATACGTAGAATCGGTCAGAGTTCCGCTCGTTTGTTCAGCATCCAGCAAAACGGACTGCCCATATTCCAGAGCGCTTTCTTCATGCTCCCGATGAAAAGCAATCAGTTCTTGCAGTGTATGAACAGGAATGTGTGGAGCACAGGAGCTTAAATAAGCATTGATTCCATGTTTGAACTCATGGAACATCACACTTGATTCCCTCTCCGTAACGGGGAAAGAAATTTCGATGACTTCCGCTCCTTGTGACTTTAAGTCCTCTATTGCTTGGTCCATTACATTTCTTTCTTCTTTGTTTAAATCTTCGAAAAAAGTGTAGTCCACACCGACTCTAGCTCCTTGAAGCGCGTAAGGATTCAGCTCCAAAGTATATAAATTGGATGTTTGGAGCGGTTTTGTAGATGTTGCCGGATCATGAGCGTCTTGGGTGGCCAACACTTCTAGGAGCAAGGCGGCATCTTTTACCGTTCTTGTAATCGGACCGGCCGTATCCTGACTGTGCGAAATCGGAATAATACCATTTCTACTGATCAATCCGACGGTCGGTTTAAGACCAACTAAAGAATTGGCGCTGGCTGGACTCAAAATAGAACCACTAGTTTCCGTGCCGATTGCTGCCGTAGCAAAGGAACAAGCGACCGCTGCTGCAGACCCAGAACTGGAACCCCCGACATCGAAGGTTCCTGGTCCATAAGGATTGAGAACCTGACCACCCCTTGAACTATAGCCATTCGGCATTGCCTCACTCATGAAGTTCGCCCATTCGGTCAAATTCGCTTTTCCGAGTAGGATGGCACCAGCTTTTCGAAGCTGAGATGCGACGAAGGAATCTTCTTTCGCGTAATGGTCCTTTAAGGCGATGGAACCTGCTGAGGTATGCATCTTGTCTCCTGTATCTATGTTATCCTTCAACAAAATTGGAATGCCGTGAAGAGGACCGCGAGCACCTTTTTGTTTACGCTCTTGATCGAGAGCCTCTGCAATATGTAGAGCATCTGGATTGATTTCCTTAACAGAATTAATAGACGGGCCACTCTGATCAAACTCAGCAATCCGTTCCAAATAAGCCATCGTCACTTCCCGCGAAGTCGTCTCTCCACTCACCAAAGCTGCCTGCAACAACGAAACATCCTTGAACCACTCATTCATCACTTCGTCCTCCTTTGTTTATTTGGGGTCAGGGACCTTGTCCCATTAATTGGGACGAGGTCCCTGACCCCGATATTCCATTAAGTCTCCTGGTTGGCATTCGAGTACCTGACAAATCGCTTCTAGTGTGGAGAAGCGGACTGCCTTTGCTTTACTATTTTTCAATATAGAGAGGTTGGCCATGGTAATGCCGACTCGTTCAGATAGCTCAGTCATACTAATATTTCGCTTGGCAAGCATGACATCAAGGTGGATTACAATCGCCATATCGTCACCTCAAATCGTCCATTCGTTTTCTATTTTGATCTCGATTGCACTTTTTAATAGCTGTTGAAGGACTCCGCCGAACATGGCAATCACGATGCAAGCGAAAATAATGACCAAACCGACGAGAGCGATGCCAGGGTGCAGAGCACTTTGTGTAATCAGAAAAATACTCCCGACCGCATACAGGCTACATATCGCTAATGCACAATATTTAATAAGTCGTAGTGAATGTACCGCTGCTTCAGAAAAAGCTTGTTGATGATCGATGTATTTCAGTAATCGCAATGCTTCATATAGTGCTAAAAAGAAAGGCACAGCTGTAATGTAAATACCGACAAGAACAGGATATCGTAAATAGGCAAGGCTGGGCTCTATTTCTGCCGCCTCTCCCGACATCCAAGGGAGCCAAAATACACTTAAGATAAGGATTGCTGCCCCTAGTACGTATACCGTGACTTTTAAGAATAGCGTCTTCCTCACATGGCTCCTCTTCCACTTTTTGGTAATTAAATTATATATTGAAACATATCGAAAAACAATAAATATTTAGGGGGGGAGGCGAAAGTGAAAACCCGTAAGCAGGTAGGACTTATTGTTTGTTTTTTACATTTAAAGGTTAAAGGAGACAAGAGATGTAGAAATGAGAAGGAGGAGCAGGTGGTGAATAGAAAGAAGCTGTTGGCGGTGATTATTAGCACTTTTATGGTTGGGTTAGTGGGGTTCGGGGTGTATCAATATCAAGATAAGAAAAAATATGTAACGTATATGTCCAGTGAGTTAAGTACATCTTTTCTAGATTTAGCTAGTTCTCTTGATGAGATCAATCGGATAATTGCAGATGCCGAGGAAAGAGAACAATGGTCGGCTAGAGATCGACAGGCAATGTTAGAAGAATACAAGAATCTTGACTTTGCTTGGGGAAATATCTTATCTATAGCAAGGGCAGAAGACCCGGAGCTTTTCCAAGGTAATGGCAATAGGTTACACAATCTTCCGAATGTACCTATAGAATACTTAAAGAAGCTGCCTAAGGATCAGGTCGTTTGGTCAGTTGAAACAGAGAAGCAATTAAAGTACTTAAGCAATATAAATGATCTTTGGCTGGAGGATTTATCGAAAGTAAGTGTCATGGAAGATAAGCTCAGTGGGTTCGCCTTAAGTCCTCCGAAAGAATCATACCAGCCCTTTGTAAAGCGCGAAGGATGGAAACAGTACCTAAGCAGCATCAATAAGGATGAAGAAGTACAAAAGTACGATGGGGACAGGTAAACTGTCCCGTTTCTTAAATAATAGATTTCAATGAAGTGAAATCCGTGATGATATAGTCGGCATGAGGGTTTTCTTCCGTCTCCTCCGTAAAATAACAAGAGCTGATTCCAGCATTCTTTCCCGCTAATAGGTCCAGGTCGCGATCTCCAATCATGATAGCTTGCTCCGTATCCATCGCATGTTTCTTTACCAGATGATTTATGGCATCTGGACGTGGTTTACGCTCAAATCGATGCTCTGATGTAATGAAATCCTGGAAGAAAGGATAAAGGTCAAACTTCTTCAACAGGTCGATAGAAGAGGATCCACGGTGTGTATAAAGGTAGTTGAACCTGCCTGAGTTGTATATATATTCGCAAATCTCTCTGATACCCTTGAAAGGTAGGGACTCCTCAACTTCGATGTCTTTGCGTTTCATGTGAAAAGCTTTCAGAAAGGCATCATCAATCGAATACTTATCTTTGTAATGCTGTTCTGTTTGAGACATAGAAACTTTCATATGGCGAAGAATTTCTTCTATAGACTCATGGAAGCCATGTTCTTCTAAGGAGCTCTGAAAAATGCGTGCCATGATCGGATATGTATCGAATAGCGTTCCATCAAAATCCCATATAATGTGTTTGAACAATTTATACTCCTCCTATCAAACTCTTATATTAAGAAGTGTATCATAGGGGATATCATAGGGGACAGGCACTCTGTCCCAATATATGGTCTTATTTAAAAAAGAACCTGACTCGAAGTCAGGTTCTCATAGAATTAAGACGTCCATTCTTTCAATTTTTGATGGAGACGATCAGCCGCATAGAGCGCACTTTCATCATCCAATATGTCGCCAGGACGGTGTGCTTTTCCAAGAATATACCCTTCGAATGGTAAGTGAACAAATTCAAAAATGTTAGCAAACTGCTGAATCATCGGCAGTCCTTTGACATAAGGGTTATCGCCACCAACTGCAACAACGAATGCTTTCTTCTCAGCCATTTGCTCGCGGAAATCCGCAAACTTCGGTTGACGCATGGACTGCGACCATCGATCAATAAAGCCTTTCATCGTTGCTGTCATCGAGTACCAGTAAATCGGAGTCGCAAAGAGGATTACGTCGTGTTTCATCACCTCCGTCATCAAGGCATCATAATCATCGTCCACTGCATGGAAGCCATCCTCTTCATGACGTTCGTCTGAAATCGCATGAATATCATATTCCTTCAATCCAAACCTGGACACTTCAATGCCATCCACAACACGTTCCGTCAAGGTTTGTGTATTTCCATCACGTCTTCCACCGCCGTCTAATATAGCTATTTTCATTCTTCATCCCTCCATTGATTCTTTCTAACTAGTAGCTTATACTAAATTCAATCATCATAAAAACGGATAATTCAAATCAAAACGATCGGTTATACCGATAGATCGAGAGGGATTTATGGATCATAAGCAGATCACCACATTTTTGAAGGTAGCGGAAACGTTGAACTTCACCAAAGCGGCACAGCAACTTAATTTCGCTCAATCCAGTGTTACTGCGCACATCCGAGCGCTTGAAGAAGAATTTGACAAACCGTTATTCGAGCGATTAGGAAAAAAGATCAAGCTCACTTCTGCTGGCCTCGAGTTCCACTCTTATGCAGAAAGACTTCTAAAACTAACCGCAGAGGCGAAACAGGCGATGAGTGCAAGTGACGAACCGGAGGGTGTGATTGTGATCGGTGCTCAGGAGAGTCAATGCACCTATCGATTGCCTCCCATATTAAAAGAGTTTAAAACACTTTACCCGAAAGTGAAGCTAGTCTTCAAACCGGCTCATTCTGACAATATGGCGCGTCAGCAATTGATGGACGGTGGGATGGATGTGGCGTTTTTTATGGATGTACCAAAAGCAGAACAGTCTTTGACGATCGAAACCCTTGCGACCGATTCGATTAAACTAGTTGCTAGTCCGAACCATATTCTTGCTAGTCACCCGTCCGTTGATCTAAAACAGTTAGAAGGGGATACCTTTTTATTAACCGAAGCAGGATGCTCCTATCGAAATTTATTTGAACAGTCTTGCCAGAACGCGGATGTTTACCCGATCAACCAATTCGAGTTCGGCAGTATCGAGGCGATCAAACAATGTGTTATCGCAGACTTAGGAGTGGCCCTTTTACCAGAGATGGTCGTTGAGAAAGATATTGAAAGAGGAGACTTGATAGAGTTGAACTGGCATCATGACATGCCGCCGGTATTTACGAAAATGGCATGGCACAAGGATAAGTGGATGAGTCCCCCGCTGCTCGCTTTTACGGAACTTACGCGGACTATGTTAAGTTGAGATGTAGTGCACTTCTAAGAGGTGCGCTTTTTTTATGGAATAATTTGCAGGTATATTTATTCATGATAAATTACTTAAAATTCTGAAAAGTGAGCCGAAATTAACACTAAAGGCATCAGAGGGGGATGTACATGAAGTTCTTTAGAAAGGTCAACCATGTGTTTACAAAACGCATCCAGAGACAATTTCTTATTCCGTTTTTATTTCTAATTTTACTGACTGGGGTTGTGGTGGCAGGAACCAGTTACTGGTTTAGTCTGAATAATACGACTGAAGCCATGACGAAAAACGTTGAAAGACAGATGGAATCCATGAGCAGTTCGTTCGATACGCTGTTCAACACAATGAGTCATAACGTCAATCGCTTTGCTGAGGATTCCAAACTAGCGGATCAAGAAGCAAATGAAAGCGAAATACTGAATCAATTTGAAAGTGCGCGTGAATCTAATCCTTCTATCTTGAACATTTACGTAGGAAATTCATCTACGAAAAATATGTTGATCTATCCAGCAACAGATCTTGGGGACGACTATGACCCGACCACACGTCCTTGGTATCAAGAAGCGGTCGACAAGCAAGGGGAAGTCATTTGGACGGAGCCTTATGTAGACGCAGCTACCGGAGATGCGGTGGTCAGTGCGGCTCGAGCTGTCGAACGAAATGGAGGGGTAGAGGCTGTATTCTCTATCGACTTTACGGTCGGAACTTTACTCGAGATGATGGATCAAGTACAAGTAGGCGAAACAGGGAATGGCATGCTTCTCAGCGATAATGGAATTATTCTAGCCCACCCCGATGAGGGGATGATTGGTGAATCGGCAGAGGGGATGGAGTATTATGAATCTGTTGCGTCACAAGAGCAAGGTTCTTATGAATATACGGAGAATGGAGAGAAGAAGATTGTTGCATTTGCAACGAATCCACAAACTGGATGGAAGATGATGGGGGTTGTGAATGTATCTGATTTTCAGAGTCAGGCGAATCAAATCATCCTTCCGATCTTAATTGTCCTTCTTGGTGTCATTCTAATTTCACTAGTAATTGCGATATTAGTCACCAGACATTTGACAAAACCAATCAAGGAGCTTCAGCTACTCATGAGCAGAGCAGGTAGTGGTGATTTTTCTATGAATGCTGAAATGGATCGTGCAGATGAGATAGGAGATCTATCCCGGGACTTTCAACAAATGTTGTACTCGATCCGTGGTTTGCTTCATAAGGTGAAAAGTTCTTCCACAAGTGTGAGTAGTTCTGCTGAAAATGTTGTGGCAAATGCAGAAGAGAATTCAGCTGCCGCTCACGAAATCTCAAGAGCGATCCAAGAAATTGCAGCAGGCGCCCAAACGCAGACAGAGATGATGGAGCAAAGTGTGCAGTCTTCTCAGGTGTTGGCTACGACGATTACGGGTGTGGTAAACCAAAGTGAGCAAATGAAAGAAAAATCCGACTCTCTTATGAGTCGCTCGGAACAAGCGAAACAGATCGTGCAACGTCTCCGTGAACATTCTGATAAAACAAATCATATGACAAATGATATGAAACGGTCGATTGAAGAACTCCAGGCGAGTTCAGAAAGCATCAATAAAGTTGTCAGCACCATCTCAGGGATTGCCGGCCAAACGAATCTACTCGCTTTGAACGCAGCTATCGAAGCGGCACGTGCCGGGGAAGCTGGAAAAGGTTTTGCTGTTGTAGCTGATGAAGTGAGAAAGCTAGCTGAGCAATCGGAATCCGCGTTAACCGATGTTTCTGAAATGATTGCGAATATGCAGAGCCGGACCGACCATATCGTTGATTTAATAGAAGATACTGGCGAAGTCGTACGGGATCAAGAGATGTCGGTGAATGAAACGGAAGAATCATTTGAAGATGTGTTCCGTCACGTATCAGATAACGTCGCAACGATGAATCAGATTATTGATTCAATGAAAGATATGAGCAACAACAAAGATCATCTAATACAGAATATTGACCAGATCAGTACGGTAACAGAAGACACGGCTGCAGCTTCTGAGCAAGTGTCAGCTTCCGTTCAAGAGAGTAATGCAGCGATGGATCAGTTGAACGGGCTTGCGGAAGAGTTAGAAGATGTAGCATCGAACATGGAACAAGAATTGGAGAAGTTCCAGTTGGAAACAGACGAAGAAACAAACTTACAATTGATCGAGCCGGATTCTATCGAAGAAAAGAAAGCCGGTTAACAGGAAGGACACCAGTCTTCAATTGGAGGCTGGTGTTTTTTTTGTAACTTTTTTTGCACTACCTCGACTGTTATAAAGAGGTGATGAAATTGAAATGGCTGGTGATCATTGGAGCATTTCTGACAGGCTTTTTATTTTTATCCTTAAATATGCTTTACAACAGTGGTCCTCCAAAGCCCTACATAGTAGTTGGTGATGATGAGGTTCCTGCAACAGAAGGATCCTACTGTTGGGATAGTGGAGCATCATCTAAGTGTGAAGATAAGGTGTTCCGTGATGCGTTTGAAATGGCTGCACAACACGAACCAACTTCTGTGCGTGAAGGAGAAGAGATAGAGGTGAAGTTAAAACCCTTTCCCGATGAATTTCAGCTTGTTCAGTGGAAGGAAGGTGGAGAGCGGAAACAGGTTGTTGTAAAAGACGGAAACATTTATGCTCCTGAACAGCCTGGCCTTTATGTGTTTCAAATTCATGCAGAATGGGAGCAAGGCGACGCCACATATGCTTTCTCTGTAAAGGTGTCGTCTTAACTTTGAGGGGACCGGGCAATTGTCCCATTCGGGACGAATGCCCGGTCCCCTTACGAACTCTTTTTACTTTATGTGATTGTAATTTCTGCTATATAATAGTAAAAAAAGGATGTCGGGAGGTCTTAAAATGAGCAAGGTCATTGGAAAGTTGCTTGAGATCGAACACGGTACACAGTCTGCACTCATATATTCCACGAAAGAAAAGAGTATGGTTTCTTCTATCAGTGAAGAAGAGCTGTTTCCTTTAGCTTCGGCATCAAAACTAGCTGTTGGATATGTAGTAGCTCAAAGTGTCCAAACAGGAGAGTTTTCTTGGGATAATCAAGTGAATGATGTCTCCTTCAATCCGCTAGAAGATAGTGAAGAAATCTATCCCCACCTGCAGGGTAGAACAACTCTTTCATTACGGGATGCAGTCGAGGTGATGATTGCCAGTCATGATTCTGCCGTCGCAGAAGCAGTTGTAGACTTCTTTGGAGGGTGGCAGAAAGTAAACAAGATGATCCAAAAAGAATTTACTACAATGGCAATTCAGGAAGACCCCCAAGATCCATTGAACCAGTCAAGTGCCGAAGACATGTTTCTATTATTGAAGAAGACTTACGATGGTTACTTAGAGCTTCCGGAGGTCTATGAACCCGTTGTAAATGGGTTGGTGAGGCAGCAGGATCATGTCCCAACGATACCTGTCCATCATTTGAATCACATGACGGGTGGCCTGGAGCATGTCATCATCGATATCGGAATACTTGGGAGCTTTCATGAAGAACCATTTTTGTACGTGGTGGCGGTAAAAGATGTGCCTGACAGAAGAAGGCACAAAAAAGCAGATGAAAAGGTCGTGGAGACGATTCAACGATTGTATAAATGGGTTCAATGAATTCGAAAACCACATGATTCCATAAATGTGAATCATGTGGTTTTTGGTGTATCGACATGAAGGTTTGTTTTTCCCAAAAATCCCCTATAATTCAACGTGGTTCTACGTCTTAATAGAGTATTAAAAGAAATAGTACGAGATCTTACCAGTCGTGGATATATCGGTCTTTCTACTTCGAAAGTACTCTTGAGAACTATTGCCAGGGAAATAGTGGAGAGTAGAGTAAGCTCGAAATAAGAAGGTGAAACATTTAAGGTTTTGAACCGTATAGAACCTTAAGGAGGCGTTCGGCATTGTTATCTTTGCGTTACTACTCGTTGCAATGATGATTATGATATCTGTTCGGTATTTGGGTCAATCGCGTGATGTATTTATTCAAAGAGATGGTTTTCTCAACGAGAGATCAAAAGTAGTGAAGTGTCATTATTGCGGAGAGAAACTAAGGAGACAGCAACGAGAACAGCAGTGTCCAAGCTGCAAGAAGTGGCTGTGAATCGTGTGGGGGGAGGGGGCTCTCGGATGGAAGAGGTAAATAGAACGGTGTTTTACTGGCTGCATAAGCATCTTAGAACAGAAAGTGATATTCCTGCCGTTCAAAAGGTGATGCCTGTGATATATGAAAGGTACTGTAAAGTTATGAACCCTGCTTACTTAGATCAGGAAGCACCGGAGGGCTATAGGTTTTGGAGTGATCATAGTGTCGAGGATGACCCTTCATTCGTGCTGGGCAAAGAACTCACTTTTCAAGAGATCGCTAAGCGCTATGACATCCCATACACGAATGAGATCTCAACAGCAGCGATTGCAAGGTACTTAGGTGGTATCCCAAGGGAGCTCGTTACCCCTGAAGAAGGAAACATAGACGAAAAGGTTCTTCCAAAGGTTGTGGAGTTGGTGCGGTCCTTTACGAACGGACCGCTATTTTTCCACTACGACCTTCTTAGTTTGAAGGGGGATTTCATGAAAGATTACGGCCGATACTTCAAGGGGGAGTTGGATGATGTCTATAAATTCACAGAAGACGATCGAGTACTCGGAAGCCCGACATACTGGTGGCCGGAAGATAGAAGTTGGTGCATTTATACGGATGAAGACCTCTGCTACACAATAATTGGAGGCAGCAATTCGCTGGTTGACTCATTACTAGCATCAGACTTAGAAGTTATCGAAGTCAATCCACAGACAAGGTTGTAGGGACAGGGGCTTTGTCCCAACAAGAATTCCTGTCAACAACAAATTCTTCTGAATCTCGATAAAAACCGTCAAAACTAAGCAATTGTATTATCCTTACTAAGAGAAAAAATGGCGCCAGAGATCACAGTCTCCCACGGAGGCCAATTCACCTTGACCAATGATAATTCTGATAGTTAGACACAGTGGGACAAGGTGCCTGTCCCCAATAAAACACGCCCTCTTATATAAGAGGGCGTGTTGGTTATTTCTTGAGCTTTTTGATGAACGAGGCGTCTGGTGTCACGAATAACGTTTGTTGATGGTCGTAGGTGACGAAGCCTGGTTTTGCTCCGGAAGGTTTCTTGACATTACGAATCTGGGTGTAATCGACAGGTACACTGGATGACTTGCTGAACTTACTGAAATTCGCGGCAAGTTGAGCAGCTTCTAATAGTGTATCCTCCGATGGATCTTCATCTTTGATGACAACGTGAGATCCTGGAATATCTTTAGCGTGGAGCCAGATGTCTGTTTTTCTAGCCATGCGGTTGGTCAAATACTCGTTTTGTTTGTTGTTACGACCGACGTAGATCAACGTGCCGTCTGTCGATTCGAAAGATTCTGGTGAAGGCTTCGAAGGTTTGTTTTTCTTTTTGCCTTTTGAAGCAGACTTCTTCTTCATGTAGCCTTCTTCGCGGAGTTCTTCGCGTATTTCTTCAATATCTTCCTCGCGAGCTGATTCAACTTGTTGGATCAGACGTTCAAAGTATTGAATTTCGTCTTCCGCACGCTGGATCTCCTTTTGCACAACTTGCTTCGATTTCTTCAATTTCTGGTAGGTCTGGAAATAGCTTTGCGCATTTTCACTCGGCGACTTATTAGGATTTAGTTCGACCGTCATTTCTGATTGTTCAGGGTCATAATAGTCGATGACGGTGACCAGTTCATCGCCTGGCTTCACCATGTGCATGTGTGCCGTAAGGAGTTCTCCAAGCTTTTGGTAATCCTCTGCTGCTTCCGACCGCTTTAAAGTTTCTTCGTGTTTCTTGATCTTCCGTTTGTTTTTATCGCGCTCGTTTTTCAAGAAACGGAATAAATCTCCTGCTTGCTGTTTGACGCGGTCGCGCTCTGCTTTACCAGAGTAATAGTCATCAAGCATAGCGCTGACGGAGTCGAATTCCTCCACTTCACCGGAAAATTCATTCAATGGCAATACATAAAATTGTTCGCGTTCCGCTCGGTGAATTTGCGGGGAATAATCGTGATTCACCAGTCGTTCTCGAACTGCACGATAAGCCTCTTTAAGCCCGTCAGGTCCACCAAGTCCTGCCTGGTGTACAATCTCCTTAGAAATCATCGGAGAAAAGCCCATCACTGTTCCTAAAATTTGCTTATCCATTTTCCCAGAGTTGAAGTCCAGTTTCTTGAGAAATTCGTCTGGCTCAAGCTCCGTCGGATTGAGCTTTCCTTGTTCTGGTGGGAGTTTATAGGGTTGCCCCGGCATGATTGTACGGTGACGGTTTTGGGATGGAGGCAGGTGCTTGATACTGTCGAGCATATGCCCCTGTTCTTCATCTACAAGTAGAATGTTTGAGTGTTTCCCCATCACTTCTATAATCAGGGTTTTCATCGTCTCGTCGCCAATTTCGTTTCGAGTGCGAATATGGAACTTCACGATCCGCTCCATGCTCACTTGTTCAATACGTTCAATAAATCCACCAATCAAATGTTTCCGGAGAAGCATACACAGCATCGGTGGTTCTTTTGGGTTATGATACGTATCATCCGTCAGGTGGAAGCGAGCATAGCTCGGGTGTGCGGATAATACAAGCGTATGTTTTTGGCGGTTCGACCGAACGGTAAATACCAGTTCAGTTTCAGTTGGTTGATAAATTTTCATAATGCGTCCGGACTGAATCGTTTCGTTCAATTCATGTGTAATCGCCCGGGTCACAATTCCATCAAATGACATCGTGCTCACCTCTCTAAATGAAAATTATAGCACGAATAAGAGGTATATATCTAAACAGAGACACGTAAAAAGATTGTAGGCTCCAAAAAATTGTGAAAAAATAGAAATAGCTTATAGGAAAGGAGTGTTCAGTCATGTTACTCGGCACGAAAATAACACTTCGAAAGCCTCATGCAAAGCCAATTTCAGTCGGCGGTGCTTTGTATGAGGAGAAACAGTATTAACACCGCCTACATAATGCGGCTTTGCACCTTATAGATCTCATTACTATATAAGGGGCTGGCTATGTTGAAAGATAAAGTAAACGAAGTACTCCCTGCATCATTAATAGAGGAAATACAACAATATATCCAGGGAGAAACCATATATATTCCGAAAAAGAAAGACACGTACCATAAGTGGGGGACACGGTCAGGTGGAAGAAAAGAATTAGATGAACGCAATGATTCTATCCGGAAAAAATTTCACAAGGGAGTTTCTATTACAAGACTCTCTGATGATTATGCTCTGTCTACAGAATCCATCAAAAAGATCGTGTATATCAAACATAATAAGTAAACACTGCCTTTCTTGGCAGTGTTTTTTTATGGAAAGTTTATTTCTGAATTATCTTTTCTATATATGCCTTACCTTAACTCTTCTACAATAGCGACAGGTAAAGGAGGGCATACAATGAGCTTGAAAGGAAATCGGAAGTTTAAAATCGTTTTTATGCTAGGTACGTTTACGAATATAGGAGACAGTCTATTTTTCATTATTACTATGTGGTACATGGCGAACCAATCGGAATTTGCACTGGTTGCTGGGGTAGCAGGGTTTTTATTCACATTGCCAGAAGCCTTACTCATCTTCACCGGGCCGCTGATTGATCGTACAAACCCGAAGAGAATCCTCTTCTTAGCAGCATTTTTCCAACTTGTTGTCCATAGTAGTCTGATCTTTTTGTTTGTAACGGGTCTAGATTCGCCACTGAACTTATTGCCTCTCATCTTTGTATCAGCATGCTGTTCTGCCATTACATATCCAGTAGAAGAGACGGTCCTACCGAAAATCGTTGAGGAAAAGGACTTGATCAGAGCGAATTCATTATTCAGCATTGCATATAAATTGTCCGACTCTTTGTTTGATAGTGTTGCTGGAATATTACTTATTATAGGTTCCGTTACATTATTATATGGAATCAATTTGGTTATCTTTTTAATTCCGTTTCTACTGCTGAGGTTATTCCGTTTTTTTTACAAGACAGAAGAAGGATCTTTCGAAGTGGAAAGTTATAAGAAGGATCTCAAGAAGGGGGTATCGTTCGTAATGGGTTCGACATTGAAATGGATCTTATTTCCTCTTGCGATCGTGAATTTCTTTACTGCAATGAACTTAGTGGCGCTACCGTTCTTCTCTAATCAATTAGCCGCCTCACCATCCACTTATGGATTCTTACTTTCGGCAAGTGGTCTTGGAAGCATGGTTGGAGCATTGCTGATTGCTACAGGTGCAGAGAAGGTTAAGCCGGGAGTAGCATTGACTCTAGGTCTCTTCTTCCACGGGGTACTTTGGTTGTTCGTGGTCTTCAGTCCCAATGTCCTCGTTGCCTGTTGCTTCATTTTCCTTGCGAACTTGTGCATGGGAGCGTATAACGTCGTTTACGCTTCGTTGTTTCAGTCGATAACACCGAAACACTTGTTAGGGAGGGTCAACACGGCGGTCGACTCTGTTATCACCGTTGCTATGCCGTTTGGTGCCTTGACAGCTGGATTGATTATGGAATGGGTGCCGGTTCGGTATGTCATGGTGTGTTTTAGTATTATGCTAGTAATTACAAGTATCCTCTATCGTCGCAAAAAGTCTATATTCGGTTTAAATCCTGTTGGTGAATTGAATCAAACCATATGAGAAATCAATTCTTCCTTGCTATAATAGAACTAGATTGGATGTGATGATGATGGTACGCAGCATGACTGGTTATGGAAAACATTCCGCACACGTCGAGGATGCCCAAATCGATATTGAAGTTCGATCGGTGAACCACCGCTTCCTCGATATCTCAACAAAGCTACCTCGCAACCTCCTTTTCATAGAAGAGAAATTGAAACGCAGGATCAAAGAGAAACTAGCGCGTGGTCGTGTCGACATTTTTGTCACCGTCGAAGGAAAGGGACTGTTTGAGAAAAAGGTGGATATCGATTATGGACTTCTGGATCAATATGTGGAGAAGTGGAAGGAAGTAAAAGACCGATATCAGTTGACGGGAGACGTCTCAATTGATATGGTTTCTAAGTTAGAGGATATTTTTACGGTTCGAGAGGTCGAAAGCAACACTGACGTACTTCAGCTGGCCCTAGTGGAGGCAATGGATATTGCGATAGAGCACTTGCTTGCAATGAGGGTCGAAGAAGGCTTGAGGTTGCATGACGATTTCGAGAAGCGGTTAGATACGATTACAGCGGTTCTTGAGAAGTTGGAAGACAAACGTCCAAGAATTGTAGAAGAGTATCGGGAAAAGATTCGTGAGAGAATTGAAGAATATGCTGGAGAAACACTTGACCCTGATGAATCCCGTGTACTTCAGGAAGTCGGCCTACTCGCTGAAAAAGGCGATGTTACAGAAGAACTGACCAGGCTTAAGGCACATGTCCACCAGTTCCGTACAACGCTTGAAAGGCACGAAGCGATCGGTCGTAGACTTGACTTTGTCGTCCAGGAAATGCATAGGGAAGTGAATACAATCGGCTCGAAATCGAATGACACAGAAGTTTCCGAGTGGGTTGTAGCGTTAAAGAGCGAAATCGAAAAACTGAAAGAACAGGTGCAAAATATAGAATAACAATTGAGTTCGGCCCTTGTTTTTTCATATAATAGATATAGTTAAATAGTAGGTTGTCTAATAAGGAGGAGTCTGCTTTGAGTTTGCGCTTAATTAACATCGGATTTGGTAACGTGGTATCAGCGAATCGAATCATCTCCATCGTTTCACCCGAATCCGCTCCCATCAAACGTATTATTACCGTCGCCCGTGACAATAATAAATTAGTAGATGCTACATATGGGCGTCGTACACGCGCGGTCATCATTACGGATAGTGACCACGTCGTCCTGTCCGCTGTTCAACCAGAAACAGTCGGTCAGCGCGTATTGAGTAACGACGAGATTTCAGACGAAAGCTAGGAGGACTTTAGCTGTGATAGATCAGAAGGGGATTTTATTTATTCTTTCCGGCCCGTCCGGTGTTGGGAAAGGGACCGTACGCAAATCGCTGTTCGAACAATCGACAGATTTGCGTTATTCCATTTCCATGACGACGCGTGACCCACGCGAAGGGGAAGTGGATGGCGTCGATTATTTCTTTAAATCAAGAGAAGAGTTCGAGTCACTGATTGAGCAAGGTCAGCTGATTGAACATGCTGAATATGTCGGCAATTATTATGGAACACCAAGACAGTATGTAGAGGAAACCTTGGACCAAGGGAAAGACGTTTTCTTAGAAATCGAAGTACAGGGTGCTTTGAAGGTTCGCGAAAACTTCCCACAAGGGGTGTTCATTTTCCTTATTCCACCATCATTAGAAGAATTGAAAGACCGCATCGTCAACCGAGGAACGGAAACGGAAGAGAAAGTAAAGAACCGTCTGCTTGCGGCTAAAGAAGAGATCGATATGATGGATGCTTACGACTACGTTGTCGTAAACGACGAAATCGACCACGCCGTTTCGAAAGTACAGTCGATCGTTTCGAGTGAACATTGCAAACGTGAACGTGTGGCCCATCAATTCAAAAAAGCATTGGAGGAGAATACAATATGATGCTAGAACCGTCCATTGACTCATTACAGAAACAGATCAAATCGAAATATACGTTAGTCACTTTGTCCGCTCGTCGGGCACGCGAACTGAAGCAAGGAAGTGCTCCGATGGTAGAGAACCCACAGTCTCCACAACAAGTTGGTATTGCACTTGAAGAGATTCGCGACGGCAAACTGACGTACACAGAAGGAACTGAAGTTCATACTCGTACCGAAACAACTTAATTGCAACTTAAGAAACGAAGCCGCGCTTACACCACTGTAACAGCGCGGCTTTTTTCGCTATCGTTCTTGAGGAGGAATCGTAGATGTTAACAGGCAAGAAGATTGTATTAGGCGTCTCCGGCGGCATCGCAGCCTATAAAGCGGCGGCTTTAACAAGTAAACTCGTACAGGCAGGGGCAGAGGTCAAGGTCATTATGACACCTAGCGCCAAGAATTTTGTCGCACCTACGACGTTTCAAGCGTTATCAAGAAACCCTGTGTACACGGATACATTTGATGAGCAGGATCCATCTCAGATTCAGCATATAGATGTCGCAGATTGGGCGGACCTATTCTTGTTGGCTCCAGCCACTGCCAATTTGATCGGGAAGCTAGCCAACGGACTCGCGGACGATATGCTCTCGACGACGCTGCTTGCAACAGAGGCACCTGTTTACATTGCTCCAGCGATGAATGTACATATGTACAGCCATCCAGCTGTGCTCAAAAATATGCACCAGCTTGATCAGTGGGGATTCCGCTTCATTGAACCTGGAGAAGGTTACCTTGCTTGCGGATATGTCGGGAAAGGTCGCCTTGAGGAACCATTGACGATTGTAGAAGTTTTGGAGAAAGAAATGGACAAGCAACAGCTGTTGAAAGGGAAAAAGGTCTTGATCAGTGCCGGACCCACAAGAGAAAAGATAGACCCAGTCCGTTACTTTACGAACCCATCAACTGGAAAGATGGGCTATGCTCTTGCCAGGCAGGCGAAAGCTCTAGGAGCGGAAGTTACGCTGGTTTCCGGACCTGTTAATTTGGCTACGCCTGCTGGAGTGACGCGAATTGACGTCACAACGGCAGAAGAGATGCATGAACAGATGCTCACCCATTTCCCCGACCAGGACCTTGTTATCAAATCGGCAGCGGTAGCAGATTACCGACCAAGAATCACCTATGATCATAAAATGAAAAAGTCGCCAGGGGATTATGTAGTCGAAATGGAACGTACGCGCGACATACTGGCTGAGCTTGGGGAAAGAAAAGAACACCAATACTTAATCGGTTTTGCTGCAGAGACGCAAGAGGTCGAGCGATACGGACGAGAGAAGCTCGACAAGAAAAACCTAGATGGCATTGTCGTGAACAATGTAGCGGATGAAGGAGCCGGTTTTGGTCATGACACGAATGCTTCTCTTTGGATGACAAAGTCCGGTCAAGTCGAAGCTTTCCCTCTCATGTCGAAAGATGAACTTGCTGAAGGGATATTACGACGTGCCGCGAAAGAAATGTCGGGTGACGTCGTGTGACGTTTGCTAGAGTCATTGTGGATGTCCCATCCAAGAATACTAACCGGCCATTTGATTATAAGATTCCAGAGAAATTCGAAAGCGTCGTCCAACCAGGGGTGCGTGTCATTGTACCGTTCGGCCCAAGGAAAATTATGGGGTATGTAGTCGCGCTTACCAACGAGAGCGATTTTGATAAAGTGAAAAACCTTTCCGAAGTGCTGGATGTGACGCCTGCACTGACAGAAGAACTGCTCCATCTGGGTAAGTGGCTTTCAAAGCAGACGCTGAGTTATTATGTCTCTTGCCTTCAAGTCATGCTTCCCCAAGTGATGAAAGCGAAGTATCGCAAAGAACTTTGGAAGCTGACTGAAAGCCCGCTTGACTCGGAATTAGACCGTGTTTTCGATGGTCGTGCAGTGCTTGATTATGAAGAGTTCGATGCTTCTGGCGTCAGTTATCACACATTGCGTAAGCACATCGATGATGGGGAAGTGGACGTTCACTATGAAGTGAAGAGTCGGGAAACAAAGCGAACGACTCGCATGGTTCAACCGGCCTTGGACGAAATGGAGCTGCTGGGATTTCTTGAAGACCTATCCAAGCAAGCGAAGAAGCAGAAAGCCATCGTTGAATATTTCACTGAACATAGAGAACCGATATCTAAGAAGCAGCTACTACAAACATTGTCTACAACGTCTGCCTCTTTAAAACCTTTGATAAAAGATGGGGTTCTGAAAGAATTCGATCAAGAAGTCTTTCGTGATCCCTACCAAGATCGTGAGTTTGAACGGACGACTCCTTTTGAACTGACAGAAGAACAAGCGGAAGCAATCGGTCCTATTTTGAAGACGATAGACAGAGAACAACATGATACCTTTCTCCTTCACGGGGTCACAGGAAGCGGAAAGACGGAAGTGTATCTCCAGTCCATTCAGAAGGTGATGGATAAAGGGGAGGAAGCCATCATGTTGGTGCCTGAAATTGCCCTTACACCTCAAATGGTCGAACGATTTAAGGGCCGCTTCGGTTCCAAGGTAGCGGTCTTGCACTCCGCCTTGTCTGCCGGTGAAAAATACGATGAATGGCGCAAAATTCAGCGGAAAGAAGTCCAAGTCGTTGTCGGAGCAAGATCCGCAATTTTCGCCCCGTTTTCCAATATTGGACTAATCATTATCGACGAGGAGCATGAAACGAGTTATAAGCAGGAAGACCGTACACGGTATCATGCACGTGATGTAGCGATTGAGAGAGCTAAACGCCACCATTGCCCCGTGGTTTTAGGTAGCGCAACACCTGCTCTTGAATCATATGCAAGGGCGGCTAAGGGGAACTATCAACTGCTGACGCTTTCTAAGCGAATGAATGATGCGACAATGCCGGATGTGGAAATCGTAGATATGCGAGAAGAACTCCATGAAGGCAATCGTTCGATGTTCTCCCGAATGCTGAAAGAGAAAATAGAAGACCGACTGACAAAAGGGGAGCAGGCGGTCCTATTCTTGAATCGACGTGGTTACTCGACTTTTGTCATGTGCCGGGACTGCGGGCATGTATCAGAATGTCCGCACTGCGATATCGCCCTCACATTCCACAAACGCCAGAACCGTCTCAAATGCCATTACTGTTCCCATGAAGAACCAATGCCGACTGAATGTCCGGAATGTGAATCGAAGACGATCCGTTATTTCGGAACCGGTACCCAGAAGGTGGAAGAAGCGCTTGAGCAGCTGATTCCGGAAGCGAGAGTGCTTCGTATGGATGTCGACACGACCCGCCGAAAAGGATCTCATGAGCGTTTGTTAACGAAATTCGGTAATAAAGAGGCAGACATTTTACTAGGCACACAAATGATCGCTAAAGGGCTCGATTTCGGCAATGTCACCTTAGTAGGTGTGCTAGCGGCGGATTCGCTCTTGAATCTGCCGGATTTCCGAGCCTCTGAAAAAACGTTCCAGTTGCTTACACAAGTTAGTGGCCGTGCCGGCCGACACGAAAAACCTGGAGAGGTTGTCGTGCAGACTTATACACCGGAACATTACAGTGTGGACCTAGCTAGTGAATATGATTTTGATCGCTTCTTCCAAGAAGAAATGCGGATCCGCAAAGCCTTCAATTATCCGCCTTATTATTTTTTGACGCTGATTACGGTGTCCCATCCCAATCAATTGAAGGTTCAGGAAGTGACGACCAAAATCGCTCAATTCATGCGTCAGAAGCTTTCCGATCAGTCTTTTGTACTTGGTCCGACCCCTTCTGCTCTGACAAGGATCAATAATAGATATCGCTATCAATGCATGATAAAATACAAGAAGGAACCCGAGCAGCGGAAGTTAGTGGAACGTATTCTCCACTATTATGAAGATGAAATGAAACAAGAGAACGGACTACAAATCATCGTAGATTTTCAACCGTACCAGTTAATGTAGGAAAGGAGCACTAGCTCATGACACGAATAGCTTTTATGGGGACTCCGGATTTCGCTGTCCCAGTTTTAGAACGACTTGTCGACGATTCCTATGACGTCGTACTTGTCGTCACTCAACCAGATCGACCTAAAGGGAGGAAAAAGGTGATGACCCCGCCGCCAGTGAAAGAGGCAGCGTTAAAATACGATATCCCGGTCTTCCAACCTGAGAAAATTAAGAACGAATATGAAGAAGTTCTGAAATATGAACCGGATTTGATCGTGACAGCAGCATTCGGACAGATCTTACCAGAACCTCTGTTAGAAGCTCCGAAATTCGGATGTATAAATGTACACGCCTCCTTGCTTCCTGAACTAAGAGGTGGTGCGCCGATTCATTATTCCATTTTACAAGGGAAGAAAGAAACAGGGGTTACGATCATGTATATGGTCAAAGCGCTTGATGCTGGGGATATGCTATCGAAAGTCGTTGTACCGATTGCGGATGAGGATCATGTTGGAACTTTGCATGACAAACTTTCTGTAGCTGGTGCGGATCTTCTTGCGGAGACGGTGCCGAAGCTGTTGAATGGAGACATCACGGCGGAAGCGCAAGATCATGACCAAGCGACATTCGCACCGAACATCAAACGTGAACAAGAGCTTGTCGATTGGAGCAATGATCAGCAGACGGTGTATAACCATGTACGTGGCTTGAGACCATGGCCGGTAGCGTTTACCTACTGGAAGGGTAAGCCTTTGAAGTTATGGTGGGTAGAGAAAGTGAACGGTAGCTTTCATAAGGAACCTGGTACAGTAGTCGACATACAAGAAGACGGTTTTCTAGTCCAGACTGGTGATAACCGAGCAGTGAAAGTCACAGAACTACAGCCGTCAGGCAAAAAGCGGATGGACGGTCAAGCATTTGTGAACGGAGCAGGACAATCGTTATCTGCAGGAGATGTACTGGGGGAAAGTTCGAATGGCTAAATACGTATTGCGGGAGACGGCACTTACCCTTTTAACTCGTATCGGTGAGCAAGGAGGCTTTAGTCATGTCTTGCTCGATCAGGAAATCAATAAGCAACAGCTCTCTCGCCAAGACGGAGGACTGCTGACTGAAATAGTCTACGGTACGCTTCAACGTCGTGATTTGATTGACTACCAGATTCAACCGTTCATTTCTAAGCAAAAGAAGATCAAGCCGTGGGTGAAGTGGTTGCTCTATATGTCCGTGTATCAAATGGAATTTCTGGAGCGTGTACCTGACCATGCTGTTATCCATGAAGCTGTTGAGATTTCCAAGAAGCGAGGTCACAAGGGAATCAGTTCGTTTGTGAATGGCGTACTGCGTAACGTCCAGCGGAAAGGCTTGCGTTCAACAGATGAGATAACGGACCCTGTCGAACGCATGGCGGTAGAGACGAGTCACCCGAAATGGCTAGTGGAACGATGGGTCGCTCAATACGGCATAGATGTTACAAGAGACATGTGCGAAGCAAATAATCACCATCTTCCAATGAGTGTTCGTGTTCAACCTTTGCAGATTTCGAGAGAAGAAGCGATGAATACGCTAATGGAAGATGGTTTCAGAGTAGAGGAGAGTATCTTTTCCACTCAAGGCTTCATCGTCCTAGAAGGCCAAATCTTGAAACACCCGCTTTTTACACAAGGAAAGCTTACCGTTCAGGATCAAAGCTCGATGCTTGTTGCTGAGATGATGGACCTAGAACCAGGCCAAAGGGTTTTAGACGCCTGCAGTGCTCCAGGAGGAAAGACGACTCACATTGCGGAGAAAATGCAGGACCAAGGTGAAGTGACGGCGTATGATTTGCACGAAAAAAAGGCTAAACTAGTGACGAAGAAGGCAGAACAGCTGCAATTGACTTCCATCACGGCAACGAAGGCCGACTCGAGAAAGCTTCAAGACATCCATGAGCAGGAAACCTTTGATCGAATTCTATTGGATGCACCATGCTCAGGGCTTGGAGTGCTTCGGGGGAAACCCGATATTAAATACCATAAGAGCGAAGAAGACATCTTTTCCCTTCGAAAGATCCAAGATGAATTGCTGGAGCATGTAGCGCCGCTTTTGAAAACAGGCGGCAAGATGGTGTACAGCACTTGTACGGTGGATCGACATGAAAACGAAGAAGCTGTTCAACTATTCTTAACGAACCACCCTGAGTTTGAAATTGATCCTACTTTTGAAGAGGGATTACCTAAAGAGTTACAAGGTTCTATAGGAAAAAGTGAGTATGGTCTGCAATTGTTCCCTCAAGAATGGGATACAGACGGTTTCTTCCTAGTGCGAATGGTGAAAAAAGGATAAAGAATGAGGTGAGTCCATGAGTAATTATTTTCTTACCGATCAAGGAAAAGTAAGAAACCATAATGAAGATGCAGGCGGCGTATTTACAAACAGCGCTGGACAAGTGCTGGCTGTCGTTGCAGATGGTATGGGCGGACACCGAGCAGGGGATGTAGCCAGTAATATGGCAGTATCCCACCTACATAAAGAGTGGCAAAAGGCAGATGTTCTGCAACAGCCAGAACAAGCTGAAGAGTGGCTCGGGAATATCATCAAGTCCGTAAATGAAGAGATTAGAACATATGCAAGTGAGCATGAGGAATGTTTTGGAATGGGAACAACGGTCGTGGCAGCGGTATGTACGGAATCATTCGTAACGGTTGGGCACATAGGCGACAGCCGTTGTTATTTCGCCAATGCATTCGGATTCAAACAGCTTACGGAGGATCATTCACTTGTTAATGAACTGGTTCGCTCCGGCCAAATAAGTCACGAAGAAGCGGAGAACCATCCGAGAAAAAATGTACTACTGAAAGCATTAGGGACGGAATATGATGTACTTGCTGATATAAAAACGATTGCATTCGAACCGGACAATCGCCTTCTGCTTTGTACAGATGGTTTAACTAACAAGGTGAATGACGACGAGCTTGAGTCCCTTTCAACTTTTGAAGGAAATTGGGAAGACTTTTGCCAAGATATGGTCGATACCGCCAATGAACGTGGTGGAGAGGACAATATTACATTAGCGATTGTGCATTACCCGAAGGAATCCGATGAGAAAGAGGGTGCACAGTAATGTTGCAAAACCGTTTGCTTAACGATCGCTATCGCATCAAGGATTTAATCGGTGGCGGTGGAATGGCTAACGTGTACCTCGGTCATGATATCATTCTAGAACGTGATGTAGCGGTTAAAGTCTTGCGATTGGAACACGGCAATGACGAAGAGTTCATTGCCCGTTTTCACCGTGAAGCCCAGTCCGCAACCAGCCTCTCGCACCCGAATATTGTTAATATTTTCGACGTCGGGGAAGAAGAAGAAATTTACTACATGGTCATGGAATATGTAGATGGGATGACGTTGAAGCAGTACATTCAACAGTACAGTCCTATACCTATTACGGATACTGTTGACATTATGAAACAAGTGACATCCGCTATCAGCCATGCTCATGAGAATGGAATCGTTCACCGAGATATTAAGCCACAGAATATTTTGATCGACCATTACGGTCATGTGAAAGTGACTGACTTCGGGATAGCAATGGCGCTCAGTGCTACGTCTTTGACGCAGACCAATTCAGTGCTTGGTTCCGTTCATTACTTATCTCCAGAACAAGCTAGAGGAGGTATGGCTACGCGGAAGTCCGATGTCTATGCGCTAGGCATTGTTTTCTTCGAACTGCTAACAGGAAGACTCCCTTTTTCAGGGGAATCCGCTGTATCTATTGCGCTGAAACATTTACAACATGATACACCATCTTTAAGAAGATGGATCAACGACCTGCCACAGAGTGTCGAAAATATCGTGTTGAAATCAACTGCAAAAGATCCATTCCACCGGTATGCTTCTGTTACAGCAATGGAAGAGGATCTTGAGACTTGTCTGGATGTGGAGCGGATGAATGAACCCGCGTTTGTCATTCCCGAAGAGGATGATGAGGAGAAGACAAAGGCGATTCCGGTCATTCCGAACAATGCTTATGATGAGCAAACGGGTGAACAAACCATCATCCATAATCAAACGAGACCGATGCAACCCGTTCAAGAACGTAAGACAGAAGAAAATGAATCGGAGCCAAAGCCTAAAAAGAAGCGAAAGAAGTGGCCTTGGGTGGTATCGATTCTAGCTCTGCTTATAATGGCTGGCATAGCGGCGGCTATCTTTTTGCCGGCAATGCTGCAACCTGATGATGTAGAGATTATCGATGTAACAGGTCTTGAATATGAAGAAGCCTATACCCAGCTCAGGGAATTGAATTTGGAAGTCAACCGCGAAGCGGCCTATTCCGATGACGTTGAAGAAGGACTTGTAATCAGGACCGACCCAGCTGCTGGAACGACAGTAAAGGAAGAAACATCTGTCACTGTTTATTACAGCCAGGGGAAAGAACGGGTGGAATTTGAAGATTTCACCGGTCGGGACTTTGAACTTGTAGCTACTGAGTTGCGGGAACAAGGATTCGTCAATGTCTCACCTGATTATGTGAATGATGACAGTCCGGAAGGGGAGATCCTTGAGCATGTATATCCAATGCCGGGGGAGAATGTGATACCTGAAGATGAACCTGTCTTATTTAAAGTCAGTCTTGGCCCTCCAACAGTGGAATTGTCACGTTTGACGAACATGACCAAAGAAGAGGCGATCCAAGAAATTGAGAGCGATGGCCTTCAAGCTGAAGTAGAGGAAGAATATTCAGACGACCGTTCGAAAGGACTTGTTATAAAACAAGATCCTGAGGCTGGTACGGAGCTGGAAGAGGGAGCTGTGGTTACCATTACCGTTTCTCTCGGAGCAGAACCTGAGCCAGAACCTGATCCGGAAGAGGAGATCCCTCCCCCAGAACCAGACCCTGAGCCGCGTAGTATAGAGGTAGAAGAAACCATCCCATTCAATCAAGATGGTGATAAAGAGGAACAGCGTGTGATGATCTATATCGGAGATGCGAACAACAAATTAGAGGAACTGTATGAAGAGATCACTATCACAGAGGATACGCCATACACAATTCCGCTAACGATAACACCAGACTCTGAAGCAACTTATCGTATTCAACGCGAAGGGGAAAATATAATTAACGAAACAATCCCATACGAAGAGGCAGGTGAAAGCAGTCCATGACAACAGGAAAGATCATTAAGGCGCTGAGCGGTTTCTACTACGTCCTAGCTGAAGGGGAAGTGTATCAGTGCCGTGGCAGAGGGAATTTCAGAAAGAAGAAGGTTACCCCTCTCGTCGGAGACATAGTGGAATTCAAAGCGGACAATAAAGAAGAGGGGTATATTCTCTCTATAGAAGATCGGAAGAATGAATTTGTCCGCCCTCCCATTTCGAACGTAGACCAGGCAATGATTGTGACTTCCGCTATCAAGCCGGATTTCAACGCCCTTCTTCTCGATCGTTTTCTCGTTTTAGTAGAGGCGAAGCGAATTGAACCATTCATTGTTATTTCCAAGATGGATCAGCTGAGTGATGGAGAAATAGAGGAAATGGAGCGTTATCGAGACTTGTACGAGGGGATTGGATATGGAGTCGTTCTCTCATCTGTCAGCGATGAAAGTTCCATTGACCAAATCCAGTCGCATTTGGCAGAACGTACGACAGTTATTGCCGGTCAGTCGGGAGTCGGAAAATCGTCCATACTGAATTCGATCGATCCACGCTTAGCTATCGATACAGACGATATTTCGGAAAGTTTAGGTCGAGGGAAGCACACGACAAGGCACGTAGAACTCTATGAGATTTCTGGAGGACTTGTTGCAGATACTCCAGGTTTCAGTTCTCTAGAGTTCGGCGACTTGGAATTGGAACAATTGCCGGAATGCTTTCCAGAATTTGTAGAGGTCCAAAATGACTGCAAGTTCCGAGGTTGCCTGCACAACAAAGAACCTAAATGTGCCGTCAAGACGTGCGTTGAAGAAGGAAGCATTTCCAAGCAACGCTATGATCATTACTTACAATTCTTAGATGAAATACAAAATAGAAAGCCGAGGTACTGACATGACTAAAATAGCCCCATCCATTCTTGCATCTAATTTTGCTAAACTCGGAGAGGAGATCCAGGACGTAGAACGCGGGGGAGCGGATTACATCCACGTAGACGTTATGGACGGTCACTATGTTCCGAATATCTCGATCGGGCCGATGATCGTAGAAGCAATCCGTCCCGTAACAGACTTGACACTGGATGTACATTTGATGATCGACAATCCGGATGATTACATCGAAGCATTCGCCAAAGCTGGTAGTGACATCATTACGGTTCACCAAGAGGCTTGTACCCACTTGCACCGCACGATTCAACTGATCAAAAGCCATGGTGTGAAGCCAGGTGTCGTCATCAACCCGGCGACCCCCGCAGAAATGATCAAGCCGATCCTAGCGGAAGTTGACCTTGTTTTACTGATGACGGTGAACCCTGGGTTTGGTGGACAATCGTTTATTTCATCAGTCGTTCCGAAAATCCGCCAGATTTCTGAGTGGCGCGAGGAAATGGGTCTTGATTTTGAAATCGAAATTGATGGTGGAGTAACAGCTGAAACCGCGAAGACTTGTACAGATGCAGGAGCAGATGTACTCGTGGCCGGAAGTGCCGTTTTCAAGAAAGAAGACCGCAAACAGGCTATAGAAGAAATTCGTAACTCCTTGTAAGGAGGATGAAAGCCTAGAGGCTAGTTGGCCTTTAGGCTTTTTTTGCATAGGAGGGCTTTGGTACACTAATAAAGATGTTTGGTACAACTTATGAGTATTTTAGTACAAGATTGGCGGGACTTGGTACATACCTTTGCATTTTTGGTACACAAATTCAAATTAATGGTACATATCTATTTTAGGAGGTTACGCTATGGCAAAGAAAATCGCCATCGTCGGTGGAAGTCCGAAAGCCTACATCCCTGACCTTGCTTCGTTTCAAGAGGAAGAGTTGCTTTGGATCGGCGCAGATCAAGGGGCGGAAGTACTGCTTGAACACGGGATTAC
The DNA here is from genome assembly GCF_004684905.1 of Halobacillus salinus. GTDB lineage: Bacteria > Bacillota > Bacilli > Bacillales > Halobacillaceae > Halobacillus > Halobacillus salinus. The sequence goes on along the minus strand of NZ_SRJC01000001.1, from coordinate 1,428,819 downwards.
ACCGGACGTTGCCATCGGGGATTTCGATTCCGTTACAAAGGATTCTAAACGAAAAATCCGGGAGCATGCGAAAGTGTTTGATGAGTATCCCAATGAAAAAGATGAAACGGACCTTGAACTTGCTATTCGAGGTGCACTAAAACAGAATCCTTCGCATATTCTGTTATTCGGAGTCACTGGTGGACGTATGGATCACACGTTGGCTAACGTCCAAATCCTTTATCCCCTTTTGAAAGAAGGGATTAAAGCAACCGTGATCGACAAACAAAATCGGGTGTCATTAGTTGAGGCAGGCAAGCATACACTGAAAACGAATCGCGCTTATCCTTATGTTTCCTTTTTGCCTGTCACATTCGACGTCACTGGAATCACGCTTGAAGGATTTTATTACCCTCTAAATGAGGCAGATCTTCCTTATGGATCGACGTTATGTATCTCGAATCAATTGATTGAAGATCTAGGTACTTTTTCGTTCCGGTCAGGCATACTCTTAGTAATAAGGAGCAAGGATTTGACTCAATAGAGTATGATTCCGCATTAGCTTGATTATAGGAGGAGGGGGCTCTTTGAAGTTTTATACGATCAAACTCCCACGGTTTCTTGGGGGTATAGTGCGCGCAGTCATTAGTACTTTTAAAAAAGAGTAGCACCGGTTTCCTCGCCCAGCAAGCGGACGCCGGACTTGTTGTCTATTTCCGGTTAGACAAGCGGCAGACGCTTGGACTCCCCGCTAATAGAGGACCATTGAAAAAGCACCTGATCGAGGTGCTTTTTTCAATGGTTTTCTTTAATAGAAACAAAAAAAGCACCCGATGAAGGGTGCTTTTTTTGACGTCTATGGAATTAGACGCGCTCTACTTTACCAGATTTCAATTCACGAGCAGTTACGTAAGCTTTTTGTGGCTTACCATCTACCATGATGCGTACTTTTTGTACGTTGGCTTTGAATTTACGTTTATTAGCGTTCATTGCGTGTGAACGGTGGTTACCTGAACGGGTACCTTTGCCCGAAATTACACTACGACGTGCCATGTAAAAATCCCTCCTGTTACATACATAAATCATCAGATACTACGTTACTATATCATATCCAAAAACCCCTTGCAATAACTGCAACAGAATTATATCAAGAATTTTCTCTTGACAGACCGAAAGAATTGTTACAAAGTATATAAGGGGAATTATGCGTATGCCGAGCTCTGTATTCATAGGCTCGTATGAACTATTATGTGTTATAATGTAAGCAGTATGGAGTTATAAAAGGAGGATTCCCCATGTCCGTTGATTTGCATAACCAAAATGGTCATATCACCATTACCAATGAAGTGATTTCTACCGTCGCAGGAGGAGCAGCTGTTGAATGCTACGGCATTGTCGGTATGGCATCTAAAAACCAGATCCGCGATGGATTATCCGAAATGTTGAAAAAAGAGAACTTTTCGAAGGGTGTCGTCGTAAGACAAGAGGAAGACAACCTTCACATAGATATGTTTATTATCGTTAGTTACGGAACAAAGATTTCAGAAGTTGCACACAACGTACAGTCACAAGTGAAATACACATTGAATAAAACAGTCGGCTTGTCAGTGGACTCGGTGAATATTTACATCCAAGGAGTTCGCGTGACGAGCGAATAGGTCTTTGTTGTAGTCAAAGGAGGAAGTAAGCGTGACGTTACAAACTATAGACGGCCAAAAGTTAGCCGAAATGATTTTGCAAGGAGCTCATCATCTCACAAAGAATTCTCAGATGATTGATGCCTTAAACGTATTCCCTGTCCCAGATGGTGACACGGGTACTAACATGAATTTATCGATGACCTCAGGTGCAGAGGAAGTGAAAACGGTAAGTGAGAACCATGCCGGAACTGTCGCCCAAGCCTTTTCGAAAGGGTTATTGATGGGGGCGCGTGGAAACTCTGGTGTCATCTTGTCTCAAATCTTCCGTGGATTCGGAAAAGCGATGGAAGATAAGGGGACATTGACGACGAAAGATTTGTCTGAAGGATTCCAAGGTGGCGTGACAACAGCTTATAAAGCTGTCATGAAACCTGTTGAAGGGACAATTCTTACCGTTGCCAAAGATGCGGCAGAAGCTTCCGTGGAACTTGCTGAACAAAATGAAGACATCATTGCCTTCATGGAGGGAGTTGTCGCAGCTGCGAAAGAGTCGCTGAAGCGCACACCTGAATTGCTTCCTGTTCTGAAAGAGGTAGGTGTCGTCGATAGTGGAGGACAAGGTCTTCTAACGATCTATGAAGGCTTCTTAGCCAACTTAAAAGGCGAAGAGCTTCCAGACATCGATGAGACGGTATCCATGGATGACATGGTTAATGCTGAGCACCACAAGCTTGCTCAGGACTTCATGAACACAGAAGACATCGAGTTCGGTTATTGCACCGAGTTCATGGTGAAGTTTGAGGATGATAAATTACAAGAGAATCCATATAGTGATGAGCGATTCCGTGAAGAGTTGAGCCAACTAGGCGACTCCTTGCTTGTCGTTTCGGACGAAGAACTGGTCAAAGTACACGTCCACGCTGAAAAACCAGGTGAAGCCTTCAACCTTGGACAACAATACGGAAGCTTGATCAAGATGAAAGTGGAGAATATGCGCGAGCAGCACACATCGATCGTCGGACAAAAGAAAGATGTCAAAAAGAAGCCGGAAGCCAAAGCAGAATATGGCATCGTGACGGTTTCTATGGGCGATGGCATCAAGAAGCTGTTTGAAAGCCTTGGTGCAAATGTCGTGATCCAAGGTGGTCAGACGATGAACCCTAGTACTCAGGACTTATCAGAAGCGATCAAAGAAGCGCACGCAAACAAAGTGATCATCTTACCGAACAACAAAAACATCATCATGGCAGCTGATCAGGCAGCGGAAATCGCAGAAGTCGAGGTATCTGTCGTGAAAACGAAGACGATTCCTCAAGGTATGAGTGCGATGCTAGGTTTCAATCCTGAAGCAGACTTAGAGACGAACACAAATGAAATGACAAGTCTGATGCAGGAAGTGAAGACTGGTCAGATCACATACGCTGTTCGCGATACCCAAATTGAGGGTCTTACCATTGAGAAAGGCCACTATATGGGCATTGCCAATGGCAAAATCTCCGCTACGGATAAAGATCAGCTTTCTGCAGCTAAAGCGTTGCTGAACCAGCTGATTGACGAAGATGAGGATGAGATCATCACCATTCTTGTCGGGGAAGATGTGGAAGAAAAAGAAGTTGCAGAGTTAGAAGCATATATTGAAGAGACATTTGAAGATTTGGAAGTGGAAGTCCATCAAGGTGGGCAACCAATTTATTCTTATATTTTCTCTGTTGAATAATAGAGAGGGCGCGGTCTATGGAGACTCGCGCTCTTTTTTTGTATTGAAAAATATATATGTAGCGAGTGTTCGCTGGGCTTTTCTAGTTTTTATAATTATTGGAAAAGTGTGATAAACTGAAATGTAACTAGTTAATGATAAGGAAGGGGGATGTAAACGTGATTTTTCCTTTAATAGGGGTCAGTACGGCTGTCTGCGTCATTGTCTACTCTAAAGTGAAAGACTCCAAGAAAAAATATTCGGCCCCTATACGTCTCACAGAGGTCGAGAAAAGCAGTGAAAAGACCTATGAGAGAGCGAACGCTAAAGAATATGTTCGCGGTGGAGGTCATATGGGAGGCTTTTAGCACCTACTGCAATCTCAAGGAACATAAAATGTAGAAAGCAGGGATTTTCCCACTTTATAAAGAAAATAGTTAAGTAGGAAATAAGAAGGAGGAACTGATTCATTGAGTCAAGAAAAGCTATACTGGATACTCATGCCGCCTTTTCTACTCGTCGCGTTACTTACCTACTTTTTTCTGCCTACGGAACACCGCTATTTTTCGTTTATCATTTTAATTATGTTTTGGGTTCTTTATTATGGTTTGAAATACTTCTTTGCACAAAAGGCTAGTCGCAGATAGGACCAGAGTGTTCTAGTTGAAAGGCTATTCCACCGTATAGGGATAGCCTCTTTTCATGATGGAAGGTAGGTGTTTTATATGACTGCATCAGCCGTAATCATGATGGTTCTTGGCATGATGCTGGCTTGGGGGAGTCCGATTGGGGGAGTCTTACTAGTCGTTCATGTAATGAGGAGAAAGCGAGATGAATATTCAGGATAGGAGTCTGTAGGATGCAAAAAAAACTGAGGAAATCGCATCATGATCGTTCGATAGCAGGGGTTTGTGGTGGAATTGCAGAGTATTTGGGAGTCTCCTCCTTTATGGTCAGGCTTCTGTTTATATTTTTACCAGTCAGTCTATTGGTGTATGTGATTCTAGCGAACATGCTGTCTGATCATCCGCCATCATTATGATTATCTATTTAAAGGAGATGTTTACATGGTGAAATTGTGCTTTGGGCTCGGAAGTGTGTCTATCCCTGTGGCCATTTTCTTCAATCAAGATGCGGTTGGTTTATTAACAGCTATGTTCTTTATGGCCCTTGGTGCGTTCTTTACGAAACCAAGATTTCATAAAGGGAGTGGAAAGAGTTGATTCAATACAAGGATAAGTACCTACAAGTGTTTCAAAGTGCCCTATACAAAACGACCTCATCCGTCATTCAAACAGCGCAGTCCATCATAGCAGTAGACCCGAACTGGCTTCCAGAGGAAATCGACCGTATTCAGCGGTATGTTTACAGTGTTAAAGGGGATAGGCATCTCTATATCATCTATACACATAGCGATTTTGATCATATTATAGGTTCAGGAGCATTCCCTGATGCCACTGTTATTGCTACTGAGTCGTTGAAGAATCGGTCTGATAAAGAGAGGATAATGGAAGAAGTTTATCAATTTGATCAAGCTCATTACCTAGATAGAAGCTATGAACCACACTACCCAGCTGTTGATATCATCGTATGTGAAGATGGGCAGACTTTGGATGTCGGTGATGCTTCCTTGAAGTTTTACCTAGCTCCGGGGCATACAGAAGATGGTTTATTTACGTTAGTGGAACCTCACGGGATCTTCCTTTCGGGTGATTACTTGTCTGATGTTGAGTTTCCGTTTATTTATAGTAGTTTATCTGACTACCAGCATACCATCAACAAAGTAGAAGACATTTTACATAAGCATACTGTTCGAATACAAGTACCTGGTCATGGTACGACCACGAATGAGATAGAGGAAGTTCAAGAGAGAGTAGCTTTCTCAAACCTATATTTAGAGAAATTGAAGTCGCATGATAAGTCTCTGGAAAAGGTTCTGGAAGAAAAGTTCCCTTTTTATGATGGAATGAGAGGGGAGCATTTAGATAATAAGAAACTTGTGAACCATGACTCATAGAATACCATACAGCTTTGTAGAGGAAGGACTTTGGGGATGATCAGAACCGCAGACGGTAAAGATGTAGCTGCTATTTTACATATTAGGAAAATGCTTGTTCAGGAAGATGAATTCTTCCTCAGCGAACCGGACGAGTTTGATAGAAGCCTCGATAACCAGAGAAAAAGTTTGGAGGATGTAGAAGAGCGGGGAGGGGGAGTCTTCTTAGCGGAAATCAAAGGACAAGTAGTGGCTTATTTGATATTCAGGAGAGCGAATTTGAATCGTATGAAGCATACAGGCACTCTTGAGATGGGCGTTTTAAAAGGATACCGTAACACAAAGCTCGGCTCTCGCCTACTCGTACACTTAATGAAGTGGGCGAATCAACAAAATGGTTTAGAAAAGGTATGCCTGGGCGTCCTCTCGACGAACGAGAGGGCGATGCAGTTATATTTAAATCACGGCTTCGAAGAGGAAGGACGTGAGCGTGACCAAATTAGATGGAACGATGGAAGATATGCTGATAATGTACTGATGGCTCGCTTCGTTTGAGTTTTTTGCAAGGAGAGGAAGTAAGAAATGGAAGGTTACGAAAAAGAGGAGAAGTTGTCCGGAGGTAATGTATCGAATGTATTCCGAAAAGGAAATAAGGTCTTTCGTGAAATGAAACCAGACAGTGACAAGGTTCATCAACTATTACAACACCTAGAGAAAAAGCGCTTTCCTTTCGCTCCTAAGTTTCTAGGAATCGATGAGCATGGCAGAGAAGTCTTATCATATATTGAAGGCGTAGCAGGTAACTATCCGCTTCCGTCTTATATGTGGTCGGAAGATGCTCTACATAAGATTGCTGTGATTTTACGACAGTACCACGAAGCTGTTAGTGATTTCCCATTTGATGAAACCTGGGAGACGATCGACCTCACACCAGCTCCATACGAAGTAATCTGTCATAACGATTTTGCCATCTATAACCTTATCTTTCATAATCAAAGTCCTGTTGGAATTATTGATTTTGATTTGGCTGGACCTGGACCAAGGCTTTGGGACATTGCCTATGCCCTTTATACATGTGTACCTTTGAGCCGGCTTTATCACTCCGAAGATGGTCAAGCGATTTATTATGACTCAGAACGAGATGGCTCTGTTGTGAGAAAAAGAGTAAAGCTTTTCATGCAATCGTATGGTAGGAATCTGGGCTCGGATGTTATGGATATGGTCGTGCTTCGTTTAGAAGCTTTGTGTAGGACAATGGAACGAAAAGCGCTAGAAGGAGATTCTGCGTTTCAAAAGATGATCGAGGAAGGTCATAAAGAACATTATTTAGAAGATATTGAATTCGTACAGAAGCATCGCTCGGAATGGATGGATATAGAAGCTTAATTAGAAATGAAAAGTAAGAGGAGTGTCATAATGTCACAGGCTGTCATATTTGATATGGACGGGACGCTGTTCCAAACAGAGAAAATACTAGAATTAGCATTGGAAGATACATTTCAACTAATGAGGTCAAAAGGCGAATGGGAAGGAACGACACCAATCGAGCAGTATCGTGAAATCATGGGTGTTCCATTACCGGAAGTATGGGATACATTACTACCAGCACATTCTGATGAGTTAAAAAGAGTAGTGGATGCATATTTCTTGGAGAGGTTAGTGGAGAACATTCATGCTGGAAGCGGCGCATTGTATCCTGGTGTCGAGGATGCAATGGAATTCTTGGTTGAAAATCAATTTTCCATTTACATAGCTAGTAATGGACTAAGAAAATATTTGCATGCCATTGTCCAGCACTATAAGCTCGATCGGTGGGTGACAGAGACCTTTAGTATAGAACAGATTGCATCTCCACATAAGTCGGACTTAGTTTGCGAAATCTTGAAAAAACATGCCATCACGAGCGGTGCTGTTGTGGGAGATCGGTTGTCTGATATCAAGGCAGCGAAAGAGAATGCATTACTAGCAATCGGCTGCCATTTTGATTTTGCTAAGGAAGAGGAAATGGTACAAGCGGACTTCGTCGTTTACGATCTGCGAGATGTGAAACAAGTATTATTTGAAACTATGTCTATAGAGACTAGATGATGCAAGGAAGGAGAGGGAAAGTTGGATTATAAACCACCAAAGCATATTATGTCTGCTGCAACAGTTGTGTTGAATGAAAAGAGAGAAATATTGTTAATAAAGGGACCGAGAAGAGGCTGGGAAATGCCAGGTGGTCAGGTGGAAGAGGGAGAATCATTAACGAATGCTGCAATCAGGGAAACGAGGGAAGAGTCAGGGATTGAGATTGAAGTGCTTAAATTCTGCGGAATCTATCAAAATGTCGACGCATCCATTTGTAATACCCTCTTCTTAGCCAGACCGATAGGAGGAGAGTTGACCACTTCCCCTGAAAGTTTGGAGGTCGGTTTTTTTCCAGTTGATCAAGCCTTGGAAATGGTTACGTTTCACAATTTTAGAGACAGAATTGAACGGTGCTTAAGTGACCATACCCTTCCGTTCATAGAGGAGTTTTAAATAGATTAAGATGAGGAGGTTTGCCGAGTGTACAGCCAAACATTGTGTTTTCTAATGAAAGAAGACAAATTATTAATGTTGAACCGGAATCGTGCTCCCGGTCGTGGTTTGTGGAATGGAGTTGGCGGTAAAATGGAGGAAGAGGAAGACAGAACACAATGTGTTATCCGCGAGGTGGAAGAGGAAACAGGTATAACCATCGATCCATCGGAATTCATTTACAAAGGAATTGTAGAATGGGAAGTCGAAGAAAAATACGCTGATGGAATGTATATTTACTTCGTATGCCTCCCAGATGATTTTCATTATCCAACACCTCTGAAAGTTGACGAAGGAATCTTGGAATGGAAGAGGAAATCCTGGTTGTTGGAAGAGAGGAATCCTGGTGTTGGAGGGATGATTCCGTATTACTTGCCGAACGTATTACAAGAACCTTCAGTCATCAGGCACAAATTTATTGTACATAACGAACAAGTAACAAGGTATGAATACTTTAAAATGGAGGAGCAACTTTATAAGAGGGATCAGTAATGAAGCTCGTTTTATTATTCGGACCACAAGCAGTAGGAAAGATGACAGTAGGGCAAGCATTAGAAAAGACGACGGGATTAAAGCTCTTCCACAATCACATGACGATAGAGTTGTTGGCACCTTTATTCGGATTCAGTGATGAGATGTGGCGTCTATCAAATTCGATGAGAAAAGAAATATTCGAAGCTTTTTCAAAGTCGGAGAATGATGGAATGATTTTCACCTTTGTCTGGGCCTTCAATCAAAAGGAAGACTGGAAAATGGTAGATGACATTGCAGGCATTTTCGAATCGAACGGAGGAGAGGTGTATTTTGTAGAGCTTGAAGCGGAATTGGAGGAAAGACTTCGCCGCAATAAAACACCAAATCGCTTAGAGCAGAAACCCTCCAAAAGGAATGTAGAGCAGTCGGAGAAGCGACTGTTATCTTCTCTGGACGAATTACGGTTGAGTTCAGAAGATGGAGAAATAGAGCGTAAAAACTACCTTAAAATAGATAATACTCACCTAGAAGCTGATGAGGTTGCGGAAGCGATCAGAACAGAGTTTCAGTTGACGTGAATGTAGAAAAGCACCCGACCAGGGTGCTTTTCTATTTGTCATCCTATTCACTATTCTTCTTGATCCCCTTAGCATACTTTCCTTGACGCCCGTATTCTTTGTTGGTTTCCTCCGAACGGTTTTCGCCACTCTATCCTTGGTTGTTATCTGACATAAGTAATACCTCCTAATTTTTGTATTCTGTTCAGGTATTCTCAATGCTGGAATTGTTAAACTTTTCAAACATCCTAGTACATACGATTCTTGTACGAATAGTACATATCATGTACGATTAAACAAATAGTACAGGAGGTGTACTAATGTCTGAAGAATTGCGTACGTCATTCGCCAAGTTCAGGGAGGCAATGTGGGTCATCAATGATTACATTGTTAGAGTAATGGCAGAAGAAGAAGCGCTGAAAGGCTATTCCCAACAGCAATTAGAGACGCTTAGGATCATAAGAGAAAACCCCAATATCTCACAGAATACTATTGCATCGACACAAGGGGTATTCAAGACAGCGATCTCCAACCGGATAAAGAAACTAGAAGCGGACGGCTTGGTTGTAATCCAGCCTGGGGAAGATATGAGAAAAAAGTCGATATCCCTTACAGAAAAGGGTATGAACCTATTAGACAAAGCAGAAGACGTGGTCTACAGCAAGTTAGACCAGTTGCTTGAAAACCACTTTACGAAAGAAGAAGTCATATATTTTACAAAACAGCTTGATAAAACCGTACAGCTTTTAAAAGACGAATAAGGTTAACGAAAGGATGACGGAGTATGAGTGAAACAAAAAGTATCCCACAACCAAAAACATATGGGCCATTAGGAAACGTACCGTTGATCGACAAGGATAAACCGATCCTTTCCTTCATTGAAATGGCTGAAGAATATGGAGATATCTTCAAACTCCAAACACCTAGTGGGACCGCCACGATGGTTTCTGGTCATGAGTTAGTCCAGGAAGTATGTGATGAGTCACGCTTTGATAAAAGTATTGAAGGGGCCCTGCAGAAAGTTCGCGCCTTTGGTGGAGATGGACTCTTTACCAGTTGGACACATGAAAAGAACTGGCAGAAAGCCCACAATATCTTGATGCCTACTTTCAGCCAACGGGCGATGAAAGATTATCATGACATGATGGTTGATATTGGAAGTCAGCTTGTCCAGAAATGGGAGCGGCTGAACCCTAATGAGGTCGTTGATGTGCCGGAAGACATGACAAGACTGACATTAGACACCATTGGACTATGCGGTTTTAACTACCGTTTCAATAGTTATTACCGTGAAGTGCCGCACCCTTTCATTAAAAGCATGGTAAGGGCTTTGGATGAAGCGATGCATCAGCTGCAACGGTTAGATGTCCAGGATAAATTAATGATTCGAACGAAGAGACAGTTCAATCATGATATTCAAGTGATGTATAGTCTTGTCGACCGGATTATTGCTGAGCGAAAAGCGGAAGAAAAACCAGTGGATAATGACTTACTTGCCCGGATGTTAAACGTGAAGGATCCCGAAACAGGGGAGAAACTGGATGATGAGAATATTCGTTATCAAATTATTACATTCCTGATTGCAGGACATGAAACTACTAGTGGGTTACTATCATTCGCCTTGTATTACTTAATGAAAAATCCTGAAAAAATGCAAAAAGCTTATGAGGAGGTAGATGAAGTCTTCACGGGCTCAACACCTACTTATAAGGAAGTGTTGAACTTAAAATACGTTCGTATGATATTGAATGAAGCCTTGCGTCTATGGCCGACCGCTCCAGCGTTCAGTTTATACTCCAAAGAGGATACGATCATCGGAGGAGAGTATCCGGTTGAAAAAGGCGAAAAATTAACGGTCCTCATTCCACAACTCCATAGGGACAAAAATGCTTGGGGTGAAGATGCAGAAGAATTCCGTCCGGAGCGCTTTGAAGATCCGGATCAAGTGCCACATCATACTTATAAACCATTCGGAAATGGGCAGCGCGCATGTATAGGAATGCAGTTTGCTCTGCATGAGGCGACACTAGTACTCGGGATGTTGTTTAAGCACTTTGAATTCATTGACCACAAACAGTATGAGCTTGATGTGAAGCAGACTTTAACGCTTAAGCCAGGAGACTTTACGATTCAGGTGAAGCCTAGACAAAGCTTTCAGTTCACAACTTCCACTCCTGAAGAAAATCAACAAGGGGGAGTGGAAAAAGATGCACAACCTGCCTCAATACAAGGGTTGAATGATCGCCCGCTACTCGTATTGTATGGCTCAGATATGGGCACTGCGGAAGGCGTCGCTCGAGAACTAGCTGACACTGCGGCTCTCCACGGTGTTAAAACAAATGTAGCCGCTCTGAATGACCAGATTGGTACGCTTCCTAAAGAAGGAGCCGTTTTGATTGTAACGTCTTCCTACAACGGCAAGCCGCCAAGTAACGCAGGGCAATTCGTTCAGTGGCTGGAAGAATTGAAGGCGGATGAACTGGAGGGTGTCGAGTATGCCGTGTTCGGATGCGGGGATCACAACTGGGCAAGCACGTACCAGAACGTACCAAGGTGGATTGATGAGCAGCTCGAAGCAAAAGGAGCAACCCGCTTTACGAAACGAGGAGAAGGTGATGTGAGCGGTGATTTCGAGGAGAAGCTTGATCAATGGAAAGAAGCGATGTGGCACGATGCGATCGATCACTTCGGTTTGAAAGTGGATGAGAGCGTAGAAAAAGAGAAGAGTACACTGAGCCTTGAATTCGTCAAAGGGTTCGGAGGCTCTCCACTTGCGCGTTCCTATGAAGCGGTTCATGCGACAGTTATTGAGAACAAAGAATTGCAGTCATCTGATAGTGGAAGAAGTACTAGACATGTAGAAGTCTCACTGCCTGAAGGGGTCAGTTATCAAGAAGGAGATCATTTAGGGGTGCTTCCTGCGAACAGTAGGAATAATGTCGATCGGATCTTGAACCGATTCTCATTGAATGAGAATGATCATGTGATGCTGACAGCAAGCGGAAGAAGTACTCCTCACTTACCTATGGACCGGCCTGTCAGTTTAGGAGACTTGTTGACCTATAGTGTAGAGGTGCAAAACGCAGCTACCCGAGCTCAAATCAGAGAGCTTGCTGCTTATACGGTATGCCCACCGCATAAAGTGGAACTAGAAGCATTGCTGGAAGAAGGGGTGTATCAGGCAGAAGTGTTGAATAAGCGTCTATCCATGCTAGATTTACTAGAAAGATATGAAGCATGCGAAATGCCGTTTGAGAAATTCCTTGAATTACTACCAGCCCTTAAGCCGAGGTATTATTCCATTTCAAGTTCTCCTAAAGTGAGCCCAGATAAAGCAACGATTACCGTCGCTGTCGTCCAGGGACCTGCTTGGAGTGGTTTAGGAGACTATGAAGGGGTTGCATCCAATTATTTAGTTGACCAACAGCAGGGGCAGGAGATCTTGATGTTCATACGTACACCGGAAACGAACTTCCAGTTACCCGAAGACCCGCAAACTCCGATTGTTATGGTAGGTCCGGGGACAGGAATCGCTCCTTTCCGAGGTTTCTTACAAGCGCGTAGTGTAATGAAACAGAGCGGGGATACCGTAGGAGAAGCACACCTTTACTTCGGTTGCCGCAACGAGTGCGACTTCCTTTATCAAGAAGAAATGAAGCATTACGAACGAGAAGGGATTGTCACACTCCATACCGCTTTCTCGCGTAAAGATGGAACAGAGAAGACGTATGTTCAACAACTTATGCATCAAGAATCCGAATCTTTGATTGCATTATTAGACCAAGGTGGACATCTCTACATTTGTGGAGATGGAAGTAAGATGGCTCCAGAGGTGGAAGGCACGTTGAAACGTGCTTTTGCTGATCAGTACAATAAGAGTGAAGACGAGGCATCGCAATGGTTAGATGAATTGCAAGAACAAGGGCGCTTCGCGAAGGATGTTTGGGCAGGCATCTAAAGGTAGGAAGTCCTGAACTCAAGTTAATCCTAATAAAAAACAGACTCTAGAGGCGTTGGCTCCTCTAGAGTCTGTTTGTTTTTTAACGTAATTCCTGTCGTTCCTTCTCAACAAGTAGACGGAAGGCTTCGTTCATTTTCCAAATATAATAAAGGTGGTGGATAAGGTCCACTTGACTTTCATTTGGTTTTGGTGCCAAATATTCAATCTTTGAACGAATTTCCTTTAAACCCTTCCATTCCATCTCTTGATCATCGTGTTCAAGGATACTCTTTAAGACTTGGAGGTTGTGCGTAAACACCTGCTCCAGTTCTTCTAAAAGATCCTTCATTTCCTCTGATTCAATGACATGTTTTTGGTAAGACGAAGCGACAAGGTGCTTAGCGTAGTAGTTGATTGCTGTGAATACTGTCACTCGACGGGGTAGACCGGAATACTTCTTGCCACCTGGCCCCTGTAAAATGGGTTTGGCTGCTTCTTCGATCGATTGGAGCTTCTCATCCAAACGAAATCCATACTCCGCCAGATTTTTCACTTCTTCTTTTTGTTGGAAGCTGCTCAGATAGGCAGTTACATAACTTTCTAGTTCATTCAAATAATCGACGAAAGCATCCGAAACTTTGTCCATCGTTTTCGTAGGAAAGATGAATGCTGACACGCCGAGGGCAATTGCTGCTCCGGCAATGGTATCGATAACACGTGCTCCAAGCAGCTGATAGCTGATACCACCAAGCATGAGGTCGTACATAAACGCAATCAACATCGTGATGAACAAGCTCATAATCGTGTAGGATACCGTAAACAAATAGAATGCAAAAAAGATGAAAGTGAAGATGAGGGTCACTTCTAGAACAGGTTGACCTGAAACCATCTGTGCGAGGCCGAAGCCGATGATCGCACCGATTACCGTACCTAGGGATCGTTCAAATCCCTTTAAGTACGTTTTCCCGACTGTTTCTGTTCCGAGCTGAACAATGAATGTTGTCAAAACGACCCAGTACGGCTGAATGGGGGATATAATGTAGCCGACCACAATTGCGATAGCACCAGCAATGATAGATTGGATCGCTTTTTTTGTAGTAGGTTTCAATCCTGGTTGATTCTCTTCTTCATTTGCTTCGGAATTTTCCTCTTTTTCAGCTTCAGGTTCGACTTCTGCCTTCGATTGAAGAGACATCTGAATACCTAAGGCACCTTCTGTAACGTGGTCCGCCATCGCTTCGATACGGAGAATCAGATATTGCCATCCCTCCGGTGCTTCCTGTCTGTCAAAATAAGCACGAGTTCGCTTCTGTAAATCCTGTACTACAAGTTTCGCCTCTTCAAGGTCCTGTTTCGCATACTTCGGGTTCAGCACTTCAGATTGCTGTAGGATTCTTATTAACTTGACCAGGATAATTCGTATTTCCTTCATTTCAAATGCATGGTCTTGTTTCAACTGAGTTAAGCTGTCAGCAAGCGTTGCGACAAGCATGGATGTATCAAAGACATACAACTTGAGTTGACGTGGGCTAAGGCCCGGCCAAATTTCTCTTATATCATTGGCGTTTACATCTGTTGAAACGTGATTGGCGTACTCTCTCAATTTTTTCACATTATACAATACCGTTTTTCTTCGTGATTCTTTGTATTCTTGATCTTCAATCACTTCCATAAGAAGCTGGAAGGTCAGGTTCGCTTGTTTGTGGAAGGAATTCATGCTTCTTCTTAACGTTTGAACGGAATCTCGGAATAAAACGAAGTTGTATAGATAGGCTGAGGTGATACCGATCATGATCGTCAAATAAAACCAAGGAAACTGATCGGGAGATAGCTTGAGAAACGAGGACAAATATACAGTGAAAAAGCTGATCATCCCAAGAGAAAAGTAGCGGCTACCGAATCTAGAGAAGTAAAAGCTTGAGAAGATCACAAGCACCATGAGTGCCGAGACGAGTACTGCTTCTGATGCCAGTAATGAACCGACAGTGACTCCTGAAGCTGCGGCTAATCCCAGTAGAAGAGTAGTAATTTGCTTTTTCTTTTTTGTATCATCCATTACCACCATGATCCCCATCATGCCGGCCATTCCAGAAATAATAGAAGGAAGCAGGGCGGGTTGGCCTAGAAGGTTCAGAATCAATTGGCTTATGAAGACAGATGTAATTAAACTGAGTGTTGCTTTGCCGGACTGAAACAACCTTTTCCTTCCGGGGTCGGATGCAAGTACACGGCGTATGATATATGGCTGTTTGATTCTACCAGTGGCCATGGCTCATTCCTCTCTTCGTGCAAAATATAGACTCTTCCTATCATAAGATATATCGAGTCTCGAAACAAATGTTTTCTCTTGGTATGGAACGTAATGTTGGGAAGTTGGGGGAGGGTTTCATTCTAATGCATTCTCTATTCCAACTAATGCCCAACGTTTCACATTGTCATCATCCATGTCGGTGGCATATTGAAGCAGCATAACAGATGTGAACAAGGCTCGGAATCTAGCCATCTCTTCGGTTTGCTTATCAATAGCTCCATATTCATTAAAGAAATCTTCACGATTTTCACCTGGAATTGCCATAAATATAAAAGCAAGGTCAATGGCAGGGTGTCCGATGTGAGCATCTCCCCAATCAATTATTCCGGAAATGAATCCATTCTTTACCACGACGTTCTTAGGGTGAAAGTCACCGTGAACGAAGGTAGTCCCTTTAGGATTAGAAGATGTTGTTATATTGGTAAGGAAACAATTAAGTTGATTGGAAACAGCCTTCGGAAGGAACGATTGAACGTGTTGGAGAGCATGGATTAATTTCGGTTTTCTAACTTTAATAGAAAGTCGGTTTAGGTGGTCAGGGGGTGCTGTTACGTTGAGACTGTGTAAATGCTTCAGAAATTGGCCGAGTCGTTTTCCTTCTTTCGAAACTAATGCTGTGTCGTCTTCATCTGTTAGAACGTTGCCTTCAAGAAGGGTAAACCCAACAAATGGGAAGTCATCTTGTGAGGCTTGACCTGAATAGACAGGCTGTGGAATGGGGATAGGCAGATTGCAGTTGACAAGTTGATGCAAAACATTGCTTTCTGTAAGCATCGCTTCATATCCCATTTTCCTCCGAGGGAAGCGGAAAGCATATTGATGGTTTACTGCATAAACCGTATGATCGAATCCAGTTCCGATCAGTTCTATGTGGTGAGGTTCGAGGTCCTTGAATTGCTTGAGTTTCTCTTTTGCTTGGCTAATGGTGGTTGGGTGGGTGGCATCCCATGGATTCATCACCTTGCCTCCTTTTACAATGGTTGGTTACATTTCAGGCCATCTCATCAATTAAAAAGTCAGATAAGAACATCCTCTGTGACCATTCTCCTTATAAGAGCGTTCAATAGGTTAAAGAAGACGCTTCTCTCTGACATTTTCAACTATTGTATCCTGAAAAATGTAATAGATCGAGCTTGTAACGGTCATTTTCCTTTGTCATCCTCTCTGAAATGTCCGAGAGGCGTTCGTATTATTTATTTTAGAGAGTCCTTTGTATGAATTGCAAAGGCTTTGTTGTGTAACAGCAAAAGGGGTATAGCCTTGGCGAGACCAGACTATACCCTACATCACTTACATTTCCTCTTTTATACCTTTTCTCACTAGAAGCCAGTTTGCCGGATAACTTGTCAAGAAACCAAGGATCATGGCAATCTGCATCATGAACCAGTAGGTTGCTTCTGTCGGTTTAGGTGGCTCAGCGAAGAAAACAAAATGGACAAGTGCCATCCAACCGAACATCCCCACTTCAAATGCTATCAGTGATAGGGAATCAGCTTTGATTGCAGATTTAATGGCATTGGCTGCGCCTGCTTCTTTGTTCATTGGGTAAATCGCATAGAATTGAAACAATACCCCGAATACGTATGCTAGCACAAATTCTACTACATAATGAGCAAATAGAGTGGAACCTGCAATGGCAAGTCCTGTGATGGCAACAATCGGCACGCCGACAGCATCTCCGAAAGAACATCCTGCAGAGCAGTGGCTAGTAGATACGAACACTTTTTCAGGTCTTCCTCGTGTATCTTCTTTCTGGTTGTCTTTAGCTTTTAATCTTCCCCATTTGAAATAGGTCCATAAAGCGAATGGTCCGAAAAACCAACCGTTGATTGGCCAGACGATATTCATGATCGTCATCATCTGAGGATGTCTGATGACATCGATGGTAATGATAATAGATGAAAGGATTCCAATCGACAAAGCGATCCAAGCAATGATTTGTAACATAGTGACACCTCATTCGTAATTTTTAGAAATACTATACCCTAACATCTGTTTAGAATAAACATGTTGCAATCAAAGGGTTTGACTATATATACATAACGGGGGTATAGTAATTGTTAGAAGGAGTGATGATCGATGTGTGAACATCAATTGCCGGAAAGTAGCGGCAAGTCACCAGTAAAACCTAGAACGGATGATGAGAAGAAAGCCATTAACAATCGACTAAAGAGAATAGAGGGTCAAATCCGAGGCATTCAGAAGATGGTGGAAGATGACCGGTATTGTGTCGATACGTTAGTCCAGATATCTGCTGTCACAAAAGCTCTTAATAAAGTAGGCTATTCCCTGATGGAGCGTCACACACACCACTGCGTGTCGGATGCAATCAAAAAAGGGGAAGGCGAAGAAGCTATTGATGAATTGATGAAAGTCATTCAGCAATTCTCTAAGTAAGGAGGCGGAACGATGAGTCAGATGAATGTCACCATTACGGGAATGACCTGCTCTGCGTGCTCCACAAGAATTGAAAAAGTCCTCAACAAAATGGATGGTGTGGAAGCGAATGTGAATCTTACAATGGAACAGGCAAGTATCACATATGAGGAAGGAAAAGTGACGCCACAAGACATCGAAGCCCGTATTGAGAAACTGGGATATGGTGTTCAAAAAGAAAAAGTGGAATTCGATATACACGGCATGACCTGCGCGGCCTGTTCGACTCGAATTCAGAAAAGCCTTTCCCGCTTAGATGGTATTTCAGATGCGAGTGTTAATTTAACAACAGAAGCCGGAGTTATCGAATACGACCCGAATATCGTTTCCGTAGAAGATATTCTTTCAAAAGTGAAGAAGCTAGGTTATGAAGCGGTTGTGAAACAAGACCGTGAGGAGCAAAAAGCCTATAAGGAAGAGGAAATTAAGCATAAAAAGCAACAATTGCTGATTTCCATCCTCTTATCGCTTCCTCTCTTATATACGATGCTCGGTCACTTGCCAGGAAACATTCCAGTCCCAGGGTTCTTAATGAATCCATGGATCCAGTTTGCATTAGCGACGCCAGTTCAATTTTATATCGGAGCTCCTTTTTATGTGGGTGCGTACCGTGCTTTATCTAATAAGAGTGCCAATATGGACGTTCTAGTCGCGCTCGGGACATCAGCTGCTTATTTTTACAGTGTAGTAGAAGCTATCCGGTGGCAGCTTAATCCAAATCTAGAACCAGAACTTTACTTTGAGACTAGTGCTGTGCTTATTACATTAATTCTCGTAGGGAAGTTATTCGAAACGCTTGCGAAGGGACGAACGACACAAGCGCTGACGAAATTGCTAAGTTTGCAAGCAAAGGAAGCAAGAGTGCTGCGAAATGGCGATGAGATAAGCATTCCCGTCGAACAAGTACAAGTAGGGGACCGACTTCTTGTCAAGCCTGGTGAGAAGATCCCGGTCGACGGAAGGGTTGTAAAGGGAAGCTCTTCTGTTGATGAGTCGATGATCACGGGGGAATCCATTCCTGTGGAAAAAAGGGAAGAGGACCCAATCATTGGCTCTACCATAAATCAGAATGGAACCCTTCAAATGGTTGCAGAAAAAGTAGGAAAAGATACGGCACTCGCGGGAATCGTTAAAATTGTTGAAGAAGCCCAAGGCTCTAAGGCACCGATTCAACGAACCGCGGACCGCATTTCTGGCATATTCGTACCTGTCGTTGTGGCAATTGCTCTCGTTACCTTCTTCGTCTGGCTCATTTTCTTTGACTTTACGGGAGCGCTTGAAGCTGCTATTGCGGTGCTCGTCATCGCTTGCCCATGTGCGCTGGGTCTGGCAACGCCGACATCCATCATGGTCGGAACAGGTAAAGGAGCCGAGCAAGGCATCCTATTCAAAGGTGGAGAATACCTGGAAGGTACGCAAAGCCTTACAACAATCCTACTTGATAAAACAGGTACAGTGACACATGGAAAACCAGAAGTAACTGATTTTATAGCCTTTGAAGACGAAACGAGTCTTATTGATAAAGTAGTCGCTGCAGAGAAAGCTTCCGAGCATCCATTAGCGGAGGCAATCGTCCGTTATGGGGAAAGTTCCGTTACAAAAGAGGCAACTCATTTTGAAGCGAAGCCAGGGTACGGTATCGAAGCGGTTGTGGATGGTGAAACGGTCCTGATCGGGACACGACGTTTGATGCAAGCTCATCAGATTGCTTTTGAAGAATATGAAGATCCGTTTGCTAAATTAGAGAAGCAAGGGAAAACGGTTATGTTCATTGCTGTTGGCGGTGAATTGAAAGGCTACATTGCCGTAGCGGATACCGTGAAGGAAAGCTCTAAACGAGCGATTGCCGAAATGAAAGCACTCGGACTCAACGTCTACATGGTGACGGGAGACAACGAGCTCACCGCGAAGGCAATTGCGGAGGAAGTCGGCATCGACGGAGTGTTTGCAGAAGTATTACCAGAACAGAAAGCGGAGAAAGTGAAAGAACTCCAACTGCAGGGAGAAAAAGTGGCGATGGTTGGAGATGGAATCAATGATGCGCCTTCGCTTGCAATTGCGGATATTGGTATAGCGATCGGTACGGGCACGGACGTTGCTATAGAAACCGCGGACGTCACTTTAATGAGCGGAGACTTGCTGAACGTAAGTAAAGCGATACATTTAAGTGGCAAGACAATGAAAAATATTAAACAGAACATGTTCTGGGCGCTTGCTTATAACTCTGCTGGGATCCCGATAGCCGCTCTTGGCCTGCTAGCTCCTTGGGTGGCAGGTGCAGCGATGGCATTCAGCTCGGTATCCGTAGTAAGTAACAGTCTTCGTTTGAAAAGGTTGAAACTATAAAGGAGGGATTTACTATGAAAACGACAATTAAAGTAGAAGGAATGACATGTGGTCACTGTGAGAAAGCGGTGAATGAGGCTCTGAAAGAACTAGAAGGCGTGCAAAGCGTTCAAGTCAATCTCTCTTCAGGGGATGTAGAAGTAACATACGATGCGCCAGCTACAGTAGAGCAGATGGAAGAGGCAATTGAAGATCAGGGTTACGATGTAGGTGCATAAGATAAAAGGATGGGCAGAAGAGCCCGTCCTTTTTTTATGTGCATTCTCACATCATCTTATCTCAAGGTTGAATACATCATTGGACAGGTGGAGCTTGCACGAGAAGCGATGATTTGTCTCGTCTTAAGGTCAAATGCTGCTCTTATCAAGAGTTTATAGGGAAGGGGAGGTGGGTATTCTACGGGGGAAGGGATGATGTATTATGGATTTCACGAATTATTTTCGCACCAGTCTCATCGATGCGGAACGTTATGCAACTAAATTTAATGAGATTGAAGAATCAGCCTCTTTAGTCAGCCTTGATGAGCTTGCTGAAGGGAGACTTTCAGCTGATACGGTAAATGCTATTTTTGAAGATGAAGAAAAGAGTTCTGTGGATATTTTAATCAATCCTATTATCATCCAAAAAAAGAATGCTGGAAGGATTGCACCTCTTTGGATCCCCGCAACGCTCCATTCAACTGGAAACATTTCTCCGCATAAGCGCGATCTACCTTGGGTTTCTGTTTATTATCTTGCCCCGTCCCGCACAGGGGAAGTTTCTATTGGTTACTTGAAAGATTATGAAGAGGCATATCAGAATCATGATCTATCTTTTGAAGCGTGGTCAGATTGCTGGAATTTTGCTGAAGAACTTTTTGGAGATATTACAGGACACACGTTTGAGGCATATCGAAACGATCACTACGAGAAGTGGAAATATGCTGCAATTTCTAAGAAACAGCGAAACCTTAGAGAAAAAGAGGATTTGGTACATGTATTAGAAGATGTGTCTAAAAGAGAATCGCATGAACTTCCGCTTACTTATCGTCGATTTACTGCACTCGAGCCTACAAAAAAGGAAGAGTTCTCCTTTAAAGAATCTTTTACAAGCTCTCACGACAGGCACATAGGACATTTTACTGGAAGTGACGCTTTAACAAGTTCACAAAGGCAGGCACTCTACCATTTCTTCGAGGAAAAGAAAGGAAGTTTCCTTGCGGTGAACGGTCCTCCTGGTACAGGCAAATCCATGCTATTAACGTGTATTGCTGCGTCTTTATTTGTAGAAAGTGCCGTAGAGCAAAGAACAGCTCCTCCTACTATAGCCGTGACGGCTCATGATCAATTTACTACCCATGATTTGACTGATGACTTCCATAATGCCCCGGGGTCGCTACTAGAAAAAAGGTGGATTCCCCACTTCGGGAATTATGCGCTCTATTTGAGTTCATCGAAAGAAGAAGGTATGGAGTGTTTTTGTGAAGTCAATCGGACATTGAAGCAGCCAAACTTCTTAGATGAGGCTCGTTCTGTGTTTCTTGAAAAAGCAGGGAGCTATGCAGGCCATGACTTTACTTCAATTGAGGGTGTAGCAGAATTGTTGCATGAGAAGTTGTGTACAATCGTAAATGAAATGAGACAAGCTTTCCGTATTCTTGAGAACGGGTCAGACGAAGAGATAGTGAACTGGTTGAAGGAACGGAATGTTAATAGACACACTAGAGATGCTATGGCGAGCACATTGGACCTTCGTTACAGAAGGCAGGCGTTCTCCTTAGCCGCCCGTTACTGGGAGGCGAGGTGGTTGAATAGCGAACATGATTGGAGTAAGAATAGCTTATACGAGAAGGTGAAGTCACTTAATAAACTGTATCCGGTTGTAACTGCCCCGGTCTATCAACTACCGAAATACTTCAGTTCTTCCGAGAATGATATCGTACCTGTCTATGAATCCATGGATTTACTAATGATTGAAGAATCCGGACAGATGCTGCCTGAGATGGCGGCCGCCGTAATTCCTTTTTCAAAACAGGTCGTTGCGATTGGAGACATTCATCAGGTAAAGCCGCTGTGGAATAGTACAAAGACATTCGATGTGGCGAATATGGTGAATTATGGTTGGAATGAGGAGGAAGATCCTCGGGTGTTATTCGATAGTGGGCGAGCAGCGAGCAAAGGATCGATGTTACGAGTTTGTCAGCATTTAAGTAGGTATCAAGTGCACCCTGATGTGGATGGAATGTTTTTAACAGAGCACAGAAGATGTGTGCCGGAGGTTATTAACTATTGCAATGAGTTGATTTATCAAAGTTGGCTCAAGCCTATTCGCTCAAGTTACGAGTCCTACCCTTATCCTCATATAGGACTCAGCGATGTTAAAGGAGAAGTGACTCGTTATGAATCCGGAATGTCCAACCAGGAAGAAGCCGCTGCTGTTATTGAATGGATCAGGGAACATAGAGAAAAGCTTTTATCCTTCTATAATAAGGATGAGATTTCTGAGGTTGTCTCCATTGTTACACCTTTTTCCGAACAAATGGAATTGATTCAGGAATACCTAGAATTAGAGAAGATCAAAGACTTGACTGTAGGAACCATTCACATGATGCAAGGAGCGTCTAGTCCAGTCATTTTGTTCTCTAGTGTTTACCGGGAAGGTGAAGCAGAGAAATTGGATTTCGATGAAGATAAGACATTGCTTAACGTAGCTGTTTCACGAGCGAAGGATTGCTTTATGATTATAGGAGATGAGCGTTTATTTGATGAGGAGGGGAACTCTCCGTCTAGTCTATTGAAAAAGCACGTACTTATTCAGAGGAAAAGCTTCAATTAAAAAACCTTGTCTCCTATTGGAGACAAGGTTTCTTGTTTATGGATTCAATTGCGATGGTTCTCATCTTTCGCTTTGCCCACGTTCTCTTGGATGTTTCCTTTCGTTTTTTCCTTTTGTCCTTCTCTTTGCATTTGTGGGTCGTTCTTGGCATTACCGATCTGGTCCTTTGCCTCGCCCTTCACTTTATTGACGGCACCTTTTACTTTATCACTCATACCTTTTTGGTTTGCCATGTTTCCACTCCTTAGAATAAGAATTACTGGTTTGTTTCCCAGTTCTAAACATCTCAAAACCTTTCAATTATAAAAGGCTGGAGATAAGGCTATTATGTTTGATAAAAGAAAGAACGCTTGAGCATGGCTCAAGCGTTCTTAAAAATGCTATTTCTCAATATATGCGTACTTGTACGTGTATTCAGCACCCATTGGGTTAGACGTTACGTTTTTCAGATAAGACTTTCTTAGTTGGGCTACTCCTTCTTGGTAAAGAGGAGCAAGTACAGCGTCATCTTGGATCAATGTGCGTTCTGCTTCAAGCAGAGCCTCGAAGCGTTCGACAGGTTTAAGCGCAAGTTCGTCGGATGCTTCATTGATTAAACGATCGTATTTTTCACTTGAGTAGCCGGTTTTGTTATTACCGCCGTCAGTGACCCACATATTCAAGAAGCTGTAAGCATCTAAGTAATCAGGGCCCCAACCGTAATTCTGTAAATCATAGTTCATGTTTAAGTCACGTTGTAGGCGGACTTTGAATGGCACGGCTTCTAATTTAATGGTAAGACCCTCTAAGTTTTCAAGTTGGTCTTTCAAATAAGCATCCATGTTACTCGATACTTCCGTGTCCCCGCCAAGCAGGCGAAGCGTTGTTGTTTCGATGCCTAGTTCTTGTTTTGCTTCTGACCAGAGCTGCTGTGCTTTGTCTTCGTTGTATTCGATCAGTCCTTCATTTAATTCGCGGAAGTCTTCTCCAGACTCCGGATGAGCTACGAAGTCACCTGGTAATAGTCCACCCGCAGGTTTAGAACCATCATTTAAGATGACGTCAACCATGCTTTGACGATCGATAATTGTTTGAACCGCTTGTCTTGCTTTCGTATTTTGTAGGATTTCGTTCTCTTGATTCATCTTTAGGAAGAACGTGACAGGCGCTTGTTCTACGGTGAATTCTTCAGAAGTGCGGTATTCATCAACGAATTCCGCTGTTAAGCCGACCTGGTCAATCGCATCTGTTTGATACAAGTTAACCCCTGCAGCTGTATCTTTCACTACTTTGATGTTGATCGTTTCAAGTTTAACTTTATCTGCATCCCAGTAATCTTCGTTCTTAACAACTGTCCAGCCTTCTCCTTGATTCCATTCGGTCATTTTGAATGGACCGTTGGAGAGTAGGTTTTCTGCTTCCATTGCATATCGATCGCCTTGTTCGGTTACAAATGCTTCATTCATCGGAAGGAAAGTCGGGAATGCGACCATTGATTCGAAGTATGGAACTGGTTTTTCAAGCGTGACTTCGAACGTATAGTCATCAATCGCCTTAACGCCGAGTTCGCTCAACTTCTTATTTCCTTGGGATACGGCTTTAGCGTTCTTGATGACACCGTTCATCATGTATGGACCGTATTCCGAGCCTGTTGCCGGATCAACCGCACGCTGCCAAGCGAAAACGAAGTCGTGTGCTGTTACAGGCTTTCCATTTGACCAAACGGCATCCTCGCGCAGGTTAAATGTCCATGTAAGACCATCGTCACTGACGGTATGGTCTGTGGCAATACCAGGCTCAGGCTTACTGTCTGGACCTAGACGATATAATCCGTCTTTTGTAGATCCGAGCCATTGTGAAGCAATTTCATCGATTCCTAGTGACGAGTCCATTGACGGAATTTCCGCTCCAGCGACTAAATTTAATTCTTGTTTTGATTTATCAGAAGAGCTCTTCGCATCTGATGAATCCGATCCTCCATAACATGCCGCTAGAAAAACGGTAAGTAGTAGACCTAAGCTAAGTAATAATTTCTTGGATAGCTTCATTTCTTATCCCCCTGTATGTATCTAAAAGTATGAGAGCAATTATACAGAGGGCGACAATATTCGACAAAAGAAAGAGTAATCTGAATAACTGTTCAAATCAGGTCTAAGAGCAGGGGTGAAGGTGTGGGTGTATGGTTCTTATCCTTTATATTTATGTAATTTAATAGGTGGTAATTCGTTTTCAATTTTCACTAGATAAATTGTTAAAGGGTTAAAAAGGGTTCCAAAGAATCAGGTGATATCTTTAACCAAGCGGAACGTCCACGAGTTTTTTATAAACAGGGTCAGAAGGAAAGCGCTCGTAGATCCTTATGTACGTTACGTCAAAACTGTCGAACGGAGTAAGTTCCTTCCGTGCACTTTCTTCCATGTGCTGCAATTCTCTTTTTGTTAAACCAAACTGTTTCTTCCCTAGTGTTAGGTGGGGAACGAAATCATTCAACTCAAAGTACTGTTTAATAGAATTTGCAGGTGGGGATATGGCATGGACAAGTTTCTCGTGCAAGTCATGTAAAGAAGATGATTGGACACTTAAATACAAAATGTTGTCAGAGAAGTAGCTAGGTTCTTCTAGAGTAAGTGGGAAAGGGTCGAAATTACGACAAACTGACTTAACCTGTTCGATCCATTTCTTATCTGATGTTAAGCCACCTTGAGCCTTCAAGGTGATATGCGGTTCTGAGTTTATTTGTGTCAGCCATTTCTTCCTAAAGCGATCGATGTCGTTGAATATGTTTTCAGGTGGGACAATTCCGATGAAGTATTGGTTTTCCATGGCATTTCCTCCTCGCTCAATATGATATAATTTTACCAGAAAATTCATATTGGAACATCTGATAAAG
Organism: Halobacillus salinus; assembly: GCF_004684905.1. Classification (GTDB taxonomy): domain Bacteria; phylum Bacillota; class Bacilli; order Bacillales; family Halobacillaceae; genus Halobacillus; species Halobacillus salinus. The sequence goes on along the minus strand of NZ_SRJC01000001.1, from coordinate 1,403,199 downwards.
AAAGGGAGAGTGCATTTGAGAGGGGAGATAAAATGATTAAGGGGATTAACCATTTGCTATTCTCTGTAGAAAGTTTGGAGCGATCGGTCCCATTTTATGAAAATATTCTGGAAGCTAAACTGCTTGTGAAAGGCCGTACGACGGCATACTTTGATTTACAGGGGACTTGGTTAGCATTGAATGAAGAGAAAGGTATAAGTCGCGATGTTTCATCTTACACGCACACAGCGCTTTCTGTAGATGAGCAAGATTTCATCGCTGCATGCGATAAGCTGAAAGCGCACAATGTACCTATTCTTGCAGGAAGAGAGCGGGACAATCGGGACCGGAACTCCATCTACTTTCTAGATCCTGACGGTTATAAATTCGAATTTCACACAGGTACACTTGCAGACCGTCTCAAGTATTACAAAGAAACGAAACCTCATATGGAGTTTTTTGAATGATGTACACGGAGCGAATGAGTAGAATTTTAAAGAGAGCTCAGAGAAACGATGCTGTCAGTTTGTTTCAATCGATTCTCAAGGAGGGGGCGGGGGTAGGTGCTGAATTAGCCTCCGTCCTAGACGGAAGGTTAGAGGGGGACTGGTGGCAAGGCATAGCAAATTCCGAATTGGATATTCTAAGAGATGCTCAGCAGTACATGCAACGCTTTAACCAGGTACAACTGCAGGAAGGCCACGTCATAGCGGCCATTTTAGATAGCGGCGAGTTGGATGAAGTGCTTTCGGGTTCCCTGCGTGAAAGAATAATACAAATTGCTTGTAGTCCCCGTGATCTAACTTGCGATTTAAATAAATTGAAATTAGATGTCGATAATCAACACTCGTACTTTGTCCGCAAAGTGGTACTACAAGATCAGGATAAACTTTTATCATGGGTTCAGTCCCAATTCGGTGAGAGGTGGGCCGTTCAAGTAGGACGTGCTTTTCAAGAACAAAAGGACCCAGCTGTATTTGTTGCTTGGTCAGGAAATGACATCGTTGGATTTGCGTGTTACGACGTCTTTGAAGGGGGGAAAGGATGGTTTGGTCCAATGGGAACCGTAAAGAACCAGCGCGGGAAAGGAGTCGGGCGCACTCTTCTGCACAGTACCTTATGTGACATGAGGAGAAATGGGTATCATAAAGCGACAATCAAACAGGCTGGCCCGATTGAGTTTTATGAAAAAGCATGCAAGGCGACAATCATTCCTTTAGACGAAGAGTAGTAGGTCTATAATGAAATCCTTGATGCGAAATGCCGAAATGATTAACTGCGTCTACAGAGATGTGGTCTTAACATAAGATGGTTTAATAAGTTAATTCAAGGAGTATCGATAATTGAAACAAGGATTAAGTGCTTCGTATGTTGAATTCTTCCAATAGACGTTTTTGACGGGGAGTTTACGTGAGGGGATTATTTCTAGCCTTCCCTCAATATTCTGATTTTGAAATAGGACACGTCGAAAAGTAGGTGGTGCGACGATCGACACAGTGGCACATGGGAACGAAACATTCTTCAGTTTAGGAGGTCTTAAGGTATCTCCGGACATAGATATAGAACAGGTAGATGTATCAGACTACGCAGCCATTGTTATTCCACCATTGTACATATACAGGAGACAATGTGATACCAGCAAAAGGATCTGCCTTTGCTTCATTTGCAACAGAAATAGGTGATGCATTAGCGATCTATAAAGAAGAAAGGCAGAGACAATATCTCATCAATCTAGTTCACGGCAAGGCTGGAATGTAGCTTATTGTTATTCTTTTGTTTATGGCAGTCTTAATAGCGAATAGAGCAAGGGATAGAGGAGCGGAGAAATGGTTGAAGGAGATATTCTTACAAAAGGGAATACGGCAAGCATTTACTTAGCAAATCAGAAAGTCTACAAGATATATGAGGAACGGTTACCTAATGAAGAGTCATCTAAAGAGGCAAGGAAGCAGGAGTTTGCTCGTTCTACAGGGTTGAACGTGCCTGAGGTATTAGATGTCACAGAGATCAATGGCAGACAAGCCTTAGTCATGGAGTACGTACAAGGCGAGTCATTCGGCGATTTGTTGTTAGAAGAGAAAATGCCAGTTTATGAATTAATGAAGGTTTCCGTCGAGATTCAAAGAGATATTCACAAACGAAAGGCTGAAGGTCTTGATAGAATGGATGAGAAGTTGTTATTTCAAATTTCAAATGCTCCTTATCTTCATGAGAAAAGAAAAACTATTCTCATTAACAGAATGAACAATATTATAGGTGCTTATCAATTGTGTCACGGAGACTTTCATTTATTCAATCTAATATGGACGAAGCATAACCCGGCGATTATCGACTGGGTTGATGCAAGTGCAGGGGACCCGTTAGCAGATGTATGCCGGTCCTATCTACTATACTTGCAATTTTCGAAAGAGTTGGCGGAGATCTATTTGGATCTTTTCACGCAGATTGTTGGTGTTAAGGTAGAATCGATACTTGCATGGATGCCTATTCTTGCAGCAGCACGTCTATCTGAGCATGTTTCTTCTGATAACAAAGAACATTTGATTCAACTCGCATATGAATGAGTGTACGTAACCGATAGAATAGACCTAAAGCCATTAATAGAGGTGCAACTTTCTATTGGTATATTACATTCTATGAATTGGAAGGGCATATCCCATTATTGGGGATATGTCTTTTTTGTATTGGAAGAGGAGAAGGGTGAAGAATAATGCGGAAGCTAGGAACACTTTTCTATCTTTAAGGGTGTGTTTTCAAATCTATTAGAAGGGTAAGGGATATCGGAAAGATTATTTAACGATCTTCTTCTTGCTTCCAAATAATACATTCATGAATTGGATTCAAAATTGGGACGATTCCGGTAACGACGGGTTTTTGGCAGCCCGAAATACCCACAAATGGAAAGTGTTAGGGGGAATTCGTATATTTTGTGGCTAAATCGTTAAACAAACGTGAATGTTTTTTGACAAAATAGTGAACACAACTTTGAAGACGACAAATTTTGATATAATCAATCAAGTCCAAGTGTGGGGTACCAGCATGGTTTACATCACTACTTAATTAAAAACTGTTTGTTAGGAGGGTTGAAACCCAATGAAATTTAAACCACTTCCGAAATGGTTAGGGTTACTTCCACTAAGTTTAATAATATTTTTAAGCGGATGTGGACAAATGACTGTTCTCAATCCGAAGGGGCCAGTTGCACAAAGTCAGTACGATCTGATTATGTACTCCCTCTGGTTCATGTTGGGAATTATCGTCGTAGTTTTTGGGTTGTTTCTATATATGGTTGTGAAGTATAGGGACCGTCCGGGACGCGATGAAAGTGACTACGACCCGAATCTTCATGGAAATACCATGATTGAGATTGTATGGACAGTCATTCCTTTAATTATTATCGTTCTATTGTCTGTACCGACTGTTACAACATTGTTCGACCTTGAAGAACCACCTGTTACAGAGAATCAGACGACAGAAGAACCACTCGTCATTCACGCAACGACTGCCGATTGGAAATGGTTCTTCAGCTATCCGGAACAAGGAATTGAAACTGTGAACTACTTACACATTCCGACAGATCGTCCGATAGAATTCAAGCTGACTTCTGCCGATGCGATGACAGCTCTATGGATTCCAGCTCTCGGGGGGCAAAAATACAATATGGCAGGTATGATGACCAAATTGTATCTTCAAGCGGATGAAGAGGGCGTCTACGATGGACGAAACTCGAACTTCAACGGTGAAGGATTCGCTGCCCAAACATTTAAAGTACATGCAGAGAGTGAGGACAACTTCAATGCATGGGTAGAAGACATAAAAAATGAATCTCCTGAGCTGACAATGGATCAGTACAACGAGCTACTGAAGCCAGGTCTAACGGAGAAAATGTCGTTCTCTTCTACGCACTTAGAATATGTTCAACACCATTCAAACGAAGGTATGGGATATACCGTTGAACGATTCCGTGAGCTATACGGTGAAAAATTACACTTAGATGCGGATGAAGTGGAACACCAAGAAACATTTGATTAAGAAAGCAGGTGAAAGAGATGGCTTTAGACGAATTTTTTGTCACAGGTGAACCCTTAATATACGCCGGTATGGTCTCCATCGCATTGGTTACCTCCGCTATTATTTTCCTTTTGACTTACTTCAAAAAATGGGGTTGGCTATGGCGTGAATGGTTGACGACCGTCGACCATAAGAAAATTGGTATTATGTACATCTTAAGTGCATTAGTCATGTTGTTCCGTGGTGGAGCAGATGCCTTAATGATGAGAACACAGCTTGCATTTCCAGGACTTGAGTTCCTAGATTCGCAGCACTATAACGAGATCTTTACAACACACGGGACGGTTATGATCATTTTCATGGCAATGCCGTTCTTAATTGGACTTATGAACATTATTGTACCGCTTCAAATCGGAGCGCGGGACTTCGCTTTCCCATTTGTCAACGCGGTTAGTTTCTGGGCATTCTTCCTAGGGGCGATGCTATTTAACATCTCCTTCGTAATCGGAGGATCTCCGGATGCTGGTTGGACAAGCTACACGCCGCTTGCCGGAGCAGCCATGAGTCCAGGTCCAGGACAGAACTTCTACCTTATGGGCTTACAGCTATCAGGTATTGGTACATTAGCCACAGGTATTAACTTAATGGTTACGATTCTGAAGATGCGTGCTCCTGGAATGAAATTGTTCCATATGCCGATCTTCACATGGTCTACACTCGTGACATGTTTCATTATTGTGTTTGCGTTCCCGATCCTTACAGTAGCGCTGGCACTTATGACGATTGACCGTATCTTCGGAGCTCAGTTCTTTACATTAACCGGAGAAGGATTACCTATGATGTGGGCAAACCTCTTCTGGATGTGGGGCCACCCTGAAGTATATATCGTAATATTACCTGCCTTTGGAATATTCTCTGAAGTAATCGCAACATTTGCTAAGAAACGCTTGTTCGGTTACAACGCAATGGTCTGGTCTATGATCATCATTGCTTTGTTAAGCTTCCTAGTATGGGTTCACCACTTCTTCACAATGGGAGCAGGTGCCTTCGTCAACTCCGTATTCTCTGTGTCTACGATGTTGATCGCAGTTCCAACTGGGGTGAAGATATTCAACTGGCTCGCGACCTTGTACAAATCGAGAATCGAGTTCACCGTACCTATGCTTTGGTCCCTTGCCTTCATCCCTAGTTTCATTCTAGGCGGGGTAACAGGAGTTATGCTTGGTATGGCAGCAGCGGACTATCAGTTCCACAACTCTTATTTCTTGATCGCACACTTCCACTACGTTCTGATTGCTGGTACAGTATTTGCCTGCTTCGCAGGTCTTGTGTACTGGTATCCTAAGATGTTCGGTCATAAGATGAACGAACGTATTGGTAAATGGGCATTCTGGTTATTCTTGATCGGATTCCATATCTGTTTCTTCCCGCAATATTTCTTGGGATTAGATGGAATGCCGCGTCGCTTGTTCATTACGAACATCGCAGAGTGGTTGCCATTGAACGTTATCTCTACAGTCGGAGCATTCGGAATGGGTGCTGGATTCGCTGTATTTGTCTTTAATATCTATTACAGCTATCGTTACAGTGAGCGTGAGAAGACTGGCGACGCATGGGGCCATGGCCGTACGCTTGAATGGTCTACTACAACTCCAGTTCCTTTCTATAACTTTGCAACTGTACCGTATGTAGATGAAATTGATCCTTATGTACGTATGAAAGAAGAAGGCAAAACGACCTTTGATGAGAAGAAACTCAAACCGATTCATATGCCGAGTTATTCTGGCCAACCGATCATCATGATGAGTTTCTTTGCACTTGCAAGTTTTGCTCTTGTCTTTGAGTGGATTCCTCTGGCAATTGCCGGGTTACTCGGTGGAGTAGCTTGCATGGCCTTTAGATCCTTCGATTATGACGACGGCTATTATGTACAAGTAGACGAAATCAAGCGCACTGAGCGTAAAGCAAGGGGGTTATAAGATGTCTGCAGAAGAACGAACAACTGGACCGTTAGAGTATCGAACAGAAGCGGGGAGGATGAGTATCCTTGGATTTTGGATCTTCCTAGGTGCCGAGGTCGTCTTGTTCGCGACATTATTTGCGACTTACGCGGTCTTATTCGGTCGAACAGCCGATGCACCACACCCGGCTGAATTATTCGAGCCAAGCATGACTCTTATCATGACCTTCTTGCTTTTAACCAGTAGTTTCACTTGTGGTATTGCCATTCATGAAATGAGAAGAGGCAATGCGAAAGGGCTTGCTACATGGCTCATTATTACACTTCTACTAGGTTTAGGTTTCCTTGGAGCTGAGATTTACGAGTTTGTTCACTACGTACACGAAGGAGCGACATTGCCGTCAAGTGCTTATTGGTCTTCCTTCTTTGTACTGGCTGGTACCCACGGACTGCACGTTACCTTGGGTATCGGGTGGGCAACGTTACTACTCATTCAATTAGCTAGACGTGGTCTAACAAATGTAACGAGTCGTAAATTCTTCATCGTCAGCCTTTACTGGCACTTCTTGGATGTCGTTTGGATCTTTATCTTCACAGGTATCTACTTGATAGGGATGGTGATCTAACATGGCAAATACGAAGAAGAGAATACCGACACAACACGTTATCGGGTTCTTGCTGTCGCTTGTGATGACACTTGTAGCAGCGTGGGCTGTAATTGGATCAGACCTGCCGAAAATGTGGGTAATAATCAGTATTTTGATTCTTGCACTATTACAAGCAGGGGTGCAATTGTTCATGTTCATGCACATTACGGAAGAATCCAGTGATGGTGGTCACGTACCTTGGAATATGATGTTTCACGGATTTGCGTTAGCTGCTATACTAGTAGCTGGGTCATTATTCACGATGTCTTTCGGATTCGATCACGGAGATATGGACATGGACGATGGTCATAAACAAGAACAACACAGTGAGCATAGCGAATAGAGAAAACGGTAGAGGGGGAATGAATATGGAACAGAAACAACTTCAGAATAACCAACCACCTGTGTGGCCATGGAAACATCTTTTAGGGTTCGTGCTTTGTATTGCGCTAACCGCGTTCTCCCTTACTGGTTATCTTTATTCTGCCTATGAACCGAAAATATTACTCATCATCATTTCAGTTCTTGCTTTTTCGCAAGCGCTCATTCAACTATTTCGCTTGCAACCGCAGGATTAGATAAAAAAGCCCTCTCCGAGTCGGAGAGGGCTTTTTTTATGTTTGATTATTCGACGATTTCTTTAAGGGTTTCTTTGAAACCAGGGCTTTCTTTTACCATTGCGATGATGAACATCACCCAAGCTACCTCAGCACCTACAAGGCCTAGATAGAACATGCCCCAAGTTGGTGAGAAAGCGGCAGGTGTAGTATAGAACAGCACTTGGAAGTAATAAACCCACATTCCTACTAAAAGCACTGTCTGTGCTACAGCGAAAGATGGTTTTTTTAGTTGTAAAAATAAGAATGGAGCAACCGTTGACAAAAGCATGAACATTAACATAATACCCATGAGTAACAACTCCTTTATAGCTTCAAAATGTAAGCGTTATCTTATGATATCTCTATTGTAACAAAAAAATCACGATTTGGACACAAATTGTTCATATTTAATTCAAAAACAGGCTTGTTTCCCAATAACTGGCTGAATTGCTATCTAGTCTAATGCTTGAAGCTCCGGATAAGTTACTTACATCAGAAGTATTATCTATAGGTTATTCAAAAAAGAACCGATCATCAGTCAAGATGATCGGTTCTTTGGCTTACGGAGTATTGGAATTGCTTAAGACCTTTGTCCAGAGGATTGCTTTATACAAATACGATCTCGTCCCTCTTGTTTAGCTTCGTACATCGCTTCATCTGCCAGTTGATATGCCTTTTCAAACGAATCACCTGGCTGTACTTCGTAAATTCCCACACTAACGGATACTTCTTCTTCGATTAGAGAGTCGATAATGGAGCTGTCTTCTTTTAATTCCCGTTGGAACTTTTCGATCTGACAAACGGCATCTACAGTTTTTTCATAAGACAGAATACCGAACTCTTCTCCTCCCAAACGAGTCAAGGTAGCTACAGGAAAATGAAGTTTCATCAACTGAGATAGATAAATAAGAACTTTGTCTCCGACTATGTGGCCGTACCGGTCATTGAAGCGTTTGAAGTGATCGATGTCGAGTAAAATAAAACAGGCGGAATGGTTGTTCACATTGTGATATTGCTCGATGAATGCTCTTCTGTTCGTTAACTTGGTCAAAGCATCCATTTCGGCCATTTTCGTTAGCTGATGTTCTATTTCTTTCTTATAGGTAATATCTTTCCAAACGACAAGTCGGATATAGTTAGACTTCTTACCGAGTTTCGTCACCGTAACATCGTAATATTGATCGTCTTTGGAGAATTCAAAAGTGGTGTTCGCATCTTTATTTAATGCTTCAAGCAAAGGAGTGGCACCTTCGAAAACGGTACTTGCGGAGTGGTGGAGGATTTCTTTTTCGCAGTCTCCTGCTCCGTATAAACGCTTCATCATGTCATACCCGGCATGATTTATTTCTATCACTTTCTCTTGTTGGTCGATCAGGAAGATGCATTCTGAAAGGTTTTCAATCACTTCCTGACGAGATACGGGCCAGACTGCATTAAAATCCATGCGCTTATTGACCAATATCAAAAAGAGTGCCATTGAACTGTAAGAAAGTGCATATGTTCCAGGGATCTCAATGCCGAGTGTCGGAATCGTAATGATTGATATGATAGGTATAGCTATGATGGCAGCTGATAACCAATGGGTTCTTCTGTAGTTCTTAGGTACGTCAAACATATTACGAACCAACATGGAGATGGTGATGATGGAAAGTACGAATGGGTATGTTCCAAAGAAGGCATTTAGAAACGTAGAATCAACAGATACTTCCGTGTAATTCCAAACCTTTTCTATGGTAACACCTTTTCTCATCAAGCCGTGATACGAGTCAGTAAGGATAAGAACGATATCAATGAAAGAAGGGATTAGAAGTACCCCTATTAACTTTAGCGTCTGCTTAGGTGCCTCTTGATGCAATTCTTTAGCATACCCTAAGAGGAATACAGGGGTAAGGACCAACGCGATTTGTTGAACGTTGCGGAGCTCGATCATGAGGGTAGGGGAATCTATGACTAATTCGAGAACAGTCAAAATTATAAACATACCGGATAGACCTGCAGTAATGGAAAGTAGAGTCCTGGATAATTTTCTAGGTGGTTTTAACAGGGCTATGGATAGATAAATGCCGCTTATCCCTATAAATGTTAATAAAAATGTATATGGGTCGAACCAGTTCATATTCATCCTCCGTCTGACTCAGTATTCTCTTTATCGTAACACAGCCTTTAGAATTATGAATGAAAATTATTTCTTAATAGACCTGTTACATTTTTACTGTTCTCACACTAATTAGACTCATGTTATTATGGTTACTTCCGTTCAAAAAGGAGGGGAAGTGATGGTTAGTGGGATTATACATAATGCACTTATTATTATTCATGCTTTGATGTCTATATTTGGTTTACTTGCAGCTAATGCTTCAGAGAAATCTATTATTACTGACAGGGTGAATAAGTATCTGTTTATGATCATCAGTTTGTTATATAGCTTTTTTGGTGTTGGAATTGTTTATGGATTGATCATCAGCACAAATTGGTCAGATAAGATGAAGAATGTGCAAGTTTTCGGCATGGTGTTAAGCTTTCTTTTTATACAGATATTGGTTTATCGTGTGCTCAATCACTTTGACATCACAGAGGAATAGTAATAGTTGATTTCACACAACTTAACTAAAAGAAAAGAAAGCAATTTAAAAAAGATCCGTCCATATGGACGGATCTTTTTAATCTTCTTTATCAAACCAAAGCGGATCGTCGATATCGACATCCCCATTATAGTTAATAAAGATTTGCTCATCTTTTTCAATATCGCGATATGCGTAAAAATCGAAAGTGTGCGTTTCGAAATTAATCCGGTATTCAGCATTAGGCTCATAAGAGTGGTTGAACATCATACCATACCCTAGTACAAAAGCGCTATGATTCTCGCCGTATTCAAATGCATAATCGGCAAGCATCGTCTTTTCGATATGCTGATGCTCCTCATTCGGATAAGGAATTACTGGAGCTTGATGAATCAGTTCGCCTTTTGGTATCTCTTTGGTTGCGAAGACACCACGAGCCAAATCATCATTTTCTAAAGATGAAGATCTTAATTCGATCACGTTGCATCACCTGCGCTTTCTTGATAGTTCTCATCCTGTAACAGTGTGACAGGAATAGACAAAGAACGCAACTTAAATTGTAACTTACGACTAACGAATCGCCATTCTTTACATATAGTAATAAAAAAACATCACGGGGGATGAACATGAAGTCAAGAAAAGATTTGCAACTGTTTGATGATGCATTCTACGATATTGTTCGAGCTATGGATTCTTACATGAACCAATCGATTGGAAAACTTCGTGACTACTTTGCGGAAATCGACGTGAATATGTATGAAACCGAAACAGATGTTGTTGTAGAAGCTTATCTGCCTGGGTACGACCGTAGCCAAATACAAATTGAAATATTAGGACACCAACTTCGAATTGCGGCTGAAAAATCGACCTCGCAGGAAATACGGAACGACCAATACGGCTCATTCAATAAAGAACAGTCTAGGAAGAAAGTGGAGCGTTATATCAGCTTTCCTTTTACCATTTCAGAGCCACATACTAAAGCATCTATAGAAGGTGACATTCTCAAAATAACAACGCCGAGGATGAAGCAGGAAACCCGTTACTTAGATATCGAATAAGGGGTCACCCCCCTTTTTTTACATAAAGGAGAGAGGTGTAAGGTTATGTATCCATATTACCGGCCATTACCACCTGTAAACCCTGATCAGTTCGCTTCGTCTGCAAAAGAAATGGAACAGGTGCTGAAAGAAGGAAGGACGATCACAAAAAAAGTGGAGGATTCGACGTCTTTTGCCTCTTCCCTAATGACTGCTGCTCAACAATCCAATTATGAGGAAGTCAAGCGATTAATAAAGACGCTAGCTGTTTCTTCAAAAGTCGATGTCACTTTCACTCCGGATTCTCTTAAGGTGAAACTGAACAGACAGGATTCTAAGCTGACACTGACCTATAGGTGGTAACTATTCTCTAAAGGGATCTATTGAGGGAGTAAAACAATCAACCGAGTGGAGTTTCCATGAAATAGAAAAAACCTTCTCCAGCCAGGAGAAGGTTTTTTTCATTAGTGCCCGAGCGAGCGCATGATAAATTCAATGAGAAAGACCATGGCGATGAGTACGACAGGCGTCGAGAGCTCTCGTTGTTTTCCAATCGCGAACTTTACGATCGGATAGGCGATGAACCCGAAGGCCATCCCATCTGCAATCGAGTACGTGAACGGAATCATTACGATGATCAAGAATGCTGGCATCGCTTCTGTCAAATCATGAAGCGGAATTTCTTTGATGTTCTGCACCATTAGCGCCCCGACAATAATTAGAATCGGTGCAATGGCAGTCGATGGTACCATCGAAATCCACGGAATGAACAATAGTGTACCAAGGAAAAGTACCCCCATTGTCAAAGCAGCGCGACCAGATTTACCTCCAGATGCAATGACAGCTGCACTCTCTGCGGAGGATACGGTCGGGGAAGTCCCGAAGAAACCGCTCATGATCGATGCGAATGCCGTTGCTTGATAGGAACGCTTGAATTTGTTTTCCTGTTCAAGCATGTTGAGCTGACCATGAATCAGCCCCATGTTCTCGAAAATCAGGACAATCGCTAGCGGAAAGACAGCCATCCAAAAGCCAAAGCTTGTAATGGCACTGAAGTCCGGCATGAATACCCACGATTGTTCTTCAAGCGAAATCATATTGCCTCGGTCGTTAAGAACACCCGTGAACGCAGCAATAATCGTTCCTGCAATCATGGTGACGAGAAAGTTGCCTGGAACATTTCTTGTGAAAAGAAAAATTCCAATGAACAACGTCAGTAAGCTCGTGATCACGATTGCGGAGGATGGATTACCTAGTGTAATCAAAGAATGCTCGCCACGTACGACGAGTCCTCCTTTTTCCAACCCGATCAATGTAAGGAATAGACCGAGACCAACCGTGATAGCATGCTTCAATGAATCAGGTATAGCGACTTTTAACCAGTCACCGAGTCTAGTAAAGGCAGTCACAATGAATAATAGACCTGCTACAATTACGACGGCAAGACCTTGACTGAAGTCTAGTCCTGTCCCTTCTACGATTGAATAAGCAAATAGAGCATTCACACCCATTCCAGGAATGAGAACCATCGGCGCGTTCGCGTACATGGCCATGATCAAACAGCCTACAGCGCTGGCAAGGATTGTGGCGACCATCCCGCTCTCAAGCGGAAGGCCTGCGCTTTCAAGGATCTGACTGTTGACAGCAACGATGTAAACCGTTGTGAAATAGCCGATCAAGCCAGCCATAAATTCCTTTTTCCAGCTGAGGTTGTTGTTATGCTGATTGAGCATTTGAATCTCCTCTATGAAATTATCCCTCTCCCGCCCGGTTACCGAGTAACCCACAAGATTCTATTTTACATACCGACTATAAAAATAGCAACCGGTGCAGACGATCATTTCATGGATTGTCCACTCATCGCGCACAACTAACTCCTTCCTATAAACTCAAGGGACACCCTATTTGGAACTTTATCAATCCCACTATAATACAGTGGTTGATTATCCTTCATTCCTTTACAGAAAAACAACACAAATTACTAATCTTTATGTTAGAATAAATCAGGAACCAACACACACGTAAACGCTTTCTTGTTTGATTAGTAGAAAAGGGAAGGTGAAGGTTATGAAATATCGTTCAGTTTTCGATATTATCGGACCGGTCATGATTGGACCGTCCAGTTCACATACAGCTGGCGCAGCCCGTATCGGAAGAGCGGCACGTCACTTATTCGGAAGAGAACCGAAGTATGCACACGTTCATTTGTATGGATCGTTTGCAAAAACATATAAAGGTCACGGTACCGATGTTGCCATTATCGGAGGGCTGTTAGACTATGAGACGGATGATACAAGAATCAGCCAAGCTCTAGTAACCGCTCGTAAAAACGGCATGAAGGTACGCTTTCACGAAGAAGATGCCATTACCGATCATCCTAACACCGCTCGTTTAAAAATCGGAGATGACGATGGGGAACTTGAACTTGTCGGCATTTCAATCGGTGGTGGGAAAGCTGAAATAACAGAGCTTAACGGTTTTGAACTCAATTTATCTGGAGAACACCCGGCCATTTTGTTGATCCACAACGATCGTTTTGGGGCTATCGCTTCTTCTACAACGATTTTAGCAAAGCACGAAATCAATATCGGTCGGATGGAAGTGTCTCGTAAAGCGCAAGGAGAACAGGCATTAATGGTTATAGAAGTAGACCAGAATGTCGATGATGCCGTCTTAAATGAACTTGAACGCGCGGATCACATCATCCAAGTTGCAAAAATTTCTGAGTAAGGGGGACTAGGAATGTTTCGTAATGTAGCAGAATTAGTAGAACTCGCTGAGAGCGAGGACATTCAAATTTCCGAAGTCATGATTCGGCAAGAAATGGAAGTCAAACAACTGACGCGTGAACAAGTCGTCGGTCAAATGGAGAAGAACCTTGACGTTATGGAGAAAGCGATTGAAGATGGTTTGAAAGGGGTCAAGTCTCACAGTGGATTGACTGGTGGAGATGCGGTTCTCATCCAAGAATATATGAAGAACCATACGCCACTTTCCGGCAACCTTTTGATGGATGCTGTAAGTAAGGCGGTCGCAACCAACGAAGTAAATGCCGCGATGGGTACCATTTGTGCAACGCCAACGGCAGGAAGTGCCGGATGTGTGCCGGGAACGCTTTTTGCTGTGAAAAATCAATTGAACCCGACACGTGAACAAATGGTCCGCTACTTGTTCACATCCGGAGCATTCGGCTTCGTCGTAGCGAACAATGCTTCGATCTCAGGAGCTGCTGGTGGATGCCAGGCAGAGGTTGGTTCAGCTGCAGGGATGGCGGCAGCTGCAATTGTCGAAATGGCAGGTGGGACACCATCTCAGTCCGCTGAAGCTATGGCGATCACCTTGAAGAATATGCTTGGGCTGATCTGTGACCCTGTTGCTGGACTAGTGGAAGTACCATGCGTAAAACGAAATGCCATGGGAGCATCCAACGCCATTACAGCTGCTGACATGGCTCTTGCAGGAGTGACAAGCCGTATTCCGTGTGATGAAGTCATTGACGCAATGTATAAAGTCGGCCAGCGCATGCCATCTGCTTTCCGTGAAACGGCACAAGGTGGTTTAGCAGCGACACCAACGGGTAGAGAACTAGAAGCAAAAGTGTACGGAATTTCATTAGAGAAAGAGTGAATCACGTGTTACGTCAGCCAATCAGTGAAATCAAAGGTGTGGGTGCGAAGTTTCAAGAACAATTGAATGAACTCGGACTCTTCACAATCGAAGACTTACTATTCTATTTCCCATTTCGATACGACACCTATGAAACGAAAGAGTTGACCGAGTTGGCACATGATGAAAAAGCAACCATTGAAGGGCAGGTCGCCTCAGAGCCTGTCCTTAGCTTTTTTGGAAGAAAAAAATCTCGGTTGACTTTCACCCTACAGGTGGGGCAATTTGCCGTCAAAGCGGTGATGTTCAACCGCGCTTTCGCTAAGAAACAGTTGAATCCAGGGGACACAGTCACCCTCACTGGTAAATGGGATCAGCATCGACTCCAAATTACGGTCAGTCAATTCAAGAAAGGCGAAGCGAAGAGTCAAGAACCGATACAACCTGTTTATACATTGAAAGAAGGGGTGACCTTGCAGAGACTTCGTAAGGTCATCAAATCGGCAATCGATGAATATGTCGAGGAAGTTCCTGAGCTTCTGCCAGAAGAAATGCAGCTCTCCTATAAATTGCCGGAACGCCCTAAGGCGGTGCAGCAGATGCATTATCCGGAATGTAGAGTGCTTCTTAAGCATGCCAAGCGAAGATTCATCTATGAAGAATTCCTGATTTTTCAATTGAAAATGCAGCTCTTGAGAAAGCATCACCGGGAATCAACGACAGGTAATGCTCAAGGGTACAATAACGAGAAGTTGACAGATTTCGTTCAATCGCTTCCGTTTGAATTGACCGGGGCACAGAAGCGGTCCCTTGCAGACATTCTAAAAGATATGAAACAGCCGCATCGCATGAACCGCCTCCTGCAAGGGGACGTAGGTTCCGGGAAGACAGCCGTTGCTGCGATTGCGTTATACGCATCCATCACTGCTGGAAAACAAGGTTCTCTCATGGTACCGACAGAAATTTTGGCAGAACAGCATTACCAATCGCTTTCCGGTATGTTTGAAGGTATTGCGAATGTCGCCTTATTGACTGGGTCTATCAAGGGAAAAAGACGCCAAGAGATACTTCATTCTGTAGAGAATGGGGAAGTGGATATCTTGATTGGTACGCACGCCTTGATTCAGGATGAAGTCCTCTTTCAGGATCTCGGCTTCGTCATTGTAGATGAACAGCACCGTTTCGGTGTGAAACAGCGACGAGCTTTGCGAGATAAAGGGCTACATCCGGACGTACTGTTTATGACTGCTACTCCGATTCCTAGGACTCTTGCAATTACAGCATTCGGTGACATGGATGTATCAGTCATTGACGAAATGCCCGCTGGTAGAAAGCCTGTTGAAACCTACTGGGTCAAAGGGGAAATGACAAATCGAGTTCTATCTTTTATACAAAAAGAGATCGACGCCGGTCACCAAGCGTATGTAATCTGCCCATTGATAGAAGAATCGGACAAGCTTGATATTCAGAATGCTGTCGACTTGTACCACCAGCTCGCTTCCGTGTTTGAACCGAAAGTCCCTGTAGGACTCATGCACGGACGTCTACACAATGATGAAAAAGACGAAGTTATGCAGCAATTTGCAAAAAATGAAACGAAAATCCTTGTATCTACGACCGTCGTAGAGGTAGGGGTGAATGTGCCAAACGCTACGGTTATGGTTATTTATGACGCGGAGCGCTTCGGACTTTCACAACTCCACCAATTACGCGGTCGTGTAGGGCGTGGATCAGACCAAGCCTATTGTATTTTGCTAGCTGACCCTAAAGGGGATGTCGGCAAAGAGCGGATGCGGATCATGACAGAAACAACAGATGGTTTTGAGTTGTCTGAGCAAGACTTGAAGCTTCGTGGCCCAGGTGATTTTTTCGGTAAAAAGCAGAGTGGTATGCCGGAATTTAAAGTTGGAGATATGGTGCACGACTACCGGGCCCTTGAAACAGCCCGTAAAGACGCAGCAGAAATTATCCTTGAGGAGAAGCTAGAACAAGACAGAAAGTATCGTGTGCTCAAGGAAGAAGTGTACAAGGATAAATCTTTACTCGGGGATGTACTGGACTAGCGGTAAGGAACAACAGGTAGTTCCAAGGCCAGCTTAATGATTATTGTATTAGAATATCTTTAAGGAAAGAGCCCGTTTTTTATACGGGTTCTTTTTTTGTTGGGTGACCAATATTCTCGGTTTCAGCATCCTTGCATAAAGATGTACAAAACGCATGAGTGTCAAATGCGCATCTGAAGAGTGGGTGAGGATATGATTATTCCCGAAAGGTTGAAAAAGGGAGATACGATTGCAGTCATCGCACCGGCAGGACCACCGGACCCCGTGAAGTTGAGAGAAGGGTTAGAGTATTTCAAAGAAGTAGGTCTTTGTGTACAGTTTGGGCGTTTCTTATTTGATCAAGAAGGCTACTTAGCGGCCTCTGACCCAAAGCGTCTGGATGATTTTCATCAGGCCTTTGCTGATCCCTCCATTAAAGGCGTTATTTGTGTGAGAGGCGGGTATGGTACAGCAAGGATGGCTCCTTTTATCAACTACTCGCTAATCCGAAATAACCCAAAGGTGTTTTGGGGGTACAGCGACATCACTTATTTGCACGGAGCCATTCAGAAATTCAGTCGACTCTCAACATTTCATGGACCGATGATTGCGAGCGATTTGTTGGAGGAAAAACAAGTCAGTGACACAATCCGTTCATTCAATCAATTATTCGAACCTACAGAAGTTTGTTTTGACAACTCTCCCCAAACATTGAGCGTGCTGCAACATGGGATAGGGAGAGGCAGGCTTGTGGGTGGGAACCTGACGCTTGTTGCGGATTCGGTCGGCACACCTTACCAATGGGAGACGGAGAATTCTATTCTTTTACTAGAAGAAGTCTCAGAGCCCGTTTATCGTATTGATGCGATGCTGCAACAGTTGAAACAGGCAGGTGTATTCAGACATATACAGGGAGTGGTGCTGGGGGATTTCAACATGGGGGAAGAAGAGCCCACTGGATTAGAGAGGTTGTTCCGTGAGTTTTTCAGAAACTGCCCGTTCCCTGTATTGAAAGGGATCAAAGTCGGTCACTGCACCCCCAATTACGGGGTTCCACTGGGGGTGGAAGCATTCTTGTCTACTGCAAAACCTTGTTTCCGCATACAGCCTGGCGTATGTTAATCCTTGCGTAAATCGTTCAGGTATTATATATTACTATTAGTACCTAGTCATAAGGCGCGTGCTGGTTGGCTAACACGGACGGTGGAAGAAATGAAGAAGTCGAAAAGAGAGAGACAAGAAGAACTCAAGAAAACAATAGAAGCTTCCCCGTTCACAACGGATGAAGATTTGGCGAAACATTTTGATGTGAGTATTCAAACCATTCGACTCGATCGCATGGAGCTATCTATTCCGGAATTACGTGAACGGATCAAGTCTGTTGCGACCCAGGAGTGGAACGAAACAGTCAAAGCATTGCCGATTGAGGAAGTGATCGGGGAGGTAGTGGATCTTGAACTTGACATGCGTGCTATATCTATCTTTGATGTGAAGCCTGAGCATGTGTTCTCACGCAATCACATAGCGCGTGGTCACCACTTGTTTGCTCAGGCTAACTCGCTTGCTGTTGCGGTAATAAACGATGATTTGGCACTAACGGCTAAATCATCGATAGAATTTACACGACAGGTAAAGCTCGGGGAGCGAGTTGTCGCTAAAGCGAACGTTCTCGGAGAAGATGAAAAAGGGCGGACGATTGTAAAGGTCCAAAGTCTAGTTGGCCAGGAAGAAGTGTTCTCTGGCACGTTCGAGATGTATCGCTCGAATTTATAAAAGGAGATGGATGACATGAAGCTCGCAATAGATGCAATGGGTGGCGACAATGCGCCAGAGGCCATTGTCAAAGGAGCTGTCCTTGCGGCGAAAGAAATAAAAGGTCTTGAACTAACGCTTATTGGAGACCAAGATCAAATCAACCCTTATCTCAATGGAGAAGCTAATATTGAGGTCATACATACGACTGAGATGATTACAGGTGAGGATGAACCGGTGCGTGCAGTCAGAAGAAAGAAAAACGCCTCCATGGTTTTAATGGCGAAAGAAGTCCAAGAAGGTCGTGCGGATGGGTGCATCTCTGCTGGGAATACAGGAGCTCTCATGAGTGCTGGTTTATTTGTAGTGGGTCGAATGAACGGTGTGGATCGCCCTGCACTGAGCCCGACGTTACCTACACAGGACGGAAAAGGATTCTTGATGTTGGATGTTGGTGCGAACGTGGACGCAAAACCAAGCCATTTACTGCAATACGCAGTGATCGGTTCGATTTATGCAGAACAGGTACGTGGCATTAAGAAGCCTCGAGTAGGCCTTTTGAATGTTGGTACCGAAGAGGGGAAAGGAAGCGACTTAACAAAGAAAGCTTTCCAACTGATGCAGGACGCCCCTATCCATTTTGTTGGTAACGTAGAATCTCGCGACCTTCTGGAAGGTGTAGCGGATGTCGTTGTAACGGATGGATTCACAGGGAATGTCACCTTGAAAACGATAGAAGGAACAGCAATGACGATGTTCTCTATGATCAAGAAAACGTTCATGAGCAATTTCAAAACGAAGCTTGCAGCAGGGCTAGTTAAGAATGACCTTCGTACTTTGCGCGATCAACTTGATTATTCCGAGTATGGTGGTGCGGGCTTGTTCGGACTTTCCGCTCCAGTCATCAAGGCACATGGTTCTTCCAATGATCGTGCCGTTTTCAATGCCATTAAGCAAGCATGCCAAATGGTTGAACTGAACGTGACTTCAACGATTCAAGATACTTTAAATGATTTACAGAACAAGGAGGACGAATAAATGAAACGACTCGCTTTCGTATTCCCTGGACAAGGTTCCCAGGAAGTCGGTATGGGAAAAGCGATGTATGACGCTTATCCTTCTGTTAAGCAATTATTCGATGACGCAGATGAAGCCTTAGGGTATTCGCTTACGACCCTTATGTTTGAAGGACCGGCTGAAGAACTGACAAAAACAGAGAATGCACAACCGGCCCTTCTGTTAAACAGTGTGGCTATCCAAGAAGTGTTGAAACAGGAAGGTATATCCCCTCAAATGACAGCAGGACACAGTCTCGGGGAATACAGTGCACTTGTCGCAAGTGGAGCACTGGAACCACTCGAAGCTGTGAAACTTGTGCATCTGCGTGGAAAGTTGATGGAAGAAGCTTACCCGACCGGAAAAGGTACTATGGCTGCTGTACTTGGTCTTTCTCAAGAAGAGATCGCTTCCGTTATTGAAGGTTATGACAATGAGCTTGCGGTGGATCTCGCTAATATCAACTGTCCAGGACAGATTGTCATCTCAGGTACAAAAGCAGGTGTAGAACAGGCATCGGAGAAGCTATCAGAAGCAGGAGCGAAACGGGTGCTTCCGCTGAATGTAAGTGGACCATTCCATTCTCGTCTTATGAAGCCTGCAAGTGAGGACTTTGCGAATCATTTGTCTGACGTAAACGTAAAACAAGCTGATGTTCCAGTTTATGCCAATGTCACCGCAGAACCTGTAGAAGAAGCAGCGCTAATAGAAAAGCTGCTTGTCGAACAGCTATATTCTCCGGTTCGTTTCCAAGAAATATTGGAAGCTTTCGTCGAAAAAGATGTGGATGCGATTGTAGAAGTAGGACACGGCAAAGTGTTGAGCGGGCTCGTGCGTAAGGTGAAACGCCGCATGAAAACCTTCAACGTTCAAGATCCGGAATCCGTAGACGCTTTCACGAAATGGATTAAGGAGGAATCGTAATGTTGAATGAACAAGTAGCACTTGTTACAGGCGCTTCTCGCGGAATCGGACGCGCTATTGCCCTTGAGCTTGCTTCTAAGGGTGCTAAAGTAGCAGTCAACTATGCAGGAAGTGAAGACAAAGCAGAAGCTGTTGTTCAAGAAATCCTTGAACAAGGCGGACAAGCAATGAAAATACAGGCGAATGTCTCCTCTGAAGAAGATGTGAAGCGTATGGTGAAGTCAGTAGTCGATGAGTTCGGTCGTCTTGACATTCTCGTTAATAACGCTGGCATTACAAAGGACAACCTGCTGATGCGTATGAAAGAAGAAGAGTTCGACTCTGTCATTGATACGAACTTGAAAGGCGTATTCTTGTGTACGAAGGGCGTCACTCGTCAAATGATGAAGCAGAAATATGGACGGATCATTAACGTCGCTTCCATTGTCGGCGTGTCAGGTAACCCTGGTCAGGCTAACTACGTTGCTGCGAAAGCAGGCGTAATCGGCATGACGAAATCGAATGCAAAAGAGCTTGCGTCCCGTAATATCCAAGTCAATGCAGTAGCACCTGGTTACATTGCGACGGACATGACCGATGCGTTGACGGATGAGCAGCGTGAACAGATGCTAAGCCTAATCCCGTTAAGTCGCCTCGGTGAAGGGAAGGACGTGGCGAATGTCGTACGTTTCCTTGCTTCAGAGGATGCTGCTTATATGACTGGGCAGACGCTTCACGTTGATGGCGGAATGGTGATGTAAGATTCGCTGAAAACTGTCAAAATGCGTGCTTGCGCTCAAGCATAAAGTACTACTATAATTATTGAAGGGAGGTGAAGTTCCAATGGCAGAAACATTTGATCGCGTCAAGAAGATCATTGTAGATCGACTTGATGTTGAAGAATCTAAAGTAACTATGGAAGCTTCCTTCAAAGAAGATTTAGAAGCAGACTCTTTAGACGTAGTAGAGCTTGTAATGGAGCTTGAAGACGAGTTTGATATGGAAATCTCTGATGAAGAAGCTGAAAAGATTAATACAGTAGGCGACGCTGTGAATTACATAAGCAGCGTATCGTAATGGACAAGCTGTCTGCGAATTCGCGGGCAGCCTTTCCTGTATCTACTCGTTAAAATTTTGAGCAAAGGACAAGGTGATTTATGGATGGATTTTCAGGCTTTCAAAACAAAATAAATATCCAATTCAACGATGTTTCGTTGCTGGAACAGGCATTTACCCATTCATCTTATGTGAATGAGCATCGAAAAACGGATCGCCAGGATAATGAGCGCCTTGAGTTTCTTGGGGATGCTGTATTAGAACTAGGCGTTTCTCAGTATTTGTATCGTGAGTTTCCCGATATGGCTGAAGGGGAACTGACTAAGTTCCGTGCTTCCATCGTGTGCGAAATCTCACTCGTTCAATTTGCGAACGAACTGAACTTTCAGGATCTGATTTTACTAGGTAAAGGAGAAGAGCTGACAGGTGGTCGCAACCGTCCTGCATTGCTTGCAGACGTATTTGAGGCCTTCATTGGTGCTCTTTATTTGGACCAAGGGTTTGATGCCGTTGTCCGTTTTCTTGAAACCTATGTATATCCGAAAGTGAAAAAAGGTGCTTTTTCTCATGCGATGGATTTTAAGAGTCAGCTTCAAGAATACATTCAACGAGATAGAAACAGCAAAATTGAATACGAAATTGTGGAGGAACGTGGACCAGCGCATAGCCGTGAATTCATTGCCCACGTTCGCATTCAAGGTGAAACCGGAGGCATTGGAATCGGTCGGACAAAAAAAGAAGCCGAACAAAAAGCCGCTCAGCAAGCGCTTGAAAATCATGGCGCTTAACCGGAAGCAAAAAGGACCGTCCTGCATCAGGGCGGTCCTTTTTGTCCATAAAAAAACTCCAAGGCTTACAACCTCGGAGTTTTTAGGGGACTATGATTTACGATATTGGCCTAACTCTTGGACGAATGCCTGAATCTCAGACACACTGAGTTGACCTTTCATTTCCACTATATCGTGTAGGGATTTGATTTCCTCGTAATGATTGATGTCGTAGTCCTCTGGGTCCATGAGAGAGCGGTTGACGACTTGCAACTTCTCTGCCATGTCCTTAATGATGTAGGCAAGGTTTTCTTCGGTAGCTTGTTCTAAACTCAAAGACGGTTCCTCCTAACGAAACGAAACTATTACATATGATAGGATACTTTGGGTGATATGAAAAGACTTGATGAGAAAAAAGACCACTGAATTGTGCGTCATTGTATGATAAAATAAACAAGTTATGAGAAAGACGTGAATAGTACAGGAGGATAGGTATGTTCCTCAAGCAATTAGACACCGTAGGATTTAAATCATTTGCCGAGCGGGTGACCGTCGATTTTGTCGAAGGCGTCACATCCGTTGTCGGCCCGAATGGTAGCGGGAAAAGTAATATTACCGATGCCATCCGCTGGGTTTTAGGAGAGCAGTCTGCTAAATCCCTGCGAGGAACCAAAATGGAAGACATTATTTTCGCTGGAAGTGAATCTCGTAAAGCATTGAATATGGCTGAGGTGACACTGACATTGGACAACTCCGATCACACGCTTCCGCTTGATTATGAGGAAGTGAGTGTGACTAGAAGAGTATATCGGTCTGGCGAAAGCGAATTTTATATGAACAATCAGACTTGCAGATTGAAAGACATCGTCGATCTCTTTATGGACTCTGGTCTTGGCAGGGAAGCGTTCTCGATTATCAGCCAAGGCAAAGTGGAAGAGATCCTTAGTTCGAAAGCGGAAGATAGACGGTCTATCTTCGAAGAGGCTGCAGGTGTATTGAAGTATAAACAACGAAAGAAAAAAGCGGAATATAAGCTTGCAGAAACCCAAGAAAACTTGAACCGAGTCGAAGATATCATCTACGAAATCGACGGGCAGCTTGAACCGCTCAAAGAACAGGCAGCAATAGCCAAAGACTACTTACAGAAGAAAGATGAGTTGAAACAGATTGAAATCTCCCTTTTGATCACTCAAATCGAACAGTTGCATGAAGATTGGCAGCAACTGCTTTCCCAACTGGAAGAAGTGAAGGAGAAAGAATCGTCTCTAGCTGGGCAAGTGGAAAGTCAGGAAGCTTCTGTAGCTGAGCAACGCTCGGAAATGCAAGTTCTGGATCAATCCATTGATGAGTTGCAAGAGACGCTGCTCATTCTTACGAAAGAACTCGAAGGACTTGAAGGTAAAAAAGAGTTAATGAAAGAACGCCACAAGCATTTTGAGGAAAATAAAGAGAAGAATGAGCAAGAACAGCAAGAGCTTCATGAAAAAGTGGAGGAGCTTTCAAGCATTGCGAAGGAAGAAACGGATAAGCTCACAGCGGACAAACAGGCTAGATCAGAAACAAAGCAAGCGCTGAAGCAAACAGAGGATGCTCTATCACAAGACCTTGCCGCGTTAGAAGATCAAATTGAAGACTTAAAAAGTGACTATATTGACCTTCTGAATGATCAAGCAGCGAAGCGCAATGAAAAACAAAATTTAGAGAAGCAGATTTCTCAAATCAGTTACAAGAAAGATGGGCAGCAAGATAAATTCAAGGACTTGCTAGAGGAAAGAGAACTTCTTGAGGGGAAACTCCAAGAAGTAGAAGTTGAACTCAATAAAGTAAGTGAACAAAGGGCAAGCCTTGAGCAAGAGCATGAAGAATTAACTGGAAAGCTCAAAGTGAACAAGCAGTCTTATAATGAGTGGCAAGAGAAGCTGTACAAAGGCTATCAATACTTAGAAAAGCTTCGCTCCAAGAAAGAAATGCTTGAAGATATGAAAGAAGATTTCTCGGGTTACTTCCAGGGTGTTAGAGAAGTGTTGAAAGCACGAGAGAGTGGAAAACTTTCGGGTATTGAAGGAGCAGTGCTAGAGCTGATCGATATACCGAACCACCTGATGACGGCCATCGAGACGGCACTCGGTGCACAAGCCCAGCATATTGTCGTCAGAGACGAACAGGCTGGCCGCCAAGCGATTCACTGGTTGAAGCAGAACAACAAGGGACGAGCTACTTTCCTGCCGTTGACCGCAATCCAGCCAAGGCAAATATACGGCCAAGCTCAGAACCAGTTACCGGAGCAGGCTGGGTTTGTCGGTGTAGCTGGTGATCTCGTCTCTTTTGATTCGGCTTACCAAAAAGCTATAGCTCATTTGTTAGGTCACATTGTCATTGCTGATAATCTGGAGAATGCGAATAGTATTGCGCGTTTTCTTAATCGTAAATACCGGATTGTTACCTTGGAAGGAGATGTCGTAAATCCGGGTGGTTCGATGTCTGGTGGTGCACAGAAGAAATCCAATCAATCATTGTTCACTCGTGAAAAAGAGTTGCAAGACTTAACAGTGAAGATTGACGACTTTTCTAAGAAGACAACCGATGTCGAAGGAAAAGTTCAGCAATTGAAAGGGTCGATTGAGACTTCTGAGCAAGAGGTAGTAAAGCTTGAGGAAGCGGTAGCAAAGCTCAAGACTCAAGAATATGAGCAGCAGTCCGATGTCCGTGAATGGAAGATGCGCAAGAAGCACGTCAATGATCAACTTCAACTCTTCGACCAGGATCAAAAGCAGTTCGATCAGGACCATGTTCAAGCTAAGCAACAGATAGAAGAGCTGGACGCAGCCCTCATGGAGTTAGAGAAGAGATTGAAGTCCATACAATCTACTATTGATCAACTTACAGAGACAAAGGCGCAGCAACAGCAGGACGAAGAGAAGCTGCGTGAGAAGAAGCAGCAGTTACACATCAAGCTTGCTGAGCAGGACTCTTCTGTGAAGAATCAACAAGAGAAGGCCGACCGCTACAACAAAGAACTCACGCTTGCTAAGCAGCAGTTGCAGGAGAGTAAGGCGGCATTCAATCAACTGATGGAAGTCGTAGATTCGAACCTCACTGAGGAAGAAATGGTACAAGAAATCAAAGAAATGCAGGAACGGAAAGAGCGTACGGAGCAATTGATTCAAGAGCGCAAAGAAAGCCGTTCCAAGTCCGTGAAAAAGGTGGAGCGTATTGAGGCCGATCTTAAAGAGCAGAAGCGGTTGCTTCAGAACTTCACCCATGATATACAAGCCAAAGAAGTCAAGGCAAACCGTCTTGATGTAGAGCTTGAGAACCTACTTGATTACTTGCAGAAAGAGTATGTGATGACCTTTGAAAGGGCGAAACGTGAGTACCCAGCAGTAGAAGACGTGCAACAGTCCTCACGTGAAGTCAAGCTGATCAAACGAGCCATTGAAGAGCTTGGCACAGTCAATCTTGGTGCGATTGATGAGTACGACAGAATCCAAGAACGTTATACGTTCCTAAAAGGGCAGCAAGAGGATCTTTTAGAAGCAAAAGGTACATTGCACAACGTCATTGGTGAAATGGACGGAGAAATGCAGCGCCGTTTCGAAGAGACCTTTACGAGCATTAAGAATGAGTTCAACGACGTGTTCCGTGAACTATTCGGAGGAGGTTCAGCTGATCTGAGGTTGACCAATCCTGATGATCTACTAGAGTCAGGTGTCGACATAGTCGCTCAACCACCAGGTAAAAAACTGCAAAACTTGAATCTGATGAGTGGTGGAGAGCGCGCTTTGACTGCTATCGCTCTATTATTCTCTATACTCCGAGTCAGGCCGGTTCCTTTCTGCGTGTTGGATGAAGTAGAAGCTGCTTTAGATGAAGCGAACGTCGACCGGTTTGCCGCTTTCTTGAAAGAATTCAGCGAGGAAACCCAATTCATCGTCATCACCCACCGTAAAGGGACCATGGAACAATCTGACGTATTGTATGGTGTAACGATGCAAGAGTCCGGTGTTTCGCGTCTCGTATCGGTAAGGTTGGAAGAGACAACAGAATTATTAGAAGCATAGAAAGGATGAGTTGATGAGCTTTTTCAAAAAGTTGAAAGATAAGTTTACGAAAGACCTGCACCCTAACTTGGAACAAACCGAAGAACAAAAACAAGACCAACAAGAAGTCGAAGAGATGCCGCAAGAAGAAGTTGAAGAAGCTCCGGTAGAAGAGACACTTGGAGAAACAGAAGTCCCTGTCGAAGAACAGTCGACAGAATTGACTGAAGAGACAGAGGCAGAAGAGGAATCCACACCAGATGAAGAACCTTCAGCTGTCGAACCAGAACTCGAAGAGCCGACAATGGAGGAAAAGGAAGAGGAAGTCGTAGACTCTGTCGCCGACAAGTTCAAGAAGGGATTAGCTAAAACGCGTAACTCCTTCTCTAGTCGAATCAATGAACTCGTTGCCCGTTACCGTACGGTCGATGAAGATTTCTTTGAGGAGCTTGAGGAAGTACTCATTTCCGCAGACGTCGGTGTGAATACTGTCATGGAAATGATCGATGAACTGCAAATGGAAGTGAAACGACGCAATATCAAAGACACGAAGAAAGTGCGAGAAGTCATTTCAGAAAAACTGGTTGAAATCTACTATGGAGATGATGACTCCAGTGAAATTGAAGGCTTAACGGAAAACACGGACGGTCTTACAATCTACCTGTTCGTCGGTGTAAATGGTGTTGGTAAAACAACTACAATCGGTAAACTTGCACACCAGCTGAAGGCAGAGGGTAAAAATGTCACGCTAGCAGCAGGAGATACATTCCGTGCAGGAGCGATCGATCAGTTGGAGGAATGGGGCAAGCGCGTCGGCGTCAATACAATTAAACACAGTGAGGGAGCCGACCCAGCAGCCGTCATCTATGATGGAATCCAATCCGCTAAATCACGTAATGCAGACGTACTAATCTGTGATACAGCAGGTCGCTTGCAGAACAAAGTGAACCTGATGAATGAATTATCTAAGGTAAAACGCGTCATTGAGCGGGAGGTACCTGGAGCTCCTCATGAAGTGTTGTTAGTCCTTGATGCGACAACAGGTCAAAACGCTATGAGTCAAGCGAAGACCTTCTCTGAAGCAACGGACGTTTCTGGGATCGTACTAACGAAACTTGACGGAACTGCAAAGGGCGGAATTGTCCTCGCTATCCGAAAGGAACTGGATATTCCGGTGAAATACGTCGGTCTTGGTGAGAAAGTTACGGACCTTGAACAATTCGATGCCCACGCATTTGTATATGGACTTTTCGCAGATATGATAGACAATTACGATGAAGAGGAAGAAGAGGAGTCTTAATTAGGTGTTTCTCTTTTTCAATGCGGTTCTATTTATTATCTGACCGATTTTAATCTTAATAAAAAGGGAGGCAAGGCTTGACAGTAGAGCCTTGTCTCCGTTAATATTCCTATGTAAAGGTATTTCACTTAACAAGGGGTTGTTCTTGCGTGCTAGAAAAAACGACACGAGTCAATTATCTATTTGACTTTTACCAATCGTTGCTCACGCCGAAACAGAGAAACTATATGGAATTATATTATCTCGAAGATTATTCGTTAGGTGAGATCTCAGAGACCTTTGATGTGTCGCGTCAAGCGGTTTATGATAATATCCGCCGAACAGAAACGATGCTAGAAGAGTATGAAAAGAAGCTTCATTTATACGAGAAGTTCCAGAAGCGCCAACAGGTGATCAAAGAAATGGAGACCGAAGTAGAGGCAAATAACCTTCACACTCCATTCAAGGAATGGCTCGATCAACTACATGAACTAGAATAGGAGGTCATTCAGGTGGCATTTGAAGGTTTATCCGACCGTTTGCAGGAAACGATAAAGAAAATAAAAGGCAAAGGGAAGGTAACCGAACAAGACGTAAAAGAGATGACACGTGAGGTTCGTCTAGCCCTCCTCGAAGCCGATGTTAACTTCAAAGTCGTAAAAGACTTTGTTAAACGCATTAAAGAACGTGCGATAGGTCAAGAAGTAATGGAAAGTCTGACTCCCGGTCAACAAGTCATCAAGGTCGTAAAGGAAGAACTGACGGAATTGATGGGTGGCGATGAAAGTAAAATTGCCGTTGCCAAGCGGCCGCCGACAGTCATTATGATGGTTGGTCTGCAAGGTGCCGGTAAGACAACCACTACAGGGAAATTAGCTAACCATCTGCGCAAAAAGCACAATCGTCAGCCATTGCTCGCAGCAGCTGATATTTATCGTCCTGCTGCAATCCAGCAGCTTCAAACACTTGGTAAGCAGTTGGGTATGCCTGTTCACGAAGAAGGAACAGAAGCAGATCCTGTTGATATTGCGAAAAATGCTATTGCAAAGGCAAAAGAAGAGCATAATGACTATGTCATCATTGATACTGCCGGTCGCCTTCACGTGGATGGAGACTTGATGGAAGAATTACAGCGCATTAAAGAGGCAGTCCAGCCAGACGAAATATTCTTGACTGTAGACGCCATGACGGGGCAGGACGCTGTCAATGTTGCCGAAAGCTTTGACGAGCAGCTAGATGTGACTGGTGTGCTACTTACGAAGCTCGATGGCGACACACGTGGTGGTGCAGCGTTGTCTATCCGTGCTGTAACAGGCAAACCTATTAAATTTGCCGGTATGGGAGAGAAGCTGGATCAGCTGGAGCCGTTCCACCCAGAACGTATGGCATCCCGTATTCTAGGTATGGGAGACGTGCTTACACTCATTGAAAAGGCACAGACCAACGTCGATGAAAAGCAAGCTAAAGAGCTCGAATCGAAGATGCGTAATGCATCCTTTACATTTGAGGACTTCCTAGAACAGATGCAGCAGGTCAAAAATATGGGCCCACTGGATGAACTGATCAACATGATCCCGGGGGCAAATAAAATGAAAGGATTGAAGAACGCTTCGTTTGACGATAAGCAAATCGTCCACGTTGAAGCGATTATTCAATCGATGACTAAGCATGAGCGTCAAGATCCTTCTCTAATGAATGCAAGCCGGAAAAAACGGATTGCCAAAGGATCAGGCACGAATGTTTCAGAAGTTAACCGTCTACTGAAACAGTTTGAAGAAATGAAGAAGATGATGAAACAGATGAGCAATACCAAAGGGAAAAAAGGCAAGGGAATGAATTTTCCATTCATGTAATGGAAAAACCCTTTACACACAAATGAAGTTCTGCTAGAATCATTATTTGTGTGAAACTATATTAATTTTTCATGAAATATATGGAGGTATGTAACAATGGCAGTAAAAATTCGTCTTAAGCGTATGGGTTCTAAACGTAACCCATTCTACCGTGTAGTAGTAGCAGATTCTCGTTCCCCTCGTGATGGTCGCATCATCGAGCAAATCGGAACGTACAACCCAGTTGTAAACCCTGTAGAGGTTAAGCTGGATGCAGAGAAAGCAATCGACTGGATGTCTAACGGTGCGAAGCCTTCTGACACAGTACGCAACCTATTCTCTAATGAAGGCATCATGAAGCAATTCCACGAATCAAAAAACAACTAATTTTAAAGTAGTGGTGATTCCATGAAAGCCTTAATCGAAACGATTGTAACGCCGCTTGTTGATCATCCTACCGAAATTCAGGTAGAAGAAAGGGAAGAAGACGACAAAGTCGTCTATCACCTTTCTGTTCATCCAGAAGATGTCGGCAAAGTGATCGGTAAAAACGGGCGGATTGCAAAAGCGATTCGAACTGTCGTATATGCGGCAGGGTCTGATTCGGAAAAACGAATCTATTTAGATATTATGTAAGAAAAGGGAGAGGGCTAACCTTTCCCTTTTTTTCTAAGCTAAGGTAAAGATGCCAGTATTCATAGCTCCGGTTCCTACCGGTGTTTCTCCTTACTAAATATGAAGAACTTAGAGGTGTCCTATGAAGATCATTCAGAAAGTAACCGTCAAACAAGTTCTAACAACGACAAGTCGTGAGGAACTTAGGGAACGATTCAATCAGAGGACAGAGCAACTGGAGCGAGAATGCAGACAACTAGAGTTTGAGCAGAAGAAACTTGAACGCAAGCCCGAACTATCGAAACAAGAAGTAGAAAGACGATTTTCCATAGAGATCAGTAGGAGAAAGGACCGAATCAGGTGGATGTCCCACCAATTGCAACAATTGTCCATTTTGCCGAATGGAAGCGAGTTGGATACGGATGAGGTAGAATCCATTGTCGATGTTGAAGAAGGCGATCAATGGGAAGAAATCCGAAATAAGGAAATTGTCATACGAGACGGCAAAGTAATACGAGCGAGGTAATATAAGCGATGGAAAAACTATTCAATGTAGGAAAAGTCATCAATACACATGGTATTAAAGGAGAAGTGAAGGTTCAGCGGATCACGGATTTTGATGAACGATTTGAACCTGGGCAGACTTTGTATTGGGTGAATGATAAAGATGATCGAACTCCTTTGGTTGTACGCTCTCACCGTGTACATAAAGGTTTCGATTTGATCAGTTTCGAAGATCATCCTTCTATTAATGATGTCGAGCAGTACAAGAATGGGAAGTTGATGGTCACAAGCGAACAGCAGGTAGAACTTGATGAGCATGAATTTTATTTTCATGAAATCATCGGCTGTACGGTCTATTTGAATTCAGGAGAGGAACTAGGGGTTGTCAAAGAGATCCTAACACCAGGTGCGAATGATGTGTGGGTGGTCAAACGACAAGGGGAAGAGGATGCACTGATCCCTTATATCGAACCTGTCGTTAAAGAAGTGAATACAAAAGACAAATCCATTATCATTGATCCAATAGAGGGGCTGCTTTAATGCATATCGACATTTTGACATTATTTCCCGAAATGTTTGATGGAGTATTAAATCACTCGATTTTGAAGCGAGCTCAAGAGCGAGACGCCTTCACGTATAATTACGTGAACTTTCGAGACTATACGACGAACAAACATAATAAAGTGGATGACTACCCGTACGGGGGAGGCGCAGGGCTTGTATTAACGCCTCAACCAATTTTTGACGCTGTAGAAGCCATTCAGGAAAAGGTCGATAAGAAGCCGCGAGTAGTGCTTATGTGCCCCCAAGGAGAACCATATAATCAGCAAAAGGCAGAAGAGCTTGCTAAAGAAGATCATCTCGTCTTTATTTGTGGTCATTATGAAGGTTATGATGAGCGTATCCGCAAGGAACTTGTCACAGATGAAATTTCTATTGGGGATTACGTACTGACAGGTGGGGAGTTAGGGTCGATGGTCGTGATTGATTCTGTAGTCCGGCTTCTACCTGGCGTGCTTGGTAATGAACAATCTGCACCAGAGGATTCTTTCTCTAGTGGACTTCTTGAACACCCTCACTACACAAGGCCGGCCGATTTCAGAGGCCATAAAGTCCCTGATGTCCTGTTGTCAGGCAACCATGCTAAGATTGATGAGTGGCGTCACCAACAGTCACTGAAGCGAACTTATCAACGCCGTCCTGATCTATTACAGGAAAGAGAACTCTCGGACCGTGAAAAAACATGGATCGAAGAGTGGAAAAATAGTTAGAACAGGTTGATGTACCAACCTATCTATGATATATTTAAATTTGTGCTTAAACGTACGGTTTAAGTGGAAAACGATGTTCCGCTGTTTCATAGAAGACATGAGCATTAGTTAAAAAGGAGTGAAAATCCATGCAACAATTACTACATGACGTAACAAAAGAACAGCTTCGTACAGATCTACCGGATTTCCGTGCTGGTGATACAGTACAGGTACACGTGAAGGTTGTCGAAGGTAACCGTGAACGTATCCAGGTATTCGAAGGTGTTGTCATCAAGCGCCAAAACGGTGGAATCAACGAAACTTTCACTGTTCGTAAAGTTAGCTCTGGCGTTGGAGTAGAGCGTACATTCCCTGTACACTCCCCACGTATCGCTAAGGTTGAACGTACTCGTAAAGGTCGCGTTCGTCGTGCTAAACTTTACTACCTACGTAACCTACGTGGTAAAGCTGCACGAATCAAAGAAATTCGATAAAGTAGTGAGAAGGAGCTTGCATCGTCAAGCTCCTTTTTTCTTCTTAAATATTCTGACTTTGTACAAGAACCAGTTCAAAATAAGATTCAAAAAACCGATCCTCCAGTGAAAAGAAGCTGGTGTGATATACTAGTACTCTTTCTATTTGCATTACTATAGAGATACTACAAATAGAGACAATATTAGGGTATATTTGTAATAGTTCCTTAAAGAAACAGATGGGAAGTAGATAATAGAGGAGAGCTGGACATGAAACAACAGTGGTTGGATTGGATTAAGGCGTTTGTCATCGCAGCAGTTTTAGCTGTGGTTGTCCGTGTCTTTTTGTTTGCCCCCGTTGTCGTAGAAGGGCCTTCGATGTTAACGAACTTACATAGTGGAGATCATTTGATAGTGAGTAAAATCAATTATACACTAGGTTCTCCCGATCGGTTTGATATCGTCGTTTTCCATGCAACGGAACGGAAGGATTACATCAAACGCGTCATCGGTGTACCTGGCGATCACGTAGAGTATGTCGATGATCAATTATACATTAATGGCGATCCTGTCGAGGAGCCTTTTTTAGATGAACAGAAAGAGCAACACCCGAATGAAAATTGGACAAATAACTTTTCCATTGAACAACTTCCAGGCGGTTACGAAGAGGTACCCGAGGGTTCACTCTTAGTCCTTGGGGACAATCGTCAGAATTCAACGGACAGTCGGATGCTAGGAGTCATTGACGATGATCAAATCGTCGGACAGGCCCTTCTTTCTTACTGGCCGCTGGATCGTGTACAATGGCTAAGCGAGGAGGGTTAGAATGACCATACAATGGTTCCCCGGCCACATGGCCAAAGCAAGACGCGAAGTAACAGAAAAGCTTAAGTTAGTCGATTTTGTCATGGAGCTCGTAGATGCCCGGGCTCCGGAGTCATCACAAAATCCGATGTTGCAAGAAATCCTTCAAGAGAAGACGAAAATGATGGTGTTGATGAAGAAAGACCTCGCAGATCCTGAAACCACTAATGCATGGATAGAATACTATAAAGCTCAAGGTATGGAAGCTATTGCGATTGAAGCGAACCGAAAACAAGATGTTCAGAAAGTCATTCAACTAGCAAAGCAACTAGGTCAGAAAAAGCAAGATAAGTTGAAAGCCAAAGGAATTCGACCACGCCCTTCTAGAGCGATGATTATCGGCATACCGAACGTCGGCAAGTCAACACTCATCAATAGACTGGCAAACAAGAAGATGGCTCAAGTCGGAGATAAACCTGGCGTCACGAAGAAACAACAGTGGATCAAAGTGAAAAAAGAATTCGAGCTACTAGATACACCAGGTATTTTATGGCCGAAGTTCGAGGATGAAGAAGTAGGTTACAGGCTTGCTTCCATCGGTACGATCAAGGATCAGATTCTTCCGAAAGAAGATGTAGCTGCCTATATTTTAAATTACTTGGAATCAGACTATCCTCACCTATTAGAAGAGCGTTACGGTTTTTCAAGCTACGACGACATTATGGAAGCTTTCGAAACAATCGGCAGAAAGCGTGGTTGTTTAGAAAGCGGAGGTCACGTCAATTTTGAAAAAGTGGCCGACGTCATCATTCAAGACTTGCGGAGCTCTAAACTAGGTCTTGTAAGTTTTGAAAAGCCAGAATAAGCGCAACGAAACGCAGGCAGTACTTAGCTTGCGTTTTTCTTTTTATCCTTTGCTACATACATGGACAAGTTCTACCGATAACAAAAGAAATGAAGGGGATCTTCTATTATGACAACAATGACCATTACAGAAATTAAAAAGAAAATACAAACAGAAGAAGTGTCTTCAAAAGAGCTCGAGCAGTTCAAACAGGATACTAGAAAAGGCGTACAGAAGTTAGTCGCACAGTATGAGAAAAATCAGACAAAAAAAGCAGCATTACAAGCTCAATTTGAAGAAATGAAAAGCTTCGAATATGCTGCGAAACGTAACGGAAAACAACTCATTGCAGGAATTGATGAGGCTGGGCGTGGTCCGCTTGCGGGTCCAGTAGTAGCGGGAGCTGTGATCTTGCCAGAAGATTTTTATTTAGAAGGATTAAATGATTCGAAAAAGTTGTCTCTTGCTAAACGAGAGTTATTCTTCGATTATATTAAGACCCATGCAGACTATGGTGTTGGGATTGTCGACAACGAAGAAATCGATCGCTTGAATATCTACCAAGCGACCAAACTCGCCATGCGCCGTGCTGTAGAAGACCTAGAACAGACGCCTGACCATCTATTAGTGGATGCGATGGAACTAGATGCGTTCCCTTCCCAAGAGAGCATTATAAAGGGCGATGCACGCAGCGTATCGATAGCTGCAGCTAGTGTGGTTGCTAAAGTGACGAGAGACCGGTATATGAGTAAGATTCATCAATCCTATCCTATGTATGAGTTTGCTTCTAACCAAGGATACGGTACTAGTGACCATTTAGCCGCACTGAATAACTACGGTCCTTCACCGTACCATCGGTATAGTTTTTCCCCTGTGAAAGAGGTAAGGAGTGGAAGATAATGAACCCATCTGTTTCAAGTTTAGGTAAGTTAGCGTCTACACAGAGCGCTCTCACAAAGTCTGGTCAAGTGATAAAAGGAGAAGTACTTGAATTGAAACCTGGCAATCGGGCCGTTGTACTTGTCGGAAAACAAAAGATCCAAGCACAACTCGAGACGCCCCTGACGAAAGGTAAGTCTTATGTATTTCAAGTCATGTCAGAAGAGGGTGGTGCGACGAAATTGCGGGTCGTATCTGAAACGAAAGGAATAGCAGAGCGTCTCGATTTACAGCAACTCCTTAAGGGGCTTAGTTTAAAATCAACAAAGCTTAATAAGGATTTCCTCCAATCACTTCTGAAAACGAACGTATCGTTCCAGACACAAGACTTGAAGCAAGCCTTGACACTTCTTCAACAGGCAGAGAATAAAGCCGCTGCCAAGGATGTCCTCCTTCAATTGATGCAAAAAAAGTATCCTGTAAAACCGGCTGTTTACCAAGCTTTATTATCCAAGAAAACAACGGAGTTGACCCAACTTTTGAAGCAGTTCACCACTTCGGAGAGTCCTCAGACTTCTAACGATCAACGTGTGCAGAAATTGGTCGCAAGCCTGAAGGGGGTATCATCAGCTGTTTCATCCTTGGAATCCTCTGTTGCTAAGGTTTTGACAGAAGTCAGCAAAGACCAGAAAACATCTTTTCAGCTATTTCAAAAAGCAGGCATTATCCAGCACAAGCAGTCTTTCACTCAATACCAACGAGAGTGGAACCAGTGGGCGAGCCATGAGTCTCTTGACGCTAAGACTAGTTCTCAAGGAATGAAGTCATTAAGCTTCAAAGAAATCCTCCATTTGATTCAATCACCGAATACGACACCTCCGATCCCCGCTTCGCTTGATCAGATGGCTCAAGATATGAAGCGGTTGTTTGATCTGCAACTACCACTGACGAAAACGGAGCATCAAGCATTGAACCGCTGGACTTCCAATCTGGAGAAGCTAGGTTCCTCAACGGACACGCGGCAAGCAGGAATAAGTCTATTCACAGATTCCGCAAAACATAAATGGAGTGCGGACCATCAGCTTTTGCACAAGAATCAATCGTTTCAGAAGTTGTTACCGCATTTGACAGAATCAGAACGGTCCGCATTGGAACATGTGACAAGACAACTCCCGAAATTGTTGGACCATCAACTAGCTATGAATCAACCACCGCGAGAGGTTGTACAGGCTCTCCGTAACATCCAGTCGATGCAGCTTACTCAAGTTCAAAAGGCATCGCTGACAGATTGGATCAGTATGCTATCTGACCATCTTTCCCCTTCTGTAAAAGATTCAATGCTAATAAAGTTGAAAAGCATGTTACACCTATCTGGAATTCAAGATGAGTCGATGATGAAGCAAGCAGTACTCAATGACGAACCTCCTATCAGAGAGGGTAGTCTGAAGTCTGCACTCTTACAAAGCATGCAAGACCCTCATACGCAGATCAGGCCAGAACTAGCAAGGCAAATGGTATCTCTAGTGAACGGTATACAGCTGTCTGTTCATCAGGAAACTACTCAAACGATTCAGATGGCATTACAATTCCCTGGAGATCTGGTAGGAGCGACAGAAGATATCCAGATGAATATGGAGGGGCGGAAAACCGAGAAAGGGGAGATCGACCCTGCTTATTGTCATATAGTATTTTTCCTTCAACTAGAGAACTTCGAAGCTACGGTGATCGATATGAGTATCATAAATCGCCGTGTAGGTGTCACCGTATATAATCATCATGAAATTGACCCAGTCGTTGAAGAATTCAAACCGATGTTGAAAGATGGCTTGACGGCACTAGGTTATCAATTATCCTCCTTGCAAAGGAAACCACTTCAAAATGAAATGTCCAAACGCCATTCTACACAGGGCGATAGGCGACAAGAGGATGGAGTTGATTTACGGATATGAATGAAAAGAGAAAAGAGGCAATCGCGCTTAGTTACCAATCTGAACAAGCATCGGCACCTAAAGTCGTCGCGAAGGGTAAAGGTTATGTAGCAGGGAACATTTTAGAAAAGGCTAAAGAAAACGACGTACCGGTTCAAGAAGATGCATCCCTTGTGGAGTTGCTCTCAGAGCTTAATATCAATGAACAAATTCCAGAAGAGTTATACCATGTAGTAGCAGAGGTGTTTGCCTTCATATACAGATCTGATCAGAAGTTCAAGAAGTGACGGACCGTTCTAAGGGTTTTCTTAGAGCGGTTTCTTTGTGTATAAGCGATGCTGAATATAACTTTATTTCTAGCAATTTTATGAAAATGATAGAACGTGAAAGCAGTCAAATCGTTGTGAAAACAAAGAAAAGTGTCGAAAAATGAGGAGAAATAGTGGGATACAACCACATGGTTTACATAATATTAAACTAGTAAACATGTCAGAATTCTCTGCAAGAAAACCAGCTTACTATAGACAATTGACAGCGTTTTTATATACAATGGAAATGCAGTGAAATTTGATGGGAGGATGAAACATGAACATTCACGAGTATCAAGGAAAAGAGATCATGCGTGATTTTGGCGTATCTGTTCCAACAGGTTACGTTGCGTATACCGTAGATGAGGCTGTTGAAGCCGCAAAAAAATTAGGTAGCGATGTAACAGTCGTCAAAGCACAAATCCATGCAGGTGGACGTGGGAAAGCCGGTGGAGTGAAAATTGCCAAAAATCTTAATGAAGTGCGTACATACGCTGATGAGATACTGGGTAAGACACTTGTAACCCATCAGACAGGACCAGAAGGTAAAGAAGTAAAGCGCTTACTCATTGAGGAAGGCTGCGATATTAAGAGCGAATATTACGTAGGACTAGTCCTCGATCGTGCGACAAGTCGCGTGACGATGATGGCGTCTGAAGAAGGCGGTACGGAGATTGAAGAAGTAGCCGCTGAAACTCCAGAGAAGATATTTAAAGAAGTCATCGACCCTGTTACAGGATTGACTCCTTTCCAGGCACGTCGTTTAGCTTTCAATATTAATATTCCGAAAGAATCTGTAGGCAAAGCAGTCAAGTTTATGCTCGGCCTTTATGACGTTTTCGTGAAAAAGGATTGCTCTATTGCAGAAATCAACCCACTGGTGACAACTGGTGATGGTGATGTTCTTGCATTAGATTCGAAACTGAACTTTGATGACAACGCTTTGTTCCGTCAAAAAGATGTGGCAGACCTTCGTGACTTTGATGAGGAAGACCCGAAAGAAGTCGAAGCTTCCAAATACGACCTAAGTTACATTGCACTTGATGGAAACATCGGCTGTATGGTAAACGGCGCGGGTCTAGCGATGGCGACAATGGATACAATCAAACACTACAGTGGTGACCCAGCGAACTTCCTGGATGTTGGTGGAGGAGCCACAGCAGAAAAAGTAACAGAAGCATTCAAAATCATACTATCAGACGACAACGTCAAGGGGATTTTCGTCAATATCTTCGGTGGAATCATGAAGTGTGATGTAATCGCAGAAGGTGTCGTAGAAGCGACGCAACAAATCGGTCTGACTCTTCCTCTAGTTGTACGTCTTGAAGGTACAAACGTAGATGCTGGTAAGAAGATCCTAGAAGAATCCGGATTGAATATTACTTCTGCTGACTCGATGGCAGAAGGCGCACAAAAAATTGTAGAACTAGTCAAGTAAGAAAGGCGGGGAAACAGATGAGTGTATATATTAACAAAGATACAAAAGTCATTGTTCAAGGAATTACAGGCTCTACAGCCCTTTTCCATACAAAACAAATGGTTGAATACGGTACACAGATCGTCGGTGGTGTAACGCCTGGAAAGGGTGGAACAGAAGTCGAAGGTATTCCGGTATTCAACACCGTGTCAGAAGCGGTCGAAAAAACGGGAGCAAATGCATCCGTTATTTACGTACCGGCTCCATTTGCAGCTGATGCAATCATGGAAGCGACCGATGCAGAGATGGATCTAGCAATCTGTATTACAGAGCATATTCCCGTTCTGGATATGGTCAAGGTGAAGCGTTATATGGAAGGCAAAAAGACGCGCCTTGTCGGACCTAACTGCCCAGGTGTCATTACTCCAGATGAGTGTAAGATCGGTATCATGCCTGGTTACATTCATAAGAAAGGTCATGTTGGAGTTGTTTCCCGTTCTGGTACGCTTACGTATGAAGCGGTTCACCAACTCTCTGAAGCTGGTGTCGGACAGTCTACAGCCGTAGGTATCGGTGGAGATCCTGTAAACGGTACAGACTTTATTGACGTGCTGAAAGCATTCAATGAAGATGATGACACAGAAGCGGTCATCATGATCGGAGAAATCGGCGGAACTGCGGAAGAAGAGGCAGCTGAATGGGTGAAGGCTAACATGAATAAGCCTGTAGTTGGCTTTATCGGCGGACGTACTGCACCTCCAGGAAAACGTATGGGTCACGCTGGTGCCATCATTTCAGGTGGTAAAGGAACAGCAGATGAGAAGATCCGTGTCATGAACGAATGTGGTATTCAGGTAGCTGAGACACCATCCGTTATGGGAGATACGTTGATTAATGTATTAAAAGAAGAGAACTTGTACGAAAAATGTAAGACTCATTAATCTATTAAAGAAGGGAAACTGTGTCAGAAATGGCACAGTTTCTTCTCTATGAAAAGAGGAAGATTATGAATTTAAACCTACGACTCGCCCTCCTGCACCACTCTCCCCATGTAACGCGCCGTTTACTAAGGAAATGGCTTAGAAAAGACCGAGAACTTGCTTCAGCCCTTCAAATGTCCATAAGCGATCTTGCAACTTATTTGCAGATTCCCATCGAACGAGCCTCGAAAATCCACCACCATATACACCACCCCAATATAATGAAGAAAGTCGACATATTTCTATCGAATTACCAGTTCATCCCCTTCTATGACCCATTATTTCCACCGTTACTAAAGACGATTCCTGATCCTCCTGTTGTACTATATGCCCTCGGAGACCCCCATTTAATGCATACTTCCAAGTCCTTAAGTGTGATTGGTACAAGGACCCCTTCAAAAGAAGCTTTTTCATCTATGACGTATATTCTTTCTCCTATTATTCATAATGGTTATACCGTCGTAAGTGGTATGGCGAAAGGTGTCGACCAGTACGCACACCGTTTAGCCATAAGGCAGAAAGGTCGGACGATTGCTGTTCTTGGGTCAGGTTTTGAGCATATCTACCCAAGAAACGACATAGCTTTATACCAAGAGTTGGCTAAGGAGCATCTCATAATAAGTGAGTATCCTCCCGATCAAGCTCCAAGGAAGTATCACTTTCCAGAGCGTAATCGTCTTATCTCAGGCCTTACACCTTCCACTTTCGTCGTAGAGGCTAGGGTGAGGAGTGGATCGTTGATTACGGTGGACCAGGCACTTGAGCAGGGTAGAAATGTTTACGCTATGCCAGGGCGCCCAGGTTCTCCAACAAGTGAAGGGTGTCATCAAATGATCAATGATGGAGCGAAGCTGGTACACCAGGCTTCGGACATGCTCTCAGAGTGGTCAGAAAAATTTGAATAAAATTGTGACAAATGCCATCAGAACAAGGGATATAGTAGAAGTCAACCTACAAAAGTCCAACATTGATGTTTGACAAACGGTTTCATTGTATTTAATAATAGGGAAGATTTACTTTATGAATGAAATAGAGAAATTGAAAACACCTCTATGGGAGGAACCGATATGGCAGATTATCTAGTCATCGTTGAATCACCCGCAAAAGCAAAAACGATTGAACGATATCTTGGAAAGAAATATAAAGTGAAAGCATCACTCGGACACGTCCGTGACTTGCCGAAAAGTCAAATGGGCGTTGACGTTGAAAATGATTTTGACCCGAAGTATATTACCATCCGGGGTAAAGGCCCGGTATTGAAAGAATTGAAGACTGCCGCGAAAAAAGCGAAGAAAGTCTATCTTGCAGCCGACCCCGACCGTGAAGGGGAGGCAATCGCCTGGCACTTGGCGCATAGTCTGAATATTGATGAAGACTCTGATTGCCGCGTTGTCTTCAACGAAATCACCAAAGATGCAATTAAAGATTCGTTTAAACAACCGCGATCGATTAATTCAAATCTGGTGGACGCGCAACAGGCTAGACGGATATTAGACCGTTTAGTCGGGTATAACATCAGTCCTATACTATGGAAGAAAGTGAAAAAAGGACTGAGCGCAGGACGTGTTCAATCCGTTGCCGTGAAGATCATCATCGATCGAGAGAATGAGATTAAAGCATTCCAGCCGGAAGAATACTGGACGATCGAAGGGAACTTCCTGAAGGAGAAAGAGAAGTTCGAAGGTTCGTTCTATGGTGTGGATGGCAAGAAAAAAGAATTGAAATCAGAAGAAGATGTAAAAGAGATTCAAAAGCGTATGAACGGTGACGAATTCAAAGTCGACAAAGTCAATAAGCGTGAACGTCGCCGCAACCCATCTTTACCGTTCACGACTTCTTCTCTACAACAAGAAGCTGCCCGAAAGCTGAACTTCCGTGCTAAGAAGACGATGATGCTTGCTCAGCAGCTGTACGAAGGTATTGACCTTGGTGGTAAGCAAGGTACAACAGGTTTAATTACCTATATGCGTACGGATTCCACTCGTTTATCGGAATCTGCTAAAACGGATGCAAAGCAATATGTGGAGGATACGTTCGGGAAAGAATTTCTTGGAAAAGGAAAAGAAGCCAAGAAAAAAGAAGGCGCACAGGACGCGCACGAAGCGATCCGCCCTACATCAGCAGGAAGAGACCCTAAGTCCATGAAGAGTGTTTTATCCCGTGACCAACACCGCTTATATAAGCTGATTTGGGACAGGTTCATTTCCAGTCAAATGGCACCTGCAGTATTGGATACGATGACCGTCCATATGTTGAATGAAGGCGTCGAATTCCGTGCGACCGGATCCGAAGTGAAGTTCAAAGGATTCATGAAGGTGTATGTCGAAGGGAACGATGACAACAAGAAAGAAAAGGACAAGCTCTTGCCTCACTTCGAGGAGGGCATGATCGTAAAAGCGGAAGAAATTAATCCGAACCAGCACTTCACTCAGCCACCTCCGCGTTATACAGAGGCGCGTCTCGTCAAAACGCTGGAAGAGCTCGGTATTGGTCGTCCGTCCACCTACGCTCCTACACTGGATACCATCCAAAGGCGAGGATACGTAGCTCTTGATAACAAACGATTCATTCCAACAGAACTCGGAGAAATTGTTTTAGAACAGTTGAAGGAATACTTTCCAGAGATCATTGATGTGGACTTCACTAAGGAAATGGAAGATGATCTCGACTCCGTAGAAGAGGGCGATCAAAACTGGCATGCGATTATTCGTGAATTTTATAAAGATTTCGAACCACGGGTCACGAAAGCGGAAAAAGAGATGGAAGAGATCGAAATCAAGGATGAGCCAGCCGGTATCGATTGTGAAAAGTGTGGCCATGAAATGGTCTATAAGATGGGCCGTTACGGCAAATTCCTTGCTTGCAGCAACTTCCCTGAATGCCGCAATACGAAGCCTATTCTGAAGAAAATTGATGTCACTTGCCCTAAATGTGAAAAAGGAGAAGTCGTCGAACGTAAGAGTAAAAAGAATCGCAAGTTCTTTGGTTGCGAAAGGTACCCGGATTGTGACTTTATCTCGTGGGACAAGCCGATCACTCGCCCTTGTCCGAAGTGTGAATCCCTGCTTGTCGAGAAGAAGCAGAAGAAAGGTACGCAAGTCCAATGTACGAATTGTGACTATAAAGAAGAGCCTCAATCATAAGGTTATATTTTCTGGAGTCTATGACTATGCTTATAGTTGTAGACTCTTTTTAATTTTCAACCAAATCATTTCAATTTGACAAATCCCCTCATTTTTACATTGACACGGTAGGGGGAGACCGCTATAATTACGCTTTGTCAGTCTACATAGTTGACAAACTTCGACAAATCTAGCACATTAGAAATGATCATATTCTTGGAAACAATTCAGAATTTTGTTACATTTTTATTAAAGCCATTGTTCTAACTATTTGAAATGTGATAAAATTTAAACGCCTTTATGAGGGAAGAAGGAGAGAGTGCTCTATGTACAAATCGTCGTTCTTGGAATATTTGCAAATAGAAAAGAATGCATCTCCTTTGACAGTGGAGCATTACGCTCATGATATAGATGAGTTTTTCGTTTTTTTACAAACGGAACAGCTGAGCATCGAACAATGCGAGTACTCGGATATTCGTATCTTTCTCTCCGGCTTATACGATAGAGGCCTATCTAGAAGATCGGTTTCACGGAAAGTATCCTCAATCAGGAGTCTGTACCGTTTTCTAGAAAGAGAAGAAAAAGTGAAACAAAATCCATTCTCATTCGTATCTCTACCGAAAGCTGCCCATCCGATTCCTGAATTCTTCTATGAAGAAGAATTGCAGGAGCTTTTTACTGTGAGTGATCTCGAGGATCCGTTAGGACAACGTAATCAAGCGATCCTTGAGTTGTTATATGGAACAGGCATCCGTGTAAGTGAATGCACGAATGTAGAGCTTCGGGACCTGGACTTTTCCTTGTCTACGTTACTTGTACACGGAAAAGGGAATAAAGAAAGGTATGTACCGTTCGGGGCATTTGCGAGTCAAGCATTAAAGCATTACATCGAAGACGGTCGTGGGAAGCTTTTGCAGAAGGGTAAGGGCAATACCGACCGGTTGCTTTTAAACGCCAAAGGAGGCCCCTTAACGGCCCGTGGCATACGATTGATTTTAAATAAACTAGTAGATAAGACAGCTATTACAGCTGATATCAGCCCCCACAAACTTAGACACTCTTTCGCCACACATCTATTGAACGCTGGGGCAGACTTGAGGTCCGTTCAAGAATTGCTCGGACACAGCCAGTTGTCTTCTACGCAAATTTACACGCACGTATCCAAGGATCGGCTTCGAAACGTCTATATGGATAGCCATCCTAGAGCAAATAAATGAGGTGAAAAACATGGAACAATTTCACGCAACGACGATTTTTGCTGTACAGCACAACGGCCAGTGCGCCATGAGTGGTGATGGGCAGGTGACTCTTGGTAACCAAGTGGTCATGAAACATAAAGCGAAAAAAGTCCGCCGGTTATTCAATAATCAAGTTCTAGCGGGTTTTGCAGGATCAGTTGCAGATGCCTTTACGCTCTTTGAGAAATTTGAAGGTAAGCTTGAAGCTTTTGACGGGAATCTCGCCAGAGCCTCTGTTGAGCTTGCGAAAGAGTGGCGCAGTGATCGCGTGCTAAGGAAGCTTGAAGCTATGCTTATTGTAATGGATAAAGAGAAAATGTTTCTCGTCTCCGGTACAGGGGAAGTAATAGAACCGGATGATGGAATCCTTG
Organism: Halobacillus salinus; assembly: GCF_004684905.1. Taxonomy (GTDB): domain Bacteria; phylum Bacillota; class Bacilli; order Bacillales; family Halobacillaceae; genus Halobacillus; species Halobacillus salinus. The sequence continues at coordinate 1,359,339 of NZ_SRJC01000001.1, read as the reverse complement.
CAATCGGGTCCGGTGGTAATTTTGCATTGAGTGCAGGTCGAGCATTGAAGCGTTATTCTCCAGATCAATCCGCAGAGCAGATCGCAAAGGCTGCTCTTGAGATAGCAGGAGAGATCTGTGTGTTTACCAATGACCAAATCGTTCTCGAGGTACTCGAGTAAGGAGGCGTACAATGTCACTTAATTTAACCCCTAAACAAATTGTAGAGAGACTTGATCAATATATAATTGGACAGAACAATGCGAAGAAATCGGTAGCGATTGCGCTCCGAAACCGTTACCGCCGTATGCAGTTGAATGATGAAATTCGGGATGAGATTGTTCCGAAAAACATTCTGATGATGGGTCCTACCGGTGTCGGGAAGACAGAGATCGCCCGCAGACTTGCTAAACTAGTCGGAGCCCCTTTTGTGAAAGTGGAGGCAACTAAGTTTACAGAAGTCGGTTATGTGGGGCGTGACGTGGAGTCCATGGTGCGCGACCTTGTCGAGATGTCCGTTCGGATGGTCAAGGAAGAGAAAATGGAATCAGTGAAGGACAAAGCAGAAGAACAAGCGAACAAACGCCTTGTGAAACTGCTTGTACCGTCGAAGAAGAAACAGGCAAACAACTTCAAGAACCCGCTTGAAATGTTCTTCAACCAAACGAACCAACAGGAAACCTCCGATTCCAACCAAGACCAAGAAGAAACAGAGATCGAGACCAAGCGCCGTCGCATTCGCCAACAACTGGATATGGGAGAACTTGAGGATCAGATGGTTACAGTAGAAGTAGAGGAATCCCAATCATCTATGTTTGATATGCTCCAAGGTTCGGGCATGGAACAGATGGGGATGAATATGCAAGATGCATTCAGCCAGTTTATGCCGAAAAACAAGAAAAAGCGTAAACTACCTGTATCAGAGGCCCGCAAAGTCCTAACACAAGAAGAGGCTGGCAAGCTTGTTGATATGGACGAAGTGGGGCAGGAAGCTGTCAACAAAGTAGAGCAGTCTGGTATGATCTTTATCGATGAGATAGACAAGGTAGCAGCAAAAGGAGAACAGCAAGGGAATGTTTCTCGTGAAGGCGTACAGCGTGATATCCTTCCGATTGTAGAAGGTTCCACTGTTGTCACTAAGTATGGCCCTGTTTCTACCGATCATGTCTTATTTATTGCTGCTGGTGCTTTCCATATGGCGAAGCCTTCGGATCTTATTCCAGAATTACAAGGGCGTTTCCCTATAAGGGTAGAGCTCAACAAATTGACTGTAGAAGACTTCAAGAACATTCTCATTGAGCCGTCTAATGCTCTTTTGAAACAATATAAGGCACTTTTAGAAGTCGAAGGTATAAAGGTTGAATTTTCTGACGATGCTATTACTAGACTCGCAGAAATAGCTCATGAAGTGAATCAGGAAACAGATAACATCGGAGCCCGTCGTTTGCATACGATTCTTGAGAAGCTTCTCGAAGATTTATCTTTCGAAGCTCCGGATGTCATGATGGAAACGATAGAGATCACACCTCAATACGTGGACAGCAAGCTATCTTCTATTGTTAAAAACAAAGATTTAAGTCGATTTATTCTTTAACTTTTGAGGAGGAAACTAACATGAAATTACTAGACCGTGCAAGAAACATTAACGCGATGCTGCAAAAAACAACCGGAAAATCCGTGGACTTTAACGATATGTCCGCAACACTACGTGATTCGATTGGCGCGAACACTTTCATCCTAAGTCGCCGAGGAAAGCTACTAGGCTTTGCTATCCGCCAGGAAATTGAGAACGAGCGTATGAAAGCAATGCTCTCAGAGCGTCAATTCCCACAAGAGTACACACAAAATCTATTCAATATTCAAGAGACAACACCTGACATTGATATCGACAGTGAATATACTGCTTTCCCTGTTGAGAACCGTGAGCTATTTGAAAATGGACTAACGACTATCGTACCAATCATCGGTGGCGGTCAACGTCTAGGTACTCTAATTTTGAGCCGATTAGACGGAAGCTTCCTAGATGACGATCTGTTGCTTGCTGAATACGGAGCGACTGTGGTTGGTATGGAAATCCTTCACGAGAAGACAGAGGAAATCGAGCAAGAAGCACGCAGTAAAGCGGTCGTTCAAATGGCGATCAGCTCCTTGTCTTACAGTGAGCTAGAAGCGATTGAACACATTTTCGAAGAGCTGGAAGGAAACGAGGGGCTGTTAGTAGCTAGTAAAATTGCAGACCGTGTCGGCATTACTCGTTCCGTTATCGTAAACGCTTTGCGTAAGCTTGAGAGTGCAGGTGTAATAGAATCACGCTCTCTAGGTATGAAGGGAACGTATATCAAAGTACTAAATAACAACTTCCTATTAGAACTTCAGAAGCTCCGTACAAACTAAGGAGCCTACTACAGCAACAGTCCACCGCATTGGTGGACTGTTGTTTTTTTTATTGCAAAATTTATCGTTTGTAACGGCATAAGAAAAAGCTCCCTCTGAAAGATTATTGGGAGCTTTTTTGTAATAGTTTCATAACAAGAGTAGTTGCGATCTAAGAGAGGGTCTTAGTGGGGGTGGCGACTTCTAATAAGAATATGTAAGTACAGCTTTTCATTCGACATACTTAGACCAATTCCCCTACCATTAGTCAGAAAACTATGACATAATAAGCTGTACAGACCATTCGTAGGATAAATGTAAACAAATTCCACAAAGTAGAGAATAAATCCCTAATTCGTTCGTACTGTTTGTAACACTATCGTAAAAATTCTGTAGATTTCGTAGACATGAGTATACAAAAATCCTTACAATGTAATTTGTAGGACTGCTGAAATTGTCGAATTTGAGGTGAAAAACTTGAATCTTTTCGGACAAACGTTCAGCGCATTAGAGAATGCGATGAACTACTCCACAGCCAAAAACCGTGCTATATCGAATAATATTGCTAATGTGGACACACCAGGTTATAAAGCGAAAGACGTCGTCTTTAAAGATGTATTACGTTCGGAAATGTCGTCTATAGATACAAAAAGAACGAATGCTAGACATATTGATTTTAAACAACATAACGGAGTATCCCCTTTCCAGACGATAACGAAACATAATACTACATATAATCACAACGGCAATAATGTCGATATCGACAAAGAAATGAACGAACTCGCTCAAAATCAGATCCAATACCAGGCATTGACTGATCGTTTGAGTAGTAAATTCCGCGGAATTGAATCCGTTCTCAAAGGAGGTAACTAATCTTTGAGTATCTTTAACGCAATGAACACAACCGCAAGCGCGTTGACTGCCCAGCGACTTCGCATGGACGTGGCGTCATCGAATATTGCCAATGCCAATACCACAAGAGCGACCGTGAACGAAAACGGGGAGTGGGTACCATACCAAAGGAAAATGGTTTCTTTTCAATCAAAAGAACAAGACTTCCGTTCGTATCTGCAAATGGCTTCGAACCAATCTTCAACACCTGGCCAAGGGGTCAAGGTGACGGAAATCGTTGATGACGATGAACCGTTCAAACAAGTTTTCAACCCTAATCACCCAGATGCAAACGGTGAAGGGTATGTACAGATGCCAAACGTTGATCCCCTTCAAGAGATGGTAGATATGATGAGTGCTACACGTTCTTATGAAGCGAACGTGACTTCTCTTAACGCCACGAAAAGTATGATGATGAAAGCATTAGAGATTGGAAGATAAAAAATAGGAGAGTTCATTTATGCCAGAAATCACTAATCAATTTATTCCAACGTCATTTCCAATGGATTCAACTGCGAAAACCTCAGCGTCAAAGGTGACACCAGGGGAAGCGCACGCAACTTTCGCCAACCAGTTAAAGAGCGCCATCGACGGAGTGAATAAATCTCAAGTACAATCCAACCAAATGACACAAGCGTTGGCTCGTGGTGAAGTGGACGATTTACATAATGTCATGATCACAGCACAAAAGGCCAGTATCACCATGCAAACCACTGTTGAGATTCAAAATAAAGTCGTGGAAGCTTATAAAGAAATTATGCGAATGCAAGTATAATCCATATACAATTCTATCGGTATTATACTATTCTCTTAAGTCGCGCTTTTTTTGGGGGCAATTATGAAAGAAAAATTATTAATTTATCAGCAAAGAATGAAATCATTCTGGAAGGATCGCAGCAAGATGCAAAAAGGGTTAATGGTAGGTTCGGGACTTGCCGTTATCCTTATCCTAGTCGTAGCTAGTATCTTTGCATCCAGTTCCAGAATGGTACCTCTATACAATAACCTGACACTACAGGAGGTAGGTCAGGTGAAAGCCGAGCTGGATACAAGGGGAGTACCCTACGAACTAACGGACGGCGGCACTACAATCAAAGTTCCTGAACCTCAGGCAGAGTCCTTGCTTGTTGACATGGCAGCATCAGGACTTCCCGACAGTGGCTCGATAGATTATAGCTTCTTCAGCGCAAATACTTCCTGGGGAATGACGGATAATGAGTTCGGGATGATCAAACTCGATGCGATGCAGAGTGAACTTGCAAGTCTGATGATGGGCATTACCGGAATACAAGATGCGCAAGTGATGATCAATTTACCAGAAGAACAAGTATTTCTCGATCCCGAATCCCAGCAGACAGCATCTGCATCTATCGTACTAGGTGTCCAGCCAGGATATCAGCTCGAAAATCAACAAATAGAAGCCCTTTATAACTTAGCTTCAAAGTCCGTTCCAAATCTTTCTAAAGATAATATCGTCATAATGGATCAAAATTTTCAGTATTATGACACAGAAAATTCAAATCCTTCTCAATCCGGAGACCTTTATACATATCAGCAACAAGTTAAGCAAGATATTGAACGGGATATTAAGCAACGTGTTCAGCGCATGTTAGGTCAAATGATTGGTCAACAGAAAGTCATCGCCACTGTGACAGCGGATATCGATTTCACTCAGGAAACGAGACAGGAAGAACTTGTAGAACCGGTTGATCCCGAAAGTATGTCTGGACTGCCTGTTAGCGTCGAAAGAATCGAAGAGACATATGAAGGCGGTATGCCAGAGGACGGAGGCGTACCAGGCGCCGGCGATGAAGACGTCACGAATTACCCAGCCGGTGTGAACGGGTCAAACGGAGACTATGAAATGACTCGTGAAACCATTAACAATGAATTCAACCGAATTCGACGTAACATCGAAGAAGCTCCTTACAAAGTGCGTGACCTAGGTATTCAAGTAGCGATCGACAACACCAAAGCAGGAGAAAATGGGGATGAAGTGACACTGACTCAGCAAGAACAGCAGACAGTAGAAGACAGTGTGCAATCTATTCTCGACTCTATGATTACAACTTCTATTAACGGAAGTTATGGAGAGGTCGATCCCGAAGAGAAAGTGTCGATTGTGTTCCAAGAGTTCAACGGGCAGATCGAAACGCAACAACCAGGTTTCAGCATTCCTATGTGGGCTTACGCAATAGCTGCGGTAATAGCAGCTGTCATCGGAGTACTCATATGGATGCTTGTTCGCAGGAGAGGTTCAGAAGAAGAAGTATATGAAGAAACGTTCGAGCGGGTTCCGGAAGAGATACCTGCTATTGAAGAAAAGTTTGATGAATCTACGCAACGAAGAAAACAACTCGAAAAAATGGCGCAGGAAAAACCAGAGGAATTCGCAAAATTATTGCGATCATGGATTGCAGAAGATTAAGGGGGTCCCTGTATGGCCGTGAAGAAATCGGAATTAACGGGCAGGCAGAAGGCCGCTGTTCTGTTAATTTCCCTTGGGCCGGATGTAGCTGCCCAAGTGTATAAACATTTGAACGAAGAAGAAATCGAACAGCTTACTTTAGAGATCTCTTCTGTACAGAAGGTTAAATCGAAAGAGAAAGAGGAGATCCTAGAACAGTTCCACCAAATCGCATTAGCACAGGATTATATTTCCCAAGGCGGAATAGGCTATGCGAAGACAATATTAGAAAAGGCTCTTGGTGATGAGGGCGCGGCGAATATTATCGGCCGTCTCACATCTTCCCTTCAAGTCAAACCTTTCGATTTCGCTCGAAAGGCGGACCCGAGCCAAATCTTGAACTTTATCCAGAATGAACATCCTCAGACGATTGCACTCGTCTTATCTTATCTCGATGCAGCTCAGTCGGGACAAATATTATCCGAGTTACCACAAGAGTTGCAAGCGGATGTAGCGAGAAGGATAGCAACAATGGATTCGACTTCACCTGAAGTGATCAGCCAAGTGGAGCAAATTCTTGAGAAGAAACTTTCCACTACAGTGACGCAGGATTATACCGAAACCGGAGGCATTCAAGCTGTAGTCGAAGTCTTGAACGGTGTGGACCGAAGCACGGAGCGAACCATACTGGATTCACTGGAAATCCAAGACCCAGAGCTAGCAGAAGAAATCAAGAAGCGTATGTTTGTGTTCGAAGACATTGTTACACTGGATAACCGTGCTATTCAACGCGTCATACGTGAAGTGGAAAATGAAGATCTGCGTCTTTCCCTTAAGATTTCGAGTGATGAAGTCAAAGAATTGGTATTCAGCAATATGTCGAACCGTATGGCAGAGACGTTTAAGGAAGAGATGGAATTCATGGGTCCTGTCCGATTGCGCGATGTTGAGGAAGCGCAAACACGTGTCGTTTCGGCAATTCGTCGCCTTGAAGACGTAGGCGAAATAGTCGTTGCCCGTGGCGGAGGAGATGACATCATTGTCTAATCGAGTTATAAAGATCAAACCGATTCTCTCTCCGAATGAAGAGGTAGAACATGAAGGCCACGGGCAAAGCAGCCTCGCACAACAGAAACAAGAAGAAGCTCTTCTGAAACTAGAAGAAGCAGAGAAGACAAAAGCAGCTGCCCATGAAGAGGCGGAACAAATGAGGCAAGCTCTCAAAGTGGAGATGGAAGAAGCGAGACAGGGATGGGCTTCGGAACGTGAAGCTCTCATTGAATCAGCAAAGCAGGAAGGTTATCGAGAGGGTCTTGAGCAAGGCTTAGAAGATGCCAAAATGCAATTTGAAGAGAAGCTGAATCAAGCCAACGAAATTATCGACCAAGCCAATGCTTCTTTTCATCAAACCGTCAGGTCTAGTGAAGAAACCATTATCGAACTGGCTCTAGTCAGTGCAGAGAGAATTATTGGTTATGAATTAGACCAGAAGGATGAAGCGTTTGTAGAAGTCGTGAAAAGGGCGATTCGGGAAGTGCGGGATCAACCGGAAATTACGGTGACAGTCCATCCGGACCAGTATCACCACGTCTTTTCACAGCAAGATGAGTTGCAACGAATCACCCATTCGAGAGCAGACCTCTCTATTTACGTACGAGACGATGTCGATCCTCATGCTTGCCTGATCGAATCTCCATTCGGTCTCATTAATGCTGGTGTCGATCAACAGTTGAGTGAGTTGCGCCAAACGTTATTTGAAGTCGTGAATGAGGAATTGGGAAATGAATAAACAAACCTACTTACAAGCGATCAATCGCACCAATACGTTGAAAAGATACGGAAAGATCCACAGAGTAGTCGGGTTGATGGTGGAATCCAAAGGACCGGACGCATCTATTGGCGATGTTTGTCACATCTATCCGTTATCAGAAGGGGAAGAACCGATTGCGGCAGAAGTAGTCGGATTTCATAGTGAAAACATCTTGCTTATGCCTTATAAAGAGATGAGAGACATCAGCCCTGGAAGTTTGGTTGAAGCAACTGGGCAACCTTTGAAGGTGAGAACAGGCAAGGGACTGATCGGTCAAGTGCTTGATGCAACAGGTCACCCACTAGATGGAAGTCCACTCCCGAAAGGTTTGAAGGTGTATCCGACAGAACAGGAGCCGCCAAACCCTATGTCCCGCCCGACAATCAAAGAACCGATCCAAGTCGGTGTAAGAACTATTGATTCATTACTCACGGTAGGAAAAGGCCAGCGAGTAGGTATCTTCGCTGGTAGTGGAGTCGGGAAAAGTACATTGATGGGTATGATCTCTAGGAATAGTTCCGCAGATATCAATGTGATCGCTCTTATCGGAGAGCGTGGTCGTGAGGTGCGAGAATTCATTGAAAACGATCTTGGTGAAGAAGGACTCAAGCGTTCTATAGTCATTGTGGCGACTTCTGACCAACCGGCATTGATGAGGGTTAAGGGGGCTTATACGGCAACCGCCATCGCTGAGTTCTTCCGTGATCTCGGATATAACGTCAACTTACTGATGGATTCGGTTACCAGGTTTGCCATGGCGCAGCGGGAGATTGGTCTAGCTACAGGAGAACCTCCAACGACGAAAGGTTATACACCATCGGTATTCGCAATGCTACCTAAACTATTAGAGCGGACCGGTACTTCCAGCAAGGGAACGATAACTGCTTTTTACACAGTTCTAGTGGATGGAGACGATTTGAATGAACCAGTTTCAGATACGGTTCGAGGCATCTTGGACGGGCACTTCGTACTGGATCGACGGCTTGCAGAGCAAGGACAGTTCCCTGCAATTAACACATTGAAGTCGATCAGCCGAGTCATGAAGCAGATTGTTTCAGAGGAACATAAAGAAGCAGCAGAGCAATTGAGGGCGCATCTTGCAACGTATGAAGAAAACAGTGAGCTTATCCAAATCGGTGCCTATAAAAAAGGAAGCAGCCGTGAAGTCGATCAAGCGATTCATTACCACCCTTCAATCATCCAATTTCTCAAGCAAGGCGTTCACGAACCCTCAAGTTTTGAGCAATCTACGGAGATGCTGAATCAATTATTGACTTAGGAGGGAAAGGCTTGGCTCGTTTAGAAACGTTCTACAAAATAAAAAACTTAAGAGACAGAGAAAAGCAGGACCATCAGAAGAGGTATCAGCTTGCTGTCGAAGCCTTTGAAGAAAAAGCCACCTTGTTATATGACATGTTGAAGAAGAAAGAACATGCGGAACAGGCTTTTGAAGACCAATTAGATCAAGGTTCAGTCCAAGCAGACTTGTTCATTCAACATCAGAACTACATAATGAAATTGGATGAGAAAATAAACGAATTGTATCCGGAAGTGAATCAAGCAAGAAACCAAATGAACCAAAAACAGACTCGCTTGACGAACGCTCATGTGGAAGTGAAGAAATTCGAGAAAATTATCGAGCGTAAAATGGAGAAACAGTCTCAGTGGCTGAAAGAAGAAGAGCATAAATTCATGGACGAATTGTCCATGCAACAATATTTAAATTTCCAGAATAGGTGATCAAATGGCAAAGAGCGAACAGGCTAAACACGGTGGAAATAAACTGCAGTGGTTTTTCTTCGTCATTGTCATCCCTGTTGTGTTTGCCATTACCTTAGCATTAGCGATCTTCACTTTACTCGGAATCAATGTATTCGAGCAAGCAGAAAAATACGCCAATCAAGTACCAGGATTATCTCAAATGGTGACAACAGAAGATGAGAAAGTAATAGAAGGGCAGACGAGTGAACTCGAGGCAACCATCGCGAACAATAACGCTCAAATCGAACAGTTGGAACAAGAAGTCAGCGGCAAAGACGCAACGATAGACGATCTTAATCTCCAAATCGAGAAGTTAGAGAAAGAGCTTGAATCATCAAAAGAGGCAAAAGAAGATACTAGCGAGCAGGTCAGTGACCTCGCGACTTCATTCCAAGGAATGGATGCAGAACAAGCCGCTCCGATCCTTTCGAACATGAGCGAGGCGCTAGCGATTGATGTACTTCAAGAAATTTCAAGTGAAGAAAGAGGAGAAATTTTAGGAGCAATGGATCCTGAAGTGGCAGCTAGTTTAGCGAGCTCATTCCTAGGGAGTCCATCACCCTGAAACTCTAAGACTTTGAAAGGAGGTGAGAATAAATGAACAGCGTGATGGCATTATTAACCCAATCTTCTCCCAGTAAAACGTCTTTGTCTCCCTCAAATGGCGGCCAAGCTGGTGAGTTTCAACGTTTGTTATCAAACCTTGCATCAACAGGGAAGGGAGAAGAGGATGGGATAACTCTATCGCCAAAAAAGGTCGAACAACTTCTTGAAAAGGTGAAGAGTATTCTGAAAGGGCTCGAGGCTGAGTTAGATGGGATTAACTTGAAAGAACTCCTGACAAATGGTGAAGAAGGAATAACGGTTAATCAATTGTTCCGTGAACTGGAGGATAATTTATTATCAGACGATCTATCCGTCCAGATGGAAGGTTTGAATAATCTGAGCGTTATAGTATCTGATCTGTCTGATGTTGGAATCGATAATTCAAAGCTAAAACAAGTTGAAAATCATGTCGCAGAGCTCATGACACGTTTCGCAGCAGTTATTTCTAAAACGACAAGTCAAAAAAATAGTCCTGCAATAATGGTAGATACCAAAGTCATGAGAATGAATTCTTCTCAGCAAGTGAACTTACATGCCGATCAACAACAAGCACAGCAGCAATTACATACTTTATGGCAGAAGTTCAAAGAGCTAACAGGTTCCGTAGGGCAAACAGATAATAAAGAAGCGATCGAGCTTAAAACAGCCTTAGCAATCAAACAGGTAATGCAAGACATTTCCAAAGTGCTGAAGGCTCATCCTGTTCAAGGGAAAGAATGGATGGCGCAACTAACAAAGCAAGGATCTGAATTTCAGCAGCAATTGTTCAAGAATCTAGCACAGCCTTTCTTGAACAGACAGAACCTTCCGTCTTCTTATCATCAACAAGTGCCAGTAAAAGCAAAAGACATCGCCAAGTGGATTTCGCAATTTGTAGAACAAGAATCTTCTCATCAGAAGAATTCCGTTTCGCAGACTGGATATGCACCTTCTCAAACGACTATGTCCAAAGTGGAACAGTTCGTAGTCCATGTTAACCAGAATCAATCTCAGGCTGCTAAACAACAGCAGTTCATACAAGAACTTGAACGCGTCTTCCAATCCAGTAAAATGTTTGCTAACCGTGCAGGCGGGATGGAGATGCAACTTAAGTTAAAACCCGCAAACATGGGGGATATGCTGATTCGCATGGTACAGATGAATGGAGAAATGGCAGTGAAGATCCTCGTCAGCTCCCAAGCAGCCAAGGATATGCTTGACGGGAACATGAATCAACTTCGCCATATGTTCTCTCCACAACAAGTCATTGTCGAGAAGCAGGAGAACATGCAGGCTCAGCAGACCTTCTTCCAGGATGCGAATATGAAAGAGGACGACCAAGGTAATCAAAGAGAACAAGGTAATGCTGATGAACAACATTCTCTAGAGGAAGAGAATGAAGAAGAATGGACGTTCAAAGAAATACTAATGAATGAGAAAGTGTAGGTGACGGGACATGCCGACAATTGATCCGTCTTTCTATTTAAAGAACCAACAGACCCGTGGCACCGGTAGTAGTTCACTTGGAAAAGACGATTTTCTAAAGATATTAATGGCTCAAATTCAAAACCAGAACCCGCTTGATCCAATGAAAGACAAAGAATTCATTTCCCAGATGACCCAATTCTCTAGTCTGGAGCAAATGACGAACATGTCGCAATCTTTCCAAAGCTTCACAGAATCTCAAAGTCTACCACCTGTCATTCAATACAGTCATTTGATTGGGAAAGAAGTTTCTTACCCTGTGATAGATGAGGAGACGGGATACGTCAATAGCATGGAGTCGGGTGTCGTGAAGTCGGTCAGTCAGAAACAAGGCGACACGCTTTTGGAACTTGAGAATGGGTCTATGATTCATGTGATGGATGTTCAGAAGGTAAGTGAGGAGTTTGAAGACGAACAAACTGGTGGAGAGAGTTCCTCTAATGAAGCTGATGTCTAAAATTCAGCCTCGTGCGCATCAGCTACTCCAGCCGTTTCCACCTAGCAAGAAGACAGCGGAAACGAAACAAGCACAAGCTTCCTTTAAAACGGTTTTCGAACAAGCTAATGAGCTGAAAGTTAGTAAACATGCAGCCCAGCGGCTTAATGAACGCAATATTCAAATTGATGATAAACAATGGGAGAAGATCTCAAACAAGATGACCGAAGCAAAACAAAAAGGCATAACAGACTCATTGGTCATCACAGACCAAGCAGCGCTCGTCGTGAGTACGAAGAACCATGCCGTTGTTACGGCTATGGGGAGACAAGAAGCAAATGCAAAGATATTCACGAATATCAACGGAACGATTCTTATGGATTAGGCTGGACCCAGAAGGGAAGCCGAACAGCCCGCTGACCGATCGAAGCGGCTGACTTCATTCACTTGAAAGGAATGGTTATATGCTACGTTCAATGTACTCAGGAATTGCTGGAATGAAAGGGTTCCAAACAAAGTTAGATACAATTGGAAACAATATCGCGAACGTAAACACCTACGGTTACAAGAAGGGGCGCGTGACGTTTCAGGATATGATGAGCCAGACGATGTCCGGCGCTCAAGGTCCAACCGCTGATTTGCAAGGCGGCGGGGCTGGGACCCTACGCGGAGGGTTAAACCCTTCTCAAGTTGGGCTTGGTTCTCAAATAGGCTCCATAGACACGATTCATACCCAAGGAAACCGCCAGACGACAAATCGACCGCTGGATCTCGCCTTAGAAGGCGATGGCATGTTCGTACTGGCAGAAGGAACAGACGGGAATACCATTGACACAGAAAACACATTTGGTGCTGATATGAGTGGACTTAATTTGAGCTTCAGCAGAGCAGGTAACTTCTATTTAGACAATGACGGCGCCATCGTGAATAACAGTGGTCAGTATTTAGTAGGTGAACCGTACGATACTACCTCAACTGGAGCTACAAATCCTGCAAAAGGTCAAGCAGGAGTGCTCACGATTCCAACGGATGCACAAAGCTTCAGCATCCAGACCGATGGAACAGTGAATTACATCGATAATCAAGGGCGTTCGAAAGTAGCCGGTCAGATCCGATTAGCTCAATTCTCCAACAATAGCGGACTTCAAAAAAATGGCGCGAACACTTTCTTGAATACGAATAACGCTGGAGTGTCTACTAACAATGACGATGGTGTATTCGATAACTTGAACGATATGGTCGTCCCTGGCCAAGGTGGAACTGGAAATATGGTTTCAGGTGCCCTTGAAATGTCGAACGTCGATCTTGCGGAATCCTTTACCGAAATGATTACGGCACAGCGCGGTTTCCAGGCGAACACCAGAATCATTACAACTTCTGATGAAATCCTTCAAGAGCTCGTAAACCTTAAACGATAAGCTAAAAAAGGAGGGAGGAAGGTTTTCTAACTAGAGAACCTTCCCAATCACTATGATTTCACTGACACGCTTAAACGGGGAAACGTTTACGTTCAATGCGATATACATAGAACAATTACAATCCAACCCAGATACAACGATCACTACAACCCAAGGAAGGAAATTTGTAGTGAAGGAACCAGAAGAAGTTGTCATCAAACGAACAAAGAAGTTTTACAGGGAATTAGGGTTGTTACGAATTGTCGATCGAAAAGAGGATGATTGAATGAATATGTTTAAAACCATGGTCATTATTTTAGGAACGCTTACCGTCATCGGAGTCGTTGCATTAATCCTTGTATTTAACTTGAACGGTGAGCCGGAAGAGGCAAATGGAGAGCGCTCCATCGATGAGATAAGAGAGTCGTCCCTCATGACAGAAGAAATCACAACCGATCTTGAGGACGGGGACTTCATCCGAATCCGTTTTCGGATTGTGACAGACGGTAAGGATGCACTCGAAGAATTAGAGAAGCGTGATTTCCAGATGCAGAATGTTCTCATTAAAGAACTAGCAACGATGGAAGGGAAGGCCTTTCAGTCAGGCTTATCCAATTTAGAGGAAACAATCAAACTGAAGCTGAACAAACTCATGGAAGAGGGAGAAGTCACGAACGTCTATACCGTAGATAAGGTGCTTCAATAGCCTGACATAGTCAAATCAAGGGGGTGAGGTATTGGCAGATGAAGTTCTCTCGCAGAATGAAATAGACTCCCTCTTATCTGCATTATCAACCGGTGAAATGAATGCCGAAGAATTGAAGAATGAAGAAAAAGAGAAAAAGGTGCGTGTATATGATTTCAAGCGCGCCCTCCGGTTTTCGAAAGACCAAATTCGAAGTCTCGCAAGAATACATGAAAACTTTTCGAGGTTGTTGACCACCTATTTTTCTGCTCAACTAAGGACCTACGTAAACATCGAGGTGGCCTCGGTTGATCAGCTTCCTTACGAAGAGTTCATCCGTTCGATTCCTACGATGACGATTTTGAACATATTCAGCGTTCCGCCTCTAGAGGGACGCATCTTAATGGAATCGAATCCGAACATCGCTTATGCGATGCTCGATCGTGTCTTGGGCGGTCGTGGAAGCAGTGTCAACAAAGTTGATAATCTGACGGAAATTGAAACGACCATCATGTCCCATTTGTTTGAGCGCTCTCTAGAAAACTATCAGGAGGCATGGGGATCTATCGTAGACATTGACCCTATTCTAGAGGAATTTGAGGTCAATCCTCAATTCTTACAAATGGTATCTCCTAATGAAACAGTAGTTGTCGTTTCCCTGAACACGACGATCGGAGAGACAAGCGGCATGATCAACATCTGTATTCCTCATGTTGTACTCGAACCGATCATCCCTAAACTTTCTGTTCATTACTGGATGCAGACCCAGCAACCGAAAGAACGGAATGAAGAGGAAGTCAATGCCCTCTCTAAGACCATTCGCGGAGCAGAGGTTGATGTCAGAGCCATGTTAGGAGAGGCGGATATGTCGATTGAACAATTCTTGGGGTTGAAACAAGACGATGTCATTCGACTCGATCAGCCGATTGATCAGCCGATGCGGATGAAAGTGGACGATGAAGAGAAGTTTTACATTCAACCAGGAAAAATGAAGAATCATCTGGCTGTTCAAATCATTGAAGAGCTAAGAGAGGAGGCCCTAGATGATGAATGATGATATGTTATCTCAAGATGAGATAGATGCGCTATTAAACGGGACAGATGACGATGAAGAAATGGACGAACAACCTACTGGCAGGGTAGAAGATCATATCACAAACTTAGAAGAGGATGCACTTGGTGAGATAGGAAACATATCGTTCGGCAGTTCTGCCACAGCATTATCTTCTCTGCTCAATCAAAAGGTGGACATCACAACACCACAAATCTCTGTTGTGAAGCGAGCGGATTTGCAAAAAGAGTTTCCTAAACCTCACGTAGCAATCGGTGTAACCTATACCTATGGATTCACGGGAGAGAACGTACTGGTTATCGCATCGAAGGATGCTGCCATTATCGCAGATCTAATGCTTGGAGGAGATGGTACGTCACCTGATGACCACTTGAATGAGATTGCATTGAGTGCCGTTCAAGAAGCAATGAACCAAATGATGGGCTCTGCTGCAACGAGCATGTCGACCATTTTCAATAAGAAAGTGGACATTTCTCCGCCGACGATAGATGTACTAGATTTGGAGGAAAATCAAGGGACTGAACAAATTCCCGATGATGAAGTGTTAGTGAACGTTTCCTTCCAACTGCAAGTCGGTAATTTGATCGATTCGAATATCATGCAACTGCTGCCGATGGGATTTGCAAAAGAACTAGTGGATCAACTATTGAATCCGGAAGAGCCAGCACAAGAAGAAGCACCAGGCGAACAAGCTCAACCTTCACCACAGCCTAATGAGAGAGCACCAGAACAAGGGAGCGCTGCTTCACCTGATCAGACAATACCTGAGCAACCCATCCAGCAAGAGCCTGTTCAACAGACTGCAAGTCAGCAATCGTTCCAACAACAACCTCAATTCGTCGGGGGACCGCAAGGCAAAGATGTACAAGATGCTTCCATTCAATCGGCAGAATTTCAGAATTTCGAACCGGTCCAGCTAAGTAACAATGAGCATAAGAACTTGGACATGTTGATGGATATCCCGCTGAAAGTAACCGTCGAGCTCGGGCGGACCAAGCGTACGATTAAAGAAATACTAGAGTTGTCTGCTGGGTCTGTCATTGAGCTTGATAAATTAGCAGGCGAACCAGTTGATATACATGTTAATGAAAAATTGATGGCGAAAGGGGAAGTTGTCGTCATAGACGAGAACTTCGGGGTCAGAGTGACCGATATCCTAAGTCCTAAAGATCGACTAAGTAAATTACGATAGGGGAGGAATACAAGATGGGACAAAGTATTTTAATTGTGGATGATGCAGCTTTCATGAGAATGATGGTGAAAGATATTTTAACGAAGAATGGCTACGAAATTGCCGGGGAAGCGGAAGACGGTAAGAAAGCAGTAGAAATGTATAAAGAGCACCAACCGGATCTTGTAACTATGGATATCACGATGCCTGAGATGGACGGTATTGCTGCCTTGAAGGAAATCAAATCAGAGAACCCGAATGCAAAAGTCATTATGTGCTCGGCAATGGGTCAACAGGCGATGGTAGTGGATGCGATCCAAGCTGGTGCAAAGGACTTCATCGTAAAACCCTTCCAGGCAGACCGCGTCATCGAAGCAATACAAAAAGCATTAAGTTAAAGAGGGTTTCTTATGAGTCGAACGGCTAAAATCATACTATTAATCATGACAACATGTTTGCTCTTTCCAGCCGTCACCTATGCATCACCGACTGTCATTGAATGTTCAAACAACCCTGAGTTAGAAGGATGCGCTTCGTTTGCTCCTGCAGGTGATTCGAAAGAATCACCTGCAGACGGGGAAGCAGAGAACATGACTGGATCGGATGCATCATTAGTTGGGACGATTATCAAATTAATATTCGTTCTCATTCTAATATTAGGTTTGATTTACGGACTGCTTAAGTTCTTCAATAAAAAAAATAAACTTTTCAGCCGGAACCGGACGATGGAAAACCTGGGCGGGATGAACTTGGCACCGAATCGATCTGTTCAAGCAGTTAGGATCGGGGAGCAGGTTTTCATTTTGGGGGTAGGTGACGACGTCCAATTAGTGACAGAGGTAACAGATGAGAATACGAAAACTTCTCTTCTCGACCGTGAACAACTAGGACAGGCACAACCTTTCAAAGTGGGACGCATCATGGATAAGTTCAGGCAGACGGAGAAGTCGAACGATCAAACCGCATCTTCTTCTACCGTCCAGTTCCAAAAGCTTTTTGAAAACCAACTCAACGAGATGAAGCAAAAGACGAAGAA
The DNA here is from genome assembly GCF_004684905.1 of Halobacillus salinus. Classification (GTDB taxonomy): domain Bacteria; phylum Bacillota; class Bacilli; order Bacillales; family Halobacillaceae; genus Halobacillus; species Halobacillus salinus. Next base: position 1,342,251 of record NZ_SRJC01000001.1, on the reverse strand, counting down.
AGTCAGACGGCAGAAGCAGGAGGGTTCAGACGATGAATGAATTTATAGATATCTTCTCGAATTCTGATCCTGAAAGTATTTCAACTTCTGTCAAACTGCTCCTCTTACTGACCATACTTTCTGTGGCACCAGGTCTCTTAATATTAATGACTAGTTTCACTAGAATCATCATAGTATTGTCGTTCGTAAGGACATCGCTGGCTACACAACAGATGCCGCCGAACCAAGTGCTGATTGGAATTGCTTTGTTCTTAACTTTTTTTGTGATGGCGCCTACTTTTCAAGAAGTGAACGATCAAGCGTTGACGCCGCTATTCAACAATGAAATCACGTTGGACGTAGCGTACGAAGAAGCAAGCGTTCCGATGAAAGAGTTCATGGGTAAGCACACCAGACAGAAAGACTTGGAATTGTTTATGGGTTATTCCGAAATGGAGAGGCCGGAGACGATACAGGATGTACCACTTACCACATTGGTTCCAGCTTTCGCGATCAGTGAACTGAAAACAGCTTTCCAGATGGGATTCATGATTTTCGTACCGTTTCTTGTAATAGACATGGCCGTTGCAAGTGTATTGATGTCCATGGGTATGATGATGTTACCACCAGTCATGATCTCCCTTCCATTCAAAATTCTTCTGTTTGTGTTAGTGGATGGCTGGTATTTAATTTCAAAGTCTCTGCTCGAAGGGTTTTAACATAGGAGGTCATGCACATTGAACAGTCAAATGGTCATTTCATTTGCAAAAGAAGGCATCTACACCGTATTAATGGTATCCGGTCCTTTGCTTATATTGGCATTGGCAGTCGGGTTGTTGGTCAGTATTTTCCAAGCAACGACGCAGATCCAAGAACAAACACTAGCTTTTATCCCAAAGATTGTCGCAGTAATGATTGGAATGGTCTTTTTTGGACCGTGGATGTTGACGAGCATGGTGGAATTCGCTGCAAACGTCTTTAATAATTTGAATGTGTTAGTTGGATAAGCGATGCTTGAATCTATTAATCTTGCCGCATTACCTGGTTTTTTGCTTGTTTTTATCCGGGTGACATCATTCTTTGTAACACTACCTGTTTTTTCTTATCGGAATGTTCCGACCCGACATAAAGTCGCGTTCAGCTTTTTTTTAGCATTGATTATGTATTTCACCATTTCCACTCCTGTGTTGCCGCTCGATGCTACTTACTTTCTATTAATATTGAAAGAAGCAGCTGTCGGCATCAGTGTAGGCTTGCTCGCTTACATTGTCATAGGTGCCATACAAATTGCTGGTGGCTTCATAGATTTCCAGATGGGATTTGCGATAGCAAACGTCATAGACCCCCAGACTGGTGCCCAAAGTCCGCTGATCGGCCAATATCTATACATAGTGACAATGTTATTCATTTTAGCAGTTGATGGCCATCATTTGATGATTGACGGTGTGTTTTACAGCTACGATTTGATTCCAGTAGATCAATTCCTTCCACTTGAAGAAGAGAATTGGATTGCCTTTGTTATAGATGCTTTCAATCAGATGTTTGTCATTGCCTTTTTGATGGCGACTCCGGTTGTCGGGTGTTTATTCCTTGTTGATGTAGCCTTAGGAATCATCGCCCGGACTGTTCCACAGTTAAACGTGTTTGTCGTAGGATTACCGCTTAAAATTTTCATTGGATTATCTGTCCTTGTTATTGGGATGACGTTTTATGTCATGTTGATCCGAAACTTATTCGAAACCATGCTCACGACGATGCGCGAGTTCATGCAAATCCTTGGAGGCTGATGCTATGGAGTTTCTCAAGCTAGATCTCCAGTATTTTGCTGCAGATGAGAAAACAGAAAAAGCGACACCAAAGAAGAGGGAAGACACGAGAAAGAAAGGTCAAGTCCCTAAGAGTCAGGACGTGAACACCGGGTTTCTGTTGTTGCTCGTCTTCGGTATTCTTTTTCTTCTTGGTCCCTCGATGAAAGACACCATGACAGGGATGTATGAACACGCGTTTCGTGAAAATATGTTACGGGACGTTACGGAAAACCAAGTACATACCGTGTTTGTAGAAATGACTTGGGAGATCAGTAAAGTCATTGCGCCGATTATGGGGGTGGCAATTGTCGCTGGTGTAGCGTCTAACCTATTGCAAGTAGGAGTGATGTTTACCGGGGAACCGCTCAAGATGGACCTTAAGAAATTGGACCCTATACAGGGGGCTAAGAAAATCTTCTCCGCCCGTGCTTTAGTCGAGCTGGTCAAGTCACTCCTGAAAATTTCCATGGTTGGCGTCATAACGTTCTCCATCATCTGGGCAAACAAAAACCATATGATGAATGCGTCTCAGAAGTCCGTTGAAGCGGCATTGTCATTCTTCGGAACAACTACCATTATTATGGGGCTCGCTTCTGCTCTTGCTCTCCTGATTTTGTCCGTTATCGATTACACGTATCAACGATATGACCATGAGAAGAACATCAGAATGTCGAAGAAGGATATCAAAGATGAACACAAGAACATCGAAGGGGATCCTCAGATCAAATCGAAAATCAAGGAGAAACAAAGGCAGATGTCTTCTGCCAGGATGATGAGTGAAGTTCCAGAAGCGGATGTCGTCATCACGAACCCGACCCACTATGCTATCGCCATTAAGTATGATGAAGAACGGTCGGATGCCCCCATCGTCGTAGCGAAGGGTGTCGATTTTGTTGCCCAGAAGATAAAAGAAATCGCCAAAGCGAACGATGTTATGCAAGTGGAAAATCGACCGTTGGCAAGAGCTATGTATGCAGACTCTGAGGTCGATCAACCAATCGACGAAAAATTCTTTAAAGCCGTGGCGGAGATTCTTGCCTACGTGTACCGCCTCGAGAAAAAAATGTAAGGAAAAGGAGTGCCCAACATGTCAGCTAGAGACTTATCCGTATTAATTGGCGTGATTCTTATCATAGTCATGCTCGTAATCCCGTTGCCTGGGTGGCTCCTTAGCTTTTTTATCTTAATAAATATTTCACTTGCGCTATTAGTGATTCTAGTATCGATGAATATGGATGAAGCACTTAAATTCGCCGTGTTCCCAACACTGTTACTGCTGTTAACATTATTCCGTTTAGGACTGAACGTTTCCACTACACGTTCGATCTTATCAGAGGCAGAAGCAGGGGGCGTCATCGCAACGTTCGGGACCTTCGTAATCGGTGGTAACCCGCTTGTCGGATTCGTCGTCTTCGTTATATTAGTCATCATACAGTTCTTGGTCATAACAAAAGGTGCCGAACGTGTATCGGAAGTCGCTGCGCGTTTCACCCTTGATGCGATGCCTGGTAAACAAATGAGTATCGATGCGGACCTGAATGCCGGGATGATCAACGAACAGCAGGCGAAGGACCGTCGTAAGAAAATCGAAAATGAAGCGGACTTCTACGGCGCCATGGATGGTGCTAGTAAGTTCGTAAAAGGCGACGCGATAGCTGGAATCATAATCGTTTTAATCAACATCATTTTCGGATTGATCATAGGTATGGCGCAAATGAGCATGTCCTTTACAGAGGCAATCGATACGTATATGCGTCTTACTGTAGGGGATGGACTTGTCAGTCAAATCCCAGCTTTATTGATCTCCACCGCGACAGGAATTGTAGTAACGCGAGTGGCATCAGAAGGGAATCTCGGAACGGATGTGACGGCTCAACTTTTACGTTATCCAAAGCTTCTGTATATTGCAGCGGGAACCATCTTCCTGCTCGGCTTGACACCTATCCCGTTCTTCTTAACGACGTTGATCGCTTCTGTATTGGCATTCGGAGGATATTGGTTGTCAAGACAAAGCGAAGAAGAAATAGAAGAAGAACCTGAAGAAATGGATGAGGCCGAAGGAGATCAAATGAAATCACCAGAGAATGTGGTCAACCTCATCTCCATGGATCCTATCGAATTTGAATTCGGTTATGCTTTGATTCCGATTGCTGACACCAATCAGGGGGGAGACCTCCTTGACCGAATTGTCATGATAAGAAGGCAGCTCGCTATCGAACTCGGGATTGTCATCCCAGTTGTCCGGATTCGTGACAATATTCAGTTGAACCCAAATGAATATCGATTGAAGATCAAAGGGAATCAAGTTGCTCAAGGAGAACTGCTCTTGGATCATTATTTGGCTATGACACCCGGCGATGAAGAGGACATCATTGAAGGGATCGAAACCCAAGAACCCGCCTTTGGTCTTCCGGCGAAATGGATTGCAGAAGATCAGAAGGATGAAGCGGAACTGTCCGGCTATACGGTGGTCGATCCACCGTCTGTTGTCTCGACGCATATTACAGAAGTGATCAAACAGCACTCACACGCTTTACTCGGGCGTCAAGAAACCCAACAGTTGATCGATCACTTGAAAGAATCTTATCCAATTTTAGTTGAAGAGGTCACACCAGATCCGCTATCTATTGGAGATGTCCAGAAAGTATTAGCTAAGCTGTTGAGAGAAAATGTATCTGTGAAAAATCTACCCGTCATTTTCGAAACATTAGCAGATTTCGGTAAGATGACAAATGACACAGAGCTGCTAGGGGAATATGCGAGGCAGTCCCTTGCTGCTCAAATTACGTCACAGTATATGAAAGATGACCAAAGTGTTAAAGTCATTACTGTTTCTGGGAAGGTTGAGAAGGTCATCGCAGAAAACATTCAACAGACGGAACACGGTAGTTATCTGGCACTTGACCCTGAGTCACAACAAACGATCATCAGTGCTGTAGCAGAACAAGTAGAACAAATGTCGCTTCAGGAAGAAACAGCGATACTTCTTTGTTCTCCTGCTGTAAGGATGTATGTGAAACAATTGCTCGACCGCTTTTTACCACAAGTCGTAGTTTTATCTTATAACGAGTTGGAACCGAGTGCGGAAGTCCAAAGTGTAGGGGTGGTGAATGTTGCATGAAGGTGAAGAAGTTCCAGGCTCCTACTATGCCTGAGGCAATGAAGAAGGTAAAGAAAGAATTAGGACCGAATGCGGTTATATTGAATCAGAAAGTTGTAAAAGTCGGCGGCTTCCTCGGTATGTTCAAGAAAGACCAAACGGAAGTGATCGCAGCCATAGACCCTGTAGATCGAAAAGCGAATGTAAAGAAGGATACGCAGTCTAAACCAACACCGCTACCTACACGTGAGGAAAAAGGGACAACGGAGATTATGAAAGAAATCCAGTCGCTCAAGGCAATGGTGAGAAGTCAAGATTCCGTTACGACTTTCCCTGAAGGGTTACAACATGTGTATGAGCACCTTCTTTCCCAAGAAGTAGATGAGGAATTGGCAAAAGCGTGGGTACAATACGTCGTCGAACAAGGTCTGGATGACTCCCCTGTTGAAGATCAATTGACCCGCCACATCTATCAACAAGTAAAGGACATGCCATTCGGAAATGCTGAAGATCATAAGCCTTTCATCCATTTAGTAGGTCCTACTGGTGTAGGCAAGACGACGACTGTTGCAAAACTAGCTGCAGATGCTTCATTGAACAAACAGCAAAAGGTCGCCCTGATTACGACGGATACCTACAGAATCGCAGCGATCGAACAGTTGAAAACCTATGCGAAGATCCTAGACATCCCCATAGAAGTCGCATACAGCATGGAAGATTATGCAGAAGCAAGGCAGAAGTTCGCAGATTATGACCTAGTCCTTGTGGACACAGCCGGTCGTAACTTCCGTGATGCCAACTATGTGAAGGAACTCGATGAGTTGATCGAGTTCAGTGAAAACACAGAAACTTATCTCGTATTGTCTTTGACAAGCAAGTATCAAGATATGGATGACATCTATCGTCAGTTTCAGCACCTTCCCATACGGCAGTTCATTTTTACCAAACTGGATGAAACATCGAGTTATGGAGGTGCACTGAACATGGTGATGCATCATGAATTAGGCATTGCATATTTCACGAATGGTCAGGACGTACCTGATGACATCATAGAAGCAACACCGATGCGATTATCCAGGCAGGTTGTAGAAGGAGCCGTCTATGAGTGATCAGGCGGAACGTTTGCGACATCGTTTAAGACAGATGAACAGCAAGAAAAAGGCTCGAACAATTGCAATCTCCAGTGGCAAAGGAGGAGTGGGGAAATCGAACTTCACAATTAACTTTGCTCTGAAACTGATGGAACATAAGAAAAGAGTGTTGATAATCGACATGGATATTGGAATGGGGAACATCGATATTCTTCTTGGGGTCACCCCTCGGCATTCGTTTGTTGATCTTTTCAAGAACGGTAGTTCAATTCAAGAGATCATTGAGTCAGGTCCAAACGACCTTTCCTATATTGCAGGGGGGTCGGGTTTGACTGATGTTTTCCAATTGGATGAAGCGATGTTCCTTCACTTTCAATCGCAATTTGAAAGTCTGATAGCTTCATATGATTATATTTTATTCGATATGGGGGCAGGAGCCACAAATGATAGTCTCCACTTTATTTCCTCTGCGGATGAGTCCATCGTTGTGACGACACCCGAACCGACCTCTATAACCGATGCTTATGCCATGATCAAGCACCTTGTCAGAGTCGAAGCCACTTTACCTATTTCGATTCTGGTAAATCGCTCGTTGAAAGAGAGAAATGATTCCTCTTTTACAAGGCTGCATGCTGTAGTGGATCGTTTTCTTGAGAAGGAGGTCACATCACTAGGAGTCATGCCGGACGACCGCAACGTGCTGAAGGCGGTCAATCGTCAACAGCCATTTGTTCTTTCACACCCTTCCACGAAAGCAAGTATGGCGATGTCTGCGATCGTTCAGAATTATTTGAAAGTGGAGAGAAAAGAACAAATTGAAGAGAAGCCCTCATCATTCTTGTCTAGACTAAAACGTTTTGTAGTAGAGAGGTCATAATGATGAAAAAAATACGTGTGCTTATTGTGGATGATTCTGCTTTCATGAGAAAAGTGTTAACCGACATACTCAATAGAGATTACAGAATTGAAGTCGTCGGGAAAGCACGGAACGGTAATGACTGCATGAAACAATTGAAAACACTGAACCCGGATGTCGTGACAATGGATGTGGAGATGCCCCATATGGACGGGTTGGAAGCCCTCGAGGTAATCATGAAAGAGCATCCCGTTCCTGTCGTAATGGTATCCAGTTTAACTAAGCAGGGAGCAGAAAGTACTATCAAAGCGATGACACTTGGAGCGGTAGACTTCATAGAGAAGCCATCTGGGCCGATATCATTAGATATGGAGAAGGTTGAAGATCAGGTCATTAAGAAAGTACTAGTAGCAAGTAAGGCAACCGTTTCGCAGAAGCCAACAGCGAAGAGACAACAACCCATCAATAACCTTGCAAAGCACTTAGTTTCCATTTCACAACAGCCCATTATCGCCATCGGGACTTCGACTGGGGGGCCAAGGGCTCTTGACCGAGTGATTACGCAGCTCCCAGAAGACTTACCTTGTCCAATTGTCATTGTTCAACATATGCCGAAAGGGTTCACTCGATCCCTTGCAGATCGCCTCAACAAACAATCTAAAGTGCAAGTGAAAGAAGCGGAACATGAGGAAGTCCTGAAGAATGGGTGTGCATATATTGCACCAGGTGGAGAGCATTTAACCATCGTTAGAAAAGGGAAGCACTTGCATGCAGTACTGGATAGTTCAGAGCCGATCTACGGTCATCGCCCTTCTGTAAACCGGATGTTTCTGTCGCTTTCAGAGGTGGAGAACCTCCAAGTGATCTCCGTTATCATGACTGGCATGGGGGCAGACGGGACAGATGGACTTGTAGAGCTTAAGAAAAAGAAAACGAATACCTTATGTATCGCCGAGGCAGAAGAATCTTGCGTGGTATTCGGGATGCCGAAAGCAGCAATCAAATCAGGACTTGCCGACAATATTGCACCTGTATCTGAAATCAGTCAGCTCCTTACAAAAGCATTAGGAAAATAGAGGGGGAAATCGTAATGGAAAACAATCCTTACCTGGAAGTCTTTATTGATGAAAGCAAAGAACATCTACAAGCCTGTAATGATCATTTACTTAAACTAGAACAGAATCCTGAAGACTTGGCAATCGTGAACGAGATTTTCCGTTCTGCTCATACTTTGAAAGGGATGGCTGCTACGATGGGTTATCAAGATTTAGCTAACTTGACCCACCAGATGGAAAACGTCTTAGATGCCATTAGGAATGAAAAGATCAAGGTGGACTCGGATGTCCTTGACGTCGTATTTGATTCTGTCGACGATCTTGAAGCCATGGTGGTCGATATCTCGGAAGGGGGAACCGGTGAGCGTAACGTTGAGAGAGTAGTCGCTAAGTTATACGCCATCGAAACCGGTGAACCTGTCGCTGATAAAGCAGATGAAAAAGAGGAGCAACCTATACATAACAAAAGGGAAGCATTACAAATAGATGAGTTCACCCTGACAGTTCTTGAGCAATCTGCTGAGCAGCAATTGAATAATTTCGAAGTGGTTGTCACATTACGGGAAGACTGCATGCTAAAAGCAGCTCGAGTATATATGGTGTTCGAGGTGTTAGAACAGCTGGGGGAAGTCGTCTTATCAGATCCAACGGTCGAGCAGTTGGAAAATGAAGAGTTCGACACTAGCTTTACTGTCCTTCTTGTGACGAAAAGTGACCAGCAAGAGGTTGCCTCCAAAATAAATAAAGTCTCAGAAATAGAAGATGTGTCGGTAAATCATTTTGTTGTATCAGCCTATACAGAGCCCCAGGAAGAGGCTGGGCAGGAACCCGAACCTCCAAGTACATTCAATAAGGAAACGGAAACTGCGGTTGCGACTAAGCCAAAGCCTAAGCAGGAGCAACAGACGACATCAGAACCTAAAGAGCAGAAGCAAGTAGGAAACAAAACAATCCGAATCAACATTGACAGGTTGGATGTTTTGATGAACTTATTTGAAGAACTCGTGATTGATCGCGGACGCCTTGAACAGATCTCAAATGATTTGAATCATAACGAATTGCAAGAGACTGTCGAACGAATGAGTCGCATTTCAGGTGATTTGCAGAGCATCATTTTGAATATGCGGATGGTACCGATCGAGCAGGTCTTCAATCGTTTCCCCCGTATGGTCCGTCAACTTTCCAGGGACTTGAATAAAAAGATTGATTTACAGATTGTCGGAGCGGAAACAGAACTTGACCGAACAGTAATCGACGAAATCGGAGACCCGCTCGTACACCTTATCAGAAATGCTCTCGACCACGGAATAGAGGGACCTGAAGAGCGATTAGCAAAGGGTAAAAACGAAGTAGGAAGCCTTGAGCTAAAAGCATATCACAGCGGGAACCATGTCTTTATTGAAATCAGTGACGATGGTGGTGGAATCAAGCGTGAGAAGGTCATCGAAAAAGCCGTTCAGAATGGTGTCGTAACAGAAGAACAAGCAGCGAACATGAATGATAAGCAGGTATTCGAATTGATTATGTCCAGTGGTTTTTCTACTGCTGACAAAATATCAGATGTGTCTGGTAGAGGAGTCGGCTTGGATGTCGTCAAGAACACGATTGAATCACTAGGCGGTAACATTAGCATCGACTCAAGGGTCGACGAAGGCAGTGTCTTCTCCATCCAGTTACCTCTCACATTATCTATCATTTCTGTCATGCTTGTTGAAGTGCAAAAAGAGAAGTATGCGGTTCCGCTATCTTCTATTATTGAGACGGCCATTGTTAAGAAAGAGGACATCATGCACGCGCACAATAAAAAAGTGATCGACTTCCGCGGAAAAGTAGTTCCGCTCGTATTCTTAAAAGATATCTTGGAAGTTCCGGAAGCGTTAGAGGAGGACGAATACTATTCCTTAGTAATGGTGAGAAAAGGGGACAAGATGGCAGGTCTCGTCGTCGATTCCTTTATTGGTCAACAGGAGGTCGTTCTCAAATCCCTCGGAGACTACTTGTCTGGAGTGTTTGCTATTTCGGGTGCAACCATTCTAGGAGATGGCCAGGTAGCACTAATTCTTGACAGCAACGCCCTGATTAAATAGAAGGAGTGGTAACCATGACAGAAGAGAAATCCCTTGTAAAAGTAATCGTTTTTCAACTCCAAGACGAAGAGTACACAATTCCGGTTGACCGAGTAGGGTCCATAGAGCGGATGATGCCTTTCACTCGAGTACCAAGAACAGCTGCTTTTGTAAAAGGCGTGATCAACTTACGTGGTGTGGTGACACCCATCATAGATCTTCGCGAACGCTTCGGTCTTGAGGCTGTTGAAAATACGGAACAGACTAGAATCATTACCGTAACAATTAACGGCATGGACGTCGGGTTAATCGTAGATGCTGCAAATGATGTACTGGATATACAGGAAGATTCGATTGAACCTCCTCCGGAAGTGGTGGGAACGGTCGAAGCAGAGTATATCCAAGGTGTGGTGAAACTTGATCAGCGTCTCTTCATTCTACTGAATATGTCCAAAGTATTATCAGGCGATGATGTGAAACAACTGCAGGAAATCGATGTCTGATGACGTTCAGCCAACGATTGACTGACATGCATTTAGACGTTTTGAAAGAGATCGGAAATATCGGAGCTGCTCACGCTGCAACGTCGCTCTCGAAACTGCTGGATAAGAAGATCGACATGCGGGTGCCGGCGGTCCGGCTCGTCGAATTCGATGAAGTGATGGAATTAGCAGGAGGTACAGAAAAAGAAGTTGTCAGCGTCTTCCTACGTATTGAAGGCGAGGCCCCTGGTAACATGTTTTTCATCCTTTCTCCTGAACAAGGAGAAGCGTTCGTGGAGCGGATGACGGGGATCAAAGGAGTCCGTTTTGATGGGGAGGATGAGCTGGCTGTTTCTGCCCTGCAGGAATTAGGTAACATTTTATCAGGCTCCTATTTAACCGCCTTATCTGACTTCACCAAGCTCGACCTGTACCCATCCGTACCTTCGCTATCGCTTGATATGGTCGGAGCTATTTTGACGTTTGGTCTGATTGAACTTTCACAGGTCAGCGACCAGGCAATCGTTATTGAAACTTCACTTACGGATGTGGACCATGCTGAAGCAGAGGACATAGAAGGCCACTTCTTTCTGTTTCCTGACCCCCAATCCTATTATCCACTTTTCAAATCACTAGGAGTTTCGAGTTATGAATGAAGTATTGAACATCATTAAAGTGGGGATAGCAGATCTCAAGTTCGTTTCAGCGCCAGACAGGATCCGAACGTCAGGATTAGGTTCATGTGTGGGGGTGGTCCTGTTTGATCCCCGGAAACAATTAGCGGGAATGGCCCATGTGATGCTGCCTGATTCTCATATGGCCAAGCAAGAAAAAATGAATCGCTTCAAGTATGCAGACACAGCACTCGATGACTTGCTTAGGGGGCTGACAGACAACGGAGCTTCCAAATTTCGGATGAAGGCTAAGATAGCAGGTGGAGCTCAAATGTTTTCTTTCAAAACTTCAAGCGACATGATGCGTATCGGTCCGAGAAACATAGAGGCGGTCAAAGAGAAGTTAGCACAATTTCACATTCCAATTATTGCAGAAGATGTCGGGGGAAAGAGTGGCCGAACGATCGTTTTCGACCCATCTACGACGGATCTACATATAAGGAAAGTGAATCATGGAGAGGTGACGATCTGATGTCAGGAACCGTCAAATTCAATCTCTTAGGGGCTTTGCTCGGCTTTTCTCTCCTTTTTCTATTTTCATTGACTTCGAACGTATGGCAGACGTCCGTTATAAGAGGGGCTATAGGCTTTTTCAGTTTTTTCCTGATTGCATTTATCTTCAGGGGACTGTGGGGGGTAATTGCAGCGGATGCAACGAACGTTAGGGGAGGAGATGGCAGGTCTCGTGGTAATAATCAACATGATGTTGAGCAAGTGAATGAACAGTCACAGAGTCAAACTAAAGAAACAGAGGCTACGGCAGAAGAAACGTCCAAGATGATTCGATCACTATTGCAAGAGGACGAAGAAAGTCCAACGAATACAAATGATTAGAAAGAGCGAGGAGGATTCTGATGGCAAGCTGTTTGTCTCCTCAGGAACAAATTCTATGGGATTTATGGACGAACGACCAAGACGATGATGCCGCCAACCAACTAGTGGAAAAGTACGGGTACTTAGTGAGTTATCACGTCCAGCGGATAACGGCGCATCTACCGAAAAGTGTCAGTAAAGATGATGTGAAAAGCTTGGGGATGCTCGGATTATATGATGCGCTGAAAAAATTCGACCGAAAACGCGATCTGAAATTTGATACGTACGCTTCTTTCCGAATCAGAGGTTCTATCATGGATGGACTTAGGAAGGAAGATTGGCTTCCTAGGTCTGTCCGCGATAAAACGAAAAAAATCGAACAAGTGAGTGAGCAGCTTGAGCAGCAACTACAAAGGCCGGTAACGGCAGAAGAAGTTGCAAAGCATTTGGGTATGAAAGCAAGTGAAGTGGAAGAAGCGATTAAAGATTCCTTATATGCAAATGTACTATCGATGGAAGAGAAGCCGAAGGACGGGAAAGACGATCATAAAGAAGGGATCGGCTATTCCATTCCTGACCAACAAACCATTACACCTACAGAATCTATCATTCAATCAGAAAACTACGAAGAGTTAGCCAGAGAGATACAAGGTTTGAATGAGAAAGAACAAATGGTGATCAGCTTATTCTATCAAGAAGAGCTGACATTGACAGAAATTGGTCAGATTATGGATCTGACCACCTCGAGAATCTCACAAATACATGCAAAGGCCATCTTCAAGCTGAAGAATGCATTGGCAGATATCATGGAGGCCTAGGCTCTGAGGAGGTAACAGGTGCGTGGAACTGCATAAACATTTTAAAGTGTCTGTGTCCCATGACAAACTGGAAGCTTACCTAGATCAACTCGAAACATACGAAAAAGTTACAGAAGAGGAACTGCAAGCATTTCTGGAAGAGCATCGTGTTTCCTATGGGATTCTTGAAGAAGAGATTGGACGAATCATTGACAAGGACGAAACCATCCAATATCCATTACTCATCGCCCAAGGGAAGTTTCCTGTTCATGGGAAAGACGGAACGGTAATCTATGATAAAGAAGTAAGCTTTGAAATAAACGAGCATGACCGGGCTAGTTTCAGAGATATCATATCCATCCCGTCCGTAGTGGAAGGGGAAAGGATTGCAGCAATAAAACCCCCGACGAATGGGATACTAGGAAGGAATGTTCATGGGGAAGAATTACCATTCAAGCCAGGGAAGCCTGCTCAGCTGAAGGCGGGGAAGAACACTACCTTTAAACGATCGGATGATGCGTTATACGCAAATATTGCTGGTCAGCTGAGTGCGGATGAACGCTCCTTGCAAGTCCAGCCACTATTTGAAGTAGAGGGCAACCTCGACCTTAGAACAGGCAACCTTGATTTTATCGGGTCGATCATCATAAAAGGGAATGTTCCGACAGGGTTCAAGGTATTCGCTCAAGGGGATATCACAGTGTATGGTTTAGTAGAGGGTGCGAACGTCGTGGCTGGGGGATCCGTTTATGTGTCAGAGGGTATTTCTGGTTTGGGGAAGGGAATTGTGCAGGCTGGTCACGACATACGTGCGGGATATATCAACCAGGCTACAGTAGAAGCTGGACAAGATTTGTTTGTAGAGAACTCCATCCTTCACAGTGACGTGGTAGCGCACCGGAGTGTTTATTGTCAAACTGGCCACATTATCGGTGGAACAACTTCTTCCGGCTTACATATTGAAGCGAAGGATATAGGTAACCGATTGAATACGCCGACAGGACTATATTTAGGCGTCAATAAAAAAGTCGAAGAAAAACAAGCTAAATACAGTCTTTCGTTGAGGCGAAAAGAAGAAGAAAAGCGAAAACTGGTTTTAATCGGTTACAAGCTAGAAGAAAAAGAAGCGACGGGTAATCTGTCAGCTCAAGATCGCGTAATGAAGTTGAGGCAAAGAAATTCTCTGCAGGTTGTGTTAGAGGAGATTGCGGAACTATCAGAACGACTAGAGAAGATGCGTACAACAATAGGAGATTTATCCGGAGTGAAAGTAATAGTTAATGGTAAGGTTTATGGGCAAGTCCACTTAGGGTTCGGAAAGTATCAACACCAGATTCGGAGTGAATACCGAGAGGTGCAGGCATTCTTAGCTGAAGGAGAAATTATCTTACGCTCTTTGTCATCCTAAGAGGATTAAGAGAATGATCAATGACCTGATCTGATATAATCATGGAATACGGAATTCTATATATAGAAGGAAGTGGGTAAATGAGTTGGAAGGCTGTAGAAATGCAGGTAGCGCTCCCTAGAGTACAGGACGCAGGGAAACTTCAAGAGCAGATTGCACAGCGAAACCCTACTTTACAACACTTTGTCAGTCAGAGACAGGAGCAGATCGACCGGAAGAAAAGAACCTCTATCATGCAGCAGGAAAATGTAGAAGAAGCATTGGTGCATGAAAAAGGGGATGGGAGAGAAAGAAGCAAGGAAGGGAAAGCAGGACACCAAGATGAAACAATCGACCATCCCTATCTAGGCAAGAGAATCGATTTTAGTGGGTGACATAGCATGACAATATTTTTACTTATCATCAGTTTTATTATAGATGGAGTGCTTCTACTCGGCATCTTCACCTTGAGTACTCGAATCAAGAAAGCCGAAGAACTCGAGCTCCGTCAGCAGGAAATCGCTAGTGAAATCGAGGGAATGTTCTCATCCTATCTTTTGGAGATCAAGGAAGAGAATCAGCGGATGACAGAATGGATTGAAAGAAAGCCCTCCTTCCATACGGAAACTAGTAATGAGGAACACATAGGTTTTTCCGTAGCGGAGAAATTAAGCACTAAAGAAGGAGCAGGGGACAGTCAACCTGCCGGCTATACGCCACCAGAGCCTGAAGAACAGCCGTCAGGCTATACCCCCTCCGCTTCTTCTGAGATTCTAAAGATGCGCAATAAAGGATATTCTATAGATGATATTGCAAAGCAACTGGACAAGGGTAAGACAGAAGTAGAGCTCTTACTTAAGTTCCACCAAAAAAAATAGCAATTAAACTTGATAGAAGCACTACCTTATGGTATATTTACTGACGGTGTCAATACACACGCCTTTGGATTTCCTTATCGGTTGCTCTCACGAGTTGATAGAGAAAAATGAAAAAGGCGGAGGATACTAAAAAAAACCATTCAGGAGGAAACAAACATGTCTGTAATTTCTATGAAACAGCTACTAGAAGCTGGTGTTCATTTCGGACACCAAACTCGTCGCTGGAACCCGAAAATGAAGAAGTATATCTTCACGGAGCGTAACGGGATCTATATTATCGACCTACAAAAAACAGTTAAGAAAGTAGATGAAGCGTTCAACTACGTACGTGACGTAGCAGCGAACGGTGGTAACGTTCTTTTCGTAGGTACGAAAAAACAAGCACAAGACACAGTGCGTGATGAAGCGACTCGTTGCGGTATGTTCTACATCAACCAGCGTTGGTTGGGCGGAACTCTAACAAACTTTGACACAATCCGTAAGCGTATCAACCGTCTTAAAGACATTGAGCGCATGGAAGAAGACGGTACAACAGACGTACTTCCGAAAAAAGAAGTCGTTGATATGATGAAAGAAAAAGAACGTCTTGTTAAATTCCTAGGCGGTATTAAAGAAATGAAGAGCCTTCCAGATGCAATGTTCGTAATCGACCCTCGTAAAGAGCGTATTGCAATTGCAGAAGCTCACAAACTAAACATCCCAGTTGTCGGTATCGTTGACACGAACTGTGATCCGGATGAGATCGACTATGTAATCCCTGCAAACGACGATGCAATTCGTGCCGTTAAATTGCTAACTTCTAAGATGGCAGACGCTGTTCTTGAAGCGAAGCAAGGGGAAGAGAACGAAACAACTGAAGAAGCTGGAGAAGCAGAAGCTGAAACAGCTGCTGAGTAAGACGTTCGAAAGGTGATAAGGGGGAAGACCTTTTATCACCTTTTTTAAAGAAAATATGCTCACTTAATTAAGGAGGCTTTCAAAATGGCTGTAAACGCTAAGATGGTAAAAGAACTTCGTGAAAAAACTGGTGCTGGAATGATGGATTGTAAAAAAGCACTTACTGAAACAGATGGTGATATGGAAAAAGCGATGGAGTGGCTTCGTGAGAAGGGTATCTCTAAAGCTCAGAAGAAAGCAGACCGTATCGCAGCTGAAGGTGCTGCTGCAATCGAGATCTCCGGTAACACGGCTGTTCTTTTCGAAGTGAACTGTGAAACAGACTTCGTAACGAAAAACGACAGCTTCAAAACGATGCTTCAAGATCTAGGGAAGCACCTAGTATCCCAAAAGCCTGAAACAGTAGAAGCAGCTCTTGAACAACCACTTCACGGTGATGGTCAAAAGCTAGGCGACTACATTACAGATATGATCGCTAAAATCGGTGAGAAGATTTCTCTTCGCCGTTTCGCTCTTAAAGAAAAGACAGACAATGATGCATTCGGTGCTTACCTTCACATGGGCGGTAACATTGGTGTACTAACTGTACTTGAAGGCTCTACAGACGAGCAAGCTGCAAAAGACGTTGCGATGCACGTAGCAGCAGTTAACCCTCGCTATGTTTCTCAGCAGGACATTCCTGAAGAGGAAGCGAACGCAGAGCGCGAAATGCTTAAAACACAAGCATTGAATGAAGGAAAGCCTGAAAACATCGTTGAGAAGATGGTAGAAGGCCGCTTGAACAAATTCTTCGCAGAGATCTGCCTTCTAGAGCAAGATTTCGTTAAAGATCCAGACCAGAAAGTGAAACAGTTCGTTGAAGCTAAAGGCGGACAAATCAATGCTTTCGATCGCTTCGAAGTAGGCGAAGGTATGGAAAAACGTGAAGAAAACTTCGCAGACGAAGTAATGAGTCAAGTTAAAAAATAATGACGTGACAGCATAGGGGACACATCTGTGTTCCCTATTTTCAAAAATGGCTACATATAGTAGCACGATGAAGAAGAAACACACGGGAGGTAACTATGACAACTGCTCGCTATCGTCGTATTGTATTAAAATTGAGCGGAGAAGCCTTGAGTGGCAAAGCTGGTTTCGGTTTGGAGCCTAGCATTATACAATCCGTTTCTCGTCAAGTGAAAGAAGTCGCTGAACTAGGGGTGGAAATTGCCGTAGTAGTTGGCGGCGGTAATATTTGGCGTGGCAAAGTCGGCAGTGAAATGGGCATGGACCGTGCGAATGCTGACTATATGGGAATGCTCGCAACTGTCATGAACTCACTAGCATTGCAAGACAGCCTTGAAAATCAGGGGATTCCAACCCGTGTTCAAACGTCTATTGAAATGAGACAAGTAGCGGAACCTTATATCCGTAGGAAGGCGATTCGCCACTTAGAGAAGAAGCGCGTCGTCATTTTCGCAGCAGGGACAGGTAATCCGTACTTCTCAACCGATACCACCGCTGCGCTAAGAGCTGCTGAGATTGAAGCAGACGTTATTCTAATGGCGAAGAACAATGTGGATGGCGTTTATACGGATGATCCAAAACTAAATGAAGATGCCAAAAAGTATGACGAACTCTCTTACATGGAAGTACTCAATGAGGGACTTGGTGTAATGGATTCAACCGCTTCTTCTTTATGTATGGACAACGACATCGATTTATTGGTATTCTCTATAACTGAAGAAGGTAATATCAAAAAGGCCGTAATGGGCGAAAATATCGGAACCATTGTTAGGGGGAAATAATCATGTCTGAAGCCGTGATTAATGAAACAAAACAACAGATGGAACAAGCTGTACAAGCTTTCTCTCGTCAGTTGGCTACTGTACGTGCCGGCCGTGCGAACCCATCCATCCTAGACAACGTATATGTTGATTACTATGGTGCTGCAACGCCACTTAATCAACTAGCGCAAGTTTCTGCACCAGAACCTCGACTGCTAGTCATTACTCCATATGACAAGACTGCGATTGCAGAGATTGAAAAAGCCATTCAAAAGGCAGACTTAGGACTGTCTCCTTCTAGTGACGGTAATATTGTGCGAATCAATATTCCAGCGCTTACAGAAGAACGCCGTAAACAACTCGCTAAAGTTGTCGGTAAGTATTCTGAAGAAGCGAAGGTACAGGTTCGTAACATCCGTCGTGAGTCTAATGACCGTTTGAAAAAGCTTGAAAAAGACGGAGAACTTACGGAAGATGACCTTCGTTCTTTCCAAGATGATGTTCAGAAGGTAACAGACCAAAACGTCCTCAAAATCGACGAATTGGCGAAGACAAAAGAAGAAGAAATCATGGAAGTGTAATGCTTTCCAGTCCCATGCCATAATGTGTATAAAGCCGCGCTGTTAATGTTTGGCAGCGTGGCTTTTCTTTTTGTAAGGTGATAAGCTGCTAGGGTGGACGCTCGTTTCAGTGGCGCTTTTCATTCGTTTTGGCATGGTGTAGGATAAGAGTATAGAATAGATGGAAGAAATGGACTGGGGGACTAAACATGCCAATCAAGTTTCCATTTATAAAAAAACGGAAAAATGAAGAGCCCTTACCGCAGCCTGTGGGCTTAGATCACACACAAATCCCGAGGCATGTGGCAATTATAATGGACGGGAACGGTAGATGGGCAAAAAATAGAGGAATGCCTAGAATTGCCGGGCACAAAGAAGGCATGGGTGTCGTGAAGAAAATCGTAAGGTTCGCTTCTGATATTGGTGTCGATGTATTGACCCTCTATGCGTTCTCAACAGAAAACTGGAAGCGCCCGAAAAACGAAGTAGAATTCTTAATGAAACTACCGGTGGATTTTTTAAATACATATTTGCCTGAACTCATTGAAAAGAATGTCAGAGTGCAGACGATTGGGGATTTCGATGTTCTACCTCCACATACTAAGAAAGCTGTGGAAGAGGCAATCGAACAGACGAAGCATAACGACGGATTAACCCTGAACTTTGCACTAAACTATGGCAGTCGCTTTGAAATGGTCAATGCAGTCAAGCAAATAGTAACTAAAGTAGAGCGTGGCGAACTGAAACAAACCGATATAGACGAGGAGTTGTTCTCATCTGAACTGTACACCTCTGACTTAGTGGAACCGGATTTGCTTATACGCACTAGTGGCGAACAACGTCTAAGCAACTTCTTATTATGGCAGCTTGCCTATGCAGAGTTTTGGTTCACCGAGGTTTATTGGCCGGATTTCACGGAGAACCACTTCGAAAAAGCGCTCTATGATTACCAAAATCGTAAACGTCGGTATGGCGGAGTATAAGGTGTGAGAGGATTATGAAACAAAGAACCATCACAGCCGTAGTAGCGGCATTGATCTTTATCCCCATCGTCTTCTTCGGTGGGATGATTTTTAATATATTCGTTTATGTTATCGCAAGTATCGCCCTTCTTGAGCTAGTCCGAATGAAGCGGATTTCCCGTTATTCGGTTGCGGCTGGATTAGGTTTATTACTTATGTGGGCGCTTATGCTGCCTTATAAGAGTATTGAAAACTATGTCGATATCACCGAGTTCATTACGAAGTCCGAGATCACGCTGCTAGCGGTACTCGTACTATTAAGCTATACCGTTCTAGTGAAGAACCGCTTCACATTTGACGATGCAGGCTTCTTATTGATCTCTGTCATCTATATCGGTATGGGCTTCAATTACCTGATTGAGACGAGGAGCGGGGGACTTGAATATCTGTTTTTCGCCCTGTTTATCGTATGGGCTACTGATACCGGCGCTTATCTATTCGGCAGGGCTTTCGGTAAGCGAAAGCTATGGCCTCAAATCAGTCCGAAAAAGACAATCGAAGGCTCCGTTGGCGGTATTCTGCTTGCCTGCGCCGTCGCCATCATCTTCCAACTAGTTGCGCCACTTGACCATTCTATGATTATCGTCATCCTCGTTACGATTTTGATATCCATAGCTGGTCAGATAGGAGACCTAGTGGAATCTGCATTCAAACGGCACTACGCCGTGAAAGACTCCGGAAAAATCCTACCTGGACATGGGGGAGTGCTTGATCGGTTTGATAGCCTGATTTTCATTCTGCCTATTCTCCACTTGATCAACTTTATTTCTTTGTAGTGAGAGGAGCTAGTTTTCGATGAAACAAATTGCTTTATTAGGAGCTACAGGGTCTATTGGCGTTCAAACCCTTGACGTCATCCGGCTTCATCCTGACGAATTTAACCTTCACTCGATGGCTTTCGGTCGGAACGTCGAGAAAGCTTTACCGCTCATTAAAGAGTTTAACCCGAAGACGGTCGTGGTTCAGGACGAGGCGACAAAAGATGCGTTATCCAGACTGATCGATCAGCCTATTTATACGGGAACAGAAGGTTTAATTGAGATCAGTGTTGACGATGCTGTAGATGTAGTAGTGAATGCTGTGATGGGAAGTATAGGACTTCCTGCAACGTTGAAAGCAATCGAAGCAAAAAAGACGATAGCGATTGCGAACAAAGAGACGCTAGTAACAGCTGGACATCTTGTCATGTCAGAAGCGAAAAGGCATGGAGTAGAACTTCTGCCGGTTGACAGTGAACACTCAGCTATCTATCAGTCATTGAACGGGGAAAACAAGCAGGATATTCATAAGTTGATCATCACCGCGTCAGGCGGAAGCTTTCGTGATCAGACGAGGGAGGAACTAGTCGGCGTCACGGTAGAAGATGCACTGAACCACCCGAACTGGAGCATGGGGGCAAAGATTACCATCGACTCTGCTTCTATGATGAACAAAGGGCTTGAAGTGATTGAAGCGCACTGGCTTTTTGATGTACCTTATGATCAGATTCATGTTATTCTTCATAGAGAGAGTGTCATTCATTCTATGGTGGAGTTCGTCGACCGAAGTGTGATGGCTCAACTGGGAACACCGGATATGAAAGTGCCGATTCAATATGCACTGACGTATCCGAACAGGCTTGATCTTGAAATGACGAAACAGCTTGACCTAGAAGAAATCGCAACACTACATTTTGAAAAGATGGACATGGTCCGATTCCCTTGTCTACGAATGGCCTATGAGGCAGGACGTGAAGGGGGTTCGATGACGACTGTTTTGAATGCAGCCAATGAGGAAGCCGTTCAATTATTCTTAGAGGGAAAGATTTCCTTCCTGGATATCGAGAGAAAGATCGAGCGAGCACTAGAAGCTCACAAGCGTATTCATAACCCGGACTTATCAACCATACTTTCTATTGATAAGGAAACAAGGAATAAGGTCCGTTTCCACTTAAATTAAAAGGAAGGTGCTTCATTTGACTACAGTGATTGCATTTATACTCATGTTCGGCCTCTTGGTGTTTGTTCATGAGTGGGGGCATCTC
Source organism: Halobacillus salinus (assembly GCF_004684905.1). GTDB lineage: Bacteria > Bacillota > Bacilli > Bacillales > Halobacillaceae > Halobacillus > Halobacillus salinus. The sequence continues at coordinate 1,320,997 of NZ_SRJC01000001.1, read as the reverse complement.
ATTTTTGCCAAACGCGCCGGTATGCTTGCCCGGGAATTCGCAATTGGCTTTGGTCCGAAAATCTTTGCTTTTACAAAAAACGAAACATTGTACACAATCAGACTCCTGCCTATCGGTGGATATGTACGAGTCGCTGGGGAAGATCCTGAGATTATTGAACTCAAAGCTGGTCACCATATCGGTCTTGAGTTTAATGACGAAGGCAAGGTAAACCGTATCATCGTCAACAATAAATCGAAGCACCCTAACGCAAGAGTCATTGAAGTAGAGCGTGCTGATCTCGATCATCGTCTTGTCATTGAAGGCTATGAAGTAGATGAAGACGAAAAACTGTTCTTTGAAGTCGATCCAAAAGCGATGTTCGTTTTGGATGAGAAAGAGACTCAAATTGCACCTTACGATCGCCAGTTTGCCTCTAAAACCGTGCCACAACGGGCTATGCAGCTCTTCGCTGGTCCAATGATGAACTTTGTGTTAGCGATCGTCCTGTTTATGATCCTCGGTTTTGTACAAGGGGTACCTTCCGACGAAGCGAAGCTTGGTGAAATCCAGGACAACTCCCCAGCGGATCAGGCTGGGCTGATGGCAGGAGATGAGATTGTTTCGATTGACGGAGAGTCTGTCAGCACTTGGGAAGGCTTTACGAGAGTTGTTCGTGAGCATCCAGAAGAGTCGTTGCTCCTGACTGTTAACCGTAACGGAAGTACAGAACAAGTAGAAGTTACACCTGCTGAAGTTACGACAGACCGTGACGAATCGATTGGTCAAGTCGGTGTGAAGAGGGCATTTGAAGATTCGTTTGCTAAAAAGCTGACCTTCGGCTTTACGCAGACTTATGATTGGACAGCTCTCATACTGACAAACTTAGGTAAGCTCGTAACGGGACAGTTCTCACTGGATATGTTGTCTGGTCCTGTAGGTATCTATGATGCAACAGACCAAGTCGTACAGACAGGATTGACGAATTTCGTGATGTGGATGGCTATACTTAGCATCAACCTTGGAATAGTTAACTTACTTCCGCTCCCAGCATTGGATGGAGGCCGCCTGATATTCGTCGGGCTAGAGGCTGTTCGGGGTAAACCGATCGATCCGCAAAAAGAAGGAATCGTACACTTTATCGGGTTTGCTCTGCTAATGCTGCTTATGCTGGTCGTAACATGGAACGATATTCAACGTTTATTCTTATAATCAAATGAGCTGGAAGCCGAATAGAGATAACAGCTCTTTAGAGGCTTCCAGCTTTATTGTTTCTATTTACGGAGGGTGGATCATTACCATCCTCCATACTTTTCTAGAAGTGAATTGTTTATCTTATACAACGAATTTATTATAATAGAACTTAGATGAAATGGTCTTATTACAGAACGAACTATAAAAGATATGAGGTGCTGACGAATGAAACAAAGTCAAATGCTTATTCCAACTCTTAAAGAAGATCCAGCAGACGCAGAAATACAGAGCCATAAGTTATTAACGCGTGCTGGGTACATACGTCAGATCGCGGCAGGTATTTACAGTTTCCTCCCTATCGGACAACGTGTACTTCGGAAAGTAGAAGCGATTGTTCGGGAAGAAATGGAGAAGGTAGGGGCTCATGAAATGATGATGCCTGCATTAGAACCATCTGAACTGTGGAAGGAAACGGGACGCTGGACGACATTCGGGTCAGAACTGATGCGTCTACACGACCGCAATGATCGTGAATTCGCACTTGGTGCGACTCACGAAGAAGTCATTACGAGCCTTGTGCGCCATGAGGTGAAAAGTTATAAACAGCTTCCATTAACTGTTTTCCAAATCCAGAATAAATTCCGTGATGAAGCTCGTCCTAGATTCGGACTGTTGCGCGGTCGGGAATTTCTAATGAAAGACGCATACTCTTTCAATGAGTCGTATGAAAGTTTAGATGAAACGTATCAGAAGATGTTTGATGCCTACTCGAATATCTTCCGCCGATTGGGGCTAAACTTCCGCGCGGTCATTGCAGACTCGGGTGCGATGGGTGGTAAAGACACGCATGAGTTCATGGTGCTCTCAGAAGTAGGCGAAGACGTCATTGCCTATTCAGACACGTCACGCTATGCAGCGAATATCGAAATGGCTCCTGTTGTCGCTACTTATGAGAAAACGGCTGAAGAACCAAGAGCAATGGAGAAAATCGAGACTCCAGGTCAAAAGACGATGCAGCAAGTTGCTGACTACTTAGGTCATGGTCTCGAGCAAGGGTTGAAAGCAATCCTCTTCCAAGTGGATGAAGAATTTGTCCTTGTCGTCACCCGAGGCGACCACGAAGTGAATGATGTAAAACTGAAAAACTTGTTCGATGCGGATATAGTTGAGCTCGCTTCTGAAGAAGACACGAAAAGACTCCTCGGTGCAGGATTCGGTTCGCTTGGGCCTGTGGCGGTCGGAGAAGAGGTAAGAGTGGTTGCCGATCACGCGGTAAATGCATTAGTTAATGTTTCTTGCGGAGCAAACGAAGAAGGGTACCATTATACGAATGTTACACCAGGACAAGACTTTGAGGTAGAGGAATATGCTGATCTTCGCTTCATCAAAGAGGGAGACCCATCACCGGATGGCGAAGGTACTATCAAGTTCGCACGTGGTATCGAAGTGGGACACGTCTTCAAGCTTGGTGAGTTTTATTCTGAACGCATGAATGCAACTTTCCTCAATGATCAAGGGAAAGCGAACACAATGATCATGGGGTCTTATGGTATAGGGGTGTCTCGTACGCTAGCTGCCATTGTAGAACAGTACCATGACGAACGTGGTATTACATGGCCAGCCAATGTTGCACCATATCAAGTTCATCTACTTTCCATGAATCCAAAGAAAGAGGATCAGAAGGAATTGGCAGATCAGCTGTATGACACGCTTCTTGAGGCTGGTATCGAGGTATTGTACGATGATCGTAAAGAGCGTGCGGGAGTGAAATTTGCGGATAGTGATTTATTCGGAATCCCTGTACGTGTGACGGTAGGTAAACGTGCTTCAGAAGGAATTGTCGAAGTGAAAGAGCGTACTACCGGTGAACAAAATGAATTAAGCCATGATGAGATAGTGGGATACGTTAAGAATTGGTACAGCGCATAAAAACGGTGGAAACGCCCAGGCATATTTCTAGCCCTGAGGCGTTTCCGTTTGTTCGGAGAAGACTTGTAGAAAGAGGGGAACTCACATGAGTGTGAACAATCAGGAAAAAATGCATTACTTACTGGAACAGATCCAATTCCCTCATGATTTAATAGAGCCTCATTTTAAAGAGAGTGCATTGAGGAAGCTGATTGTCCATAAGGAGAGAAAGCAGTGGCATTTCCATTTTGATCTACCCAGGCCATTACCGCCGTCAGTCTATGATTTGTTTACTGCAAAACTAATATCCACTTTCCGGCCAATTGCGGAAGTTGATTGGACGATGGAGACAAGAAATAAAGAACTGACAGCAGAGGAAGTTGTAGAGTATTGGCAGAGTTTTATCAAAACGATGACCGACCTGTCACCTGGCTATAAGGATTTACTAATGGAACAGGTTCCTGAAGTGAACGGTAATAAGGTTATGTTAACTTGTAGGAATTTGGCTGAGAGCCATGCCGTCAAAAAGAAGATCGAAGCGCCGCTTCAAGCCTATTGCACGAAGTCCGGTTTGCCGTCCCTTATGTTCTCGACAAGAGTGCAGGAGGAAAGAGAGCAAATTAAGAAATTCCATGAAGAGCGTCAGAAAGAAGATAAACTTCTTGTCCAACAAGCAGTGAAGGATCAGGAAGAGCGGGCAAAAGATAAAGATGATTCGAAGCCGAAAGGTCCACTTGAAATCGGGTATAAAATTCAGGACGACCCGGTTCCGATGGAAACCATTGAAGAAGAGGAACGCCGCATGACCGTTCAGGGCTATATCTTTGACACAGAGGTCAAAGAGTTGCGTTCAGGTCGTCACCTGTTGCTTCTGAAAGTGACGGATTACACGGATTCTTTTTCAATCAAAATGTTCTCACGAGGCGACGATCATGCCGAGTTATTCAAACACATCAGTAAAGGGATGTGGATCAAAGCTCGTGGGGGAATTCAAACAGACAACTTCACGAATGAACTTACGATGATGGCGAATGACCTCAACGAAGTGAAGCCTTTAGTGCGCAAAGACGATGCGCCTGAAGGAGAAAAGAGAATAGAACTTCATGCTCATACAACAATGAGTATGATGGATGCACCTGTATCACCGGACCGTTTGGTCAAACAAGCAGGCGATTGGGGACATGAAGCTATTGCAATCACCGATCACGCTGTTGTACAAGCCTATCCAGATGCGCACGGAGCAGGTAAAAAGAATGGGGTCAACATTATTTACGGGATGGAAGCTAATCTTGTGGATGACGGGGTACCGATTGCATATGAAGAGCAGGACCGTGACCTGGAATCTGACACGTATGTTGTCTTTGACGTCGAGACAACGGGTTTATCTGCTGTTTACGATAAAATCATTGAGCTTGCAGCTGTAAAAGTTCAAGGCGGTGAAATCATCGATCGGTTTGAACGCTTTGCTAATCCACACCAACCATTGTCACAAACGACGATAGATCTAACAGGTATCACAGATGACATGGTGAAAGATGCACCGGAGATCGGGGACGTCTTACGTGACTTCCATGAATGGATGAAAGACGATATCCTGGTCGCACACAATGCGAGCTTTGACATGGGGTTCTTGAATGCTGGCTTCCAGCGGATCGATCTTGGTAAATCAACAAACCCAGTCATAGATACGCTTGAACTAGCAAGGCTTCTCGTACCAGAATTGAAGAATCACCGACTGAACACGCTTTGTAAGAAGTTCGATATCGAACTTACCCAGCACCACCGTGCTATTTATGATGCAGAGGCGACCGGGTATCTATTGTGGAAGCTTCTGAAAAAGGCGCTTGAACGCGGCATAACAAATCACCAAAATTTGAATGACTATATGGGAGAAGGTAAAGCTTATCAACGCTCAAGGCCATCCCACTGTATTTTATTAGTTCAGAACAATACTGGTTTAAAGAACTTGTACAGGTTAGTGTCTGAGTCTCACCTCAATTATTTCTATCGAGTACCTCGTATCCCGCGGTCCAGATTGCAGAAATATAGAGAAGGGATACTGATCGGATCTGGGTGTGACAAGGGGGAAGTGTTTGAAACGATGATGCAGAAGTCAGAAGAGGAAGCGGAGAAAGTAGCTGACTTCTATGATTATCTGGAAATCCAACCCCCTGGTAACTACTATCATCTTTTGGAGAAGGATCTTGTTCAGAATGAGGCTCAAATCTATGACATCTTGAAAAAGATTGTTGCAATGGGAGAACGTATGGGTAAAACAGTCGTTGCGACAGGTAATACTCATTACGTAGAGCCTCATGAAGGCCAGTACCGTCAAATTCTGATTAAGTCTCAAAACGGTAACCCTTTGGCTCGACAAACACTTCCGAAAGTCCATTTCAAAACAACAAATGAGATGATCGAAGAGTTGAGCTTTTTAGGGGAAGACAAGGCAAAAGAAGTCGTCGTCACCAATACCCATAAAGTCGCCGGACAAATCGGCGAGGTCAATCCGGTGAAAGATGATTTGTACACTCCTAATATTGAAGGCGCAGATGATGAAATTCGTCAAATGTCCTATGGAAAAGCAGAAAGTATTTACGGTGCGCCGATTCCGAAGCTCGTTGAGGAAAGGCTTGAGAAAGAGTTAAAGAGTATCATCGATAACGGGTTCTCGGTTATTTACTTGATCTCTCAGAAGCTTGTAACGAAGTCCCTTGAGGATGGGTATCTTGTAGGCTCCCGTGGTTCAGTAGGGTCCTCCTTTGTCGCTACGATGACCGACATAACAGAAGTGAACCCATTACCTCCTCACTACGTGTGTCCGGATTGCCAGTATCATGAATTCTTCACCGATGGGTCGGTAGGTAGTGGGTTTGACTTGCCTGAGAAAGACTGTCCCGAATGTTCAACTGCCATGAAGAAAGACGGTCAGGATATTCCATTTGAGACCTTCCTTGGGTTCAAAGGGGATAAAGTCCCTGATATCGATTTGAACTTCTCAGGTGAATACCAACCTCAGGCACACAACTACACCAAAGTACTATTCGGTGAAGATAATGTGTATCGTGCCGGAACAATTGGTACGATTGCTGAAAAGACGGCTTATGGGTACGTGAAGGGATATGCAGGTGACAATCAGCTCCAATTTAAGAATGCGGAAGTGGACCGGCTGGTACAAGGGTGTCAGGGTGTAAAACGGACCACTGGCCAGCACCCTGGAGGGATCATCGTTGTTCCTGATTACATGGATATCTTTGATTTCTCTCCGATTCAATTCCCTGCTGATGATCAGAAGTCAGAGTGGAAAACGACACACTTCGATTTCCATTCCATTCACGATAACTTGTTGAAGCTAGATATTCTCGGACACGATGACCCGACCGTGATTCGCATGCTTCAAGATTTGAGTGGAATCGATCAGAAAGAGATCCCCGTTGACGACCCGGAAGTCATGAAGATTTTCAGCGGGCCTGAGGCACTGGGAGTCACCGAAGAGCAAATCATGTGTAAAACAGGAACACTAGGGGTTCCAGAGTTCGGAACGAGATTTGTTCGTCAAATGCTCGAAGATACGAAGCCGAAGACTTTTGCCGAGCTTGTCATTATATCTGGTCTGTCACACGGGACAGATGTATGGCTTGGAAATGCGGAACAACTGATCAATGACGGTATTTGTACTCTTCCTGAAGTAATCGGGTGCCGTGACGATATCATGGTTTACCTGATGCACAAAGGACTTGAGCCTTCACTTGCCTTTAAAATAATGGAGTTTGTCCGTAAAGGACGAGGCCTCCAAGATGAATGGATAGAAGAAATGAAGAAACACGGCGTGCCGGATTGGTATATTGATTCTTGTAAGAAAATCAAGTACATGTTCCCGAAAGCCCACGCTGCTGCTTATGTGCTCATGGCCGTAAGGATCGCTTACTTCAAAGTGCACTATCCTATCTACTTTTACGCAGCCTACTTCACAGTTCGTGCAGGTGATTTTGATTTGGAGACTATGGTTAAAGGGTCAGATGCAATCCGCGCTAGAATTCAAGAGATTCAACAAAAAGGATTTGACGCCACGCCAAAAGAGAAAAACCTTGTCACTGTCCTTGAATTAGCCTTGGAAATGTGTGAACGCGGCTATCATTTCAAAAATGTAGATCTCTATGAATCAAGTGCCACAGACTTCATCGTAGAAGGGAATGGACTTATTCCGCCATTTAACGCTGTAGATGGTCTTGGAACGAACGCTGCTATCAATATTGTGAACGCACGCAAGGAGGGAGAATTCCTTTCTAAGCAGGACCTCCGTGAGCGAAGCAAGATATCGAAGACCGTTCTTGAATACCTTGATAATTTCGGCTGTCTGGAAGGAATGCCGGATGAGAACCAGCTGTCGTTGTTTTAAAGTACCTGACTTGAAGCAGCTCTTATACCTTCAATAATCCTGGTTGATTTGCATAATTCAAGCATGTATGGTATATTTTTTATGGTGTTAAGAGCGATAGAAACGACCGGAAGAGTGGGGCAACCCACTCTTTCGTCATATTTATTGCCAACGATGGATTTTGTAGAGGCATCATGCCTGCGTGACACGGAACCGCTATGATATTAGTCATAGCGGTTTCTCATGCATGGCAGAACAAACCCCTTCTAGGCGGACATGAAAATGAAACAGCCAAAACACAGCCATAATAAGACACATATATGGAGAATTGGTTATCAAAAGGAGGGAACTACATGAGCAATCATGTTGTAACCGTGACAGAAGAACTTGTTCAACCCATACTAGATGAGATGAAATTGGAGCTCGTTGATGTCGTGTTCGAACAAGAAGGATCCAATTGGTACTTACGCGTTTTCATCGACAAGCCAGGAGGCGTCGATATTGAGGAATGTGGACAAGTATCCGAGCAGCTTAGTGAAAAGCTCGACGAAAAAGATCCCATTGATATTGCATACTTCCTAGAAGTCGCATCTCCGGGAGCGGAGCGACCACTTAAAACGGAACAGGATTTTGAGAAGTACGTAGGGGAATATGTGTACATGAAGCTTTATGAACCGATTGATGGGGAGAAAGAGTTTGAAGGTACACTGGTCTCTTTTGAAGATAACCTTGCGGTAGTAGAAATCAAAATCAAAACAAGAAAGAAAAAACTTGAAATACCATTCAATAAAATTGCCAAAGCCAATTTGGCGGTCAGCTTTAATTAAGGGGGAGAAAACAGTTGAGTAGTGAATTATTTGATGCCATGAATTATCTAGAAAAGGAAAAGGGCATCGACAAAGACTTATTGCTCGAGGCGCTAGAAGCAGCGCTCATTTCAGCGTATAAGAAGAATTTCAATTCCGCAACGAACGTACGTGTAGACATTAATGAAGACGAAGGCGTTATGAAGGTTTTTGCCCGTAAAGAGATTGTGGACGAAGTAATGGATCCACAAGAAGAGATCTCTTTGGATGAGGCGAAAGAAATCGATCCGAATTACGGAATCGAAGACGTAATCGAAGTAGAAGTGACGCCGATGGACTTCGGTCGTATTGCAGCACAAGCAGCTAAGCAAGTGGTAACGCAGCGTGTACGTGAAGCAGAGCGTGGCATCATTTACGGGGAGTATGTGGATCGTGAAGAAGATGTCATGACGGGGATTATCCAACGAAAAGACCCACGCTTCGTCTATGTGAATCTAGGTAAAATTGAAGCACGTTTACCAGAAGGCGAACAGATGCCGACTGAAACATACGAAGTGCACGATCGTCTGAAGGTATTTGTGACCAAGGTCGAGAACTCGAACAAAGGTCCTCATATTTATGTGTCCCGCACACATCCGGGCTTGTTGAAGCGTCTTTTCGAAATGGAAGTACCAGAAATTTACGACGGGACAGTAGAAGTCATCTCTGTTGCACGTGAAGCCGGAGATCGTTCGAAGATTTCCGTCTATGCAGAAAACCAAGAGATTGATCCGGTTGGTTCGTGTGTAGGCCAGCGTGGCCAGCGTGTACAAACGATCGTAAATGAGCTTAAAGGGGAAAAAATCGACATCGTACAGTGGTCAGAAGACCCTGTTGAGTATGTTTCCAATGCCCTTAGTCCATCCAAAGTCGTCGAAGTCCTAGTTGATGAGGAAGAAAAAGCGACTACGGTCATCGTACCAGATTACCAATTGTCTCTAGCAATCGGGAAGCGTGGGCAGAATGCTCGTCTTGCTGCTAAGCTTACAGGCTGGAAGATTGATATCAAGAGTGAGACGGAAGCCCGTGAAGAAGGCCTTCTAGGTGAAGGTACGGAAGTGGAAGACGAACTCGACACTGAAGACGAATGGTCTGAAGAATAAGGAGGGGGAGCAATGGCCCGTTCCAAGCAAAAAACACCACTACGTAAATGTGTGGTTACTCAAGAAATGTATCCGAAGCAACAATTGATCCGTGTCGTTCGAAACAAAGAGGGAGAGGTTTTCGTCGACCAGACTGGTAAGAAGAACGGCCGTGGTGCTTACATCTCAAAAGATCTCGATGTGATTGAGCGCGCGGAGAAACAGGAAGTCTTGAATCGTCATCTAAAAACGAAAGTAGACCCTGAAATCTATGAACAGTTAAAAGCAATCATCGAGGACGAATCATGAGTGGCGGTTATTTAAATCTTCTTGGACTCGCAGTGCGTGCGGGTAAATGCACGCTCGGAGAAGAGGCGATTGTCCGGGATATTCAGAGAAAAAAAGCCAAAATCGTCCTGATTGCAGAAGATACGGGAAAACAAACTAAGAAAAAGCTCACAGATAAGTGTAGCTTTTATCATATACCTTGCTATACGGTGGATGAACGGGATAAGTTATCACAAGCCATCGGAAAGGAAGGAAGAGTCGCGATCGCAGTTCTTGACCAAGGATTTGCGAAAAAGTTGCAATCGCTGCTCGATGAATCTATTCGGGGGTGAAGATTGATATGAGTAAAATGCGCGTATATGAATATGCAAAGAAGAACGAATTATCAAGTAAGCAGGTCATCAATAAACTTCAAAAAATGAACATTGAAGTGAACAACCACATGTCAACACTAGATGACGGGGTTGCTCAAAAGTTGGATCACGAATTTGGAATCGGTCAGAAAAAGGACCAAAACCAAAACTCCAACAAACCGAAACAAAAACAAAAATCGAATCAGAATAAGAAAAACCAAAAACCTAATCAGCAGAACCAAAAGCAACAACCAAAGAAACAACAGTCCAAAGCACCTGGGAAAATTACTTACTCAGGTTCGTTAACGGTAGGCGAATTAGCGGAGAAGCTTGGTAAAGATTCTTCAGAAATCATTAAAAAGCTTATGTCCTTGGGTGTAATGGCTACGAAAAACCAAGATCTAGACTCTGATTCCATTGAATTGATCGCTGATGAATTCGGCGTAGAAGTTGAAGAAGAAGTGGTTGTCGATGATACAGACATCGAGAACATGGTTTTCGACGATGAGCCTGAAGACTTGCAAGAGCGCCCAGCTGTCATTACGATCATGGGACACGTCGACCACGGTAAAACGACGCTCCTTGACAGAATCCGTGATACGAAAGTAACAGAAGGCGAAGCTGGTGGAATTACCCAGCACATCGGTGCCTACCAAATCGAGAATAACGGTAAGAAAATTACGTTCCTCGATACACCAGGTCACGCAGCTTTCACAAGTATGCGTTCCCGCGGTGCCCAGGTAACAGACGTAGCGATCCTCGTTGTCGCGGCGGACGATGGTGTGATGCCTCAGACAAAAGAAGCGATCAGCCACGCCAAAGCGGCTGAAGTACCAATTATCGTTGCTGTAAACAAGATGGATAAAGAGGGCGCAAACCCTGATCGTGTTATGCAGGAACTCATGGAGTACGAATTGATCGCTGAAGATTACGGCGGTGAAACAATCTTCGTTAAAATGTCTGCCGTCCAAGGCGAAGGAATCGAAGAACTACTCGAAATGGTTACACTTGTTTCTGAAATGGAAGAGTTGAAAGCGAACCCGAACCGCCAAGCATACGGTACAGTCATCGAAGCGGAACTCGATAAAGGCCGTGGACCTGTAGCTACACTTCTTGTCCAAAACGGAACGCTTAATGTGGGAGACCCACTTGTAGTTGGAAATGCTCACGGTCGTGTACGTGCGATGGTGAACGACATCGGGCGCCGCGTGAAGACAGCTGCACCTTCCACACCTGTTGAAATCACCGGTCTTAACAGCGTACCTCAAGCAGGAGATCGTTTCCTTGCATTTGACGATGAGAAGAAAGCCAAGTCTGTCGGCGAAGCTCGTGCTCAAAAAGCATTGGAAGAAAACCGTAGTGCAACAGCGAAAGTGAGTCTGGATGACTTGTTTGAACAGATCAAGCAAGGGGACGTCAAAGACATCAACTTAATCGTTAAAGGGGATGTTCAAGGGTCTGTCGAAGCATTAACCGGCTCTCTTGAGAAAATTGAAGTTGAAGGTGTGAAAGTCAAGATCATTCATACTGGTGTAGGTGCAATCACCGAATCAGATGTAACCCTTGCTTCTGCCTCAAATGCAATCATTATCGGTTTCAACGTACGTCCTGATGGGAATGCTAGAAAAGCGGCAGAATCAGAAAACGTAGAGATTCGCCTTCATAACATCATCTATAAAGTGATGGAAGAAATCGAATCGGCGATGAAAGGTATGTTGGATCCAGAATATGAAGAACAAATCATCGGACAAGTAGAAGTTCGTGAAATCTTCAAAGTATCCAAAGTTGGTACGATTGCTGGTTCTTACGTTACAGACGGGAAAATCACACGTCACTCTGGCGTGCGCGTCATCCGTGATGGGGTCGTCATTTATGAGGGCGAGATCGATGCCTTGAAACGTTATAAAGACGATGCGAAAGAAGTAGCCCAAGGCTATGAATGTGGTATTACCGTCAAGAACTTCAACGATATTAAAGTTGGAGACATCATTGAGCCATATGAAATGAAAGAAATCGAGCGTAAATGATTCTAAGCGCTGAAGTAGAATGTCTGATCTATGATGCTCAGTCTTTGAAACAGAAGCGCTCCGTTGTTAAACGGATCATTACTAGAATTCAAAATGATTTTAACGTAGCCGTCAGCGAACTGGATCATCAAAATCTGTGGCAACGGACTACGATTGGACTTGTCACGATCAACAGTGACAAGGTCATTGCAGAGAAAACGATTCAGCAGACACTAGCGTTTATTGATTCGTTTCCAGAAATAGAGCGCACTGACACCTTTCTGGAATGGTTATAAACGGGCTGTGAAAGTCGTTTGAGTCGGGCGCCCGCGAGGTGCCCCGGCTCTCTTTAACTAAAAAGAGGTGAACGAACATGAACGATTTACGTGCGAACCGTGTCGGCGAGCAGATGAAAAAAGAGCTTAGTGACATCCTCAATAAGAAAATCAAAGACCCGCGTGTGGGTTTTGTCACTGTAACAGAAGTTAAGGTTACTGGGGACCTGCAACAGGCAAAGGTTTATATCTCCGTACTTGGGGATGATAAACAACGTCATGATACACTTGTAGGACTTGCGAAAGCGAAAGGCTTCATCCGCTCTGAGATCGGTCAGCGCATTCGTCTGCGCAAAACACCGGAAATTATGTTTGAGTTTGACGAAGCCATTGAGCGAGGAAACCGTATCGAAACGATTCTTCGCGATTTGAACGATACCGATAGTTAATGAAATCCGTGCCTTTGTGCACGGATTTTATCTGTACATATCATTAACAGAAGAAAAGAGGTGGAGGATATGGATGGAATCCTTCCTCTATGGAAGCCAAAGGGCTATACATCACATGATTGCGTCAGTAAAGCAAGAGGCATGCTGAGAACAAGGAAAATTGGTCATACAGGCACACTGGACCCGGATGTGGAGGGAGTTCTCCCTCTTTGTGTTGGCAAAGCAACGAAGATTGTCCCATTCTTGACAGATACGGAAAAGGTGTACGAGGCGACGGTGAGACTTGGTTCTACAACCGACACCGAAGATGCATCCGGTCAGACACTTGAGACAAAAGCGGTTTCCTCCTCCTTGTCCTTGGCAGAAGTACGTGGCATTTTGGAGACGTTTGAAGGAGAAATCGTTCAAATCCCACCGATGTATTCCGCGGTCAAAGTAAACGGAAAGAAGCTGTATGAGTATGCAAGAGAGGGAGTGGAGGTCGAACGTCCGTCTAGAAAGGTGAACGTCAAATCCATTGAGCTCCTTTCTGATGATGTAACACGGGAAGCGGACTCTGCTACTTTCTCTATTCGCGTAGTCTGCTCCAAAGGGACTTATATCCGTACGCTTTGTGTCGATATTGGGAAAGCTCTCGGGTACCCTGCACATATGGCTTCCCTTATTCGTACGAAAACAGGGGATATAGAAGAGGATGAATGTTACACCATGGAGGAAGTCCAAGAAGCGGCAGATGCTGGAGAACAAGAGTCATTATTGTTACCACTTGCCCGTGGGCTGAATCATATGGTTTCATGGAAGGTAGAAGAGAATTTGGTCTCATGGATTCACAACGGGCGTGTGCTCGAGAAACCGGAAGATGTAAACGCGAGTGAATTTGTCGTGAAATACAAGGATGAAGTGCTGGCGATCTATCAACAACATCCTGAAAAGCCCGGATTGATTAAGCCCGTTCGAGTTTTTCAGCCCTAGTACTAATAAAGCAGGTGAATAAAGTGGAAACGTTGCACTTGACGCATGAGTCAATCAATCAGTCGTTGCAAGTTAAACCGAGCGCTGTCGCTGTAGGTTTTTTTGACGGTGTTCATAAAGGTCATCAAGCGGTTATCCAAAAAGCAAAAGAAAAAGCAGATGAGTTGGGGATTCAGAGTGCTGTAATGACTTTCGACCCTCATCCTTCAGTCGTCTTAAAAAAAGGTAAAATCAATGCCCATTACATTACCCCATTAGAGGAAAAGGAACAAGTCCTCGCCTCTATGGGAATAGACTATATGTTTGTCGTAAAGTTTGATAAGTCTTTGGCTCAATTGTCACCTCAGGAATTCGTAGACTCCTTTTTCGTTGGCCTAGGGGTTCAGCATGTTGTAGCTGGTTTTGACTTTACATTCGGTCATAAGGGAAAAGGGACGATGGAGATTCTCCCAGAGCTCTCACATGGTCGCTTCACGCAGTCTGTTATTGCTAAAGTGGAGAAAGAAGAGGATAAGATAAGCTCTACTAGAATTCGTCAGGTGCTAGATGAGGGACGGGTTGAGGAGGCGAAAACGCTACTCGGCCGACCATACAGCATTAAAGGCAAAGTCATCGAAGGAGATAAGCGTGGTAGGACAATTGGTTTCCATACGGCGAATATGGAGATCGATCACGACTATTATCTTCCTAAAATCGGTGTATATGCCGTCCGTGTAATTCACCAAGGGACAAGTTACCCGGCAATGGCGAACCTGGGGGTTAAACCGACCTTTGAGGGCGACCGTGAACCGAACGTCGAGGTCCATATTTTCGATTTCGACGAAGACCTTTACGATCAGATGATAGTTGTCGAGTTTCATTTAATGGTTCGAGAAGAGAAGCGGTTTTCCGGGGTGGAGGAGCTTAAGGGGCAACTTGTGGACGATGAGGCACAAATACGTCATTTTTTCTCGGATAGATAGTGGATTTCCCTTGCATTTTTCCTACAAAAAATGTACTGTATAGTATGGAACCTTCGCTTGGCGGCTCGTAACTCCGACGTCCGCTAGGGGAAAGGGAATTTTAAATTTTTACAGGAGGTGTAGTCATAATGGCTATCACACAAGAACGTAAACAAGAACTGATCAATCAGTACAAAACTCATGAAAACGACACAGGTTCTGCAGAAGTACAAATCGCTGTACTAACTGAACAAATCACGAACCTGAACGAGCACCTGCGTACACACAAGCAGGACCACCACTCTCGTCGTGGACTTCTTAAAATGGTAGGTAAGCGTCGTCACTTACTAAACTACCTACGTAATAAAGACATTACACGTTACCGTGAGATTATCAAGAGCCTAGGCTTGCGTCGTTAATGTACAGGGGAAAAAGCGGGATGATTCCCGCTTTTTCTGTATGTTTACATAAAATACCGTGTAAACTGACGATATCTATATTTATTTCGAGCAAAGTCTTTGTGACTTGGCTCTGTAGAATACTAAGAAGAGTTATTTTGAGAGGAGTAAGTTCTTATGGCAGACGAAAAACAAGTGTTTTCCATTGATGTCGCTGGCCGCACGATGTCTGTTGAAGTAGGCGAATTGGCAAAACAAGCCAACGGTGCCGCTCTCATTCATTACGGCGATACAACAGTACTATCGACGGCTACCGGTTCAACGGAACCGAAGGACCTGCCGTTCTTCCCGTTAACTGTTAACTATGAAGAGCGACTGTACGCAGTCGGAAAGATCCCTGGAGGATTCATTAAGCGTGAAGGACGTCCAAGTGACAAAGCGGTATTAGCTTCCCGTCTCATCGACCGTCCGATTCGCCCTATGTTCCCAGACGGATTCCGTAATGATGTTCAAGTGATCAGCTCTGTTATGAGTGTGGATCAGGACTGTTCATCTGAATTTGCTGCAATGATCGGCTCATCCATTTCCCTTGGAATATCCAATATTCCTTTCGGAGGCCCGATTGCTGGTGTGCTTGTCGGACGAGTAGATGGCGAATTCGTTATCAACCCAACGATTGAGCAGCAAGAAAAAAGTGATATCGACCTTACAGTAGCTGGAACGAAGGATGCTGTTAACATGGTAGAAGCTGGAGCAGAAGAAGTTCCTGAAGAGGACATGCTTGAAGCGATCATGTTTGGTCATCAAGAGATTAAACGTCTTGTAGAGTTCCAGGAAGAAATCATTGAGGCAGTTGGCCGTGAAAAAATGGAAGTACAACTATTCGACCTTGATGAAGAATTGAAAGCCTCCGTTGAAGATGAAGCGACAGAGAAAATTGTTGCTGCAATCAAGACGGAAGAAAAGAAAGCACGCGAAGCAGCAATCGACGAGGTAAAGAAAGAGATTGTCGCATCTTATGAAGACAAAGAAGCGGACGAAGAAACAATAAGCAAAGTAGGCGATATTTTAGACAGTATCGTGAAAGCAGAAGTTCGTAGGTTAATTACCAAGGATAAAATTCGTCCAGATGGTCGTGGGGTGGATGAAATTCGTCCATTGTCTTCCCGCATCGGATTGCTTTCTCGTACACACGGTTCCGGCTTGTTCACACGTGGACAAACCCAGGCGCTAAGCGTATGTACATTAGGAGCACTTGGAGACGTTCAGATCCTTGATGGGCTTGACCTTGAGGAATCGAAACGTTTTATGCACCATTACAATTTCCCGAAATTCTCTGTCGGTGAAACTGGCCCAATCCGTGGACCTGGCCGTCGCGAAATCGGTCACGGAGCACTCGGTGAGCGTGCCCTTGAACAAGTGATTCCTTCAGAGAAAGACTTCCCTTACACAATCCGTCTTGTATCTGAGGTCCTTGAGTCAAACGGTTCCACGTCACAAGCTAGTATTTGCGCAAGTACGCTTGCGATGATGGATGCAGGTGTACCGATCAAAGCCCCTGTAGCTGGTATTGCCATGGGTCTTGTCAAGTCCGGTGATGACTACACGATCCTAACAGACATTCAGGGTATGGAAGATGCTCTTGGCGATATGGACTTCAAAGTAGCAGGTACAGCAGAGGGTGTTACGGCACTGCAGATGGATATCAAAGTAGAAGGTTTGTCTCGTGATATTCTTAAAGAAGCACTCGAGCAAGCTAAGAAAGGCCGTATGGAAATCCTAGGTCATATGCTTGATACCATTCCGGAAACTCGCGAAGAATTATCTCCTTATGCACCGAAGATTATGACGATGAAGATCAACCCTGATAAAATTCGTGATGTTATCGGACCAAGCGGTAAACAAATCAATCAAATCATTGATGATACTGGTGTTAAAATCGATATCGAACAAGACGGTACTGTGTTCATCTCTTCTACTGATGCAGAAATGAACCATACGGCACGTAAGATCATTGAGGATATCGTTCGTGAAGTTGAGGTAGGCGAAATTTATGACGGCGAAGTGAAACGCATTGAGAAATTCGGTGCTTTTGTAGAGCTGTTCAAAGGAAAAGATGGACTTGTTCACATTTCCGAATTAGCTGAAGAGCGTATCGGAAAAGTGGAAGATGTTGTATCCATCGGAGATACGATTCGCGTGAAGGTTAAAGAAATTGACAACCAAGGTCGCGTAAACTTATCCCGTAAACAAATTCTCATTGAAGAGAAGAAGAAGCAAGAGGAAGAAGAAGAAAACAAAGAATCGTAAGGATAAGAATGGCACATGGCCAACGTCCATGTGTTCACTCTTTATTCTTATAACGGAAGAGCTGGTTCGCCAGTCTCTTTTTTTTGCCCATTTTTCCCCGTCGCTCACGATATATTATGGTTCTAGCAGAACAGCTTGTACATACACTCTTTATAGGGGTGTAAAGGATGACACACTTAAAAATGACGGGTTGGATCATCGTCTTCTTTTTCTTTTTTGGCATGGGACTTGCTGTCCTTGAAAGCACAGCGGATGCCCCGGTATATAAAGCGGACGATCTTAAACGAATGATTGAAGAAAAAAAACAGGAATTTGAAAAAGAGCCCACGGATGCGACAATTGACTCGGTATGGAAGAAAACGCCGGGGTTGAACGGTCGGAAGGTGGATGTAGAAGCTTCTTTTAATAAGATGAAGAAAAAAGGATCGTTTGATTCCGATTTACTTGTCTTTAAATCTGTACCTCCTAAAGTGCGTATGGAGGATTTACCTGCTTCTCCTATTTACAGGGGGAACCCAGACAAAGAGATGGTGTCATTTTTGATCAATGTTTCTTGGGGAGAAGAGTACCTGCCTGACATGATACAAGCTTTGTCTGAAAAAAACGTCAAGGCAACATTTTTTATAGATGGTGCTTTCGCAAGAGACTTCACAAATCTTGTCCAGATGATTGATGAGGAAGGGCATACGATCGGCAGCCATGGATTTGGTCATAAAGATATGGGAAGTATGTCAGAACAGCAGGCCATAAACAATTTAGAACAAGCAGATGAATTCCTGTTTGCCTTAACCAAATCCAAAGTGAAGTATTTTGCACCACCATCTGGCAGCTTCAATCAGAACACCGTAAGTGCTGCTGATGAATTAGGGATGGAAACGATCCTTTGGACTGTCGATACAATCGATTGGAGAAAACCTACGAAACAGGTGCTGATCGATCGCGTTATCGGTAAAATTCACAACGGCGCAACCATTCTCATGCATCCGACTGCCGTTACTGCCGAAAGCTTACCTGAACTAATTGATGCAATTAGAGCAGATGATTACCGGATAGGTTCTCTACCTCAATTGTTGAGTCCGGAACGTTAAGGAGGGTGTACGGTGAGGTTGAATTCCCTTTCCCAGAAAGAGGTCATCGATATTGAGACAGGAAAGAAACTTGGTATGCTTGGAAGGGCCGATCTAGTCATCGATCCAGAAACAGGTTCTATCCTTTCTCTTGTCGTAATGAACCAATCCTTATTCGGTTTGAGAACTTCAAAGCAACCTTTTTCCATCTCATGGAACCAAATCGAAACAATCGGAGAAGAGACAATTTTATTAAAGAAACAGAAATGAAAAATTCAGTCTAACTATATAGAAACATGAAAAACCACTTCCAGTAAATGGAGGTGTTTTTTGTTCTTATGGCTTATTTAAAGGTGTAAAACGAGTGGTACTTCTTATGCTATTGGAACTTGCCTGCCTTTTCACGAAAACCAAATCACTAACTACCGTCTCCGGCATAGGATACAAAGAGATAAGATCACAGAAAAGGAGACATCCGGCATGCTAACAGGATATCACGTAGCGGTCATTGGGGGCGATGCCCGGCAGATTGAGATCATTCGAAGACTTAACGAATGGAATGCCACGGTATATATTGCCGGGTTCGATCAGTTAAATGAGAGTTTCACAGAGGCGACGGATTTGGAGTTTGAATCGGATCAAGTAAAGAAGCTTGATGCAATCATTCTGCCTGTTCCAGGGACAGATGATCTTGGTCAGATTGACGGTATCTTCTCCAACCGCATAATAACATTATCAGAAGACTGGTTGAGGCAAACCCCTGAACATTGTCAGGTTTTTACGGGAATCACCAATTCATATTTAACAGACCTCATGAAGAAAGTAAATCGTACCTTGCATCCCCTCATGGATCGGGATGATGTTGCCATTTATAACTCGATTCCTACGGTGGAAGGGACAATTATGCTCGTTATACAACATACGGATTATACAATCCATGGATCAAAGATGATTGTTTTGGGACTTGGTCGCGTAGGGATGAGTCTTGCTAGAATATTTGACCACATCGGTGCAGATGTGTCGGTAGGAGTCAGGTCGACAAAAGCTATTGCACGTGTTTATGAAATGGGGCTTACTCCTATAGATATGAATCAACTCGATGAAGAAGACTTAGAGTGCGATATCCTGATCAATACAGTTCCTCACTTGGTTGTAGATCAGCATGTCATTAAACAGCTTCCATCCCATGCACTTATTGTTGACTTGGCTTCTAAACCTGGTGGAACTGATTTTGATTTTGCAACGAAACGAGGTATAAAAGCTATTCTTGCGCCAGGACTCCCTGGTATCGTAGCACCGAAAACTGCCGGTCGCATTATAGCTGATGTAATGTGCCGTATTTTGAAAGAGAAGGTTCGAAAGGAGAATGTACATGAGTAAGTTAAAAGGGAAAACAATCGGGTTTGGTTTAACCGGTTCTCATTGTACGTATCATGAAGTATTTCCTATTATGCAGCAGTTGGTGGATATGGGGGCAACCGTTGTGCCCGTTCTATCCTATACCGTACAAAAAACGGACACACGCTTTGGAGATGCCGCTGAGCATCTGGAAACCATCAAGAAGATTACAGGCGAAGAACTGATCTTGTCGATCCCTGATGCAGAACCACTTGGTCCGAAGCGACCGTTAGATTGTATGGTAATTGCTCCTTTAACAGGTAACTCCACAAGTAAATTCGCAAACGCCCTCACGGACTCACCGGTATTGATGGCTGCTAAGGCCACCTTGCGGAACGAAAGCCCTGTCGTGGTGGCTGTCTCGACCAATGATGCACTTGGGTTGAACGGTGTAAACATTATGCGACTGATGGCTACGAAAAATATATATTTTGTTCCGTTAGGTCAAGATCATCCTTATAAGAAGCCGAATTCACTTGTGGCTGACATGACTTTAATTCCACAGACGATCGAAGCGGCCTTGGAAGGAAAACAACATCAACCTGTACTCATCGAGCGTTATCCGAATTAATGCAATTTTTCTACCAGATGCACTAGGAATTGTGATAGAATGACAAAAATAGTGACCTATTAAATAATTCGAAACATTGTCACAATGGAGAGGGGTACATCACATGAGTTCATCAAATACGTATAATATTGCAATTGTCGGCGCGACCGGGGCTGTAGGGCAGAAGATGCTTGAAACATTAGAGGATCGTAACTTCCCGGTCAACCAACTGAAATTATTATCCTCAAGTCGATCCGCCGGTACGAAGGCTAAATATAAAGGCGAGACCATTGTCGTAGAAGAAGCAACACCCGAGAGTTTTGAAGGGGTGGACATCGCTTTGTTCTCAGCAGGGGGATCCGTTTCTAAATCGCTTGCACCAGAAGCGGTTAAGCGCGGGGCTCTTGTCATCGACAACACAAGTGCTTACCGGATGGCGGAAGGAGTACCCCTTGTTGTACCGGAAGTGAACGAGGCGGATATTAAAGATCACCAAGGGATCATCGCCAATCCTAACTGCTCCACCATCCAAATGGTTGCTGCGCTAGAACCGGTTCGAAAGTCACTCGGACTTAGCCGTGTCATTGTCTCGACTTACCAGGCAGTATCAGGAGCAGGAAACGAAGCAGCTGAAGAATTACGAGCTCAATCTCAATCTTTCTTGAACGGGGAAGAGTTGGAAGCAAACCTTCTTCCTGTGAAAGGTGATGAAAAGCATTATCCGATTGCATTTAATGCGCTCCCTCAAATAGATATGTTCCAAGAAAATGGCTACACATTTGAAGAAATGAAGATGATCAACGAAACGAAAAAAATCATGCACTTACCAGAACTATCGGTTGCCGCAACTTGTGTGCGTCTGCCATTTTTCACTTCTCATGCCGAAAGTGTATATATTGAAGTAGAGAAACAAGGGGCTTCCGTCGAAGATGTGAAGCACCTGCTGGCCAATGCGCCTGGAATCGTTCTCGAAGACGATCCCTCGACGCAGACGTATCCTACTCCGCTTAGTGCAGCCGAGAAGCGAGATGTGTTTGTCGGCAGAATTCGCAAAGACCTCGACCAAGAGAACGGATTCCATCTATGGGTCGTATCCGATAATCTTCTAAAAGGAGCGGCATGGAATAGTGTCCAAATCGCTGAGCGAGTGTTAGCGAACGGCTGGCTATAACCTTACAAAATTGAGGTGGCCTGATGAAGCTGCTAGTACAAAAATTTGGAGGTACCTCCGTCCGGGATGTCGAAAGCCGCTCCCGGGCGAGGGCCCATATAAAAAGAGCCTTAGATGAAGGCTACAAAGTAGTTGTCACTGTCTCTGCTATGGGGAGAAAAGGCAGTCCCTAT
Source organism: Halobacillus salinus (assembly GCF_004684905.1). Taxonomy (GTDB): domain Bacteria; phylum Bacillota; class Bacilli; order Bacillales; family Halobacillaceae; genus Halobacillus; species Halobacillus salinus. Next base: position 1,299,260 of record NZ_SRJC01000001.1, on the reverse strand, counting down.
GCTACAGATACATTGTTAAGTTTGATTGATTACCCTAACACATCCGCATCACTACGGGAGGTGGACCTTCTTATGTCCTGTGGTGAAACCATTTCCTCTATACTTTTCGCCCATGAACTTAACCAGTCTGGAATACGATCGGTATCTCTCTCCGGTGCTCAAGCCGGATTTTTAACCAACAATGATTTCACGAAAGCAAAAATTATTCAGATGAATCCATCTCGCATTCATAAGGAACTGGAAACCTATGATGTAGTTGTCGTAGCTGGCTTCCAAGGTCAGACTCGCCAAGGGGAAACGACAACGATAGGTCGCGGAGGAAGCGACACAACCGCTGCAGCGCTCGGTGCTTCTTTATCTGCTGAGTATATCGACATTTTTACAGACGTAGATGGCATTATGACAGCAGACCCTCGAGTGGTGGAAAAAGCTCGAGCATTAGATGAGGTAACGTACAATGAAATTTGCCATTTGGCTAATCAAGGAGCAAAAGTCATCCACCCCCGGGCGGTTGAAATCGCTATGTATGCTAACGTACCCATTCGGGTCCGATCTACCTACTCTGAACTTCCAGGAACGCTTGTAACCGGTACAACAGAACAATCACGTGCCCAAGAAATGAAGGAGAGGGCTGTGACGGGCATCGCCCATATGGTAGGTCTCACTCAAATTAAGGTACAATCCAAAGAAGATCCATCCAAACTACAATCAGATGTCTTCAAATCGATGGCTTCTGCGGGCATATCAGTAGATTTCATTAACATCTCCCCGAGCGGAGTCGTCTACACTATTCACGAAGCATTTGAAAAAAAAGCGAGGGAAATATTGGAGGCATTAGGGTATGAACCGGAGATGAATAATGGTTGTGCCAAGGTTTCCACAGTAGGTGCTGGCATCGCAGGTCTTCCTGGTGTAACTGCCATGATTGTTCATGCTTTGACAGAGGCTGGTGTGCAGATTCTCCAATCAGCAGACTCACACACGACCATTTGGGTTTTAATCAAGCAAGAGGATCTCATTCCAGCGGTTAATGCCTTACATGAAGTGTTCCAACTAGATGAAGAATCGGTGAAAGGGGAAGTACCATCATGAATTTTGGCAAAGTGTTGACTGCTATGGTGACACCGTTTCATGCCGATCAATCCATTGATTTTGACTCAACGACCATACTCATTGAGCATTTACTGAAAAATGGTACAGATGGATTGGTTGTAGCCGGCACGACAGGAGAGTCCCCGACCCTTACCGTAGAAGAGAAAGTAAGTTTGTGGGATCACGTCGTCAAAACCGTCAATGGTCGAGTTCCTGTAATTGCCGGAACGGGTAGTAATGACACAAAAGCATCCATTGAGCTTTCACAGAAAGCGGAGCAAACGGGAGTAGATGCCTTGATGATTGTGGCACCTTATTACAACAAGCCGAATCAATCAGGGCTTTACCATCACTTCAGAACGGTTGCAGAGGCTGTAAGGCTTCCGGTTATGGTGTATAACGTGCCTGGTCGGTCAGTGGTCCGAATTGAACCGGAAACCATTATCTCACTTTCCAAAGTTGCTAACATCGTCTCGGTAAAAGAGGCGACAGGTGACCTGGATGGGATGGCAGAAATAATCGAGGGGACCTCTGATGACTTCAGTCTTTACAGCGGGGATGATCATTTGACGCTTCCTGCATTCGCAATCGGTGCTAAGGGTATTATTTCTGTCTCTTCTCATATCATCGGAAACGAAATGCAAAACATGCTTTCTCTATTCTCACAAGGTAAGACAAAGGAAGCGGCAGCGCTTCATCGGAAGTTGCGACCTGTTTTTCACGCTATGTTTCAAGCTCCATCCCCTGCACCAGTTAAAGCGGCTCTTCATACAGTTGGAATCGATACCGGAGGTGTAAGGCTTCCTCTTGTACCTTTGACTGATGAAGAGCAAAAGGTGTTACAAAATACTCTAAAAAGCATTTGATCAAAGACCAGCGGAACGATCCGCTGGTCTTTGATGTTATGGAACGATTTTTGTATGAGAGTAAGCGGTTCAACTCATACTACGGGAAAAGAGTGAAAAGGGGTCGTTAGCGATGAACATGAAAGACGCACCGAATCAAGACGAAAAGCAAGATCAGTCCAAATCAACCATTGTCGATAAAATACAGCAGTTGGGTCAATCCTCCGTACCACAGCCTGCAGATTCCAATATTCATGTACTCCCTGTAATTGGACAGGTTGAAGGTCACGTCCAACTCCCGTCTCAGAATAAGACAACAAAGTACGAGCATCTAATTCCTCAATTAATTGCGATTGAGCAAAACCCAAAGATTGAGGGGCTAGTCGTGTTGTTGAATACCGTAGGGGGAGATGTAGAAGCGGGACTCGCGATTTCAGAAATGATCGCTTCCTTATCGAAACCAGCCGTCTCTATCGTCCTTGGTGGTGGCCACTCAATCGGAGTGCCGATTGCAGTCTCGGCTGACTACTCTTTCATTGTGGAGACTGCAACGATGACTATCCATCCGATCAGGATGACAGGGTTGGTAATCGGTGTTCCGCAGACGTTCGAATACATGGACAAGATGCAAGATCGTGTCGTGAACTTCGTAACAAGGCATTCGAATATCGAAGAGGAGAAGTTCAAAGAGCTTATGTTTGCAAAAGGGAACCTGACGCGTGATATCGGAACGAACGTTGTAGGACAACAAGCGGTTGATCATGGGCTCATCGACGCCGTCGGAGGCGTAAAGGAAGCAATGGAGAAATTGACGGAAATGATCCAAAAGAACAAAGGGTCTGAGAATCAGGTGATCCAATGATTCTATACACTCCACTAAGTGAACATGATATTTTCCCTCGAGAAGAGGAAGGGAAGATGGTGTATCATCAACATAAAAACTGTCCTGTAAAATGTCTGGATGCAGGGGATGGCAGGAAACAGATTGTCCAAGTACTGTCTACTGACCCTGCTCATTACATGGACCCAGAGCTTCAACCAGGTCATTGGTTAGACTCGTAACCAGAAAGGTTCAATGGTATAATAGAAACAGCTGTGATGGACTTCATTCAGTAGAGGTGGGCATTGTCCCGCCTCTCGCTGTTTTCAAGATTATATAACAACCTGGAGGTGAAAGTTATGGCTAAGAAGAAGCGTAAAACAAAAAAGAAATCCGGGGTAAAAGAAAATGTGAAATTTGAGCTTGTCGGACTACTCTTTTTGTTTCTCGCTGTGTTTGGAAGCGGAGCATCTGCTATAAGTGATGGAGCTATCCCTGGTGGATTGGAACGGTTATGGCAGTTTATTTTCGGCGTTTGGTATTTCACTGCGACGATTTTCTTTTTAATTGTAGGAATCTATTTGATGGTCAAGAGAAAGTGGCCTTTCTTTTTACATAAGCGACTTATTGGACTTTATATTATGTTGACAGCTCTATTGTTGTTTACTCATCTTCAGACACTTGCTGATGAACTAGCTGCAAGCGAAGGATCTATACTTGCTATGACGTGGGATCGTATGACCATGATGATGCGTGGGGAGGGTTCTTTCTACAGTATTGGAGGCGGACTAATCGGTGCACTGCTTCTCTCTGTGACGTATTACTTATTCTCTGGAGCAGGTGCAGCGATCGTTTCGATCTTTTTATTCCTTATCGGTGTAGTGTTCGTGAGTGAAAAATCGCTCGGAGATGTACTGGCAAAAGTAGGAGCCCGCATGAAGACGGTTGGGAGCGAACAGTACTCCCGTTTGAAAGAAAAGCGCCAAGAGAAAAAACAGCTTGATACAGAGACAGAAGATACGAAAGTCATTGATGTAGCAGGTACAGAAGTGGAAGATGAGGTCGCTCAAGAAGACGAACCTATCATTCAGGACTTCACCGATCATACGAGTTATAATGCAGAGACCGAGGTACAACAAGAAGATAAACAGAAAACAGCTGAATCAAATACATCTCAAGAAGAAACAAGTCTTGAGAAATCGATGCCTACAGCCGAGCATGAAAACTTGGATTATCAATTACCGAAGATAGAGATATTGGACGAGCCGAGTTCAAATCCTCAAAGTCAGGGAAGATCTCATATCCAGGCAACTGTGCGAAAGCTCGAGAAAACATTCCAAAGTTTCGGAGTGAAAGCAAAAGTGACAAAGGTCCACGTCGGCCCTGCTGTTACCAAGTATGAAGTATATCCTGATGTAGGGGTCAAAGTTAGTAAAATCGTCAATTTGAATGATGATTTAGCGCTGGCTCTCGCTGCTAAGGATATTCGGATTGAAGCACCCATTCCTGGTAAATCTGCCGTCGGAATCGAAGTGCCGAACCAAGAAGTGTCCATGGTATCACTACGCGAAGTTCTAGAAACCGGTAAGTCGAAGCCTGAGTCTAAGTTGAGCTTTGCATTAGGCCGCGACATCTCTGGAGAAGCCGTCATGTCCGAACTGAACAAAATGCCACACTTGCTTGTCGCCGGTGCCACAGGTAGTGGTAAGAGTGTGTGTATCAACGGGATCATCACTAGTATTTTAATGCGGGCGAAGCCGCACGAAGTGAAAATGATGATGATCGATCCGAAAAAAGTCGAGCTCAATGTCTATAACGGCATTCCGCATTTACTCGCACCTGTTGTGACTGATCCTAAGAAAGCGTCCCGTGCTTTGAAGAAGGTCGTTTCTGAGATGGAACGGCGCTACGATCTCTTCTCTGATACAGGTACACGTAATATTGAAAGCTACAACGAGTACGTCAAAAAACACAACCAAGAAAACGAAGACTCACAGCCACAATTACCGTATATTGTCGTACTCGTTGACGAACTTGCTGACTTAATGATGGTCGCTTCTAACGAGGTAGAGGATGCGATCACAAGACTTGCTCAAATGGCACGAGCTGCTGGGATCCATTTGATCATCGCAACACAGCGTCCGTCTGTTGACGTAATCACTGGAGTGATTAAAGCGAATATTCCATCACGAATCGCTTTCAGTGTCTCCTCTCAAACGGATTCCAGAACCATTTTGGATTCTGGGGGAGCCGAGAAGCTTCTTGGGCGCGGAGACATGCTCTTTACACCAGTCGGAGCAAATAAGCCTACCCGGGTGCAAGGTGCGTTTCTTTCCGATGATGAAGTGGAACGCGTTGTAAACTTCTGTGTGGAACAACAAAAAGCCCAGTATCAAGAAGAAATGATTCCAGAGGAAGAGAGTGAGGTCAAACAGGAAGTCGATGATGACTTATATCCGGAGGCAGTCCAAATGGTTGTCGAGATGCAGAGTGCGAGTGTTTCGATGATCCAGAGGAGATTCAGAGTAGGTTATACACGAGCTGCGCGCTTAATCGACGCGATGGAAGACAACGGTATTGTCGGTCCTTATGAAGGAAGTAAACCAAGGTCCGTCTTAGTTTCCCAGACCGAAGAACAATCTTCCTGAAAACTAGCATTTTATGAAAACCAGACCCAAAGGTGCGAGATAACCTTTGGGTCTTTTTCTTAGCAGAGATTTCACCTTGCTATTAAATAGAACATATATTGAATTCATCGATTTCCCCAATATCATCCCTACCAAACCTATGGCACACTATATGGAATACTATTCCTTTTTGTAGTGAAAAAATACCCCTATAAAATCAAGAAACGCTTACATTTCGTCAAATCTAGTGACAAAATCTAATAAAATGTCCTGATTCTATTTATTTATCTTCAGAAAAGTGTTATATTAATTTCGAAATATGATGTGTCGAACGTCAGATGTCAGATCTCTTTACGATCGAAGCTCATTAGGACTTGGAGTGAATAGTATGTCGATTAGGCAAGATACACGTCACCTTTATCTACAGGTGATCGAACAAATCAAACGAGACATTGAAAACGGTATCTATTTAGAAAAACAGAAACTTCCTTCCGAATTTCAATTATCTAAATCTTTAGGCGTCTCTCGGGCAACATTAAGAGAAGCATTGAGAATATTAGAAGAAGACGGAGTTGTCACGAGAAGGCACGGAGTCGGAACCTTCGTCAATCCGAAACCATTGTTCACTTCAGGGATTGAAGAGTTAAACAGTGTCACTGGCATGATTGCAGATTCAGGGATGACTCCGGGTTCTCAGTATTTATCGGCTGATTTAGTAGAAGCTACGGAAGAAGACAAGCGTAGATTCGCTCCATTAGAACTACATAACTTGGCAAAACTGGAGCGTGTCAGAACAGCTGACGAACAACCGGTCGTCTATTGCGTAGATAAGATTCCGGAAGAATTGATCCCGATCGACCATGTACGCGAAGCGGATTCATTGTTCAGAACATTAGAAGATTTCACAGGAAAGCGGATCGGATATGCTGTTACGCACATCGAACCGATCGGATACCACGAACGAATCTCTCCCGTTTTGAATTGTGAGCCTGATCAAGCTTTATTATTGCTGAAGCAGATGCACTATTCAGAGGATGATGTGCCAATGTTACTATCCTCGAACTACTTCCGAGCAGATAAATTCAGCTTCCACGTTTTACGAAAAAGAGTGTAAGGGCTTTCAATGTGATGAACTTTAGGGAGGTGAGGCTTCACGCTAATCACGTTTGGTTCTATTACTGTAATTTGTATGACTTAAACAACATTAGGGGGTAATTTACTTGTTTAAAAATCGTTGGTTTGTCATGTTAGCACTTTTATTGTCTCTTGGACTTGTATTAGCAGCTTGCGGTTCATCCGATGAGGGTGGAGAAGATCAATCAAGCGGAGGAGATTCTGGTGAATCAGAAGATTCTTCAGGTGAGGAAGCGGCAAACGGAGACTTCTCTGTTGCGATGGTTACGGACGTCGGGGGCGTTGATGATAAATCATTCAACCAATCCGCATGGGAAGGTCTTCAAGCATTCGGTGATGAGAACGGAATGTCTAAAGGCGAAGGTTTCGACTACGCACAATCTGAAAGTGATTCAGATTACGTAACCAACCTTAACCGTCTTGTACGTCAAGATTACAACTTAATCTTTGGAATTGGATACTTACTACAACCGGCTATCGAAGAAGTAGCGGGTCAATATGGTGACACTCACTTTGCTATCGTTGACTCAGTAGCAGAAGGTGACAACATTGCAAGTATCACGTTCAAAGAACACCAAGGATCATTCCTTGCAGGTGTAGCAGCAGCTAAGAAAACTCAGTCTAACCAAGTTGGTTTCGTCGGTGGAGTTGACGGAGACTTGATCAACAAGTTCGAAGCTGGATTCGTAGCAGGTGTTAAGTCTGTAAACCCAGACATCGAAGTAGACGTTCAATATGCGGAAAGCTTCGCTGCAGCGGACAAAGGTAAACTTATTGCTACAAACATGTATAACAAAGGCGTTGACGTAATTTACCACGCATCAGGCGCGACAGGTAACGGTGTATTTGCTCAAGCGAAAGACATCAAGAACAATGATCCTGAAGCAAACGTATGGGTAATCGGTGTTGACCGTGACCAATACGAAGAAGGTTCTGTTGGTGATACAAACGTAACCCTTACTTCTATGGTTAAGCGTGTAGATATCGCAGTTCAGGACGTTTCTACTCAATCCATGAACGGTGAATTCCCTGGTGGGGAAGTGCTGGAATATGGTCTTGCTGATGATGCAGTAAGCATCGCTCGTACAAACGAAGAAGCTCTTACAGAAGACATCATTTCTTCAATTGAAGAGTGGAAAGAGAAAATCGTTAATGGCGATGTAGAAGTACCAAGCACACGTGAAGATCTTGAAACATACGTGAATTCTCTATAAGAGGTTTGAAAAAGAAGGCTGGTTCTTGGCCGGCCTTCTTTTTTTATAAAGCAAAATCATCAAATGAAGCGGCTCCGGCCCTCTTCATTTGATGATTTTTTCAAGAGAGATCACGACTGGAAAATAAAGAGAGTGAGGGGAAGCGAATGGATTACGTAATCGAGATGCTGAATATACGTAAAGAATTTCCTGGTATTGTGGCGAATGACAATATCAACTTGCAAGTGAAAAAGGGTGAAATCCACGCCTTGTTAGGTGAAAATGGTGCAGGTAAATCCACTTTGATGAACGTGCTTTTCGGCCTCTATCAGCCGGAAAAAGGCGAAATCCGCGTTCGTGGTGAGAAAGCGAACATTACCGATCCGAATGTAGCGAATGGATTAGGAATTGGAATGGTTCACCAACACTTTATGCTTGTCGATACATTCACTGTTACAGAGAACATTGTGTTAGGCAGTGAGCCTAAGAAAATGGGCAGAGTTAACTTGAAGAAAGCGGAGCAGGAAGTTCAGGAGTTATCAGAACGATACGGATTGAATGTGGATCCAAGAGCGAAAATTCGCGATATTTCTGTTGGGATGCAACAGCGAGTCGAGATTCTGAAAACGCTCTATCGTGGAGCGGAGATTCTGATTTTCGATGAGCCTACGGCGGTTCTAACGCCACAAGAAATCAAAGAACTCATCCAAATCATGAAGAGTCTTGTTTCGGAAGGCAAATCCATTATTCTTATTACTCACAAATTAAAAGAGATCATGGAAGTGTGCGACCGCTGCACGGTTATTCGTAAAGGGCAGGGAATTGGCACTGTCGATGTTGCCGAAACGAACCCTACCGACCTGGCATCTTTAATGGTAGGACGTGAAGTGAGTTTCTCAACAGAGAAAAAACCTGCAGAACCGCAAGAGACATACTTATCTATTAAAGACTTGAGAGTGAAAGACGTTCGAGGTGTCGAGATGGTCAAGGGGCTGAACCTTGATGTTAAAGCCGGAGAAATCGTCGGAATCGCTGGTGTAGATGGAAATGGTCAGTCCGAGTTGATCGAAGCCATTACAGGGCTTCGTAAGACAGAGTCGGGAGAAATCAAGCTTCATGATAAAGCCCTTACCAACTTGACGCCAAGAAAAGTAACTCAATCGGGTATCTCTCATATCCCTCAGGACCGTCATAAGTTCGGACTCGTTCTTGACTTTCCTATCGGAGAAAATATGGTATTGCAATCCTACTATGATAAACCTTTCTCTAAAAATGGGGTTATGAACTTTAAAAATATTTATAAAAAAGCGAATGAGCTTATTGAAGAATACGATGTCCGTACACCGGACGCCTACACGAAAGCTCGTGCACTTTCTGGTGGTAACCAGCAAAAAGCGATCATTGGACGTGAAGTGGATCGGTCTCCAGACTTGATCATTGCTGCTCAGCCGACCCGTGGTCTTGATGTAGGTGCCATTGAATTCATTCACCAACGTTTGATAGAAGAAAGAGACAAAGGTAGGGCCGTTCTGCTTCTTTCATTTGAATTGGAAGAAATCATGAACTTGAGTGACCGGATCGCCGTCATGTTTGACGGTCAGATCGTATCCGAAGTCAAACCGGAAGAGACGAATGAACAGGACCTCGGTCTCTTAATGGCAGGAAATACGACAGTGAAGGCAGGTGGAGAATAATATGTTGTTTTCCAATCGAATGATCAATATTTTAATTCCGATAATTTCGGTATTATTAGGGTTGCTTTCCGGAGCGATCATCATGTTCTTCTTCGGGTACAATCCTGTTGAAGGGTATGCTGCCCTATGGAACGGTGCTTTCGGAGACAGTTATTTCTTCGGAGAAACAATTCGACAGGTGACACCTTATATTCTATCGGGACTAGCCGTAGCCTTTGCGTTGCGGACTGGGCTATTGAACATAGGTGTTGAGGGGCAAGTATTTGTAGGATGGCTAGCTTCGGTGTGGGTCGGTATTTCTTTTGAACTTCCTATGGTCATCCATCTCCCACTTGCAGTACTAGCTGCTGCTTTGGCAGGAGCTTTCTGGGGATTCATTCCCGGTATTTTGAAAGCTAAACTTGGAGTACACGAAGTTATTGTGACCATTATGATGAACTATATCGCCTTATATATTTCTAACGAAATGGTCAGAAGTGTACTGACGGACGGTGCAGACCGTACGCCTGAGATTTTCCCAACTGCTTCCCTTGCATCAGAATGGCTTGCAAGTATGACATTTTATTCTCGCTTGCACTACGGAATACTCATCGCATTGTTCATGGCAGCGGTGATGTGGTTTGTACTTAATAAGACAACGACCGGTTTCGAATTACGATCGGTCGGATTTAACCAGAACGCTTCCAAATATGCTGGGATGAATGTTAGTAAGAACATCGTTCTTGCCATGGTCATTTCAGGTGCTTTTGCAGGACTTGCAGGGGCAATGGAAGGACTAGGTACGTTTGGATATATGAACGTTAAATCTGGATTTACGAACATTGGATTTGATGGAATCGCGGTTGCGTTGCTTGGTGCAAATACTGCACTAGGTGTTGTTTTGGCTGCATTCCTATTCGGTACATTGAAAATCGGTGCCTTGAACATGCCTACAGAAGCGGGTGTTCCGACAGAACTTGTAGAGATCGTTATCGCATTAATCATTTTCTTCGTAGCTTCGAGCTACATCATTCGTTGGGTTTTCTTACGTTTCAAAAAGGAGGGGAAATAAATGGGGATTATTGATATCATAGCATCCATCATTCCAGCGGCGATGGTTTACGCTGCCCCTCTGATTTTCACGGCGTTAGGTGGCGTATTCAGTGAACGATCCGGAATTATTAATATCGGCTTAGAAGGCTTGATGGTCATGGGAGCCTTCGTCGGTGTCGTCTTCCACTTAACGTTTTATGATACATTCGGAGCAGCAACTCCTTGGGTATCCATTCTAGTTGCAATGGCTGTATCTGCCTTGTTTGCATTGGTACACGCTGTAGCTTCCATCACTTTCAGGGCCGATCAAGTAGTCAGTGGGGTTGCCATTAACTTCTTAGCACTCGGTATTGGTCTCTTTTTGACAAAGCAATGGTACGATAAAGGGCAGACAGATATGGTCGAACGTCCTTTCTATGCAACGGACATTCCTGGTTTAAGTCAAATTCCGATTATTGGAGACTGGTTCTTCTCTGACTGGTATATGACTTCTTATCTAGCAATCGCTCTTGCTGTTCTTGTGTGGTTCATCATTTATAAAACGCCATTTGGTTTACGTTTGCGTTCTGTTGGTGAGCACCCGATGGCAGCGGATACGAATGGAATCAAAGTGTACCGTATGCGTTATATAGCTGTCATGCTCTCTGGTGCGTTCGGTGGGCTTGGTGGTTCCGTTTATGCGCTGACGGTAGCATTGAACTTCTCTCACTCTACCATCGTAGGTCAAGGGTTTATGGCACTTGCTGCGGTTATCTTCGGGAAATGGCATCCGCTCGGAGCTTTAGGAGCGGCGATATTCTTCGGTTTCGCTCAATCATTGAGTGTCTTCGGTTCTGGTCTGCCGCTGTTTGAAGATGTACCTCAAATCTTCTTATTGATTGCGCCGTATGTACTGACGATTCTGGCACTTGCTGGATTTATCGGACGTGCGGAAGCGCCAAAAGCGTTGGGAGAGCCTTATGTGAAGGGTAGTCGCTAATATAGATTACTACAAGAACCTGGTACCTAGTACCAGGTTCTTCTATTTTCAAGGAATTATGGTGACGGGCTTAATTTTTTACATTTTGAATCATATACCTTAGCATAAGACGTACGGATGAAGTGCTCCAGTTACGTCCATACTATGAGAAAAGACGAAGAGGAGGAAGAGCTTTGAAAGTTTCAAAAGAGAAATTATCTACTAAACAAGGGTATCGTCTACATATTTTACCTAGCGATAAATACAAAACGATTACGATTGTCGCTAAATTCAAATCTCCATTAAAAAGAGAGGGGATTACGGAAAGGGCGTTGTTACCCCACGTTTTGCAGAAGGCGACGAATGAATATCCGAACGTACGCTCTTTGCAGTCGGCGTTCGAGAACCTTTACGGTACTGCTTTATCGAGTGATGGTTCCAAGAAAGGAGAGAATCATGTCATCAGCTTCCGCATGGAAGTGGTCAATGAAGCATATTTGAATGACCAAGAGCCGATTTTGGAAGAGGCTATGAAACTTTTCCATCAAGTATTATTTAATCCGAAGACAGAGGGAAATGGGTTCGACCCAGAAATTGTGAACCGGGAAAAGCAGACGCTTGAGCAAAAAATCACATCCATCAAAGATGATAAGATGAGCTATGCGAACGTTCGGTTGATGGACAACATGTGCGAGGGAGAGCCGTATTCCCTTCATGTTCATGGGTATCAAGAAGACCTCGCTTCTATTACTCCGGAAAAGCTATACCAATACTACCAGAACATGATCACAAACGATCTGTTGGATGTATATGTGATCGGGGATATTGACGAGTCTCAAATTGAAACGATGACGGATCAGTATTTCTCACGTTCTCAGAGTACGAACGTCGATAATGACCAGAAAGCGGAGTCTAAGGAAATTACAGACGTAAAAGAGATCGTCGAGCCGGAAGAAGTTAACCAAGGGAAACTTCACATCGGGTATCGTACGTACACTAAATTCGGTGATGATGATTATTATGCCCTACAGATCTTCAACGGGATCTTTGGCGGATTCCCGAGTTCGAAGTTATTCATGAATGTCCGCGAAAAACATAGCTTGGCATACTATGCTGCATCACGTTTTGAAAGTCATAAAGGCTTGCTGCTCGTATTCAGCGGAATTGATCCAAAAGATTATGACCAGGCGAAGTCTATTATTTTAGACCAGATGGAAGCAATGAAAAACGGGGACTTCACAGAGGAACAGGTGAACGAGACCAAAGAACAGGTAGTCAATCAGCTTCAAGAAACGATGGACAATGCGAACGGGTTGATTGAAGTGTTGTATCATCAAATGATCTCAGGTGCTGAAATGCCTGCTAGTCAGTTAATGGAGAATATCCGTAAGGTGACGAAAGAAGACGTCGTGCGCATGGCTAATAAGGTCAAACTTGATACGATCTACTTCTTAACGAGCCAAGAGGGAGGGGAATAATGGTGGAAGAATTAAAGTACCAACAGCTTAATGAAACCGTCTATAAAGAGACATTGGATAATGGATTGCAAGTGTTCCTGCTTTCCAAACCGGAAATGGCCAAAACATTTGGCATTTTCACAACCAATTATGGATCCATCGACCAAACGTTTACACCAATCGGCAAAGACGAGCAAGTGACGGTTCCTGAAGGTATTGCCCACTTCTTAGAGCACAAACTTTTCGAAAAAGAAGATCGGGATGTTTTTCAGGATTTCACGAAGCTCGGGGCCTCTGCGAATGCCTTTACTTCCTTTACGAAGACGGCTTACTTATTTTCTGCGACGAGCCATGTCGAGAAAAATGTTAAAACGTTGCTTGACTTCGTACAGGACCCTTATTTCTCAGAAGAGTCTGTCGAGAAAGAAAAAGGTATCATCGCACAAGAGATAAACATGTATGACGACCAGCCTGATTGGCGCTCATTCTTTGGGACGATCCAAAGCATGTACCATCAACATCCGGTGAAGGTGGATATCGCCGGAACGGTTGATTCCATTCAGAAAATCACGAAAGACGATTTATATACTTGCTATGAAACATTCTATCACCCGTCGAACATGACGTTGTTCGTAGCAGGAAATATAGAACCAGAAGCGATGATGACGTTAATCCGAGAAAACCAACAGTCTAAAGAGTTCCCGGACGCACCTGTCATCAACCGCTCTTATCCCGACGAACCTATTGAGGTTGCGGAGAAGAGCCAATCCATTAAGATGCCAGTTACGACAGCAAAAGCAATGGTCGGTGTGAAAGAAAATGTCAAGGATCTATCCGGTCAAGAGCTGCTTCGTGCAGAGTTGTTGTCTGAGATGATTTTAGACTTCTATTTCTCCCGTAGCGGTGCTTTTTATGAAGAACTGTATAAAAATGATCTGATTGATGACAGCTTCTCCTTCGAAACAGAACTTGACCGCCAGTTCGGTTTCACAATACTTGGTGGGGATACTCGTAAACCCGATGAAATGACAAAACGGGTCAAGGAAATGCTTCATGAACTGAAAGACACAAGCATATCCGAAGAAGATTTCACACGTATGAAACGGAAGAAAATCGGTCAGTTTATGCGGGCGATGAACTCGCTTGAATTTATCGCTAATCAGTTTACACACTACCACACACTAGGTGGTGACTTGTTTGATGTACTTCCTGTCATCGAGTCGTTGTCACCAAAAGATGCAGATGAGTATTTACAACATTGGATCAAAGAAGAAGCTATTTCCATATTCCAGGTGAAGCCTCAAGATGCGTAAACGCTGCCTGATAATAGGGGCAAGTGGGGCTATAGGCCTTGCAACGACAGTCAAGCTTGTGGAAGATGGCTGGGCTGTCGCTTGCCATTATCGCTCTAATGAACAGGTAATTTACAGGCTACGAGACCAAGTGCCAAGTGAACAGTGGCTTGGAGCATACCAAGGAGATCTGTCACACCCAGAAGGCATCCAAGCTTTTCTGGATGGCATGGATGAGGAGTGGGATGCGCTTGTTTTTTGTGGCGGACAAGCGTGGACTGGATTATTTCAAGATATGTCGGTCGCTGATATGGATCAACTTTACTATCTTCACGTACAGTCCACATGGCGAATCACCCAACAAGCATTGCCAGCAATGATTTCAAATAAGAAGGGGCATATTGTAGTCGTTTCATCTGTATTCGGTGAAGAGGGAGCGAGTACGGAAGTCGTCTATAGCTCGGTTAAAGGAGCTCAGCTTAGTTTTGTAAAAGGTCTCGCAAAGGAAGTGGCACCAAGTGGCATCAGGGTTAATGCGGTTACCCCTGGCTGGATACAGTCTGAGATGAATGCACACTTGAGTGACGAAGAAGCGCAGATGTTGGCAGAAGAGATCCCGGTTGGGCGGGCAGGACAGCCTGCTGAAGTGTCAGGTGCGATCCGTTTTCTAATGAGCGAAGAAGCGAGTTACATAACTGGTCAGACGATCAAAGTGAATGGTGGATGGACTTGATTTTTCATGAATAAAATCCTCCTGATCTTCTCATACTAAGAGCGATCAATAATAGAGGAGGTAACAGATATGTCTGTTCTCGATAACTGGGGTTCATGGAAAGATTTCTTAGGTGACCGCTTGCATCAAGCACAAGGTCAAGGTATGGAAGAGCGTACTGTTAACGAAATGGCTTATGAAATCGGTAATTATTTAGCAACGTCTGTCGATGCTAAAAACGAACAAGAAGCTGTCCTTCGTGACCTTTGGAATGTAGCGGATGACAAAGAGCAGAAAGCTATTGCTGGTATGATGGTCAAACTCGTTCAAAACGAAGGCAATCAACAGTAAGGGGAGGCCGTACAGAGTATACTCTGTGCGGTTTTTCTTTTAGTATGGATTCACAAGAAATATCGGAAATTCACAAGCTGATGCTTTCTTATTCCTCTAAAATCATTTATGATGATACATAGGTAGTTTTCCATCTTGTTAAACAAATTTCGACAATAACTTCCAGAGGAGTTGTGCTATGGAGAAGACAGAATGGTATTTAGAATATGAAATCCAATACAACCGCCCTGGACTTCTAGGAGATATCTCGTCCTTGCTTGGGATGATGGCGATCAATATTGTCACAATTAACGGTGTAGAGAATTCCCATCGTGGAATGCTTTTGTTATGTAAAGATGAAGAGCAAATCACCCGTTTGAAATCTATTCTCGATACAATGGATACAATAAAAGTGACGAAATTGCGAAGACCGAAACTAAGAGACCGTCTGGCTGTCAGGCATGGGCGTTATATACATAGTGATGTAGACGATCGGAAGACGTTTCGATTTAACCGGGAAGACTTGGGGTTACTGGTCGACTTTATGGCGGAACTGTTCATGAAAGAGGGGCATAAGCTTGTTGGCATTAGAGGTATGCCACGTGTTGGTAAGACAGAATCCGTTGTCGCAGCCAGTGTTTGTGCGAATAAACGGTGGCTGTTTGTTTCGAGTACTTTGCTTAAGCAGACAGTTCGAAATCAGCTGATTGATGATGAGTATAGTGAAGACAACTTATATATCATCGACGGAATTGTCTCCGCGAGAAGAGCAAGCGAGCAGCATTGGCAGCTCGTTCGTGAAATCATGCGCTTACCTGCTACGAAAGTGATAGAACATCCAGATATTTTCGTGCAGGAGACAGAGTATAAGATGGAGGATTTTGACTACATCATTGAGCTTAGAAATAACGAAGATGAAGAAATTACGTATGAAACGGTAGAGAAACCAAGCATGTCCATGAATGATGGTTTTTCTATGTTTGATTTTTAAAACGATGGATGGTGTTGTACATGGAGATGGATATCGGATCAAGGCTTAAAGAAGCCAGAGAGTCCAAAGGGTTGTCGCTCGAAGAAATCCAGGAGACGACCAAGATTCAAAAAAGATACTTGAATGCTATTGAGAACAATGATTTCAAGACGCTGCCCGGCAAGTTTTACACAAGGGCTTTCATTCGGGAATATGCTTCAGCAGTGGGGCTTAATCCCGAAGAAATCATGGAGGATCATAAGAGTGAGCTTCCTTCCTATGAAGATGAAGAAATCATCAAGTATAGTCGGACTCAAAGGGCTAGACAGCAGACGTCGAAACCGAAGAGTTCGAGCAAGGGGACAAGTCTGTTCCCTCGTATATTGACGGGTATTGTAATTATTGCCATTGCGATTGCGATCTATGTGTTCTTCGTAAACATGAATGATTCTTCTGGTGGGGAAAATGACCCAGCAAGTACTGATGGCACCGATGATGCAATCGAACTGCCGGCTGATTCTGATCAAGAGAGCTCTGAAGAAGAGGGTAGCGAAGAAGCACCGGCTGAAGAGGAGCCTGCAGAAGAATCTACAGATAAGCCCGCAGAAGAAACGAACGACGAAGAGGCTGAAGAGCCGGCTGAGTCTGAGGTGAAAATTGAATTGACACAAGAAGGCACTGGGACTTTCCCAGAGCACGTTTATACGGTTACAGGCGTCTCTGAGCGCACGGCAACAATCGAATTGACTGGCCAGGCCTACTTGGAAGCGACTTCTCCTAAAGGAGAGAATAATTTGACTCCTCCTAGCATGTATAGTGCAGAGGATTCTCCAATCAATCTTGACTTTTCCAATCAAGATCAGCTTTATTTGAAAACAGGAAGCGTACCGAATACGAAGATTCTCATTAATGGAGAACCTGTGCCGTTTCCGAATGACCACGATACTCAAAAGGTTTTATTGAATTTTGAGTGAATGAGAACAACTACGAGGCTGCCTAAGAACACCTAGACGAATTTCCTTCTTCGTTGTTCTGGGCAGCTTTTTACTACTTTCAGGAGAGTGAAAGAATGAACTTACCAAACAAGATTACGTTATCTAGAATTATGCTCATCCCTATTTTTATTTTACTTATGAGTGTTCCTTTTGAATGGGGCGCTTATGAAATGGGGGAAAGGGACTTACCTATCTCTCACCTTGTTGGAGCACTGATTTTTATCATTGCTTCAACAACAGACTGGATTGATGGACAAATTGCAAGGAAGTACAACTTAGTAACGAATTTAGGGAAATTCCTTGATCCTTTAGCTGACAAGTTATTAGTGAGTGCCGCACTCATATTACTAGTTGAGATCGGACTTGCGCCTGCATGGGTCGTCATCGTCATTATAAGTCGTGAATTTGCCGTTACAGGACTCCGACTTGTTGCAGCTGGTGAAGGGACTGTCCTTGCTGCAAGCCAAATGGGTAAATTGAAAACAACGCTACAAATTCTGGCGATCTCTCTTTTATTACTTCATAACTGGCCGTTTGCTTTCGTGTCATTCCCTGTTGGGACGATTGTATTATACGCTGCCTTGTTCATTACGATTTTGTCGGGGTATGATTACTTCAAGAAAAATTGGCACGTAATGAGAGATTCCAAATGAAGACAGAAATGATTGCTGTTGGAACAGAGTTGCTTCTTGGTCAAATTGTTAATACGAACGCCCAATGGATTTCGAAGCAGCTAGCCACCCTTGGCATGCCCATCTATCACCAGAGTGTTGTTGGTGATAACTATGATCGGGTGTTCCAAACCTTTGAAGCAGCCCACAATCGGTCGGATGTCATCATCGTCACAGGGGGACTTGGTCCGACGGAGGATGACATGACAAGAGACGCAGCCAAGCCTTTGATTGGACAAGATTTGGTCATACACCAGCCGTCTCTTTCCAATGTGGAGAATTATTACAAGAAAAACAAACGGACAATGACAGACAATAACCGCAAACAGGCACTAGTCTTTGAACAAGCGCAAGTTCTATTGAACAATGAAGGGATGGCACCAGGGCAGATCGTAGAAGTAGATGGTCGTATTTGGGTGTTCCTTCCAGGTGTACCTCAAGAAATGAAGATGCTTATGAATGAGCATGTCCTGCCATATTTCAAGGAAACGTTCCAATTAAAATCTGAGATTATGTCAGAAATGATGCGGTTTATCGGAATCGGTGAATCTTCACTTGAAGAGGAAGTCAGCGATTTAATCCGTTCCCAAACGAATCCGACCATCGCCCCTCTAGCAGGGGACGGAGAGGTAGGGCTACGTATCACGGCTACTGGAGAAACTGACAAAGATGCAAGTGATAAGATTGCCAAAATGAAAGAACAGATCCTTACAAGAGTCGGCAAGTACTATTATGGTAGTGACGACACAACAATCGAAGAGACTGTCCGCGATCTTTTGAAAGAGAAGAACATGACGGTCGGTTCTGCTGAAAGTTTAACTGGGGGTCTATTCGCCGAACGGATGATCTCCCTTCCGGGAGCATCTTCCGTATGTCAGGGGAGCTTGGTAGCTTACACGCCCTTTACTAAGGAAATGATTATTGAGGTGCCTAAGTTCATCATCAAAGAGTTCGGGACAATCAGCTACGAGTGCGCGGAAGTCATGGCGTTGAATGCTCAAAGTCTGCTCTATGCCGATGTAGCAATCAGTTTCACAGGCGTAGCTGGCCCTGAGGCTAGTGAGGGCAAAGAGCCTGGAACAGTGTTTATAGGCTTACAGATCGGGGAGCGGAAACCTGTAGTTCACGAATGCCACTTTGATGGAGGTCGTGACAAGATAAGAATGCGCGCCGTGAAGAAAGGGTACGAATTAATTTACCATAACTTAAAAAAGTAAAATGACACACTCAGCACATGCGAAACTTCCTTTTTTCTATAGAGGAAAATTGGTGTTTCGCATGTGTTTCCTTATTAAAAAAGGGAACATTTATTCGCTTTTTTTGTTGTGTATCGTGTTAAAACAAGTTATGATAAGAGTAGAAAATTTGAAAGGCGGTATAAAATGAGTGATCGTAAACAAGCTTTAGATATGGCATTGCGCCAAATAGAAAAACAATTCGGTAAAGGCTCTATCATGAAATTAGGTGAGAATGCCGAACAAAGAATAAATACAGTTCCAAGTGGATCGCTTGCGTTAGATGTTGCGCTCGGAGTAGGTGGTTATCCACGTGGAAGAATCGTAGAAATCTACGGACCGGAATCTTCTGGTAAGACAACGGTTGCTCTCCATGCGATTGCAGAAGCTCAACGCCAAGGTGGACAGGCAGCTTTCATCGATGCTGAGCATGCCCTTGACCCAGTTTATGCCCGCGCATTAGGTGTTAATATTGATGAACTATTACTCTCTCAACCTGACACTGGAGAGCAGGCTCTAGAGATCGCGGAAGCACTAGTTCGTAGTGGAGCAGTAGATATGATCGTTGTGGACTCGGTTGCGGCACTAGTTCCAAAAGCTGAAATTGAAGGGGAAATGGGAGACGCTCACGTAGGACTCCAAGCTCGTCTTATGTCTCAGGCGCTTCGTAAGCTTTCTGGTGCAATCAACAAGTCGAAGACAACGGCGATTTTCATTAACCAAATCCGTGAAAAAGTCGGCGTTATGTTCGGTAACCCGGAAACGACTCCAGGAGGACGTGCGTTGAAGTTCTATTCTTCTGTACGATTAGAAGTACGTCGTGCTGAAACATTGAAGCAGGGGAACGAAATGGTCGGAAACAAAACACGTTTGAAAGTCGTCAAAAACAAAGTAGCCCCACCATTTAGACAGGCAGAAGTGGATATCATGTACGGGGAAGGTATTTCCGCAGAAGGTGAACTTCTCGATATCGGTACAGACCTAGACATTATCCAGAAGAGTGGATCTTGGTATTCTTATAACGATGACCGTCTTGGTCAAGGACGCGAGAATGCGAAACAGTTCCTGAAAGAGAATCAAGAAGTTTATACGGAAGTGAAACGCCTCATTCGCGAACATTATGATATGGATACAGGTGCTGAGAAAGATGAAGTTAAGGAAGATAGTCAAGAATCTCTTGATGTATAATAAGTAGAAAGCAGTACCTCTATCAGGTGCTGCTTTTCTTTTAAACTTCTTTAAAACGAACAGGTTGTGTAGTGGGAAAGGAGAAGAGTATGTGAGGCATATCTATAGAATTGTGATCTGGGTGTTGAATTCACCCTCAGTCTCCTTAGTACTCATGAGTTTAGCGAAGTCTCGTATCAGCAAGTACATGATCCCTTTTTATAGAAGATGGTTCAGAGCAAATGACGTGGATAGTAAACATGGAGCAGAAGCGTTCGAGTCTTTACATGAATACTTCATTAGGGAATGGAAAGAGGAGGCACGCCCTGTTGATGCCACACCTCATGCTGTTATAAGCCCTGTAGACGGATTAGTAAAGCAAATGGGAGACATAAACCATGATAAGATTCATGTCAAAGGCATATCTTATTCTCTTCAAACCCTACTCAACGACGAAGATATGGAGCAGCGTTACCTTAATGGCAAGTTTATAGTTTTGTATCTTAGCCCCGGTGACTACCATCGTATCTATTCTCCCGTAACTGCAAAAATACTTTCACAATACGGAATTGGCGGTAGATCCTTTCCAGTGAACAAGTGGGGGTTGAAATACGGCCGTTCCCCTATAACTTCTAATTTCCGAATTGTGACGGAACTCTTAGATGACACAGGGGGCAATATTGGCTTCGTAAAGGTTGGGGCAATGTGGGTAAATACGATAGAGATCACGCATGAGGGCATGCATTTAAATAAAGGGGAGGAAGTGGGGTATTTTTCCTTCGGCTCAGCTGTCGTACTCTTGTTTCCCCTAGGTGACACAGTATTCCCGGATACTATTGTAGAGAATAGATGGATTAGATCGGGAGAAAAGCTTGCTTTAAAAAGGTAAAATAAAAAAAACTAAACATTATAAAATTCGCTTCTAATGTTTAGAATCATCCTTGTTATTCCTATAATGGAAGTGGTTAGAAAAGGTGAAAAACTGACAGATAGTTTGAAATATTACAATTAAAGAGTCGGAAGGTACGAGGATTCCTTGACATTAGTGAATGGCAGGCATAAAATGAATGTGTATCATTTTCATCTTTATACCCTTATATTAACGAAATGAAACTGAAAATGAATCGTTTGTAATTACCGACAAACGGACCAAGTTCATAGCAAGAGGAGGTGAAATTATGGATATGATATCCTCGCTCATCTTCATTTTGCTTGCCTTAATCGTCGGTTCTGTTGTTGGTTATCTTATTCGGAAGAAGATTGCGGAAGCGAAAATTTCCAGTGCTGAAGAATTAGCGAAACAGATTGTCGAAGAAGGCCGTCGTAACGCTGAATCAGCTAAGAAGGAAGCTCTTCTAGAAGCCAAAGAAGAGAACCAGAAATTCCGTCAAGAAGCGGAAGCGGAAATTCGCGAACGCCGCTTAGAATTACAAAAAACAGAAAACCGTCTGACACAGAAAGAAGAGAATCTTGATCGTAAGAGTGGAACATTAGATCAACGTGATCTTTCACTCGAAAAGAAAGAGGAAACTCTTGCCGAGAGACAACAACAAATTGAAGAAGCGGAAAGCAAAGTGCAAGCTATGCTTCAAGAACAGCAAACAGAACTTGAAAGAATTTCAGGTTTGACATCAGATCAGGCGAAACAAATCATTTTGGAACGTGTGGAACAAGAGGTATCGCATGAATCAGCTCTCATGGTGAAAGAAGCAGAGAACCGTGCGAAAGAAGAGGCGGACAAGAAAGCCAAGAGCATTCTTTCCCTTGCCTTACAACGGTGCGCAGCGGACCATGTAGCTGAGACGACCGTATCGGTAGTAAACCTACCGAATGACGAAATGAAAGGCCGAATCATTGGACGTGAAGGTCGAAATATCCGTACATTGGAAACACTTACGGGAATTGACTTGATCATCGATGACACGCCAGAGGCGGTCATTCTTTCTGGATTTGACCCGATTCGTCGTGAAACGGCGCGAATGGCTCTTGAGAAACTGGTTCAGGATGGACGTATTCACCCTGCTAGAATCGAAGAAATGGTAGACAAGTCTCGCCGGGAAGTGGATGATTATATACGTGAAGTTGGAGAAGAGACGACGTTTGAAGTGGGAGTGCATGGACTTCACCCAGACCTTGTGAAGATTCTGGGACGCTTGAAGTACCGTACAAGTTACGGCCAAAACGTACTTAAACACTCTACAGAGGTCGCTTACTTATCTGGATTACTTGCTGCAGAACTCGGGGAAGATGAGACGCTTGCTCGTCGTGCAGGATTACTACACGACATCGGTAAAGCCATTGACCACGAAGTGGAAGGCAGCCACGTAGAAATCGGAAAAGAACTCGCGACTAAGTATAAGGAAAATGACACGGTGATCAACGCGATTGCCTCTCACCACGGTGATGAAGAGGCGACATCGATCATTTCTGTACTGGTAGCGGCTGCAGATGCTCTTTCTGCTGCTCGTCCGGGTGCTCGTAGTGAGACACTTGAGAACTACATCAAGCGACTTGAGAAACTAGAAGAGATTTCTGAATCGTATGATGGAGTTGAAAAATCCTTTGCCATCCAGGCAGGACGTGAAGTACGTATCATGGTTCGCCCTGATGAGATTGATGATCTTGAAGCAACAAGATTAGCCCGGGACATCCGTAATAGGATCGAGGGTGAGCTAGATTATCCAGGTCATATTAAAGTTACCGTCATTCGTGAAACACGCTCTGTGGAGTATGCGAAATAATACAGTGAAGCGGCCTTTTGTCAGGTCGCTTCATTTGTTTTGTTAAGAGAATTTTTATGAAGTATTCAATACTGTACAAATAAGAAAGGATGGAACTATGAGAATTTTATTTATAGGAGATGTTGTGGGATCCCCAGGGCGTCAAATGATTGATGAATATGTACCGAAATTGAAGCAGAAATACCAACCTGCTGTCACGATTGTCAATGGTGAGAATGCTGCATCAGGGAAGGGGATAAATGAAAAAATTTATCGTCGCTTCCTAGAAAGAGGAGCACAAGCTGTCACACTTGGGAACCACGCTTGGGATAAAAAAGAGATATTTGATTTCATTGATGATGCAGAATACTTAGTAAGACCCGCGAACTTTCCGGAAGGTACACCAGGGAAAGGGATGACGTTCGTGAAAACACCGAAAGGAGAAGTGGCCGTTATCAATCTTCAGGGAAGAACATTTCTTTCCCCAAATGACGACCCTTTCCGTAAAGTGGACGAACTTATTGAAGAGGCGAAGAAACGAACATCTATCATCTTCCTTGATTTTCATGCGGAAGCTACTAGTGAGAAACAAGCGATGGGGTGGTATGTAGACGGACGTGTGAGTGTAAATGTCGGAACGCACACTCATATTCAAACTGCTGATGAGCGAATCCTTCCAGGAGGAACAGCCTATATCTCCGATGTAGGGATGACAGGTCCTTATGATGGAATTCTCGGCATGGACCGGGAGGCAGTCTTAAAACGTTTCCTAACGAACCTCCCTGTACGTTTTGAAGTTCCAAAATCGGGAAGAACACAGTTAAGCGGTTTCTTGGTGGATGTAGATGACCAGAGCGGTAAAGCGAAAACCGTGAAGCGCATACAAATTAACGATGATCATCCGTTCTTTGAATGATTATTTGAATTTTGTGAAAAATTACCTCATAATGGATATTAGGTAAGGAATAATCTGCATCTCCAAGGAATATAGTAGTGATGGAACAACCTTAGTGATTGAAGGAGGAGCTAGTAATGGAAGTATTAAAAGTATCAGCAAAATCCGTACCTAATTCAGTAGCAGGCGCGCTGGCAAACGTTGTGAGAGAACGTGGAACCGCTGAGATTCAAGCCATCGGCGCAGGTGCACTCAACCAAGCAGTGAAAGCTGTGGCAATAGCAAGAGGATTTGTAGCACCAAGCGGCATGGATTTAATATGTATTCCAGCTTTTACGGATATTATGATTGATGAGGAAGAGCGGACAGCGATCAAGCTCATTGTAGAACCTCGTTAAACCGAATGTCCAACCTACCTTCAAAAAGTAGAGTCGTACTCATTTGATGAGTACGGCTTTTTTTGTGAGCAATTACATGTTCAATTGTATTTTTACAGTGGACAGATAGATTTGATAATTTATATATTCATGTTAGAATGGTGATTAAAAGGGGATGAACCCTTCATTTGATAGAGTGGGAGTGTTCACTGTGAATGGAACTATGAAAGCACTAGTAAAACACCAACGCGGACCTGGAGCAGAACTTCAAGAGGTTGAGATTCCGGGCATACGTGATGATGAAGTATTGATTAAAGTGAAAGCCACATCCATTTGTGGTACAGATGTTCATATTTATAATTGGGATGAGTGGTCTGAAAGCCGCGTAAATCCTCCGTACGTATTCGGTCATGAATTTGCTGGCGAGATTGTAGAAGTCGGTGAAAAGGTTCATACTTATCAAGTAGGCGATTATGTAAGCGCTGAAACACATATTATCTGTGGACATTGCCCGCAGTGTCTAACAGGGAAATTCCATATTTGCGAAAATACTCAAATCATAGGAGTCGACACACAAGGTTGTTTTGCAGAGTATGTAGCGTTACCAGCAAGCAATCTGTGGAGAAATCCTGATGATATGCCGACAGACATCGCTTCTATTCAAGAGCCAATGGGAAATGCTGTCCACACAGTATTAAATGGAGATGTAGCGGGTAAGTCCGTTGCCATTATCGGATGTGGACCTATAGGATTAATGGCTGTAGGAGTAGCGAAGGCAGCGGGGGCTTCTCAAGTTCTAGCATTCGACTTGAATGATTACCGTCTTGATCTTGCTAAACAGATGGGTGCCACAAAAACCGTGAACTCCGGGCAGGACGATCCTGTAGAAGTAGCGAAATCATTAACAGATGGTCATGGCGTGGATGTAGTCTGCGAAATGAGCGGTCACCCTGTAGCGATGGATCAAGGTTTTAAAATGATCACGAATGGAGGACGCGTTTCTATCTTAAGTCTACCAACTAAGCGTGTCAGCCTTGATGTTACGAACGACATCGTTTTTAAAGGAGTAGAAGTGCAAGGAATTACCGGAAGAAAGATGTATGAAACGTGGCAGCAGGTTTCCCGTCTTCTTCAGTCTAAACAAGTTGACGTCAAGCCGATGATTACCCACCATTTGAAACTAGAAGAA
Source organism: Halobacillus salinus (assembly GCF_004684905.1). Lineage (GTDB taxonomy): Bacteria > Bacillota > Bacilli > Bacillales > Halobacillaceae > Halobacillus > Halobacillus salinus. Next base: position 1,273,855 of record NZ_SRJC01000001.1, on the reverse strand, counting down.
TTCCAAGAAGGATTCGAGCTAATGAATGAAGGCAAGTGCGGCAAAGTCGTCTTGCACCCATAAAATGAGGAGGAATGATTCATGAAAGGTTTTGAATACTTACAAAAAGAATTAGATGAGATGAAAGACCAGGGTACATTCAGAGAATTAATCCCACTAGAGTCTGCACAAGGTTCAAGAGTTACAATCAAAGGGAAAGAAGTCATCCAATTATCTTCCAATAACTATCTCGGATTGACATCTCACCCAAGAATGGTGAAAGCCGCGGATGAGGCGAATGAAAAGTATGGTGTCGGCACAGGGTCTGTCCGTACGATTGCAGGTACCCTGCAAATGCACGAAGACTTTGAAGAAAAGCTTGCAAAGTTCAAGCACACAGAAGCAGCGCTTGTCTTCCAGTCAGGATTCACAACAAACCAAGGTGTCCTTTCCTCTATTCTTGGAAAAGACGATGTAGTCATTTCTGACGAATTGAACCATGCTTCCATTATCGATGGTATCCGCTTGACCAAGGCTGGACGTAAAATTTATAAGCACGTGGACATGGAATCCTTAGAAGAAGCGTTGAAAGAAAGTACAGATTTCCGTACGCGTTTGATTGTCACAGATGGTGTCTTCTCTATGGATGGAAACATCGCGCCACTTCCTGAGATTGTGGAACTTGCTGAGAAGTATGACGCACTCGTCATGGTGGATGACGCACATGCAAGCGGTGTTCTTGGTGACAATGGTCGAGGTACTGTCAACCACTTCAATTTGGACGGACGTGTACACATTCAAGTAGGTACACTAAGTAAAGCGATAGGTGTACTGGGTGGGTACGTCGCAAGTACTCAGACACTCAAAGATTACTTGATCCACAAAGGACGTCCGTTCCTATTCAGTACTTCCCATCCACCTGCTGTAACAGCAGCGAATGATGCAGCGATTGATGTCCTTCTTGAAGAGCCTGAGCTAATTGAGAAGCTTTGGGACAACACGAAATTCTTCAAAAAAGGATTACAAGAGCTTGGTTTTGATATTGGTATCAGTGAAACACCTGTCACTCCGGTAATGGTCGGAGACGAGGCTGCCACACACAAACTTTCGGATGAACTTTTTGAAGAAGGAGTATTTGCTCAAGGCATCGTATTCCCGACAGTCCAAAGAGGAATGGGACGAGTCCGTACGATTGTAACGGCGGAACATTCAAAAGAGGAATTACAAGAAGCACTTGATGCGTTCGAAAAAGCTGGCAAGAAGCTCGGAATCATCCAATAAACAACAACAAGGGTAGGGGCTTTAGCCCTTACTCTTTTTTGTTTCTTTCATTCTGTTTATGGCAATAATGGTGGGTAGGTTGAAATTTAGATGAAATCTATAGAATGACTTAAAATTCACAAAAAAAGCTGATATAATTAGACAGTTAGAAGGCACGTTTTGAAAGGAGATCGCTATGAACGAAGAACAGCGAAATGAACTGTCTCAGATTCGTGAAAAGTCTTCGGATGAAGGGAACCTTGAACGGATTAAACAGAAAACAAGTGAAGATTTCATGCAGTATTTTCAAACTACTTATCAGCCTCCGAACATGCGAGATGCACAACGGAGAAAGAAAAAAGATACAGAAGTCCATTATGATTTCTCGATTCCAGAAGATATGAATTTAGCTGGACAAGGGAAGAAATACATGATCCGTACATACGGATGTCAGATGAACGAGCATGACACCGAGGTAATGGCCGGTATATTCGAAGAAATGGGCTATGAATCGACCTCAAACCAGAAAGAAGCAGATGTCATCTTGTTGAATACTTGTGCCATCCGCGAAAATGCAGAGAATAAGGTATTCGGTGAGATCGGGCACTTAAAATCTCTTAAAGTAGAAAACCCGAATTTAATTCTAGGTATTTGTGGTTGTATGTCCCAAGAGGAATCGGTCGTTAATCGCATACTTAAAAAGCACCCATTCATAGACTTGATCTTTGGTACACATAACATACACCGTCTTCCTCAGTTGATGAAGGAAGCGATGTTCGGCAAGGAAATGGTCGTTGACGTCTGGTCGAAAGAAGGCGACATCATCGAGAACCTTCCACGGGCTCGTAAAGGGAACATCAAAGCATGGGTTAACATTATGTATGGGTGCGATAAGTTCTGCACCTATTGCATCGTTCCTTATACACGTGGAAAAGAGCGAAGTAGGATGCCACAAGACATCATTCAAGAAGTGCGCCACCTAGCAGCCCAGGGATATAAGGAAGTCACCCTTCTCGGTCAAAACGTGAATTCGTATGGAAAAGATTTGAATATTGGATACGGACTAGGGGATTTAATGGATGAGTTGAGAAGCATCGATATCCCACGTGTTCGTTTTACAACATCACATCCGCGTGATTTTGATGACCGTCTCGTCGAAGTGTTGGCCAAAGGCGGCAACATGCTCGACCACATCCATCTGCCGGTTCAATCCGGTAATACGGACGTTCTGAAGATTATGGGGCGTAAGTATTCCCGGGAAGAGTACTTGGATCTTGTACGGAAAATCCGTCTCGCTATGCCTGGGGCTACACTCACCACGGATATTATTGTCGGTTTCCCGAATGAAACAGAGGAACAATTCCAAGATACACTTTCCCTAGTCGAAGAAGTCGGATTCGAAGCAGCCTATACGTTCATCTACTCTCCACGTGATAATACACCAGCTGCGAAGATGAAAGACAACGTATCCATGGAAGAAAAGAAAGATCGTCTGCACCGATTGAACAAACTGGTCAATCAACAATCGGCAGATGCGATGAGCAAGTATGAAGGAGAAGTAGTAGACGTACTCGTTCAAGGGGAGAGTAAGAATAACCCGGATGTACTTGCTGGTTATACGAAACGTAATAAGCTCGTGAACTTCCGCGCGCCAGATGCAGTCATTGGAAAGATCGTACCCGTTCGAATTACAAAAGCGAAAACGTGGTCTCTTGACGGAGAACTCGTTGAAGAAAAGGTAGAGGTGAAGTGAAATGGCACAATATACACGTAAAGAAGTCGTCGATGAGGCGCACAAATTAGGTAAGATGCTTGCAGATATCGAAGAGATCGACCGTTTCAAACAACTAGAAGCGAAGTTGAATGAAAACATCAAGGTGCAGGCTCATATTAAGAAAATCAAAGCTCTTCAGAAACAAGCTGTCAATTTCCAAGCTTATGGAAAACAAGAAGCATTGAAGAAAATTGAAGGAGAGATCGATCGCCTTCAGGAAGAGCTAGATGAAATTCCAGTAGTATCAGAGTTCAAAGATTCTCAGATGATCATCAATGACATTTTGCAGATGGTTACAAACACGATTTCCCGTGAAGTAACGAATGAAGTAATTCGCTCCACTGGCGGTGACGTACTTCAAGGAGAAACAGGTTCTAAACAAAAAGACAGCTGCAGCCACTAAGCGTGCTGACAGAATCCTCCAAGGGTTTATTCCTTTGGAGGATTTTTTTCGTACAATTTTATAGGCTCTTGCATAGAATGAATTAAACACGTCCTTAGGTCAAGTTCATCAGTCACCATTCGCCCAACCCCTGCATAGGATGGGTGGTAGAATAAGGAGGAGTGAAACCCTATGTCATTTTTTGAGCGTGATTACAGGGAAATCATTACAAAAGCTGTAATTGGTAAAGGTAAAAAGTTTACGGAATCGACGCATACGATCAGCCCTTCGCACCGTCCGACGAGCATCCTTGGGTGTTGGGTCATCAACCACATCTACAATGCTAAGAAAAAAGGGGAGCACGTCGAAGTATCAGGAAGCTATGATATCAACGTGTGGTATTCGTACAACGATAATACGAAAACAGAAGTTGTGACAGAACGCGTGAACTACTGCGACCATGTCAAACTTGCCGTTAAGGATGATAATTGCATCCATGACGACGTAGAAGTGATTGCGAAAGTCGTGCAGCAACCGAACTGTTTGGAGGCAAACATTTCTGGCAATGGGCAGAAAATTGTGGTCGAGGTAGAGAGAGAATTTATTGTTGATGTGATTGGCGAGACGAAACTTTGTGTGAAAGTGGACCCGCATGGGTGCGATAACGATGATGATTACGAGTATGACCTATCATCTGATGATTTCTCCGCTATTGAAACGGATTTTCTGCCATCATCCAGTCATGATCATGAAAGTCACGAATCATAACCTCGCTTTTTCAAGCGAGGTTTCTTTTTTATTTTTCAATAAGGGTTGGAAAGTTATCAAGCAAAAGTCTCGTTAATGATCATTCGATATCTTTAAAAATCTGAAAAATGAGACCTGTACGTCAATTCCCGTTGTCTAGTATTTCCTTAGAAGCGCTCGAACCTTGTATGATATAATTATATATACTTGAATTTTGTACGTTTTGGAGGAAATTTGATGGCACAATATACACCAATGATCCAGCAATACTTGAAGATTAAAGCCGACCAAAAAGATGCATTTCTCTTCTTTCGACTCGGCGACTTTTATGAGATGTTCTTCGAAGACGCCTTAAAAGCTTCGAAAGAATTGGAAATCACCCTTACCAGCCGGGACGGCGGTGGGGAAGAACGAATTCCGATGTGCGGGGTACCCTACCACTCATCTGAAAACTACATAAGGCAGCTTGTTGAGAAAGGATACAAAGTGGCGGTTTGTGAACAAGTCGAAGACCCGAAAGCAGCCAAAGGGGTTGTGAAGCGGGAGGTTGTACAGCTGATCACCCCTGGTACGGTCATGGAAGGCAGCATGCTAGATGAGAAGGAAAATAATTTCTTAGCTTCGCTCAGCCATTTTACTGACGGCACTTATACTGTCAGCTATAACGACCTCACGACAGGTGAGACAAGCGTAGCGCTTATTACAGGTGGTTTTGATGCTGCGATGAGTGAGTTATACAGTCGACCTGTCAAAGAAGTTGTCGTAGCACATGACTTTCCTGAGGATCATGTCTCGATTCTTCGGGATAGGCTGGGGTACACCGTCTCCTTTGAAGATCGTACGAATGTAGACGAATCATTTTCTCATTTGATTAAAGATGTTCAACAGGACAAGCTGATTGAAGGTTTCGGTCGTCTACTTCAATACATCCAGCACACCCAGAAGCGTTCTCTTGATCACCTGCAGCCGGTGAAAGTTATCGAGCTCAAGGAATATATGACGCTTGATATGTACTCGAAGCGTAACTTGGAATTAGTTGAAACCATACGCAAGAAAGGCAAAGCTGGTAGTCTACTATCGATCGTTGATGAGACGATTACAGCGATGGGGGCACGTATGTTGAAGCAGTGGATGGAGCGTCCACTATTGTCGGCCCCAGCTATTGAAACCCGTCATAACCAGGTCGAAGGATTCCTTGACCAATTTTTTGAACGTGAAATGTTGAGGGAACAGCTTCAGTCGGTATATGATTTAGAGCGATTAGCAGGACGAGTAGCGTATGGAAATGTCAACGCGCGTGACTTGATTCAGCTTCGAAACTCTCTGCAAAATATGCCTGGTATCCTGAGCACATTACAGGAGTTCGATCATCATTCGATAAAAGAATTGTACCGAACGATCGACCCTTTGGATTCCTTGAAATCCTTACTCGAAGAGAGCATTGCAGATGATGCGCCTATTACGATTAAAGAAGGTGGCATGATACGGGACGGTTTCAATGAACAACTGGATGATTATCGCTACGCATCGAAAAACGGTAAGCAGTGGATTGCAGAACTTGAGAAGAAAGAGCGGGAATCTACTGGTATCAAGTCCTTGAAAATCGGCTACAATCGAGTATTCGGTTATTATATTGAAGTGACAAAAGCCAACTTGCGTTATTTGCCTGAAGATCGCTATGAAAGGAAGCAAACCCTTACGAATGCCGAGCGCTATATCACGCCGGAGTTGAAAGAGAAAGAAACGATGATTCTAGAAGCGCAGGAAAAGAGTGTGGAACTAGAATATGAGTTGTTTTTGGAAGTTCGAGAGCGTGTTAAAGCTTATGTAGACAAACTCCAGCATTTAGCTGAGCAGATCAGCCGTATTGATTGTTTGCAAGGCTTTGCGGAAGTAGCTGACCGAAACGATTACGCTCGTCCGACATATGTAAGTGGTCGTACGGTCGACATTAAAGAAGGTCGTCACCCTGTTGTAGAGCGAGTATTGAAGGGGGAAACCTTCGTTCCAAACAATATTTATATGAACGATGAAACGGATATTCTTCTCATTACAGGTCCGAATATGTCCGGTAAAAGTACGTATATGCGCCAGCTCGCTTTGACAGCTATTCTAGGTCAGATGGGATCTTTTGTTCCGGCAACATCGGCCTCGATGCCAATCTTTGACCAGATTTTCACACGGATCGGAGCGGCGGATGACCTTGTATCTGGCCAAAGTACCTTTATGGTAGAAATGCTTGAGGCGAATCATGCGCTGAGTCATGCGACGGAGAATAGTATGATTTTGCTTGATGAAATTGGACGAGGGACGAGTACGTATGACGGAATGGCGCTCGCACAAGCGATTGTCGAACATATTCATGAGCAAATCGGTGCGAAGACTTTATTCTCAACGCACTATCATGAATTGACCACGCTTGAAGAGCAATTGGAACGTTTACAAAATGTACACGTTCGCGCTGAGGAGTATGACGGGCATGTAGTCTTCCTTCACCAAATCAAGGAAGGTCCGGCGGATGAAAGTTACGGAATTCACGTAGCAAAGCTGGCCGATCTTCCGAAAGAACTGATTGCACGTGCGAGCGATCTGTTAGAACAGCTCGAGAGTTCGACGAAAGAGCAAGCAAGTACTCAAGCTGAAAAGGACGAACAACTCAGTTTATTTGTGGAAGAAGAAAAGCCTGAACCAAAAGGGAAAAAAGAAGTCTCTTCTTCCATCGAACACTATGTGGAAAACTTGAATCTATTGGAAATGACACCGATGGATGCGATGAACGAACTCTATCAATTGCAAAAACGCATCAAATCGTAAAGGAGGACGGTAGAGATGGCTCGGATTCAATTAATGCCCGATCATTTATCCAACAAAATCGCAGCAGGTGAAGTGGTCGAGCGTCCAGCCTCTGTCGTCAAAGAATTAGTCGAAAACAGCATTGACGCGGGCGCAACATGGATTTCTGTTGAACTCGTGGAAGCCGGCTTGCAGCGGATCCGGATCACCGATAATGGATCGGGGATGGAGGAAGATGACTGTGAACGAGCGTTTTATCGACATGCTACGAGTAAAATCAAAGATGAAAACGACCTGTTCCACGTCAAGACGCTAGGATTCAGGGGCGAGGCTCTCGCCAGTATTGCAGCTGTCAGTAGAATGAGCATGCAGACCTCGACAGGAGAATCTGCTGGAACAAAAATGGAATTAGAAGGTGGGAAGTTCATTGAAAAGAGTAAAAGTGACGCTCGTCAAGGGACGGATATCATTGTTGATGAACTCTTCTTTAACACGCCAGCCCGCCTGAAATATATGAAGACCATTCACACCGAACTCGGACATATTACGGACGTACTTAATAGAATGGCACTTGCTCATCCGGAAGTGAAGTTCACCTTGACCCATAATGAGAAGCAAATCTTCCATACGAACGGTAGGGGAGATTTGAGACAAGTCGTAGCTAAAATCTATGGCATGAATGTAGCAAGGAAACTGGTTCCTATTGAAGCACAGACGCGTGATTTCAAAGTTACGGGATATGTAGCAAAGCCTGAAGTGTACCGGGCTTCGAAACACTATATGTCTACAATCATCAACGGTCGCTACATTCGTAATATACCGCTAAATAAAGCGATCTTAGAAGGCTATCATACGTTACTTCCAATTGGAAAGAGCCCCATTGTCGTGCTCAATGTAGAAATGGATCCGATTCTTGTGGATGTGAACGTCCACCCATCGAAGCTTGAAGTGCGGTTTTCCAAAGAGAAAGAGCTTTATGACGCAGTTCAGGGAGCGATTCGACAGGTCTTCCGACAAGAGACGCTGATTCCTGCAGTGGAGAAACCCACCAAGAAAGTGGAAAAGCCAGTCACCACACAGGAACGTTTCACTTTCGATGAAGTCCATAAGGAAGAAGCTCATGAGAAGCGGGAAGAAGCTGTTGATCACTTAGTCGAGCAATCTGCTCCTGCTACGGAATTTTCCAAGAATCAGGACGATATGCTACGTGAAATGTCCGAGGGATTTCAAGTGACTGAAAAGACTGAGGAAACAGAACCGACTTCACAGCCGCCTGTCTCGACCGATCCGGAGCCGGTTCAAGACCGGGTGCCTACGATGTACCCGATCGGTCAGCTGCACGGAACGTATATCCTCGCTCAAAATGAGGAAGGGATGTACATCGTCGACCAGCATGCTGCCCAGGAACGGATCAAGTATGAATTCTTCCGAGATCAACTTGCCGAAGTGGACCACGAAGTACAGGAACTACTCGTGCCCATTACATTCGATTTTTCAAGACAGGAAGCATTGAAAATTGAAGAACATAAAACAACTTTCGAAAACGTGGGGTTATTCTTCGAGCCATTCGGTGAAAACAGCTATATTATAAGGAGCCACCCGCAATGGTTCCCGAAAGGTTTTGAAGAAGAAGTCATCCATGAAATGGTGGAGCAGCTCATGAACGAAGAGCGGATTGATGTTCTGAAACTGAGGGAAGAAGCGGCAATCCTTATGTCTTGTAAACGATCGATCAAGGCGAATCACTATTTGAATCAAACAGACATGTTCCAGCTTCTCGAGGATTTACGAAAGTCGACAGACCCATTCACGTGCCCGCATGGACGTCCGATTATCGTCTTTTTCTCAGAGTACGAGATGGAGAAAATGTTTAAAAGGGTTATGTAAAAAAGCAGTCTCTGCAAAAGAGACTGCTTTTTTTATTTGGTTAAAGAGAGAAGTATCGATGAATTATAAATAAACTGTAATTATGTTATGTAAATTAGAGGAGTGAAGCTTACCCCCTACCAGAGTAGGGGGGTTAAGAAATATGTTTTTGTTGCAATAAGAATCGAAAATAGTTATCAATCTGCTTGATTTCATCTTGCTGGATTCCGAACCAAGCTTTCTTATCGAAGAATACAGGCTTGTCGTAACCCTTGGTCTCTAGCAATTGTTTGATCTCGCGCATTTCATCTTCCTGTTGATCGCTTAGACCAAGCAAGTAATCAGCTGTCGTATGAAGGGCGTTGGCGATTTTTGAGAAATCCCCCAAGTCAGGTGAAGTGTAATTACGTTCCCAGTTCGATACAACTTGAGCAGACACACCTACTTTTTCAGCCAACATGGTTTGGGTAAGTCCTCGTTCTTTTCTCAACGAGCGAATTCGTTCATGAATCACTGTAAAGTGCCTCCTTTATGATTACCACTAAACTATGATCAACACGACAAACATTCAGACAATTAGCGCTTTTTTAATACTATACCACAAACTAACGAATTACGATAGTCTAACTAACGAGATTTTTGAATTATACTAACGGAATCCGTTAGTATGGGTAACGGATTCCGTTAGTCGAGTCTCTGAGGTATGATTGCGACGGGATTCATGTATAATAGGAACCATGGTAAGGAGGTAGGATTGATGAAGCCGATTGTAATTTCAGTAGTGGGACCGACTGCTGTTGGTAAATCCAAGTTAGGTGTTGAAATCGCCAAACAAATGAATGGAGAAGTAATAAGTGGTGACTCGATGCAGATCTATCGGACGATGGATATTGGAACAGCCAAAGTGACAGAGGAAGAAAAGGATGGCATTGTGCACCATATGATTGATATAAAGAATCCGGAAGACGAATTCTCGGTTGCAGAGTTTCAAGAATCTGTTCAGGAATTGATCCAGGAAATCGACAGCCGTGGTAAGCTGCCGATTATCGTAGGAGGAACCGGATTATACATACAAGCTACGCTCTATGACTTTAAGTTTTCAGAGGAGAAGAAAGATACGGCTGTCATCGATCGCTTGGAAAGAGACGCGGAAGACCAAGGGATGGAAGCAATGTATCATAGATTGAAAGAAATCGATCCCATACAGGCGAGTAAAGTCCATCCGAATAACCGTAGACGTGTATTAAGAGCTTTAGAAGTGTATGAAACGACAGGGAAAGCGATGAGTGACCATCAAACAGAACAGCCTAAAGAGTCTCCATTCCGTCCGATATTAATCGGATTGCAGATGGATCGAGACGAACTATACACAAGGATTAACCGTCGGGTGGATCAAATGATGGAAGATGGGTTACTGGAAGAAGTGGAGCGCCTATACCATCATGGTTTAGAAAACGCACAATCGATGAAAGCGATAGGATACAAAGAATTCATTCCATACTTCAAGGGTGAATACGATCTAGATCATGCGATAGAGCTGTTGAAGCGGAACTCCAGAAGGTATGCTAAACGTCAATACACATATTTCAGGAATAAAATGGACGTACAGTGGTATACAGTGTCCGAGAAGTATTATGAAGAGAAATTTGAAACGATTTTGTCTGATTTAGCAGGAATGCGCAAGGCAGACAGCGAATGATAGTAATTACAGATAGAATAGAGGAGGAAGATCCATGGCTCAATCCGTGAATATTCAAGACAATTATTTAAACCAATTACGCAAAGACCGCATGCAACTTACCGTCTTTCTGCTCAATGGCTTTCAACTAAGAGGGGTCATTAAGGCGTTTGATAACTTTACGGTTCTATTGGAAACAGAAGGCAAACAGCAGTTGATATTCAAACATGCTATTTCAACGTTTGCGCCAGCGAAAAATGTGACGTTGGATAAAGAATAAATCCAATTGACGAACGAGTGCCTGAATAAGGTGCTCGTTTTTCCGCTTTTATGGGCGTTTGTCACAGGTTCCTCCCGAGTTGCGTATGATGAAAGGAAATGAGGAGGGATCGGAGTGTACCCACAGGCGAAAGCTGCAACCATTAATATTGTGCTGAATGAAAGCAAAGATCGAGCCGTTCCACAGGCCGAAGTACGGGAACGTGCGACGACATTTCGACAAATCGATGAGTTCTTCGAATCCATAGTCGGTATGAATGAAGTAAAGGCCCGTATGAAGGAGATTTACGCACAAGTTCTCGTCTCGAAGAAGCGGAAAGAGGTTGGTTTGAAGCCGAATCAACAAGTACTTCACATGATTTTCAAAGGGAACCCTGGCACTGGGAAAACGACAATAGCCAGGCTAGTAGCTGAGTTATTCCGCGACATGGCCGTCTTGGAGAAAGGGCATTTCATTGAGGCGGACCGAAGTGATCTGGTCGGAGAATACATCGGGCATACTGCAAAGAAAACCAAAGATCTGATCCATAAAGCAATCGGAGGCGTTCTTTTTATTGATGAAGCGTACGCTTTGGCGCGTGGTGGAGAGAAGGATTTCGGGAAAGAAGCGATTGACACCATAGTTAAATGTATGGAAGACCATCATGATAAGCTAATCATCATATTAGCGGGATACCCCGACGAAATGGAAGACTTTCTAACCATGAACCCCGGTCTTTCATCAAGGTTTCCTCTTCAAGTGTCCTTTTCAGATTACACCGCTAGAGAACTTCTTCACATTGCAAGTGGAATGCTTCGTGAGAGGGATTATTTCATGACAAAAGAGGCAGAACTAAAACTGTATCACCACTTGATCGATACTTGCACTTTAAAGAGCGATAATTTCTCAAACGCAAGGTATGTTCGAAATTTGATTGAAGAAGCAATCAGAAAGCATGCCTGGCGGATTGTAAGCAGTGAGAATCCGAAAAAATCGACCCTCATGACATTGCAGCCTGGCGATTTCTGCATTTTGAAAACGGAGGACGCTTCCCGCTAGATGTCGGAAGCGTCTCTTTATGGTAGGATAGGAATGCATATCAAAGAGGTCTAAAAGAGAAGGTGTTTCTATGATAGATAAAGAATTAGTCGTTTTGGTCGCTCGCAAAGACCCTAATGAAAAGGAAGAGCGCTTCCAATCGTCGCTCGAGGAGCTGAAATCCCTAACGGAAACGGCGAACGGAGACGTAAGCACAGTTATTACACAGAAGCGGGACCGGGTTCACCCGGCTACATATGTAGGCGAAGGGAAGCTCGAAGAAATACGAGTGGCTGCAGAAGAAGCAGGAGCTGAACTCGTGATCTTCAATGATGAGTTGTCTCCAGGACAGCTTAGAAACATTTCGAATGCTGTAAAGTGCAGAGTCATCGACCGAAGTCAGTTGATTCTTGATATCTTTGCAGGTCGAGCGAGAACTAAAGAAGGTAAGCTACAAGTCGAATTAGCACAACTACAATATCTGCTACCACGTCTCGCTGGACAGGGTACAGAGCTTTCAAGACTAGGTGGAGGCATCGGGACGCGTGGTCCTGGTGAAACAAAATTAGAAACCGACCGCCGCCATATCCGTCGTAGAATAGACGACATAAAAAAACGATTGGAAACGGTCGTAAAGCAACGTGAACAATATAGGAAGCGTAGAAAGGAAAACCGTGCCTTTCAAATAGCGATTGTCGGATATACCAACGCAGGAAAGTCTACATTCTTCAATCGCGTTACGGAGAGTGACTCTTTTGAAGAAGACTTGCTATTTGCGACGCTCGATCCGTTGACACGGCAGGTCGGTCTTCCTTCAGGTTTTCAAGCTTTGCTGTCTGATACGGTTGGTTTCATTCAAGACTTGCCGACAACGCTAATCGCTGCGTTCCGTTCGACGCTTGAAGAAGTCACAGAGGCGGATTTCATCGTACACATGGTGGATGCGTCTCATCCTGACCACAATCAGCAGGAGCAGACGGTTCTGCAGCTTTTGTCAGACCTTGATGCAGATCATTTACCGATGCTGACAGTGTACAATAAGAAAGATTTGTTAGAAACAGATTTCATTCCAGACGCTCATCCTTCTGTCACAGTCAGTGTTCACGATCCAATCGATCGCACAAGGATTCTGAAAAGAATTGAAAAAGTACTGGAAGAAGAGTGGCATGAGTATGACCTATTTCTTCCGGCTTCAGATGGCAAGACCATTCAGCAATTCAAACAATACACCATGGTGACGTCCCTGAAGTTCTTAGAGGATAAAGAAGGCTATGCTCTTCATGGATTCATTCACCCGGAACATCCGTTAAAACATGAATTTTTATAAAGGTAGGAACAACATGAATTTAGAACAGACGATTCAAGAGACTGAACAACATATTCAAAAAAAGCATCAGGCTGTAAATACAATGGTAGAGCGAAATCAAGAGAAAGTGCTGAGAGCCTTTCAGACACACCGGGTATCCGATTCTCACTTCAATCCGACTACAGGCTATGGATACGATGATTTTGGACGAGACACACTTGAGGCAGTCTATGCCGATATCTTTCGTGCCGAGGATGCCCTTGTGCGACCGCAGTTAATTTCAGGTACGCACGCCATCACTACTGCATTATTCGGTGTTCTGCGCCCCGGTGATGAATTGCTTTATATCACAGGTGAACCTTATGACACATTAGAAGAAGTCATTGGGAAGAACGGTGGGAAAGACACTGGATCGCTTCGAGATTTTGGAATCAGCTATCAGTCTATTCCTCTTAAAAAAGACAAGGTAGACCTGACAGAAGTAGAACAAGCTATCAGTGAGAAAACCAAGGTTGTGGCCATCCAACGCTCGAAAGGTTATGCCGATCGACCTTCTTTTCCGGTGGATGAAATTGAGCAAATGATTGGTGCCGTTCGCAGTATCAAAGAAGATGTCATTGTCTTTGTTGATAATTGTTACGGAGAGTTTGTAGAGGCAAAAGAACCTCTAGAAGTGGGGGCGGATCTTATAGCCGGCTCACTGATCAAAAACCCAGGTGGAGGGATTGCTAGAATAGGTGGTTACTTAGCTGGGCGCGAAGATTTGATAGAACAGTGTAGCTACCGTTTGACTGCTCCGGGCCTTGGGAAAGAGACAGGGGCAAGCCTCAACATGCTGCAGGAGATGTACCAAGGGATTTTCTTAGCTCCCCATGTCGTTGGTGAAGCACTTAAAGGTGCTATCTTCACGGCTGAATTTCTGGATCGGCTCGGATTTGATACGAATCCATCTTCTCACGCAAAACGTACAGACTTGATCCAGTCCGTTAATTTCGAGACGGCAGAGCAAATGATCAAGTTTTGCCAAGCTATTCAACAAGGTTCACCCGTCAATTCCCACGTCCTGCCACATCCAAGTCCTATGCCGGGATATGAGGATGATGTCATCATGGCAGCAGGGACGTTTATTCAAGGAGCGAGCTTAGAACTTACAGCCGATGGACCGATCCGACCGCCTTATACAGCTTTCGTACAGGGCGGGTTGACGTACGCTCATGTAAAAATAGCGGTCACGCAGGCCGTCCGTAAACTGATGGAAGAAAACGCATTGAGTAGTTGAAGCGGCTGATAAAGCCGCTTCTCTTTTTGTGTAAACAAATCTCACACGTATTGACATCTAATTTGCATATTCTATAATGAAAGTATCATTCTTTATGGGGAGGTGGCTGTTCGATGAGTGAAGATTCCGTTCGTCGTTCGATGCCGTTGTTCCCGATGGGGATTGTTCAATCGCTGACCGATCTCTCGGCCAGACAAATCCGTTACTACGAGCAACACAAGCTTGTAGAACCTGCACGTTCAGAAGGGAACCGACGGTTGTTTTCCTTCAACGATGTCGATCGCTTACTTGAGATTAAGAGTCTCATTGAGAAGGGTGTCAACATGGCAGGTATCAAGGAAATGCTTAAGGTTGAAGAGAAACCGGCGAATGATGCGTATGACGAGAAGCGCGTCGAAGAAGTTCACAACGAACTTTCCGAGAAAGAGCTTCGTCGCATGTTACAGCAAGAACTTTTCACAGCGGGAAGTCATGGCAAATTAGGAATTCGCCAGGGAGAATTGTCTAGATTCTTCCATTAATTATGCTTGGGGAGGAATTGTGTTAATGGGGTTAACTAAAGAAGAGATCTACAAGAAAATTAACGAAGAAAACGTCAAATTTATTCGCCTTCAGTTTACAGATATGCTGGGCACGATTAAAAATGTCGAAATACCATTGAGTCAACTAGATAAAGCACTAGATGGCATGATGATGTTCGACGGTTCTTCTATTGAAGGATTCGTACGAATTGAAGAATCGGATATGTATCTTGTGCCGGATCTTGATACATTTGTCGTCTATCCTTGGACATCTGAGAAAGGGAAAGTGGCACGATTCATTTGTGACATCTATAACCCCGACAAAACACCATTCGAAGGTTGCCCGCGTTACAACCTTAAACGCAATTTGAAAAAAATGGAGGAACTTGGATTCTCTGCATTCAACATCGGAACAGAGCCGGAATTCTTCCTATTTAAATTAGATGAAAAAGGCGAGCCGACAATGGAGCTGAACGACCGTGGCGGCTACTTTGATCTAGCTCCGACAGACCTTGGGGAGAACTGCCGTCGTGATATCGTTCTTGAACTAGAAGAAATGGGATTCGAAATTGAAGCGTCTCACCACGAAGTGGCACCTGGCCAACACGAAATCGACTTCAAATATGCAGATGCCGTCAAGCACTGCGACGATATCCAAACGTTCAAACTAGTTGTCAAAACGATTGCACGTCAGCATGGGTTGCATGCTACTTTCATGCCGAAGCCTTTATTTGGTGTGAACGGCTCGGGTATGCACGCAAACATGTCGCTCTTTAATGAAAACGGTAACGCGTTCTTCGATGAGAACGGTAAAGACCAGCTTTCAGAAGTGGCGTATCAGTTCACAGCAGGTATTATCAAACATGCCGTGAACTTCACAGCGGTGACAAACCCGACCGTCAACTCTTACAAGCGTCTTGTACCAGGATACGAAGCACCATGTTACGTAGCTTGGTCCGGTCAAAACCGAAGCCCGCTGATCCGCGTACCGACTTCACGTGGTTTAAGCACGCGTATTGAAGTGCGTAGTGTGGATCCGTCCGCTAACCCTTACATGGCGATGAGCGTTCTTCTAGCAGCAGGCCTTGATGGCGTGGAGAACAAATTGGAAGCACCAGCGCCAGTGGACCGAAACATCTATGTCATGAACAAGAAAGAACGTGAAGCGCATGGCGTTCAAGACTTGCCTGCGACCCTTTACGCTGCTCTTGTGGAACTTCAAAAAGACCAAACAATGGTTGATGCCTTAGGAGAGCACCTGTGTGAACACTTTATTGAAGCAAAAGAAATAGAGTGGGATATGTTCCGAACGCAGGTTCATCCGTGGGAAAGAGAACAATATTTACAGACTTACTAAGTCATTCAATGCCTTGGCGCACTAAGCGTCAGGGCTTTTTTCTTGAGATGGGGTAAAACACTAAGAATTCATTCTTTAACTAGTACCCCATATTCACCCCGAAAAAGTCATAAAAAAATATTGTTCATGTAGTCTTCGTATTTCTTCATGCTAGCTTGGTCAATCTTTTTAGAAACGTGTGAGTAGACATCTGCCGTAATCTGCATGCTACCATGTCCTAATCGTTCTTGAATGTATTTCATATCTGTACCAGCTTCCATAAGAAGCACTGCGTGAGTATGGCGTAGGGAGTGGATAGGTAACTTTGGTAAACCGGCCTTCTTGGATATCCTGCTAAATGAGTTGAAGAGGCTAGACTTAGGCATGGGGCTTCCATCCTTTTTGCAAAGTACTAAATTCAAATCATGCCTATAAATATCGTTCAAAGCCATCTTGTTTTGGTTTTGTTGCTTTAAGTGGAAGTGGAGGTCATTTGCTAGTGATTGTGAAATTGAGATAACTCTCTTAGATTTATAGGTTTTGGGATCTCCAAATATATCTTCGTTCTTCTCTTCAGATGCTTGAAAGTCTAATGTTTGGGATATTTGAACTGTCTTGTTCTTTAAATCAAGTTTGTCCCACTGTAATGCAGCTGCTTCGCCTTTACGAACACCAGTTTCAATCATGAACTTATAAAAGATCCAATAGACGTAGCCGTATTTGTAAGCTTCATTTAAGAAATCAGCGATATCTGAGGAGTCGATAAATTTTATCTGCTTGTCTTTATCTTCACCTTTCATTGTTGCACCCATGCAAGGGTTCCTTTCAATCTTTCTGAGGTGATATGCCTTTTCCATTGCGCCTCTCATAGTACCGTGAATAATTTCCCTTGTGCGTTTGCTATAACCTTGATAATAAAGATGATTCAAGAATTTCTGGTACATAACTGGCTTTACATTTTTTAGTTTGATATTTTTGAAGTACGGAATAATGTGATTTTCAATATTTCTACGATGTAGTTCGAAAGTGTTTTTTCGGACTACATCTTTTTTATATTCAAATAACCAATCAAAGAGAAAGTCTTTCAAGAGAGAGGTATCTGTGGTTTCTTCATAGCTGTGCATCAACTTTTGTTCCATTTCTTGTGCAGCTTTTCTTGCTTCACCTTTTGATTTAAAACCTCTTTTGGAGGACTCTTTTGGCTTACCAGTGAAGGGGTCCTGGTATCTTATACGATATTCCCAATTCGTTTTTGAGTGCTGTCGAAAATTAATAGCCATCTTACTCATTCCTTTCTATAGATTTTGAGTATATTGAATTGCTTTGCCAATTATTCTTGCCGGATATGTTTCATTAACCACGATTGGAGCGTAATTATTGTTGTCTGGAAGCAGTAATATGTTCTCATCTTGCTTTCTTACCCTTTTTAAAGTTGCCTCTGTATCACCGTTTACTAAAACTGCAGCAATTTCTCCATTCTCAACTTCTTCCTGAAACCTAAATAGCACAATTGAACCTTCCGGTATTGTTGGTTCCATAGAGTCTCCCTTAGCTGTAAGAGTAAATACTTTTCCAGCAGGAACTTGATCAGCAGGAAGGTTTACGTAGCCCTCTATGTTTTCTTCAGCTAGTATTGGATCGCCACATGCAATATGGCCAAGGCGAGGAACCTTAACTACTTCTTTCTTTGATTCGTATATATCCTCTATTCCTAAAAGTTCACTTACTGAAGTCTCTAGAGCTTGAGCATACTTTCCGATATCGTTTATTGGGAAATTTCTATCGCCAGATTCGTAACGGCTTAAAGTTGATTTGGCTATTCCAACTTTATTAGCTAGCTTTTCAACAGACATTTTCTTCTGCTTCCTTATTCTTTTTATTTCAGCTATTATCTCTTTAGAGTTTTTCATATGTATCATCTCCTCTTTTAGACCTTATTATAATTTATAAGTTCCCATAAGGCAACACGCCGAATTATTTGTAGATGTATGTTGACAATTGGGAACATTAAGTTTACTATTGGAAACAACGAGAGGTGGTGCAAAGATATGCGCTTCAATTTACAGAGGTTGAGGTACGAGAGGCTTTCAAGAAAAATTACACAAGAGAAGATTGCCCAGTCAATAGGAGTTAAAAGATCAACCTATCATAAAAAAGAAAATGGAAAAATCAGGCTGGATGTAGAAGAGTTTGCTATCGTATTGAGTGTTCTAGGAATTCCCGAAAAAGAAGCGGGTATTTTTTTTACACCAGATGTTCCCGTTCGGGAACAAAATGTAGATTGGTTGGAGGTGAAATAGATGATTGATATCAATCTTGATAAAAACCAAGCTAAGGAACTTCTAGAAAAAAAGATTGAAGAAGTCGTAAAAAACCTTGAGCGCGAGTTGGTCTATTGGGATACCAATGAACTTAGAAGAAGAACTTGTATGAGTTGGAACACAATCAAGGAGCATTTTTTCTATGACGAAAGGTGCCCAAAAGTGAAACTAGGAGGTAAATATTACTTTCCAGCAGATAAAATGAAAGAATTTTTGCTCGAATGGTTAGAGGAACAAAAGGAGGTGAGCTAAATTTCTTTTGATAAGCAGGGTTTAACTTTTGTTCTTATGTGGACAGGCGCTCTTATATTTTTGTACTGGAGCATTTGCAACGCTTAAAAGGGAGGAAACATAATGTCGAAATTCAAGAACAAAGAAGAAGTGTTGATTGATTTGAAAGACCGCTTCCAAGAGATTATTGAAGCTGAAGTTGGGTCATCGATTAAGGATACACGCTTGGCGGTCCTAATGACAGATGTGGAAAAGGTCTTTGAAATACCTTTTATGGCTGGGCGTCGCTTAGATGCTTTTAAAGAAAAGCACCCTGAAGTATTTGAATTTTACCAGCATATATCATTGACTCGGTCTTGAAGATCTGGTTTGAGAGGTATAAAAGAAACTCGGTGCTAATTACTTAGGAGGAATAAATTATGAAAGCAACTGGAATTGTACGAAAAGTGGACGAACTTGGTCGGGTAGTATTACCTATTGAGCTCCGTCGAAATCTAGAAATCAATGAAAAGGATCCTCTGGAAATCTATTTGGATAACAACAAGATCATTCTTAAAAAGCACATTCCAAGCGAAGAAAAAATGCAGCATCTTAAAACATTGGATGATATCAAAATTCTTTTGAGTGGATCAGAGAAGGAAAGAATTGAACGGGTAATCAACTTTCTTACCCAATAAAAAAAGCCACCCAAAAAAGGGCGGCACCATATCACCTTTTCTAATAAACACTCCTAAATGGAGCAGACCATCCATAAATCTCTTTTCACGTTTCTAAAGGAGTGAATAATTTTGAACGAATTACAGAAAGTCTTTAACTACCAGGATAAAAAAGTTCGAACAGTAATTATGGAACAAGCGGTTTGGTTTGTGGCAGCTGACGTTTGTGATGTTTTAGAAATTAAAAACAGTCACGACGCAGTAATTCGATTAGACGAAGACGAAAAAGCTACCTCGGTAATACCGACCCAGTTCGGTAAAAAGCAGATGAACCTAGTGAACGAGTCCGGACTGTATTCATTGATTTTTAAAAGCAGGAAAAAGGAAGCGAAGGCATTTAAGAAATGGGTTACCTATGAGGTATTGCCTTCCATCCGACAAAGCGGAAATTACTCACTACAGGTGCCGCAGACCTTTTCCGAAGCACTTCGCATAGCAGCCAATTTGCAAGAAGAAGCTGAGCGTAACCAACCGAAGGTAGAAGCTCATGATCGATTCATTAGTGCAGAGAATCACCAATCGATCGCAATTGTGGCTAGAGCGTTGGGTATTGGACGCAACAAGCTGTTTATGTATTTGAAACAGAAAAAAATCCTCATGTCCAACAACACGCCGTATCAGACGTATTTAGACCGAGGATACTTTGTAGTCAAAGAAAAATCCATTCAGATGGGTGACAAGGTAATGAATAAGCCTCAAACCTATGTCACGCCTAAAGGTGTGGATTATCTCGACAAGCTATTAAACGAAGCTGGCTGATGCAGCAACATCGGCCGCTTCAACAAATATTTAACAAGATTATAGCACATATTCAGGAGGTAAACTAGATGGCGAAATTTAGACAAGTGTACACGGAGTTCTGGGATGATGCAAAGGTACAGGAAGAAATGACTCCTGAAGATAAATTGTTTTACCTATATCTACTAACCAATCCAAGCACAACTCAAACTGGCATTTACCAGCTCACTCGTAAGAAAGCTGCTTTTGAATTAGGTTATTCCATCGAAGCGGTGAAAGCGTTGTTCGATCGTTTCGAGAATTATCATAAGCTCATTTGCTATAACGAAGACACGCGTGAGGTTGCTCTTTTAAATTGGGGAAAGTACAACCTCAATAAAGGTGGAAAACCGATTGTTGATTGTGTGAAGAAAGAGCTTGCTGATGTGAAAGACCGCTCATTAATCCAATTAGTTGGAGAAAACGTAAAAAACGCGCCATTAAAGGATTTGTACGATACGTACCACGATACGTTAACGACAAGAGGGCAAGAAAAAGAAGAAGAAGAAGAAAAAGAAAAAGAAGAAAAATATAAAGAGGAGGAGGAAGCGCGAGAAGTAGATTCCATTATCAAAGCATTGGTTGATAATCACTTAGTTACTCCTGGAGGACTCACAGCTACACTTCTTGATGATTTGAATGACGTGTTAAATAACTTCGGATTTGAAGATCCAGAAGAAATGGTCTATAAAGGCATTCAAGATGCAGTGAGAGGAAATGGACGAACGTGGAAATTCGTTTATAACAAATTGAACCTCTGGAGAAAGCAAGAAATCACCAGTATTGAGCAGTTGAAAGATGCTGATTTATCCGGCAAACCACAACGCAGCGGAAGATCGGTTGACTGGAAGGGACTAGACGTCAGTGGATAAAAAACAAGTGCTGCAAGTTTTCAAGGTTATACAAAGTGTCTATCCGCGCTTTATGCCTGAAGATACACAGGAACAGCAGAACAAACTTGATACTTGGGCTCTGATGATGAAAGACATGGACTATGAACGTGTTATGAAACGTACACAGGAACATGTAGTTGGAAACAAGTTCCCACCTACGATTGCCGAAATCAGCGCTTACCCAACTGAAAAAAATAAAAGCATTGAGAAGATGAACCAATGGAAGCGTGAAGCTGAGCAAGTGCCACAGGAAACTAAGGACCGCTTCCAGAGAGAGTTACAAAAGCTAGTGGAGGCGATGAGCGATGATCAATAATCGGGAAGCGGAACAGGCAATGCTGGGAGCCATTCTTTTAGAAGGTCACTTGATAAAAGATTTGAGTCTCCAGCCAACGCATTTCTTTGACCGTAGCCACCAAACAATCTACGAAGCTATGAAAACGGTAAGCGACAACAACGGTGCGGTGGATATTGTAGCAGTCGCAACGGAACTTGGTAGTGAAGTTGGAGTTGTTGGCGGTATATCCTACCTCACAGATCTCGCAGACTCGGTACCGAGCACGGAAACGATCAAGCATTATCAGCGCATGATTTTCGATGCCTACCGAAATCGAGTCACAAGAGAGCACACCATGAGGTACTCAGAAAGCCCTACTGATCAATCGCTTGATGAACTCATTAAAGTTCTTACGGATGTTCGCGGAATAGGAGTGGAGACCACAGAAAAGAGCACGTATGAATATCTAACCGAAATTGCTAATGACATGTTGTCTCCAACAGAAGCGGCTGATAAAGGGTGTCCGGTTGGATTCCGCGACTTTGACAACATGACAGGCGGTGGCCCGCAAAACGGTGACTTATTTATCGTAGCAGCACGACCCTCGATGGGAAAAACAGCTTTTGCGTTGAACATTGCTTCCGGACATTGCAAAAACGGAGGTTCTGCTGACATCTTCAGCCTGGAGATGGGAACGAAACAATTACTCCACAGGATGATTTCAGCAGAAGGCAATATCGATGCTCAAAAATGGCGCACGATGTTCTTCAGTAATGAGGACTATGACAAGGCAATCAACGCCATAGGGGAAATGACGAAGTGGGATTTCGATATCCATGAGAAGGCAACGACGGTTTCAGATATGCGGGCAATCATACGCCGCTCCGTTATTGAAAAAGGTCGCAACAATCATTTGGTTGTAATCGATTATCTACAGCTGATGAGTGTGTTAGGCAAATACGAGCGTCGGGATCTTGAAGTCGGTTCCATAACAAGAGAGCTTAAGTTGCTGGCGAGAGAGTTGGATATACCGATTATCCTCGTGTCTCAGCTGTCCAGAGGAGTCGAACAAAGACAGGACAAGCGTCCGATGATGAGCGACCTTAGAGAATCCGGAAACATTGAGCAAGATGCAGATGTTATTAGCTTCCTTTACCGTGATGATTACTACAATCCTGAATCAGAAAGTCAGAACATTGTGGAAGTAATCCTCAAGAAGCAGCGTAACGGTCCGATCGGTAACGTCGAGCTTGCTTTTATTAAAGAGTACGGAAAGTTTGTAGACCTCGACTATCGCTACAGTGACCAGGAGGTGCCAAGCACATGCCACAACATGAAGAACGAAAATTCCTCGATGGCAAATGGTTAGACCGAGAAGAGTGCATCAAACAGTACGAGCGGCTCATTTATAAAATTGCTGTGCCATACGAAAGGCAAAAGAATCATTCTGGTCTCACAATGGAAGATCTGTTTCAAGTCGGCGCTATCGGTTTGTTGAGAGCTTACGATGATTATGACATTAATCGCGGGACCAAATTTATGACTGTGGCTCACTTTAGAATATTTGGTGCCATTTCTGAAGCAGTTCGTGATTTAGAAGGCATTGTAAGATATCCGGCTCAATATCACGAAGTATTGCAAAAGATTAACAAGATGAATCTCGTGGATATAAACGTTGAAAAGGTAGCGGAAGAACTCGGAGTGACTGAGAATCGTTTGGAGGTCGCCTTGTCAATGCTTAAAGCCAACAAGCATTTGGATGAAGGCATGGACGACGAAACGGAACACTATTTCAGACACGGGGAATCAGACGATCTATCGTGGATGCACCTAAAAGAATACTTGGGAGTGCTCAGTGAAAGAGAAAGACAAATTGTGATCTCTAAAGCCAAGGGACTCTCTAATAAGGAAATCGCACCGGAACACAAAATAACTCAGCAAATGATTTCTAAAATCTTAAAGAATGCCAGGGAAAAGTATGAAGCATTTGAAATGGGGTGGCGTGGCAGTGGGGCGTATCAAAAGGTATGAAGCAGAACCATTGCGGTTCGGAAAGAAGACGGAATCATTCGACCAATCGGTGAAGAATTATCAAATGAGCGAAGAGGATATGAAATAGAGAATGCAAGTCAATCCTGCTAAATAAGTTGAGTTGAATAGAAATGTCTATTCAAGAAATGAATCTTGGGGACATTATTAAATGTCCTCAATGCGGAAAAAATTTGAAATTGTTAATCTATCTGAAGATGAATTGGATGACTTCGACGATTACTTCGAGCATGTATCAATATGTGAGGGATAAGATTACAGGAGGTGAAAGTTTGATTGTTCCAGTAACAAAAATTCATTTCGATTTTATCAAGGAAATTGACGGTGGAGCTCCGCTAGAGGGCTGAAGGCATGTGCAGTAAACTTAGCAATATAACAAAAAGTCTCTGTAAAAAGAGGGTGAAAATCACCCTCACTACTTTTTCTTTTTAATTGAAACCATTTTATAACCAAGTAAATGAGTAATCATTTGAACTTCTTGGTATGTAAATCTATCTCGATATAACTTTGTACTAAATGACTGGGGTTTTATGTCTAAAATTTTTGCTAGTTCCTGTACTGAAATTTCACTTTTCAGCATAAGTTGCTTGATCATCTTGGAAGCCCCATGTTTTAAGGCGAATTGCTTTGCATCTTCCAATTCTTTACTGACCATACACTGGTACACCTCCTCTCGATATACTCATGTTTGACTATATTATATACTTAATTGGATATTTATCAAGTGACTTCTTCAAAATAATAAAAAAAGTTTTTCGCGTCAGTACAAGATGATTTATGCGGCGCGCAAACAAACTTATTCAGAAACTTATCTGAATGCTGAAAAGTACAAAAAGGAAACTGCTGAGCTTGCCATAACCAGTCCGAGAGAAATGGAAGCGGAGTACTACGGATATTGAAAAAAAGGTGGCAGAACGCGGTCGATACTCTCAAAGAGGACATAAACGCAATCAAATACAGAGTGCGACGGGATATAGCGAACGGTAATCGACAAACATAGTAGGGGGAACTGATTGTGATGATCGAACTATTGTATGAGTACAAGCGAACGCTACGAGAGACAAAGAAGCTGCGCGACAAGCTCAAAGCCAATGCAAATACTCCAGAAGACGAAGAAGATCTTAAACTATACAGTCTCATGATCAGTGATCTTCAATACATCATTGAATGGATTGGGAGAGGTCGACAGCCTTACGCAAAGAGAGGGATAGATAGAAGGGAAGCTTACAGGCGATTAATCTTTACAGATGAAGAAACCATGTCGGCAATTGGTAGACCATTGAAGAGTGAAGCGGTTGAGAATAGTGTAAGTGAACTGGATAGGGAGCGGATAGAAGACGTGCTGTCGGTACTTACTAATAAAGAAAAAGACATTTTCTTTATGAACAAAGTAGAACAACTTTCTTATGAAAGAATCGCAGAGCTCATAGGAGTAAAAAAAACAACAGTTCAAAGCCATATTAATAGATGTGAAGTTAAAATGAGAAAACAAATGGATAATAGTATGTTCAGCATGATACTTTGAGGTGCGCATACACTCCACTATGCAACACTCATGAGAAATGCATATATTATTTTGAGTTCATATCATTAAGAAGGGCGAAAAGGTCTAGTTAATTAATATTTGTAACTTACGTAGAAATCCGGATCTACTTGTCTGAAGAATGTCACAAGACTTCGATTATTCTGGGTTTTATAAGTTTGCTCCGTAATTTCTTGACCATCCGCTGTCACGCCTTTAGTCTTTTTAGGGTCAAACGTTACGTCTTCTGGGAGAATAATGATGAGCTCTAATTCCATTCTCCCGGATTCTTCAAACCCATTAAAGGGTAATGATGTCATGAATTCGAATTCCTCAGTTTCATTTGGGTACAAAGGAAATTCATATTCAAAATGATAGTGAGAAGTTGTGCCTTCGATTGGTTGTGGTTTTACTTGATCAAGATAAGTGATCAAATAACTCAGCAATGAATCACTTCTGGTCTCATCTTTTCTTTCTGGATCCATATATTCTTCCGGAAGGTCTTTTATTTTGTTGTTAACATCGCTTGCTAGCCTTGGACCGAAATCGAAACCTCTTTCATTTAAGAAGTTTCTGACAGCCTTATCAACTTTTTCGGTTTTACTTGGAACAAACAGAACTTCTTCTTTTGGAAGAGGCTTCTCTAACTGCATAGTGCTCTGAATCTTCACGCGGTCGTGATCTAAACCATATCTGCTGGTGGGAACTACATAGACAACTGTTTCTTGCTTCAATACTTTGTACATTGGTTCCTCCTGTGTTAAAGACCCTTTCGCCCTTAATATACTCTTTTCAACATAAAATTCCAAAAACCTTTAATTTTAGAAAAAAATGGGTTATATTTTCGTATCTAAAATTCAGAGGTACTTAAGCCACCTATAAGTAGAGGTTACCCAAAAAAAATTCATTATTGGTATGTACCTACATCAGAAAGCAGAAAATAGGAAATGTATATTAGAATATAAATCACCCTCTGATATCCTGTGAAAAATTTCCCTTCGATAAAAGGGATAATATGTATTGATGTCGAAATATGTAGGATTGAAAGGGGATTGATTATAATGAAAGATAAAAAAGATGCATTTATCGCAAATTTCAACTGTACGTTCGGTAAAGAGGATGAACCTCTGTTAACTAATCTAGAGAGAGTTATAATACCGGCATTTCAACAAGATTACGTTAGGAAAATAAAGGGTGTTAACTACACTATCGAAAATGTGCGTCTCACTATGAGAAATGGAATATTCATGTTGGTCGGTCTATTTGTGAAAGGTACTCATTTGGAAGTTAAATCTCAGAGAAATAGTAAAGGAGAACTCGAGAACACCGACGTTAACATAAAATCTGATCCATATTCATACTTTGTAATTAACCTAAAAAACCATCGGATGGTTCTAGTGAAGAATCAAAAAGGAAGCCCGACGGTATCACAGTTTTCTAATGTAGCTGAATGGTATTTGAAAAGATACGTGAGAGAAGCCAACAGTGACCAAGAAAGTGATCAGGAAGAAAAGCTTCCTAAGCCAAATCTACACGTAGTTGCTATTCCATTAACAGGGAAAATTCAAGAAGAGCTTGAGAAGGTTAAAAAAATTCAAAGAGCTGTCTTCCGTTTTTATCCTTTGAATGGAGACATACCCCAAAATGATATTGTGAATGAGTTGCGTAGTCAGTTGCCTGAATATGAAAGTAAGACCGGAAATATTCAAATCAATAGTCCGAAGAACTTTGAAAAAGTAGGAGAGACTCTGGAAGAGACCAAAGGTTTAGTAAGACCTTCTATTACTGCTGAATATGAAGACGAGAGTGTAAGGACACTTAACGATGAAGACTTTACAGAAAGATCTGTATTCAGACTTGAAGAAGATGTAGATTTTGATGAAAGCTTCGATGAAATTTCCGGTAAGGCTTTAACGAAAAATGAATTCAATGAAACAAGTGAAGAAAACCAATCTATATATAGTCGTTTTTATGATGGGCTTGAAAAGTTATTTTCTTCTAGAGAGTAGGTTTATTATATGAAGCCAGAAGATAAGGAAAAGCTCAGTGGTAATGCAAATCAATTATTGGAAGACCTGAATTTCAAAAGTGTATTTAAAAATAGTATATCTTTATTGAAACCTTCCAGGAATAGGTTTTTGGTGATTGTTGGTTTTGCTATACTTATCATGATATTGTACTACTTTGTACTTATCAACAGTGTTAACGGGATTGAGCATGCACTTGGAATAGTGAATTATGTCACTACAGTCTCAGTAGCGATATTAGCTCTTATTATTACCGGTTATGCTATATTCCAAGCATTAGCAACTGGCGAAACTTTGATAGGTCTATTGAAAACTAATCAAGGGAAAAGAAGCTATTTTTTAACTTATAATAACTACTTCTTTGCTATATCATTACTTTACCTTACTTTGTTAATAGTGAACTTTGTATTATTTGTCGTTTTAAGTGGGTTGCCGACTGATTGGGCATTACCTTATTTTAGTACTAAATGCAATAACATGCTTTATTCATTATTAATGGTAATATATCTTTCTTTCGTATTTAACAGCATGATTGAGTTAAAGTCCTTTGTTTTTAACTTGTATTCAGTTTTCTCTACTACAGCTGTACAAAAGGCTATAACAAAAATCAAGGAGACAGACAGGAGTCAATAGAATTTGAGTTGATTTTTGTCTTATCTTCACTTGTGAAAAGTATAAGAACTTAGACATCTGCAATGTTGCAGATGTCTTTTTAGTATTGAGGTTGAATCCATGGATATTAAGCAAATAAAGAAGCTAATCAAAGAAGATAAGATGGTTAAGTTCTATCAATCCGATGCTTGGAGGGAAGTGAGAACTAAAGCATTAATACGGGACAACAATGAATGTCAAGAGTGTAAACGTAAAGGTAAAGTCGGACTAGGACAAAACGTTCACCATTTTAAAGAAGTAAAGACGCATCCTTGGCTTGCACTGCAGTTGGATAATGTCGAGGCAGTATGCATTAGTTGCCACAACAAGGAACACAAACGATTAGAGAAATACATCAGAAAAAAGAAACCTAAGTTTATGAATGAAGAAAGATGGTGACCCCCCCTCAAAAAGTTTTACACCTTTTCTGGGGAACCGTGAAACGAGGAGGGGGAGATCGGAAAAAACATTTTTGGCCATTTCGCACGTGAGAGGGGGGGTGGGGTCAAATGGCAAGGAAACCCAGCATCGAGAAACAGGACAAAATGATCCAAGAAGAGGTTGACCGGCTCAACTCTTTGGTACTCGATTTTCCTGAAAATGTTCGAGAAGTGGTAAAAGAGTTGATTGAACGAATTGCCTTTATGACCAT
This sequence comes from Halobacillus salinus, assembly GCF_004684905.1. Lineage (GTDB taxonomy): Bacteria > Bacillota > Bacilli > Bacillales > Halobacillaceae > Halobacillus > Halobacillus salinus. The sequence continues at coordinate 1,245,521 of NZ_SRJC01000001.1, read as the reverse complement.
TCAGCTTGAAATCTTAGAGTCGACGATCAAATCAAAAGGCCCGACTTACACATATAAAAATGGGGCTCAAAAAATGTTGATTGAAAACCCTGCTCAAAAATCCTATAACACGACGATGAACCGTTATACAGCTGCTTATGATAAGCTCATTAAACTTATTGAGATTTCCTTTAAGAATAATGCGGGCGATGAAGATGAAATCGAAGACATATAAATACCATCCTTATATCGATGACTATATGCGGATGGTCGAGCAAGGAGAAATTGAATCGTGTGAAGAGCAGAAGCAGCTGATGAAATTCTTAAAGTGGAAACTCGATCAACCAGGTGTTGTTATCGATGCGGAAGCAATTGAAAACTCAGTAAAGAAACCAGAACCCTATTTCTTTGAATTGTTGGCATGGCAAAGATTTTGCAATGCCTTTATTTATGGAGTTAGATACGAGGATGGCCGGTTGATGTTCAATCGCTTCTTGCTGGAGCTTGGTCGCGGAGCGGGCAAGAATGGTTATATTTCTTTTAATGGCTTTTATATGATGAGTAACCATCACGGGATCCATCGGTATGATATCGATATTGTCGCTACGTCAGAGAAGCAGGCAAAGACATCTTTTGAGGACGTTTACGATGTTATTGATGACCCGTCCAGACAAAAGAAAATGAAAAATATCTTTTATTATTCCAAGATGTTGATCCAGCATCGGAAAACTAAATCGAAAATAGAATACAATACCTCCAATGCCAGGACGAAAGATGGTAAAAGATCCGGAGCAGTAATTTTTGATGAGATTCATGAATATGAGGATTACAGCAATGTCAAAGTGTTCACCTCCGGGCTAGGTAAGAAAAAGGACCCCCGCACGTTTTACATCACAACAGATGGTTATGTACGTGGTGGTGTATTAGATGACATGAAGAAAGAAGCGCAAATGGTATTGAATAAGGAGCTGCCTGAATCAACTTTATTTCCATTCATATGCAAACTGGATAACGAAGAAGAAGTGGATGATCCAAGCAAATGGGAAAAAGCGAATCCATCATTTCCGTATTTAGAAAACCTTCAGACAGAAATGAAGCAGGAATATCACGATATGCAAATCAACGCTTCCCTGAGGCTGGAGTTTATGACTAAACGGATGAACTGCCCACAAGAAGATGTCCGCAAGGAAGTAGCGACCTATGAAGACCGGTTGGCAACAGATCAATCATTCCCGGATGAGGTGGAGGGCTTTCCGGCTTTAGGTGCTTTGGACTACGCAGATATCCGTGACTTCTGTTCGGTGGGTATTATGTTCAAGCATGACGGGAAGCGGTATTGGAAGCAGCATACGTTTATCCACCATCTGGCCCTTAAGCTGCAAGACATCAATCCTGAGATTATCGAAATAGCCAAAGAGAAGAACCTTTGTACCATCGAGTATGGAAAATCGATAGATCCAGACAAGGTTGTGAACTGGTTCATCGATATGCTAGAAACGTTCCATATTAAAAAAATAGTGATGGACAAGTACCGCGCTGCCATCCTTAAGCCTAAATTTGAAGAAGCCGGCTTTGAAGTAGAAATTGTACGGAAAGGACCAGCGACTCATGCTATGCTCTCTCCCCTTGTGGATGAGATGTTCATCAATCAAACGGTCGTTTTCGGTGACGATCCCCTCATGAGGTGGTATGTGGGCAACGTGTACAAAGATGAAAAGGGAAATGGCAATATGGAATACTGCAAGATCGATAAGGACAAGCGGAAAACCGATGGGTTTTTCGCTTTTTTACATGCGCTCGTAGAAGACGATGAACTGGAAGAAGCGCAGCCGTTTGAACCATTCGATGTCATGGTCTTTTAAGGGGGTGAGAAACCGTGGGAATAAGAGAACTGTTCGGGTTCACTAGTGACAAAGAGATGAATTTGCAAGAGGTATGGATTGACTTAGGGATTGAGTATCACTACAAGAACTTAGCTGTCCAGACGTGTATCAACCTCATTGCGAATACATTAATCCGATCCAAGTTCAGGACTTATGAGAAAGGCAAAGAAGTCAAGAAGAACAACCATTACCTTTTCAATGTACAACCCAACCAAAACCAGAACGCCAGTGAATTTTTTCACGAATTTGTTTCCAAGTTGGTCATGGAGAACGAATGCTTACTTGTGATGCAGAACAGACAGTTATATGTAGCGGAGTCTTACGATATGAAAGAGTTTGCCTTGTATGAAAATCAGTATAGGAACGTGGTCATCAAGAACTATCAACTGAATCGGCGTTTTACAGAAAGTGAAGTTTTTCATTTCAAGCTGAATAATAAGCGGATCAAGAGTGTTATCGACAACATGTATGCGAGTTATGGAAAATTATTGACTTCCGCCATCAACTATTACAAACGTTCCAATGCACTGAGGGCGAAAGTCAAAACGCCTGGCGTTTCCTCGCAAAAGGGAGAAGAACAAGCGAAGAGAGAAAAAATGTTCAATGATCAACTGAAGCGTTTCATGACTGCAGAGAGCGCATCTGTTCTACCCTTACAGAACAATCTTGAATACGAAGAGATTCAGTTAACCGGTCAAACAAGCAGAGATGTGCGTGCCATCGTGGATGACATCGTGGACATGGTCAGTATGGCTTTTCACATTCCAAAGGGATTAATTAAAGGAGACTTGGCAGATGTTGAGGATCAAACCGACAACTTTCTGATGTTCTGCGTTCAGCCCATTGCGGAGTTGTTAGAAGATGAAATAAACCGGAAGCAATATACCAAAGAGGATTATTTGAATCGTACCTTCCTGAAAATTGACACATCGCTTATCAAATACGTGGATCCTGTGAAACTGGCCGGGGCGATGGAGAAATTCCTGTCTTCGGGGACGCATTCTGTTAATGATAACAAACGAATGATAGACGAGGAGCCAATCGATGAAGGATGGGCAGATGAATACTTCATCACCAAAAACTATGAAGAAATCAGGAAATTCTTGAAAGGGGGTGAGGACGAATGAACGAATTGAACCGGAAGAGTGTATTTGCGTCTGCAACGCTAGCAAACCTTAGTGAAAATGAGCTAATCAAACCCTATTTAGATAATATGAAGACGGAATTCCGTGCAGAAGAGAAAGAGGAATCCAAGGAAGCGGATCTATTCATCTATGGACCTATTGGTGAATCCATGTTCGGAGATTCCGTTTCAGCGAAAGATGTAATGACTTTCTTGAAAGAAACGGAATCCGAAACGATTAATATCTACATCAACAGTCCTGGAGGAAACGTTTTTGATGGGTTGTCTATCTATAATCAGCTAAAACGTCAGGAGGCGAAGGTGAATGTCTATGTGGACGGATTGGCCGCAAGTGCTGCATCCATTATCGCGTTGGGTGGAGATAAGCTCTTTATGCCGAAGACATCCACCCTAATGGTTCACCATGCTTGGACAATTGCCCTCGGGAACGCCAAAGAATTCCGGAAAGTAGCGGATGACTTAGATCAGATTGCAGAAGCCTACATCGCGGCCTATGAAGATAAGTTCACTGGTACTCGTCAGGAGTTGGAGGACTTATTAGAGGATGAGAGCTTCCTGACAGCTTCCCAAGCGGTGACGCTTGGCTTCGCAGATGAAGAGATTGAAGAGCCGGAGAAAGACGAACCAAAGGAACCAGTCAAGAATTCATTACTACAAAAGTACGCAGCTAATGCGAAGAAACCAATCCCAAACTTGTTGAATCGTTTTAAGAAAGAGGAGGAATAATGATGAGTCACAATCAAAAAGCAGTGATGAAAGATTTAAAGGCGAAACAGAAGCAACCGTTTATGAGACTGGGGAATATGCAGTTCTTTGGTGGAGGTACAGGGGTTCAAAACCTGGACAAGACCAATCAATCCGATCAAGAGAAACGTGAAGCTCTAGTGGCGGCTCTCGAGTCCGGAGATTCAGAAAAATTCGCGGAAGCTATGGTTAACATGGCGGAAGGCATTCAGACGGATATCCTTCAAGAAGCGAATACTCTATTGCACAAAGAAATCAATGACCAGCAAGTACTCAGTTCCAGAGGGATGCATCCCCTAACTTCCGAAGAGAAAAAATACTACAACGAGGTTATCGATGGGGAAGGGTTTGATGGAGTAGAGGCATTGGTACCGGCGACGGTTATCACTCGGGTGTTCGAGGACTTGACGCAAAACCACCCTCTTCTTACAGCTATTAATTTTGTTAATACAACTGGTATTACCAAGTGGGTATCGAAAAAAGGAACCGTTAACCCAGCGTTTTGGGGTAAGTTGACATCAACGATCAAAGAACTTCTGGATGATGGTTTCGAAGTGCTGAACACCGACCTGTACAAGCTATCTGCCTTCATGCCGGTAGCAAAAGCTATGTTGGCACTTGGTCCGGTGTGGTTGGACCGATACGTCCGTGCAGTACTTGCCGAAGCCGTATCCATCGCATTAGAAGAGGCCATTGTAAAAGGTACTGGAAATGATCAACCGATTGGTATGATCAAGAATCTCTCCGGTGCTGTAGTGGATGGAGTCTATCCTGATAAATCTGCCACTACACTGACTGCATTTGATCCAGCCACACTTGGAACAGAAGTGATGGCCCCTCTTACGAAGGATGGTACCCGTTCTGTAAGTAACGTTATCCTTGTGGTAAATCCATTGGACTACTGGAGCAAGGTTTTCGGTGCTACGACTTATCTGACTCAAAACGGAACATATGCTTACGGCGTTCTACCGATTCCAGCTACCATCATTCAGTCCGTAGCGGTGCCGAGCGGCAAGATGGTTGCAGGGGTTGCCTCTGACTACTTCATGGGTGTCGGATTCAATCGAAAAATCGAACAGTCTGATGAAGTGCGTTTCATCGAAGATCAACGCGTGTACATGACAAGAATGGCTGCGAATGGCCGTCCGAAAGACAATGACTCCTTCAAAGTCTATGACATTTCTAATATTGGGGCGGAAACACCCTAATGCGCCCGCAAATCTAACAGCATCCAATGTGACAGATACATCAGTTGACGTCTCGTGGGATGCTGTTACGTATGAGGCGGGCATCGCAAACTATGAAATCTATCGAGATGGTGTCATGGTCGATACAAGAGTAGGAACCAATCTTGCGGATTCCGGATTGACAGCTGACACTGCATACGAATATCAAGTCGTTGCGGTTGCTGAAAACGGGCTGAAGTCGGAACTCAGTGAGGTACTGACGGTCACGACTACCACTGGAGCTTAGATTGATTAAAGGAGGAGAAGAACATGCCTTATAAGGTCGTGAATAACTTTGAAGATCTGAAGGACGAAAAGCACTTTTATAAAGTTGGAGACCCCTATCCAAGAAACAATAAGAAGCTGAATCCTGCAAGGGTAAAAGAACTGTCAAGAAAGCACCCTAAGTATAAACGGGCATTTATTGAAGAAGTGAAAGAAGAAAAGAAAACTACTGACAAGCCATCCTCTGACAAATAGGGGGTGGCTTTTCTATGGCATTTACAGAAAATGATCTGATGGAAGAGTTGAAACAATACCTACGGATTACTTGGCCAGATCAAAACAGTGAAGTTCTTGGCATCGTGAAAAGAGGAAAAGCGTATCTGAATGAAATCGGAGGCGGGGAGTTGGACTATGAGCAAGATGAAACGGTCCGGCAGCTGTTATTCGATTACGGTCGTTACGTTTACAACCACTCATTCGAACTGTTTGAAATCAACTTCCAGAATGAACTGGTCAAGCTATCGATTCGTGAAGGGGTGAAGTCGATTGAAGCGGAAAATACCGAAACCTCTACATGAAGTGTATAACGACGGTTTTCTTGTTTATGGTCGGCATGAAACATTACGATCTCCTACCAGGAAAGTAATTGGAAAAGAGTTCGTAGAAAAAGGGAAGCTCGCTTACCAGTTGATGAGCATACGCGAAGAGGACTACAGCATGGCAGAAACCATGGGGAGCTCGGTGGATGTAAAGGTGAAGACACCTTTCCCGCCGTTATTCCTTCGATGGAAAAAGTCCGACTTGGTTATCCGAATTGGTGCAGAAGAGTACGAAGTGATTTCTGTGGACTATGACCGATCTAAACGGAACCTGTTTTTCTATCTTCGCCAGATTGGCAGTTTTAAGCAGAATGAAGAAGAACCGGAAGACAACATCCCGGCTACTTTCAGTGAGAGTTGGAATATTCAATGAATGAAAAAGCGAAGCAGCTGATTAGTTTTCAAAATCAGAAGTTGTTAACCAATCTGGACGAAACCTTCGGGCTTCCGATATATCAGGATACGGTATCTCAAGATGAACGTCCGGAAACCTTGAATTTGTTCCTTTTGGTATTCGGGGATTTCACGGCTGGTGAAAACCCCAGTACTTTGAACCAAGAAATTTATGTGACGTATCTGGCGGAGGGGAGCGATACGGTCGAGACTGATAGCTTGGATGTCATTTCTGCCGTATCAAAAGTGAAAGCCATTCAATTTCTTAGAACAGAAAAGGATCAGGTGCAGAAACTCGATACCGACGAGTATGTGGATCGTGTGAATTTCATCTTCCGAAGGACGGTCAAATATGAGTGTCCGGTTTGAGTTGGATTATGAAGATGTTCGGAAGCTCGAAGAAAAGTTATCAAAAATACCACAAGACGTGGAGAAGCTTATTAATGAGACGTTGCACACCTTCGGAGTTCGGGAAGTTGAGGATGCGATTATAACAAGGATTCCGGTTTCAAAGAAGAGCAAGAAACACGCGAAAAATTCCAGGCCTATAAGAAGTACCACCTTCAATCTTGGTTTCGAAGTGAAACCGAAACGACCTTATTGGTATTTGGTATTCCCGGACCAAGCTTTGGGAACTTCGGTGGAAGAAGTGCCGCATGAATTCATGCGAGAGGGAATGGATGCGCGTACAGATAGAATATTAGAAGAAATTAATCGACAAGTAGATCGATTATTAGAGGAGGAATTTTAGATGCCTACAGTAGTAGAAACATTCGACCCGACGAAGATTACGAATGCTAGTGCTCAATTCAAGAATAGTGATGGCACCCAAGGTGAGGGAGAAAAGTTCTCTTGTATCGGATCGGTTGAAGGAGAAACAACCTTAAAGGAACTGATCAAACGTTGTGAAGGTGTAGAAGTCGGGAAAAAAGTGAAGCCAGAAAAGATGGAGTTGACCGTGACGGGACATGTGCCTGTCGTCATAGTTAGAAAACTATTCGGCCTTTCTAACCAGGACTTGAAGGAGGGTGTCTATAAATACTCTCAGTCTTCTGTAGGGCAAGACTTCGTACTAACGGCCGATGTGATTGATGAGTTTGAGGACGTAACCAAACTTATTGCATTTCCGAATTGCACTTCTACAAACGGATTTGGCTTCTCTTTAGAAAACGGTGGAGATGAGGTCGCTCAGATGGAAGTAACGTTGACCGCGTATCCTGATGCAATGAAGAACTTGTATTACGAAGTGCTGGTTTCGGAACTAGCTGACGATTCCACTGTTCCGGATACGTGGCATACAGCATTTGATTACACCTTAGTAGAAACCACACCACAAGTATAAAGGCTAGCATTTGCTAGTCTTTTCTTTTTAATTTATGAAGGAGACGCGTTGAACATGGCAAAGTACGAGTTAATTAACGTTGGCGGTACGATGCTCAAGGCTGCTATCACCAACCACTCATTAAGCATGGGAGAGAAGCTTGGGTACTTAGAGAAATCCCAATTGACCGATTTATTGGAGCTGGGCGCATACAAAGCCATTGTCTACTTGGCTGTCATCGGTCCTTATCCTGGAGAGGCAGTTACTGTCGATGCATTTGAAGAATATTACTCTCCTAGTGATGAGCGGTTGAGAGCTGATTATATGAGAGTCTTAGAAGCTTGCACTCTGAAAGAAGATAATGAGTTCGCAAAAGGGTTGAGGAATAGTCTGGATCGCAAAGCAGAAAGGGACCAACCGAAAATCAAGAGCCCGAAGCTCACCATCGAATGTGTAGAGGATCGTTATGTTTTATATTGTCTAGGTGCTGGTATTGGAGAAGATGTCTTTTGGCATTATCCAATACCGGATGTAGAGAGGATTTACGAAAGTAAACAGGCGTTGGACGCTTGGAAAAACAACCCGGCTACACAAGGAAAGTGAGGTGAGATGAATGGCGAAGAAGAATGAGACCAAAGTAAAGTTTAGTATATTTAACAAAGAATTCAATGCGGGTATTCAAGAGATGAGTGCCGAGAGCTCCAAGCTCAAGAAGGAATTCAAGCTACAATCAGAGCAGATGAAAGATACGGCCACGGCTACGGAGAAGCTCGAGACCAAAGTGCAGTACCTTGGGAAGCAGCAAGACATAGTCAAGCGAAAAGTCAACGCCACAGATGCTCAACTAAAGAAAGCGAAACAGACTTATGGAGAGAACTCCAATGAAGCAAACAAGTTGGCCAACAAGTTACTCGATCTTCAAATTTCTGAACAGCGGTTGGAGAACTCGATCAATCAGACGCGATCGAGCATCGAGAAACAGCAACGTGAAATGATGGAGTCGAGAAGTGCAGCTAATAAGTTTGAAAAGTCTTTGAATGAACTTGGTCAAAAATCCAATGACCTCGGTGATAAATTAGGCACTGGCGTCAGCTTACCTTTGGCTGGTGTCAGTACAGCAGCGGGCGTGGCAGCCATGAGCGTTCATGACGCAGGACAGGTCTTAATTGGCTCGTTAGGTGCTACGGGTGATGAAGCCCAACGACTAAAAGACGATATGCAAGAAGTGTGGAATGCTGGTTTCGGAGATTCCCCGGAGCAAATCGCTCGTTCTATGGCCATGGTCAAGCAAAATATTAAAGGTATTAATTCCGGTAAGGAATTGCAAGATGTCACGAAGCAGATGCTCACACTTGCCGATGTTACGGAATCAGATGTAAGCGAGGTCACTCGTGGTGTTAATCAGCTCATGCATAACTTCGGTAAAACATCGGAAGAAGCAATGGACCTCTTCGCGAAAGGTCAGGCTGAGGGGTTAAACTACTCGCAAGAAATGTACGACAACATATCCGAATACGCTCCTTTGTTCAAGCAAATGGGGTTCTCGGCAGAAGAGTATTTCTCCATCTTGGCTAACGGTGCGAAGAACGGCGCTTATAATCTAGATTACATCAACGACATCATGAAAGAGTTTGATGTACGCGTTCGAGACGGATCCGATCGAACGGTGGATGCATTTGCGGAAATGTCTGATGAAACGCAAAACCTCTTCAAGGAATTCGAAAATGGAGAAGCTACGACACGGGAGCTTTTCGACACGGTCATTCCGGAACTGGAGAACATGGATGATCAGGTGAAAGCCAATCAGATCGGAGTCGAGCTGTTCGGCACCAAATGGGAGGACATGGGGCAGGAAACGGTCTATGCACTTGATGATGTGAATGAGTCGATGCAGACGGTAGACGGTTCTATGGGGCAGTTACAAGCCTCTCAGGAGCAGACATTCAGCAGAGAATTCAAGCAAACCCTTAGAGGCATTTTAGATGCATTGGAGCCACTCGGAGAAGAGATGTTGGAAATTGCCCGTGATGTTACGCCTCATATTCAAGAATTATCAGAATGGTTTACAACCCTGGATACAGATACACAGAAATTTCTCCTGACGCTGACGGGGAGTGCAGCACTAGCTGGACCTGCATTGAAGACTTTTTCAGGACTCACTAATGTACTGGGTAAACTCTCCGGAGGATTTGGTACCGCATCTAAATCAGCGGGAGCTGCAGGTCTAGCTGGCAACCTGATTAAGTTCGGGAGCAAAGGTGGAGTTGTTGGTTTAGCGATTGCCGGAGTAGCCGCGCTAGGTACGACCGTTTACACCCTGGCTCAGCGACAAAATGAATTAAATGATGTTAGCCTCGAAACAGCAATAAGCTTACAACAGCAACATGATCAAGCGAGCGCTATGATCAGTCAATTCGACACTCTACGAAATAAATCCAAGCTTACGAATGATCAGTTTGCGAGATATGTAGACTTGCAGTCTGAGTTGCAAGAAGCGTCTAATCCTCAAGTCATAGCAGCCATTAAAGAAGAGATGGCACAGCTAGAAAAGAAATCAGGTTTTACTAATGGTGAATTGTCGACCATGGTACAACTGAACAATAACCTGGTTGAGGCTTTACCAGGTGCAACGCAGCAGATTACCAATCAAGGGAACAAAATCGCTGGTACAACGAGTGAACTTAGTAAATACAATGCGGAAATTGAAAAGATGGCCACGCTCGAACTGGAAGGACAGTTTTATGCTGCACTCGAGAATCAGAAACAGTTGACCGCGGATCTCAACGCTCAACAAAAACAGTTGAACATCTTAAAAACTCGTGAGAAAGAAATCAACACCTTAATCAGCACTTATACCGCTGGTGAATTAGAAACACTCAGACAAAAAACAAAAGAAGAGCTTAATTCATTGCAAGCACAACAAGCAAGTGTGAAAGCCGGCAGTGACGAATGGCAACAATTACAGAATCAAATTGTGCCTCTCCGTCGGAAATATGATTTGATCAAAGACGGTAAGCAGGGATTGAATGATCAGCTACTGGCTTTGAAGCGGCAAAAGAACGAAAAAGAAAAGATCATCGGTGAGACAGAGACGGAAATTGCAAAACTCGGGATGGTTTATGACAAGCTGCAGATAAACTACCTCAAGAATGCAGGCATCAAGGATGAGATTTCTCGCCAAGCTGTTAACCAGGGTAATGTCACTAGCGTTATCAAAGATCAGATCAACAAACTGGAATCCCAAAAACAAAAGTTGAGGGACCAGACACCTATCAACATGCGGAATACAAGGGAGTATCGGAACGGGATTTCTGCCATTGATGGACAAATCAGTGAGCTTCAGTCGGCCAGAGGGCAAATCAGCACTCTCACAAGGGATGCCAGGAACTATACGAGAGAGCTAGGTCGTGACGTGTCTAAAACAGTGCAAACTAATATGTCACCTAGCGATTACGAAATCAACAGACGTCTTTCCAGACCTGCATATAAAACCCTTAATATCACCACTTCTGGCGGTGGTCATTACGTCAATTATGCGAAAGGTACCGACTTCCACCCGGGAGGTCCAGCTGTCGTCGGTGAAGAGGGGCCAGAGTTAATCCGACAAGGCAATCAGTGGTCCCTTCATGATTTTGGGTTCATCCCGAACCTGCAGCGAGGAGCAGATGTTTACACCCATGAGGAAACGCAGAAGATGATGGCGGGCATTAACAAGAGACTACCTGCTTATGCATCCGGAGCCGGGGTCAGTCCTAACGTTTCTTGCAATCTCGATCGAATGAGTACAGATCTAGCAAGCGGCACACAAGGGACCAATCAATCTATCACCATTCAGATGAAGCCGGCAGATGTCATTATGGATAAAAGGGCTCTCGGTCGCTTAGTCGCACCTGAGGTGAAAGTGGAATTAAATGATCTACAGTTCAGAAGGGGGAGGTAACTTTGAAGAGTGAAAAGAACTTTCATATCGAGTATCCGTCGGGTGTGGTGCTTGATATGCATGAAGACCTTGGTGTCTGGGTCAGCTCTTTCAATGTATCGCCTCCTACCGTGAAACGGTCGATGACTGAAGCGGCAGGTATGGATGGTGCCAGGGTAACGAGATCCAAACTAGATGTACGTAAAGTGGAAATCGGCTTACAGGTCGAATCCGAATCAGTTGTGGAATTGGATGATTTGAAGCATAAATTGTACGGTGTTTTTTTCTCTCGTGAAGCTTACACCATCCGGTTGGATTATAAGCCTGATTGGGAAATATATGCGATGCAGGACGGTGGCTATGAATTCGACTATATTACCCAAATGGATGGTGGATTCCTGATTGAGTTAGTCATGCCAGACCCGTACATCTATAGCGTCGAGCAAGAACAAATCGTCGATGCATCTGGTGATCCGACCATCACAATTCCTGCGTTATTCGCTGCGCAAGAAACACCGATTGTTCGACCCGGCACAAATGCCGAGTCACCATTCATCGCTGAAATTACTTTCACTGATCCAGGAACTGAATATGTATTAAAGCATGTGCAATCGGGTCGATATATCCGGTTGCTTTTTGGTTTTACATCAGGGGACAAGTTACGAATTTATTCGAATTGGAAAACAGATACTGGCCAGAGTGTAAGGAAAATAGAGCTGAATGGAGAGCGTAACATGACGATGTTGGACATAGTGAACAGTGCCTTTTTCTGGTTAGGACCAGGAGGGAATACATTTGAAGTACTACCGTCCACCGGAGTAAAAACTAAAATCAAGTATAGAGAGAGGTGGCTATAATGGCTTTTGAATTGCCAAAAGACATTAATGAAAATAAATTTTTCGGTAAGAAGACGGAAGACAACGAACACGCTTATATGCCAACTGTCATTGTCGGTCCTGATGGCAAGACTCCTATCAGTGAAGTGAATAAGTTTCCTGTGGCTGATACCGCGGCTCATCAGAAGTTGGATGCGGTCGTCAATGAGCAGCAAGCCCTCAAGAATCAACTGGCCGGAATCATTGATGGATCCACACCAGCTACTTCTCAACTAACGGGGAGTAATATTGAAAAGGGTGTAGTCGAATATTTTGTGGCTGAACAGATAAGAGATACGACAACTCGCCGAGTTAATAAGAACACGTCTAAGTATCGCCCTTTAACATTTTACGCAAGGAACACGCTGGATTCCGAGGTTGAGCTATGGTTTTCACTAGGTATGATATACGGAGATAAAGGGTTGCAGTATTGGGATGGAGAGCAGTTTGTGCGGGGGTATAATAAAAAAGTTGTATTACCCGCAAATACGGATGATTATATAGTGATTAACTCGATTGAAACGTACCTTGATTACATCGAGACTACAAAGCTTCAAGTGAACCTATACGCTTCTTCCACCCCGACATCTGGTGACTTAACAATATTTGCAATCGGTCAAAATAACTAAGAGAGGGGGATATTATTCATGTGGGAAGAACTACACAGACTAAACGAAAGCAAAGGCACTCAACTAGAAGATTTAATAGATGATGGCAAATTCCTAGATAACTTCCTAGAAGACAAGAACGCTTGGGACTATACTAAAGGGATTACTATCGAGGACGCTGCCCTACAAATGCCAACAGGTGCGACAACTCATATTAACACTGCTCTAAATAAAGTGATTAAAAATCCAAGAGCCATTGAATATAAAATTAAGGATAGCGAAGGTATTGGTTCATACTCTCGAATAGCAATGGGAAAAGATAAGAAAAACTTCGCATTCTTAGTACCAGCGAACCGCGACATATGGACGGTAGTAAACGGATCACTAGGTACTCAGTACACAGGCAAGTTGGCAAGTTCTTATCAGATTAAAAACGGGGATAAAATCAAAGCAGTTGTTAGAGGGCAAAACGTACAATTATTCGCTAACGATTTTCTAAAAGGGACATTCGAACCCGGATTTGAAATGTTGGGCGAATACTACGCTGGTATGCAATGGCGTGATTCAGGTAACAACGTTAAATATGACCAAGCAACCGTGTACGAGAACACTGTTCCAAAGTACATGCACTTTTCAGTGGATGACTTTATTGATGCGCTCGAAGACTTGACGAATGGTTCTTATACAAGCTTGTGGGATCAGCCGACATTCGCATTATTTAAAGACATGCACGACCAATACGGCGTTGTTGTTTCCTTGTATTGCTTCTATCAGAATTCAACATTCAACCTCAGTCAAACAACGGATGCGTTTAAGAATGAATTCCTACAAGCGTCGAACTGGCTTAAATTTGGATTTCACGCCTTAGACAATCCGTCTAGGTACGAAACAGATGATGCAGCGCAAGCAAAAACAGCTTACCAAAATACTATTAATGAAATCATTCGTTTTGCTGGTGAACGTTCTCTCGATTTACTACCTAGAATCCACTATTTTCAAGGTCGTGAAGAAGTTATACAGGAGTGGAAATCTACAACCCATCCGCCGAAAGGCTTTTTGAGCGCTGAGGACGACAGAGAAATAAACTATAATTTGTCTGCTGTTGAAAGGGAAACACTCAGTAAATGCGATGACTATTATGAAGTGTTTAACGATCTCTATTTTGCTCATACTGACTTGAGATTAGAAAATGTATCGGACGTTGTAAGTGAACTGAACACGTTAAAATCATCTGGTGGTCAAAGGGACATTCAAATATTGTTCACTCACGAAAACAAACTTGAATTAGCAGAAGTTCAACAACAGATGAATGACGGTTTCCGGTGGGCGATTGATAATCAATTTGTATTCGCATTTCCACAAGAACACATTCCTAAATGTTAAAAAGTTTATTGGTAATGAGGAAGGGAAAACTTCTAATAAGTAAAACATAGGAGGGGTTTCTATTAATTATGTACAAGGTACAGATGACTTTGCTGCTGGTGGCGTTTTCAATGGAATCCTACTAAGTTTGCCTTTTTGGATAGTTTTGATTGCTTTACTATAGTCTTATTAGATTTTCAGAGCACCTTGCTAATAAGGTGCTTTTTTAAATGGGTAACGGATGTCGTCAGTTGATCATCAAATCATTAAGAATAATTGGAATTATTTGATACACTTAAAAGAAAAAGGTGGTATATCAATTGGTAGACTTCGGTAATTATTGTAGTGTCCTATTCTTTTTTGAAAATGGAGAAGGGGAAAGAATTGTGATGAATTATGAAAGACCCCAATCTGAAGACGATCATACCTTGACTGAAGAAGCGAAATTCAATGCGAAAGATATGCTTAAGAGAAAATTAAACGGTGCTGAAGAACTAGTAGGAATAGCAATTGCTAGAAGTGAAATACAAAGGAAAGATATTATGAATAAAGCAAAAAAAGGTTTCAAGTAGAATAAACACGAATATCTTCAACTTAAAAAGGGCCACTTCTTGAAATGTGGCCTTTTATTATTGTTTTACTCGTGTCGCCAAGAGTTGGGTACCGGCATTAATAGATTAGGGTCTTCACTGTCTTTGTAAAATAAACTCCACCTGTCTGTGATATCAATAAATTTTTCAACTTGTCTGTACTGAGTTGGTCCGTAGTTTATTAAAGTGGTACCAGTTTTATGCTCAAAAATATGATAAAAAAGTTCATCATCATAATCATTCTCACGGATTAAGTATGACTTTGCTATGTGTATACTAGGATATCCATTAAACCCCGTAATTTGAACGCTTGTTTCACCTAGAAAAACATCCTTTTCTGTATTAATATCATTAGGGAATAGTGCGTGGTTTTCATTCATAAAACTTCACTCCTTTAGTATCTTATAAATGACTTTATGTTTTTTCTGAGGAATATATGAAACATTGATGTTAATACGTTGGTTGGAAATTGCTAGTGCTGTTTTAATACCTGCGGATGTCCTCAGTTGAGTATGGAATAAGAAGGAAAATCCCCTTTTTTGTAGAATGTGTGTAATAAAAGGGGGATTTACATGAGTGTAATGGATACTTTGAAAACGGTTGCTGGCCTTGCACAAAGGGTTGGTGACATAGAATTGCATCAACAAATTATTGGCTTACAAACAGAAGTTTATGGATTGTTAGAAGAAAACCACCAGTTAAGAATGGAGATGAAAGAGAATAAAGACAAACAAGAGATCGAGAAACAACTTATCTTTGAAGATAACTTCTATTATTTAAGTCCTAACCCGGGAGTCTATGAAAGTGGACCTTATTGTTCGGGATGCTGGGATAAGGAGAATAAATTAGTAAGGTTACACACATATGAAACTTTTTCTGATGTGTTCTTGGCTGATTGCCCTGTATGTAAATTATCGCTAGATATTGAAGAAGCACAAATTATTTGAAGAGTCCTTCCGAGGGCTCTTTTTTGTTGGAGGTGAAGATATTGAAAGAGCCTGTCTATATTTATAATGACATGGATGAACTACTGGCAGAGACGGTCAATTACAATCGTGCACCATTCGAAGAGACAACGGATGGAACAGCAACCTTTTCTTTGGAAATGCCAGCTGATGATGAAGATGCAGCGTTTATTGTAGGTGGCCACCAACTGGTATTTAAAGACCTGGAAGCGAACTTTCGGTTGTTCACAATACGTGAACCGGAAGATGACGACGGCCCTGATGGAGCAATCAAACGAGCCATATGCCTATCGTCACTGGATGAACTGAATGATGAGATGGTAGAAGATATCCGTCCTCAGAATCGCACTGCAAGGTACACGCTCGAGCGCGTCTTAGAGGGGACAAGATTTCAGGCGGGAACCGTAGCGGACTTAGGTCTACAGTCTACGAACTTCTACTATATCAGTACCAGAGAGACGCTGAACAAAATCAGGCAGGTGTGGGGCGGAGAATACGTTGATCGTGTAGAGATTGATGAGTCAGGAATCACTGGTCGATTTATTGACCTCCTTTATCGAAGAGGGAAAGATACAGGGAAGCGTTGGGAAATGGATAAGGACATTGAGAGCATACACCGTAAAATCAAGCATTATCCCAAAACAGCACTGTACGGGAAAGGGAAGTCGCTAGAAACGGATAACGGTGGGTACACTCGTAAGATTACATTTGCTGATGTTGAGTGGTCAGTAGAGAATGGGAACCCGGTTGATAAGCCTCTCGGGCAAGAGTGGGTAGGTGATCCAGGTGCTTTAGAAAAACATGGCACATACATTCCTGATACAGGCGATCGGCAGCACCGGAAAGGCTTATTTGAAGATGGAGACGAAGAAAATCCGGAAGTACTGCTCATGAAAACGTGGCAAGCTCTCCAAGAGAGAAAGGAGACGCAGGCAGAATTCAATATGAGCGTAACGACATTCGAAGGGATTGCAGGGCAGGAACACGAATTGGCACGATTCGGTGATACGGGTACAGCTATAAACAAAGACATTCATCCTCCGATTATTATTGAGGCAAGGGTAACCAAGTTCAAATATGACATCGGAGACCCTACTGACGGGGAAATAACGTTGGGGAACTACTCTGATTTATTTGAGCGGGAAAAAGCGATTGAAGAGGTCATCCAAAAGGTTAATGATCGAGCAGGTGTTTGGGATAGAGCGGAGAACAAAGTGACGGATGAGGACTTTCCTGATGATGTTCCTGATCCACCTGAGAATGTCCAAGCTGAAGGGCTATTCCAAACGGTGATGCTGAACTGGGAGTATAACTCCTCAAGCTACATTGCTGCATATGAAGTGTATGCATCACAAGTGCAAGGTTTCGAACCGGACTCAACCAACCTCATCTTTCGAGGGAAAGTCGGCATGTTCCTTCATAAGGTTGCCGTTAATCAGCAATGGTATTACAAAGTTAGAGCGGTTAACACGCACGGCACACCAGGAGCATTCAGTGAAGAAGAAAGTGCTGTTACGGTTCGAATTCAGGGCATCGATATGGCTATGGGCTCTGTAAATGCAGCCATTTTGGATGATTTAGCTGTTACCGCAGCGAAACTTTCCCTGCAAGCAGTACAGGCTCAGCACATTGCTAATCAAGCAGTCGGGAACCAGGCGATAGAAAACCAAGCGGTTACGAACCAGAAGATTGCGAACCAAGCTGTAGGGTATGCTCAGATAGCTAAAGCAGCAATCACAGATGAATTGATTGCTTCGAATGCAGAGATAGACTTTGCGAAAATAGCCAACGTCGTCATCGGGGAAGCAGAGATTGAAGATGCATCCGTCACGTACCAAAAGATAAAAGGGAAGTTGTTGGCCAATCAAATTGTAGTTGGAAATGATACGCAGTTTGATGATGGGTTCGATCCATCCGAGAAAGCGGACATTGAAGAAGTTCTGAACACAGCCACGAACACGGCTTTTAATATGTTCCCCGATCCGACGTTCCAATTGGGAGAACAGGAATGGAATTGTGTGGACGCTAATTTTGAATTTGTGGATTTTCGTTCGGATGGATCCGTCAATATAAAAGGGAGTAGCGCATCAAACCAAGACCCGGACTTTGCTCCGAAAGGAACGGGAAACATTTGGTTGAATCGAAATGTAGAGCATTGGGCGAGTATCGAATTTCGCAACAAGAAAGAACTCGGTACGAGACCAGGAGAACTTTATTTTTCTGGCGGTGCAGTTAGTACTCAGAGAAAGTTACTTACTTATAATGAGGTGCCCTTAGAAAATAATTGGGTTCGGTACATTTATCGCATTCCCGCTAACCTTCTAGATGGTTCTGACCCTCTTTGTTACATTAGCTGGCGTTTTGGTGACTGGAATAACCCTGACACATTTGACCTTTCAGCTCGTAAACCGATGCTACACGAAGGCAATGCACCAGTCCCATTTAATACAGGGAATTTAGAAATCGCTTATAAATTATGGGCGCTAGAGAATTCTGTCTATATGGATGGAGGGAAGATTGCGGCAGACACGATACTAGCGAATGCTATAAAAGCGGGAGCGATCACCGCACGTCATATTGCAGCGAACAGCATAACGGGAAACATGATTAAATCGAATGCAGATATACGTGTAACCGAAGACTTGTTCATTGGTAATAAGCTTTTCCTTGGTTATGGGGGGAGTGACGGGAACCAAATTGAACTATCAGCTGGTGCCCTTATTACTGGCTATGAATCTGCTTATGGTGGAGAGCCGCAAATTGATATATCTGCGGGTGGTATAGACTTTCTCGGGACGGATTTATTCAGCACAGCCCCCATAACAAACGTTCCATGTAACATAGCGGGCGTTACTGCAGGACGGCCATCGAACACACCGGTGGTTTCACAATACGTATATTTCACGCTTCCGAGACCTTCGGCACCATCAAGTGTTGATTTCAGTCATGTAGCGAAAAACGCTAATCCAAAATACAGTTTCCTTACGGAGTATGGTTTTTCCTTCTATGTTGAAGCAGAGGGGAATAACTATAGTTACTTTTCAGGGTATTACAGTGTTTAACTTAAAGGGGGTGTCGAATTGCTGAAAGGATTTCAAGAGAATAGTGTAATCATCGAATGCAATAAGTGTACGAAGGAAACCATCCATCCGATTGCAAACATCGTGTCCTCCAAAAATGAACTTGGAGAATACGAGAACATAGGGTTTGAGTGTCCATGTGGTAATAATGAAATTTTCAACATGAACTTACCAACCTTGGATCGAGATGTTCCCTTGGCAAGGCAGGATAAGAAAGAGCAACAACAGAGAATGAAAGTGAACCAGTTTATTATGATGGTTCGCGAAGATTATATACGACAAGAAGTTACACCTCAGTGAAGGTGTATTTTTTATGTACAAAAGAGGCCCGGTATTACCGAGCCTCTTCTTTATATAAATAGGGGAAATCGATATAGCTTTCGTTCATGAATGTTTATTTTAGGGGGCCAAGCATGGATAAGGAGTATGTAACTCGACAAGAATTCAAAGAATTGGATGACAAAGTGGACGAACTGAAAAACGAGCACACAAAGACCAAACAGCGAGTTTACAACGTAGAGCAGAAACTCGATCGCATTGAAAATAATACGACATGGATTTTGCGCTTGATACTCGGGGCAATCATAGTGGCGATACTCGCTCTGATTATACAGTCACCAGAGACTGGAATTACAATAGGAGGAGTTTTAAGTGGAAAATGAAATGATGGCACAAGTTTTGATCTTTGCGACAGTGATTAGTCCTTTTGTAGCTGGAATCTTGGAAGTGATCAAGCGATTAGCAGCGTTGCCCAAAAACTTTATTCCTTTGATTGCTGTTGTTATCGGAGTGGTGTTGGGAGCAGTTGCTTACCCATTCACTGATATGGATGTGGCATTACGCTTATGGGCAGGTGCAGGTGCAGGACTATCGGCAACAGGACTATTCGAGTTGGTCCAGAAACGTCAGGGTCGCACTACAAAAATCAAGGAGGACTAATTATGGGACGAGTAAGCAAAGATACACTCATTGACCGTTCTGTTCGCAATATTGGAGAAGTTCATCCGGCGGTAAAGGATAAGGTCCTTTGTATTATTGAAAGAGCCTATGGCGAGGGTATCAATGTACAGTTCAGCTCAGGCTTTCGTTCAAGTTCTGAACAGCAACGCCTCTATAATCAGGGGCGTGCTACTTCGGGCAGTGTAGTAACCAACGCAAAGCCCGGACAATCTGTGCACAACTATGGGTTGGCCGTGGATTTCTTTCTAACCACTTACGATGGATCCAGTGCAACATGGACTGTTAATAAAGAGTGGCGTAGAGTCGCAGCAATTGGCAAGCAACTTGGCTTCCAATGGGGTGGTGATTGGAAGACGTTTAGGGATTACCCTCACTTGGATTTAGCGGTAGGGCTAACATGGCGTGACCTGAGAGATGGTGACCGTCCTAGTGATGAGCGGCTTAACAAGGGAGTCGCACAGAAGGGCCATGCAGGATATGAGGTTTACACTATGCAACGGCAGCTAAAAAAAGCTGGTTATGATTTAGCTTTGGATGGCATCTTCGGACCTGGTACCGACAAAATTCTGAAGAAATTCCAAAGAGACCAAGGTCTTGAGGTAGACGGGTTTAACGGACCAGCTACGCAAGCCGCCTTACAAGGCGCGACGAAAAGGGGAGATTTCTCAGCTGCAGATAAAGAGGAGGAGAATAAAGTGGCAGAAAATAACCACCAACCAAGCAAGTGGGCAGAAGAAGATTGGGATGAAGCGGTAGAGAACGGTTACTTTGACGGTAAAAGGCCAAAGGAAAACATTAGCCGCGAAGAGAGTGCTATTGTCGTCAATCGATTGCGACACAACTTCCTTGAGATTATTAAGAAAAACGGAGAAACAATCAAAGAGCTTAAGGAAGAAATCGAAAAACAGAAGAAATAGACTGTAAAGCCCTGCTTATCCTTAATTGGACGAGCAGGGCTTTTTTTGTTTTGTAATGGTAAATTATGATAGTATACATACCATCGCCTTTACCTCTTGTGTCGACTAGTCACCGACACGTTCACAAGTTATTGTAATACATAGGCGGTACCCCTTCACTCTAGTCAAGTGAGGGGGTTTAGTTTAATGCTTCAGGTTAATACCTTCCATTAGATATTCCTTCCTCTGTTCCGCATAAGCTTCTTGAGCGTTCTCTACCATGTCCCCAAGTTCGATTATGTACTCTTTCTGGTTGATCAGGTATGAAGACATGTTATCAAATACTCTTCGGACCTCTGGGTCCAATTCTTTCTTATCCAGTTGTGCTTCCCACAATGCAATCTGCTTTTTAAGTTCCTTCATTGTTTTCACCTCCTATAACTATAATCGTCGAAAAGTGCAGTTTTGGTGTCATTTATTTTGTGAATTATTCAAATTATTACAAACGATATGCTATTATCAATGTAAATTGAGTAAGAATCATTCGGAAAACTGCTTAAAAAATTTTATGAGGTGATGTTAGTGCACGTATCATTACTGGTTGGAAATGGATTCGATATCCAGGCCAACTTGAAAACAAAGTACAGTGATTTTTATAAGTACCTTAGGGAAACGGCATTACATAGTGAATCGCTAAATGACAACACTATCTATAAGGAAATTAATAAAATGCATACAAGTGATAAGTACTATGAAAAATGGTCGGATTTTGAAATGGGTTTAATGAGTCTAACTCAAGAAGTAAATGATGAAAGTGGCTTATCAGATGAAAAGCTGTTTGTAGATAAAATGGAAATAGAAACCCACTTGACTGAATACTTAAAATCAATAGAACAAAATATAAATGTCGAAAAAGAAAAAGACAAAATAATTGAAGAGTTTAGTCGAAGCGCTTCTCTTCTATTTTTATCATTACGTGATTTAAACCGCGATCAAATAGGAAATGTATTGAAACTGAATAATGATGTAAAGACGATGCATATGAATATTCTTGACTTTAATTTTACTTCTCTTTTTAAGGATTCATATGAGTTAATGGAGGATAATTTAGCGTCAGTACGCGGACCAATAGGGAATAGCAAGCTTGGGATTCCAATGAAAAAACATGAGTACATAAAAGTACATGGTTCTACAAGTCGAAATATGAACCTAGGTGGAAATGATAGTACACAATTAGGAGTGAAAATGAGAGATAGCCGTTATAGTTTCTCCTTTATTAAACCAGAGCTTGATAAAGCAATAGCTGAAAAGAGTTACATAAGAGGAAAAAAGGCACTTCAACGATCTAGTGTATTTTTCGTATTAGGTATGTCATTAGGTGAAAGTGACAAGAATTGGTGGGGAGAGATTGCAAATCAACTATTAAGGCGAGAAAAGAGTGCCTTAGTTATTTTCTCCTATCACCCAGATGAAATTATTACTAATAATGGACCCTATCATAAACTGGAAATCGATAGAATAATAGATAAATTTTCCTCATACTTTTCAGATTCCAAACGTGATGCACTAGAAAAAATTCAACAAAAGGTATTTGTAGTAATAAATAGTAGGTTGTTCAATCTTGCAAACATGGATTTTGATGAAGTTAACGAGTGACACATAAATAGAATGTTGAAGCAATCCTCGCCCCCAAACAATTGTTGGGGCGGGGTTTTTTTGTTTGCGAGATGTTTTATCATTTTAGTTATGTGATACAATAAGAACAAACGTTCGTGTTAGGGGTGACGATAAATGGATGGAATAATTAGTAGAGCAACAGTAAGTAAGCAACCACTTGAAATGATTTACTTAGATAGCAAAGGAAATATGTCTCAGCGTCAGGTTAGGGTGGTAAAGGTTAATGGGAATCAGGTTCTTGCTTATTGTTATGCACGGAAACAAGTTCGCTCATTTAAGTTGTCTAACATATTGTCGGTGTTCCCTTATCAAAAGAAAGGTGCGAATGTAAATCATGGGTAAGCCAAACGATCGCGGAACGATTAAGTGGACGTCATTGATGCTTCCAGAGCATGTGGAAGCCATTCAAGAACTCTGGAAGGAAGATAAAAAGATAGAAAAGCCGATTTTGGATGAGCAAAAGCTTGAGGAGATAGGACAAGTTCTTCAATTGGCAATGAAAGATGACCTTACTGTAGAGTTACAACACCATAATGGGTTCGATTTCAGTTACACAAAAATGAAAATAACTTCTATAGATACACAAACAAAACGGGTGCGTGGTATTGATCAATCGGATAAGCTGCGTACATATATAGATTTCGCTGAAATAACGGATGCAAGAATATTGTAGAAAAGAAGGGATTTATTAGTTGATATAGAATACAGGGACTAAAGCATTATAAATATTTATTGAGGGAGAGGGCTAAATGGACTCGTTAATAACAATAGTAGTATTAGGTTCTTTGGTTTTTCTTGTTATGGGAATAATATCATTGATCAAAAAGAACAAAAAAGCCAAAAGAAACTTCGGCATATTTTTGGGGTTGTTTGTGGCCTTTATTGTGTTAGTTAATATAACTCAACCTGCAACAGAGACTTCATCAGAATCAGATAATGTAAAAGAAGTTAAAGCATCGGAAAGTGAAAAAGAAACAGAAGAACAAGAAAGAGCAGATGAAACTGAAGCGGAACCAGAAAAAGAAGCTGATCCTGCGTCTGTAGTGGACGTTGAAGAAGCGGTTCTAGCCGGCATGAGTGATGAGAAGTTTAAGGAAGCAAAAGAGAAACTCAATGCAGATCACACCAAAAGCATATCCATAGGAAATGGAAACGTTGGTTACGTAATTAAAGCAACTGATGGCTTTGTAGTTGCATCTACTGATGGAGAGCGTATCACTGATGTTAACTCATTCACTACAATGGACGAAGTGAATGCTTTTGGAGAAGAGAGTGTAGCTGCTTCTGAAGCTAAAGCTAAAGAAGAGGCAAAAGAACTCCGAGAACAGTCCAAAACAACTTTAAGTGGTTCAGGTAATACTGCTAGTGATGGAATTGAGTTAGAAGCGGGCTGGGCAGTCTTCGATGCATCTCATAAGAGCGGAAGTTCAAACTTTGCTGTTGAGCTTCAAGATGAGAGTGGGCAAACTTTGGAACTACTCGTAAACACTATAGGGACTTATGAAGGGAAAACATTTGCGCAGATCCCTTCTCAAGGTACTTACTACTTAAATATTACAGCAGATGGCTCTTGGAACTTTGATATTCACCAAACTCCGCCGGTTGATATAAAGGATGTTCCAGGGGAGCTGTCAGGGAGCGGAGATGACGTCGTGTTCATTAATGCCGAAAGCGGGAATCACAAGTTTTCGTTCAGCCACTCCGGGCAGTCTAACTTCGCAGTTCTTGTAAACGGGCAAGCTCTTCTCGCAAATGAGATTGGTAATTATGAGGGGTCCACCCGAGAAGCACTTCCAGATACGGGTATGTATGCAATTGTAGTAAACGCAGATGGAGATTGGACAATTAATATAGAATAGAATATAAAGCAGATTTAGTTAGCTGACACTACGAAGTAAATAAGAAGAGGGATATTTTTATGAAGATAATGACTTTGAATGTTAAAGAATTTAACGGATTATGCATTATGTTTTCTAGAGTATGATTTTTAATGCTTTTATTAATATTGAAAACAGATGGTTTTATAGCATGACTCATACGTCTTTTAAATATTGAAAGTGAGAATTACATTTTTATTGTTGAGTTCCTACCTATTATATGTGTACTCCTGGGGCGACAATCCACCCCATATTCACCCCAGGAACACCCCATAATGGTTTATTAGGAAGAAGAAGGTTTGATTGACTTACGTATAGAAGTACTATATTTAAAGGGCTTTTCATTGGGTTTGATATAATATGACCACGGGAATTATGTTCCGAACGCAGGTTCATCCGTGGGAGAGAGAACAGTATCTACAGACATATTGATCATTAGACCCTTAGAGCTTCTTACTCTAAGGGTTTTTCTTATCATTAATAAGATTTCTCTAATTTCAAAAGTAGATATGTAAGAAAAGGGGTGTTTCTTATGAGTAGAGTAGCGCTGCAGACACTTATCGACAGGTCGTTTAGAAACATGAAGGCTGTCCACCCTGCCGTAAAGGATAAAATACATTTATTGTTGATCAAGTGCTACAGGGACGGAATTAATGTTCAAATCAGTTCTGGATATCGCTCCAATACAGAGCAGCAGCGGATTTATAATCAAGGACGAACAACAGCAGGCAGTGTCGTCACCAATGCCAAGCCCGGTCAATCCGTACACAATTACGGGCTTGCGGTTGATTACTTTCTGACGAACTGGGACGGTACGGACGCAACCTGGACGGTAAATAAAGATTGGAGATCTGTTGCTGAGTTTGGTAAGGCGCTGCGCTTTAACTGG
This sequence comes from Halobacillus salinus, assembly GCF_004684905.1. Classification (GTDB taxonomy): domain Bacteria; phylum Bacillota; class Bacilli; order Bacillales; family Halobacillaceae; genus Halobacillus; species Halobacillus salinus. The sequence continues at coordinate 1,220,309 of NZ_SRJC01000001.1, read as the reverse complement.
GGCGGTGATTGGAAGAATTTCAGGGATTATGCTCACTTGGAGCTGACGGACGGCCTTTCATGGCGGGATCTGAAGGCAGGCCGTCGACCTAGGGACGTTGTATTGAACGAAGGGCCACCGCAACAAGGACACTCTGGGTATGATACGTATAGGTTGCAGATTGCATTAAGGGATATCGGATATAACCTTGAAGCGGATGGGTTCTTTGGATCGTCCACAGACTCAGTATTGAAGCAGTTTCAGCGAGAGCACGGTCTTGAGGTAGATGGATTGTATGGTATGGATTCTATGAGAAAAATGAAGGACGTCATGAATCGTAACAGTGCAGCCGGAAGGGAACCAAAGGAGGAGCTAACTGTGGTACGTGATAATAATGAACCGAGTGATTGGGCGAAGAAGGACTGGGAAGAAGCGAAGGAAAACGGTTATTTCATTGGCAAAAGACCTAAAGAAAATATGACACGGGAAGAAGTCGCAGTTGTAGTGAATCGGTTGAGGCAAAACTTTCTTACATTGATCGAGGAAAACAAAAAGGAGATTCGGGATTTGCGAGAAGAAATTGATCGGTTGAGCAATTAAAATGTAAATCGAAGCTCACCATTAAATACCAGGTTGAAACGGAACAAAATAGTATACATAGCTCCTCTTACAACATATAATAGTAATAAGAACATACGTTCGTTAAGTTGAGGAGGAGTTAAAGATGGAATCGTTGCTCAACAGATCGAAGCAAGACAAGAGGAAAATCGACGTTATATATTTATCACATACAGGGGAAATCACTCAACGTTCGATCCGTGTAGTTGATGTACGTAGTCATTACGTCGTTGCTTTCTGCTATGATCGCAAACATGTTCGCACATTTCGAAAAGAGAATATTTTGTCCGCTTTCCCTCATACATCTAAACGAAGAGATAAAGGCGTATCCTGATAGGAGTAAGCTTTTTCTTGAGACGCTTTCTTTCTATAGGACGTATTAGATAGAGAGATACAATATTTTCAATCTCTACAAAGAGGAAGAGAAAGTATGGTGAGTTATGGCGGGGAAGCAAAAGAATTAGTAAACGCTAAAGCTTTTCGGTCGATGGATGAAATATAAAGTTTTATAAAACAATTTCAGCAACTTTTACTATAAAAAAGAGACTCACGTATCAGTACGTGAGTCTCTTTCTTGTTTTTAATGTACCATGCGATAAAGCCCAACGACCTTACCTAAAATGGATACATCGTTCACAATGATCGGTTCCATCGTTGCGTTTTCCGGCTGAAGACGGATGTGGTTGCGTTCTTTGAAGAACCGCTTCACTGTCGCTTCTTCTTCTTCTGTCATGGCAACGACAATATCACCGTTCTGAGCAGTCTGCTGTTGGCGGACTATGACCATGTCTCCATCAAGAATACCTGCTTCGATCATACTCTCTCCTTGAACAATCAAGACGAATGTATTCTCTTCATTTCCAGCCAGGTTACTTGGAAGCGGAACGTATTCTTCAATGTTTTCCACAGCCGTGATAGGTGAACCAGCGGTAACTTTACCGATGACCGGTGCATAAGCGGCTTCTGTGCGAGGGATCGTATTATCTTCTTCGAGCTCCATAACCTCTATGGCTCTTGGTTTTGTCGGGTCTCTACGAATGAACCCTTTCTTTTCTAAACGTGATAGATGGCCGTGAACAGTTGAACTGGATGCTAGCCCCACAGACTGGCCGATCTCCCTTACAGAGGGTGGATACCCTTTTAACATCACTTGTTCTTTTATATAGTCTAGTATTTCTTGCTGCCGCTTTGAAAGTTTACTCATAGATTTACACCTCGTACATAGATTTATAGTAACCACATTGTACCATGCCAAGAATAAGAATACAAACAAGCGTTCGAATTTAATAGTTGACAAGTACATGTGTTCGTATATACAATGAACTCAGACAAAAGGCGAACAGAGGTTCTTAGGAACGTTCGTTCTCAAAAAACGGAGGGATTATTGATGTTTAATAAGCTATCAAAACTAGATGTGACGTATATGATTATGTTTGTGGCGAGCTTAGCGTTTCTTTACTTTTCAATGGTCACAAGCGGCTGAAGTATATTATGCTAGTGATAGATTTTAGAAGAGAGGAACGAACATCATGAGAGTCATCCTTTACTGCCGTGTCAGCACGGAAAAAGAAGCGCAAGTATCATCGTTGAAAAGACAACAATCAGAATTGATGGAAATGGCACAAGCTCATTCGATGGAAGTTGTTGACTGCATTGCAGAACAAGCAAGCGGATACAGTATCGAACGGGACGGAATATTCCGTTTGCTTGACTACTTCTCAAAAGAAGAAGCCGACGCTCTTCTTATACAAGACGAAACAAGACTTGGAAGAGGGAATACCAAAATTGCCCTTTTCCACCAACTGAACAAATTAAATGTTTCTATATATACGCTTACTCACGAAGGCGAGCTGGAATTTTCAGAGTCCGATTCGATGGTCCTTCAAATAGTAGGAATTGTGGAAGAGTACCAACGGAAAATACATAATATGAAAATCAGAAGAGGCATGAAGAAAGCGGTCGATAATGGATTTGATCCGACTAGGAATCTATCTAATCAGCACTTGGCTCCTGGCCGAGAAAGAATTGAATTTCCAATCGAGGAAGTAATCAGATTGAGGAACAATAAGTTGACGTTCCATGAAATCGCCGCTACCTTAAGAGGGTTAGGTTATGATGTGTCGAAGGCAACGGTGCACAGGCGCTATAAGGAGCACGTTTCACTTGAAAATTCCGATGAAACGAGTTAGGATATAGAGGACAAGAGTCGTTGATTCTTGTCTTTTTCCTTTTGCACACTATGAACTCTACGAAACTACTCACAAAGGAGTTTGGTTATGCTATCTCAAGATAAATTAAATCGTATTAACGAACTTGCCAATAAATCAAAAGAAGAAGAACTATCTAATGCTGAGAAAAAAGAGCAGAAAGAGCTGCGCGAAGAGTACTTGAAAAGTGCTCGCAAATCATTCAAGAATCAGTTGAAAGGTGTTAAAGTCGTCGATCCTGCTGGAAACGATGTAACCCCTGCTAAACTGAAGAAGATGCAGAGGAACGAGCGCAAGCATTGATTTATAGATCCGCACGTACCCCGTGCGGATTTTTTGGTTAAAGTTAACTTTTTGGGTGAGAATAGTGTTCGTAGGTTTGAAATCGTGGAAATAGAAGGTCTACGCTTGTGTCTTTAGGATTTTCATTATAGGATAATACTTGGTACATACCTGAATAGAAAGGGGATTGTTAATTATGGCAAACAGCCTTGAACAAACTTCAATTAATACAATTCGTACATTAACTATTGATGCAGTAGAAAAAGCAAGCTCTGGACACCCGGGGATGCCGATGGGAGCGGCTCCGATGGCGTACACGCTATGGACCGACTTCATGAATCACAATCCGAAAAACTCAAAATGGTTCGATCGCGACCGTTTTGTACTTTCCGCAGGACACGGATCTATGCTTCTTTACAGCTTACTCCACCTGTCTGGTTACAACGTTTCCATCGACGATCTTAAGAATTTCCGTCAGTGGGGCTCTAAGACACCTGGGCACCCTGAATTCGGACATACAGATGGCGTAGAAGCAACAACTGGTCCACTTGGACAGGGAATCTCTATGGCTACCGGTATGGCAATGGCGGAAGCTCACTTAGCCGGTAAATTTAACCGTGACGGCTACAACGTTGTCGATCACTACACATTCTCAATCTGTGGTGATGGTGACTTAATGGAAGGCGTATCTCAAGAGTCTGCTTCCTTGGCTGGTCACTTAGGTCTTGGCAAGCTGATTGTACTTTATGATTCCAATGACATTTCTCTTGATGGTGACCTAGACCGTTCCTTCAGCGAGAGCGTTGAAAAACGTTACGAAGCTTATGGTTGGCAAGTCATCCGCGTAGAGGATGGTACGAACACAGAAGAGATCGCTAAGGCGATTGAACAAGCGAAAGCAAACACGGACCAACCGACGATGATCGAAGTGAAGACAGTGATCGGTTACGGTGCTCCTACGAAATCTGGTAAATCAGATTCTCACGGTGCTCCATTAGGGGACGAAGAAGCAACCGCTGCAAAAGAATTCTACAAATGGAATCACGAACCATTCCACGTACCAGATGAAGTGTATCAAGATTTCCAAAACAAAGTTCAGCAAACTGGGGAAGAAAAAGAAGCGGCTTGGAATGATCTCGTTGCCAAGTATCGTGAAGATCACCCTGAACTTGCCGAAGAGTTTGAAGCGGCAATCAATGATGAACTTCCAGAAGGTTGGGTGGAATCACTTCCAACATATAAAGCTGGAGAGGACAAGCTTGCGACACGTGCTTCTTCTGGTGAAGCAATCAATGCACTGTCTAAAGCTCTTCCGAACCTATTCGGAGGAAGCGCTGACCTTGCTGGGTCTAACAAGACGGCTGTTAAAGAAGAAGAAGATTTCACTCGTGAAAACTACGCTGGCCGTAATATCTGGTTCGGTGTACGTGAATTTGCCATGGCTGCAGCGCTTAATGGTATGGCGCTTCACGGCGGACTGAAAGTGTACGGAGGTACTTTCTTCGTATTCAGCGATTACCTGCGTCCTGCACTTCGTCTATCTGCCTTAATGGGTCTTCCAGTCAACTACGTGTTTACTCATGACTCCGTTGCTGTAGGGGAAGATGGTCCAACACACGAACCGGTTGAGCAACTGGCTTCTCTTCGTGCAATGCCGAACCTATCTGTTGTTCGCCCTGCAGATGGGAACGAATCCAGTGCGGCTTGGAGACTGGCTCTTGAATCAGAATCTACCCCACACGCACTAGTACTAACTCGTCAAGGCCTACCGGCGCTTGAAGGTACAGAAGAACACGCATATGAAGGCGTGAAGCGTGGTGCCTACGTTCTTGCTGACTCTGATAAAGAAGAGCCGGATGCAATCCTGATGGCTTCTGGTTCAGAAGTACAGCTTGTGATGCAAGCAAAAGAAGAGCTAAGCACAAAAGGATTCGACGTTCGCGTTGTAAGTGTTCCATCCTTCGATCGCTTTAACGCTCAAAGTGATGATTACAAAGAAAGCGTATTTCCATCGAACGTACGCAAGCGTCTAGCAGTCGAAATGGGTGCTAGCTTCGGATGGGAGCGTTACGTTGGACTTGATGGAGCTGTAATTGGAATCGATACATTCGGTGCTTCTGCTCCTGGAGATACTGTGATCGAGAATTACGGATTTACAGTAGACAACGTTGTAAAACATGCAGAAACATTAATTAAATAAAAATTATAATCAAGCCACCGGACTTTCCGGTGGCTTGAATGCTTTTAAAGCAATCAATCGACAAAATTCGTTCATGTGTTGACTCATGAACTGACAAATTTCCTTCTGTTCGGTCGGTATAATACGGGCAAGGAGTGAACAAGGATGCAGATGATGATATTTTCCATACGTCGAGAAATTGCAGAAAAGTATTACTATAAAGTAGATTTGATGAAGCGGTTCTTTCTGGAGTTGATCCAGTCCTCTCAATCATCACCTCTCATGAAGCAATGGTTATACATTGCAGAAGCGTTTCCTTTTTCTGAGTGGTTGGAAGCTCATTCTTCTAAAAAAGAGGAAGCGAAGGAACGTAAGAATAAACTGTATCATTTCTTCGATTCTATCGATACCTATGGTATAATGAATCATAAGAACTATTGTTGTCAGTTTCAGTGTGAAAATCTTTGGCAGGCAGAAGCGTTGGTGTTAGAACCTCTTCGTAAATCGACACACTCGTTTTATATTATTGAAACGAATGGAGAACACTACGGGTGGCTGTCCCCGCTGGCAGGTCAACGGATGATCCTGTAAAACACCTATTGTATTTATGAAAGTGTTTTACTATACTGTTATGGGATGACAACACGAAGGAGGAAGACGAAGTTATGACTTTGGGGATTGTATGGGTTATCATCATTGCTGTCTTAACGCTTGTCGGTGGAGTGGCGCTAGGCTTCTTTATCGCAAGGAAGTATATGATGAACTACTTGAAGAAGAACCCGCCGATTAACGAACAAATGCTACGCACATTAATGATGCAGATGGGTCAGAAACCATCGCAGAAGAAGATCAATCAGATGATGCGTTCTATGAACAACCAAGTGAAATAATGTAGAAGCCTTCTTTCGGTTGACGAAAGAAGGCTTTTTATATCGTTCACAATTGTTTCATCGTATTTTGACTAACCGTTTGATACAATTGGACCAAGACAACAATTGGAGGACTTACCATGCCAGAAGTGAATCTATTTCTTGCGTTTGGAGCAGGGTTTCTCTCGTTTATCTCACCTTGTGTGCTGCCACTTTTTCCAGCTTTTCTTTCTTACATAACAGGGATGAGTGTGAGTGAATTACGTGAAGAAAATGCTATGCTGAACCGCAAGAGCCTGCTCCACACGATCTTGTTTTTACTGGGATTTACAACCATATTCGCCGTGCTCGGCTTATCAGGTTCATTTTTCTCCCAGTTTTTCATTGAGAATAATACGATCATAAGACGACTAGGGGCTATCCTGATCATCTTCTTCGGTCTCGTCATAACGGGCATCTTTAATTTCGAGTTTCTCATGAAGGATAGAAAAATCACCTTTAAAAACCGTCCAGTAGGCTATCTGGGATCATTCCTGATTGGACTTACCTTCTCTTTAGGATGGACTCCTTGTACAGGACCTATCCTTGGTGCCGTATTAGCGCTTGGGGTTGAGGACCCGAGCTCATTTTTCGTGATGATGATATCCTATTCATTGGGCTTCTCTATACCATTCCTTCTTCTTTCCTTCTTTATCGGAAAGTTGAACTGGATTAAGCGTAATAGTGGGATGATTGTGAAAGTAGGAGGATACCTTATGATTGTCATAGGAGTAGCCCTATATTTCGATTGGATGACCATGCTTACATCTTACCTTGCAGGGGTATTTAACTTCGAAGGGTTCTAATCATGGATTTTTCTGTTTTTTTGTAATATGATAATAGTATTGAAAGAAAAAAGGAGTATACGTATGACCCGAATAAACGACATCATTCTTAGAACAACAACGACACTAATCGCATTTATCTTACTAGGGTTTTCGATCTACTTGTTTTTTGCAGGGCACAATGCGCCTGGCGGAGGTTTTATCGGAGGGCTGATGACGTCTGCAGCATTTGTTCTCATGTATATGGCTTATGGTTTCCGCGCTCTGCAAAAGATTCTCCCTATCAACTTCCGCTGCGTTATACCAGTAGGGTTAATCATCGCCTTAGCAACAGGAATCGGTTCCTTCATATTCGGCGAACCATTCTTGAGTCAGACGTATGCTTATTTCCAACATCCGGTTCTCGGTAAGACGGAATTAGCTACGGCATTATTGTTTGACCTCGGCGTGTATTTAACGGTAATCGGAGTGACGATGACGATTATACTGACTATAGCGAATGATCGTGGGGAAGCGAATTAAGGGGGAGCTTGCATGGCGAAAGTATTAGTAGTTGATGATGCCAAGTTTATGCGCATGACATTGACGAATATCCTGCAAAAGGGGAACCACGAAGTTGTAGGAGAGGCAGAGAATGGCCAGGAGGCTATCGATTTAAACGAGTCTTTGAAGCCCGATCTGATTACGATGGATATTACGATGCCTGAAGTGAACGGAATTGAAGCCTTAAAGAGAATTAAGGCTTCAGCAAGTGATGTCAGCATCGTCATGTGTTCGGCCATGGGCCAACAGAAAATGGTGGTGGAGGCGATCGAGCACGGGGCGAAGGACTTTATTGTGAAGCCATTCGATGAAACACGTGTTTTAGATGCTATTGATCGCGTCCTCAACTGAGGAAAGCAACAGATTTAGAAAGTGTGAATTGCTATGTTATGGTTAATCGCTAGCTCGATTGTCGGTGCGATTATGGCAACGGGCATGATTTTCATCAGGTTACGGGCAGCAAAGAAACCGGCTAGTGTGAAAAAAATCATACTACCCCCTCTGTTTATGAGTACAGGTGCTTTGATGTTTGTTGTTCCTGTCTTCAGAGTAAGTTTCAGTCAAGTGTTGGAGGCTCTTGCTGTAGGTGTTATATTTTCGATATTCCTGATTCGTACATCCCGTTTTGAAGTAAGGGATGGCGATATCTACTTAAAACCCTCCAAAGCGTTTATAGGTATCTTATTCGGATTGCTTGGATTACGCATTGTATTGAAACTTGTAATTGGACAGACCATTTCCTTCGGGGAAACGAGTGGAATGTTCTTTTTACTAGCATTCGGTATGATTCTCTCATGGCGTCTTGCGATGTTGAAAGAATACATACGCTTAGAAAAGACAATATCAAAACAAGATGTTGCTAAAAGAGTGTGAGCCTTGGCTTGTGCTCTTTTTTTGTTTTCTTAAGAAATAATTAGACTCAGCAACGCTTCCAAGCGACGAAGGTACAACAGCGCATTTTTGCTGCATAATAAGAAGGACACCTCTATAGAGATGTCCTTCTTTGTTTAAGTATCCTTTATACACTTCGTGGTTTAGATGGCTTGTAATTACGCTCCAGCAGCGGTTCGTAAGGGGCTAAATCAATCTGTTTCTCTTCCAGTTTCTTAATAAGAAATTTGTGATCCCGCTTAGGTGTGGCGAGAATATAACCTTCGATGATGAGATCCTGGGACATTTTCTTTTTCCTTTTATCTAGAGCGAGCTGACCTATGCGTCCGGCAATCTTCTGCCTGGCTACGTCCCTGAAAAGTTCGGGGACCGGCGATACGAGTTCCTCGAGAAATTCTTTCTGGGTACTTGACCACATATGTTTTGTTTTGTCTACGTAATGTTCTTCCCAGTCAATGATTGACTTGCCATCTTCTTTTGGAAGACGCTTCAGGAATTTTCGGAACATAAAGAAACCGCCTATTGCCATCAGTGTGACCATGATGACAATCCAACCAACGATGAATAGGGCGAATCCTCCTGACATGCTATCACCTGTTTCATTTTTTCTAATAGTTACTTTTACTTATTATAACTCAATCTTGTCCGCTTGAAAATGTGCCGCATATGAAAATGACTATAGAAGATGAAGATTCTTTCTTCATAAACCGCTTACTTATGGCAAATTCCGAAAAATTTGCACATTTATTTTACTTATAAATCGTTTTCATTTACAATTAGGGGTGCAGATTTGTGAACTTCATGGATATTGAAGAATACAAATGCACCAATTTGGGGAATGAAGAAGCTTGCTTTTTCATTGAAATATTGAAGAGGGGGTAAAAGGAATATGGCTAGCAATGCATACAATGCTCGCAAACAATTTGACTTAAACGGCCAAACGTACAACTACTACGACTTAAAGGCCTTAGAAGATGCGGGACATGGTAAGATCTCCCGTCTACCTTTCTCCATCCGTATCCTTCTGGAATCTCTTTTACGTCAACATGACGGACATGTCATCAAGGATGAACATGTTGAGAGCTTAGCGAACTGGGGAACTGACCAATCAAAAGGGGAAGATGTTCCATTCAAACCTTCCCGTGTTATTTTGCAGGACTTTACAGGAGTACCTGCTGTTGTGGACCTTGCTTCACTTCGTAAAGCAATGGTTGATATGGGAGGAAGCCCAGACGAAATCAATCCAGAAGTACCGGTTGATCTTGTTATTGACCACTCCGTACAAGTTGATAAATATGGTACGCCTGATGCCTTGAATGTAAACATGGAGCTTGAATTTGAGCGTAACGCTGAACGTTATGAATTCTTGCACTGGGCTCAGAAAGCCTTTAATAATTACCGTGCTGTTCCGCCTGCTACAGGTATTGTACACCAAGTAAACCTTGAGTACATCGCAAATGTCGTACATGCGAACGAAAACGGTGATGGTGAAATTGATACTTACCCAGATACATTAGTCGGAACCGACTCACATACAACGATGATCAATGGTCTAGGTGTTCTTGGATGGGGTGTCGGTGGTATTGAGGCTGAAGCAGGAATGCTTGGTCAACCATCTTACTTCCCAGCACCTGAAGTAATCGGTGTGAAACTTGTGGGAAGCTTCCCTCAAGGCACAACGGCTACAGACCTTGCTTTGAAAGTTACTCAGAAGCTGCGTGAACAAAACGTAGTCGGTAAATTCGTTGAGTTCTTCGGACCAGGTCTTCAAGAGATGCCATTAGCTGATCGTGCGACGATCTCCAACATGGCGCCTGAATACGGTGCAACATGTGGTTTCTTCCCGGTTGACGGCGAAACACTTGAATATATGCGCCTAACTGGCCGAAGCGAAGAACAAATTGGGCTGGTAGAGGAATACTCTAAACGAAACAACTTATGGTTCGACCCTTCTCAAGAGGATCCAGATTTCACACAGCTTGTTGAAATCGATCTCGCTGAACTTGAACCGAACTTGTCTGGACCGAAACGTCCACAAGACTTGATTCCACTTTCTCAAATGAAGGACTCCTTCGAGAAAGCCATTACGGGACCTGAAGGTAACCATGGTTTTGGGCTGGATAAGTCTGAATTCGACAAGGAAGTGGAAGTTCAATTTGAAAATGGCGATAAGTCTGTCATGAAGACAGGAGCACTTGCAATTGCTGCGATCACTTCCTGTACTAACACATCCAACCCTCACGTAATGCTTGGGGCTGGACTTGTTGCGAAGAAAGCGGTCGAGTTAGGGCTAGATGTGCCGAACTATGTAAAGACATCTCTAGCTCCAGGGTCTAAAGTAGTTACTCGTTACCTAGAAGACTCTGGGTTGATGAATTACTTGAACCAGCTTGGATTCAACCTTGTCGGTTATGGTTGTACGACGTGTATCGGAAACTCCGGTCCGTTGCTTCCAGAAATCGAAAAGGCGATTGCAGATAGTGACTTGACTGTTTCTTCTGTTCTTTCCGGTAACCGTAACTTCGAAGGACGTATCCACCCGCTAGTGAAAGCGAACTATTTGGCTTCTCCGCCACTAGTTGTTGCTTACGCACTTGCTGGTACAGTCGATATCGACCTGAAGAAGGAACCGATCGGGAAAGGTAAAGATGGAAAAGATATCTACTTCGATGACATCTGGCCATCACAGGAAGAGATCAAGGCACAAATCAGCAATGTCGTAACACCAGAAATCTTCCGCAAAGAATACGAAAGTGTCTTCAATTCCAACGAAAAATGGAACGAAATCGAAACAACGGATGAACCATTGTATGACTGGAACTCAGATTCCACATATATTCAGAACCCACCGTTCTTCGAAGGACTTTCATCTAATCCAGAAGAAGTGAAGCCGCTTAATGGAATGCGTGTCGTCGGTAAATTCGGTGATTCCGTAACGACTGACCACATCTCTCCAGCGGGTGCCATCCCTCGTGATATGCCTGCAGGTGAGTACCTACAGGAAAACGGTGTCGGTCCACGTAACTTCAACTCCTACGGTTCCCGCCGTGGTAACCATGAAGTTATGATGCGTGGTACATTCGCAAACATCCGTATCCGTAACCAGTTAGCTCCTGGAACGGAAGGCGGATACACGACGTACTGGCCGACGGAAGAAGTAATGCCGATCTACACGGCTGCGATGAAGTACCAGGAGGACAATACTCCTCTTATGGTTATTGCAGGTAATGATTATGGTATGGGTAGCTCCCGTGACTGGGCTGCGAAAGGTACAGACCTTCTAGGAATTAAGACGGTAATTGCTGAAAGCTTCGAGCGTATTCACCGTTCTAACCTAGTCATGATGGGTGTCCTACCGCTTCAGTTCAAAGACGGTGACTCTATTGAAAGCCTTGGGTTAACGGGTCGTGAGACATTCGACGTTAAAGTCGGAGAAGACGTGAAACCGCGTGACCTAGTAAAAGTTACAGCTACTGCTGAAGACGGCAATACGAAAGAATTCGATGTTGTCGCACGTTTCGACAGTGATGTAGAAGTAGACTACTACCGTCATGGTGGTATCCTACAAATGGTTCTACGTAATAAGCTTGCTAAGTAATTTGTACTTGAAACCGTCCTTATTAATAAGGGCGGTTTCTTTTGTTTAAAGGAACTTGCTAGTCATAATACCTTTACAAAGCTTGGTCATGTTGGCTATAGTCATACATAGAATAAGTAAGAATCTGTCCGATAGAGAGGGCGTAGAGATATATGTGGAAAAGAATTGCAGCGGTAATTGGATTATTCATTCTGGTAGCTGTTGCGGTGGTGAATTTTATTCAAGATAAACAAGCTGACCATGAGGCCGACAATGAGCAGCAGGACGGTGTTAGAATGGTGTCCCCAAGCACTTCCGATAAGTTGAAAGTAGGAGAAACTGCGCCAGATTTTACGTTAGAAACGTTAAGTGGACAAACCGTGACATTGTCTGAGCTGAAGGGTCAAAAGGTTTTCCTAAACTTTTGGGCAACTTGGTGTCCCCCGTGCAAGGAAGAAATGCCTGAGATGGAGAAATTCCAGCAGGAGTATGGGGATGAAGTGACTGTATTAGCAATAAATGGAACAGCTGGGGAACAAGGAATGGAGCGAGCGGACAAAATCGAGAATGTGAAGCAGTTCGTTCAAGATGGCGGGTTCACGTTTCCGGTATTATTAGATATGGAATTGAGCGTAACCTCTGAACAATACCAGGTGATCTCTATCCCAACGACGTATTTCATTGGGACAGACGGAGTCATCCAAAAACCGAAGAAGGTTGGGCCGATGACATATGACTTCATGGTAGAGATGAAAAATGCGCTAGAATAGGTATAATTTTCTTACAATGTGGGAAGTCTTCTATAAAGGAGAGATTTCCATGAGAAAGAACCAATCCAAAACCTTAGAAGAACGCATTAAAGAAAACATCCGTTCCATACAGGAAGACCAGAGTTTACTCGATCAAATTGATGACAGAATAGACAAGCGTCATCATGATCGGCTCAATCAAATTCCATCCTAATGCAGGGTGGTTACATAGAAAGCCTCCAAAAAGGGAAACGTAACATCGACTCTTAATGAGTCCCTGTTTGTACAACTTAGAGGGGGAAACTAAAATGTCTCACAAGCAACAACATATGGCCAGCAAGAAACCAAACCCAGATAACCGTTCTGACAATAAGGACCTTATTCAAGAAAATGTCCAAAATACGATCGAAAATATAGAAGCTTCTCATGATGCACTGGAATTCGCGACAGAGGAAGAAAAACGGAATATTGAGAAGAAGAACAAGCGTCGCAATCAATCGCTTCAAGCAATGCGCGATGAAATAAAAGAAGAAGCCCGTTATCAGGATTATTAAGGGCTTGAACCGTCCTCTTCAAGGGGGCGGTTTTTCTTATTGCTCATCGTCAGAGCGGACGCTTGCTTTTGACTATGATAAAATGGGAGTTGGTCGAAAGGAAGGGATCGATGATGAACGAACTACTAAATTGGAACAGTATAGATGATCAGCCTCCCATTTCAGAAATTGAGGCTTTACGATACTTAGATGAACAATCCATTGAAAACAAAGAAGAACAAGCGTTACTATATGCGACTCTCGCTTATCATCGAATCAAGCGTCATCCTGACCGTGATGCGCTAGCTGATCAGTTTATCGATGAAGCAAAGGTCCTTCACAACAACCATCAAGTAGTGAATGGCTTATATGAATCCCAACAACTATTGCAGGCATATACGCTGCTTAAGCAAACGCCTTTTGAGCAGTGGGTGCTTCATGAGACGGACCATGATTCGGCAAAAGCGAAAAAAGCCCGCGCAATTTATGAAGATGTCATTAAACTGCGTGAGAAGTGGGACCACGAACTCGCAGAGAAGACCATTATAGACGCGTCCAGTCGACTGAAACTTTATCAAGATGTATACGAAAAGTTAGAGGCACTAGAAGAAATGGTCGGAGATGCACTCAACTCGATTGAAAACCGTCGCATCCGAATTCCTGTAAGGGAAATTAATGAGCGGACGAGAGAATTATCCGATGACCAAGACGAGCTATATAAACGGCTTCCATCCTTTTTAACAGACACCTCCAGTCAGAACCCCTTGGAGGCGTTCGATCAGATGGTTGGCCTCCATGATGTGAAAGCGTATATAAAAAGGTATTATCATTTCTTGAAATATCAACAAAGAAGGAAAAGTTTCGGTTTCTCTATGGTAGATGAACCGGGCCTTCATATGATCATAACCGGAAATCCGGGTACTGGTAAGACGACAATCGCAAGACTACTTGCCAATATATATCACGAATTAGGTATTCTTGATACGAAAGAGGTCGTTGAGGTCAACCGCTCTCACTTAGTCGGCTCTTATGTAGGACAAAGTGAAGAAAATACCATGAATTATGTTAAACAGGCAATAGGTGGTGTGCTCTTCATCGATGAGGCCTACAGTCTCAAGAGAGAAGGTCAAACGGGAAATGACTACGGACAAGCTGTCATTGATACGCTCGTCTCCGCTATGACTAGTAAAGAATACGGGGGCAAATTCGCAGTCATCTTGGCTGGATACCCTGAAGAGATGAGACAATTTCTATGGTCCAATCCTGGCCTTAGAAGCAGGTTCCCAGAACAGAATCAAATTCAACTTCCTGACTATCAAATGGATGAGCTTATGACAATCGCTGAGCATACAGCGCTTGAAAATGATTTCTTCTTTACAGAGGATGCGCTGAATGAATTTACGTCATTGATCGATCAGGAACGTGTGGATGATTCATTCGGAAATGCAAGGACAGTCCGAAACCTTGTGTTGAAAACGGTCTTCCAAAAAGGGGCTAAAGAAGCGGAGCGGGATAAGCAGCATTGGTTGGATCATATGCGGATCAGCGTCGATGATCTAGCTTTCGAATCTGCAGATACCAAGGAAGATGCTTCCCCTATGGAACGGTTAGATGCCTTAATAGGGCTCGATAATGTCAAAGAAGAAGTGAAAAAGCTATCCTCTTTCGTGCAAGCTCAGCAAAAGAGAAAAGAAAAAGGCTACCCTGTCGTTCCGATTCAGCTGCATTCCGTATTCTCAGGTAACCCTGGTACAGGGAAGACGACAGTTGCGGATATTTATGCAGGTGTGTTGAAGCAGTGTGGATTATTAAAGCGCGGCCACATGGTCGTTGTTTCCAGAAGCGATCTTGTCGCAGGTTATGTAGGTCAAACTGCTATGAAAACGAAGCGGAAAATTCGTGAAGCTTTGGGCGGAGTTCTATTTATAGATGAAGCATACTCCCTCTATAACGGCGGGCGAGATGACTTCGGCAAAGAGGCCATTGAAACACTTGTCGATGAAATGACGAAGCATAATGAAAACCTTGTAGTCATCCTTGCCGGTTATCAAAACGAAATGGAGCAGTTGGTGGAGAGCAATCCTGGTCTGTCATCACGCTTTAAGAAATACTTCCAGTTCCCTGATTACAAGGAGCAGGAACTCATTGATATGACCCATTACCATGCTGGTCTGTACGGGTATCATTTCAATGAGTGGGCAGAGTCCTTTTTGTTTGAGAAATATAGGGACCATGCTATTCGTGGCAACGGGCGCTTTGTTCATAATTTAGTAAATGAAGCCATTCAATTCCAGGCAATCCGTCTGGTGGAAGAAGATATAGAAGATATGAACCAGCTTGAACTAAGTGACTTGGAACAAGCGTGGAATACGGTAAGAAGGGAGTCTTCCTCATGAAAATAGTCGAAACACCAATACAAGTAAGGTATCAAGAAACGGATATGATGGGCGTTGTTTACCATGCTAATTACCTTGTCTGGTTTGAAATCGGTCGAACAGCCTTTATCGATGCGCTAGGTTTTAAATACTCGGAAATTGAGAATCAGGGTGTTGTTTCTCCTGTTATCGATGCGAATATGAGCTTTAAAACACCTGTTCGTTATGGGGAGGATGCTCAAGTCAAGACGTGGGTAGAGGAGTATGATGGACTTCGTGTAACGTATGGCTATGAAATAGTTCACGGTGATGGCGAAATTGCGGTTACAGGTAAGACAAAGCATGTGATTGTAAAGAAAGATAATTTTCGCCCCGTTTCGATCCGGCGTAGCTTCCCTGATTGGCATGAAGCCTACCTTAAAGCCATGGAGAATGAAAATTAATGGCATTCGGGCTAAAGAGAGAAGAGTTGAAAGCTTGGAAGGAAAATGTGAAGAGTGGGAATATCTCTTTCCTGACTCACTTTTGGCTGGATGATCGGTTTCCAGGGTGTGACACTGTGACCAAGGTCGGCTGTTCTGATGTTCCAAAACTTATTGAGTGGGGGAAACAATACGGATTAAAGCCTGAATGGATCCACCGTGATCCCCGTTTCCCTCATTATGATCTTTTTGGAAATACACAATACCGAATTTTGCAGGCAGAGAACAAGAAAGATCAGATTGAAAGGTTTAATCTTAGACACGAGTAAGGCGCTTCTTAAAGCGCCTTATTTTTTTAGGAGGTTCACATGGATCCTTGCTTACCAGTACCAAGTATGATCCGTTCTGTGGTACAACCTATTGAAGATGCAATTAGACGTTTACTTTCGGATCAATTTGTCGGATTGTATATCCACGGTTCAGCCGTTACAACTGGCTTCGTACCGGATAGAAGTGATATCGATGTGCTTGTTGTAACAATTGATTCACTGAACGACAACCAGAGAAAAGAGCTTACAAACTTTTTCCTCGGTCTATCGGATAGTCCGTATCCTATTGAAATCAGTATAATCACAAAGGAGAGCCTCAGGAGTTGGTCGCATCCAAGCACTTATGAATTTCATTTCAGTGAAGCTTGGCGGGATGAGCTTTTACTAACTAGAACGTCGTTCTGTCCGGTAGGAGTGGATGGAGATTTGGCGGCTCATGTCACGATGGTGAGACAAAGAGGAGTAAGAGTATCTGGACCGGAGATAAAAGAAGTGTTTCCATCCATTCCAGAAGCCGATTTTTTGTCGTCTGTGGTCGATGACACGTTACAATCTTTAAAGACAATCGGCGATAATCCCAACAATGCAGTATTGAATGCCGTACGGCTATATAGCTATTTGAAGGAAGGAAAATATTTGTCGAAGGAAGAAGGAGGGAGATGGGCAGCAGAACAGTTTGGTGAACCTTTCCGGTCAACTGTTCATCATATTTGGTTAAGGTCTTTTAAGAGAAGGATGTACTTTTTAAGTGAAGGTGAGATTTTGGCATTGAAAGCAGAACTGCTACGACTTCTAGAGGGAGAACTAGGATATCCATTAGGGAGAGGCTGAGAGGAAAGGTATCAAATGGCTGTCGAAAAACAGCGAAGAACCATAACAAGATGAATTCATTTTTCAGCAGGACCTTCCACTTCAAACTTAGTAGCAACTCCGAACTGTAATAAAAAAAAACAATCAATAAGAGAATCAGCAAAGAATAAGGCCAACCCATCACTGGATTGGCCAAGCCTTATTACATATGACCGAAGAATTTCTCTGCTTTTTCTAAATAAGGTTCTTGTTCTGGTGTCATTTCATATTCTTCGACAATAGCATCAACAGGGCAGACCGAGACGCATGCACCACAGTCGATGCATACTTCAGGATCTATATAAAATTGATCTTCACCTTTTTCAATACAATCCACTGGACAAACATCTACACACTCTCCAGCTTGTTCTCCTTTACAAGGACTAGTAATAACAAAGGCCATAATTTCTACCTCCTAAAATTTATTCAGCGGGCGGACCGAACTTACCTGCGTGAAAGTCGCGGAACGCTTCTTTGATCTCATCCATGGAATTCATGACGAAAGGTCCGTACGGAACGATTTCCTCCCGAATAGGTTCTCCCGAATAGACTAATAGCTTGGTACGGCGGTGGTTAGACGAAAGCGATATATCACTAAGTTGATCAGGATTTCCTTCGTCTTTATATGTCAAGGTAGAGACATCATGCTTTTTGAGAGTTTTTTGTGATGTGCCAACATTCACTGAACCTCTTAAAACATAAAGAAATGCATTATGATTCTCTGGAAGCTGTAATGTATAGTCTGCGCCCTCTGACAACTCAATCTCTGATAACGTGAAAGGTACAATTGATTTCATCGGCCCTTCTACGCCTGCGATGTTTCCTGAAAAAACTTTTATCTGCCCACCAGAAAAGGAGACTACAGGAGCGTTCTCATTATATACGTTTTGATACATCGTTTCCGTGTCTCGTTTGTTTTTTGGAAGGTTCAACCATAGTTGAAGCGTGTGTGCAATATCATTCTCCACACCGTCTTCTGCGTGTCTAGCAGCCCAGCCTGCATTCATGTATTGCACATCACCTGGCTCTAGAATATCACGACCGCCTCCGTTATCAATGTGTTCGAGACGTCCATCAATTACATACGTAACGGTTTGGAACCCACGATGGGGGTGATCCGGGAAGGTGCCTCGCTTGAACCAATCTTCCGCCATCAAAATAAAGGGATCGAAATCTTTCCAACGATCTACAGGAAGCACCCAACCTTTTTGAACGGATGGAAACGGCATTTCTTCATATTCTACCGTCCATGAATTTTTTACATCTCTTTCTAAACGATTACTCATGCTTTGCCTCCTTACTTTGGTATTACAGAATTATTCTGAGTCGTATTGAAAATCCGGCTCGTCCCATTTTTCATTCAACTCAACTTGAAGGGAGTGGTCTGCGAAATACCATTCATCGTCTTCTTCAATGAAGAATGTGATGTTACCGACCTCGGTTTGGACGAGTGGTTCTTGTGGTTCTTCGAATTTAATACCTAATGAAAAGCCAGGCTGCAGCCCGCCAACTCCTCCGTAGCGGACATAAAAGCGGAGGCTCGTTTTATTTGTTACATCAAGTTCTTCTTCATACCATTTTGCTGCTTCTTCAGTGACTGTTAAATTCATTGTATCAACTCCTAATTCGTTTACGAATCGTTTTACCGTTAACCTAGGATGGTAAACATTTTATGAAAAAGCACCCTGAGAGAGCCCAGGATGCAGTTAGTGATTTTCTTTCTTATTTGGTACAGGATCGAACCCACCCGGGTGGAATGGATGGCACTTTAGGATCCGCTTCGTCGTTAAATAAAACCCTTTGAAAAATCCGAAACGTTGGAAAGCTTCCAACCCGTAAGCTGAGCATGTCGGTTGAAACCGGCAACTGGGGGGGAAGAAAGGGCTGATGCCTTTTTGATAAAACCGGATCAAGGCAATCATGACGTCCTTCATGTGTTACTTCAGTTCCTGCTTCTTATCATAGCTGAGAGATGCTACTGCATCGTGCAGGTGAATAGACTCTTCGTTTCGGCAAGTTACTTCAAAAGCTTCGACGAAATCATATTCATACAAGTCGGCTGCAACGAGACGGACGATATCTTCAACAAACCTAGGGTTCTCATAGGCTTGTTCGGTCACCATCTTTTCATCTGGACGCTTCAATACTGGATGGATACGTGCACTTGCATTGCTCTCAGCCGCTTCCAGGAGAGCTGCTTTCCAGTCTGTCTTCTGCTCGTCAAAGTCATCGGTTAACTTCACTGACATTGTAACGTTGCCACGCTGGTTGTGTGCACTGTACTCACTGATCTCTTTCGAGCAAGGGCACAATGTCGTGATGGTTCCAGTCAGGGTACAGGTAATGTCATGCCCGGTCTTTTCATCGTACTCGACCCGGATCGTGGCGTGTGCATGGTTCATGCCGGAAAGGTCAGAGTAGGGTCCTTTTCGCTCAAAGAACCATGGGAAACTAACTTCAACTTCTGCGTCTGATTCTTTCAGCCTGCCCGCTAATTCTTCGGTGAACGTTTTTAGCGTCGTAAGATCAATGGCAAAGCCTTCCCGGTGGTATTTATCAAGCTGTTCTGTAAATCGGCTCATGTTCGTGCCCTTGCTTCCTTTTGCGATGGATGAACCGAATGAGAATGTACCTATAGTTGTTTGGATCTCTGGTGTCATCGTGCTCGGTATCGAAATAGGGTGTTTAACATTCGAGATCCCGACCATGTCGATATCAAATAGAAAATCCTTTTTGGAATTTTGTAAGTCTGCCATTTTATTTTTATCGATCGGCTTTGTTCGTGGACCTGGTTCCACTGAGCCGAATAATTTATGACGTTCTTGCTTAGAAGGTAGTGATTTGTTTTGCTGTAGTTCTGTTTTGTTCATAACAAAGACTCCTTTCAGGCCTTTTTTCTATGTGTAAAGTATATAATATGTAAATCCTTATATACAATCGTTTGACTCAGAAGATGTGCTACTTTGAGCTTATTCTGTAAAGTTTTGTCGTTTCTATCCACCAAAGAGGCCTGTGTATCAATGTACACAGGCCGTTGTATTACATCCAGGTGATTTTGGGTTCTGTCTTATTCATAATTCGTTTGATATTGGCTCGGTGCCTATAGATGACGAAAAGAGTAAATAGTGCAATGATTATGGTCAATAAGTAATCCTGAACGACCAATGTCGCGATGATGCCAACAACACCACTTAGCATAGAAGCAAGGGATACGTATTTGCTCAAATAAAGTACAACAAAGAATGTGAGGAGCAAAACGGCAAAAACGAGTGGGTTCACACCGAGGACCACCCCTCCTGATGTCGCCACAGCCTTCCCGCCTTTGAAACCGGCAAATACAGGATACATATGACCGATGACGGCGAATATTCCAATGACAAGGGTAATGACATCTGCCCCTAATAGATAAGGTAAGGAAGCTGCCAATGTTCCTTTCAATATATCGGATAAGGTAACGATAATCCCAGCTTTGACGCCAAGAACGCGAAAAGTGTTTGTCCCACCTAAATTTCCGCTTCCATGTTCACGGATATCCGTGTTGTATCCGATTTTCCCAACAATGAGTCCAGATGGAATGGATCCTAGTAGATAAGCGATAAGTCCATATATTAGATATTCCATGTTTGTCTCAACTCCTTCTTGTCTTATTTTTAGTTTATCACGAGATATGAAAGGAAAGAACTGCATTCCAGCAAAGAAATAGAGCCGCTTTCCGATTTATTTTTTCTACAACATTCGGTATGATTGGACAGGGAGAGATGTTATGAAAAAGAAGAAATTAAAGGCCATCTTCCTCATCGGCATTCTGACCTTTTTGGTGATCGCAGGCATAGTAGTCGCCACTCTTTATCCTTTTCCTTCAAGTGAAAAAGTAGTGGGGATTAACGGTAGCACCTCTATCATCTATCAGAATGAAGTCGTGGAAGGTGCCGCAGTCACCACTTTTGATCGACAGTCTTATGTACCTTTTTCTTTCATTAAAGAGAAGGTCGATTCGAATATTGTGTACGATGAAGCATCACAGTCAGTCATCGTCACCATGCCGGAAAATGTGTACCAATTACCTACCGATGAATTGAAGTACTTCATGAACCAGAAAGAACGTTCTCTCCATTTTCCTGTTACCAAATCTGAAAATAATCAACTCTTTCTTGCAGTGAGTTGGTTAGAACAAGTGTATCCTGTTTATTTACATAGGACGAAGCATGCTTTGGTCTTCTATGAAAATGGCAGTAACAAGAAAATGGGGGAAATCAAATCTAGTTCAGAAGACTATCAGACAAATCTAAGAAAAAGTCCATCCGTGATGTCTCCTTATTATATCAATTTAGAACCTGGTGACAAGGTTTATATTATAGGAGAAGAAGGACGTTTTTTCCACGCCTTGTCGGAGAACGGGACGATAGGATACCTTCCTAAAGATTCTGTTGAGAATCTGAAGTCGCAAAAGGTAGACTCTAAAACCGAGAAGCAAAAGCGCCGAGACATTCATGAAATCGACGAGCCAATTCACGTGGCGTGGGATGCTTTCTACAACTCTGATGCTACTCCTACTGAAGTGAAGCCGGAACGTGGGATCGATGTTCTGTCACCTACTTGGTTCCATCTTATAGACGGAGAAGGAAATATTGAGAACTACGCCAAGAAAGAGTACGTTGACTCTGCTCACGAGAATGGTATAGATGTTTGGGCGCTTTTTTCAAACAGCTTCGATCCTGATCTAACGAAACAAGTCTTGTCCTCTTTCGAGAAGAGACAAGATGTGATCAGACAGCTGCTGGATTACTCGAGGGTCTATAACTTGGATGGCATCAATATTGACTTTGAAAATGTCTATTTGGATGATGGTCCATTGTTTACTCAATTTGTCCGCGAATTCACCCCTCTTGCTCACCAAGCGGGGCTGGTTGTTAGTGTCGACGTAGCTTTTCCTGATGGCAGCGAAAGGTGGTCGCAGTTCCTTGAACACGAACAACTTGCAGATGCATCCGATTATATGATGGTTATGGCGTATGATGAACATTGGGCTAATTCACCAAATCCCGGAAGTGTAGCAAGCCTTCCCTGGGTGCGGGAGAATATGAACAATCTATTAGAACTCGTACCGAACGACAAAGTCCTCCTTGGCATTCCTCTTTATACGAGGTTATGGACAGTAACAAAATTAGATAATCGGGAAACGGACGTGTCATCAGAGTCTATGACGATGGAAGAGGCGAAGAAGTGGATGGCGGACCGTAAGATTGAACCTGAGTTTGAATCATCCACTGGACAAAATGTTGTGACATATGAAGAAGAAAACAAAACGTATTATATCTGGTTGGAGGATAAAACCTCTCTCCAGACACGAATACAACTGATGAAAGAACATAACTTAGCAGGGGTTGCAACATGGAGTAAATCATTTGCTAATAAAGAAGCATGGAGAATTATCGACAGTGCCATGCAGCAGTAATCGAAGAAGCATCTCAATGGAGGTGCTTCTTTTCTCGTCTTTACTCAGAAAGTTGCAAAATGTTTTGGGGTAAGGAAATCTGGGTATTGTAATATTATTTTACTGCACTAAAGGAGGTTTTGGATGATTACGTTTAAAGATGTTACGAAGACGTTCCCAGACGGGACAACAGCACTGAAGGAAATCAACCTAGAAGTCAAAGAAGGGGAATTACTTACCTTAATCGGACCAAGTGGTTGTGGGAAAACGACTACGATGAAGATGATCAACCGATTGATTAAGCCTACTGAAGGAACGATCACGATACATAATAAACCGATTGAAGATTACAACATACACGAGTTGAGATGGAACATCGGCTATGTATTACAAGAAATCGCACTCTTTCCGCATATGACAATCGAAGAGAACATTTCCGTCGTGCCAGAGATGAAAAAGTGGAAGAAGAAAGATTTATCAAAACGGATCGATGAGTTAATGAATATGGTGGGACTGGATCCGACTGTCCACCGTCAAAGGAGACCTAGTGAGCTCTCAGGTGGTCAACAGCAAAGGGTTGGGGTTATCCGGGCATTAGCTGCGGATCCTGATATCATTTTAATGGACGAGCCGTTCAGTGCGCTAGATCCGATCAGCCGTGAGCAACTGCAAAAAGACATAAGAGAACTCCAGCAAAAAATCCAAAAGACAATCGTGTTTGTCACACACGATATGGATGAGGCCATGGCGCTTGGAGACCGTGTATGCTTGATGCAAAACGGGACGATCGTCCAGTTGGATACTCCGCAAAATTTAATTCTCCATCCTGCCAATGAGTTTGTAAAAGACTTTATAGGCAGCCGCAAAACACCTTGGCAGACGGCAGTTGATGTCATCATGGATCAGACAAGTTCAAAGGTCTATTCGGAGGTTGATTGGAATGGAGGCGCTGTTCCTTCAACAGGAGCATTCGCTCTAAAAGACGAGCAGGGAGAATTTGCAGGACTGGTCCATGAAGGAGAACGTCAAGATGCTCCGGTGATCGATAATAGCAAAACATTAAGGGAAGCGATGGATATCTTGAATGAAGCGTCCTATTCGCTGCTTCCTGTCGTCAAAAAGGAACAATTGATTGGTACTTTGTCGTATAAAGACATCGCCCTCTACTTGAAAAGCCAAGTGAAAGAAGAGAACGGGGTGGTGCAGTCATGAATAGTTTTATAGAAGTATTTGAACAACGACAAGGGTTGCTTGTAGAAACACTGTGGGAGCATTTCCAAATATCGATCATCGCTCTCGTAATCGCAACATTGATATCTGTTCCACTTGGTTTGTTGCTCACTCGAAACCAAAGGATCGCAGAACCAATTATCGGTGTAACGGCAGTTTTGCAAACCATCCCGAGCTTAGCGGTGCTCGCTTTTCTCATACCTTTTGTAGGAATTGGGCAGACACCTGCCATCATCGCTTTAACCGCTTATGGACTACTTCCGATTCTTAGGAATACGTACACAGGAATCAAAGAAGTGGATCCTGCATTAAAGGAAGCGGCTACTGGGATGGGAATGAACTCATTTAAGCGTTTAGCTAAAATCGAACTCCCACTTGCGATGCCGGTGATAATGGCCGGGATCCGTACTTCGATGGTGCTGATTGTTGGAACGACGACGATTGCTGCATTGATCGGAGCGGGAGGTTTAGGAGAAATCATCCTGCTCGGATTAGATCGTGGTGGCGATGCGAATCTGATACTGCTTGGTGCCATTCCAGCAGCGCTGCTTGCCATTATACTAGACGTGATTTTACGATTATTTGAACGTACTTCCGCTAAATCTGGATTCCGTTCTCTTGTCAGTCTACTAGTCATAGGTGCACTCATTGCAGTTGGACCGCTTGTCTTCGCTGGCAATCAGAAAAATGACCTGGTACTTGGAGCAAAACTAGGTTCCGAACCTGCAATCTTAATTAATATGTACAAGCTGCTTATCGAAGAAGAGACAGATCTTCAAGTTGGACTGGAGCCGAACTTTGGTAAGACAGACTTCGTTTTCAGTGCCTTGCAGCAAGGAAGCATTGACATTTATCCTGAATTTACAGGAACTGCTCTTGTAGCACTATTAGAAGAACAAGCAAACTCCAATGAACCTGATGAAGTGTACAAGCAGGCTGCGGAAGGTATGGCAGATACGTATGGCATGGCCTTATTGCAACCGATGGAGTATAACAATACGTATGCTGTAGCTACAACTCAAGAAATGGCGGAACGGTACAGTTTAGAGTCCATCGGAGACCTAGAACAAGTACAAGATCAGATTACCGCCGGGTTCACTCTAGAGTTCAAGGATCGCCAAGATGGTTATCAAGGGATGAAAGAGTTATATAACTTGAATTTAGGCGAAGTTAAAACAATGGACCCTGGGGTTAGACAGCGAGCAATTGAGACAGGAGAAGTAGATGTCATTGATGCTTATGCTACAGCAGGTTACATGGTAGATTTGAAACTGAAGGTGTTAGAAGATCCTAAGAATTTGTTCCCGCCTTATCAAGGCGCACCGCTCATGAGACAAGAGACTCTAGATCGTTATCCTGAACTAGAAGAGATCCTAAATCAACTAGGTGGAAAGATTACAGGAGATCAAATGCGGGAAATGAACTACCAAGTAGATTTTGAAGATCGAAATCCTGAAACGGTAGCAAGAGAATATCTGGTGGAAGAAGGATTGATCGAAGAATAGGAGGTCTTATTTGTGTCATTTCAAAACCCATCAAAAGAAACGATAAAAAATGTATTGGAACAATCAAAAACGATTGCAGTTGTTGGGCTGTCGGATAAACCTCATCGTACATCCTATCAAATAAGTGAAGCGATGAAGAACGCAGGGTACCGGATCATTCCGGTTAATCCTACCATTGAAGAGTGGCAAGGAGAAAAAGCCTATCGTTCTCTTCAGGAAGTGGAGGAAGAGATCGACATCATCAACGTCTTCCGTCGACCTGAGCACTTACCTTCTATTGCGGAGGAAGCGAAAGGTGTAAATGCAAAAGCTTTTTGGGGGCAGCAAGGAGTCATTCACCCAGAAGCTTGGGAGACGTTAAAAGACACAGAACAAGTTGTGATTATGGATGTTTGTATCAAAGTCGCTCATGCATTATATTGTTAAAAACTTGTAAAGAGAAGCTGTCGACATTTGTTGGCAGCTCTTTTTTTGCGTCAAAATCAATAATGACAAGGGTTCAGATATGGTATGATAGAAGGTAGACGTGAAAAATAAGGTGCGGATTGGTACAGAGATATTGAAGTATTCCCTTGTTTTTTGGAAGAATTATGTTTGCGAAACCGTATAAAATCGCTACAATATAACAAGCGATAAATATACGGCCGTTTACATAAACGAACGTTTGTTCTATTATGGATTTAGGTAGTTGAAAGGAGCCGATGGTAAATTGTCGAACCAAAATCAATCATATTCAGATGATTCCATACAAGTACTCGAAGGCCTGGAGGCGGTAAGAAAGCGTCCGGGAATGTATATAGGATCTACCGACCATAGAGGCCTTCATCATTTGGTTCATGAGATCGTAGATAACGCGGTCGATGAAGCGTTATCCGGCTTCGGAGATGAAATGACCGTTACGCTTCACAAGGATGGCAGCGTTTCTGTACAAGATGAGGCGCGAGGAATGCCGACAGGAATGCACCGGACAGGTAAACCAACTCCAGAAGTCATTTTGACCGTTCTTCACGCAGGAGGTAAATTCGGTCAAGGCGGATATAAATCCAGTGGAGGACTTCACGGGGTCGGAGCATCTGTCGTGAATGCGCTCTCGGAATGGCTGGAAGTAAGAATTTGTCGAGACGGAGAGAAATATTATCAACGTTTTGAAAACGGCGGGGTACCCGTCACTTCGCTTGAGCATCAAGGCGCAACACGTAAATCAGGAACAACTATCCGCTTCAAACCGGATGCAAGCATTTTTTCTGTAACGAAGTTCAACTTCGAAACGTTATCAGAGCGCTTAAGGGAAGCAGCCTTTTTATTGAAAGGTTTTCGTATCATTCTTGTGGACGAGCGACCTAGTGAGAAAGTGAAGGAAGTTTATCAGTATGATGATGGACTTGAATCGTTTGTATCCTATTTAAATGAAGAGAAAGATACCTTACATCCGGTCGTTTCATTCGAAGGAGAACATACTGGAATCGAAGCGGATTTCGCCTTTCAATTCAACGATGGATTTGCAGAAAACATATTATCCTTCGTCAACAATGTTCGAACGAAAGATGGCGGGACACACGAGTCCGGAGCAAAAACGGCTATCACTAGAATCTTCAATGATTATGCAAGACGTGCCCAGTTGCTAAAGGATAAAGATAAAAACTTAGAAGGTAATGATATCCGGGAGGGCTTCACGGCAATTATTTCGGTCAGAATTCCAGAAGAATTGCTTCAATTCGAAGGCCAGACGAAAAGTAAGCTGGGCACTTCAGAGGCACGTTCTGCAGTAGACGCCGTTGTAGCGGAACAATTAAGCTACTTCTTAGAAGAGAATCCGGATATCGCTTCTATGTTAATCAAGAAAGCGATCAAAGCGAAAGAGGCAAGAGAAGCGGCTAGAAAGGCTCGGGAGGATGCCCGCTCCGGCAAGAAGAAAAAACGTAAAGATACGTTACTAAGCGGTAAACTCACACCTGCTCAATCGAAAAATCCAGAGAAGAATGAGCTTTACCTTGTCGAGGGTGACTCTGCTGGTGGTTCTGCCAAACAGGGACGGGACCGCAAATTCCAAGCTGTTCTTCCGCTTCGTGGTAAAGTCATCAACACCGAAAAAGCGAAAATTGCAGATATTTTCAAGAATGAGGAGATTTCAACGATCATCCATACCATTGGAGCAGGAGTTGGAGGAGACTTCACTTTAGAAGATTGCAACTACGATAAGATTGTCATTATGACAGATGCCGATACAGACGGCGCACATATCCAAGTATTATTGCTTACTTTCTTTTACCGTTATATGCGTCCATTGGTAGAAGCCGGTCGTGTCTTTATAGCTCTTCCTCCTCTATATAAAGTATCCAAAGGAAAAGGCAAAAAAGAGCGCACGGAATATGCATGGGATGAAAACGGCATGAAAGAATTGCTAAAAGAATTCAAGAATGGTTATTCCATACAGCGATATAAGGGTCTTGGTGAAATGAACGCCGACCAACTTTGGGAAACAACGATGAACCCTGAATCTCGCACGTTGATCCGCGTAACAATTGACGACCTTGCCCGCGTGGAACGTCGCGTGACGACTTTAATGGGCGATAAAGTGGAACCTCGCCGAAAATGGATTGAATCCCATGTCGCATTTGGTTTAGAAGACGAAGCCAATATCTTAGAAAACGATAAAATCCAAGCGTAAAAGGGGGATATTCTGTTGGCTGAGGCAGAAAAGTTTTTAGATTTACCATTAGAAGAGGTCTTAGGGGACCGCTTCGGAAGATATAGTAAGTATATTATTCAAGAGCGTGCGCTTCCGGATGCCCGTGACGGGTTGAAACCCGTCCAGCGCCGGATTTTGTACGCTATGCACCAAGAGAAAAACACACATGACAAAGCATACCGTAAATCCGCTAAGACCGTCGGTACGGTAATTGGTAATTATCACCCACACGGAGATACATCTGTGTACGATGCGATGGTCCGCTTGAGTCAGACGTGGAAAGTACGAACGCCGCTAGTCGAAATGCACGGAAACAACGGGAGCGTTGATGGCGATCCTCCGGCAGCGATGCGTTATACAGAAGCACGTTTATCTGCAATTTCATCGGAACTACTGAGGGACATCGAGAAAGAAACGGTGGAATTCATACCGAACTTTGATGATACGCTGAATGAACCGACAGTACTTCCAGCAAAATTCCCGAACCTGCTTGTTAATGGCTCGACAGGTATATCTGCAGGATACGCGACGGAAATACCTCCACACAATATAAGTGAAGTCATTGACGCCGTTATTAAGAAAATTGATAAACCAACTGCGGATGTATCGGATCTCATGGAACATATCAAGGGACCGGACTTCCCGACAGGTGGCATCATTCAAGGAATCGATGGGATCAGAAAGGCGTACGAAACTGGAAAAGGTAAAATCGTCGTCAGAGGTCGGGCTGAGATTCAAAAACAGCGCGGTGGTCGTGAACAAATCGTAATTGATGAAATTCCATTCGAAGTTAACAAAGCAAATATGGTAAAGCGCATGGATGAACTTCGCATCGACAGGAAAGTAGAGGGCATCGCGGAAGTTCGCGATGAAACGGATCGTACCGGTTTGCGAGTAGTGATCGATCTGAAGAAAGATGCCAACAGTGAAGGTGTGCTGAACTACTTATATAAACATACTGATCTGCAAATATCGTATAACTTCAATATGGTCGCTATTCATGATCGTACACCGAAGTTACTGAGTCTGCCGACAATCCTTGATTCTTACATCGAACACCAGAAAGAAGTCGTAACAAGACAAGCACTGTATGATTTGAACAAAGCGAAGAAGCGTGCCCACATCGTAGAGGGTCTGATCAAAGCAATCAGTATTCTTGATGAGGTCATCGCGACGATTCGTAGTTCAAGTGATAAGCAGGATGCTAAACAACGGTTAATTCAAAAGTATGATTTCACAGAAGAGCAAGCAGAAGCGATTGTGACGTTACAACTATACCGCTTAACGAATACAGACATCACTGCTCTAGAAAAGGAAGCGGCGGAACTTCAAGAGCGCATCGCTTACTTTGAGAAGATCCTTGGCAATGAACGAGAACTTCTGAAAGTGATCAAAGCTGACTTGCGTTCTATGAAAAAACATTATAATGCGCCGCGTCTCACTCAAATCGAGGACGAAGTGGAAGAGCTGAAAGTGGATCTCGAAGTAACGGTCGCTAGTGAAGATGTACTCGTTTCCGTCACGAAAGATGGTTACATCAAACGGACAAGCCTTCGCTCTTATGCGGCTTCGAATGGAGAAGACTTTGCCATCAAGGACGGGGATCATCTGCTCCGGTTGATGGAGATCAATACGACCGATAACATTCTCATATTTACGAATTTAGGTAAGTATCTGTTCATTCCCGTTCACAAATTACCCGATATCCGTTGGAAGGACCTTGGGCAATATATAGCCAATATCGTACAAGTAGAAAAAGAAGAGTACATTATCGATGCGATTCCGGTAAGGGAATTTACAGATAATCGCTACCTGTTATTCTTCACGAAAAATGGTATGGTCAAAAAGAGTGAACTGAAACTGTACAAAGCAGCAAGACATTCCAAAGCACTGGTTGCAATCAACTTGAAGGGAGATGATGAAGTAGTCGATGTTCATGTAACAGATGGATCATCGGACATATTCATCGCTTCTAACCGAGCATACGGTCTTTGGTACAAAGAAGAAGAAGTAAACCCAGTCGGTCAACGGGCAGCTGGTGTGAAAGCCATCACCTTGAGAGACGATGAACACGTCGTATCCGGACAAGTGTTCGATGCAGAAGAAGATCCATCCATTTTGATCTCCACGCAGCGAGGGGCTGTCAAACGGATGCGGTTGAAAGAATTCGATACGACATCAAGAGCGAAACGTGGCGTTCTGATGCTCAGAGAACTGAAAAAGAACCCTCACAGACTCATTGACGTCCATCTCGTTCAACGCGAGGATGACTTGATTCTTAAGACGAACAAAGATGAGACCATGTTAGTCCACCCTATGGACTTGAAAGCGAACGACCGATATAGTAATGGTTCGTTTGTCATCGATACTGATGATCAGGGAATAGTTGAAGAGGCGTGGCGTAAGCCTGATTATGAAAAACCATTCGCCCCGCAAGATGAAGAGGAAAGTTCATAGAAATACTCAGAAAAGGACTAAATCACTAAGTGATTTAGTCCTTTTTTCATCATTCTATGGAATGCATTGAGGAAATAGAGTCTACCTTCCAACTTTTTACTCGTTTGTATTTTCAGAAAACTGTGATAAAATGAACCTATATTCAGCAGATTGGGGATGATGTATGAGAGATTTAAAAGAAGACATCATGGAAACATCGCTCGATTTATTCGATCGCTATGGTTTTCATGGCGTCAGTGTGAACCAGATCGTGGAAGCTTCCAACACATCCAAAGGCGGATTCTATCATCATTTCCAGTCAAAAGACGAGCTTCTCTTCGTCATTCACGACACGTTTATTACATATGTATTGAAAGAAGCTCAGGCAGCAAATGTCGTGCATTCGTCTCCAGTTGAGAAGATTCAGGCTATCATCCGTTCGTTTGTTCATGTGTTTGACTTGTATAAGCCGCATATATCCGTGTTTTACCAGGAGAGCATGTATTTGAAATCCCCTTATAACCAACAGATTAAAGAAAAACGTGATGTTTTCAAAGATCTCGTCTTTTCGGTTATCGAAGAAGGCCAAAGAAGCGGACATTTCAGAAAGGAATTGCCGCTTGAAATTACAGGAATGGCGATTCTTGGTATGGTGAACTGGATTTATAAATGGTATAAACAGGACGGCACCTACACAATCGATCAAATAGCAGATGTGTTCACGGACTTGGTACTGCATTTTCTGTTACCGGTTCGAGAAGATGTGGAAGTGAAGGGTGAAATGTTACACGTTCCTTTTTTTTACGAATGTAAGTAAACGCTTACAATTTATTTTTTGTATAAGACAGACCAACCAGTCGGTCTTATGTCTTGAGGAGGACACTCATGAATTTCGAATTAACGAAAGAACAAGAAATGACGAGAAAGATGGTTCGTGACTTTGCAGAAAACGTGATACAGCCAAGAGCGGTTGATATTGATCGCAATGCTGGCTTTCCGGAAGATATCTTTAAAGAAATGGGGAAATTAGGGCTTCTCGGAATCCCTTTTCCTGAAGAGTATGGTGGTGCTGGTGGAGACACCATCACGTATGCTCTGGCAGTAGAAGAAATCGGTCGTGTCTGTGGCTCTACCGGGTTGAGTTATGCAGCGGCTGTCTCGCTAGGAGCAAGCCCTATCTACTACTTCGGTACGGAAGAACAAAAGCGGGAATTCCTTACGCCTCTTGCCAAAGGAGAAGGCTTAGCTTCATTTGGATTAACAGAGCCGAATGCTGGATCTGACGCCGGAGGAACACAAACACGAGCAGAGCTAAAAGGGGATCATTACGTCATTAACGGGGAAAAATGCTGGATCACCAATGCTGAATATGCGCGGTCGATTACGGTTACAGCTGTTTCAGGAAAACGTGAAGACGGGAGGAACATTATTTCCGCCTTCATCATTCCGAAAGATACCCCAGGCATGACGATTACGAGCCCTTACGAAAAGATGGGGGTACGAGGCTCGAACACTTCTGAAATTATTCTAGAAGACGTGAAAGTCCCTAAAGAAAACATCTTGGGAGATCCAGAAAAAGGGTTTAAGCAATTTTTATACACTTTAGATGGAGGTCGAATTTCGATTGCTGCACTGGCGGTTGGAATCGCTCAAGCTTCTCTCGACCGAGCGCTCGCTTACGCAAAAGAAAGAAAACAATTCGGTAAATCTATCTCGAACTTTCAGGCGATTCAATTCAAATTGGCAGACATGGCGATGGAAGTGGAACTTGCGAGAAACATGGTATTGAAGTCTGCATGGTTGAAAGACGAAGGGAAGAACTTCACAAAAGAATCGGCTTATGCGAAATTATTTGCCTCTGAAACGGCCTTCCGTTCAGCAAACCAGGCAATCCAGATCCATGGCGGTTACGGATATATGCGAGAGTATGAAGTGGAACGTTATTTACGGGATGCTAAATTACTAGAGATTGGGGAAGGAACATCCGAAATCCAACGTCTCGTCATAGCCCGCCAGCTTGGATGCTAAATAATAAGGAGGAATCGGCATGGCTTTATTAGAGAAGACCGTAGGACAATTGCTCGAGGACCAAGCAAACGCTTACCCGGACCACGAAGCGTTTGTCTATCCGGAGAAAGAGCTTCGCAAAACCTACAGAGAGTTCAACGAATTAACAGACGAAGTAGCTAAAGGCTTGATGGCGCTTGGTATAGATAAGGGCGATCATGTTGCCATCTGGTCTGATAACAAACCGGAATGGCTTGAGTCTCAGTTTGCTTCAGGAAAGATGGGCGGAGTGCTTGTCACAGTAAACACGAATTATCGCGCACAAGAGCTCGAGTATTTACTGAAGCAGTCGGACTCTTCTACTTTAATTCTAGCAGAGGATTTCAGGGGAACTTCTTATATTGATATTTTAAAAGAAATCTGTCCAGAGCTTGAGTCGTCTGAGAAGGGTGATCTACAGAGCGAACGACTGCCATTTCTTAAGAACATCGTCGTCTTAAGCGAGAAGTCCTATCCTGGATGCTACTCGTGGCAAGATGTCCTGGACATGGGAATGACGATTAAAGATGAAGAACTGGCTGGGCGTAAAGCATCCCTTTCCCATAAGGACGTCATCAACATGCAGTACACGTCCGGAACGACTGGTTTTCCAAAGGGAGTCATGCTCAGTCACGACAACATCGTAAACAACGGAAACCAAGTTGCCGACTGCATGCGACTGACAGAAGAAGATCGCTTGTGCATTCCAGTACCGTTCTTCCATTGTTTCGGCTGCGTATTAGGGACGCTCGCGGCGGTCTCTAAAGGGGCTACGATGGTCATATTAGAACAATTCGAGGCGAAAAAAGTACTCCAAGCGGTAAAAGACGAGTCATGTACAGCCTTACACGGGGTCCCTACTATGTTCATTGCTGAATTGAACCATCCGGAGTTTGAGGAACTGAAACCGACGACGCTTCGAACGGGAATCATGGCAGGATCCACATGCCCGATGGAAGTGATGAAGAGTGTCATCGAAGACATGGGAGCGGAGGAGATTACAATCGCCTATGGTCAGACTGAATCCTCTCCTGTTATTACGCAGACGAAAGCGGACGATCCGATAGAAAGACGGGTGAAAAGCGTAGGGCGGACCCACCCCAATGTCGAGGTCAAGGTAATAGAACCAGCTACTGGAGAAGAAGTAGAACCTGGAATACCTGGAGAGCTCTGTACAAGAGGGTATCTTGTAATGGAAGGTTATTACAAGAACGAAGAAGCGACAGAAGCGGCAATCGACCCAGATGGTTGGCTTCATACAGGAGATATTGCAGTGATGGATGAAGAAGGCTACGTCGAAATCACAGGCCGTATGAAAGATATGATCATCCGCGGTGGGGAGAATGTGTACCCTCGTGAAATTGAAGAGTTCTTATATCAGCACCCTGATGTCTTGGATGTCCAAGTCGTCGGTATCCCCGATCAGAAGTACGGGGAGGAAATAATGGCTTGGATCATTCCAAAAGAAGGAAAAAGCCTTGAGGAAGAGCAAATACGAGATTTCTGCGACGGGCAAATTTCAAAACATAAAATTCCACGCTACATCCACTTTACAGATGAATATCCGATGACGGCTAGTGGTAAAATCCAAAAATTCCGGCTGCGTGAAAATGCGCTGGAGATGTTAAATACCAATAGAACTTGAAAGGAGTGATGTTGATGTTTAAGAAAGTATTAATTGCCAACCGAGGGGAAATCGCTGCGAGAGTCATACGAACTTGTAAGCAATTAGGGATCGCAACCGTTGCTGTATATTCAGAGGCGGACCAACAAGCACCTTACGTCTCTTTGGCCGATGAAAGTTATTTGATAGGTAAGCCACGAGTCAACGAATCCTATTTAAATATCGAAAAAATTGTAAGCGTCGCCAAACAGTCTGGTGCAGAAGCCATCCACCCTGGCTACGGTTTACTTAGTGAAAACACGGACTTCGCTAAACGGATTGAAGACGAAGGCATTACCTTTATAGGTCCTAGAGCAGATGTTATCGCAAAAATGGGGGATAAAATTGCTGCCCGTAAGGAGATGAAGGAAGCGGGCGTACCGATTATTCCTGGTACAGAGGAAGCGGTGGCATCGACGGATGAGGCGAAAACGGTTGCGAATTCCTTCGGGTATCCTGTCATGTTGAAAGCATCTGCTGGTGGTGGCGGCATTGGGATGCAGGCTGTCAATAATGATGAAGAGCTTGAAAAAGCCTTCGAAGGCAACTCCAAACGGGCCAAAGCTTTCTTCGGGAACGGCAGTATGTTCATTGAAAAACTGATTGAGAATCCTCGTCACATTGAAATACAAGTGCTTGCTGATGAGCACGGAAACAGTGTTTATTTATTCGAGCGTGAATGCTCCATTCAGCGGCGACATCAGAAAGTAGTTGAAGAAGCTCCATCCCCTGTTTTATCAGAAAAGACGCGTGAGGAAATGGGAGAAAGTGCAATGAAAGCTGTCCAGGCGTTGCAGTATACCAATGCTGGGACAATCGAGTTTCTAGTAGATGATGAGGAAAACTACTACTTCCTTGAAATGAACACTCGACTGCAAGTAGAGCATCCAGTAACAGAAGAGATAACCGGCATTGATTTAGTCGAACAGCAATTACGGGTTGCGAACGGTGAAAAACTGAAGGTGAAACAAAAAGATTTAACCATTCAAGGTCATGCTATCGAAGTCCGTATTTATGCGGAAGATCCCAATACATTCTATCCTTCTCCAGGACAACTGACGAAATTGCGTCTTCCAGAGG
Organism: Halobacillus salinus; assembly: GCF_004684905.1. GTDB lineage: Bacteria > Bacillota > Bacilli > Bacillales > Halobacillaceae > Halobacillus > Halobacillus salinus. The sequence goes on along the minus strand of NZ_SRJC01000001.1, from coordinate 1,185,000 downwards.
GGCCAGGCATCCGTCATGAACTAGCTGTTCATGGTACCAGTCAGATCACGCCTTTCTACGACCCTATGATTGCAAAGCTGGTCGTACACGGCGAAACCAGGGAAGAAGCGATCGAGCGATTGACGAAAGCGATCCACAATTACGAAATTGAAGGCATCAAATCAAACGTGACAATGCTGAAACGAATCATCACCCACGAAAAATTCAAAGAAGGCGAAACGAAAACAACATTTATCCAAGACTACTATCTACCAACGTTAACGAACCACTAAGGAGGAAATGACAATGACAGAAATCAAAGCATCTATGGCAGGAAGTGTATGGAAACTTGTAGCAGCAGAAGGAGACAAAGTGAACGATGGAGACGATGTCGCAATCCTTGAGTCAATGAAAATGGAGATTCCGATTCCGTCTGAAGCTTCTGGTACGGTTAAAGAAATCAAAGTAAGCGAAGGGGACTTCGTCAACGAAGGCGACGTCATAGCCATAATCGAGTAGGAGGTTCTTTATGCAGGCACTACCTGAACAGGTCACGATCAAAGAAGTCGGTCCACGCGATGGTCTGCAAAATGAATCCGTCGAGGTACTAACAGCAGACAAAATCGCATGGATCGATCAATTGTCGAGAACAGGATTATCCTATATCGAATTCAGCTCGTTTGTTCATCCCAAATGGATACCGCAGTTGAAGGATGCGAAACAAGTCGCACTTGGCATCGACCGGAATCCAGATATCACCTATGCTGCGCTTGTTCCGAATCAGAAAGGACTAGAAGGCGCACTAGAAACGGGTGTTGATGAAGTTTCGGTATTTATGTCGGCAAGTGAGACGCATAACAAGAAGAATATCAACAAATCGATTGAGGAAACGTACCCTGTGTTGAAACCAGTCATCGAAGAAGCGAAGAACGCCGGAAAAACCGTGCGAGGATATGTTTCAACGGTATTCGGTTGTCCTTATGAAGGAGATATTTCAGCTGAACAAGTAATCGATGTAAGCAGCCGACTCTTCGATTTAGGAATTGATGAGCTATCGCTCGGAGATACGATCGGAGTAGCCAATCCACTTCAAGTAGATCGGACACTGACAGAAATAAGAAGCCAGCTTCCCTTTGATCAATTGGCGATGCATTTTCATAATACGAGAGGAATGGCGCTTGCCAATGTCCTCGTATCACTGGAACATGGCATCACAACGTTTGACGCTTCTGTCGGTGGACTCGGTGGTTGCCCCTATGCCAAAGGAGCAACAGGCAATCTTGCGACAGATGACCTTATCCATATGCTCCATGAAATGAACATACAGACAGGTGTGGACCTTGAGAAGCTTACTGAAGCTGGACTATTCATCCAATCAAAACTCGATAAGTACTTACCAAGTCATCAAATGCAGATGTGTACGAAAGAAAGGGTGTAGTCGATTGGCAGAACTCGTCACATTAGAAGAAGTTGAAGAACATGTCTATATACTAACGTTGAACAGACCGGAAGCGGCCAATGCTCTCTCGACGGGACTCTTGGATGCCGTTCAGCAAAAGGTCGAACAAATAGAACAATCAAGTGACATACGTGCTGTGATTATCAAAGGCAGTGGAACGAAAGCGTTTTGTGCCGGGGCCGACTTGAAAGAACGGCGTGGTATGAATGATCAAGAAGTCATCCAGACAGTCCGTAAAATCGGAGATACAAACCGGATGATCGAGGAAATCCCCGTTCCGACCATTGCCATGATCAACGGCGTTGCGTTCGGTGGCGGATTGGAACTCGCACTTGCTTGTGATTTACGGATGATGAGTACATCCACCACTGTAGGACTCACAGAGACATCTCTCGCAATCATTCCAGGAGCGGGCGGTACACAACGATTGAGTCGCTTGATCGGACTTGGACGCGCAAAAGAAATGATTTATACAGCGAAGCCGGTTGAAGCAGACCGAGCTTATCAAATCGGACTCGTTGAATACATGTACGACTCTCAAATCCTTCAACAGGAAGCGATCGACTTGGCTTGTACGATTGCAAGAAACGGTCCAGTCGCAATGAAGCAAGCGAAGAAGGCGATCAACCAAGGGTATGAGACAGACTTGGAATCCGCTTTATCTATTGAACATGAGTGTTATAAAGAAACGATCCCTACCCATGACAGAATAGAAGGTTTACAAGCCTTCAAAGAAAAAAGAAAACCGATGTATAAAGGAGAATAGAGGTGAAGCCTACTATGACTACTATTAATGAAACGTTTGAAGAACGAGTAAAGAAGATTAAATCTGGTGGAGCGGAAAAGTACCACGAAAAAAACAGCGAAAAAGGCAAACTTTTCGTAAGAGAACGGTTGGAATTATTATTTGATGATGACTTATCGATAGAGGATGCCTTCTTTGCGAACTGTCAGGATGGTAAGCTTCCAGCTGATGGTGTCGTAACCGGTATCGGAAAAATCAACGGAGAGCAAGTTTGTGTAATGGCGAATGACTCTACAGTGAAAGCAGGTTCCTGGGGAGCTAGGACAGTCGAAAAGATCATCCGCATACAAGAAACAGCTCTGAAACTGAATGTGCCTATGCTATATTTGGTTGACTCTGCCGGGGCGCGGATCACCGACCAAGTAGAAATGTTCCCGAACCGCAGAGGTGCCGGGCGTATTTTCCATAATCAAATCAAATTATCTGGACGTGTTCCACAGGTTTGTCTCTTGTTCGGACCTTCCGCTGCAGGCGGTGCTTACATTCCGGCATTCTGTGACATTGTCGTGATGGTCGATGGGAATGCCTCGATGTATTTAGGCTCACCACGTATGGCAGAGAAAGTCATTGGAGAGAAAGTGTCACTTGAAGAAATGGGTGGTGCCAATATGCACTGTTCCGTTTCGGGGTGTGGAGACGTGTTAGTAAAAGATGAGCAGGAAGCAGTTGCTTTCGCACGTAAATACTTGAGCTATTTCCCATCCAACTATTCTGAGAACCCTAAGCGAAGAGAGCAACTTGAACCAGCTGAATTTGAAAAGAGCCTGGAAGAACTGATTCCAGAAAACCAAAATGCTCCTTTCGATATGTATCAGCTTATTGATCGCCTTATCGATGAAGACTCTTTCTGTGAAATTAAGAAAAAATTCGCTCCTGAGTTGATCACCGGCCTTTCCCGAATCGATGGCAGGTCAGTTGGAATCATTGCTAACCAGCCAAGAGCAAAAGGTGGCGTGTTGTTTCCGGATTCAGCGGATAAAGCAGCAAAGTTCATCCAATTGTGTGATGCTTTCAATATCCCACTCTTATTCCTTGCAGATATACCAGGCTTCATGATTGGTACTAAAGTGGAGCGAGCAGGAATTATCCGTCACGGGGCAAAAATGCTCTCTGCTATGAGTGAAGCGACCGTTCCGAAAATATCCGTCATTGTCCGTAAGGCGTATGGTGCCGGCTTGTATGCAATGGCAGGACCAGCATTCGAACCTGATGCCTGCTTGGCTCTACCGACTGCTCAAATAGCGGTTATGGGGCCGGAAGCGGCAGTTAATGCCGTTTATGCGAACAAAATAGCAGCACTTCCTGAAGAGGATCGTCCTGCGTTTATTAAGGAGAAACATGAAGAGTACAAAGAAAATATCGACATTTACAGATTGGCTTCCGAGATGATCATTGATGATATTGTAGAGCCGAACCGTCTTCGTATGGAGCTAGCTACTAGATTCGAAGCTTATGAGCGTAAAGACGTAACCTTTACGCATCGTAAACATGGTGTGTACCCAGTTTAAAGAAGCCAATCAGTAAATAGAAAAAGACAGAAGCAATTGATATGCTTCTGTCTTCTTTTTAGTTCAGAAATGTTTAGAGTGCTTAGGATCTTGAGCTTTGTTAGCAGCTCCATCAGAGGTGAATAACTCTTGAACTTGTTCTTTTTCGTTACTTCCTTTGCGCTTTTTTTCAAAATAGACATTCAGTGCAATCAACCCGCCGGGAATGACAAGTAACAACCAGTACATGAGCCTTGCCTCCTTCCTAAAGCTTAGCTAAACTATAACATAATCTGAATGAAATTCCATAAAAAGGATTGGGTGGGTAAAGGTGAAAGAAATTATTAATAATAGCCTTATGGAAGAATCAATCCGACTTTTAGGAGAAGCGACCTCTCTTCTTAAAGCGGAAGAGGTTTACCATGCTTACATAAACTCTTCAAAAGACCAACTTTTTCTTTATATCCATAACGGAATGTGTGTGGGGTGTGTAGGGTTGAAGCAATACAAGGAAGAAATCGTATTGAATCACATTGCTGTAGATGCGAATTTCAGGTCCATAGGAATCGGAAAGAGTATGGTGGAGTGGATAGGCGAGAATTTCAAAGCAAGTATTCTAATAGCTGAAACAGACAGAGAAGCGGTCGGTTTTTACAAGCAACTAGGGTTTGAAATCACATCACTCGGTGAAAAATACCCTGGTGTGGAGCGGTTTCGGTGTCATAAAAAAATAGAAAAACACGCAGGTTAAACGGCCTGCGTGTTTTTTAGTTATGGTCGATTTGATGTCAATCCTAAGGTGCGGATCTGATCAACAGCATCTGGATTCTCAAGTGCACTTAAATCTCCTGATGGTTTGTTCAAGTAAGCAGACTTGATTGCCCTTCGCATCACTTTCGCATTGCGGGTTTTTGGGAGATCGTTTACGGCAAACACTTTTTTCGGGGCCAGTGCTTTCCCTAACTTATGTTGAAGCAGAAGCCTCAGCTCTTCCATAATTACTTCCGTCGACTCCTTCTTTAAAACGACGAAGGCAACAGCTTCTTCTCCTTTTACATCGTGCGGGACACCTATGACACCTGCTTCAATTACTTCGTCATGCTCCACTAGAACAGACTCTACTTCAGCAGGACCTAATCGTTTACCGGCAACATTCAATACATCATCAGACCGACCGGTAATCGTGAAGAATCCATCTTCATTTTCAATAGCCCAGTCGCCATGTACCCATGTATCTTTGAAGCGGCTCCAATAGGTTTCTTCGTATCTCTCCTCATCTTCATGAAAGCCTTTTGTCATTCCGACCCAAGGCTTACGTAAGACGAGCTCACCTACATCACCAAGAACAGCATTCCCATCATCATCATATACACTTACGTCCATACCAGGTAAAGCTGCATTGAACGTTACGGGTTGAATCGGCTTCACTAATACATTACCGAGCATTCCTCCGGAAATTTCGGTGCCGCCGGAGTAATTGAAGATTGGTACCTGGGACTTTCCTGCATGTTTGAATAACCAGTGCCACGGTTCTGGATTCCAAGGCTCGCCAGTCGATCCAATCAACTTCAACGATTGGAGGTTGTGCTTGTCGATCCAAGATTCACCGTGTTTCATCATGGCACGTACAAGCGTCGGAGAAATGCCGAGATGGGTTACCTGATACCGCTCGACAAGTTCCCAGAGTCGGTCGGGTTCCGGATAATCCGGCGTTCCTTCGAACATGACAATGGATGCACCGTTCATGAGACCACCGTATACAAGGAAGGGACCCATCATCCAGCCCATATCCGTGTACCAGAAAAGCGTATCCTCTTGCTTCACATCCATACATATTCCGGCATCGAAGGCAGACTTCACGGGGAAACCTGAGTGTGTATGCACGGCGCCTTTCGGTTTGCCTGTCGTGCCGGATGTATAAATGAGCATGAACGGGTCATCCGCACGCTTTTCTTTCGTTTTGTAATCGTTTACATTTTTCCTGAGAGTTGTCCAAAGAATATCACGATACTCGTTCCAGTCCACTTCGCATCCCGCTCGCTCCACGACAATCACATGTTCTAAAGAGGGACAGAGATCGGCAGCAAGATCGGCTTCGTCTTTCATTCGTACTGTTTTTCCGCGACGATAAAACCCGTCTGCTGTGAGTAGGACTTTCGCTTTTGCTGCTTGGACCCGCGTAGCAACAGCTTCTGATTTATATCCTGAAAAAGCAGGGGAGAAGATCGCACCTATTTTAGAGATAGCAAGCATAGCAATGACGGTTTCTGGAATCATCGGCATGTAAATCGTGACGACGTCCCCTTCGTCAACCCCAAGTTGCTCAAGTCCATTTGCAATTGTATTGACTTCTTGTAGTAATTCTTTATACGTAAACGTAATCTGGTCTCCGTTATCTCCTTCCCAGTACAAAGCGGTGTTGTCTTGAGTGGAAGAGGAGAGAGCCCATTTATCCAAGGCATTGTGAACGACGTTCGTTTTCCCTCCGATAAACCAGTTCGGATAGGCTATTCCTTTAGAAAGATCAAGCGTTTCTTCATAATCATCGTACCATTCAATGCCTAATTCCTTCACAGCTTCATCCCAGAACCAAGCAAGGTCGGTAACGGACTTCTTGTGAAATGCATCATAATCGGTGAAGCCGTGTTTGTTCATCCATTGATACAATCGTGTCTTCTTTTTCTGTTCCTCCGTAGGAACCCAAGCAGATTCATATGTAGACATACACAACACTCCTATAAAAATATTCTGACTACTTCTATTATAACTGAATATCTATTCAGAAGCACGGCAGTCGAAAAAAGGATTTTCTACAAATTTTTTAAAAATATTGAAGGATTTGCGAAACTTTTATACCATGTTAATCGGTATGATAAGTACCGTTTAACAACGGAAATACATAAAAGGGAGTGGCACAAGATGTTAGAAGGTGCACTATTTTTAGTCATTTTATCAGTGATCGGCGTCGTCGCCGTTGTCGGTGGGCTTATAACGTTTATCGTATTCAGAATGAGATATAAAACGGCAAGCTCTAACGAAGCACTGATCGTAACAGGCCCGAAGCTTGGAGATCCTGAGAAGGAAAAGAACGTTTTTGAAGATGATAATGGGCGTTCCGTCAAGATTATCCGTGGTGGTGGGTACCGTTTGCGCATGTTCCAAACGGCGACACCGATTGATTTGACATCCTTCCAGCTGCAAGTAAACTCAGAGAAAGCTTACACGAAGGAAGGTATTCCAGTTCGTGTTGCAAGTACGGCAGTGATCAGTATCGGTAGTGAGCTTGAGATCATGGCGAACTTTGCTGAGAAATTCCTAGGGAAGAAGCAAGGGGAAAGGGAATCGGAATTGAAAGATGTCCTTAATGGTCATCTACGTTCGATCATTGCATCCTTGCCAATCGAGAAGATCTATAACGACTTCAAGGAAGTCAATACACAAGTGAAGAAGATAGCGGAATCTGACTTGAAGGGCATGGGCTTTGAAATTACTTCCTTCGCGCTTAATGACGTGGAGGACGTAGATGAAGAGAATGGTTATATCGATGCGTTGGGTCGTCCTCATATTGCAGAAGTTCAGAAGAAAGCGAATATGGCAGAGTCGGATGCAACGAAAGAGACGCGTATTTATCAGGCGAAAAACGATCAGGAAGCACAAGATGAGGAAAATCGTCGTCTGACAGCAGTCGCTGAATCAACGAACGAAAAAGAGATTAAAGAAGCGGAATTCCAGAAGGAAGCGAACCGTGCTCGTGCGAATGCAGAGCAGGCTGGAGAGATCGAGCGTCAGAAACTTGCACAACAAGTGAAAGAAGAAGAGCTTAAAGTTCAGTACATTGAGAAGCAACGTGCGGTTGAACTAGAAGAAGAAGAAAACAAACGTCGTCGTTCCATTGCAGACGCAGAAGCGTATGAAGTGACGAAGCGGGCGCAAGCAGAAGCGGATAATGAACGAATCAAAGGTGAATCGGAAGCGGAAGTTATTCGTCAGCGTGGTATTGCGGAAGCAGAATCGAAAGAACGAATGGCTAAAGCGATGAGTGAGTACGGCGAAGCGGCTATTATGGAAATGCTGCTAAGTGTACTGCCGGAGTATGCTGAAAAAGTATCGGCTCCGCTATCACAGATCAAAGATATGAAAGTCATTGATATGGGAGGTAGCGACTCTCAAGGTGGATCGGCTAAAATCACGAACAGCGTGACGTCTACGATGCTTGGCATTCAGGAATCTTTAAAAGAAACGACAGGAATGGATCTGAAAGCGATGCTTGAGAGTTACGTCTCCCGTGGTGCGGTGAACGCCTTTGACGATAATTCGTCTAAACGGTATCAGGAAGTATCCGCCACTCATGAGAAAGAAGAAGAGAGTGTAAGCGATGAAGAAATCAATGAAGACGACATAGAAATGAAGCAGGAAGAGGATAAATAATCCCAGTTTGAGGCATGTAAAGCGTAAAGGCTTTACATGCCTTTTCTTTTGAGGTAAGGTATTTTACGAGAAAAATTATTGTAATTATACATGACAATAACACTGTATTAATTGTTTATATAGGGATTTAATGATAAAGTCTAAACCGAAAGACATGCTTAACCTTGCATCAGAACGAATGTAATTCTATGAAGCAGAATAAATACAAGTAGTCATTATTATTTTGAAGTAAGGAGTTTTCACTTTGAAAATCGCCATCATAACCGAGACATTCCTTCCGTCAACGGATGGAGTCGTGACCAGATTAAAAGAAGCTGTGAAATACTTGAGAAGCCAAGAGCATGAAGTAGTAGTCATTGCTCCTGACTTTGGTGTCACAGAATATGAAGGGGCGATTGTAGAAGGCGTTAAAACGACGAAGATGCCTTTTTACCGCTATCGGGAATTCTCTTTGCCACAACGAAAAGTCAAAGACCTGCTACTGAAGCATGACCCTGATCTCGTGCACGTCGTAAACCCAGCCCTCGTTGGCGTATCCGGAGTGTACTATGCGGATAAGTTAAATTACCCTTTAATTGCGTCTTACCATACGCATGTACCTAAATATATGGATTATTACCGCCTTTATCCACTGAAACCTGCTGTATGGTGGTATTTCAGAAAGCTTCACAATTACGCTGATGTGAACCTTTGTACTTCGAATGCTGTTAAGAAAGAGCTCGTTGCAAAGAACTTTCACAATGTCAGCGTATGGGACCGTGGTGTAGCTGTCGATCACTACCATCCGCGCCATAAAAACGAGGCGATGAGAGAGCGTCTGACGGACGGAAAACCTGAAAACAAACTGCTCGTCTTTGTCGGTAGATTGGCTCCCGAAAAAGAAATTCACAAATTGCGTCCATTACTGGATGAGCGAGACGACATATCCTTAGCGATTGTCGGAGATGGTCCAGTCAAAGACGAACTTGAACAGACATTTGAAGGTACGAACACTACGTTTACAGGATTACTGCACGGAGAAGAGCTTGCTCAAGCCTTTTCTTCATCAGATGCACTGATTTTCCCTTCTGTAACTGAAACTTTAGGACTTGTTATTTTAGAAGCGATGGCTTCTGGATTACCCGTTATTGCTGCGAAAAGTGGTCCCACGATGGAACAAGTCGAGGACGGTCGCACAGGCTTGCTATTCGAAAATGAAAACACAGAAAGTATTATCCAAGCGATTAATCGCCTAGAAGACGAAGAACTCTATCAGCACATGTGCGAGAATGCGAGAAAAGAAGCAGAGAAGTACAGCTGGCAGAAGCCTTCGGAACAGATCCTGGATTACTATTTCGAAACGCTAGAAGTTTTTCAAAAAAACCAGGCCAAAACGTCAAAAAAGTCTAAAGTGAACGTCACAGAGTAAATGGACTCTGTGACGTTTTTTTCACCTTCCAAGTTCCTCTTAACCTGTCTTACTTCAAACTTAGTAGCAACTCCGAATACATATAAAAAACAATCATCAAGTCACCTTAAACCGTCGAAGATAGTCAACAAAACCACTAATTTTTTGATCATCGCTATTAAATAAGGCGAATATAGACGAGGTGGGAAGCTCTAAAAACGGTGTTTCAACTGGCAACAGTCTCCCTTCTTGAATCTCACGCCTAGCTGTGAAAAGGGGGAGGAAGGAGACGCCCATGCCCTCTAAGATGAATCGCTTCGCTGCATGTGATTGCGAGACCTTAACAAATCGATATGAAGAGACGTTATCTTTAATTTGTTGTTTTAAAGATGGCCAATAGGAGGGATGGTGATCTGTGAAGATTATGCTAGTAGCCATTATCTCAACTGGATCCAGTACTGGAGCTGTTTCGGTATCCCATCCATCATGAGCGATGACGAGGGATATCGGTTCATCTACTAGGTTGACGCACGACATATGTACCGCCGTAGATTTCAAACAAGATAGAGCCACATCTACTTTTGCATCTTCCACCAGCTCCTGCAAGTCAAATGACTCTGCAACCGTAATCTCCAATTCGACCTCAGGGTGATCCTCCGCAAATTTTCTTAATATGGCAGGAAACACACTATCGACTAGTAAAGGAGTAATCGCAATAGACAAAGAAGAGTTGTATCCCTGTTGCATTCTGCTCGTTCGATGCATCATATCCTCATAGTGAGCTATCAGACTTTGAGCTTCCGGAATAAAGCTCCTTCCGAACGATGTCAAAGTGATGCGTCTGCCTTCTTTTCTAAATAGGGACGCACCGAGAGATTGTTCTAGTAATTTGATCTGAGAGCTTATTGCAGGTTGTGTCATATGAAGCGACTCCGCCACTTTGCGGTAATTTTGAAGCTTTGCTGTAAGTAAGAATGTGCGCAACCATTTCAATTCCATAGTATCTCTCCATAAAAATTATTTATTGATTCAATAAAAATCTGAATATTTTATTTATTGAATTCCTATTTTACACTATTAACAAGACGATGAGGAGGGGTTGAAATGGAAGTAAGTCGTGGATTGAAAGGTGTAACAGCTGTAAAAACGAGCATTAGTGACATCGACGGGGAAGAGGGAGCGCTGCAGTATCGAACGACAGGGTTAGCGGAATGTATGAAACATTCGTTTGAAAAAGTGTCTCATTATATATGGGAAAATGAGTGGAGAGAGCAAAAGATTTCATTTGAGGAAAATCGCTTTCTATCTAATTCTGTAAAAACCATGATTCAGACACTTGCTGCAGATCAATCCCTGATTGCAACGATTCGATCTGCTGTATCAATGGTCGACATCTCAGTGGATGAATGGCCGGTTTCACGGAAAACTGCAGAACGGTTAACGGCCGTTATGCCAAGTATTGTAGCTTGTGCCTATAGGGCGAAGCAAGATAAATTATTCGTTGAACCACGGACTGATCTTGGCCATGTAGAAAATTTTCTCTACATGATCAATGGCCAAATGCCTTCTGAAGAACAAACAGCAGCCTTGGAATCCTATATGATTGCTACAATGGAACACGGTTTGAATGCTTCAACGTTCACAAGTCGGGTCGTAATATCCACACAGAGTGATGCATATTCAGCCGCAGCAGCTGCCATTGGAGCATTAAAAGGGCCATTACACGGTGGTGCGCCAACTGGAGTCATGGCTTATTTAGATAAAGTTAATAAGTCATCTGTAGCAACCGTGATTGACGAAAAGCTGCAAAATGGAGAGAAAATTATGGGTTTCGGTCATAGAGTTTACAATACGACGGATCCTAGAGCAACAGCGCTTAAAGAACAGTTGTTGCAAATTAGCCCTCGACCAGCCTGGGTTGATCGAGCCGTAATGATCGAAGAAGAAACGGTTGAACATTTGAATCAACGAAAACCTGGAAGAAAACTTTATGCTAATGTAGAGTTTTACGCAGCAGCATTAATGAAGGCGATCGGAATACCTGCTGAATTGTTTACACCGATTTTTTGCTGCAGTCGAATGGTTGGCTGGACAGCGCATATGATGGAGCAATCTAGAAACAATGTTATTTTCAGACCAAATGCAAAGTATGTTGGAGATCAATAATATTTCATTCCGTCTCACTATCAAGAGTATACTTAGGTATTGAGACGGGAAATGTTTTTATTTACTGACTTCCTATAATATAAATTATGTTAACTAGAATTTTAGCAAAAAAATTAGGGCATTATAATCTGCCCCTCTACCTAATATTTTGGAATGAACGCCTAAATTTTTCGTCTTTTCGCATCCATACGTGGAAGGTTTCTTCTTTTATATTTAGTTCTTCGCATATCATCCTTATAGAATAATTGTTTTTAATTAACTGTAAAAACCGTTCTTTTCTTTCTTTGATCGCTAGTGATGTATATAACTTATTTCGATCCTCAAGTTTAGTATCAGCCAAAGTCTCTCGTTCAAATTCTTTCCGTTTACGATTTAAGTGCAAACTGCTGGATTGATACATCCAGTTTGCAAAAATCCTAATTGATTTCCTACCACTTATAATCATTCTACTGTACTTAGATTGAGGTCTGACATAAACTCTAATACCCAACTTCTCTATATAATTTTCCAACTCTTTTAAGAACTCATGAGAACCACTAACGATACTCACATAGTATTTATCAAGATTTACATAACCATCTCCATCAAAATAGCCTCTTACGAAGTGACTAACGTATTCTTCTGGAATGTTTGGAAACACCAATGTGTTTGATTTTTCAGAGGTCATTCCATGGATTTGCATTAAATCATTCTTCATTATTTTACTATTGATATTCATTACATGGACTTTAGTTTTTGGGTTAAGAGTTATCGGGTGCTCAGAGTCCATTTCTTTTCTTATCTCTTCAAGAATGTACTTCTCTTTTTGAGCAAAGCTCACTAACTGCAGATTACTCGCTATATAGCCATCTGCAGCAAAAAAACCTAAAATATAGGCCATATTATTAGACCAAGTCTTGAAGAAATGTTCATTAACTTTGTATTTGCGCTTCCGACTCCCCCGCTCACGCATCTCCACTTTCTCTTTTTTTAAGATATCCCGTATGTACCTGGGAGACACATTCGCCATTTCAGCAATTACTACCGTTCTTTCACCAGATTCATACATTTGCTTTATTTCCTGATTCGACATACTCCGTTTACTCAACTTGTCCACCTCCATTTTTTACTAATCTCATTATACCGAACATACGTTCTAATAGCGAATTTTTAGCAACTTACCTAGTAAATCAGAGCATTTTAAAGAAAATAAAAGAAGACTCTTTGCTAAAAGAGCCTTCTTAGGATTATTTCTTGAGCATTTTTTCGATGGCAGACATATCAGATGGTACGTTTCCGTTGATGATCGCTTTGACAAGCATATCCTCTTTTTTCTTTGAAACTGGTTTCCCAGCAAGTTTTGATACTTTGTTAATGACTTTACGGACCGTCTTTTCATCTTGGAAGTCCGCGTTTTGAAGAGACTGTGCAAGCTTCATAACATCTTCCATTTTAACGCCTGTCTTCTTCTCTAAGTTTCCAAACATAAGATCACTCCTTTTCTAATGAAACTATGAGTATCTTATGGGTGGACAATGGAAATGGTATGAGCGTTTGTACTAGTTGTTCTTAATTTCTATGGAAATATGTAACTTTTCACAGGAACAGACGTCTAATTCAACAAAACCAAATATAGGAAGGTGATGGTATGAAAAAATCGCTTCTTCTCAGTGTATTCAGTTTAATTGCCCTGGGGCTAGTCTTATGGTTTGTTTCAACCAGTTCCCAAGGCATTGCAACCGAGAATGCTGACTCAAAGCAAGATGTACCTATTGATAAAACGTGGGAAGTTACCTTCTCAAATCCTATGGATCCAGCCACCTTTGGTGAAGACGCTGTTACTGTCACAGATTCCACAGATAACAGCGTGCCAATAAGCTATGAATTGACTTCTGACAACCGTAAGCTTATCATTCACCCGCCCGAAAATCTCTACATGCTTAATAAGGCGTATACGGTAACATTATCGGAAAACGTAAAAAGCGAGTCCTCCAAACCACTCAAAGACAAAGTCCTGTTTAGCTTTCATACGATCAGGAACTTACCAACTGTGAAAGATGCCAGCCACTTCAACAAGCTGTTAGCGTCAGATGAAGAAAAACGTACTCTTACCCCCTTTGGAGATACAGGCAGCGAAGCAGTTATTACCGACTCAGAAAGCAGCAAATCCGTATCTGAAACGAACACGCAGGTAGAAGGCGTCGCGGAAGCTGACACCATTAAAGCATCAGAAGGCTACACATACTTCATTAGAAATAATGAGGTAAGTATAACTAGCAATGACGCACCTAATGCAAAGCTTGTTACTACGATAAGAAACGAAAATTTTTGGCCGAGTCAACTATACCTTCAGGATGATCAGTTAGTCATTCTCGGTCATGGAGAGTTTGTTAACCTTCCGAAAACAAAAGAAAAGCGAATCTCTTCTCCATCCATTCGTTATGATGGATCTTTAAAAGTATTCGTATATGATATTAGCTCGCCGGAGAATCCTAGCTTGCAAAGAACGCTACAACTGTCAGGTAGGTACTTCACTTCCCGAATAGTCAACAACCACATGTACATCGTAGCCAACCAACTTACCAATCCATATCTGAGAAATGCAGAGAAACTGGACCTTAGGCCATTTGTGTTAGACTCAGCTGCAGGTGAAAAACTTGAGAAGGTCGACTACGATTCGATTCGTTACTTTCCTAACAAATCCGTGCATAACGTAATGACACTGGCATCCATTGATTTAACTAATCCAAACAAAGAAGCTTCTATCGAAAGTTATCTAGGGGCTTCCGAGAATGCTTATGTAACAAAAGATCACTTGTATATCACATCAACAGAGAGAACGTATAAAGAAAATGACTCCATGCTATTCGTTGAAGATGAATTTACTACTATCGAACAGTTTGACCTCGATGATGGAGATATCACTTTTAAGAATGAACAACGTGTTCCTGGAATGATTGCCAATCAGTTCTCAATGGATGAGAGAAATGAAGTATTCTCAGTTGCTACTACCACAGGAGGGTTCGGAGAGTCACAAAACCCTTCCAGCAACCACCTCTATACGTTCGATTTATCTCTAAATCAACTAGGTGCCGTTGAAGGACTAGCTGAGGGTGAGCGAATTTACAGTGTACGTTTTATCGATAATAGAGCATACCTTGTCACGTTTGAAGAGGTGGATCCGTTCTTTGTGATCGACTTACACAAACCCAAAAATCCGACCGTTTTAGGGAAATTGAAAATCCCTGGTTTCAGCAATTACCTTCATCCTGTTGGTGAGGATCGAGTACTAGGTTTCGGGCAACAAACGAAACTAGAGGAAAACCCGGATGGCGGAGAGCAAATCGTTCGCACCACTGGGTTAAAGATATCCTTATTCAATGTGGAAGATGTCCAAAATCCGATCGAGCAAGACTCCATCATTTTAGGAAAAGCGGGATATTCTGAGTTGAACTACAACCATAAAGCTCTTTATCAGCATCCAGAACAAGATATATTCGGATTACCAGTTCAAGTTATTAAGAAAGATGGTTCCTCTATGTTTAACGGCGGTTATATATTTGAATTAGGTGCAGAACGAAGGTTGGTTGAAAAGGGAAGAATTTCGCTTTTCACGGAGGGTGATGAAGATCAATGGGGTCACTCTCTAAAAAGAATGATTTCTGTTGGTAAACAATTGTACGCTTTTTCCGACCAAACCATGAAAGCCTTCGACCTGGATTCTCTCAACCTGATACAAGAACTTGAGTTACCCGTAATGGAATAGAAATAAAAAGGAACAAGGTCCCCCCTTGTTCCTTTTTGCTATATACTTTGCTTTAAAGAGTATCTCACTTCTAATAAATAATCCCATACTTTACTCTCCACTGGAGATGGAAAATCGAACTCGCGAGCAACCTCTTCCCCGACTTCCGAAAACAAGTCACACATGAGTAGAAGACCGTCCCACGTTTCTTCATAATCGGAATTTCTATATGTGCGCTCATATTTCTCCCATAAATCTACAGGGAGATAATCCTCCAAGTATTTACTAAGGCTTCCCAAGTTTACTTGGAAATTCGAGTGGATGCCGACATACCAGGCAAGCATCTGTTTCAGAGATTGTCTCACTGGACCTTCATAAGTTCCCCTGGCATAGGGCATCTGTCTTCTCCATAACCCTTTTGCAACATAGGTACTCACCCACCAAAATTCGTTGCTGCAGGCTTGAAACTCTTCTATATCTGGTTTTTTTATGACATAATCTTCTTCATTAGCTGCTGACACGTCTGCCCAAATACCATCCTTATCTAACAATACTTCTGTTAAACTGTCTATAGAGTCGTCTTCGGTTGGTATATGTAACGTGAGGTCGATGCGGTTTCCATCTGTGAACTGCATTAAGTAAGCAAACGAGTGGCTGCGTTTTTGCTCTTCATATAAAGAGTTTTCGTCGGGGCGCTGCATAATTAGAATTTCTCCGAAGTGATCCACCCAGGAGTGATCTTTCGTAAATGATTGAAATTCATTTACAATATAGACAATATCATAGTCTTGGAATCGATCTCTCTTTGCATTGGGGTTTGCACGTGAGCCGTTAAGCAGTACCGCCCTTATTCTGTCATCTTGCTTCGCTGTGCCGACGATCAGATCTAACATTTCGTGTTCACTTCGCATTCTCACACCTCATTTTTGCTAATTTCTAATAAAAAAACGTACACTACATAGATAAGGAGGATTTGTATTTGAGAAAATTCATATCGATTTTGTTAGCGGTAACCTGGATACTCCGATTGGTTTCAAGAAAAGTACTATCGCCTACTCTTCCCAATTCGACACTTAACCCCGGAGACCTTCTTTTTTCACCAATAGGAAAAAGAGAATCGAAATATATAGGCCATGTAGGGATTGTATCTACGGATCAGCATATCATCCACTCCATACCGTCAGGTTTAGTAAAAGATCCAGCTCCACTCTATTATAAGAAATTCCGTAGAGTTCATCTCTATCAGCCAATCCAACAGCAAGCAGGTCCATTGGCTGCCGAATACGCTGAGTCCTTGTTTCACCGATATCCGAAAGCAGCTTATAAAGTGAATACACGGTTAGGTGAAGATAGCTATGTACAGTATTGCACTAAAATTGTTTGGCAGTCCTATTACTACGGAGCGGGTGTGAACTTAGGGAATTTATCTGAGAATATGCGAGCTGTACACCCCGTCCTTCTAAAAAGGAAAAGCCAGTTAACGAAGAGGAATTAACGCTCTTCGTTTAACTGGCTAATGAATTGCTCTTCTGGTACGAGTTCAATAGAGTGCCCTTGTGCTAGTAAGTTTTCTGCCTGTTCAATTTTCACCGTTTTTGATCCATTTCGGTAGTTGTGATACGTCTTCTCACCAAGAATTACATAATTCGTTGTTGCTTCTACATTGGTTTGAACGTGACCGCCTTTTTGCTGGATGCGTTCTACTGCAGCTTGTCTGTTCATCCCTTTCAATCTTCCAGTCAGAACAAAGCTGGCACCATTAAATGGGTGCTCAGGGTCAGAGTGTGCAGCAATCATATCGGTTCCTTGGGGCTTTTTAGAGCGTTTGGGTGCGTTCTTACGAGCTGGCTCATACCCATTTTCATACATCATGCCATTTGCCGTCTGGCTCTTATCGACAAGCTCTTTAGCTGTAGATGCTCCAAGTTCTCTCGCTGCTTCTATGAATATTAAGGCAGCAGCACGTGCATCATCTAACGCTTGGTGGTGGTTCAGTTTGATCCCTAAGTGATCGGAGACAGCTTTAAGATTATATTTTGGCAGTCTCCATGTTTTTTTGGATATATTGACGGTGCAATTATAAGCTATCATTGGAAAAGGTAAACCATAGTCACTTAACACAGCACGAAGTACGGCCATATCAAATTTGGCATTGTGTGCAATGATAAGCTTACCTTCTACCATTTCCTTGATCTCACTTTCCCACAGTTCATGGAACTCGTAGGCATCTTCTACATCTTCCCTCTGTATTCCATGGATTTGGACATTGATAGGCGCAAAATAGTTACGTTTCGGTTTCACTAATCGGTAATATTCTCGTTTTAGTTGTCCATTTTCGTATTCGACCATCCCTATGGAACAAACACTTCCTCTTGAATTATTAGCTGTTTCAAAGTCAAGAGCGATAAAATTCATAATGTTCCCCTCTCTACCTTTTTCCTTTTACATCTCTTCTTTACATACCCAGTTCATACAGTCGTTTAACTATAGGCAATAAGAAACAAACCCACTTCATTCGTGAGAAGTGGGTTTTGTCATTTAATAGACTGAGAAGATATCATCGACAGGTTTGCGGGTTTTATCTTTTGGCTTCTGGTCAAAGAAGCCTAGGTTGATGAATCCTACTATTTTTTCCCCTGGTTGTACCCCAAGCATGTCACGTACTTTCGGATCTGTGATTTGTGGAGGTGTTTTCCAAACGACACCAAGATCTCTTTCCCAAGCAAGCAGTTGGAAGTTTTGAATCAAACAACTGATTGCTGCGAAGTTCTCTTCCCACTGTTTTTGACGCGGATCCTCATTCATAACAGCGAATAGGTAAGCAGCCGGTTGATTGAAGGCGACACGTTTCGTTTCTTGAGTATCTTTTGGAAAATGCTTAACGAATTCATCGATAAAATCATTTTTTCTTTCCTTTGAGATAAAGATAAAACGCCATGGTTCTCTCATACCATGAGTCGGTGCGAAACGAGCATCTTCTAATAGCTCTTTAACAAGCGAAGCAGGCACCTCTTGCTCTGTATATCCATTCTTAACGGAGCGGCGCTCTCGGATAATATTTGCTAAATCTGTTCTAGTCTTTTCCATAATCTCACCTACAATTTTAGTTTCTATCTAGATGATAATGTTTCTCAATTTTCCTGTCAACTCGACTTTCATAGACTTTTAGACATATTGATGTCTGTAACTTGGAATTGTAGTTTCTGATAAAGGTTGTAAGCACGTTGATTGTGACCGAAAACGTGTAAGGACAATTTTTCCGCACCTTGCTCTTTTGCGTAAATTTCCAGTGCTTGCAATGCTGCCTTGCCATAACCTTTCCCTTGCATAGGTTCGAAGATAAGGAAATTATAAATGAAAGCGTTCTTTTGCTTGTGTTCAGGATTGAAATTGACCCAGAAATATCCGACAGATTCATCCTCACGAATGATCGACAGGAATTGGTGATGGTCTGTGTTTAATCCATCAGGGAGCAAAGACGCGAAAGTTTCCTTAGATTTAGGAAGAGCTTCATCTTCCATCCATGTTCCAGCTTTCACTTTTTCTTCAGCATAATGCTGAATTTCTTCATCAATAATAGCATCATATTCACCTTGCTTCATGGGCGTTAATGTGACCATATGAGACCTCCTATGTATTTCCTTCTATCATATAACTAGGTGGAAAAAAGCTCAAATAAAAAAGGGAGCCATCAGACTCCCTTTCATCTCATTCAAACAAATCCGAATATTGCCCGTACCCACGTGACTCTAGTTCATCTCTCGGAATAAATTCCATTGCAGCTGAATTCATGCAATAACGAAGGCCTGTCGGTTCTGGGCCATCTTCAAAAACGTGACCTAGATGGGCGTCTCCGTATTTACTGCGTACTTCGGTGCGAACTCCGAAAATACCGGGATCATCTTTCGTCACAATGTTTTCGGATTCAAGCGGCTTCGTAAAACTCGGCCAACCTGTTCCTGATTTATATTTATCAGTAGAGCTGAATAGAGGTTCTCCTGATAATAAATCTACATAAATCCCTTCTTCTTTGAGGTCCCAATAAGGATTTTCGAATGCTTTTTCCGTTCCGTCTTCTTGGGTCACTTTATACTGTATTGGCGTTAATTTGGACTTCAAATCTGAGTTCGTATAAGTTTCTGTTTCTCCTTGATATGTTTCAATTGTTTTTGTATCCGAATCAGAGGAATCCTTACTCTCCCCTGACAATCGATTCACCGTCCAAGGAGCTATGGCTAAGATTAACACAATCAATAGGACGCCTATCCATATCATCGGCTTCTTCACTCTTTTCCCTCCTGTGAGGAATGATTAACCGTATTCTAACACTTACGAATCTCTTCATAAAAGAATCTGCTCCGATCGTTATGATTGTTTGAAGTTATGGGCATCCTGAAAGAAAACCAGCTGAAAAGGAGGTTCAAAATGAAGATTATGAAGTGCTGTTTTCTATTAGTACTGCTTTCCATATTATTGTTGGGATGCGGGCGTTATCAAGAAGCACCCCTCGACCAACAATTAGTGACACAGACTAATTATGGTGAGAACGAGGAGAAAGAACCCGATTTCAACTATGAAAAATTTCTGCTGCGAGTCGATTATGAAAAAGGTTTAAGCTATGAAGTGCTATTTGATCAACATCAAAAAATTGCCCAAATTCATGAATTGAAGGATCAAACTGTGTTCGGAACAGACGCGTTCGACCAACTTTCACCACATTTGATGGAGATGAGTTTTAATGAAGATACACAGGAAGACCAAGTGATAGAAGATGTCTTGCGAACGTTAGGGTTGAAAGAGTCATACAAAAGGTTTATGCTGGACGTCCAGTTTGCGAACGGCTTGCAAAAATCCTATCAGAGATAGACAAATAAGCCTCTGGATCAGTGTCCGGAGGCTTATTGATTGTTTTTTTATTTTTTGTTCGGAGTTGCTACTAAGTTTGAATCAAGAGTCGTGCTTGATTACGGTACGTCCTTCTTTTTGTTCGACACGATTCTCCTTCAGCAGTTTTCCTAGAGCTCTTTTAAATGCTCCTTTGCTGATCTGGAAGGTTTCACGGATCTCTTCTGGGTCACTCTTATCATGAAAGTCCATCACACCGTCATTCTCCACCAGGTAGTCATAAATTACTTCCGCATCTTCTTTACGGCTCTCCTGTTTTAATGGACGTAGGGAAAGGTTTAAGGTACCATCCTCTTTTACTGCAATCACCCTTGCCTCGACGGTCTGGCCGAGTCTTGGCTCTTCTTTACGTTCTGTTGGATGGATGAAACCACGGTGTCCATCACCTGTCAGAACAGCAGAACCGGCCTTGGTAGCCTTGTACACTCTTGCGACGACTTCTTCCCCCATGAGAGTCTCTGGTGCCCTCTCAAGGTCGTCCATTACCTCTTCTTCCGATATTGGCTCTGCCAATAGGCGGCCTTTTTTATCAACCTCTAAACTGACAAATAAGTTGTCTCCATTTTGTGGCCAAACGGAATTAAGAAGTGGTAGGTCATCAGAAGATACGAGCATTTCTTTACCTTCAAGTCCGATATCTACAAATACTCCCATATGGGGAACGACTTCTTGGACTTCTGCCCATCCGTACGAATCACGTGAGACGTGCGGCTCTTCCATCGTCGCGGTTAGTCTACCCTTTTTATCTAGGTAGAGAAAAACCTCAATCTCCTGGTCCAATTCAATATCTTCTGTAACCGACTCATCCGGCAGTGTCACTTCATCTTCAAATACATTAACAACGAATCCATTCGTGATTTTTTTCTTTACTATAGCTTGTTGGCTGGTGCCAAGATATTTTTGATTCATATTTATTCGCCTTCCTTCATTTCGCGAGTATCGCTTCCACACTCTAGTGTACACAAAAGTAAGACAGAAATCGACAAGGATCCTAATATGTACATGAAAAAAGGTACGGCAGCAGCCGTACCTTTTCTGGATGGTGGATTAATACCACCAAGAAGCTCCAATAATAACTAGGAGAATGAACAAGACAACGATTAGAGCAAATCCTCCACCATAACCTTCACTCATTTCGCATTACCCCCTTTCCTTCTTGTATATGAAAGGAGATGGTAATGTGTATGGGTGAAAGGATTAATTTTCATTTAGAAAGTGTTGAATGCATCTGAAATCAACTTATAACTTGTTTTTTTCTTTTCAAAGTCAAAGATGTTCGTAATGATCAGAAATTCGTCCGTTCCATAACGGGAGGAAAGCTCTGTCAATTGTTTATACACTTGGTCAGGATTTCCGATAATACACCTTTTACGGTTTGCCTTCATCTTAACTTTCTCAGTCTCAGAAAAGGACATCGCCTTAACTTCTTCAACAGAAGGTACTCTGGTTTCCAGGCCTTTTTCAACTTGAAGTAACCAGAGATCTTGGCTCAAAGCAAGCTCCTCGGCTTCTTGCTCCGTTTCCGCACATACCACAAATATACAAGCATTGGTCACTGGCTCTGGGCAATGTGGAGAAGGTTTGAAACGATCCCGGTAAGCCTGGAATGCTTCTTTAGCATGATCAGGGTTGATGAAGTGGCCGAAAGTAAAACCTGTTCCGTTAACAGCGGCGTGTTTCGCTCCACGTTCTGTCAACCCCAGTATCCATGCTTCTGGTTGTCTTGGTGTATCAGGCCTTGCATGTACACCGTAGTAATCATGACCTTTGGGTAAATCGTCATTCAAGTAATGAATTAGATCCTTCACTTGTCTTGAGAATGAGCTTAGCGGCTTATCGTACCCATCTGTCAATGCGGTCCTCGTCTTCTTACCGCCTCCCGGAGAGCGCCCCAATCCAAGATCGATCCGTCCCGGATAGAAAGCTTCTAACATTCTGAACTGTTCAGCTACTTTAAGAGGACTGTACTGTGGAAGGAGTACACCACCAGAACCTACTCTAATACGATCGGTAGCTGCAGCAATCTGCCCAATCAATATCTCAGGTGAACTACCTGCAAGTCCATTCGTGTTATGGTGCTCAGCAACCCAGTACCGGTGATAGCCCAATTGTTCTGTCCATTTTGCTAATTCAATGGTATCGTGAAGGGACTGTGTGGCAGTTTGCCCTTTCGGAATGGGACTCTGGTCTAATACGCTGAGCTTTAAGTTCATCGGTGATCCTCCTAGCGGTAAACTTCTTTCATGATTTTATTTAGAATATCGATTTGTTCTTCAAAAAGTATTTTATAACGTTTTTTCAATACATCGAACTCTTCTTTTCCGGCATCGGACAAGTAGTACCAATACACTTTCTGCCTTTTTTTATCGTGACTTTTATAATCTTCCTTACGGTACAATAAGCCCTCTTCCGTCATATCATGCAGGGTGTCTAGTAACGTAGACGGTGCAGGTATCCAGTTTTTTGTGAGTTTCTTGAATTCTTTCTTAAATTGTTCACTGATCATCGGTTGAGAGACTTGCAATAAGTGCATAATATAGAACTTCGTAAATTGAGCTGCACTCATATTCAGAGCGAAGCGCTTCGGGTTGTTTTTATGAGACATGACGCATCCTCCTCTATGTACCTTTTATACATATTTTACTATACACAGAGGGTTGGTTGTCCACTATTACGCACATTCGTTCGGTTGTTAATCATTCGTTCGGTTGTTAATCATTTGTTTGGTTTTATGATTCGGAGTTGCTACTAAGTTTTAAGAAAGAGCATTAATCGATGATGAAGCCAATTTTTCCGAAATTCTTGCTGTTCTGTAGGTATTGAAAAGCTTCTTGGTATTGATCCATTCGAAACATCTGGTCTAATTGAGGTTTGATGTCGTGTTCTGCTACATAGGCCAACATGGCTCTTAATTCTTCTGCGCTGCCCATTGTTGAACCAATCAGTTTGTATTGACCGTAAAAGAAGCTGCGGATATTGATGGAGACCTGGTCTTCTGTTGTTGCTCCGAATGTTACGATGGTCCCGCCTTTGCGAATAATGCCAAGTGATTTTTCGAAGGTAGCTTGTCCGATACTTTCAAGTAACAAATCCACTTGTTCTCCTTCTAATTCCTCTGTCCAATCACTGCTAGTGGAAATAGCTACATCCGCTCCGAGCTCAAGTGCTTTGTTGAGCTTTTCTTCCGAACGAGACGTTACGATCACACGCGCTCCCCTCGCTTTCGCGAAAAGCAAAGCATATGTCAGCACACCGCTCCCGATGCCAGGAAGCATGACCGTTTGCCCTTCTGATAAGTCTCCTCTTGAGAATAAGGCACGATAAGCCGTAAGCGCAGCAAGTGGCAGTACAGCCGCTTCCTCAAACGATAAATGATCCGGCTTTTTCTCTACATGGTCTTCCGTGCACGTGTAGTACTCTGCAAACGTTCCATGGTAAGGTAAACCAACGATCTCAAACCCCTCAGGAGGTGCCTCACTACGCTCCTTCCAACCAAGTCCAGGGTTTACGATCACTTCATCCCCTACAGAGAAACGAGTAACGTCCTCCCCGACTTCCTCGACAATTCCAGCAGCATCCGATCCAGGAATAAGGGCAGGATCCTCCGCTTTATGCCGCTTCGTTACAACAGCTAAGTCCCGGCGATTCAACCCTGCAGCTTTTACTTTGACTTTCACCTCGTTAGATGACACAGAAGGTGCTTTCATGTCCTGTATAGATAGGCCTTCCAATCCGTCTTTTCCTTTATGTACAATAGCTTTCATAAACAATTCCTCCTCATTCCTAACAGTTTGAGTCTAAGTCTATCAACAACGAATTAAAAAGGCTAGTTATACCTTTTGCACATAGAAAAACTCCACGCTGCATAGAGCGTGGAGTCCTTTGTTATTTACTTAGTACTTTTACTGTTACAGATCTTCTTCCAAACTTCAAAGCTTCACTTTTATTAGGGATGAAGACGTCAATTCGATTTCCGTTAATGGCGCCTCCAGTATCTCCTGCAATAGCCGTTCCGTATCCCTCGACATAAACCCTGGAACCTAATGGTATCACACTTGGATCAACGGCGATGACCTTCTGATTAGGATTTGCTCTCAAATCAATTCCTGTAGCAGTAACTCCGCTGCACCCATTACAGAAGGCCGTATAAGCCGTTGCTTCTGCAGTGAATGTATGGACCGCTTCACTTGATCTTGAAGGCTCATTGGTAGAAGAAGATTTCACAGTGGATTTCTTCTCATTTGAACTAGACTTCTTAGGTGCGCTTGCCTTTTTAGTAGGTGAATTCGATTGTACTTCAGCAGATGCTTGACCACTCATTACCAACCGATCTCCTGGATAGATCAACGTAGAGCTTAAGTTGTTCGCACTCATCAACTGGTTGACCGATACGCCGTTTGCATTAGCAATTTTTGATAGCGTATCCCCTCTACGTACTGTGTAAGCAGAGGATGTATTACGTACGACGTTAGCAGATATCTCAAGAGTCTGATTAGGATAAATAAGATTGCTGGATAAGCTGTTGCGCTCCTTAAGTTTCTGGACACTCACATTGAACTTCTGGGAAATGCCCCAAAGTGTATCTCCTTTTCTGATTGTATAAGAGTCTGCATGAACCGTACTACCCATTACCAAAATAAAAGCGACAGTAAAGATTAGTGAAAATATCATTTTTTTCATATTTCTGCCTCCCCCTGAGTTAGGTGCTATCCGGTTCGGATAACCTCTTCTGGGTACAAGATTACCAGAATCTAGATTTATAGGAAGAACAGTAGCATGACAGTTTCTTATCAATCGTGACACCTATATTTCGTCAAGATTACATGTCGACTATTGTACAAGATTATCTACTACAAGCGGACGCAATACCTGTCCATTCGTCATTTTCTGACTGCGAACCGTTTATGAAAAGTAACAAATTCGACTTTTGAAGAATTTATAAAAAAACAAAAAAAGTCTGCCAAAATAGGCAGACTTTTTGAAATTACATAGAAGCTAGCTGTTTTTGAACGTCACTATCCGCTAGATATTCATCATACGTCATCTCTTTATTCATGACCTTACCGCTTGGTGTAATTTCTACAATACGGTTAGCGATCGTTTGGACGAATTCATGGTCGTGTGAAGCGAAAATGACCGATCCCTTAAAGTTGATCAATCCTTTGTTCAAGGAAGTGATGGATTCTAAGTCTAAGTGGTTCGTCGGTTCGTCAAGGACAAGCACGTTTGCGCCTGAAAGCATCATTTTAGATAGCATGCAGCGCACTTTCTCGCCACCTGATAGGACACTTGCATTTTTCAATGCTTCCTCCCCTGAGAATAACATTCTACCAAGGAAGCTGCGCAAGAACGTTTCCGTTTCGTCTTCAGGTGAATATTGTCTCAACCATTCGACGAGGTTCAAGTTGGAACCTTCAAAGAACTCAGAGTTGTCTTTAGGGAAATAACTTTGAGATGTAGTGACACCCCACTTATAAGTCCCTTCATCCGGCTCCATATTGCCCATCAGAATCTCGAATAGAGTCGTTTTTGCAATTTCGTTCGCTCCAACTAGCGCGACTTTATCATTTGGATTTAAGGTGAAGCTGATATTGTCCAGTACCTTCACACCATCGATCGTTTTAGAAAGATTCTCTACGACCAGCATGTCATTACCAATTTCACGGTCCGCTTTGAAAGCAATATAAGGGTACTTACGAGAAGAAGGCTGAATATCATCTAAAGATATCTTCTCTAATTGCTTCTTACGGGACGTGGCTTGTTTGGACTTCGACGCATTGGCGCTGAATCGTGCGATAAATTCTTTCAGTTCGTTCATTTTTTCTTCTTTTTTCTTGTTCTGTTCTTGAGACATCTTCATCGCAAGCTGACTGGACTCATACCAGAAGTCATAGTTACCGACATAGACTTGAATCTTCCCGAAGTCCAAGTCAGCAATATGCGTACAAACATTGTTCAAGAAGTGACGGTCGTGGGAAACGACGATGACCGTGTTCTCAAAATCGATCAAGAAGTCTTCCAGCCACTGAATAGCTTTGATATCCAGGTGGTTGGTCGGCTCATCGAGTAGAAGCACGTCTGGATTTCCGAATAGAGCTTGGGCGAGAAGCACCTTCACTTTTTCAGAAGCAGCAATGTCCGCCATCTGTTTATCATGAAGGTCTTCTGAAATGCCTAGACCTGTAAGGAGACGGGCAGCATCAGATTCTGCTTCCCAACCATTCATTTCAGCGAACTCTCCTTCGAGTTCCGCTGCGCGCATTCCATCTTCTTCTGTGAAATCGCCTTTCATATAAATAGCATCTTTCTCCTGCATTACTTCATAAAGACGACTATGGCCCATAATTACGGTATCCAGCACTTTGTACTCATCATATTCGAAATGATTTTGTTTCAAGACAGCTAAGCGCTGATCTTTTTTAAGCGAGACGTCACCTGTCTGTGGTTCAAGTTCCCCGCTCAAGATTTTTAAGAAAGTAGACTTCCCTGCACCGTTCGCACCGATCAATCCGTAACAGTTACCAGGAGTGAACTTTATATTTACGTCTTCAAACAGTTTCTGATCACCGAAACGAAGACTTACATTATTTACGTTTAACATATAGATAATCCTCCAGTTAATGAATATACACCAAGACGATTATATCATTGTTCTTTAGCTTATGACAGGTGTCTGCTACGATTTAAAGTATTCCTGTTCAATCAACCATTCTTTGAACAATTCAAAGTCCTGTTCTACTACCGTTTGGTAATACTTAGACCAAACGCTCAGCTGGTGGCGGAACAGTTTTTTGCTCGAGCCGATCGCTTCGAGTATAGCCTCTTCACTATGATAATCCATTACCCCTTCATCAATGTCGACATCTGCCCTTGCATGGGCTTTAGCACTGATGGCAGCCATCGTCTTCATTGTTCGTTTTACATCTTTGTGGTCCTGCCAATGTTTATCTTTCAATTCCTTCGAGAATGGCGACCGCTCTCTTACATAAAAGTCCTTACCATGGAAGGAGAAGTAGCCAAGATAAGGGTCTTCTTTATGGTGCATGGCCTTCTGGGTGTGAATGACTCGTTTTCCTTGGTGTTTATTATCTTGCCAAAACTGCTCATCGTACGGGAAGAAGTAAGCAGGAATCGGTGTTCTCGCTTCTTTCGCCTCTAGAATGATGTCATCATGGTTCCCTTCTGCATCACTACCTTCGATCAATATATAGAATCGTTCAAGACCAGTCGAGCCGATTCCTGACCCTTTCTTCTTCACTACGTCCTTAATCTTATAAAAAGAATCCTCGTGCCTGTCATCCTGATCTAGAGATACGATGTAATCGTTCCATGCTGCAGATAAGTCGTTCCTTTCCTGCTTGGAAACAGAAGATAGTTTATCTTTTCCGATATCAAAGGAACGAATCGAATCATGGTCGACTACTGTTTGTTTATCCAGTTCATGCGAGTGCTTGCGCTTTTCTAATTTCTTAAGAGTTTTTTTGATTGGCCCTTTCGTGTTCTCTACTGTGAAGAAGAAATCTTTCGGGTCATCTTCCCCTTTATGAAAAGCCTCGAGCTGCTTCACATATCGTTTTAAATATGCGTCGACGAACTCATCTTGTTCTTCCTCAAGAAACTCGTGTTGAGAAGTCATAAGTCGGATGCTTGTTGCCATCCGCAGTACATCGTATAGGTAAGATCCTAAGTATCCCTCATCGAAGTCGTCCACATCAAAGACGATGTCGTGATCCTCATTCTGGAAGCCGCTGAAATTGTCAGCGTGCATATCCCCCATGATCCAAGTCGGTTTGTCCTTCGGAGTATGGAAGGCAAAGGGAAGGTCTGTTACATCGTAGAAAAACAGGTACGCACTCCCTCTGAAGAAGCTATAGGGGTCTTGACGCATTTTGTCATATTTTTTCTTCCGACTACCTTGAGACAACTTCATATGTTTTCCGTCGAATTGTTCCAAAATAGTATGGATCGTCTGCTTTCTCAGTCGTTGCTTGGTTGTAATAACTTGTTCTAGTTGGTGGTCCATTGTCGTCCCTCCTATTCGATACGAATCATTTCCCTTTGGCCATTTCAGGTAAACAAAAAGCGGCTGTCTTATGTAAGACAGCCGCTTCGTGCAATTATTTCTGTTTATAATATAAACTATTATTTTCGACTACTTGAAGCACTTTGTTTTCTTCTACCATTTTGCTCCCGCACATCGGACAAAGATTTTCTTCGTTTGTTCGGAAGTTATCTCTCATCCAGCAATTGCAATCGTCAGATTCACATACCCAGATTTTTGTTTCTTCTTCTTTAATTTCTGCCTGATTCTTTTTACCGAATGCCATCGGTTAAGCCTCCTCTAGACATAAATTATGTAAAAAAGACTGACATTCAAAGCCAGTCTTTTTTTATTTGGACTTACAATTTAGTTACGTTTGCAGCTTGTGGTCCGCGGTTGCCTTCTGTAATTTCGAACTCTACAGATTGACCTTCTTCAAGGGATTTGAAACCTTCTTCGTTGATCGCACTGAAGTGAACGAATACGTCGTCTTCTCCTTGAACCTCAATAAAACCGAAACCTTTTTCCGCGTTGAACCACTTAACTGTACCTGTTTTCATAGGAATGGATCCTCCAATATTTCTTAAAATTAATATGCGTTTTGCAAGATAGAAAAAATCACATATTATAAAAAGTACCAAATAGTTGATCACTCTTTATAATAGGTGATAATGTACCTTGGTATTCTCTTCCCTATAGACTACTTTACTATGACTCACCGGTGAAGTCAAGTTAGCGTCCTTAACAGCCTACATAAACAGTATATACGATACCTCTTCCATTTATACCATATTTTTATCCTCTTTCAATAATTCCACATGCGATTCTTTTTCCAGATGCTCCACTTGGTTGGGATTTATAGTCGTCCGGCCCCTCATGGATGATGACAGACTTACCTATAATATCTTTCACTTGAAAACGGTCCGTAAAGAAGATCATTCTGGCGCGCCCTTGATTGGAAAACAGTACAGGAAAATCGCCAGCGTGATTTCCGTGAGGCTGATTATCCGGATTCCAGTGACCACCAGCGCTACTAAAGGGTTCTTTACCGTCTCCGATTTCACAGACACCCTTCTCATGAATATGGAAACCATGAGGGCCGATTTGTTTGGACTTTGTTTTCTTGAAGCTCGGAAGCCCTTCGAGTTGAACAAACACTTCTACGCCATATGGCATCTGATAAAACTGCATCGTACCTTTTAAATTCGGTGCAAGAGGACTCGATAGAAAGTTCACTTTTGCCACCTCTGATGCATACGTTTGTCTATAAGGCTGTGCGTACATAAACCTATCCCTCCTTGTCGTTACAATGTATGTGATACTACTCCTCCATATGAATAAAAAAGACCCCCGAAGCGAAGAAGGAGGAAGGATCCTTCGCTTCGAGGGGGTGTGTAATAAGTGTATGTCACTTCTACATTAGTTAGAACGTTCCACTAAATGTTCTACCTGTTCTTGTGTCCTCTCAAGCTCAGCAATCGAAACAGGGTGACTGAGGCGATACTGAAGTCTGTCAAAACTGGATTCAAGTTGCTTCGACCATTCTTCAAGAGCTCGATTGTACCGCTCGTTCCAATACGTTTGATAGTATGTCCGAATCGTCAGTTCATCTTCATTCAGTACCTCTTTTAGTTTCGGAGCTAACTGAATCAGCAAATCTTCTTTCACCAGCTCTTTCTCATTCTTTTCAAAAAAGCTTTTCGTATTACGGAAAGACTTAGATAACGCTTGGATCTCTTTGTCTGTAAAGAAGTCCGCTTCTTTGAATGTAGGCACTGTAATCGGTTCCCAATCCGGCATTTGCAACGCCAATGAATCTTGTATGGTACGAAGGTCTTTCATCAAACGTTCCTTCTCTTCTTCCAAACGTTCTTGAATCATTCGCTCCAACCTTACACTGACCGCCCTTAGTTCCTGCTTTCTCTCCTCATTTACTTCTTCACTGAAATGGAAGAGCGCTTGTTTCAACTGTTCTCTCGGAGAATCGCTCTGGCCGTCGATAGTTGCGGGATTAACGTGTTGCTTGAACAGGTCGTTCCCGTTTAGCATCATGCGCTCGTGTACGTAGTGAACTTGTTTCTCTGTTTTATTTTCAATTGGTGCAAGTTCGGATGAAATGTGGACGTTTTGCAACCGTCTCTCGGCCCGGTCTCTATCTTCTTCCAGACGCTGAAGTTGTTCTTTCCGCTCCTCTTCATTTAGCTTTCCATATTGAATGAAGGAATGAATCGTATGGGTGATGGTGTGCATATCTTCCCACATCGACTCGATCAGTACCTGCTGGAGCTCTTCTTCCAAAAACATTTCAAACCTATCTTCAAATGCTTGAATTCCTGAATCCTTTGAAGAGGAATTAAATCGTTTCTCCTCCAACGCCCTTTTACTCGATAAGGAGAAGAGTCGCGGATTTCGTATTTGGAACCGCTCCAATTGTTCCGATATATAGGATTCTACAAAAGCAAGTTCTTCTTCAGAAGCTGCTAAGTCGCTCGCATTGACCAAGAAGAACATCTTGTCCATAGCAAAGCTGTCTTTCACTCTCCCGAGCTGAGTGAGGAAAGATTGGTCTGCTTTAGAGAAAGGGTGATTGTAATACGTCACAAACAGAATCGCATCTGCATCTTTGATGTATTCAAATGAAACATCCGTATGTCTTGCATTGACCGAGTCTGCACCTGGGGTATCAACTAAGGTGATGCCCTTTTTCGTCCACTCACAATCATAAAAGAGCTCCATTGATTCCACAAAGCAGGAATATCGTTCGATTGATACATAGGATTCAAATAAATCCCACTCCACGATGAACGACGTTCCGATCCTTTCCTCAAGCTCCGAATACCCTTCTCGGAAAGCTTGAAGGAATCCGCGCTTTTTCTGACTCAATTGATTCCAGTCTTTCTCGGAAACCAAATTTAACTGATTGAAAACTGCCTCTAAGTCCGTCGTGTCGATATGCAATAGTTCTAAGGCCTCTGACAGATCCTCAAGCATGTCGTGTTCTGTCTTCATGA
Organism: Halobacillus salinus; assembly: GCF_004684905.1. Classification (GTDB taxonomy): domain Bacteria; phylum Bacillota; class Bacilli; order Bacillales; family Halobacillaceae; genus Halobacillus; species Halobacillus salinus. The sequence continues at coordinate 1,153,608 of NZ_SRJC01000001.1, read as the reverse complement.
ACACTTTTACGGTTTTGTGCGCATGCGTACCTGGTGGAGATATCTTATTGATAGTCGCCGTTGTCGGATTCGGTGACGAAGGGAGCAACGATTCCCCCAACAAGGCATTTGCAAAAGAAGACTTCCCTGCACTGAATGCACCGAATAGAGCAATGGTAAAGTTACGGTGTTCCAACCGCTCCCTTTTCTCCTCCAACTGCTTGAACAGTTCTTCCAGACCGTCTATGTGACCGGCATGCTCAACAAATTGATCCATCGTTGTAAGAAGCTTCTCTTTTGTAGAACGGGAGCTAGAAACATCAACACATTCCGTTTCCTTTTCTTCCTCTTTAGGATCAGGTGTAGAATTTCTAGAAAACGGGTCGGCTACCTGAATAGATTCTTCACGGTTCCTTAAAGCCGTTTGCACTTCTTTTTCCATTTCGACCGTAGCGAGTGGAGAATGGAACCAGTTTTCATAAGTAGTAGCTAAGTGCTTCCGCTCTTGTTTAAGTCGCGCTTGTATCTGCTCTATTTCCTGCATACGATGAACAACATCATACGCTTCCGTATTTTCGCGCTCATTTTGTTCGCTATTTCGCTCTAATGCATTTACAAAAGTGTCCCACCAAAAAGTTACATGAGACTTCATCTTCTGCTGGATGTCGTTTGCCACTTGATCGGTATAGCGTAGAACGTAAGCGCCTGTCACTTCAGCACCAGACTCAACCAGGTCGTGGAGTCGCTCCTTATCATATTTGAAAGGATTTTGTTGGATCGTTTCCTGCACAGCAGCCCCGACATGGTAATCATCTGCTAGTTTACCCATCCGATCCCGCAATGGCCATAGCAAGTTCTTCTCTACAATTTCGAGCAGCGCTTCATAGAAATTATTTTCACGTTCAGATTGAGCTTCCTCCGTTTTCCGCTTCGAGAATAAGAGACCTACTTTGAATTTCGGCTGTACAGAGTGTAAAAAGGCCTCTGCATCATCCCGCAGTCTACCTGGCATCAAATAAGCGTTGGGAATGAAAGAACGAACCTCCTTTTGAAAACGTGCCTCCGCTTCCTTCTTAATCTCTTCGAAAGATCGAAAGCTCTCCTTAGCCTGTTCGGGTACTTGGGTGGACAATTCATCATACCGCTCATTCTGTTCATCCAATTGCGCATCGATGTCCGTCTGCTTATCTTTCAGACTTTCGTTTAACACGTACTCTGCCTGATGTAATATACTGCTGTCCAAATTCCCCTCGAGTTTATCAAAAAGCATACGAAAATCGTTGCTAACTGCTTCCCATTGATTATGCTTGGCAGTAAGGTCCTTTAAGGAAATGTAGTAAATTTGTTCAGGCTCTATTCCCCACTGCCGTAGTGAAGAAGCGACACTGCTCGTGAACCCTTCAAAAGACAATTCTTGTTCGTCATGCTTATCGATTTGATTTATGACGACGGAGAATGGAACCCCTCTACCTTGCATTTCAGACAAAAACTTCAAGTTCACTTCTGATTGAACGTGATTATAATCCATAACGTAAAATAAATAGTCCATTGTATGAAGGGAGGACTCGGTTATGAGACGGTCTGCGTCATTCGTAGAGTCGACGCCTGGTGTGTCGAGGAGAGTGATGTCTTCCGGAAGACCGGTTCGGCACCTGCTAATATCGACCCGGGTGATGCGATCTCCATCTTTACATAGCGACTTAACTGTATCAAAATCGATATCCCCCTCAAACTTAGCTGGCGGATCGTTTTTAAAATATGCCGTCGTATATGGCTCTCCTTCTTTCAAGTGGACAATATTCGCACTAGTAGGTATCGGACTCGAAGGAAGTAACTCTCTTTCCAGCAGCTTATTGATTAAAGTGGATTTACCAGCAGAAAAGTGGCCGGCAAACCCAATCCTTTTTTGACGCGCTTGGTATTTTTCAACTAGATCAAGAATTTTTGTTCTAGCATTTTCATCCTGATTTCGTAATTGATGATATAAGTATGATAAAGTTTCTTTTGTATTAGTCATAGTGGCAGTCATTAGTTGTCTCCTTTTAGAGAATATGCTTCCACTATAGTTTACTTGTTGTGTAAAGGTTTTCTCAAGTATTTCTGCTAGTCAGTCCGTCCATATAGGGAATGGGTACGGACGTGTCTAGGATACCAAGGATTTTCTTCACTTGATTTCTTTCCCCTTGTAACCAGCGACGAAAATCAAACTTCACGGGGGTAGCATCTCCACCGACCCCGAACCATACGTTTAAATTCGACGTTTGATACGTACTAGTGTGAATCGTCCCATCCCACCGATCGTACTTTTTCGAGAAAATCGGTCCATTTGCTTCGTTTAGATAAAGGAAAGCCTCTTTTGGAGTTTCTACTTCGCTTACATCACCCTCCATTATCTTGAGCCGTTCCTTAGAGCTTCCTAAGTGCCGCCTGTTCTCACCAGGAATGTCGTTAAAGTGGTTCGTACACACAAACCCATCCCTCGATTTCACCCCTCGTGGTGATCCTTCCACGATGGCCGAACGACGGTGTCGGTCGAAAATGACATAATTAAAAGAATGACGATGCGGTAGGTCATGCAGCAGATCCACCGCTTCTTCCGTCGTCTTACACGTCTCCAATATAAATCTGGTAATCGTACAGCAAATCAAGCCATCCAGCGGCTTTATCCGGTTGACGAAATTGTATCCGACCGATAATCCATGCTCATTCATCCCGTCTGTTCGTCCAATAATCCGTTGAGCAGGACCGATGGTTGCATAGCCATCCGTTGGATCAAACAGCATGAACCGACCTTCATATGTTTTCGGATAATAATCGTAATTGCGCGCCATGAAGTCTTTCGACGTGAATATGGAGCACCCGCTTCCTTCCCATTCCTGTTGCCATCCACTGTATTCATGAGCGACTTCCTCTATCGACCATCCAAGACCATCTGCTAATCCCTCAAGTTCCTCCCACAGCCCTGGTACATAACGTAAGAAGATTTTCCTTGCTTCCATAAAGTCGACTGAATATTTACGCTTCGATTTCTTCCTTCTTCGCTTATGATACTCAAACAACAACGATTCCTTTAAACGTGAGCCCTGCATCTTACCGAAGTCATAATAACTTCCTCGGAATGAAATGACATCACTAAATATTTTGCGACCAGTATCCGCTTCTATGATAACCACCTTGCAATCGAGCGATGAGCCTCTTCATCATGTAATATCCGGTTATGATCCGTATCTGGTATGATTTCTACTTCCAGGTCGAAAGAATCCTTATACCAACTTGCTAAGGCTTCTGCATCTACTACTTCGTCATCAGCACCTACCAAAGTTTTGATTCGATCCGAATAACCCTCAAATAAATCAGGGGGCAGCTTCTCCAAAAATCTTGATGCCAACAGACGGAAACTCAATGACAGGACTCCTTGTGCATCAAATTCATCTGGAATTTCTGCGACGGTTTTATGGGAGAAATGTGGAATGTTTAGTTTATATAACGTCATCAAAAGCCCTGCTTTCTTGCTATATACTGTATAATGAACATCGGTTTCAGGCTTGAACTGTTCTGTTGCATCATCCCGGTAGACAGGTAAAGTAGGGTGGAAAAACGGGGAAATAAATAGAATACGGTCCACTACTTCCGGATTATTCTTTAACAAGCGGAGGATATTCGCGCACCCCATAGAATGTCCGGCAAGTACGATACGATCATAGCCGAGCTTTTCTACATAATGAATAAAGTCCAATAAATCGTCATCGTATTGAGCGAAATAGTCAAGATCCCCTCTCTTATTCAGACGGTCATACCCTCTTAGGATCGGTAAAAATAAATCCGCATTCACTTGGAGCGCATCCACCATCTCTTTATGGTGTTCAAGTTCCGCCGTGATACCGTGGATCATAATAAATGCAGTCTTTTGTTTTCCTTTACTGTGCTCGAAATAGGCGTACTGTAATTTTGCAAAGTCTCTACCTCGATACGTAAGCCAATGTTCTTGTCCCATACCAACACATCCTTCTTCATTAGAAAATTGTAATGTTCTCATCACTTATTCATAAACGTATTTCATTTATTCCCTTACCTCTTCAGATCCCGAGAAGCTGTGATTCCGTGCAGGGAATCAGCGGACTTCAAAGCATCAACGACGGCACGTTCTACTACCATTGCAGCCAGTGATGCTAAGCTGTTGAGATCCACCTGGATATCACCGGAAGAAAGGCAAAAAAGTGTATCACCATCCACAAATGCATGGGAAGGGCGAACGGTTCTTGCTAAACCATCATGAGCGATGGAAGCCATTTTCGTCGCTTGTGACTTCGTGAGCTTTGCATTCGTAACGATTGCTCCGATGGTTGTGTTTTCACCAAATCGGTTCGTCTTCTCTTCATGCATTTGGCGGATCAACAGGTCTTCCGTGTTCAAAAATTGCCCCTGGTCTTGAACGCCGGCAATCAATGCGCCGGACTCTGTGTCCACGACGTCTCCAAAACTGTTTACTGCGATAACCGCTCCGATCTGCAAATCTCCAACTTGAATGGCATACTGTCCCATGCCCCCCTTCATAGAATAGAGAGGTCCTTTGATTTTTCCAACGGTTGCTCCTGTTCCCGCTCCGATATTTCCGGAGGAAAATGGAATCCTCTTCATAGCATTCCTACATGCCTCGTAACCCATGGCAGCATCCGGTCTTACATCAGCCCTTCCAATCGTTAAATCGAAAAGAATTGCACCTGGAACGATCGGAACTTTTGCAACCCCGACGTCAAATCCGATGGAATCTTCCTCTAGTGCCTGCATAACTCCTGTGCCGACTTCCAACCCATATGCACTGCCACCTGAGAGAAAGATGCTATGTACACGTTCGACTAAATTTTCAGGTCTGAGTAGATCCGTCTCACGAGTCCCAGGCGCACCTCCACGGACATCAACACCTGAAACCGCGCCTTGCTCAGAGAAAATGACACTGCACCCTGTTGCAGCTTCTTCATCTGTAGCATGACCAATTCCGAATCCTTCCACTTCACTGATTGAAATCTGCTTCATCGATTCATCTCCTTTGGTTTTAGGTTTCTATACCCCTGTATTTAGGGAAAGCTATCATACGTAGAGCATACAAGGAGGTGTTTCTCTGTGGAGAGAAGACATATTATCGTTCACGGCCGCGTCCAAGGCGTTGGATTCCGTGCCAGTGTCCAACAAGTGGCCGTTCGACTCGAGGTGAATGGCTGGATTAAGAATAAATCAGATGGAACGGTCGAACTGGAGGCTGAAGGGAATTCGGATCAGCTTGACCATTTGGAACAGGAAATAGAAAAAGGTCCAAGCCCATTTGCTAAAGTCCGCCATATGGACGTTTCGAAGAAAGAGCCCACTCAAAAAGAGAATAAATTTCAAGTAATACATTAATGGACCGCAGTTCAATGCCTGCGGTCCTTTTCTCTTTATGATTGGTTTAACGGTCTTACAATCACTTCATTCACATTTACATTTTTAGGTTGTGTGACAGCATACGTAACAGCTGCAGCAATATCTTCTGCATTTAATGGCGTCATACTGCGGTCTTTGAACATTTCTAGAACATCATCGTCTGTTATGTGATCAGTAAGTTCGGTATCTACCGCACCTGGAGAAATGTTAGTGACTCTCACGTTTGTAGATGCCAATTCTTTTTCCATCCCCATGGACAATGCTTTCACAGCATATTTGGTAGCACTATATACAGTACTTGATGGGAATACTTCGTGGCCCGCCACGGAAGAAACGTTGATCATATGGCCTGAACCTTGTTCAAGCATTGTTGGTAAGGCTGCATGGATTCCGTAGAGTACTCCCTTAATATTCACATCAACCATCTGTTCCCATTCTTCGACGTGATCGTTTTTCAAGAATGACAAGAGCATGACTCCTGCATTGTTCACGAAGATATCGACGCTGCCAAACGAGTCATATGCTTCCTTGACAAGGTTTTCCACCTCTTCCTTGTTCGTTACATCCGTTTCCACGACCTTCGCTTTTGTTCCATATTGTTTTTCAATATCAGCACTAAGCTCTTGCAAGCGCTCGGAACGGCGGGCTGCCAGGACGACGTTCGCTCCTTGATCCGCTAAGCGATGGGCAATAGCTTCTCCGATCCCACTGCTTGCACCCGTGATGATTGCTGTTTGATTGCTAAGTTGAGTCAATTGCAGTCCCTCCTCATTAGAAATACTTTATGTATTTACCCTTTAGCCTTTCGTGTTATGCATTTGACTATAGAAAAACCGCCCTGCAATGTGCAGGGCGGTTTTATTATGTGCTTTATTGTTCTTCAAAGAACTTCTTGTTAATTTCGATGTATTGCTGCTCTTCTTCCGGCACCTCGTCTTCGATATAAATCGCTTCTACAGGGCAAACCGCTTCGCAAGCGCCACAGTCGATGCAGATAGCCGGGTCGATGTAGAACATATCTTTTCCTTCTTCAATACAATCGACAGGACATACGTCCATGCATTCCGCTGCTTTTTCATCTTTACACGGAGATGTAATTACAAATGCCAACGAATTCTCCTCCTTTGTTCCATCTATTTATGTGCTTATTCCTACTATTCACCGGTTAAGGTTTAAGTAAACACCACAATCTATCATAACGATTCTCTACAAAAATCGCAATTCTTCGCGTCTTCTTTTCTTATTGGTCCCAGACTCGTTCGACGGTATATTCGCCACCTTGTTTCTGAACAACGAAAACATCTGGATTCGATAACCTCTTCCAGTGGTAGAAACCGATCTCACGGTTATACTTCTGTAAGAGTAAAGCGAGTAGGTTACCGTGTGTCACAAGGAGGACATTTCCGTTGTCGTGCTGTTCGCACTCGTCAACGAGTTCGTTGATGCGCTCTTTTGCTTCTTTAGAGGATTCTCCGCCACTGAACTTAAGGTCGTGGTCTTGGAAAGTGTCGTGAAGGACTTCTTCCCAATCATCCAACGGTTCATGACTTAAAATCCGCTCTTCCAGTCGTTCATCGGTCTCGATGGTAAGGCCTTTCATCGAAGCGTATGGTTTTATGGTTTCCACCGCTCTCAAATAGGGACTGGATACGATTCGGTCGATGTCATAACCAGACTGATCAAGAAATTGAGCCAGCGCTCTCGATTGTCTAACGCCATGCTTTGATAATGGGGAATCTTCATGCTGACCTTCTGCCTCACTATGTCGCACTAAAATAAGCTTTACCATTTACTTTCTCTCCCCTTTCCTTCACCTTATAGTTTATTATCGCCTATGGAACAAAGTCTGACAAGGAAAGCAAGGGAAAAATGTCACTTCTTATATACTTGTTTTCCTCTATGCCACGTTCTACAAACTTGTATATTGTGCAGTTGGTCCTCTTCTACTTCGAGTGGATGTTGATCTAACAAAACTAAATCAGCTTGATAACCAGCTTCTAGTCTGCCCTTCTCAGAATCTTTATATTCGAGTTCTGCTGGAAGATTCGTAAATCCTTGAAACGCGTGATCGACCGTCAGCTTCTCTTGTGGCATCCAGCCACCTTCTGGCTTCCCGTCTAAATCCATGCGTGTTACAGCTGCGTACATGCTCTCCAGAGGGTCAAGTGAACCAATCGGCAAATCAGAACTTAGAGTCATAGGGATGTGTTCTTTTCGAATGCTCTCGTAAGCGTCGCAATAAGGAACCAATTCTTTCGGTGTCCATTTATCTTTTTCGCTCCATTCACTTAGCAAAAAGGAGGGTTGAGTTTCAATATAAGGCTTGACTTCCCTTAATTTTTTAATTAAATCTGGTGCCAAAGTTTGTGCATGTATGATCCGGTGTCTTAACTGTGCCGTATGCGCTTCAGATTGTCCAAGCGCCGTCACCGCTTGCTCAACGGCGCGATCACCAATTGCGTGCATGGCTACCTGCATTCCGTTCTCACTGGCTACTTTCACCATTTCATTCAGTTGATCTTGATCATAGATTAGCGTCCCGTGTGTATTTGGATTGTCTGGGTAAGGATTACGCATTGCGGCTGTATGAAGTCGCTGCGTTCCATCAAGAAAGATTTTCACCGAACCTACTCTCACTTGATCGGTTCCATCCCCAGTTCTTTTCGTGTTCGTTTCTAAGTATTTGTGTAGATCATCAATGTTGAAGATATAGTGATGGAGATGAACATCGATCGGTAGGTTTCCTTCTTGTTCTAATTCTGTGTAGGCATGCCACAACTTATCATAAGATCCGATGAAATTGATGTCATCCGTGTGCACAGACGTGATTCCTACTTCACTTAAATATGGCGTAGCACACTTGATCGCTTCTTTAGCATCCTCTACGGACCTTCCCCAAAAGTGATGCTTGATGTAATGGACTGCAGTGTCTTTGAATCGGCCTGTCCAGTTACCTTCTTCATCCTTTTCTTTGAATTCTTCCGGTTCTTTTTCAAAATCTTTTTCTTTTTTCAATAGCTCCATTGCTTTCTCACTGATGACACACTCATGACCGTCTTGGTGCATGAAGTAAATATAGGCATTCACATGAATTTCGCTGAGGTCTTCAGGCGTGAGGAGTCGGTCCATATCCGTAAAGTTTGCATCATTGAACCCTTTACCGAAAATCCAATCATACTCTTGAATCTTGTCATAGTGATTTTCCACCAGCTCTTTCATTTCTGCCCAGCTCGTCACTTCAGTCAAATCCAATTCTTTTTTCAACAATCCGAACCTGAGCAAGTGCATGTGGCTGTCATTGAAGGCAGGTGCCAACACCTTGCCTCTTCCATCTATAACGTCTTCCTGTCCTTCATAAGGCTGATCATAGATGTGAGTGATTTTACCATCCTGGTATTCTACTGCATGTAGACCTTGTGTTTGAATTGCTTGAGCGGGTTGGTAGAGACGAACATTATTAATAATCATGGTTTCACTCCTCTTACTGTTATCTAGTTTGCCTTCCCCGAAAACGTAAACACATAAACGTTTTTTCCATAGGGCTTGTGTGGAGGAGCACCATGTTATACAGGCTAAATGATAAATAAAACCATAAAAAAAACAGAGAGGGATAACCCTCTCCGTTATACTTCTTTGAAATAATCCTTATAAAATCCACCGATTCGACCACTATTGTCGATAACAAAATAAAATTCTTCACTTTCATTCTTCACATCATATACTTTTCCAGGTGTCAGCACAGAATCAACAACGAATTTCTCTGCATCATTGTGGACACACTCAATTTGCTTGATTGTCGGGTTATTTTCCCAATTTTTATGAATCATCATTTTCCTCCTTCTGCTTACGTCTTTCTATCATACAGAAAAGAGAAAAAGGTCTCAATCATTGTTTAACATTCTCAAGGTACCAGCTGGCTCCTGCTTTCACTTCCGATTCCGTTAAGCGGTGGCCCATTTGCTCCCAGTGATCGGTTACATTGGCATTAGCACCTTCCAGAAGCTCTTTCAGATCGACGGTTTCTTGTGCCGGGCAAATGGGATCGTTCTCGCCTGCACCGATGAATACAGGAACACCGTCTTGATCAGGAAGTTGGATGCCTCTTCTTGGCACCATCGGGTGGAACAATAAAGCCGCATTCAGACTATTCTCATAGTGGAACAGAAGACTTCCCGCAATATTGGCACCATTCGAATAACCGACAGCAATCACTTTATTACGGTCGAACCCGTATGCTTTTGCTGCTTCAGACAAGAAGGAATTCAATTCTTCCGTTCTTTCGATCAAATCTTCCTCATCGAAGACACCTTCTCTTAAACGTTTGAAAAACCTTGGCATTCCGTTTTCTGATACGTTCCCTCTAACGGAAAGTACAGAGGCATCGGAGTCGATCATCTGCGCAACAGGAAGGAGATCTTGTTCTGTTCCTCCGGTCCCGTGTAATAGTAATAAGACAGGAGCGTCCTTTGACTTTCCCTCTTTGAAAATGTGATTAAGTTGCATAATACTCCTCCTCTCTAATGGAACTTGCATTGATTTTATCTTTAATTCGAGATAATGTCAATCAATCTGTCACTTCACTTTGGGTAGCCACCATTTAAAGATCATAGGTAGAATCAATACAATGGTCAATAAACGGATTGTTTGCAGCGAACTGACAACAGAAGGCTCTGCTCCTGTTTGTTGTGCTGTAAGTGCCATTTCTACTAAGCCACCTGGAGCAAGTGCCAGTAAAGCAGTTAATACCCCCATACCTGTCCATGCAGAAAGTAAAAGACCGAACAAACATCCGATCCCAATCATTAATAGAGAGAGGCCAGCGAATAGAAAACTATACTTTCCAGCAGCTTTCACATCTTCCATACTTACAGAAGTACCTAGATGAACGCCTATTAACACTTGCGCAGCGATAAATACGTAATTCGGCCATTGATACAACGACAGACCGTATGCCTGAAAGCCACCGACGACGAGCATTGGGATGATGACAAGCGCAGCGGGTATCAACGATCTCAGTTTATACGCAACGAGAAACAGCAATACATATACTAAGAGCGTCCAAATCGGTCCGTTATTCACTGCCTCATCCGCATTTACAGCGGAGAAGCCCGTGAACCAATGGGTAGCTATGAAAGGGACGACAAACAAGACAGCAACTAGCCGCAGTGTATGGAAGATTGTCACCAGGACCGTTCTCCCCTGAAAGGATTCACTGACTGCAATCATAGCAGACAGTCCACCTGGGGCAGCACCTATAAGACTTGTCGTCGTATCTAGCTTCGTTTGTCTCGCAATCCAATAGGCAACAGCCATGCTGATGGCAATCATGGTTAGACTAAGAAACGTATAAGGGAAAAAGTAAGGGCCAATGACGGAGAAAGTCTTTGAAGTGAAAGTTAAACCGATCTGAACTCCGAGCACCAGATAAGCGATATTCTTCCCACCCGACCATTGCTCCATTTCCTTATCAATGAAGATTTTGTATAGAAACAACCCGACAACAGGACCCAAAATAAACGGAAGCGGGATATGTACAAGAGCGAATAAGATTCCAAAAGTCAGTGCAATCAGATAGGTCAGGATTGTCTTCATCATCTACCTCCTTCCATTCAACAAAAGAAACCGCTCTCAATTTACAGAGCGGTTTACCATTCCTTTTTCAATCATTTCGAACAATTGCCGTGCCATTGTTTCCACGCCTAATCTGTCCCTATTCGGAAACAGAATGGAGTGGAACATAAGATCACCAATCAACGAAGAATCAATGGTAGTCTTCCAAATCCGTTGATCTTTAGCCTCCTCAATCCAGTTCGTCATAAGACTATACGTATGCATCAGATCCGCATGCAGTTGCTCCCTATAGAAATCGGCCGCATGTTTATTACTGGACTGTACATCTCGTATCATTTGATCAATTTGATGAAGCTGCGAGTGTTCAAGTAAAATCAAGAGAAGGTGATATAACTTTTCATTAGGCGGAAGGTCATCTTCTATTCCATTCACCTTATCATTCATCTCTTTCATGAGATTTTGCATATAAGCAAGCAATAAATCGTCTTTGTTGGAGAAGTATTCGTACAACGTACTTCTACCAACCTCAAGCTTCTCCGAAATATTTTTAAAATGCACCCCATGAAGTCCTTCTTCTTTCAATATGTTTTTTGTGACTTCAAAAATCTCACATTTAGTCAACACTTTTTTTCTGCCCATGGGTGTCACCTCACATCTTCTTTTATTATAGCATGTAATATAATAAACCAAGTACTGTAAGGCATTAAAAAAAGAGGGGAGTGACCCCTCTTTTGATTACTTGAACAAGTAGGATAGATACCCGTATCCTCGATCTTCCATTTCTTCTTTCGGGATAAACTCAAGCGCAGCTGAGTTTATACAGTAGCGTAGTCCTCCTTGGTCTTTCGGTCCATCCTCGAATACGTGCCCTAAATGGGAATCAGCCTGTCGACTACGTACCTCCGTGCGTATCATCCCGTGGGTAGTATCCATTTCCTCTTCCACTTGCTGTTTTTCTATCGGCTTCGTAAAGCTCGGCCATCCGCAGCCAGCGTCATACTTCTCTTTTGAACTGAATAAAGGTTCTTTGGAGACGATATCTACGTAGATTCCTTCTTCTTCATGATCATGGAACTCATTGGCGAATGGTCGCTCAGTAGCGTTCTCCTGTGTCACTTTGTACTGAATGTCAGTCAGTTGCTTTTTCAATTCTTCTTTATTCTTATTCATTTTCCAATGATCATTAATGAAATCTGCTCTTCCGGAACCTTTCTTGTAACGTTTATAGTGGAAAGCATTTTTCTTATAATAATCCTGATGTTTATCCTCTGCCGGATAAAACGTTTCGGCAGGAAGGATCGATGTCACGATTGGGGCTTTGAAAATACCGGATTCCTGCAAGCGCTTCTTGCTTTCTTCTGCAATGACACGTTGCTCTTCATTATGATAGTAAATGGCGGTTGTATAAGATTCCCCTCGATCGGCAAACTGCCCCCCGGCATCTGTAGGGTCGATCTGCTGCCAGAACAATTCCACCAGCCGTTCATAAGGAAACTTCTCAGGATCATACTCGATTTGAACAGCCTCTTTGTGACCTGTCGTTTCCGTTATCACCTGCATGTAGGTCGGGTTCTCTGTGTGTCCACCTGTGTAGCCTGAAACAACGCTTTCTATACCTGGTCGCTCATCGAATGGTTCGACCATACACCAAAAGCATCCTCCTGCAAACGTAGCAAGTTGTAATGATTTATCCATGTCTGCATTTCCTCCTCAAGTTCAATCCATCACAAATGGACGTCCTTTTGAATCAAGACTCAGCTTAAGTAGAGCCTTTCTCCTATTCTTTAGGATTCAATAAAAAAAATCAAGCCACATGCACAGCCTTAGATGTATAATCTTGGCTGTGATGTACCTTGACGTTTAACTTTCTTCTCTGCAACGCTCTCTTCCTTAGATGAGGAGGATTCCCAATTGAAAGAAGATTCCTCTTCAGTAGATGATTTACTCTCATTCTCTTCTTCATCATCATCTGGTGCATTCATGATTTTCATCATATTGATCATTGCAGGAATGTTTTTCATCATCGGCCCATACTGCTGGACCATCGGCGCTGCGCTCTGCATTGCCTTAAGTGCAGTTTGCATGTGAGAAAGCCAGCCGACTCCCCCGGTTTTTGCCGCTCCTGCTGCCGCATTCGCTACTTGAGAACCTGCATTCGCTCCGCCAGCAAGCCCCGGGATAGAAAATCCTGCTGATGGAAAGCCAGCCGGTGCAAACCCCGGTACACCGAGTGCCCTTGCACCTGTCTGAGCTGCCTGATTCATCAATGGAGAAAATGAACGCGCAAGTCCTGGGGTGAGTGCCTGTTGTATTCCTGGGTTAAACGCTTGTTGCAAACCTGGAAAAGAACCGCCGGGAGGAAAGGGTGGTTGCCCTATAGGAAACATCTAAATCCCTCCGTATATCTGGAATACTGTAGCATATGCCCTAATTTGATTCTGGTTTGGGCTGGATGTCAGTCTAGTTGCCAATCAACCGGCACTTCTCCCATTTCTTTCAAAAATTGATTGGACCTTGAAAATGGCTCACTACCAAAGAAGCCTCGATGCGCTGCTAAGGGGCTTGGGTGTGGGGACTCAATGACAAGGTGTTTTTCTGTATCAATATCTTTTCCTTTCTTCTGTGCATGCCTTCCCCAAAGAATAAATACAACAGGACGCTCTCTTCTGTTCAATGCATGAATAACAGCGTCAGTGAACCTCTCCCAACCTAACCCTTGATGGGAGTGTGCCTTATGTGCTCTGACTGTGAGTACATTGTTTAGAAGCAGCACACCTTTTTTTGCCCATGCCGTTAAATTACCATGGGCAGGTGGTGTAATACCCAAATCGCTGTTCAACTCTTTATATATATTTCTAAGCGAAGGAGGAATAGGGACATCTGTCTGCACACTAAAACTGAAACCATGCGCTTGGTGAGGCCCATGATAAGGATCTTGGCCGATGATTACAACCTTGGTTCCCTCATAGGAAGTATGATCCAAAGCTGCAAAGATTTGTTCCATTGGTGGATAAATGGTGTGGGAACTAAATTCTTTTTTCAATGATTCCCGTAACTCTTGATAGTAATCTTTTTCAAATTCAGGCTCAAGAATCTGAGCCCAGTCGTTATCGAATTGTTTCATATTTTCACTCTCCTTAGATTTCCGGTAATCCTCCACTATTTCCCGGGCAAGCGCAGGAGATGACAAGCCCACCATTTTACAGTGGTCTGTTTTTGAAATATGATGCCGGATTCTCACTTATTGAAAGGTAAATTGTACAGTTGAACCTTGTGGACCAGATTCAATTTGTAATTTGGCAGGTATTTCTTCTTTCAGTTGTGCCACGTGGGAAATAATACCGAGCATTCTATTACCATCCTGAAGACCCCTCAAACAATCGATCGCCTGTTCCAAGGAAATATCATCAAGTGTACCAAAGCCTTCATCTATAAGGAGTGTATCAAGTTGCACGCCTCCTGCATGGGCTTGAACGACGTCTGCCATTCCTAGAGCGAGGCTTAAGGAAGCTTTGAAACCTTCTCCACCGGACAATGTTCGAACAGACCGCTTCTGCCCGGTATGATGATCAATTACCTCAAGATCGAGGCCGCTTTGTGCCCCTCTCTTCGCAATTTCATCACTGCGAACCAATTGATAGCGGTGATCTGTCATTTGATCAAGTCGCATATTCGCTTGAACGAGGATCTCATCAAGAAATGCAGCCAGCACGTACCGTTCGAGTGATAAACGCAAAGTGTTGTCGCCTCTAGCAAGTGCTGCAAGTTCTGCAATGTCATAATACTTCTTAGCAAGCGTCCCCTGGTCTTCCAGCAACCCTTTAATCTGAATGTGGACCGACTCGTTTTGTTGATACATAACCGTTTGTTCGTTCAGTCGTTGCTGTAACTCTGCTAAGTTATGTTTTTCTTCCTCCAGTTTCTCAAGTAAAACCGTCAGATCAGGTCGCTCTTTTCCTTGTAATTGTTCATAAATGTCATTTAAGCGTCCCTCTATACTTGCCTGCTTCGTCCTGAAGCTATCAATTTCTTCTATGATTTGCTGCATTTCAGGCTTGGTCAGAACTGCATTTTGATAGTCTTCGTATGAAGCGAATGCAGATTGGTCAAACGTTTGATCAAATGATTCTCTTGTGCTTTTTACGGTCTCTTCTGTTTGATCTACATAGTTCTTTATTTCTTTTTCTGATGCTTGAATTTGCTGCAGTTGATCACGGAGCTGATGATAACGCGCGTAAATATCCTCCCAAAGAGAGACAGCATGTTCATAAGTCTTCTTGGCTTGGATGATTTTATTATCCAATTCCCTAGGATCTATAGTATCCATTTGACCCTGTTCAAGTAACTGATTCAACTGCGTTTCTTCACGAACAGTTGATTCTTTTAACGAGGCGAATTTGGACCTAGTATGTTCGATGCTTTCTGCTAACGACTGATCTTGTTGATCCAGTTCCTCCAGTTTTCTTTCATTTGCCTCTAAACGGTTTCTTTCCTTCTGAATCCGCTCCAATTCCCGTTCGTGCTTTTCTTTTTCCGTCATAGATTCCCGAATCCAAGTAGTTATCATACGTTCACTCAGTTCTGTATCCTTTGAAGTGATATCTTGTTTCAAGGCATCTACTAACTGACGCTGTGACTCACCTTCTGCTTTCACCTCTACAAGTTTTCCTTGTGACTTTTGGAATCGTGCATAAGCAGCTTCCATTCTACCTTTAAGCTCATCCAACTGATGGTCATCCGGCACAGTAGAAGGCTTTGCTGCAGGGGAAGGGTGATGCAAAGACCCACAGACAGGACAAGCACTGTCCGCTGATAACTCCCTTGACAAAGTATAGGCATGATGAGATCTTATCTCTTCCAATGCTTCTTCATACTGCCCTCTCATCTTCTGTTCTTCCTGTTGGATTTGTTTGTAAGAAGTCATAAAGGTGTGATAAGTCTGTCTAAGTTCTGTTAATTTATTCGACTCTTTTTGAAGACGGGTCAGTTTCTGCAGCTCTTCCTGTGTTTCGCTCAACTTGCTTTTCCATTCATATAGTCGGTTCGCTATCGCTCGCTGCTCTTTCACTTGAGAGACCAGTTGATCTTTTTCTCCCATTACTTTCTGTTTTTGTTCTTGCTGTTTTTTCAATTGCTTTTCAAGTTCATCCATTTGTTTTTGAGAGGCTTCGAACTTCTTCTTCTGTTCTATATACTCTTTCAGTCTTTCCTTCTCTAGTTGCCGCTCCTCCCACTGCTTTTTGAAGGTCTGCCGTTCATCTTCTCGGTTCTTCTCTTTTTCGAACTCTGCTTCCGCCTTCCTATAAGCAACTTGTATATCTTCTTTTTCTTTCCTCTTGGCAGAAAGGGAGTGCTGCAGACGCTCTAGTTCTTGCTTTTTCTCTTTCCACTGGTGTTCAAAAGGCTGTACCTCTTGTGCTTCCTGTGCGCTTTTCAGCTGTAATCCCTTTTCTTTGATTCGTTCTTTATCTTCGGTAAGCTCTCCATTCTCCTTCTCTAATTTCTGTTTCGTTTGAAAAAGAGAATCGAGGTGTTTAGCTTCCTGATAGGCTTCTTGCTGTTTTTCTACTTTATTAGACTGCTCTTTCACTTGTTCTTTTTGTTCTTCGATTAGAGCTTGTTGGCTATTAAGTCTTGCAGAGAGCAGTTCCAAATATTCTTCCGGTTGCAGCGAACTCGGGTCTTCTGGAAGGTCCATCCCCCAATGAGCCTTAGACAGCTCCTGATCGATTTTCCATTCGAACTGATTCATTTCAGTTTTCAATTCTGAACTCTCTTTTTTAAAATAATCGGTTAGATCCGCATAGAAATGCGTTTTGAATATCCTTTGAAGAATTTCTTCGCGCTCTTTACTGTTCTCAGATATCAATCTACGAAACTCGCCTTGAGGAATCATAATCATCTTTCTGAACTGCTCATAATCAAGCCCTAATATATCCTCAATCTGTTCATTCACTTCTTTGATCTTAGTAGCGAGCAACTTCTCTTCACCATCTGTTACCATATACAAATCACTTCTAGCAGGATCTTCTTTATAGCCTTCTCCACGTTCTTTCTTACGTCTTTGCTTGGGCATTCTTACAATCCTGTATTGTCTATTTCTCAGTTCAAATTGGAAATC
This sequence comes from Halobacillus salinus, assembly GCF_004684905.1. Classification (GTDB taxonomy): domain Bacteria; phylum Bacillota; class Bacilli; order Bacillales; family Halobacillaceae; genus Halobacillus; species Halobacillus salinus. The sequence goes on along the minus strand of NZ_SRJC01000001.1, from coordinate 1,136,519 downwards.
AACATACGTCGTTTCATCTTCATCTGCAAAATGACTGCGCATGGAATCTTGATCACGATCACTGCCACTCGCTCTTCCATACAAAGCAAAACACATAGCATCAAAAATTGTCGTTTTCCCTGCACCGGTCGGACCAGTAATCAGAAAGATCGATTCATCTCCAAGCGCTGAAAAATCCACGACTTGTTTCTCCCGATATGGTCCGAAAGCATTCATCGTCAACGTCAAGGCTCGCATATCATTTCCCCCTTTCAGACTCCCGTAATTGTTGAATTGCTTCTTCTAGTATCTCTTTTCGATTTTCAGGCATTTCTTCACCTTTCATGTCTTCATAAAAGGATTGGAACAGCTCCTCGGGTGACCGTTTCTGCCTCTCTTTTACCTGCTCAAGCTCTTCTAAATTTGACTTGGCATGCAATTGGACTCTCTCTAAGTGGAGGACATTCGGATACACTTTTCTCAATTTCCCCATTGGGTCGAGCAGCTGACCATCGTCCAGCAGCCGAACATGCAGGTAATTGGAAGGGTTATCCGCTGCCTCTCCTCCAAGCAACTCTTCAAAATAGCCCTCGACGACTTCAAAATCTCGCTCAGGAGTAAGCGGAATTTGCTCAATTGAGGCCACACCTGAGTTATCTAGTTGAATGGCTGCTACAGATTTCTTATGGTTAGCTTCTGAAAAAGAATATTTGAGGAGAGAACCACTGTAACGAATCGTATCTTTCGTAACGCGTTGCGGCTGGTGAAGGTGGCCAAGAGCCACATAGGTGAAGTCATGATACAGTCTTGCATCCACATATGGACTACCACCGATCATAGAAAGTCGCTCTTCTGATTCAGACTCCATACCACCGGCAAGAAAGGCGTGCCCTACCCAGACGTGACGTTCATCACTAGAGTAACGCTCTCGAATATCTTCGACGATCCTTTCCGCAGCTTGCTGGTGTGTTTTTATAGAATCATCCTCGAATGCGTATGCTACCTCGGCAGGCTCTACATATGGGATCAGGTGAAAATGAACAGGGCCATGATCATCATATAACGTTACAGCTTCACGATTTTTTCTAAGTTTTGTATCCAAGAACAGCCCCTGATTTCTGAAAAGGCTCGTACCAAATTGGAGACGATCAGGGCTGTCGTGATTACCGGATATCGCAAGGACAGGAACTTGGATATCGTTGACCAATTCTGTAAAGGTATCGTTCAATAACTCTACCGCCTGTTTCGGAGGAATGGAGCGATCATAAAGATCTCCTGCGATAATAACGACATCTGGCTCTTCACGCCTTACAATTTGCATGAATTGTTCAAGCATGCCTTTTTGGTCCTCTGTCATATGAACGTTGTGCACGATTTTTCCCAAGTGCCAGTCTGCTGTATGTAATAGTTTCATAAGCCTCTTCCTTTCTATTTAGCCTTCCTCAACCTGATAAGATTCGTAGAGTCGATCAAAGGCGGATAATGCCGATGGGAACGGAGCATTCCACTCCAAATAGCGACTGATTTCATCGTACGATTTCGATTGCTTCGGAAAACTATGGTCCTTGAACATCCATTCTGCCAACTGTTTTTCATCATCCATTTCTTTATTTCCTCTAAATCTCATCATATAGTGATAAAACGAACGCATGCGATCTTCTCCTTCTCATTAGTGATACTTCTTTTTTACCACGGATCCTTCTGTCATTCAAAAGAATTGTCCGTCCTTATAAAAAAAGAATCCCCCAGCATAGAGGGATTCTTCTAGGTTCAATCTTCTTCTTCCATAAACTCTCTATGGGCCTTCAACTTCCTACGATAAACAATTCTAGATAAAACTATACTGACTTCATATAAGATAATCAAAGGCACAGCAACGACAAGCTGCAGAATAAAATCAGGTGGAGAAATGATTGTCCCGATGATCACTAATATGAAGTAGGCATACTTTCTCACCTTTACTAAGAACATCGGATTCACTATCCCTAAACTTGTCAAAAACATAACAATGATCGGAATCTCGAACAATACAGCAAATGGAATCGTCACCCGGAATAAGAATCGGAAATAGCGTTCCACCGTAAACAGTTCATTGAAGACCCCATTATTCAAGTTAAGTAAAAATGGCAGAATAAACTGAATGAATACGACATATCCGAATGTAAGCCCCAAAAGGAACAAAAAGAATATGGCGGGAATATAAGAAAGCGAAACCCGTGTTTCTTTCGGAGTTAAGGCAGGTTTCACAAATAGCCATACTTGCAGGCTCAGAACGGGTAGCGTTCCAATAATCGCGACAATACTAGCTATGGTAAATACAATCCAGATAATTTCTCCTGGACTCGTCATATTTAATTGGAACGATACATCATCAATAAAGAAACCGCTTATATCTTCATAATAGACAAGACCTACAATGAAGAATCCGATAAAAAAGACGAGTGTCCAAATTATACGTTTGCGAAGTTCTTGCAAATGATCCGTAACATTCATTTCTACATCTCTTGATACTTCATCTGACACTACTATACACCTCCAGGCACGTCTCCGCCTGACACAAAGAAGATGTAAGAGGAAGCCCCCTTACACCTTTGTTATTTATTTTATTGATTCTTATCCTTGTTATCAGCCTTGTCCTCATCTGACATAATGTCACCCGTTGCCTTCTTAAACTCTTTCAAAGAGCTGCCGAACGCCTTCCCTATTTCAGGAAGTTTAGAAGGTCCGAATATGACAAGAGCGATAATCAAAATCAAGATAAGACCTGGTACACCGATGCTTGATAACATGGTCGATCACTCCATTTTCAGTGGGGTTGTCCACTAGTTTTTCTTCTTTTCATCATGGTCTTCAGTTAAGTCACGAGCAGAGTTCTTGAACTCTTTCAACGTTTGACCAGCCGCTTTACCGATCTCTGGAAGCTTCTTAGGTCCGAATATAACGAGGGCAATCGTCAAGATAAGTATTAAGCCAGGGATGCCGATACTTGACAGCATGGTTTCACCGCCTTTATACGAAATAATCGCAAGTTAGTCTAAGTATTACATTCTCATCATATCATGTTTCCTTATAAATGTCTTCGGGCTTGGGAAGTTTTTAACATCTGTTTAGCTTCTTCGTAATCCTGAAGTGTATTCATGTTAAAGAAATGCTCTTCAAGAATGGGGGCTGGTACACTTCCATATCTCACGACGGGTTGAACCTGTACCTCGTCGAACAACCGACTCACCTTACGCTCCCCTTCTTGCAAGATTCGCTCAAGAGGAGCGAGACAGCTTTGATGAAATATAGCTGAAGTGGGTTGGTGCCTACCTTGATAATAAGGAACAACCACCTGGGTGTTCGGCCCCTTTGACTGTAGTAATACTTCATATACTTCTTTAGAGATAAACGGCGTATCGCAGGCAGAGACGACTAGCCAGTCCGCTTCTGTATGAAGGAGCCCCGCATGAATGCCTGCGAGTGGTCCGCCATCCTGAATTACATCAGACACATTTTCATAACCATTCCGCTCCACATTGCTATTTACTACCACGTGACTAGTCACTTTGTTGAGTTGCTCGTAAATTAGGCGAAGAACTGTTTTATCTCCAAGAGGCAGTCCAGCCTTATCCTGCCCCATTCGTGTGGAACCTCCACCTGCTAGTATTAGTCCGGCCGGAGTCATGATACCGGTCTTTCATAGATACGGAAATAGTAGTCGTATGGATTTTGCTCGTTCTTTTCCCCTTTCGTTTCCGAGACCATTTTCCACTGGCTCTCTTCGAATTCAGGGAAGTGTGTGTCACCTTCGAATTCATGATCGATGTATGTCAGGTACATCCGGTCCGCATAAGGCAGCATCTTCTCGAATAAAACCGTTCCACCGATGACGAACCACTCTTTGTCCGGCTGATTGTTCTCCATTTCCAGAATTTCATCAATGGAGTGGATGATGGTACATCCCTCTCTATTATATTCCTTGTTCGAAGTAATAACGATGTGCTCTCTTTCTGGCAAGGGTTTGCCGAAAGATTCAAACGTTTTCCGTCCCATAATGATCGTCTTACCGATCGTCATGTCTTTGAAAAACTTAAAGTCATTCGGAATGTGCCATGGTAAATCATTGTCTTTTCCGATCAATCGATTCTTATCCATTGCAAAAATAAACGAAATCATCTCTTCTACCTCCTAAAAATTCAGACAGCAACGGGAGCTTTAATTCCTGGGTGTGGATCGTAGCCTTCTAACTCGATATCCTCCATCTCCACATCAAACACACTTTCGACTTTCGAATCAATGTTCAGTTGTGGTAAAGGTTGCATTGTTCGTGATAATTGAGTCTTCACTTGTTCTAAGTGATTACTATAAATATGTGCATCACCTAACGTATGAATGAACTCCCCTACTTCAAGTCCACATTCGTGTGCAATAAGATGGGTCAGCAAGGCGTAGCTAGCTATGTTAAAAGGAACGCCAAGGAAAATATCAGCACTTCTTTGGTATAATTGACAAGATAGCTTGTCATCAGCAACGTAAAATTGGAACATTGTGTGACAAGGGGGAAGGGCCATGTTTGAAGGAACATCTTCTGGGTTCCAAGCAGTTACTATATGACGACGGGAGTCCGGATTCTCTTTGATAGTCTGGATGACTTGTTGCAATTGATCGATAATATCTCCCTGTGACGTCTTCCACGCTCTCCACTGTTTTCCGTAAACTGCTCCGAGATCACCATATTTAGAAGCAAAAGCATCGTCTTCTAATATGTTTTGTTTAAACAAGGACATCTGTTCATCATATATTTCTTTAAACTTTTCGTCTTTTTGGCTCCGGCGTCCGAAATCTGTCATGTCTGGTCCTTTATATTCTTCACTATTGATCCAATTCTGAAACGCCCACTCATTCCAGATGTTATTATTATGCTGTAACAAATAACGAATGTTCGTATCTCCTTTGATAAACCACAGCAGTTCACTTGCGATTAATCGAAACGGAATCCGTTTTGTTGTCAAAAGCGGGAAGCCTTCTTGTAAGGAGAACCTCATCTGATACCCGAATACAGAATACGTTCCGGTTCCTGTGCGGTCTCCTTTATAGGCACCATTCTCAAGAACATGGTGGCATAAATCTAAATACTGTTGCTCATTCTGACTCATATTAGTTCCTCCTAAACCATCGTTTCCCTTTCGAATTCTACTAGGAAACGTTCAATTGTCTTATGTCTATATTCTGCTTCTTTCCTTCCGGTATCTGTGTTCATCTTCTCTTTAATATGCAGAAGTTTTTCGTGAAAATGCGAGATGGATGTTTTTTCCCCATCATCCTTACTATGTATCTTTTGCCCTTTAGCCCCTCCGAAGGCAAATGTCCGGGCAATCCCGACGGCTCCGATCGCGTCCAATCGATCCGCATCCTGCAACACTTTACCAAGCATCGTTTGAGGAATCCTTCCCTTCTGGAACGAAACTGTTTCAATAGCATTCTCGATTCTATCACAATTTTCCTTGGATAATCCCCACGCCTGCAATTTAGCCTTCCGGTCTGCTTTTGCCCTTTGCGTATTAGAACTTAACTTCGCATCATCTAGGTCGTGAAGGAGTCCTGCAAGTTCTGCTAAAAAAGGGGATTCCTCCTCTTGTATTGCGAGTCGTTTAGCCCAAAGCGCGACTCGCTTCATATGATCGACGCCGTGACCGGTCACATCTTCTTCGAAAAAGGGTTCTATATACTCGTGCGCTTGCTTAATGACATGCTCTTGGTCCATAGCTCCTCCTCAAAATTGAAATAAGTCCATTTGCCTTGGATTTAGATCATTGTACTGGATATTTAATAGAGACTGCATCTTCTTTGCGTTAGCGGCAGCATCTCCACCGGAGTTATTATTGAATAACAGGGTGATGTGCGGGGTCTGCTTCTTTAGTTCATGGATGCGTTCTGCCCACTCCGTTAGTTCTTCTTCATTATAATTATATAGAAAGCGAACTTTCCGCCAATCTTTTCTACCATTCTTGTTCCATCCGTGAATATTTCTTCCGTGAAAACGCACTAATGTTTTTTCAGGGTGAGTCGTTTCCAATACTCTCGGAACAGAGCCAATTCCAGCTTGAGGTTCATCGCATATCGTATGAATCCATTCTTCTTCCCTCATAAACTCGATCGTCTTCTCCAGGTTCCCGTTCTGAAACCAGGTTCGGTTACGGAATTCCAGCGCCATCGGATAGTCACGCAACCATTCTCTTAAAAGCCTGAGCTTTTTAATATGCTGTTTATTCACATCAAACCATGGTGGAAACTGAAACAACAATGCGTTCAGCTTCCCTTTCTCGACAACGGGTTGAATGGATTCTTCGTAAGCTTTCACTAGATCTTTTGCTTCCTGTATCGTTCTTGACTCCCTGTCATGTCCCGTTAATCCGTTAAAAGCTTTCACTATAAAGGAAAAAGAGGACGGGGTTTGTGCCACCCATTTTTCATAATGGGTTGGAGGCTGGATGGCATAGAAAGCGGTATCTACTTCAACAACCGGAAAATGAGAAGCGTAATCGGATAACTTATCTTGTGATCTGGAACTCTCTGCATACAAATCGGCATGATCACTCCATCCCGTTAATCCAATTTGAATACTCAATGCTATGCCCCCTTTCTTTACTCAATCTTTCTGTTAGTTTACCAAACAAAATGGTTCCTGTGAAAATATAGTTCACAGGAACCTAAGAGGTAAGAACTTAGAACAGACCTTTTATGACCCCTTCTTCTGTTACATCCATATTCAATGCTGCAGGCTTCTTTGGAAGTCCAGGCATCGTCATGACATCACCCGTAAGAGCAACAAGAAAACCGGCTCCAACTGAAGCTCTCAACTCTTGAACAGTAATAGTGAAGCCTTGCGGGCGTCCTAATGCTGTCGGGTCATCAGATAATGAATATTGCGTTTTAGCCATGCATATAGGGAGCTGTCCGTAACCTAGCTCCTCGAATTGTTTCAACTGTTTTTGCGCTTTGGAAGAAAACTCTACAGCCTCTCCTCCATACACTTTCGTAACGATCTTTTCTATTTTCACTTCAATTGAATCATCTAAATCATACGTATACTGTAAGGATCCTTGTTTGGATTCACAGGCTTCCATGACTTGTTTTGCAAGATGGATTCCTCCACTTCCTCCTTCAGCAAATACTTTTACAAGAGAAACAGGTGCCCCCTCCTGTTTACACCAATCTAATAGAAACTCCGTCTCAGCCTCTGTATCTTTAGGGAATTGGTTGACTGCTACAACGTAAGGAAGGTTGAATTGCTCGATTGTCTCGATATGTTTCTTCAAATTCTCCATTCCTTTTTCTAATGCAGCAAGATTTTCTGCTTCCAATTCCTTTTTATTAACGCCTCCATGCATTTTCAATGCTCGTATCGTAGCAACTACAACGACAGCATCAGGTTCGAACCCTCCTGCTCTCGTTTTGATATCAAGGAATTTCTCAGCTCCAAGATCTGCACCGAATCCCGATTCAGTAACCACATAGTCTCCAAGCTTTGAAGCAATCTGGGTAGCCATCAAACTATTACAACCATGAGCGATATTGGCAAAAGGGCCACCGTGAATCACAGCTGGAGTGTTTTCCAAAGTCTGTACGAGATTAGGCTTCATGGCATCCTTCAATAATAAGGTCAGTGCTCCTTCATATCCCAGCTGTTCAACCGTTACTGGCTTTCTGTCGAATGTATAGGCTACCACCATACGGGAGAGGCGGCTCTTTAGATCCTGTAAGCCACTGGCAAGACACAATACAGCCATTATTTCAGAAGCTACCGTAATCGTGAATTGATCTTCCCTAGGAATTCCTTTCACGGGTCCTCCAAGTCCTACGACAACCTCTCTCAGCGCCCTATCATTTATATCCAGCGCTCTCTTCCATTCAATACGACGCGGGTCTATGTTCAATTCATTTCCTTGATGAATGTGGTTATCAATAAAAGCAGAGAGAGCGTTGTTCGCGGTCGTGATGGCATGAATGTCGCCTGTAAAGTGAAGGTTGATCTCATCCATCGGTACCACTTGCGAATAACCACCTCCACAGGCACCACCCTTGATTCCCATAGTCGGTCCAAGGGATGGCTCTCTTAAGGCAATGACCGCTTTTTGATCCAATTGATTCAAAGCTTGTCCTAGTCCGACTGTGACGGTCGACTTACCCTCACCTGCAGGCGTCGGATTGATCGATGTAGTCAAGATGATTTTCCCGCTCGGGCGATCCGATAATTTATTCAATAACTGGTCGGACAGCTTGGCTTTATAATGTCCATAAGGCTCCCAATCATCTCGGTCGAGATTCAATTGTCCTGCAATTTCTTCGATTGGCTTCATATCAGCTTCTAAAGCGATTTCAATATCCGTTTTCATCATTCCAACTCCTTTACAATTCTTTCTTTATCTATTGTACATGACATCCTCTCCCAATGCAGATAACGATGCACATATTCACCCTAGAAAAATGCCGCTCATTTGTTGACGATAGCCATAGAATACGATATTATTTGAAATAAGCAAATAAGTAGATCGGAATCATAAATGACAGTAGTTCCCATAGAAGCTCCCGGTGTTTAGATTCCGCAGCCTCTATGGGATTTTTTATGGGTTTTCCGCTACCTATTTGTAATTCACACGTTACACGTGAAAGTTTTTAGGAGGAATCATATCATGCAAAACGGTACAGTAAAATGGTTCAACGCAGAAAAAGGTTATGGCTTTATTCAAGTTGAGGGCGGAAACGATGTATTCGTACACTTCTCCGCAATCCAAGAAGAAGGTTTCAAGTCTCTTGAAGAAGGACAAGAAGTAACATTTGAAATCGTAGAAGGCGACCGTGGCCCACAAGCGGCTAACGTTGAGAAAAAATAAATGAAACCTGAAGCGGCAATCCATTAAGTTGGATTGCCGCTTTTTTTAGTTTTCTTCATCTTCCCCTATCTTGAAAAAATAGCATTTACCACTTATAATAGACTGCTGTTCATTCTACTTTGAAAGGAGGTTTGGACATGAGTAACGAATGGTTATGGATTGTTTTTGCTCTTATAAATTTCGGATTATTATTGACTATGTATCGATTGTTCGGAAAATCAGGTCTTTTTGTTTGGATCGGAATGTCTACCGTCGTAGCGAATATCCAAGTGGTAAAAACGGTAGAGATGTTCGGTCTGAATGCAACGCTTGGGAATATTTTGTACGGTACCGCCTTCTTAGCTACCGATATCCTTAATGAGAAATACGGGAAGAAGGAAGCTCGAAAAGCTGTTTGGATGGGCTTCTCAACACTCATTCTTCTAACTTTGATCATGCAGTTTGCGTTGCAGTTCACGCCAGGTGAAAATGATATAGCCCAGCCTGCATTAGAAACACTGTTCGGTATTGTACCCTCCATTGCTATTGGCAGCCTCACAGCATATATTATTAGTCAGTATTTCGATGTATGGCTTTATGCACGGCTGAAAAGGGTATTCACTTCTGACAAGACGCTATGGATTCGTAACAACGGAAGTACGATGGTAAGTCAGTTGGTTGATACCGCCATATTCTGTGGTATAGCATTCTACGGACTATACCCTGTCGACGTTTGGCTCGAAATTTTCTTCACGACTTATTTAATAAAGTTTGTAGTTGCAGCACTTGATACACCGTTCTTGTACGTAGCGAAACGGTGGAATAAGACTGTCCTCTAAAGGGGTGTTTCCAATTGATTACCGTATTTACAGATGCAGCTGCCAGTGGCGACCCGGGCCCTGCTGCCTGTGGCATCATAATAAAGGAAGGCAGTTCTTTTACTGAACATTCCTTCTATCTCGGCGAATACTCTAACCATGATGCAGAGTTTCTGGCTGTTGAGAAAGCATTAGAGTTATGTAAGGAAAAGTATTTTGGAGATATCATCTCGATTCGTTCTGATTCCAAAACAGTCGTAGAAGCTCTAGATCAAGGGTACACTAAAAACAAGTCTTTCCAATCTTATCTATACTCTATCAAAGTACTTGAGGAAAGCTTCCCAATGGTTTTCTACAAATGGATTCCGGAAAAACAGAATAAACAAGCGGACCTTCTTGCGAAAAAGAAGCTTCATCAGCCAAAAAAGCCCAAGAACTAAAGTTCTTGGGCTTTTTTGGTTATTATCTGCGCAATTTCTTTTTCGTCTTCAGTCCTCGCTCCTCCAGTGACCGGTACACTTGTCTTTTTGTTATGATGCTAGGCTTTGCAATATGCTCTAAGACCCCTATAAAGAAACTCGGATCAAATTCGTGCTGATACTTGAGTGTTACTCTCACAGCAATAATTGTTTTCCATTCTGTTGCATTCGTTGAGTTTTTACCGAAGTATATGAATCGTATATCCTCATCCTGCAGTTTGAAGCCTTTCGACCATAGATCCTCTAAAAAATATGCTAGTGCAAACTCATTCTCCATAAGACGCTCCTTATCCTCGCAAGGTTCGAACTATGCTTACATATATGTATCGTCATTATTCTACTAATCTCGACATCAACTATGTCCATAGTATAACAAAAAAACAACCAGATGAAGGTCATCTGGTTGAAATCTTCTGTTCGTATGCCTGTCTTTTTTGATATTCGGATATCCTGCCCTTCCCAGTAAAGGCTGCCACGACAGATTGAGCAGGGGCAGAACCCAATTTTGCCAAAAGGAAAACGGTCAGCACGCTATATACGAGAACGACAGTAAAGATAAGTAACATCACGTTCCTTCACCTTCTAACTGAAAATGATTTTCATTTCTAATTAGATTATAGCAAACCCCTATCCTAAGAACAAGACCCTGTGCTTCCTAAACTCTTTCCTTTAGTGCCCGATTTTCAGCAGGTATTCTTATTCTTAAAATGAGAAGGTGGAAAACAGGGAATATTACAGCGGTTATATAAGCGTGGAACAACAATGGTATTGCTATCAATTCAAAGAATACAATGGTGTAATTAGGATGACTCATAAATCGATATAAGCCTTTTTGGATAGGTTTTTCTTCAGGAATTATGATAATTCGAGTGTTCCACCTCCTGCCGAGCGTAGCTATACAGTAAATTCGCAACAACTGCAGAACCGAAAAAAAGGTTAAGGCAATCCACGTGACGTAAGACCAGCTAAAATCCGTTAAACTGAACTCGACTAAAATCGATACAAAGAATAATGTATGCAAAAGGATAAAGAGAAAGTAGTGTTCTTGACCAATTTCTCGTCCTCCTCTTTCCAGCATCCACTTCTTATTTGATTTTGCTATGGCAAGTTCGCTGAGCCGCTGAAAAATCAGAAAACTGAACAAACCGATCAATAGCCAATCCATTATACCCACTCCAAACTGACTATCTCTGAACTGAATCCAGGCCCTAAAGAAGTCATCATTGATTTTGTGCCTCGCTCTGGTCGATCGAGCATGGCATCGTGCAGAACAAAATGTACAGTTGGCGAAGACATGTTGCCATGACGTGCGAGTACGTTACGAGAATGCTTCAAAGCTTCATCTGACAGTTGAAATAGATCTTGATAGGCTTCAAGCACCTTCCTCCCTCCAGGATGTGCCACGACGAAGGCGAGATTATCTGTTGTCCAGTTTTTCTCGTTTAAGGCATCACGCATATGGTGACTCCAAAAATCCTTGACTAGGCGGGGGATACTCTTATTAAAGATGACCTCAAACCCTGTGTCTACTACTCTCCAACCCATGACATCCATACTGTCCCTTCGAATTCGTGAGCTTGTCTCCCCTAGCCTTATTGGTGCCTTAGCATTTTTCAAAAGTGGAGATTCGTCTCCAGCCATCAGTACCGCAGAAGCTCCATCTCCAAAAAGGGCAGTTCCTACAAAATTTGAAACTCTTCTATCCTCTACTTGAAAGGTCAAGCTGCATAACTCAACACATACGACCAGCACATTTTGTCCTGGGTGTCCTTTCAGCCATTCATACGCACGAGAAACACCACTCGTTCCACCTGCACAACCGAGACCGAACAATGGAGTTCTTTTTATTGAGTCCTTAAATTTCAAGTCGTTGATCAAATACGTATCTACAGTAGGTGTTGCTATGCCAGTAGAAGATACAAAGATTATATGATCTATTTCTTCTGGAGCAACGGAATGCGACATGAACGAGGAATGTGATAAACAGGACTCAACCGCAGATTTGGCATATTCCACTGCTTTTTCCATATAGATGTGGTTTCGTTCCGCCAATCCATGAGGTTTGTTGAACCAGTCCAAACCAGCTGCAAATTGGCGGCTTGTTATCTGAGCATTCTCAAAAATAGGAAGCAGTCTCTTCTTCTCATGATCTTTCAACGGGAAAAGTTTATAGACTAATTCTTGAACGGCAGGCTGGCTGAAAGAGTATTCCGCTTCTTTCACTCCAGAAGAAAGAATATAAGGCATCGTAATCCTCCTTTTTCTTTATTCTGTATAAAATCAAAGAATTTATCCCGGTTCATGTCGAATTATGTGGTATGATTAACCTAAGTCAATGGTATGCTTATTAGGAGGGTTACATAGTGTCCAATAGTCAATCTATCACAGAAGTCCTCAATGGAAGTCTTGACTCTGTCCATTCCATACTCCCATTTGAATTATCCATCGATCGGCCAAGCAGATCTGAAGAACCGATCCAACAAAATGGACTAGGCGTTCTGATTGGGATGACTGGTGATTTAACGGGAAGATTACTGATTGATGGAAGTCACACAAGCTTTGGTTACGTAGGGGAAAAAATGTTCGGAATGCCACTAGAAGGAGAGATGCTTTACTCCTTCACAGGGGAACTCGCCAATATGATTGCCGGCCATCTCTCCACAAAAGTGTCAGAGCGCAGTATTTCAATTGATATCACCCCTCCTACTGTCATTCAAGGTGAATCTAGTATCCGCGGTTTCGACCTCGCCTTTCATGTTCCTCTCACCCTACAGGATGACCATCAATTAAAATTGATATTAATGATTGACAAAAAAAGCATGTAGCCTCAAAGCTACATGCTTTTTGTATACCTATTAGAATCCGTAGATAGTCATGCCCCCGTCTACAAGTAATGTTTGACCCGTCATATAATTGCCAGCGTCCGAGGCAAGAAATACAGCCGCGCCAGTCAACTCTTGTAACGTTCCAATCCGTTTGAGTGGTGTTCTATCAAGAATGGACTGGACATATTCCTCATCTTCAAGGAGCTTTTCTGTTAAGGAAGTAGGGAAATACCATGGACCGATGGCATTTACATTAATTTGGGAAGGCCCCCACTCCAAAGCAAGGTTTTTAGTCATTTGAATGAGAGCACTTTTCGTCATGGCATAAACCACACCTGTCCTAAGCGCAACGTGGCCGCCTACAGAAGAAATATTGATGATTTTCCCTTTTCCTTTTTCTTTCATGACAGAACCGGCATATTGAGAAAGAAAAAAAGCACTCTTCATATTTGTATTGATGATCTGATCCCATTCTGCTTCCGTGACATGCTCTGCTTCACTTCGAATATTCATACCTGCATTGTTCACCCATATATCGATTCCTCTTTCGCCGCGAACCGAGTCAACTTCGCGCTTGATCTCCTCATACTCGACGATATCTTTCTCAATCGTGTAGGCATTCCTACCGAGCGCTTCAATGTCTTCCTTTACCGCTTGTAGATCTGAATGGTGTCTTGCAATAACAACCACATCTGCTCCAGCTTCAGCAAAAGCCAAACTGATAGCTCTTCCAATTCCTTTTGTGCCACCTGTCACGACAGCTAATTGATCAGTTAAAGAAAAGCTTGGTAGATACATATGTATTCCTCCTTTGAATTGTCCGATTTAAGGAAATTTTCAGCATTTTATAAATTTTCCCAGATTGATTTACATCCGGATGCGCTTACACTAGAATGATAAAGGTATGAAATTAGAAGGGGGACCATTAACATGAAAAAATGGCTATTAGCACTAGGAATCACAAGCGCTCTTGTCCTTGCTGGATGCGGCAGCGACTCATCCTCAAACGGAGACGATTCCTCAAAAACTGAAGAAAAAGAAAATGAATCAACACAAGATGAAGCAACAACAAAAAAAGAACTTCTGGCTACTCAAATGAACATTAAAGATACATTCAAAGGTCATCAAGCAAAAATCACAACGTACCAAGAGGCTGTATCTGCAGAAGAACCAGATCAAGAAGCGATTAAATCTGCAGCAGAAGAAGCAAAAACGGCTGCTAAAGAAGCAGCAGACACTGCAGCTAACTACACAGTTGAAACTGACCTACCGGATAACGTGACATCACAAGTGACGGAGTCTCTTGCTTCCCTACAAGCATACTACGAAGAAGTAGCGAATGTACTTGAAGAAACACCAGAAGAAGCAGACTTTACGAAAGCAGAAGAACAATTCACTCAATTCATTGACCAACTAGGCGCACTATATGAAGAGGTTGGCCTGCTGGCACCAGATATGATGAAAGAGTTATCATAATATCACTTAAAGTTCAGGTATAGAGAACGACACCTCTTCCTTGACTTTCTTTACAAAGACCCCCCTTAATCAACATGATTTAGGGGGGTCTTCTCTTTATTAGAATTTATAAATCGTTTGGTATTTCTCCGTTAAATAAGCAACGATGTAATCAGGATTCAACCCTTCCCCTGTTACATCCTTGACGATTTCAAGCGGTTTTTTCATCTTGCCATACTGATGAATGTGTTCTGTTAACCACGCTTTAATCGGCTGGAAATCTCCATTCTTGATATGTTCCTCTACGTCTATCTCTTTCTGCATCTGATTGGCAAACTGAGCAGCATACATATACCCAAGAGCATAGGAAGGGAAATAACCGAATGCCCCACCAGCCCAGTGAATATCCTGCAGAACGCCTTCAGCGTCAGTAGGTGGCTCTATTCCAAAGTATTCTTTCATCTTTTCATTCCATAAGGTTGGCAAGTCAGCTACTTCGATCTCGCCGCCGATCAAAGCCTTTTCCAGTTCATATCGGACCATGATATGCAGGCAATACGTCAGCTCATCTGCTTCAATACGGATGAATGATGGTTTCACTTCGTTTATCGCTCGATAAAAATCATCCAACGGAAGATTTTCAAAAGAATTCGGTGCATATGATTTGAACAGGTCATAATGGTTTTCCCAGAAAGCTTCTGTTCGTGCGATGAAGTTTTCCCAGAAAAGTGACTGAGACTCATGGATCCCCATCGACGTTCCATCTGCAAGTGGGGTGAACGCTAAACTTTCGTCTATGTTTTGCTCATACAATGCATGTCCACCTTCGTGAATCGTACCGAAGATAGCCGTGCGGAAGTCTTTTTCATCGTATTTAGTCGTTACGCGAACGTCATTTGTATTCAGCCCTATCGCAAAAGGGTGTACGGTTTCATCCAACCTACCCGCGTCGAAATCGTACCCCATACGACTGAGTATTTCTTCACTGAACCGCTCTTGCTTCTCTTTTGGAAAATGACCTTCCAAGACGGAGGGATCAGGTTGATTGGGAGCTTGTTGTACCTTTTCCAGTAGTGCGGTTAAAGATTTGCGAACTTTAGGGAATACTTCATCTAAAACTTCGACCGTTACACCGGGTTCGAAGTTATGTAATAGCGCATCATATCTATGGTTTTCATAGCCCCAATAATCAGCGAAACGACGGTTGTATTCGACAAGCTCTTCTAAGTACGGGCGGAAACTATCGAAGTCATTTTGGTTCTTCGCTTCCTCCCACATCGATTCTGCTTTAGACTGCAGGGTTACATATGCTCGGTATTCCTCTACCGGAATCTTTGCAGTTTTATCATACGTTTCTTCCGCTTCTTCGACAGAACGCTTCATCACGTCATCCAAGTCGCTGGCTTTTAACTCATCGATACAACTTTTCATCTCTTCTGAAGTCTGAATCTCGTGCACTTTTTGCGAAAGTACTCCAAGCACCTCTGAACGGTGTTCAATGCCTTTTTTCGGAGCTTTCGTACGCATATCCCACCCCATGAGGGCAATCGCCTCACTATAAGACGCCTGCTCTTTCAAAAGGGATTTAAACTGGTCTAACTTAGATTGTGACATACATAGTCCTCCTTATTAGAAACCTTTATTGTGTGTGGGGGTAGATCGTATTTTCTTCCCGAAATACTGATAATAATCTGTCTTGATAAAGCCGTTGAAAAGCTTTCTTTTCTTCGTAGCTTTCTTACCGTACAGACTTTCAAACCCTTCGTGCGATGTTAATACATATACACTCCAAGAAGGATCATCTCGCATGATGGTTCCTAAATCACGATACATTTTTTCTACTTCAGGCTTTTCATTCAATCTTTCCCCATAAGGAGGGTTCGTCACAACGTATCCGTTCTCCTTCTTCGGTTTGAAATCGGAGACTTGCATTTGTTTCCAAGTGACCAAATCACCTAGCCCTGCTTCTAGTGCGTTTCTTTCTGCCACTTTAATCATTTCCGGATCAAGATCAGAACCGGTGATATCAAGAGGTTGATCATAATTCGCATGTTCTTCCGCCTCACGGAATGCTTCGTCCCAAACCTTTTGAGGGATGAAACCCCAATTCTCAGAAGCGAATTCCCTGTTAAATCCAGGCGCGATATTTTGTCCGATCAAAGCCGCTTCAATGGCAATCGTGCCAGATCCACAGAAAGGATCTACAAACGGTTCATCCGGCTTCCAATTCGTAACCTGTACGAGCGCTGCAGCCAAAGTCTCTTTCAAAGGTGCTTCCCCTTGTCCAATTCTATAACCGCGTTTATGAAGACCAGTTCCAGATGTGTCAATAGTCAGGACCGCTTCATCTTTATGGATAGCTACTTCTACCCGGTAAAAAGCACCCGTCTCTTTTAACCAGGAAGCAATGCCGTATTTTTTCTTCAACCGTTCCACAATGGCTTTCTTCACAATAGATTGACAATCCGGCACACTGTAAAGTTTTGACTTTACAGATTTACCAACGACCGGAAATTCTCCATCTTCTGATATAAAAGCTTCCCAAGGCAATGCCTTCGTCTCTTCAAACAATTGATCAAAGCTCGTCGCCTTGAACCTTCCTACCAATAACTTCACACGATCAGCTGTTCTTAACCATAGATTGGTCCTCGGGATTGCCGAGACATCTGCCGTGAAAATGACTCTTCCGTTTTCCACTTGAAGATCTTCATAGCCGAGCGCTTTAACCTCATTCGCTACGATTGACTCAAGCCCCATGGCAGCAGTTGCAATCAATGTTACTTTATTAGACATGATAACCCTCCACCTCGATAAGATATGTATTCATAAAAAACCCTCCTAAAAAGCAAGACTTTTCAGGAGGGTATAGTTTCATTGATAAAATGACCATTGAATACTTTGTAAGCCATGTTCTGTTCCATTGTACTGCAAGCGGCGGTCAACCTCGTACTCCGGTGGTAATCATCTATCTGTCGATAAACGACCTCTTCATCGGTTCATTTCCCATAGAAGAGTGCCCCTACCTATATTTGGGTTGCTCACTCGTGGGGTTTACCTCGTTCCACCCAAAATATTTCTATTTTGGCTCCGTCACTGTGGCACTTTCAAGGTATTCATTCCATATCATGAAGACGTAGGAATTTTCCCTGCCGTTAGCTATTGCTACCCTGACTTATGGTTTCGTCAGGCACGAACACTACAAGCATCTCAGCTTGTGTGAGCATGGACTTTCCTCTGTATGATAAAGTCATACAGCGATTACCCAAGTATTCAATTTGCAAACGTTCTTTAAACGCACTCGTATAGTATAGCAGTTCTAAGATCGTTTGTCACAAAGAAAATTACGTTAATCTGCGTATTTCTTTCCAAATACGGCTTTTTCCAAATTCGATACACGTTTCAAAATATCATAGTTTACTTGATGATTGTTTGTGTTCGTATTCGTGTTTTGCGTCCTTGTAGGCATTTCTCTGGAAGTGTTTTTCCTAAGACGTTCATTTTCTTGTTGAAGTCTCTCCAATTCCTGGGTGAACCGATCATAGTCCTGAATGATCAAATCTAGGTACTCATCCACTTCTTCCTGGTTATAACCACGCATAGACGTTTTGAAATCTTTTTCTAAAATCTCTTTACTTGTCAGTTGAAAACGTTCTTCACTCATTTTCATCACCTCTGTCTGCCACATTAACTCTATTTTTTCAAAACATGCCTAAATTGTCAATTTTCTTTGTGGATCAGTTATTGGCTCCAGTAATCAGGATCAGACATCCTCATCTCCTCTACCGTCTCATCGAGATCCATCGGCGTTATGTAAAGGATGGAATAGTCCGCTTTCTCCTTTTGATCTTTCGCTTTATTCAAAAAGAATTTAGGGCTCCCATCTGTCTCTTCATCAAACAACACTAGACAACCATCGGAATGTTCTACAAGAAACTGATCCTTAGCTTTGAACTGATATGGCCCTTCATATTCTTTATTAAATACAGGTTTAAAGAAGTCTGCAGTCATGGTAAGTTCTTCATACATCATTTGCAGGTCCTCCGGCCAACGTTTCTCCTGATCCTGAAACGGCGGAATAACCCCAAGTTTGATATCATAGCCATTTTCTCTTAAATCAAGAACAACTTGAGCGGCCCACATTTCCACTCCCATTTGTCCAGAAACCAATACCCATTCAAGTCCGCCATCCAATAATCCAGCAATTCTTCGTTTGATTGTTTCTTTTACAAATTCTATTTTGGGATCATCTGGTTTAAATATCCCCATCTCAATGGGTTTATATCCCGTTATAACGATCGTTTTCATTTAATCACTTCCTAAACTATATTCTATAAAAAATAGAAGAAAGCCACAACTCAAGTTGTGGCTTGTTATTTATTCCATCATGCCGCCTTGAGGCATCATTGGCATCATCGGCATTTGACCTTGCATTGGCATTTGACCTTGCATTGGCATTTGTCCCTGCATCGGCATTTGCCCCTGCATTGGCATTTGTCCTTGCATTGGCATTTGACCTTGCATCGGCATTTGTCCTTGCATCGGCATTTGCTGCATCTCTTGAGGGTTTGCAAACTGCATCCAGTCGTAATCTGGTGAAGACCCTTGTGGATAAGCGAAGTCTTGTGTTTGGAAGAAATCCTGTTCGGACATCATATATGGGAAGTAGTGGAAGTTGTTTAGTAAGTGATTATTTTTAACAAGCACATGTGTTGGGTGGATGTAATCTTGATTTTCAACAAAGCAATTTTCCATGACACATTGCTGCATCGGGCAGACAATTGGACGACGCTGACAATTTGGTGACATTTGACCTTTCATTGAATGGTGCATGCGTGTTTCACTCCTTAGCTGTTATTCTCTATCAGCGTATGTCACGGAGACCATCATCGTACTGGGCTAAATCATCAATATCGTACTTTTTTATTCAAAAAAAGCAGCACACAAAGCTTGAGCTCTGGGTGCTACGAATTCGAATCATGATTCTTCAGATGGTAGATCAGATGCTGCAAACGAAAATGGTAGGAGCTCGTCCATAGAAAGTGACTTTGTTTCTCCACCTAGATTAGAGGTGTGAATCATCACATCTGGACCAAAGAATTCGCTCATTACCTGACGACATGATCCACACGGCGGCACGGGACGTTTAGTATCAGCCACCACCGCTAATTGTGAAAAGGAATGATGCCCATCAGAGATTGCTTTAAATATCGCTACACGCTCTGCACAACACGTAACAGGGTAGGCAGCGTTCTCTATATTACAGCCTGTGTATAACGACCCATCCTCTGTAAGTAAAGCCGCGCCTACTGGAAACTTCGAATAAGGTGTATAGGCACGTTCTCTCATTTTTGTTGCTTCTTGGATTAAATCTTGTTGCTTCATCTCGTTCCCTCCCTTTCAATTGGGAAAATCATTATATAAGAAATCCCGCAACATGTAAAGCGATTTCATAATTTCAGATGAGTAGCACATTCGGCAATCAAAATAAATGACACTCGTGTCAAAAATACTTATACTATGTGTAGTTCAACTTAAAAGATAAAGGAGGAAAACATGTGTCAAAGCTATTGGAATTCAAGAAAATTGTATGGGTATTCATTGCTCTTCTTGTTTTTACCGGAATTTTTACTTATTTACAATTACCTAAGCGTGAAATTCCCGAAATCAATGTAAATATTGCACAAATATCAACCGTTTATCCTGGTGCAACACCTCAGGAAGTCGAACGCACTGTGACAAACCCGCTAGAATCTCAATTATTGAATGTGAAAGGGATCACAGACGTCACATCCGCTTCTACAACAGGATTCGGATCATTGACCGCAACATTGGACGGTGGAGTTGACCGAGACAGCGTCAACTCGAAGATACGGCAAATCGTCTCGGATGCATCTCGTTCGTTCCCTGATGAAGTACAGGATCCCACTGTACAAACTGATTTAACAACCTCTTCTGTTGCACTATACCACTTACTTGCAGATGACAGGAAGCAGTTGAATCAACTAAGAGATGAGGTGGAAACTTGGAGAGACTCTATAACGAGTCTGTCAGGGGTTGAATCCATTCTTGTCAAAGGACTGCCTGAACAACAAGTAACTGTATCACTGGACAACGAAGCCTTAAATGAAAACCAATTAGCTCCGTTCTCCATCATTTCTACGATCCAGAAAGAGATCGCACCATCTGCCATCGGAAGTGAACAACAGGACAACACGATTTATCAACTTATTTTCAATAAATACTCTGATATCGAAGAGCTCTCGACATTAGCTGTTGGGACGACGAATGAAGGAGATGTCATTACGCTCGAAGATGTAGGAGAAATTAAGGTTGATAATAAACCTGTCGAAGACTTGATCACTTACAAAGGAAAAGCTGCTCTCTCGTTGACTGTATTCGCCAAAGAAGGTGTGAACATCTCCACTCTTCAAGAGGATCTCACATCTAAAATTGATGATTTGAAAGGAGATTTACCTGAGGGGATTACTGTTGATCGTTTCTACACTCAAAGTACCATTATCGAAGAAGTGTTCACTAATCTCATCACTTCATTAGGAATCAGCTTCTTGGCCGTTATCGTCATCATGGTGCTCGGGTTACCATTGTCATCAGCCATATTGGTCGCTCTAGCCATTCCAATATCCATCATTATCGGACTAATCCCTCTACCCTATGCAGGCGTAGACTTGAACCAGATATCGGTAATTGGCATGATCATTGCAATCGGGATTCTAGTGGATGATGCCATCGTGGTAAATGATAATATCCAACGAAGGTTCCAATTAGGAGATGGTCCGCTAGAGGGAACCATTCGAGGAGTAAAAGAGGTAGCAAAATCGATTATTACATCGACCCTTATGATTATTTTCAGCTTCCTTCCTCTTACGTTCCTCTCTGGGACAAATGGAGACTTTATACGTGCCCTACCTTCTGTGTTGATATTTACCATCGTTGCATCAACTATCATTTCTTTGACGTTGATACCGACAGTTCAATACGCACGAAAGAAACGAAGCAAGCAGAAGTCACGTGCTAAAGAAGGTCTCTTAGGTGGGGCATTCAATGGAATGGAGAGACTATACGCAAATCGAATACTTCCAAAGACAACCAAGCGACCATGGACGACTTCCATTATAGGTTTAGTACTTTGCCTGTTGCTGGCTACACTCGCGATTAGGATACCATTTGAATTTTTCCCTGCCGCTGATCGTCAGGAAGTGACGATTTCTGTAGAGTATCCACAGGGTACGCCAATAGAGGAAACTGATAATAACCTCCAAGACATTCAGCAATTTCTAACAGACCAAGAAGATAACATTACTGAATCAACAATATACACAGGCTCAGGACTACCGAACATATTCAGCTCTGGTCTAACGCGTTCCGGAGAGAACACGGGCCAAGTATTAGTAAGAGTGAATCGAGAAGAGACTAGCGCTACTGACTTCATGAATAAATGGGAAGCGCCGTTACGTGAAGAGTTCAGTGATGCTGAGATCTTCCTTGAAACAATCGTTTCTGGTCCACCGCCTTCTCCTCCGGTTCAAGTGCAGATTCAAGGACCTGAGCTTGAACCTTTAGTTTCTGAGGCAAATCAGTTAAAAGAACAATTAGAAAGTTTATCACCAACAGAGATCGTAACTTTAAATGCTACAACGCAACCGTTCCTACAATACAATCCAGACCGCGATTTGTTAGCCGAAAACAATATTCCAATCGATACGGTAACTTCACAATTACAAATTGCGAATACTGGCATTCCTTTAGGCACGTTTGATAATGGAGTAGAACGCTTACCTATTAATGTGCTATTGGATGATGGAGAAGAAAACGGTGTAAACTTGGAGGAGTTGCAAGTTGTCTCCCCTAATGCACAAGGAGCACCGAACCAGCCTCCTAGCACATTTAGTTTAGATGAAGTTATTACAACAGAAGAAAAAGAACAAATTGGCGCTATTCCTCACCTCGACGGAGAGCGTACCATTACAGTGAACGCTTATCCTAAAGAAGGTGAAAGTCAAGATTTCACATCAGAAGCAACCGATTTGATTGATTCCTTCAAAGAAGAGCTGCCTGAAGGATACACTGTTGTCGAGAGTGGTCAGACTGACGCTCAGACAGAATTCTTCATAGAAGTTTCCAAGCTGTTCGTTATCGTGTTGTTCTTGATCTATCTGACTATCGCAGTTCAGTTCAATTCTCTGCTTATGCCGCTTCTCATAACAGGAACCGTATTCCTGGCCATTACTGGAGCGATCGTAGGACTGTTTGTATCAGGAGAGCCATTAAGCTTCCTTGCTACACTGGGAATTGTTTCCTTATCGGGAATTGTAGTAAGAAACTCCGTCATTTTAGTCGAGTTTATCGAACAGAACCTCGGAGAGTATGGATCGACGGTTGAAGCCGTCATTGAAGCAGGTCGAGCGCGGATTCGTCCGATTGTGCTTACGTCCCTGACTTCTGTGGCCGCTTTGACACCGATTATCTTTACTGGAGATGTACTGTTCAAGCCACTTGCGATATCTATTGTGTCAGGACTTGTATTCTCGACTGTGCTGACATTACTACTTGTTCCAACATTTTATTTGATCATCGCCAAGTTCACAGGAAGATTAAAAGCATAAAAAAGAAGCCAGAGCATAGTTGCTCTGGCTTCTTTTATACTTCCTGATTCTTGTTTATGTCATCTAAGATCATATCTAGTACGTAGTGAACCGATTGGTACAATTCTTTAAATCGCTTGCGGTGAACGTCTAAATAATAACTGTGTAAGATGATCATTTCTATATTCTCATGCGTGGACTTCACTTGATTAGGGTGCACACTTGTGTGCCGGTTTTTCACAAAGACCTCGGCATTTTCCAACCACGAATTATTGAGATCGAACATGGGCTTTGTCTCTTCTTTTACCCGCTCGAATAATTCGCGGTCTGTTTTGTCTACAGGGCCTTCGCTATTTATAAAAAGTTTGTGGCGCTCTTCAATGATTTGTTTGAGTTGCTCTGTCTCCCGCTGTAATTCCATGTATCTCACCTTTTTCTTCTTACCATAGCACGATTTACAATCGTCATTCAATTATTCAAACTACACGACGCTGTCTTTTGATGACCCCACCAGTGAAGTTCCGTTTCTGTTCTTTGCGTACCTTTTTCAGCTCTTCTCTCAGTCGGAACACTTCATCTTTGAGCCCATCAATTTCTCTTCGGTGAGAAACCGCCATGGTGTGGACAACTTCATCCGCTTTTAAAGACAGCCGACGTTCAAGTAGTGAGAATTTCTCTTTTAATCGGACTAACTCTGCTTCAAACTCATTTTGAGCAACGGAACGATTCTTCATACGTCCATCTCCCCCTTTTATTGGTATTGCTATATTTCGCCCTGTTTTGTATAACTCCTTTGCTTCTGACAAGACTAGAAGTAAAGCAACAAAACAAGCCATAAAACTCCGGAAAGGGAGACTATAATATGCCAAAGAAAAAGCAACCGAAGAAAAAACAGCCGACTCCGGCTAAAACAGATAACCCGAAACTTGCTGGTGAAGATCGTCCGGCAACTTAACGTCGTACTGCTGCTATGTGCTCATAGCAGCAGTTTTTTATATATATCCCCCCTTAAACGATCATGAGTTGTCGAAAAAAATAATTGGAGTGCCTACCCAAATATTTGTTGAAACCTTTTAAACCCTCAAACGTCTAATATCTTGATGGTTTTAATAGGCTTGGCTTCATTTTTTTGATATGATACTCTCATGGAATCAGGGAGGGAGTATCCATTGAACTACCCAAACGGCAAACGGAAGACACAACAAAAGACAAGAACACCGCAAAAAAACAAACCTGACTTCAGTAACCGTGGGATGACTTTGGAAGAAGACATTTCCGCGACGAACCAGTTTTACCTAGAAGCAGGTATTGCTGTTGTTCACAAGAAGCCAACACCCGTTCAAATTGTCCAAGTGGATTATCCAAAACGAAGTGCAGCTGTAATCAAAGAAGCGTACTTCAAACAGGCGTCAACCACTGACTTTAATGGAGTTTATCAAGGTAAGTACATTGACTTCGAGGCGAAGGAAACGAAAAATAAAACCTCTTTCCCACTGAGCAACATCCATCAACACCAAATTGACCACATGAAGGCAATCATAGAGCACGGAGGCATAGCTTTCCTAATTGTAAAGTTCACCCCTCACGACGAGGTGTACGTTCTGCCTGCCCATTGTGTATTCGAATACTGGGATGGTCAATTTAAAGGTGGAAGGAAATCTATTCCTTACCAGGTAGTTCACGAGGAAGGCATCCTTGTCCCTTTCCACTTCCAAGCTCGAGTCGATTATGCAAAAGCATTAGATAAGCTCTATTTCTGAAATGGAGGAAGCAACAATGGCCAATGAAAGCCAATCTAGATCAGCTAGAAAAAAACAGCTGAAGCAAACGAAAAAAGGAAAGCGAAAACCACGATTTAGAAAGTTTTTGATGACGATTTTCATCTTAGGAATTCTCGCCTTGATCGGGGGCGGATCATTATTTGCCTATTATGCCTTTACTGCACCTGAGCTTAATGAAGAGCAATTATCCGTTCCCTACTCATCGAAAGTTTATGATAAGAACGACAACTTGATCGCTGATTTAGCCGGAGTGGAAACCCGTACGAAAGTAACGTACAACGATCTGCCGCAAGCCACTGTTGATGCAGTAATTGCAACAGAGGACTCCCGCTTTTTCGACCATATTGGAATTGACTTCAGAAGAATCTTAGCAGCCGTATGGGCGAACGTCACGCAAGGTTTCGGTGCTGAGGGAGCAAGTACAATCACACAGCAGGTCATCAAGCAATCATTCCTATCATTCGATAAAACGCTTGAAAGAAAAGTACAAGAACAGTACCTTGCTATTAAATTGGATCAGCAATATTCGAAAGAACAAATCCTAGAAATGTACTTGAACAAAATATATTATGGTGCGAGCGCATACGGCATTGCCGAGGCAGCAGACACATATTTTGGTAAAGAAGATTTAAAGGAACTTACTTTAGCTGAGAATGCCTTACTTGCAGGGCTTCCACAAAGACCTTCCGGGTATAATCCATATGAACACCCTGAGGCGGCCCAGAAGAGAATGGAAACCGTTCTTAGCTTAATGGTTCAACACGACAAAATCACGCAAGCAGAAGCAGATGAAGCAAGGAAGACGGATGTAAAAGACCTACTCGTACCTTCCGATTCTAGAGAGAAATCTCCATACGATGCCTTCATTGACGTTGTTGAACAAGAAGTACGTGAGAAACTAGATGGTGCAAACATTAATGAAGATGGTTTGAACATCTATACGACACTCGACCCGAACGCTCAGGAATCTGTCGAGAATATTTTGAGCGGTAACGGACCGGTTAGCTGGCCGGACGAGGAACTAAATGCGGGTGTTGCCGTAACAGACACGAAAACGGGCGCTATCCGTGCAATCGGTGGTAACCGTAACTATCAGAACGGGAATTTTAACTATGCAGCTCAACTGAGTCGTCAAGGCGGCTCTACTATGAAACCTTTACTCGCATACGGTCCCGCAATTGAGCATGAAAAGATGTCTACCTATCACCAAATTTTAGATGAACCATACGAAGTGAACGGGAAAGAAATTAGTAACTTCGACAACCGTTACAGAGGCTGGGTTTCTGCACGTTATGCACTGAGCCGATCCTTGAACATTCCGGCGATGAAAACCATTGAAGAAGTGGGAACAGATCGTGCTAAAGAGTTTGCGGAAGGTCTAGGTATCGAGTTTCCAGAAGACCAGATTTACCCTATTGAAGCGATTGGTGGAGGAAGCGCAACTGTTAACCCTATCCAAATGTCTGGAGCATATGCGGCATTCGGTAACAAAGGGGTATATAATGAACCTTACACCGTTAGGAAAGTAGAGGTTCCAGGTCAAGAAACCATTGATATGAAACCGAAACCGAAAGCAGCGATGAGCGAATATACTGCTTATATGATCTCCAATATGCTTCAAACGACGATGTCTGAAGGATCGGGTCGTGCAGCAAACATTTCTGGCTTACCCGAAGCAGGAAAAACAGGTACGACGAACCGTCCGACAGACAACGGAGACATTGCACCTGACTCCTGGTTTAACGGATACACAACCAATTATTCCATTTCCGTTTGGAGTGGCTATCAAGACAATGATAAAGGATTATCATCTGCCGCAAAGGATGTACCGAAGCAGATCTTTAAGCCGTTGATGACGGAATTGTCATCTGACGTAGATACAGCTGACTTTTCGAAACCTGACTCTGTTGTATGGGTCGATGTAGAAGAAGGTTCCCGTCCAGCGAAGCTTCCTAGTGATTTCACACCTGGCAGTCGAATCGTGACGGAGTTATTCCATGTCGACAACCAACCTTCTAAAGTTTCACAAGTGTATCAGAAACTGGACCCTGTCCAAGGCTTGACTGGTACCTACAACGAGGACACACAATCCATCGATCTTAGTTGGTCTTACGGTGAGACAGATGGTGTTACCTTCCGAGTAGATGTATCCGTCAACGGTGGTCAGCCTAGTGAACTGACTTCAACAAATGAAACGAGTCTCAACATCTCAAATATTGAATCAGATTCTAACTATTCATTTAGCGTAACAGCCATCAGTTCTGGGCAGGATGCGCAAGACAGTGATCCATCAAGTGTTCAAGTACAAACTCCGTCTCTAGATCAAGAGGAAGAAGAAGACGAAGACCAGAACAATGATGAGAATCAAGATAATAATCAAGATGACGAAAATACAGACGAGAACAATGACCAAACTGAGGATCCTAACAACGACGAAAACAACAATCCAGAACAGGATCCGAACAATGGTGAAAATACCGACCAAAATCAAGACCAAAATGACAGCGGTGATGGAAATAACAACTCAGGCGGAACTGGTGATTCCGGTTCCGATACCGGAGACAATCAGGATACACCACCTGATACCGAAGAGGAACCAGCCGCATAAAAAAAACGTACGATCAGGCAATCACCCTGATCGTACGTTTTTTATTTTTCCTTTTCTCTTTTTTTCATCCGTTTCTGCCCTTCTCTGCATAGTTCGAGAAGCTTGCACTCCTCACAGTTGGGACGCTGCGCTTTACAATGATAGCGCCCGAAGAAAATCATGCGGTGGTGGGTTACACTCCACAGATCTACGGGGACTTTACGCATTAAAGTCTTTTCTACCTCCAAAACAGAATCCTTCCACCTGCAAATGCCTAATCGCTTGGATACCCTCTCGACGTGGGTATCAACAGCTATGGCAGGTTCATCAAAAGCTACCGAAGCAACTACGTTAGCTGTTTTTCTCCCTACCCCTGCAAGACTCTCTAATTCCATTTTCGTTTGTGGTACTTGACCATCAAATTGATCGAGAAGAGTCTGGGATAGTTTTTGAATGTTCTTTGCTTTGTTTCGGTACAATCCGATTCTCTTGATGTCTTGCTGCAGTTCTTCTAAAGGTACGGAAACATAATCCTGAGGGGTCTTATACTTTGCGAATAAATCAGGTGTCACCTTATTTACAAGTGCATCTGTTGCTTGAGCGGATAACACAACTGCAACAAGAAGCTCGAAAGGGTTTCTATGATTCAGTTCACATTCTGCTTCTGGAAACATTTCTTCGAATACATCAAGGCAATAGTCGATTTGTTTTCTGTTTAACATAGAACTCCCCCTAGATTATTCTTCCTCCAACCAGTTGTAGTACAAGGAAACATCCCTCTTACCCTCTGACGATGTCTTCTTCATTTGAGAACCTTGCCTGAACTGTTTACCATGCTCACGAGCCTGCTCTACCGTTCGAACACCTTTTTTGGACCATTCTCTCAAAATGCGATCGATATACTTGAAGTTCAACTTACCCATTAGCACTGCTTCACGCAGGGCCGCTTTAATCAAGGCAGGGGATTGTTCATCTTCATCAAGCCAAATGCTGACCGTTTCAATTTCAAATGGTGACAAAGGACGTCCGAATTCTTTTTCGAATAAGGGAAAGATGTTTTCATCATAGTTCGTGTCTTGTCGAACCGTTTTTTCCTCGAATAATTTTTCCCACAATGGTTCCAAAGAGTACGTTTCATTTATAATCTGACGTTCATTCTTTTCTTGTTCGATCGTTAGGAAGTGTTTCTGAATGAGTCTTCTTAAAATTTGTGAGCATTCCTGACTAGACATCGTTACATTTCCCGCCAATTGTTCAGGGGTTGGAAAGGCATTACCTTCCCAACGGAATCTGTGAAGTTGCAATAAGACCACGAGCTCCTGTTCCTGTATACCTAGTGATACATAGTTCGTCAACAATTGGCTCGGAACAGTTAGTTGTTTGTCCATCATCTGTTGAAAGCTTTGAAATTTAGCCATGTTGTTTCACCTCGTTTCTCGTGATGTTGCACAGAGAAAAGCACCGATGACGTCAAGCGACGAAACACCGGTGCTCTTTGATCTCCGCGCATTAAGGGTAAAGGCGATTAAGCAGGCGTGGGAATGGAATCGTTTCACGAACGTGTTCTACACCTGAAATCCAAGCGACTGTTCGTTCTAGACCAAGTCCGAAACCTGAGTGTGGAACACTACCATACTCACGAAGCTGCAAATACCATTTATAAGCATCGCCAGTTAAATCGTGTTCTTCATAACGCTGTTTCATCAACTCTAGATCGTCGATTCGCTGAGAACCACCAATAATTTCTCCATATCCCTCTGGTGCAATCAAGTCCGCACAAAGTACGACTTCAGGACGCTCTGGGTCTGGTTTCATGTAGAATGCCTTGATCTCAGCTGGGTAGTTCGTAATGAAGACCGGTTTGTCGTAAGCTTCTGCGATAGCTGTTTCATGAGGAGCTCCAAAGTCTTCTCCCCACTCTATGTCATCAAAACCTTTGTCTTTTAAAAGTTGAATGGCATCATCGTAACTGATACGTGGGAATGGTGCTTGAATTTTAGCGAGCTGGTCCGTGTCACGTCCAAGTGTATCCAGTTCGATTTTGCAATTCTCTAGAACAGACTGCAC
This sequence comes from Halobacillus salinus, assembly GCF_004684905.1. GTDB lineage: Bacteria > Bacillota > Bacilli > Bacillales > Halobacillaceae > Halobacillus > Halobacillus salinus. Next base: position 1,107,070 of record NZ_SRJC01000001.1, on the reverse strand, counting down.
GACATGAGAGACGTACTGCTCTTGCACTTCCAGGCTTTCCTCGTGATTCATAAATGCCATCTCTGGTTCAATCATCCAGAACTCAATTAAGTGCCTGCGAGTCTTAGATTTCTCAGCACGGAAGGTCGGACCGAAACTGAACACTTTGCCGAATGCCATAGCCGCTGCTTCCATGTACAGTTGACCACTTTGAGAAAGATAAGCATCTTCATCAAAATATTTTGTATGGAAGAGTTCTGTAGTACCTTCTGCAGAAGACCCTGTTAAGATTGGTGGGTCGACCTTTACATAACCTTTATCGTTGAAAAATTCGTAAGTTGCACGGATGATTTCATTACGAACTTTCATAACAGCGTGTTGACGGCTTGAACGAAGCCATAAGTGGCGGTGGTCCATCAAGAACTCTGTTCCATGCTCTTTTGGTGTGATCGGGTAATCAACAGCTTCGTGAATCAGTTCGAAATCCGTCACTTGCATCTCGAAACCAAGTGGAGAACGGGTATCTTCTACAATTTTACCGGTTACATACAAAGAAGATTCCTGAGTCAGTGCTTTGGCCTCTTGGAATTTATCCTCACCAATATCCGCTTTGACGACAATCCCTTGCATAAATCCAGTTCCATCGCGCAATTGCAAGAACGCAATCTTTCCACTTGACCGTTTATTGGCAAGCCACGCTCCAATTGTGACTTCTTCTCCTACATGTTTTGCTACTTCAGCAATCGTTGTTTTCACAATAATACCTCCAACAATGACAATTTAAGATTGATATTTTAGTACAAATTGTTTTATTCTAGATGCCGCTTCTTCCAATTGCTCTAGTGATGTGGCATAGGACAAACGGACGTTTTCCGGTGAGCCGAACCCTGAACCGGGAACAAGCGCGACTTTTTCTTCATCAAGTAATGCCTTCACCCAGCTATCCACATCTTCGAATCCACAAGCTTTTGCCGTATTCATGACGTTAGGGAACAAATAGAAAGCCCCAGACGGTTTTTCACATTCGACTCCCGGAATAGAGGTCAACCAACCATGGAGAGCATCTAATCTTTCAGAAAATGCTTTCCGCATCTCTTCTACCGCTTTTTCATCCCCAGTATAAGCAGCAAGTGCAGCGTACTGCGCAATGCTAGTCGGATTTGATGTCGAATGAGAGGCCATGTTAGACATTGCTTTTATAATGTCTTTGTGGCCAGCAGCAAAACCGATTCGCCATCCTGTCATAGAGTGTGATTTCGAAACTCCGTTGATGATGACAGTCCGGTCGTAAAGTCGGTCAGATAGCTGTGCAATAGAAACGTGCGGCTCATCTGTATAGATAAGCTTCTCATAAATCTCATCTGAAATGATGAGAAGGTCATGCTTCTCACAAACTTCACCGATAGCCGCAAGCTCTTCCTTGGAATACATCATGCCAGTCGGGTTACTAGGTGAGTTGATGATAACGGCCTTCGTCTTTTCCGTAATTGCACTTTCCAACTGTTCTGGTGTCACTTTAAAGCGATTCGCTTCTTCCGCTTGGACTATCACAGGTTTACCTTCTGCAAGCTTGATCTGTTCAGGGTAGCTCACCCAATACGGAGCAGGTACGATGACTTCATCATCCTTATTCAAGAGTACTTGAAATAAGGTGAAGAGCGCATGCTTAGCGCCTGTCGTTACGATAATTTGTTCATTCGTGTACGTCAATTCCTGATCCCGGTTCAACTTGGTTACAATGGCATTTTTAAGTTCGGGTATTCCACCAGCAGGCGTATATTTAGTAAGTCCTTCATCCATTGCACGCTTTGCTGCATCAAGAATGTATTCCGGAGTGTTAAAGTCCGGCTCTCCTGCTCCAAGACCAATTACGTCATGTCCTTCTGCTTTGAGCGCTTTGGCTTTCGCTGTTATCGCAAGTGTACTTGATGGGGTTAGAGATTGTACGCGCTTTGCTAATTCCATATCCGTCACTCCTCTAATTATTCTGTTTAAAAGCGAATCGTTGATCAAACGATTCACCAGTCAACGTGAAGTAATCAAACACATATCGATTCTGTTCATCGATGTATGTCAATTCAAAAACCGGCTCTCCCTCTTCAAAGGCATACTGAACCTTTTTGAAGTTACAGCTTTCACACGAACTTCTCCACTGACTTTTCATGCCGTCCATGGACAGGACGTCTTTAGCCTTTACATATTCTAAGACTGATTGCTGATCGGCTTGTACAAAAGCTAATCCTTCACTTCCATTCTCCTCAGTTCCTTCTACGATATGTACCGTTTCTTCACCATGGTAAACGGTGACGTTCTGAACAGTGGAAAGGGCAGTGTTCTGAATGGCTAAAGTCCTTGCTTCTTGATCTTGGCTGTTTTTATCATTTTGAGCATCGCTATAAAGCCAAACACCCATTACAGCCGTAATGAAAAACAAAATCAACAACACGATGATCGGCCATTTTAACCAATCAGGTACGGTAAATCGTGAAGACTGCTGTTTCATCGTCATCTTCATCTAACGACATTCCAAACATTAGATTTTGATCTTTTAACGTGCGGTTCAATGTATCCACTACCTTGTATAAGTCATCTGATTTTTGTATGCGGACAGTTGATAATGTTTCAAGCTTATTTGTCATGTCCGTTCCCCCCAAAACAATCGCTATTAGTTCATTGCTACGCTCTACATTATAACAGTTTCTCACCCATAAGTTTATAGAAAGAAACGGAAAATGATTTAGATCCATTCTTCCGTTTCATTCATTAATTCTCTGGTGGAACGATAAGACACCGGTATCTTCGGTATCGATGATAAAAAGTATTTGCCATACCGCGCCTCCATAATACGTTGATCACAAATGAATACAACACCTCTGTCCGTACTGGACCTGATCAATCGTCCGAACCCCTGTTTGAATCGTAAGATCGCGTGTGGCAAAGACCTCTCCATGAAAGGGTTCAAACCCGCTTCCTTCAAGTTCTGATTCTGCAAGTTCTGTAAAGGTTGATCCGGTGGTTGGAAAGGTAGGCGTACCATCATGAGACAGGATAAATCGTCTCCAGGAATATCTACCCCTTCCCAGAAAGAACTGGTTCCGAGTAGAATAGACTGATCGAAAGATTGGAAGTTCTTTTTCAACCGATCTCTACTTCCGCTTGATATGCCTTGTGCAAATATCATGAATTCTTCTGGGTCTATGAATTCTTTCAACAAGTAATAGGTATTCTTAAGCATTTCATAGGAAGTGAATAAGACCAGCATGCGACCTTTCGTCACATGTGCCATGGAATAAATAGCTTCGCTTAACGCTTCTACAAACGACTCTGGATCTTCCTTAATATTCGGGAAATCGCTCGGGACCATTAAACGGACTTGTTTATCAAATTGGTATGGAGACTCAATGACAGACTCGACCAACCTATCCATACCGAAGAGCCCCAAAGTTTTTTTGACATAGTCGAAATTACGATTTGTTGAAAGTGTAGCACTTGTAAGCACGACGCTTCTTTTCTTCTCAAATAGTTGCGTCTTCAGTAATTCCCTTACATCTAGTGGCTCGCTGAACAAGTAAACGGCATTAGAAGCTCCTTCCCCTTCTGTCTCGAGCCATTTAGCTGCTGCTGAATCATTCATGAAAAAGGCATTCAGTCGTTCAATGATTTGTTTACAGAAAGTAATTTGACTTTCCAACCTGGAAAGCAGAACTTGTAAAGAAGGTGCTTCGACGAGCTTTACTGTCAATGCAAGGTGGTTATGCATCCTTTCCATCCGGTATACCAGTTTGCGAATGGAAGATAAGAAACGATGGCACATTTCCTTTGAGGTCTGATAAAGCGGATCCTTCTCATCTAATGTGCACTGAATGCGACCTACATCACTTTTCGCTTTGTTTGACTTCCTATGCTTCCGTTTCGCCTGCTGGAACATATAGCGCGACCATTGATTCAATTCCTCTTTCGCTTCGTCCACTAAACGCTGACAGCTACCTGCATCCTTAAAGAACTCTTCCGGTAGAGAAAGTTGTTTGTATAACGATTTCTGGTAGATTTCTGTCAGTTGGCTCAGCTGTCTCTGTAATTCCCTATAATTGAACTGTACACCGAAATAACGACTTGCTACAGACTCTAAATGGTGGGCTTCATCGATAATTACCCTGTCGTATGATGGTAATCGGTCTTCTTCAGAGATCAAGTCCAAACTAAAGAGGGCATGGTTTGTAATCAATAGATCGGAATGTTCCGCTTTCTTTCTGGCGAGATCATAATAGGAGTCTTCTCCCATATCTAGATGCACCGACTTTGTCGACTGTTCAGAAGAGACTTTGTGCCAGAACTGCTTACCATTAGAAGGTAATTGTATCTCATCCATATCACCCGTTGACGTTTCGGTTAACCATACAAGAATCATTGCTTTGGTTAACGAAATGTCGTAGTTGTCACTTTCCGATTGCTCAAGTTCGTAGCGGAAATGCACGAGACTTATATAGTGGGACCTCCCTTTATACAGGACGGCCTGAATCGGTCGGTCAAAAAGTTTTTCTACTCTCGGAATCTCCTCATCAAGAAGCTGCTTCTGAAGGGAGGTTGTATGCGTCGTGATAAGGATCCTTTCCTCTTTGCAGATGGCGACGTACAACGCTGCAAGAAGATAAGCGATCGACTTTCCTGTGCCGGCTCCTGCTTCAATCAGCGCATGCTGCCCCCCCGTCAATGCCCGGTACGTGTCTTCGCTCATTGATTTTTGACCAGTTCTCCACTCGTAATTCGCCATCAGTTTCTGAAGACCTTCGCTTGATTCATAAACTTGCGTAACCCACTCCTCAAAAGGGGGAAGGTTTAGCACTTGTTTAGCTTGTGAACGGTTCACTTTCTTGACAGGAATGCCATGCCACAGCTCGTACTTCTCATCTACGGTCGTGCTATACCTATTGTCTGCAATGGCAGATTGAATAAACGGTCTCAGTTCACTCTTCAATTTCGGTTCAATCTTTAATAGGTAATCCAGCGTACGCTCTGGTAATTGTTTTAGGCGCTCCATAAGATATAGAAGCAGGTCACTTGTAGCTTGCGCATCTGATAAAGCTCTGTGAGGACGGTCATGTCCCATTCCCAGCATTTCAGATAATTGACCGAGTTTAAATGAAGGAGACATCGGCAGCATGATTCTCGATAACTCGACCGTATCAATAATTTGATTATGTATGGAGGGATATCCCGCACGTTCTAATTCATGGTTTAAAAAGCCCAGGTCGAATTCAATGTTGTGAGCCACAATACAGCTGTTCTTCACAATAGAATAGACTTCCTCTACGATTTCAGAGAACAAAGGAGCATCTAGGACATCCTCTTCTTCTATTCCCGTCAACGAAGATATGAAAGGCGGTATATCTCTTTCGGGATAAACAAGTGATGAGAACTCATCGATTACGTTACCATCTTCCTGAATAAGGACGATCCCGATCTCGATGATTCTGTCCCCTTTCGAGGCAGCATTTCCTGTTGTTTCTAAATCTACAATCGCAAATGTTGTCATGATTACCCCTCTTTCCGGACGTTACAAAGCAGATGGTTATAAAAAGGAAAGACCTTGCCCGGCTTACTAGGCAAGGATCCTATCTGCTAACTGTTAATGGTATATGGAATAGAGGTCAAAGGAGGCTCTTCCTCAATAACCTCATCGATTCTATTTCCTTCCCCCATTAATGCAATTCTTGGTTTGAAGTCTGCAAGTTCTTCTTCACTTAGCATCGCATACGATACGATGATTACAATATCATCAGGTTGGACAAGACGTGCCGCTGCACCGTTCAAGCAAACAACGCCACTACCTCGTTCTCCAGCGATGACATACGTCTCAAGACGTGCACCGTTATTGTTATTTACAATCTGAACCTTTTCATGAGGCAATATGCCGACCTCATCTAAAATATTTTGGTCAATTGTAACGCTGCCTACGTAATTCAAATTAGCTTCCGTCACGCGCGCGCGATGTATTTTTGCTTTCATCATGGTGCGAAACATTCTATTTCCTCCTTGCCTTCTTATCCTATTTCTACGGTTCCGTCACTCTTTAAAACAACATTATCTATCAGCCTTGCCTTTTCATAAAACACGGCAACAGCCAAGATGACAGGTTGGTTAATATTCGTGACAGGTTCCAATTCAGGATACGACAGTAACTCAATATAGTCTATTTTACCATGAGTTCGGCTGTCAAGAAACTTTCTGGTGGCATCTTTGACCTTTTCCGCGCTTCTTTCACCATTCTTCACAAGGGTCTGGCCATATTGAAGTGCTTCTTGGATAGCTGGTGCCTCTTCTCTTTCTGTAGGAGTTAGGTTAACGTTCCGGCTGCTTTTTGCCAGTCCATCATCTTCTCTTACCGTCGGTACCTTTACCAAACGGATCGGGAAATTGAAGTCTGTAAGGAGTGCATCGACAACCGCTACTTGCTGGGCATCTTTCATTCCGAAGTAAACCTTTGTAGGCTGGCAAATGTTAAACAATTTCGTGAGTACGGTTACAACTCCCTCAAAATGACCTGGTCGGCTCTTTCCACAAAGTACATCCGCCCTGCGTGCAACAGTGAGTTTTACAGATAACGGATCCGGGTACATCGTGTTTTCAGTTGGCAGAAAGACCATGTCGACGCCAAGACTCTCTGCTACATGCTGATCATGTTCATTATCACGAGGATATTTGTCCAAGTCCTCATTTTCCCCAAACTGAAGAGGGTTAACAAAGATACTCAATATCACTTTATCGTTTTCTTCTCTGGCTTCTTTTATTAATTGCTCATGTCCTTCATGAAGATATCCCATAGTCGGAACAAAACCTATCGATTTTCCTTCTCTGACCCATTTTGACGTCCTTTCTTGAACGGCCAGAACTGATTCTAGTACATCCATCATAAAACCCCTTATCTTTTCGGCAGTAAGCCCTCATCCATTGTAAACGTATGCTTCTCTTCTGGAAAAGCACCAGATTTCACTTCGTGGACATAGGAGGCAACCGCTTCACCGAGCAGATGATTACTATCCACGTAACTTTTCACGAACTTCGGTAACCTTTCCACTCCGTATTTCAATATGTCATGATATACGAGTACTTGTCCGTCGCACTCTGCACCTGCACCGATTCCGATTGTAGGGATGGTCAATTTCGAAGTGATCAATTCAGCAAGCTGCCTAGGTACACATTCAAGCACGATAGCCATAGCTCCTGCTGATTGAATTTGCTCCGCTTCATCTAGGAGGCGTTGGGCTTCTTCTTGGTCTTTTCCCTGAACCTTGTAGCCCCCTAGTACATTGACTGATTGCGGAGTTAGACCAATATGACCAACAACTGGAATCCCTGCTGCAACTAGTCTTTCAATGGTCTGGAGAACTTCTCCGCTCCCTTCGACTTTCAAAGCTTGTGCACCCGTTTCCTGAAATAATTTCCTAGCGTTCTTCAAAGACTCTTCCAAGGAGATGTGATAACTCATAAACGGCATATCCACTACTTTAAAAGTATCTGGAGCCCCTCTGGTGACAGCCTTCCCATGATGGATCATATCTTCTATAGTGACTGGTATCGTCGAATCATAGCCTAAGACTGTCATTCCCAAACTGTCACCCACTAGTATCATATCCGCCTCAGCAGCTTGTGCCATTTTAGCTGATGGGTAATCGTACCCTGTAATCATTGCAATCTTGATCTGTTCTTCCTTCATCTGACGAAAAGACTTCGTACTATGCATGATATCCTCCTTCTCCCCAGTGAATTTCCGCTGAGTACAACTTTTCCATTTCACCTTGCTCATCTTTTGCTAATAAAGCACCGTCTGCCTCTATCCCTAAAAGCGTTGCTTTGAAGTCCCGTCTCATTGTCGAGATGGTAACTTTCTCTCCGATTTTGTAGCCATAGCGTTCCCACTCTTGCTTTATTTCCTGGAACCCTTCTTCAATGAACGAATCATACGTCTTTTCGAACGTGCTCAGGATGGACTGGACAAACTCTTGTATATCCCATTTTTCTCCTGACTCCATTTTCAAAGAAGAAGCTTTATGAGCAATCATGGACGGTATCTCTCCATCTTCCTGATTGACATTGATACCAATACCAAGCACCACATACTGAATCCGGTCCTGTTCTGCCTGCATCTCCGTAAGGATACCTGCCACTTTCTTATGATGGACAAGTATATCATTCGGCCATTTGATGGAAGGGACCAACGCTGACCTTTTGTCCATGACATTCGCTAAGACGGTTGCAGTCAAAAGAGTCAATTGAGGTGCTTGAACAGGTGGAAGGTCTGGTCGCAATAGGATGCTCATCCATACTCCTTTTCCCTCTGGTGAGTGCCATTCCCGTGCCATACGACCTTTGCCTTTCACTTGTTCATCAGCAATTACAACGGTCCCGTGAGGCTTTCCTTCTTTAGCAAGCTGGTGAACAATATCCTGTGTGGACTCAACTTGAGGATAGTGGTACAGATGTTGTCCTATCCACTTCGTATTAAGCCCCCATTGGAGCGTATTTTTACTGACCTTGTCTGGAGAAGAGACGATCTTGTATCCTTTTCGCTGAATCGCTTCTATTTCATATCCGTCTTTTTTTAATTCATTCATATGTTTCCAAACAGCCGTTCTAGAAATATCCAACGCCTCGGACAACTGTTGTCCTGATATGTGACTGTCTTGTTCCTTTAATAGGTCGATCAATTGTTTTCTTGTTGATTCCATTGTTGTACCCATTCCTTTATTCGTTCATACTCGTTACTGACTTCTCCTTGCACAACCGCTTTCTCAATCGATTGCAATCCATCTCGGATCCATGGCCCTCTTATTCGGTTCGGGTACATTGCTATCAAATCGGAACTTTCGAAAGAAAGATCTTTTTTCGTTCGTATAGGCAGGCTTGTATGTACCCTTTGTAAGTCTTCCTGAATATTAGAATAACCGATTTCAAGTGAGAGCACCACTCGGCAAAACGAGTCATGCAATTCTTCTGGCAGCTGGTAGACTAACCACGGAGTAATGGAAGAATGTCGCTTGAAAATCTTCAGGGATTGATCCAACTTCTCACTGTCCTTACGCACTTGGTTAGACAGCTTCCACGCTTTAGTCCAAGCGTTGACCCCTGAACCAATTCCCACACCTAAGAAATAGGTGATAACTTCCGGCCATGTTAAGAGCGGTATCCCAGGAACATGGTTCTGAAAAGAAGGAAATTCCGCAAGGATAGGCAATTCTTTAATCAAGTCGGACTCTGCTATCATATCTAATGCAAGTCTGTAGGACGGACCTCCAAAGAGTTTGATCATTTCACTGGCCTTCCGTTCGACAGCGATGTGCTTTAGAAGAGATGCCTGTGTAGTCAGCGCTTCTCTAGTACACGGTTCCAACTCAAACCCAAGCTGACTGACGAACCGGACAGCACGTAACATACGCAAAGGATCTTCTTCGAAGCGTTTCAAAGGGTCACCCACTGCTTCAATGACATTGTTTTCTACAGCTTTCTGTCCGCCATAAGGATCTACCAGTTTTCCCTTTAAGTCCATTGCAACCGCATTCATTGTAAAATCGCGACGAGCTAGATCTTGTTTAATATCTTTTACAAAGGTTACTTCATCGGGGTGACGGAAATCTTCATACCCGTCTTCTGTCCGGAAAGTAGTCACTTCAAATGATTTGCCACGGTGCCTTACGATGACTGTTCCATGTTCGATTCCCACAGGAATAACCTTATCGAATAGTTCTTGAACTTCACCTGGCAAAAGAGAGGTCGCGATATCGATATCCCCGACCTCCCGCTCCATGAGAAGATCCCTTACTGCTCCCCCGACAATGTACGCTTCTCCACCGGAATCTTTGATTTTCCCAAGAACCTCAAATGCTTCTTCAAGAAAAGTCACGGACTAACACCTGCTCATAAATATCTTCGTACTGTTTCAATATGGTCTCAGAAGAGAACTTGTCCCGGACTACTTCTTTAGCCCTTTCTGACATACGGCTCATCAACTCATCATCCTTTAGCATGTGCGTTGCATAGTGAGCAATCTGTTCTACATTTCCAAGTTCCGTAATATACCCCGTTTCATCGTGGTCGATGACTTCAGGGATTCCGCCGGTGTTTGCACCGATACACGGCACTCCACATGCCATTGCTTCAAGCAAGACAAGACCGAAGCTCTCTTTTTCCGAGAGTAACAATTTCAAATCCGCAATCGAAAGAAGATCACTTACATTGTCCTGCTTCCCTAAGAAAAGCACACGATCTTCCAAGTCCAACTTTTGAACGAGCTGTCGGCATTCGGAATATTCAGGACCATCGCCTACTAGTAGTAATTTAGAAGGAACTTCTTTCTCAATAAGTGAAAAAGCGTAAATGACATCTGGCACACGTTTCACTTTTCGGAAGTTCGAAATGTGTATCAGTACTTTCTCTTCCTCTTTGATGCAATAATCACTTCGTAAAGAACCTTTATCCTTTCGATAATACTCCCGTTCATCAACGAAGTTATAAACTACATCAATTTCTTTACTTGTATCCAGCATCTCTTTTGTTTGTTTCACGAGACTGTTGGAAACTGCCGTTACGCGGTCTGATTGTTCGATTCCGAATTTAATCATCTGTTTCAAACTCGTATCGATTCCAAGTACAGTTATATCTGTTCCATGCAGTGTTGTCATTATTTTTACATCACGGTCACACATCTGCTTTGCTAAAATAGCACAAATGGCATGTGGCATCGCATAATGTACATGTAAGATGTCTAATTCTTCTCGGTTGATCACTTCAGCCATTTTATTTGCGAGAGCAAGGTCATAAGGAGGGTGTTGAAATACAGGATAGTTACTTACTTCCACCTCATGATAATAAATGTTCGGATACACCCGATTCAGCCGAAAAGGCACTTGAGCAGCTATAAAATGTATCTCATGTCCTTTTTCCGCAAGTAATTTACCAAGCTCTGTCGCAATGACACCTGACCCTCCAACTGTCGGGTAACAGGTAATTCCTATTTTAGCCATTTCCTTCACTCCTGATCTATCTATTCTTTCTGTATATTTCTCCAGTCGAAATCTCCTCTGTCCAGAGCCCGGATCACGATCTCCGCTCCAGCCAGATTCGTAGCAAGTGGTATTTGATGAACATCACATAATCTTAGTAGTGCACTAATATCTGGCTCATGAGGCTGTGCTGTCAACGGATCTCTGAAAAAGATGATAATATCCATATCATCCTCAGCAATTTTCGCACCAATTTGCTGGTCTCCACCCAGCGGACCTGATAAAAACCTGTGCACGTTTAATCCTGTTGAATCCGCAATTCTTTCACCTGTCGTTCCAGTCGCGAAAAGACTATGTTTTTCTAAGATTGCCTGATAAGCAGTGGCGAATTGTACCATATCTTTTTTCTTTTCATCATGAGCAATTAAAGCAATGTTCATCTTTTCTCCTCCTTAATCCAACAAATGTTCTAGGCCATAGACAAGTGTTTGAAGGCCCATCACTTTTTCAGATGCAAGTTTCACACCGCTCATAAAGGATTCCCTATTGTAAGAGTCATGTTTGATAGTTAGTGTTTGTCCATGCCCTCCGAAAATAACTTCTTGATGAGCTACAAGCCCTGGCAGGCGTACACTATGAATCTTCATGCCGTCTACGTCTGCGCCTCTAGCACCTTGCAGTGTCTCTTTTTCATCAGCATGCCCTTGTTGTTGCTTCTCTCTAACATCTTGGATGAGTTGGGCTGTTTTAAGAGCAGTTCCTGAAGGTGCATCCAGTTTCTGGTCGTGGTGTTTTTCAATGATCTCTACTTGCGGCATGTGTTTGGCTGCCCACTTCGAGAATTGCATCATAAGAACAGCGCCAATAGCAAAGTTCGGTGCAATCACGGCTCCGATTCCTTTGTCTTCACACATTTTCCTCAACTCATCTAACTGTTCTTGCGTAAAACCGGTCGTTCCTACGACAGGTCTAATGTTGTGCTCCAATGCCAGTCTTGTATGTACATAACCATTTTCTGGAGTTGTCAGTTCTACCAGCACATCTGCGTCCTGCTCAGACATACATTCTCTTGCGTCCGTGTAGACCTGAGCATCTAGTGAGGGTAGACCCTCTATATCCTTTAGACTTAGTCCATTGTACTTGCGATCGATACAAGCAACTAGCTCCAATTGGTTGTCACTCTCCACCATTTGAACGGCAGCCTTACCCATTTTACCTCTAGGGCCGGCTATTATGACACGAATGTTACTCATTGACGTCTGCCTCCTCTTTTTTTGTCCAGCGATCCTTGTCCCTTGTCTCAATCTTGCTCATTGATTGTTCAAATGCATCCGACAAGTCAATATCCAAAGAGTTTGCAAAACACGTCAAGACAAACAGGACGTCTCCTAGTTCTTCAGATAACGCTTTATCATTCTCCGATGTCTTCTTAGGTTTTTCACCGTACCTGTGATTGATTTCCCTTGCCATCTCCCCTACTTCTTCTGTAAGCCTAGCTTGAAGGGCTAGAGGAGAAAAATAACCCTCTTTAAATTGGGATATATAATGGTCTACCCGTTTTTGGATTTCTTGAGTGGAATAATTCATGAATGTCCGCTCCCTTAGAATAAACTTATAGTATCTCTCTAAATGGTAGCCAAAAGGACGCTGTTTGACAAATTATTTATTTGAGCCAACATGCCATTGCCGGATGAGCGTTGCTTCCCTATAATTAAAGTCGTGTATTACTTTTGGAGGTGAGACTATGAAGATCTTCGGACTTCGAGTAAAAAACATACTATTAATATTAGTTGGTTCGGCGATATTTTCATTCGGGTTGGTGCATTTCAACATACAGAACGAACTAGGTGAAGGCGGATTCACCGGCATTACATTATTGCTTTTATACTTATTTGATTGGGACCCCGCTGTTATGAATATCGTCCTGAATATACCTGTCTTATTAATTGGATGGAGAATTCTTGGCCGGAACACCTTTCTTTACTCCCTTATAGGAATCGTCTCTGTCTCTGTATTCATTCGGTTGTCACAGTTGTACATGATCGAGATCAACCTGGCAGAAGATTTGACGCTCGCATCCCTCTTCGCTGGTGTATTCATCGGTGTAGGTCTCGGAATCATCTTCCGTTATGGAGGTACGACTGGCGGAGTTGATATCATTGCGAGGCTCATGAACAAATACTTAGGCTGGAGCATGGGACGTGCGATGTTCCTTTTCGATGCTGTAGTCATCTTTGTATCAGCCATCACGTATCTGAATTCCATCAAAGGGATGTACACGCTTGTCGCTGTATTCGTCGGTGCAAAGGTCATCGATTTCATTCAGGAAGGTGCATATGCAGCGAGAGGAACGACAATCATTTCAGAAAAGAGTGACGAAATTGCTAAGCAGGTACTAGAAAATATGGACAGAGGGGTTACGGTACTCGAAGGAAGAGGATCATTCTCCGGTGCCAAGCGCGACGTACTTTATTGCGTAATCGGTAAAAACGAGATCGTCCGGTTGAAGACGCTGATCGACCGCATCGACCCTCATGCATTTGTAGCTGTCAGCCATGTCCATGATGTCATGGGAGAAGGATTTACGTTAGATGAGAATAAAAACCCTTTAAACGATTAAATTCTATAAACAAAATGAAAAAAGCCTACTTAACCTTCGTTAAGTAGGCTTTACTAATTATTCTTCGTTCATTCCTGCGAACATCAACACGAAGCGTAACAATTCAAGTAAGGCAACAAGTGCAGCGGCCACATATGTCATTGCAGCGGCATTCAACACTTTCTTCGTCTTGCGTTCTTCATCATTTCTGATAATCCCTGTGCTCACTAGTTGAGCCATAGCGCGGTTGGAAGCATCAAACTCCACCGGCAGTGTGATCAACTGAAACAACACCGCTGCAGCGAAGAATACAATACCAGCTAAAGCAAGTCCGGACATCCCTAGTAAAAATCCTCCAATGATTAAGAAGATCGAGATGTTAGAACCGAAGTTCGCAACTGGAACTAAAGCGCTTCTGAACCTCAAGAACGCATATTCCTGAGCGTCCTGAATAGCGTGCCCCACTTCGTGTGCTGCTACAGCAGTACCAGCAGCTGAGCGACCATGGTAGTTGTCCGTAGACAAACGGACGACCTTGGAGCGAGGGTCATAGTGATCGGAAAGCTTACCACGGACTTCTTCTACAGCAACATTATACAAACCGTTATCATCTAAAATCTTTCTAGCTACCTCCGCTCCACTCATTGAAGAAGAGATAGGTACATTCGAATATTTTTTATACGTCTTCTTTACTTTGGCCTGTGCCCATAGTGGGATGATAATAATCAACGCCAAGTAAATCAAAAATCCCATTGTTCATTCCTCCGTCTTGGATGATAGTGACTTACTTAGGTCAATTTTAGTCAAGGTTGTCGAAAAAATCAACTATTTTCGCTTCTCCTTGATGCTGTTTTTTTATTTGCAACGAATCTTCTGCCTGCCACATACCCAAGAGTAATGACTATTGCTCCGCCAATAATCAAGATTGTGATGAACATCGCACTTTCCTGAATAGAGAGTGGGCCATCCTCGTCCGTCATTTGACTGACAAGTTGTTGACGAGTCACTATCGTATCCGTTTGTGCAAGCTCTGTCACCAGCGCATCTAATTCGGATAGATCTTCTTCTGCCTTCTCTATTTGAAAGAATGGGAGGAGGTTGTCCCAGGTCCCTTTGATCTGTTCAGCAGGTGAATAGTCGTCCAGTACGCTTTCTTTGAGGCCGTCCCACTGTTGGTCCACCCAAATCTCTTGACTATCTGCATCCAAGTAAGCCATAAACCGTTGCAACATTTCCGCTTCTTGAATTGTTGCAGTATCATCGTGTAACGAGTCGGTTAAAGGCGCCCAAACGCTTTGCATCTCTTCTGGCAGCTCTTCCATATATGATTCCAATTCGGGAAGTCGTTTATTCATTAGCTTTAAAGCAAGCGATTGTCGTCCGTCTTGAACCAATAAGTGATATTGTTTTGCGAAGTCCTCCCAATCCGAGTAGGCATACTCAGCTTCTACATGCGGTGTGAGTGTGAAAAATAGGGAACAAATCAAACAAACTAGAAACGCTCGTCCCATTTCACTTCTCCCCTCTCGTAAAAATGTCTTACAGAGAGTCTATGTGAGAATGAAGAGAGGTAGAACGGGACTTTTGAGTCGTGACATAAGCAAGAGCAAGACATCCTATACTCAACCAGAACGTAAAGTAACCGATGCTATTCATATGCTCCATAATGGAGGGGTAGACTGGCATCTGTTCAAACACATAATCGATGACGTCATTATGCAGTGTCCAGATCCCTGCAAACGCAAGGTGTCTCAGCTTGATACGGTAGAATGGTGCATACAATACAGCCTGAAGCGCCATAGCCCCATGGGAAAAGATAAGCATATAGCCTGTTGCGGGTAAGTAGCCACCTTGATCGATAAATGTAAGGCCGTTCATCACGACAGCCCACACTCCATACTTAACAAGCGTAACGTAAGCAAGCGCCTCGATATACGGCACGTTTTTGCCAAACAAGTAAAAGCCAAGAAATATTGTAAAAAACAGACTAGCTGTCGGACTATCCGGAACAAAAATCAAATACAGAGGCTCCGTTTGAACAAGCTGTGGTGTGTACCATATGTATCCGTAAATACTACCAGCTAAGTTTACTAGGAAGAGAACCAATAAAAAAAGACGATTTTTCAGTATGTAGGAGATAAATGCCTTCATTTTCTTCCCTCCTTCTTTACAAATGAAGCCGCGCTCGATTACGAGCGCGGCAGTTAGACTTCTTACAAATATGGTTGTTTATTAATGTCCAGAAGCAGATTCTCCATCTTCGGATGAGCCTTCCTCAGAAGATTCTCCTTCAGATGAACCACCTTCTCCGCCTCCACCAGAACCAGCATTTTTAATGAAATCTGCGAGCTGTTGAAGCTCCTCATCAGAACCATTGAAAATACCAGCAGGCATTTGGCCGATACCATTCTGAGCGATGTCTTTGATTTCATCGGCTGACTTCTCAGTATCCATAAGAGATGGGTAATTTCCTTGCCCTTGTAGAGCTTCTCCGTGACAGCTCATACAGTTGGCTTCATAAACTTCCCAGCCAGGTCCGGATTTATCAATCTCAGACTCGACCGCTTCCACGTTTACACCGTATTTCTCAGCGCGGTGTGCGTAATCAGCATGCTGTACGGATTCATACGTCAACCAGAACGTAGCGAATACCCCAAGCAACATGAGACCGACCGCAATTGGTCGCTTAGTAGGACGGCGTTCCGGTCCACGATCTAAGAATGGAGCCAACAGAAGCGCTCCGAATGCTAGTCCAGGCATTACAATCGCACCTAGTACAATGAATTCCCCTCCAGCATATTGGTACTTCAGAAATTGGTATAAGAACAAGAAATACCAGTCAGGTAACGGAATGTACCCTGCGTTCGTAGGATCCGCCTGCTGCTCAAGTGGTGACGGGTGAGCTGCAGTTAAAATAAGGAACCCAATTAAGAACACAGACCCAACCAGCCACTCTTTCAACAGAAAGTTCGGCCAGAATGCTTCCGTACGTCCCGGGTACTCTGAATAGTCTTTCGGTAAATTGGCTTTTTTCTCTGCGGTAACACGCGAGTCACCGACAAATTTCATGCCTTTTCCCCTATGCACAGCTATCCCTCCTTTATTTAACTATCTTATTATAGCGGTCCAGAAATACCTTGTTTACGAATCAAAATAAAGTGAAATGCCATTAATCCGAATAAAGCAGCTGGTAGGAAGAATACGTGTATAGCGAAGAAACGAGTGAGAGTCTGCGCCCCTACGATGGAAGGGTCACCCGCTAACAATGTACGTATTCCATCACCAATTACTGGAGTTGCCGCTGCAATTTCAAGGCCTACCTGTGTTGCAAAGTATGCTTTGTTATCCCATGGTAGTAGGTATCCTGTGAAACCAAGACCAAGCATAACGAAAAACAGAAGAACTCCGATCACCCAGTTCAGTTCACGAGGCTTCTTATATGCTCCTTGGAAGAATACACGTAATGTATGTAGGAATAACATGACGATTACGAGACTCGCCCCCCAGTGGTGCATACCACGAACGATTTGTCCGTATGCAACTTCCCTTTGTAAATAGTACACAGACTTCCAAGCGTTCTCGATGTCTGGAACATAATACATCGTAAGGAACATCCCGGAAAGAATTTGAATCACGGTAACGAAAAACGTAAGTCCTCCAAAACAATAAACAAATGCTGAGAAGTGGTGTGCAGGGTTAACATGCTCAGGTACCTCGTGATCGGCGATATCACGCCACAACGGGGTAATGTCAACACGCTCATCCACCCAATCATACAGTTTTTGAAGCATGATTTACGCCCCCTTTCTTGATTTAGAATCACCTAGGTATAGCATGCCCTCTTTAACTTCGTGTTCATAAACAGGAAGCGGAGCTGTAGGAGGTGTTCCTTTGACGTTCACACCATCCTTCGTGTAGCGTCCCCCATGACAAGGACAGTAGAACTGATCCGGGTATTGATCATTTGAAGCCCAGTCTACTGTACAACCTAAATGCGTACAGATTGGCGACAACGCTAAAATGTCACCGTTTTCATCATTGTACACCCATGCCGTTTTTTGAACTTGGGACTCGTACCATGCGTCAACTTGATCTACCGTCCACTCCACACGCTGCGGCTCGTTGGTGATCTCATCGACCGAGATTACAGAGTGCATGGTGCCGCCTTCTTGCTTTTGCAAAACAGGATCAATCGCAAAGCGTACCATTGGTGCAAGCATTCCGGCAGCCATAAATCCGCCCACACCAGTCAATGTGTAGTTTAAAAATTGACGACGGGATACTCTTTTTTTATCGCTCATTCTTTTCCCCCCTCTATGCGGTAATCCATGCTTCATGGATTTATTACACACATTTTACTAGGACATTACCATGATAGCGCAATCTTTGGACGGGGTCAATATCCTATCAAACCTTGTCGGAACTTTCCCAATTACCAATAAGATTGAATGAACTCACTTATTTCATGGGCTTGTTCTTTAACAAATGATTGCGTTTCGGTTGATTGTAGATCACCGGTTTGAAGACCAGGTACCCATAACAACTCACCATTCAACTGATTCTCGTGCTTTTTCCACTTCATATCAAAAGTGAAGAGAAAAATATGTTCAAAAGGCTGTTTCTGATAATGGTCGATCCACTTGTTGATCCTTTCGACTTCTGAATCGTGGTCTCTACTCATATAATGGTAATCTGGTGACAAAAATATGCGGCCTCGATACTCTTTTTCTATAATGTTTGTAAAAATGTGATTCAGTTCTCTCAAGTACCCCTGCTTTGTCATGTCTTGGTCCGATGCTGGATCAAAAGGTACCAGAGGAATCACAACTGTATCGATGTACTCTTTCTCAGGTAAGTATTGTGCTATATCCGCCTTCGTAAAACGCATGTTTCATCCCCCTCATTTCTTTCTCTCTCTTCATTGTACTAAAACTTCACAAAAAAGAAAGCCAGGAGTACATCGAAGATGCTCCTGACTTCTCCACTATGAGTAAGCTTTTAACTCTCTTTTTACTTGATTCAATTCATCACACAACTGCTTGAATGAATCACGGTTACCGGCTATTAGTGCGTCATCAATACGAATTTCCAGTTGCCTTTGTTTATATTGTAAGAGACTGTGTGACAAGAAACGGTTTGCTTCTGTTTTATCTCTATCGTTTAGATAATAATCTTTAGGAAGATAGGGGTTCTCTTCTAACACTAAAGCATACTTAGAACAAGCATGAGCATTTTCGAAGTTCATCTGAATATAGACCGGTTCATCTTTGTTCATTCGCAGATCGTGGAAGGACTTCTCGGCGTCATTTGTCATTACTTGCCCTTTGTAAAAACGAAAAGGCGGGTCGGTAACACCTTGCGCGCTAATTTCCATTCCTCTTGGGCAAAACTTCACTTCATTGACGAAATGAACACTAGACAGCAAAGAGTCGTGGTTCATCAAGTAATTGAGAATCCAAACACTTTCTCGTTTCTTTAACTGAAAGTGATTCAAAAACCAACGGACAAAATCTTTCTTTTCATCCACTGAAATGGGTGTCTGCATATGCGCCCCTCCTGCGCTAAATTGCTAAGCTTACTCTTCTTGCATCAGTCTCTCTACAAAATCTTCAATTTCTGTATCTGAAGGATCGATCGCCAAGTATTCTTTAAATACTTGTCTGGCTTCTTTCATCCGACCTTCTTCTACTAAGAAGTAACCATAGGCTTTCAGGAAGTCCGTATCGGATTTCATTGTAGGATAGGCTTTTTGGTACATCTCGAGGGCTTCTTTGTACTGTTCTTCTTCTTCGTAAGCCTGGGCAAGCTCCCAATAGTAATTCGGGTCTTCCTCTCCGAGATGAATCAACTCATTGATTAGTTCAATCACTTTGTCATAGTTTCCGTCTTCTTTGAAGTTCTCGATAAGGAATAAGACCGCTTCCTTATACCCAGGGTCCAGCGCGACTGCCTCACGCATGTATTGGTACCCGTCCTCGCGGTACCCTTGTTTATGGGACAGAGTCGCAGCCAAGTGATAGAGTTCTTTATTGAATTCATCTTTCTCAAGACCCGTCTTCGCCATAGCTAAAGCTTCTTGTACCATTCCCTCTGACTCATAAGCTTGTGCGAGGTGTAGATAAACAGACTGATAATAAGGATCTTTATCAATCAAATTCTCCCATACTTTAATTGCTATATCGTTTCGATTTGCCTGGTAAGCTACAAAACCATAGCGGAACATGACATCCGGGTTCTCTTCTTCTACTTTCTGGAACATTTCGAGTGATTGTTCGAATTCACCGTTGGCAGCGAATGCCTCGGCCAAACGAGTTGCAACCTCTATATCACCTATAACCGGTTCGTGATGCATGGCATTCTCATAGTACGGAATACTTTTCGCGTACTCACCATTGGAGAATGCAAGCTCACCCAATGCGAAGTCGATGATGGAAGAGTTGGGTTCCACCTGCTTCGCGTCGAGCAGTTTCTGCTCCGCTACCTCATATAGCCCTTGAGCCTGATATAAGTCAGCTAACTGGACTAACGCCTGTAGGTAGTCTTCGTCCTCTGGTCCAAACTGATTCAAGATTTCGATCGCTTCATCATCTTCATCAAGGTCAATGTGAATCTCAGCCATCATTACTTTCAGTTCCTGTTCTTTCGGATAGCGTTGA
The DNA here is from genome assembly GCF_004684905.1 of Halobacillus salinus. Classification (GTDB taxonomy): domain Bacteria; phylum Bacillota; class Bacilli; order Bacillales; family Halobacillaceae; genus Halobacillus; species Halobacillus salinus. The sequence continues at coordinate 1,086,839 of NZ_SRJC01000001.1, read as the reverse complement.
ATAAGCTCATGAAGCACCAATTTCGCCTCTTCAAGCATGCCCCATTGAATATAGAGCTCTGCAATAGTGAAACGTTCTTCTTCATCCGCTTCTGGTAGATAACTTGTTAAAGTTTTTATCGCTTCTTCCGTCTTATGTTCATCCATTAGACGGACGGCTTTTTGTATTTCCTCCATGATGACATCCTTTCCATTTAAACAAAATGCTTGTGTACGTTAACTCTCACGTGCTGTTTCGATCGGTGGTCGATCACTTGTTGCTGGACTTGGACTATACGACCACCTATCACCGTTACATCTGGAACAGCATTATGATATCGGAATTTATCTTGTTCATCAAACGTTGAGCCTCCGCCCTTCCGGAACAGATTATAATCTGCCTGGCCACCATATACAAAGGCTCCTCTGTTTGGATAAATACCACTGTCCTTTAAATTCTGAAAGGTCAGCCACTCATCCTCCTGAACATCTGTTAACCTAATCATACCATACTGTTCACATCGTTGAGACCACAAATCGGTATAGTTCACCGACGTATTTTCACCATCCTTGACGAAGATTGTCAAAGGGATTCTCCGGTGGGACTGAGCTTGAACTATCCACTCCCATTTGAGAGAATCCAAGTCTTCCGGACATTGGACTTCCACACATAAAAAGGGAGAGCCTTTGCGGGAAAAGTAGCGAACCATTTCGGGATTGAGAAGGTGTGCTGGAATCACCGGGGTAACCATAAACGGAACAGGGAGTGATTCCAACGTCTTCAAAAAGTGGTCATACTTCTCACGGTAGTGACGTATGCTAGTGACTAGGTGTTTCACAACTAGCAGCGTGCACCCTCTTTTTATGTAATTCTCTGCTGTTTCGTTCGGAGAACTCGCTTGTTCCAATGGTTCTTTTGTGTCCAACATGATAAATCCAGGGGTAATCGTGAAACCTTCTGTAATCATCTCTACATATCTTACACCGCCGACCCTGTCTCTTGAGAATTTGCTGCCATGCACCGTGAACTCAGGACGTCTATTAGCATCTTGATCTAAAAACCAATAAGCTCCCATACGACGAAAACCTCCATTGGGCTTTTTATATCGTATGAGAGCTCAGCTAAAACTATGAAGTTTTCTTCTTTTGCAGTGATTCCAAGTGCTTAAAAAACGGTGGATAAGAAATATTAATACAATCTTTATCCGTTATGACGACCTTCCCATCGGAAATAAGTGAAGCAATCGCTCCCATCATTCCTATTCTGTGATCTCCAAAGGAATCCAACACATTTCCACGAAGAGTTTGTCTCCCTTGAATCACCATTCCATCTTCACGCGCTTCTATTTCTGCACCCATTTTCCTCAAATTACGAACGACAGCATCGATTCTATCTGTTTCCTTCACACGAAGCTCCTTAGCATCCTTAATGACAGTGGTTCCCTCAGCCTGAGTAGCTGCAAGAGCTAGAATAGGAATTTCATCTATTATGTTCGGAATCATTTCGCCTTCTAATGTGATGCCATGAAGAGAACTAGAAGCAACTGTGACATCGCCAACCGGTTCTTCTCCAATATAGGTGTGAACTGTACTCGTGAGTTCTGCTCCCATTTTCAGAAGCGCTGTAACGATACCGTTCCTTGTTTCGTTCAATCCTACATTCTTAATCGTGATCTGACTGTTTGGTGTGATTGCTGCCGCTACCATAAAGAAGGCAGCAGATGAAATGTCACCAGGTACTTTAAGGTCGGAGGCGGTTAAATGCTGCCCACCTTCAATCGTTATGTCACTTCCGCTCACCGAAAGCTCGACACCGTATTGAGGAAGTAGTTTCTCTGTATGGTCTCTTGTTACTCCCTTTTCGACTACCGTTGTCTTTCCATTTGACAATAGTCCTGCTAAAAGTAACGCGGATTTCACTTGAGCACTCCGTACCGTCAACTCGTGACGCACCCCGGTTAGTGTTGCTTGTGAAAAAGCAATGGGAAGAAGAGAAGCTGATTCTCTACCATCAATAACTGCTCCCATTTCTTTCAATGGAACTACGACACGATCCATCGGTCTTTTTGATAACGATGCATCCCCGTAGGCCGTCGTAAAGAAAGGAAGTGCCGCTAAAACACCACTCAGCAAACGAGCCGTCGTTCCTGAGTTCCCGAAATAAATAGGCTGAGTCGGAGCTGTCAGCGCCTGGACCCCTTTACCATGAACGGTTATCCTGCTCCCATCCTCATCGATCTTGACTCCCATCTGCCGAAAAGCCTCTACCGTGCGAAAACAGTCTTCTCCAGTTAAGAAGTTATCTATAGTGGAGGTTCCCTCGGACAAAGAAGAAAAAATGACGGCACGATGTGAGATGGATTTGTCTCCTGGTACTTCTAATTCTCCGGAAAGTCCGGTTATTGCTGGTTGTAGTTCTATCTCGGACATCGAATATCTCTCCTCACTGTTGAAGCATGACTTCAAAAGAATTTTTCTCGAGCAGGGCTTTGCTTTGCACTTGATCTTCGCTAGAAGCGAAACTAATACGCAGTACGCCTGTAATCCCTTCACGGATCTCTAGTATCTCAATGTTCTTTATACTGATATCTGCTGCTGCTAATTGCCCGATCACTTGATAGATAGCACCCGGCTTATCGTGGATATCTACATACAAGTCATAAAATGCAGGTATTGCCCCTCTTTCTTTCACAGGAAGGCCGTCACGATAATGTTTAGCATCCGTTAAGTATTTCAAAGTCCCTTCGGAATCTTTTTCCGATAGGAATCCTCGCACTTTCTCCATCTCAGAAATCCAATCATCCAACATCGACAATAGCAGCTCTCGATTTTGAAAGAAGATGTCTTGCCATAACCGTGGATTGCTTGAGGCAATTCGAGTAATATCTTTGAAACCACCCGCAGCTAAGTGCTCAATGGACGGATGTGTATCCTGCCAACCCTTTGCTTGATGAACAAGAGATGACGCAATCAAGTGAGGGAAATGGGAGATGACAGCAGTCATCTCATCATGTTCCCTTGTCGTAAAGGTTAGAAAGCGTGCCCCGGTTTCTGAGAAAAGCTCTTTCAAACGATTTGCTTCTTCCCCATTTGCATGAACAGATGGTGTCAGAACATATATCGCATTTTCAAATAAATGCGGCTTTGCTGCTGGGTAACCTTGCTTATGAGACCCAGCCATTGGATGTCCCCCTACAAAAGACAGCATGGGGTGCTTCCATTGATCCGCCGCTTCAAGCACACGTTTCTTCACAGATGAAACATCCGTAACTAACAGAGGTTTGTCTAACTCTATCTTCTGCAAGGCATGCAGGTATTCGATTGTTACCGATATCGGAGTAGCGAGCACACATATATCCGCTTCTTTCACCGCTTCTTCAAAGTCCTTTGCGGCCTGGTGTATCACTCCCTGTTTCAACGCCATGTTTAATGTTTTTTCATCCTGATCAAGGCCAATGACCAAATGTCCCTCTTTCTTCGAAACATTCATGGCTAATGAGCCTCCAATCAAGCCAAGCCCTATAATAAGCACTTTCTCGGCCATATTAGTTCACTCCTGAAACGATTCTGTCTTTCATTTCCTCCTGGATGACTTTCATATCCTCTTCCTTACCTATTGTCAGTCGAATCGTATTCGGGAGTCCTAGAGCTTCACCGGAACGAACGATAAACCCTTTCGTAAGCAAGTGTTCAAACATCTCATCACCACTGATTGGCAAGTGAACGAGAACGAAATTCGCTTGCGTGTCATAGTATGAAATGCCATTTTCATCAAAGAACTTCATCAGTTGTTCCTTATTTTCCTTATTCTTCTGTACAGATTCATGAATGAATGATTGATCATCTAGAGCGATTATCGCAGCTGCTTGAGCTACTGTAGACGTATTGAAAGGCTCGCGTGCAGGCTCCAATAGATTGATAACATCCGGATGAGCAACGCCATAACCTATTCTGAGTCCTGCAAGACCGTAAGCTTTAGAGAACGTTCTTAGTACTACTAGATTAGGATGTTCTTCTAACGCCCCCAGAGCATCAAAGGCATCTTCTGCTTCTAGATATTCATAGTAAGCCTCATCAATGACGACAAGGACATGGTCTGGGCACCGGTCTAGAACAGACCGAAGACTGGCTTTGTCTATATGGACTCCAGTTGGGTTGTTGGGTGTACAGATCCATAGTACTCGCGTTTTGTCATCCACTTGATTGACCATCTCATCGAGGTCGTGGTGACCGTCCACCAAGGGTACTTCTCGAACCTCAGCCCCTTCAATCAAAGCATTGTGACGATATTGCGGGAATGTAGGAGTTGCCATTACAGTATTAGCACCAGGTTCAAGGAAGGTGCGACAGATGATTTGCACGACCTCATCAGAACCGTTCCCAAAAATCAACTGCTCCTCGCTCACATCAATGAACTGCGCCACCTTGTTCCTGATAGCAGCAGCATAACCATCAGGGTATATTTCAAGCTTCTGAATAAGAGAAGGCAACTCTTCTTGAACCTTTGGAGAAAAACCATAAGGGTTCTCGTTCGAAGCCAACTTGACGATTCGATCCAAACCATACTCTTTTTTCACTCCTTCTATACCTTTACCTGGTTTATAGGGCTTCATTGTTTTCAAGATCTCTTTTGCCTTCATTACGATTCCCCTCTCTATTTCTTCAAATCTGGACGTAATTGTTTAGCTTGATGATGATAAATATGATGAATGGCATCCTGTGGTATATCTGTCTCTACTGTAACCATAACACGAATGCACAACGGCAGGCTCCCCGGGACTGGTATTTCCTTCATACACATTACAGGGACATGTGTCCATCCTTGCAACTGTCTGAGACACTTTGCCGGGAAAGTTGCGTCCAAATCCTCTGTTACAGAGAAATATACGGAAGCGACTTGCTCGGGCAGGATCTTGTTCTTCGTTACGAGATCTTCCATTAATTCTTTCGATTTCAGCACGATTTCCTCAGCTTCATTTCGTTCTACTGTCGTTGCACCTCTTACTCCTCTTATCATCACTGAATCACCTCATTCAAAAAACGTTCCAGTTCTGCAAGCATCTCTTCATCCCCTACCGGAACAACACATGGTTCACCAATTCCCTTAAGTAATACCATGTGCACCCGGTGATCGACGGTTTTTTTATCAACTTTCATTCTCTTTAGCAATTCAACGGGCTGAAGTGTCTGGATAGAATGAATCGGATAACCACTGCGTTCCATCCAGTTCACATAACTTCCTACTGGTAACCTGGTTGCGCCGGCTTTCCGTTCACTAAGCTGCAATGAGAACAATATTCCAATCGCAACTGCTTCCCCATGAGTAATCTTCCCATATCCAAGTTCCGCTTCTATTGCATGTGCGAGTGTATGACCTAAATTCAAAAACTTTCTGATTCCCTGCTCACGCTCATCTTTTTCGACAATTCCAGCTTTAACTTGGATTCCTTTTTCTAAATCATGAATCAACCGTGCATTTCTGACATTATCAAAGGACGTCTCAAGTAAATCCTCCAACCAGGAACGGTCGCTAAGGAGTGCATGCTTGATGACTTCCCCGTATCCAGATCGAATTTCCTTAGATGGCAGAGAATGAAGTGTCTCCACATCATAAAGCACACCGACAGGATTGAAGAAACTACCGATCAGGTTCTTACCGCGTGGGTGATTGATTCCTACCTTTCCTCCTACACTACTATCATGCGAGAGTATCGTCGTAGGCATTTGGATGAAATCAATGCCTCTTAAGTAGGTAGAAGCTGTAAAGCCTGCTAAATCCCCAACCATTCCTCCACCGAGAGCGATAATCAGAGATTTACGATCAAGGTTTACTTCTATGCACTTATCCAGCAACACCTGGTACTGAGACATGCTTTTAGATGCTTCGCCTGAAGGGACAACATGAGTGTGGACAGAGCGTCCTTGTAAACTGGTGATGACATCATCTAAATAGTGCGATGCTACTTCTTGATCGGTAATGACTAAGATCTCTTTGTAATTATCAGGTACCCACTGGTTCAGATGATGCCGGATTCCAGCTTCTATCACGACATCATATGAATGAGAGTTTGCCTGAATAGTGAGTCGTGACATTAAAAAGCTTGCACTTCTTTTCTGTAGTCATCGACCGCACGCTTCAATCTTGGGAAGTAGTCAGCTGGGAACTCTTCCGTTATCGCCTTCGCCAGTTCAAATGCAACGACATGCTCCATAACGACGGATGCAGCAGGTACTGCACAGGAGTCCGAACGTTCAATACTCGCAGAAAACGTCTCCTTCGATTCAATGTCCACACTTTGCAGCGGTTTATAAAGTGTAGGGATTGGCTTCATTACACCTTTTACTACAATCGGCATACCTGTTGTCATGCCTCCTTCAAAACCTCCGAGACGATTTGTTTTACGGTAATATCCACGTTCCTCACTCCATAGGATCTCATCGTGGACTTCACTACCATTCCTTCTGGCAGCTTCAAATCCGATTCCGAATTCCACTCCTTTGAACGCATTGATACTCATCACACTCATGGCAATCTTGGCATCTAGCTTTTTGTCATATTGGACATAAGAACCAAGTCCAGCTGGCATACCTTCTACATATACTTCACAGACTCCTCCGATCGAGTCTCCTTCTTTCTTAGCTGTATCAATCGCTTCCATCATCTGTTCTGCAGCATCCTCGTCAAAAGTTCTAACAGGTGAAGCCTCAGATATATCTCGACGTTCTTGTAAAGACAGTGATTCATCTACATCACTTACAATACCGGCAATCTCTCGTACATAGCCAGCTACTTCAATGCCAAGCTCTTTCAGTAATACTTTCGCTACAGCACCTGCTGCCACTCGAGCTGCTGTTTCCCTCGCAGAGGACCGTTCCAGTACGTTTCGCATATCGCGGTGACCATATTTCATACCACCATTCAAATCAGCATGACCCGGTCTAGGCTTTGTAACAACACGTCTCAATTTCGTGTCTTCAGCAATCGGATCTTCCCCCATAATATCTGTCCAATGCTTGAAGTCATCATTATGTACAACAAGCGTAATAGGAGAACCTAGAGTGTATCCATGACGTACACCACTTACAACTTCCACCAAGTCTTTCTCGATCTGCATACGTTTTCCGCGACCATATCCCCCTTGTCTACGAATTAAGGATTCATCTATCTGTTCTCTCAATAAAGGTAAGTGCGAAGGCACTCCTTCGATAATTGTCGTCAGTTGTTTCCCGTGAGATTCTCCAGCGGTTAAGTAGCGCATCTTGACGTTCCCTCCAATAGTCTGAATGATTCAGCAATAAATTTTACGTATTACTATATCATAAGCTTGTATGTTTGTGTTCTTCAAATATTCAAATTTTTATAAAAAGAAGCCGGAAAGCGCTTCCGACTTCTTTATTCTTACCCTTTTTGGTAAAAAAACGTATCAAATACTTCAAATTGAAACTTATTCGGGGAGAAGATTTGTTCTGTACTTCCTACAAAGAATATACCTCCACGATTTAATGAACGACTGAATTTTTGATAAATGGTGTTCTTAGCTTCTTCTGTGAAATAGATCATCACATTCCGACACACAACCAAATCACAGCCTTGTTCATATTCATCTGCAAGTAAATTGTGTTTCTTGAATGTGACACAGCGTTTTATCTCTGAACTGACATGATAGAAGGCCCCTTCTCTCCTGAAAAACTTTTGTTTAATATGGGCGGGGACTTCTTTGAGCGAGCGCTCCGGATAGATGCCTTTTCGTGCTCGCTCCATAGCATTCTCATCAATATCTGATGCCATGATTTCGATCTGACTCAACGGTAGGAACTGACTTAAAATCATAGCAAGTGTATAAGGTTCTTCACCAGTTGAACATGCTGCACTCCACACTTTGATCCGCTTCTTTCCTTGTAAAAGGTGTGGAATCACTTTATTCTCCAATATGTCAAAGCGTTGCCTATTCCGATAAAACTCAGATACATTAATAGTCATTCGATCTAGCAATTCATCAAAAAGACTTGTATCAGAAGAAATCGCTTCAAAATAGCTTGAAAAAGTCTGATACCCTCTTCGGTCTCTCAAAGACGTTAATCTACGCTTCATTTGAGCTTCTTTATATAAAGATAGATCAATGCCTGTTTTTTTATGTACTCTTTTCACAAATTCTGCGTATTCTTGTATCTGCGTCATCTTCCAAGAGCTCCTTCTCATCTATTACCTCTAAGCGTACTGTATGACAAATCGATTGTAAACATAAAAGGCGCAATATTCATGATAAAGAGACAACAATCGACACAAGTATTAGATCTTAGAATATAGCGTAGAAAATAGAAAAAAGCCGTCTGTCTAGAGACGGCTTTGCATGACCCTTATTAATATACCCATGCCAGACTTTCTTTTTGATAATCGGCAATTTCATCTTGATTGAAAAAGAGGTTGATCTCTCTCTCCGCACTTTCAGGTGAATCTGATCCATGAATGACATTTTTTCCAACTGTAACACCGAAATCGCCTCGAATAGTTCCAGGAGCCGCCTCTTGAGGCTTAGTAGCACCCATCATTTGACGAGCTGTAGCAATGACTTCTTCCCCTTCCCACACCATAGCGAATACTGGTCCAGATGTAATGAAGTCAACGAGCTCCCCGAAGAAAGGTTTATCTTTATGCTCTCCATAATGTTTTTCAGCTAGAGCATTCGGAATTACCATAAGCTTAGCACCAGCTAACTTGAATCCTTTTCTTTCGAAACGTGCAACGATCTCTCCTACTAAATTCCGTTGAACACCATCAGGTTTAACCATTAAAAAAGTCTTTTCCATGTTCTACACCTCATTTTATGTATAATGTGAAAGCGCTTTTAATAAGTGCCAAGAAAAGTCTAACAAATATTGCTATGGAAGGCAATAGGGTTAGGCTCTTCTTTTACCGATATACTTTGCAATCCCTTTCAGTGTCTGTTTGGCTCTTCCTGTTGGTAGCTGGTTCAGCGATTCATACGCTTTCTGAAGGTATCGGTCACTGAGTTCTAAAGAACGCTCGATGGAGCCGTTCGTTTTGATCGTTTCAATTAAGGGTTTAATTTTATCATGGGTGAGCGATTCCTTTTCTTCAAACAGTCGATCTAACTTTTGTTTGAAAGCGTTATCCTCCATGGAATACAACACAGGCAGCGTAATATTCCCCTGCAATAAGTCACTCCCCGCAGGTTTGCCTAGTTCTTTCTCAGAAGCTGTGAAGTCTAACACATCGTCTATAATTTGATAAGACATCCCTACATAATATCCATAATCCCATAGAGCCTTCTCATAGGAAGGTTTGGCATCAGATGCAACCGCACCAAGCTTGCAGCTTGCTGCAATAAGCAAAGCTGTTTTCCGCTTGATCCGTCTTAAGTAAGATCTTAAGTTCTGGTCCGTATCGAACTTGTCTTTTATCTGCTCGATTTCACCAAGGCATAACTCTACCATCGTCTTAGCTAACGTCTTATGAGCTCTTGGGTTTTCAAGCATAGATAAATTCTCTAGAGATCTAGCGAAAATATAGTCTCCAGTGTACATCGCAATCCGATTATCCCATCTTGACTTAATAGTCGGTTCTCCTCTTCTTAACTCTGCTTCATCGATTACATCATCGTGCACCAGCGAAGCTGTATGTATGAGTTCAAGAGATACCGCAACCGCCTTCATCCGTTCGATATCATAGGTTCCGAATTTCCCTGCCAAAAGCACAAAAACAGGCCGGATTCTTTTTCCGCCCGCTTGTAATAGTTGACTAGATGCTTCTCTTAATACTGGATTATCGGATTGAATTGTTTCGTTGACTGCCTCTTCAATGACCGCCAGATCATTTTTGAGAAAAGAATATATCATAGCTAATTTCATGAAACTTCATCCTTCATTCTTACTTTTCTCCCATGTGCATTGCAGCAACGCCGCCTGTATAAGGTTTCACTACAACAGTTCGGAAGCCTGCTTTCTCGAACATAGAGGCTAACTGTTTTTGGTCGGGAAAATCTTTCGCCGATTCATGTAACCAACTGTATTCTTGATAACTTTTAGCAAAGACCTTACCGAACAGCGGCATCACATTACCGAAGTAGAAGTAGTAAATGGACTTGAAGAATGGATTTGTAGGTTGCGATGTCTCTAAGCAAACCACCTTCCCTCCAGGCTTTACTACACGGTACATCTCATTGAGTACCTGTTGGTAATCCGGAACGTTTCTAAGTCCGAACCCGATCGTCACAAAATCGAAATGGTTATCCTCATAGGGAAGCTCCATCGCGTTCCCATGTTCAAATTCCACATGGTTCCATTTCTTCTGTAGCTTCTTCTTGATACCAACGGAGAGCATATTGACACTGAAATCAAGTCCGATGACTTTCCCCTCAGGTCCTACGGCATCAGCAAGAGACATAGTCCAATCTCCTGTTCCGCAACAAACATCAAGCACTTGATCTCCACGGGAGACTGCCATACGCTTCATGACATCCCTGCGCCATAGCTTATGCTGTTGAAATGAAATGATCGAATTCATCGAGTCATATTGATTATAGATTTTTTCAAACACGTGATGGACACGCTGTTCTTTAGTTTGTGGCTCCATATTCACCCTTCTTCCGCAATCTGTGTCTGATTGAATTGATGATGGATGCTTGAATGCATATAAGATTTCAGCCAATTGAAGTGAATTGGTAGCTGCGATACAGATGTTTCCAGTCGAATCAAATGGTTCTGCAGCATTCGCTCTATGTTATTGATTACCTGTCCACTACCATGAGCCCCCTGGCGATTCATCAGCACATCTATAAGTGGTGAGAACTTTCCTTCTAAGTAGCTTCGTTTTTCCACCATTAGTTTCTTAGCAAGCAGCCAATCGCCAGCCATATCATTTATAGCTGACTTCTGCACATATGAGGCAACTCGCTGGATAAGTAATGACTCTACTTTCTTCAAACCGTTCAGAAATTCCTGAAATGACTCCACGTCTTTATAGTAAAGTTCCATTTTCAGTTCGTTGATTTCCTTGATTGCACCAGCCAAAGTGTGAATCATTGGAATATCATCAAGTTCTGACAATAAGTAATAATAAAGACCGCTATAATAATCCCCGGCAAGAACGGTCAGTTGACGGTTTCGGACGGTTTCGCGATCATCCTCTTCATCAGTCAAAGTGACAAGGTCATGAGTATCGAGAGCAATTTGAACGAGCATGGTTGTTACAATGTATTGCTCCTTTTTTACAGCGGTTAGCCTTGTGTGGTCCATGATGGAAGACAGCAACACGAGTTTATCCTCATCGATTACTGGTTCTTGAATGAACTTGACCAAAAAAGGATGGCGAATTTTTGATACGATTTTTTCTTTAAGTTGTTTGATTTGATTATCAGTAGAGTTCAACTCGATCACCTTGTCCTTCCTAATCACTTGCCACACTTAGTATATCACATTCAGGAATGGATACGCTTCCGATGCGGCTTGATGCAAAGCTTAGTCATCGGATTCGTTCGTCATCTCACCATGACTTGTCTGGATCACAGCTTTGCCGCGAACTTTAACGGCCGAAGTATGTTCGGTGAATTGGGCGATCATCACCTCTCCACGGTCTAGTTTCTCAGAGTGGTGAAAACGAGTATCTGTTCCTCTTGTTAAACCAATAACATTGACACCATCCTCCATCGCCTTGATGACGAAGAAATCGTTGTTATTTGAACTCATCAGTCTAACCTCCTTTTGTACTACTATCTCTAAGTATATAGGGATTGTCAAAGCCTATGGATGGAATTTAGTAAGTATAGAACGATAAGTCCTACTCTCCATCCTTCCCCAAAATTATAATTGTTTATACGAAAAGAAAAAAGGGTGCAATGCGCACCCTTTTTTCTCTAGCCCTATGTAGCTATTATTTAACTGCATCTTTAAGGGCTTTACCTGGTTTGAAAGCTGGAACTTTGCTTGCAGAGATTTCGATCTCTTCACCTGTTTGTGGGTTACGACCTTTACGAGCCGCACGCTCACGCACTTCAAAGTTACCGAAGCCGATTAGCTGAACTTTCTCACCATCTTTTAGTGAATCCATGATTGATTCGAATACAGAATCAACCGCTGTTGTTGCATCTTTCTTAGAAAGATCTGCTTTTTCAGATACTGCATTGATAAGATCTGTTTTGTTCATGATATTCACCTCCTCCCGAGAGGGTTAATTTCAAGCAGGTAATTACCTACTTCAAATGCTTAATTAGTAGCCATCATTGGATGACAAGCCTTATATTAAACGAGTTTCTGAGGAAATTCAATAGAGAATCCTTTAAAAATCGCGTTACAATGCGATTTCAAAGGTGAATACCACCTCAGTTCATAAGTAGAGTACCATAATTATTTTCCCAGGGCAAGCAGCCAAAACCCTTGATATGAAAGGCTTTTGAGAGAAACTTTTATTCTTTAACGTAATATACGACAGTTTGATTCATAAACCCTTTATTTTTAATGAAATTTTTTTATGAAAAGTTATTGTTTTAGGCGATTTCAAAGGAGTTCAGCTTTGTTTTCAGGGAAATTCATCTATGTTTCACAACTCAAAAAAGATATTACGTCATCTAAAAAAACAAAAAAATAATAACGGCTCATAAGGAGCCGTTATAATATAATTGCAATCATTCCACCTGAGCCTTCATTAATAATTCGCTCAAGTGTTTCTTGTAATTTGTATCTTGCATTCTCAGGCATTAATGCGAGCTTCGCTTGAATGCCTTCTCTTACAATGGAACTTAAGGAACGCCCAAAGATGTCAGAGTTCCAGATAGACAGTGGATCCTCTTCGAAGTCCTGCATTAGATATCTCACCAATTCTTCGCTCTGTTTCTCTGTTCCGATAATTGGGGAGAATTCCGACTGGACATCTACTTTCACCATATGAATAGAAGGAGCCACCGCTCTTAATCTGACACCGAACCTAGATCCTTGACGAATGATTTCTGGTTCATCTAATGCCATCTCCTCTAAACTTGGAGCAGCAATCCCGTAACCGGTTTGTTTCACCATCTGCAAGGCATCCGCAACTTGGTCGTACTCTCTCTTCGCATGAGAGAAGTCTTGCATAATCTCAAGTAAATGGTCTTTACCCCTGATTTCCTCACCCACAATTTCTTTCAACACTTGGTCATACAGCTGTTCAGGAGCGCGAAGATCAATTTCAGCTATACCTTCGCCCAGATCCATTCCAGAGATATGTGCCCCAGTTATATGCTCATATTGATCAAAGTTCCCAATCACTCGATCAACATCTCTCAAACGTTTGATATCTTTAACTGTTTCTTCTATAGCTACTTGCAAATTGTTCCTGAGCCAATGTCTAGAATCGAGAACCATCACCCAGCTAGGTAGATTCACATTCACTTCAAGAACAGGGAATTCGAACAATGCCTCTCTTAGTACGCTTTGAACATCTTTTTCACGCATACTTTCTACGGAGAGAGCAAGTACTGGAATATCATATTTCTCTGCGAGCTCCCGGCGCAGTCTTTCTGTATTGTCATGATGTGGCTGAGCTGAGTTGATTACCATGATAAATGGCTTACCTACCTCGCGCAGCTCTTCTACAACTTTCTCTTCTGCCTCTACATAGTCCCCACGTGCAATCTCTCCGATGGTACCGTCCGTAGTTACAACTATACCGATTGTAGAATGTTCTTGTATGACTTTTTGGGTCCCTATTTCAGCCGCTTCATGAAAAGGAATAGCTTCTTCATACCAAGGTGTATGAATCATACGAGGACCATGCTCATCCTCATACCCTACTGCTCCTTTTACTGCGTAGCCTACACAATCCACCATTCGTACTCGGATATCTAAATGATCATCTAAATTAATGGTAGCTGCTTGATTAGGAACAAACTTTGGTTCCGTTGTCATGATTTGCTTTCCTGCTGCGCTTTGAGGAAGCTCATCCATCGCACGTTCTCTTTCCGATTCTTCTTCCATGTTCGGCAAGACGACGAGCTCCATAAATTTCTTGATGAATGTAGACTTACCAGTACGTACTGCCCCCACCACGCCTAAATAAATATCTCCATTCGTCCGTTTGGAAATATCACTAAAGATATCTACCTTTTCCAAAGGATCCCCTCCCAAATAATATTTCACCAACATACAAGCCTAGACAATCTAAGTCTATGATGTTGTCCTATTGAAATATGACAGAAACGATAAAAATGCCCAGGCTCCTCTTCCTTCTCTATATGTATCTAACAATCTGCAATTTCATACCACCTAAAATTATTTCTGCTTTAGAGAAGCTGCTTAAGTCCTGTTCCTCAATCAACAGTTAATATAGCAGCGGGGTTCCATCGTATGGTGGTGATAAAGAATAAGATAGAAGAATGCTGAGATCCTTGCGAGAGTTAGACTAATTCTTCAAACTAAAAAACCCCCTTCCTTAGTGGAAGGGGGTACGTTCTAGGATGCTTGATATTCACTCATGAAGATAGGCTCTCCATTTTCAACGGTGTATTCTTCAGAATATCCAGGCACAAACGGAGCATGATCCGTCAGAAGGTAACGAATATCCTGCCCAGGCTGATACTGATGATCCTGTTCGTTTAAGTATGCATATAAGTCTTTTCTGTAATCGATAAGTACTTCGCCTTGTGCATTCAAGTAAACCGGAAGCATTTTATCAGAATATGGACTGTCAATAAAAGGTTCTTCTTGCAAGCCCAATTCTTCATAATCCAGCTCGTACACACCTTTTGCGATTTGATCGCCGAAAGGAGGGAATTGATGCTCATCCTGATAGAATGTCACTTTGACCTGTAAAGACCTCAACGTCTCCGTCGTGCGCAGATCCAAGACCTTGACAGTCGGGTCTGTTTCAGGATGAATAATGACATATTGATAGTATCCGCCATTTTCGAATGATGTACCTGGCAACTCTCCCATTAAGGCTTGCTGCTGCAATTTACTAAAATCCAACTGATATTTTTGGAAAATCGGTGTATCCTGCGGTTTTGTCTTAATCGGCAATAAGCCGTTCTGCTTTTCTTGGAATTGATCTACCGCATTCTGAACGGTTTCCAACTGAATTTGGTTAGGTATTTGATTCTTCTCAAGTTCCGCATTTGGATAGAGGCACCCTGATAAGAAAAATAGTATTAAGATTAAGCTAGAAAGCTTCACCCATCTCATGATGTCTCCTCCTTCGTCATGCTGTCGGTCCACTTAAAACGATATAGAAAATGATAAGGCCTCCCACTATCATGAAAGCGTAAGCAAAAAAAGCCACGATTCCAGATAAGACGCCCGTAAGCTTATGACGACTTAAGTATATAAGTCCTACAGCTAAAAATAATGAAATGATGCCTCCAAACGAGATATACATCTTCAGCATAGATTCAGACATCATCTTTCCCCCTCTTCAACCACAAATTTACTCCTGACATTATACCACAAATCGGTCTTACTGCGTAAGGAGCCTTGGATCATGGTCGAATCAGGTCGGAGGATTTCTCACAAAAATAAACCGGAACATATCTCTATGTCCCGGCTGACTAAATAATCCCCGTTCAGCTCATGTGTAATGATTGCTGCGAGTTATTCTATGCTTTTTTTCAAAGGACTGCCTCAACAGGAGCCCAGTATTTATGAATTACTTTAAAAACTTTCCGAGAGTGTTCATGTCTAACGGCATGTTCTGGTTAATGATTGCATCCACCATTCTGTCTTCCTTCTGCTTCGAAACAGGTTTGTTTGCTACTTTAGAAAGTTGACGAATCAGCTTCCGTACGGTCTTCTCATCCGTGAAGTCAGCACTTTGAACTGAATTCGCGACTTGAAACACTTCTTCGGCGTCGATATTCGCTTTCTTCTTCAGATGATCGAATATACCTTTTTGAAAATCACTCATGAATCATTGACCTCCTCGTGCGTTGGGTTCTGGATAGTATATGCACGAGGCTCGAGATGTGTCAGTCGTTCCTTTGTTCATCCAAGATATTTGTCAGATCCTCCATCTCATGCCTTCTAATTCTGGTCATAAGTTGATCGACAACGTCTCTTGGATCTTCTTGATCAAATAAAATCTTGTATATGCCTTTCGTAATAGGCATCTCGACATTTTGAGTATTGGAAAGCTGATAGGCTGCTTTCGTTGTTCTGACACCTTCGACAACCATTCCCATTTGCTCCAAGACATCTTCTAATTTATGGCCTTGGCCGAGTTTGTAGCCTGCTCTCCAGTTCCGACTGTGCGAACTGGTGCATGTAACAATTAAATCTCCGATTCCTGTCAATCCAGAGAAAGTTAAAGGGTTAGCCCCCATAGATGTACCTAAGCGCGCTATTTCAGCAAGCCCCCTGGTAATAAGAGCGGCTTTTGCATTGTCACCATAACCTAGACCATCCGAAATCCCTGCTCCGAGAGCAATGATGTTCTTCAATGCCCCTCCAAGTTCAACACCAACTACATCCGGAGATGTATAGACCCTGAACTGGCGATTGATGAACAGATCTTGTACTGCTTCAGCTTTTTCTAACTGTTCAGAAGAAACCGTAACAGTAGTCGGCTGACGGAGACTCACTTCTTCAGCATGACTTGGCCCTGAAAGAACAACAACATCATCATACAATTCAGCCTTTAATTCTTCTCGAATCATTTCAGAAACACGTTTATAAGTCTCTGGTTCTATGCCTTTTGCGGCGTGCGTGATCGTTACAGTCTGATCTAATACACCATTCAGCTCGTGACATACCTCTCTAATAGCTTTCGTCGGCACTACAAGAACTACGTGACGAACATCTTTTACTACGCTTTCAAGGTCTGTTTCCGCCTGGATATTCTCAGGGATCGTGATTCCTGAGAGGTATTTTTCGTTCGTTCGTTTGTTATTGATTTCGTCCGCTAAAGAAGATCGGTGGGTCCAAAGACGAACGTCATACCCATTGTCTGCTAGAACAATGGAAAGAGCTGTCCCCCAGCTTCCTGCTCCTAATACAGCAACTGCTTCCATCTAGATCGTCTCCTTTCCATCGATTAAGTTCGGCGTCTTGCATAAATCTTGATAGGTGTTCCCTCAAACCCGAAAGCTTCCCGGATTCGGTTTTCTAAGAATCTTTCATACGTGAAGTGCATTAGTTCTGGTTCATTCACAAAGACAACGAATGTCGGTGGCTTCACTGAAACCTGTGCAGCGTAGAAGATTTTTAACTTCTGACCCTTGATTGAAGGAGTAGGGTTCATAGCAAGTGCATCCATGATCACTTCGTTCAACACATTGGTCTGTACTCTTCTAGCATGATTTTCACTAGCTTCTACGACTTTTGGAAGCAAGGTTTGAATACGCTTCTTCGTTTTAGCAGAAAGAAACACGATAGGAGCATAGTCCAAGAACCGGAACTGGTCACGGACTTTGTCCTCGAATTCTTTCATTGTTTTTTCTTCAATTTTCATCGTGTCCCATTTGTTGACTACGATGATGACCGCTTTACCAGCCTCATGAGCGTAACCAGCTATTTTCTTATCTTGCTCCTGAATACCTGTTTCAGCATCAATGAGCGTCAGTACTACATCGGAACGCTCGATCGCTTTCAGCGCTCTCATAATACTATATCGTTCGGTTGACTCGTAAACCTTGCCTCGTTTACGCATTCCAGCTGTATCAATGATTACGAAGTCCTGGTCATCTCTTTTAAGAGGGGTATCAATCGCGTCCCTAGTTGTCCCCGGAATATCGCTTGCAATGACCCGATCTTGTCCAAGAATGCTGTTCACAAGAGAGGATTTCCCTACGTTCGGTCGGCCAATTAAGCTGAAGCGAATCGTCTCATCGTCCACTTCTTGTTGATCAAGTTCCGGAAAGTGGTTCACAACCTCATCCAATAAATCCCCCAAGCCGAGACCGTGTGTCCCTGAGATCGGGAAGGGCTCTCCGAAGCCGAGAGAATAGAACTCATAGATGTTCTCTCTCATTTCAGGATTATCCACTTTGTTAACGGCTAAAACTACGGGCTTATTAGACTTAAATAGAAGTTTAGCTACTTCTTCATCCGCTCCAGTGATACCGTCACGTCCATTTACCATGAATACGATGACATCCGCTTCATCTATAGCGATTTGCGCTTGAGCACGCATTTGGACAAGGAGCGGTTCATCGCCAAGCTCAATTCCACCTGTGTCGATAATATTAAAGTTTGTTGTCAGCCATTCGGCCTGAGAGTAGATTCTATCTCTTGTTACTCCAGGTGTATCTTCAACAATGGAAATACGTTCACCTACTAGGCGGTTGAAAATTGTTGATTTCCCTACATTTGGTCGTCCTACTATTGCAACTACTGATTTTCTCATGAAAGGATCATCCTTTCCTCTATTCTGATTTCATTATTTCATGTCCCATTCATTGTGAAAAGCTATTTAAAGCTCTGAGAAATAAAAAGTCTGCTCTCCTATCGACAACAGCCAAGTCTGATAGAACAGCAGAAGCTATTAACTTTCTTATTTTAGCAAATTTATTCACAATAGACAATCAATGCTTGACAATGATATAGAGGTGATCGCTTAGTGCGTGAGCGATTCCATCTAGAATAGCTTCTAAATTAGCTGCTACGGCTTCCATTTCCTCTTTTGTCTCACACGTAAACACCGCAGCACTACCTGCTACTTTATCAGTTTTCGTTGTCACGGCTGCTAGTATCGCCTTCTCCATTTTCATAAGGAACCACTCCTACCTTTTCTTTGATGGCATTTGGATGGCATTCTCTAAGACAGGAACCGCTGAAATGATTTCCTTCGCACGTGCTGGATCTTGAAGTTGAGGAAGTATGAATACCCCAATGCGTCCATCATTCAAGTCGCGTTTGATCAACGGTACAAGAGCCGGCGTTCCGGAATCTCGGAAAACCCCCATCGAGACAGAGACATCATGCAGAATCGCCTGTCTTTGTCCGAGGTTTGCAATCGTCGACCTGACACTGAAGGATTTCGGAGTTAAGATAAAACCCATGCCGTACTTCAGTATCTCTTCTTGTCTCTCAGGTAAACCAATGTTCATGATATAGATGTTATCTACGTACAGTCCCGCCCCATCAAAAGTAAGATCGGATTGCTCTACCGTTACAATATCGGAAAGTTTAGAGCCACTCATGAATATCATACATGCGATAAAACACAAAATGGTAGCACCCAGCGCCACCCATATATTTAGCGCCAAATAACATAAAGTAACAATAAATGATGTGAAAATCACAAGGTAATTCCTACTTTCAAAGGCGACTGCAATGCCTTCTATGTACGTATTACCTCTTGGAACAAGTTCATAGGAATCCATTTCAGAAAGTGTATTTCTCTCCATATTTCTCACTTCCCTGAATTGGGATGCCGCCAATGTTAAGAACGTTACAGCAGTGAATTCTTTTTCCATAATCGAAGGGATGGCTATAGTCCCTAATGAAGCAGCAATGAAACCTAAAGACAAATGAATGATCTTTCCGTGTAAATAGGTTGGGTACTGCCGGTAATCTGTTCGCAGCATAAATACTCGAATAGCTGTACCGACGATTATTCCAAATAGTATGGGATACGTATATTCATTCACGCATGGGCAACCCCTTTCTTAGACCGGTAATGATAACTCCACTTCTTCAACGTAAGTACTCCATAAATGACGAACAATATCAGCACCCCTTGAAGCACGGTCAACATTTTTTGGTTCAAATCTAATACGGCACCCAATTCGTATTGCCAGAAAACAATGGTGGTCCATAGTATCCCCAAACCGTTCAACAATAACCAAAATCCAATAGCACAGCATAAATTCCCCAGATAGAAAGTCATAGCAAACAAGAAAATACACACACCTATTGACTTAAGAGGGAACTCCATCCATAAAGGGGATACGATTAAAAAGAGATAAAGAGATGTACAGACTAAGCTGAAAATAAATGGCCACACATGCGACAGCCATTTCTTTGTTTTCATCAACCAAAAACGAACTCCGAATGCCACAAGCACGGCTGGGTGAATCAACTGGAGTAATGGCTCCTCTGCATTCAATGAATACAAACACATGACCACAGCAGCGAACAGTAACAGTGTCTGCTTTAACGAAGTCCCTTCTATAAAAAATATTGCAATAATAACGATCAGCCACGATAGCCAATAATAAAATGGTGCCATCTTCTCACTCCTCCTTTCTATTATGGCTAAGTGAATATTCCTTTAAACTTTTACAAATTAAAAAAGCTTACGACTGCTACAGTCATAAGCTTTTTCGTTGGTCTATCCATTCTTTTGTTAAACCATGGAGAACGTAGGGTTGGTTTTTAAATTGTGCCACTTCTTCAATATTCATAAGCATCATAGCAACTTTAATTTCCCTATGAATATGCTCTATTTCTTCCACTAATACTTCTATACCCTCTTCTACTAGAACTTTTAATAACGCACCGGCCATCCCGAATGCTTCCGCCCCGAGTGCGAGAGCTTTCACGCCATCTAAACCGTGTCTAATGCCACCTGAGCCGATGACATGGACCTTGTCATGTTGGAGGGATTCTAAGATGGATATAGGAGTAGGGATACCCCAATTATTAAAAGATGACAGAGGTTTTTCTCTACGAAGGTTTTCCACTTTTGAAAAATTGGTACCTCCTCTACCTCCTACATCAACATATGAAATCCCTAATTCAGCTAAGACCTTTATAGTCTCCCTAGACATGCCATACCCAACTTCTTTTACAATCACCGGCACATCCATGGTTTCTCTGATTTGTTCGATTTGCTTCAATCGATTGGAAAAATCCCGATCACCCTCTGGCATAATCAACTCCTGTAGCGTGTTGACATGAATTTGCAAGGCGTTTGCCTCCAACATATCAACGGCTTCTTTCGCTAGATCAGCTGTTGCTTCACTTCCTACATTGGCAAATACAACTCCATCGGGATTCATTTTCCTGACAATTTCATAAGTCTTTCGTTCCTCTGGGTTTTTAAGCGCTGACATTTGGGAGCCCACTGCCATTCCAATACCGGTTTGGCTAGCTGCAATCGCCAGGTTTCGGTTAATCTCCTCTGTTTTCTCACCGCCACCACCAGTCATAGCATTAACAAAAAGAGGGGAACTTAATGAAAGTTCCCCTACTTGAGTGTTAATATTCAATGCTTGATAGTCTAGTCGAGCCAGACTTTGGTGAACGATCGTTACATCATCGAAGTGATTGTGAACGTCACGCTCATGACCAAGCGCATGGCGGATATGGTCAATCTTCCTCTCGGATCTCGACATACCCTTCACCATCTTTATTATTTTTTATATTTGTCCAGCTTATCCCCGATCATATCGCTAAGGGAGAATCCTGAATTATCTTCTTCTTTCTCGTATTGCTCAATTTCCTGACGCTGTTCGTCTTGCTGAAGTTCTTTCATGCTTAGAGATAGACGTTTAGCATCTTCATCTACATCTAATACTTTCACTTCAACTTGTTGTCCTTCTTCAAGAACCTCATCAGGTGTACCGATGTGGCGGTTTGAAATTTGTGAAATGTGGACAAGACCTTCCACTCCAGGAAGAACCTCAACAAACGCACCAAAGCTAACTAAGCGGCGCACTGTTCCTTCTAAAGTTTCTCCTGCGTGAACTTTATTCTTGATGTCATGCCATGGTCCAGGTTGAGTCGCTTTCAAAGAAAGGGAAATTCTTTCATTGTCACGATCTACAGAAAGCACTTTCACTTTCACTTTCTGACCTTCCTCGACCACATCTGATGCTTTTTCCACGTGTTGGTGAGATAACTGGGAGATATGTACGAGACCGTCAATACCTCCGAGATTTACGAATGCGCCGAAGTCTGTAAGACGTTGAACTGTTCCTTCGATTACTTGACCTTCTTCAAGGGACTGAAGAACATCGTATTTCTTCGCAGACTCTTCTTCTTCCACTACAGCACGATGAGAGAGAATGACGCGATTTTGCTCACGATCCAATTCAACGACTTTAAGTGTAAGACTCTTACCTTTGTAATCTTCGAAATCTTCAACATAATAAGTCTCTACAAGAGAGGCTGGAATGAAACCACGTAGGCCGATATCTACAACAAGTCCACCTTTGACTACGTCCTTCACTTCTGCTTCGAACGTTTCGCCACTTTCAAACTTTTGTTCTAGATCTTCCCACGCTTTGTCAGCGTCGACAGCACGTTTAGAAAGTACAATTTCATCATCTTCGACTTTCTTCACTTGCAGGGTCAGCTCGTCTCCTTCACTTACAGCATCAGATGCTTTTTCAACATGAAGGCTGGATAGTTCACTAATAGGGACAATCCCCTCAACTTTATATCCAACATCTACGAGGACCTGTTTATCTTCGATTTTGACTACTTTACCAGTCACAATGTCCCCTGCAGAGAATTCTTTCATTCCTGATACTTCTTGATTCATTTCATCCATACCAAGCTACCTCCTTCAAATTCCGACACAACCGAAATACAGAAATGCCCTTTTGTCTAACTTCTAATATTTAGAGCTGTTTGTCAAGTGATTACCTCTGTTTATTGATGAATTTTATGCAATTGTCTGATTTCTTCCATAATCCGATCGGTGACTACTTGTGCAGAAGCTTTTTCCTGACGATACGTAGTCATATCAATCGGTTCACCATAAACAACTTTAAGAGGTCTCCACTTCTCATAAGGACCAATAATGGCGCAAGGTACAATATAGGCGTTTGAGCGGAGTGCAAAGAACCCTGCACCTGCAAGCCCTTTTCCAATTTCACCGCTTTTCTGCCTCGTACCTTCCGGGAAAAGACCAAGTGCGTGGTTATCTTTCAAAACGCCTAATCCCTGTCGCAAAGCATTACGGTCACGCATGCCCCTTTTAATAGGAAAAGCATGAACTCTTTTCAATATTCCCCCAATTACCGGGTTCTTAAACAACTCTTCTTTCGCCATGAAATAAATATTCCGGCTGCTCGTAATTCCTACAATGGGAGGGTCTAAGTTAGAGATATGGTTCGAGCAAATGATGACCGGCCCTTTTTTCGGGATGTTCTCTTTGCCGATTACGTTAATCCTGTATAAAGGGTAAAATAGTATGGTACAAATCCATTTCCCCAGTTTATACAAACTCATTTATTATACCCCCTTCTCCTCTGCCTTTCGGACAACTCCGATTATCTTTTCCACTACTTGGTCGATTGTTAAGGAAGTTGTGTCAAGTTCAATGGCATCATCCGCTTTAACAAGTGGTGATACTGACCGGTTCGAGTCAATCTCATCACGTTTTCTGATTTCCTCTTTCAACTTCTCTAAATCTGCGTCGAATCCTTTTTCTACATTTTCTTTGTAACGACGCTCAGCGCGCTCCTCTACTGATGCAATCATGAAAATCTTGACTTCTGCATCCGGTAATACATGAGTGCCGATATCGCGACCATCCATTACCACACCTTGTTCTTTAACGAGTTCCTGCTGACGCTTAACCATCTCCACTCGCACCTTTTGATGTTTCGCGACAATCGATACCTGGTTTGTTACTTCGTCAGTCCGAATTGCTTCCGAGACGTCTTGTCCATCCAACATGACAAGCTGCCCTTTCTCTGATTGCACTAATTTCAAATCTCTTTCCTTAAGAAGCGTCTCCAGCTTCTCCTCATCTTCAAGAGCGATACCCTCCTGGATTGCTTTCCAGGTCAAAGCCCGGTACATAGCTCCTGTATCCACATAAATATAGGATAATTTTTCAGCTACCATTTTTGCTACTGTACTCTTCCCAGCAGCCGCTGGTCCATCAATTGCAATTGTCATACTGTTCATAAAAAACTTCCTCCAATAATCCATTCCAAATCTAGTAAAAGGCATTGCCGATACCAGTCTTTATCATTGTAAAGAATAACATATGCCTTCAGGAAAAATCTATGT
This sequence comes from Halobacillus salinus, assembly GCF_004684905.1. Lineage (GTDB taxonomy): Bacteria > Bacillota > Bacilli > Bacillales > Halobacillaceae > Halobacillus > Halobacillus salinus. The sequence continues at coordinate 1,062,969 of NZ_SRJC01000001.1, read as the reverse complement.
ATAAATTCTATTGTAGCCGGCTTTTCCGCATATGCATTTGCTGCTCAAAGCAATACTGAATGACTTTCTGTCTGTGTTTTTCCAAAATATCATCAAATTCAACGGAAGCCTTATTCGGTTGGTTTTTCCTTTCCACAAAAACTCGAATGACCGTACCTGTTGCTTCGACGTAATGAAATTCTCCGGAATTCATACCCAGCACAAGCAGTAACCCAACCTTCTCTTGTTCTTTAAGATGCTTCTCTTTTGGTTGAACAATGGCGACTCCGCCTCCACTAATATCTGTGGTCACCGTAGGAAATGTCCCCTGTTGTCCCTCTACGGAAATGTCAATCGATGTTTCTACCCTTACATATTTTCTCCTTTGGATTCTGACTAATTTATCAATGCCAGGAAATGTAAGAACAATCACAGGAATGTTCAATTTCTTCCTCGCTACTACCTCTGTTTCAAACCAATATACGGATTGATCTTCCCCAACAAAGCTAGCCTGAAATTGAGCCCCTTCCATGAAAAAGCCGGTTTTACCCGTTCTTGAATGCACGGGATAATCAATGTAAATATACTCTCCTTGAAAATCGACAAGTTTGCATCGATACTGATCATCGTTTTCCTCTGCTCCCTTATCCATGCTCAAGTTGATTGGAGTACCGATTTTTAAATTGCCCATAGTCTTCCCCCTTTTCGCCTGCCAATACCCTCCATGTATTATCGCATCATTCCTAGGAAAATGGAAGGACTAGGCAGATGGTTTGCAACTCATTTACTGAACATAAATCCCTTCATAACAAAACCGAGCGCACTCCCGTACACTCGGTTTTCCACTTACACTTCTTGATTGTATTTCATTTCAGATTTCTTCAACGTCTCCACTTTTTCCTCTTCCCCGTTTGTAGCATTGATGAAGATGCGATAGGTCGTATTCTCCATTGTAGTTAAGAATTCATAACATAAGACTTCTTCTTTAATATCATTCTCAATAACAGACAGCCTCTGCTGTTGAATTTCCAACTGTGGATTCACTTTTTCTCTCGCCTTCTCTTCTGTTAAAACCGGTGGGTTTATCTTGCGATCGTTATGATAGTTGAAAAACTCTCTTGCTGACAAACCCATAACTTCTCCATTATCTAGTGCGACTTTTAACACCATTGCATCCGGGTAGTAACGGATATCATCCTTTGTGTAGACAAACCGAAAGACTCCTGTGTTTCCATACTGACTACTCTCTACTAACTCCACTGAGTCTACATCAAGACGCTCAACGAAAGATTTTGCTTTTTCTGAAGCTTCGTGTAAACCGATCTTTGCTTTCTTAATAGGTCTTGAGATCATCATCGTTAAAGGGTGGCCGCCTTTTTTCGTCATATCTAAATACCCATTTTTCTCACCATCCTGAAAGGATGCTGTAATGGTCGGGACTTCTGCCCCTTTTCCTGAATCCGTCATTCTCAGTTTTTTAGTGTCGATATCTTCAAGCCAACTGCTGGCCACTTTTTCGGCTTGTTCTTTAGATAAATTTTCACCACTCAAGAAACGATAATTTTCTGTAGTGTCAGACGTTCCGGATCCTGTTCCTAGCTCAGCTGTTTCAAAACCTTCTACCGTTTTTTCCACCGTTCTGAAGCCATCTACAATCGTATTATCTCCCACTTCATCATTAGTAGCTAAAGCTAGTTCTACATCCATCCAGCGGAGATTATCGCGCAATACCACGTTCTGTACCTTTCTTAGCTCATTCTTAATCTCCCTGGAGTGTTCATGCAGTTCTTCGAGTTTTTGAACCTCTTCCTCTGTCAGAGGTTTTTTCTCTAAATCCCGAACTGCCGTCCTATATGCAAAATCACCTATTTGTGACAGAAATTCCTCCGTCTTGTTGAAGGGCATCAACGTCAATGGCAGCTGCCCTACGTCTCCGTTCGCTTCTGATGTTACCTTCCAAATCTCCGCTAATTGTGGAGATAATTGCTGGCGTGAATTCATCGCGAGAGTGGACCCGATTTTATCATGCAGCAGTTCTACATTGTACGTAAGTTCATGAAATGCTCGCTGGTAATTGTTTTCTGCTTGAATTAAGACAGCATTTTTGTCTTGGTGTTCCATGTAGCCCCACACACCCGCTCCAATCGTGGATACTGCGAAAAATGCAATAAGAATTGTCCGTATCATCTAGTCCACCTCCTATTTGCAAAAAATATGCTTTCCGATTTGTTTGATTTGCGGTCGTGACCATATCCAACTCGATGTTGCAGTATTCGGGTTGAAGTAATAAAGAGCCTGACCAGATGGGTCCCAACCATTCATCGCATCAATGACTGCTTCCTTAGCTGTTTCATTTGGTGTTAACCATATCTGGCCGTCACTTACGGCTGTAAAAGCACGCGGTTCAAATATCACACCAGATACCGAGTTAGGAAAAGAAGAGCTCTGTACCCGATTGATAATCACAGACGCGACTGCCACTTGACCCACATAAGGTTCGCCACGGGCTTCCCCATAAACAGCATTGGCCATCAGTTGGATTTCATTTTGTGAATATCCCCCCGGCACATTGACTGCCGTGGGTTCATTCGGAGTAGACTGCTCAGTTTGTTTGTTTTGGTCTCTTTTGTTGTTATCTTGTTTCGTTTGCTGTTTTTTCGGAACGCCTCCATAATGTGTGAAGTCATTTCCTTTCTGGATCTGTTCTTTCACATACCCCTCGTCATATTGACTTGCCTTGTTCAACTTCGCCTTAACTTCTTCTCCTACGAGTCCGTCAATCTCTAGTCCGAATTCGCTTTGGAAATTTCGTACTGCCCAATAAGTCCCCCATCCAAACACTCCGTCTATATCCCCATTGTAAAAGCCTAAATATTGCAATCTAGATTGCAGTTCTATGACGTCATTTCCCGTTGCCCCTTGCTGGATCACTTGATTAGAGAATCCGTACACTGGTCTCCCTATCGTCCATTCTGAGAAAGGAAATATCATCAATGAGAGCCCTAAACTTATGACAATCGTTTTCTTCCACAGCATCCTAGCACACCTCTGATCGTTAGATTTTCTCGGCAATTTCACATAACGATAGTTTCCATCAAGAGGCGATAAGTTATACATCGACAGTTCAATATAACGAATGCCAATAAAAAAACAACCTGCCTTTTAAGCGGCAGGTTGTTTAAGGCTTTAATAATTCTTGATGATGCAAATTAGCCTCTTTTATTTTTCTAAAACCGATCACCCATAGAATAATCATGAAAGGTGTAATCCAATATAACCAAGATTGTTCAAAAACGGTTATAATAAAATCGTAAACGGTATGAAGACTGACAGGGATGAAGAGGGCTAGCACGAGACAACGTGTCCGGTGAGCCTCTGCGAATTTCGCCTTACCCATATAGTACCCCATAATAATACCGAAGAGTGCATGGGATGATACAGGGAACACTGCTCTCAGAATTGCGATCTCTATTCCGTTTGAGAACAAATAAATGACATTCTCTATCGTCGCAAAACCTAGACTGATGGCGACGGCGTAGATAATGCCATCATAGTGATGATCAAAGTCTGAATGCTGATAAACCACGAATAGGAGAAAGAACCATTTGAAAAATTCTTCGATCAGCCCAGCTAAGAAAAACGATCTAAGTAAAGGGGATTGAAAAACACCTTCGACCTCGAATGCATATTGGATAAACATGATCGGAAACACCATGATGACTCCGATGATAAACATTCGTACGATTAAAGGCAGAGGTTCTAATTCAATCTTTTTGCTTAAGTAAATAAATGTCATGATGGCTACTGCGGGGGAAATGGCCGCGGTAAATATGGCCATAGTCAATCAGCCCTCTCTCTTTCTTTCACCTAGGATTCATCGTATCATGAAGAAGAAGGAAAGGGAACAAATTGAATGGAAGTTGGTGTAAAACAATGAAACGAATTTTGATCTTACATACTGGTGGGACTATTTCGATGAAAGAGAACAAAGAAACAGGAGAAGTAAATACATCCGATCAGCATCCAATGGATGAACTATCTGCTATGCTGCAAGGAGAAACAGAAATCGAGGATGAGATTCTGTTCTACCTTCCCTCACCGCATGTTCGCCCTGAGGACATGCTCAAACTGGGGCGAACGATTCACGATAAATTAGCTAAAAGAAACTATGACGGTGTTGTGATCACTCATGGTACGGACACATTGGAAGAAACAGCCTATTTCCTGGATCTGTTTGTTCAAACTCGTAAGCCCGTCGTTGTAACAGGTGCGATGCGCTCCAGCAATGAAATAGGATCGGATGGTTTATATAACTTATTGAGTGCAATCAAAGTAGCAAGTTGTGATGAAGCTCAGGATAAAGGCGTCCTAGTCGTCATGAACGATGAAATTCACACAGCAAGAAATGTAACGAAGACATCGACAAGTAACGTCGCTACCTTCCAAAGTCCCCAATACGGTCCGATCGGAATTACAACGAAAAGAGATGTTTTTTTCCATCACAAAATGACTCGACACGACTCCTACCCAATCCAGCAAATTACGAAGAAAGTATCGCTAATCAAGGCATACGCCGGTATGGACGGTACGCTCATTGATGCTGTTAGGGAAAGTGGTGTGCACGGACTTGTCGTCGAAGCTTTAGGTCAAGGGAATATGCCTCCCGACACGGTAGACGCAATGAGGCGGATGCTCGAAAATGATATCCCCATCGTGCTCGTTTCGAGGTGTTACCAAGGCGTAGTCCAAGATACCTACGGATACGCAGGTGGTGGGAGACAATTAAGAGATATGGGTATCATTTTTGCAAATGGAGTTACAGGCCCAAAAGCACGCATCAAATTGATGATCGCCCTAGAGATGACAAACAACCCTACAGAACTACAACATATGTTCAGCTAATTAGCACAAAAAAGGCATGGAGTCATCCATGCCTTTTTCTTATGCTTTATTAATAATAGCTTCTGCGATTTTCCCACCGTGGTGTCGACCATTTTCAATGAAGATTTCATTGTTGTTATAGCCTGCTGCAATAACGCCAGCTATATAAATACCAGGCACGTTCGTTTCCATCGTATCTTCATGAAATTCCGGTCTTCCTGTCTCCTCGTCCAATTCCACACCCATTTTCGTAAGAAAATCATGATCCGGACGGTAACCTGTCATCGCAAATACGAAATCGTTCGGAATCCTTTTCGTTTCCCCGTTGCATTGGTAAACGACTTCCGTTTCTGTTATTTCTTGAATGTCCGCGCAAAATTCCATATCGACAAGACCTTTATTGACGAGGGATTCAAATAATGGAAGGATCCATGGCTTGATACTCTTCGAATATTCTTCTCCGCGATACAGAACGGTGACGTTTGCTCCTGCTTTTTCTAGCTCTAGCGTAGCATCTGCAGCTGAGTTTTTTCCTCCTACGACGACAACATTCTTTTTGTAGAAAGGATGAGCTTCTTTAAAGTAATGCTGCACTTTGTCGAGCTCTTCACCTTTGACACCCATGTAATTAGGCTGGTCATAATACCCTGTTGCCACAACGATGTGTTCGGCAAGATATTGACGACCATTTCCCGTCTTATCCGTTGTGGATACAACAAAACCTTCTTCTTCACGCGTGACGAGTTCAACTTTCTCAAAAGCGTGTATGTTCAACTCCTGTCGGTCCGCTACACGACGATAATAAACCAGCGCTTCGTTACGAACTGGCTTTTGACGTTCAGAGATAAATGGGATATTTCCGATTTCAAGTTTTTCACTTGAACTGAAAAAAGTCTGGTGCGTTGGATAATGATAGATTGAATTTACAATGTTTCCTTTTTCTATAATTAGTGGCTGTATCCCTTTTTGCTGCAACTCTATTGCTGCACTCATGCCGCAGGGACCTCCACCGATTACGATTACTTTTTCTTGTTGCACGTTTGTCACTCCTCTTTCCTCTCCAAGACTTTTCATTCCATTTGCGAACAGAACAAAAAGAATCTCCTACCATCACAATGATAGGAGATTCTAAAGGTCAAATCAACTCAAATCCATCCACGGAACCTTGAAGCTTCCGCCATTTTTCTCACACCGACCATGTAAGCAGCGAGTCTCATATCGACCCGTCTTGTCTCAGCGGTACGGTAGACGTTGTCAAACCCTTTTACAATCACTTTCTGTAACTTCTCTTCTACCTCATCTTCGGTCCAGTAGTACCCTTGGTTGTTTTGGACCCATTCGAAGTAGGAGACAGTTACACCACCAGAAGAAGCTAATACATCTGGCACTAGTAGAATCCCTCGCTCCGAAAGAATTCTAGTTGCATCAAGAGTTGTAGGACCGTTAGCGGCTTCTACAACAATCGTCGCTTTAACGTTATGTGCATTATCTTCTGTTATTTGATTCTCGATAGCCGCTGGCACAAGAATATCACAGTCAAGCTCCAACAATTCTTCATTGGTAATTGTGTTTTTGAACAAGTTTGTGACGGTCCCAAAGCTGTCACGTCTATCTAGTAAGTAATCAATATCGAGCCCGTCTGGGTCATGTAGCCCGCCATATGCGTCAGAAATACCGATAACTTTAGCGCCTCGGTCATGCATAAACTTAGCTAGGAAACTTCCTGCGTTACCGAAACCTTGAACGACAACGCGTGCTCCTTCTACATTGATCCCTTTCTTCTTGGCCGCTTCTTCGATGCAGATCGTTACACCCTTGGCAGTTGCGGTTTCACGACCGTGGGATCCTCCCAAGACAAGCGGTTTACCTGTGATAAAGCCAGGATTGTTGAATTCGTCAATACGACTATATTCATCCATCATCCAGGCCATGATCTGAGAGTTTGTAAATACATCAGGAGCGGGGATGTCTTTTGTTGGTCCCACGATTTGACTGATCGCTCTTACATATCCTCGGCTGACACCTTCCAGCTCTCGGAAAGACATCTCTCGTGGATCACAAACGATTCCACCTTTACCCCCACCGTAAGGAAGGTCTACAATTCCAGCTTTCAAACTCATCCAGATGGAAAGTGCTTTCACTTCTTTTTCTGATACGTTCGGGTGGAATCTGACTCCACCCTTAGTAGGGCCTACAGCATCATTATGCTGCGCGCGGTAGCCAGTGAAAATTTTAATTTTGTCATTGTCCATACGTACGGGAATTCGTACGGTCATCATTCGTACAGGTTCTTTCATCAGTTCATAAACTTCGTCTGGATAACCTAATTTATCAAGTGCTTTTTTGACCACCGTCTGAGTGGACTTCAACACGTCAAGTTTGTCATTTTGTTCGTTTGCAGTATCTGTTGGCTTATCGGCTACCATCCATTTACCTCCTATATCCATCCATTGGCATTAGGGTCATCGTTCAGTCAATAGTATACACGCTCACCCCGCTTATGGAAAGGCAGAAATCACTATTTTCTGCTTAAATCGCAAAGAAAATGTAAACGGTTACACTGTTTTTCTCTGTTCTGATGCAGAAAGTTCGACAAATTTTTGAATCAACTCATCATAACTCCAACCAATCTCTTGAGCGGAGTCTGGAAATAGACTTGTCGGAGTCATTCCCGGTAATGTATTTACTTCCAGTATAACGGGTTCATTTTGCTCGTTGATGATGAAGTCAACCCTGGAATACACTTTACAACCCAATTCTTGATGGGCAAGAATCGCTTCTTCCTGCATCCTGACTGTTAGGTCCTGATCGATTTCGGCCGGAACAATATGTTCACTGCCACCTGGTTTATATTTTGAATCAAAATCATAATACTCATTCTTCGGAATGATCTCAATTACCGGCAATGCCTGTTCTTCTCCTTGTCGACCAATAACCGGAACCGTCATCTCCCGGCCTTTTACGTACTCTTCTACAAGAATCGTAGAGTCAGATTTCACAGCAAGTTCTAAAGCATTCTCAATTTGATGGTCCTGCTTCACAATCGTAAGGCCGAGAGTCGAGCCTTCTTGATTGGGTTTCACGACAAACGGAGGAGTGAAGTGCTTCCTTACATCCTCAGCAATAGCAGTAATACCAAGGTCAGCGGAATAAGAATTACTCTTAGCGATTTGAATACCGTTCGAGGCGAAGATCTGTTTAGCCTTCGTTTTATCCATGGCCAAAGCTGATGCTAATACACCAGAACCAACATATGGAATCTCAAGCATATCCAATAAACTTTGAATTTTTCCATCTTCACCGTATTTACCGTGTAATCCGATAAAAACAAGGTCCACTTTCAGTTGAATGATTTCCTCCAGACGTTCTGGTGAGAAATCGATACCAACCACTTCGTGACCGTAATTTTCTAACGCTTGTATAATTCCCTTTCCCGTGGATAAAGAAACCTCCCGCTCTCCGGATGTTCCCCCGTATAAAACCGCAATCTTCATGATCTACACTCCATTTCTGTTCTGTTTCAAATATACGACATACTTTATTATCGTAACACGTTCCCACATGTGCTTCTACGACAAAAATAAAAAGAACGAGGCTATCGAGCTTCGTTCCTGTTTTTCAAATTATGAAAAATAATGGTGAATAGTTTTGCAGGCACATCCATCCATAATCGTCTTACCATACTCCATAAGACGATGAGAGGTAGCGGCTGAAGCCGATGCAAATTCAGACATTAAAGCTATGACTTGGTCATCGTCCAGATGCCAGACGTCCTCTTCAGTGAGTAGCATATAGTAGTCATCCTGATAATGATAGACACTGCCCCCGTCCACATTAAGACGATGTAACTGCAAACCTGCTTGAATTACATCTTCAAAACGCTCGAAGGAGAACATCATTTCAATACTCTCATCAAGAGTGACTTTCATTTCCAAGTAGTCATCTTCATCGTCCATGTCAATAGGCTCACTTCTCGTCACTATGATCAGCATGCCTTGTGCTTGCAATAAATACACTTGAACGAGAAGTACACCGGAAAGCTCTTCTCCAAGTTCCGTACCTGCATCATACATCATATCACTGAATATACGGTGAACGCGTGGCAAGTCACTCCATAGTTCGTCTCGAGATAATCCCCTCTCTGATAAATCATCAAACGTAAGGAATATCTTAAACTTCTCATTAGACATTCTCTCTACTCGCACATGATCGCCCCCCTGTCACAATGTGTTTATCTATATCTTATGATGGTTTCCTTGGATATGGTACCTTTTTTCAAATTATACCGAACCCAATTTTGTAGGGGCAAGTTTTTTTCCATAAATTTGTCCTATGCTCTCAGTTGCAGCCATTGTTCCCAGTCTTTTTTAGAGTTGCCGACGATGAACGGCTGTATTCGCTTCTTATCGAGCTCGGATAAACGATCATAAGCATACCCACCAAGTCCGATCTTTAATTCCGGAAATTGTTTGCTCAATGATTCTGCTAAACGAACCGTAATCGGAATGTTTTTCTTTAAGGTGCAGGACATGAAAACGTAAGTCGGTTCTATTTCCTCAATTACAATATCTATGTCTCCACCTGCAATGCTCTGACCTAAGTACACAACATCATAACCTTTTCGTTTTAAAAACAGAGCAAAAATCAACAAGCCTAACTCGTGTCGCTCATTAGGTCCGCACACCAGTAATGCCTTCGGAAGCATCCCGTCACTGGGAATGGACAAAAGCATCATACCGATCCTTGACCGGATGAATTGGCTGGCAAAGTGTTCGTGGGCGCTCGTTATGTGATTCTCTTCCCACAGGTCACCTATCTTCACTAGGATTGGCCCGATGATATCGATTGCTACTGTCTCAGGTGTGAAGAGCGCAAAAGCATGATCCAATTTCTGCTGTGCATCATTTTCATTGAAGGATAAAAGATCATCCAATAGTTCATCGCCTATTTTTTGTAGTTGGTTGGTATGACCTGACTCGTTTGTCTCCGTGAAGACTTCCTCGTTACTTTCCAGCAAAGAAACAGCTTGGGAAATGGTGAACCCTTTATTAACTTTCTCCATTAACCATTTTAATATCTTTATATGATCATCGGTATATAACCGGTGACCTGCTTCATTGCGGGAAGGGCGAATCATTTGATAACGTCGCTCCCAAGCACGTAAGGTACCTGGTTGGATGCCAATCATTTGTGATACGGCCTTAATATTATATTTTGGTTTCGTATTCGCCATAAGATTGCCTCCACACACTAGAATTTACATTTATTATAGCTCTACACGAATTGACGTGTAAAATTTCAATCTTCTTTACAACCTATCCTTTATGGTTTGGATACTTCAAGGATATGACACTCAGCACGTGTACCGAAACGTAACGGAAAAACAGATGTACCATACCCTTCGCTAACGAGGATGGTCTGTGATTCCATCGAACGGAACACCCCGCGTTGATAAGGTCCCATTCCGAGCACTCGGATTTGCCCTCCGTGAGTATGTCCACTTAAGACGAGGTGGAATTTCTTTTTGTCTTCTACATTCATTCGCTCAAACACATAAGGGTCGTGCACACATAGGACCTGGAAATAATCCGTGTCTTCGATCGCAGCAGACATCATTCTGCGCGGTCTCAAAAAATATGGATCGAGACCACTTAATAAGAAAGAGTTATCTTTTGCATCTAAAATTCGATCATCATTGGATAGCGTTCCAATGTTGTAATCATTTAACAAGGAAATAAGGTTCCCCTCTTGATATTCGTGATCGTTATTGCCAGGTATAAAGTAAATTGGGGCATCAAGCTTCAAAAGCTGATGTAGATTGGATTTCAGTTTGGAAGCTGAGGTCCGCTTATCTACAAGGTCGCCGCCTATAATCACTACATCAACATCTTCAACACCGTGCATAGTACTTTCTTTGATTATACGGTTATGTATGTCGGAAATAAAAAATATTCTGAGCGGGATTTGAGATGGGTACTGTGAGTCGGTGAACTTATGGAATCGAAGATGATCCCTTTGGGCCGTATAAAACATATAACAGAACGACAGAACAATGAAAGCAAGAACAATGATTATAAGGAGAAGCATCCAAACACCGCCCTCTTTTGAAAGTAACTAACATAATACCATAAAGGCACAATTTCGAGAAAGTAATATCATTCTAAATACCCGAGGGAGGAAAAAAAGCTGCTACAAAGGACTGTAGCAGCTTGTCATCATACTTCTTTTACACTCAGTATTCTAAACCCTGATTTTTCTAACTTGTTTGTGAAAGAAGCGATATTGTCTTTCTTCTCGATTTTTAATATGATTCTTCTTGCTAGTTTGTCCGTTTCATCGAATGTGGCTAGTGAAATGACATTTTCATGGTAGCTTTTAATAATGTCACCTAGTCGCTCGATTCTACCTTCAGATTCTTCTGATGTAAACGCAATTCTAATCCCGGCTTTCTTCACTCCGAATGCACTTTCAAATTGCTCAATTACATCATACCGAGTCACTAAGCCTTGGAATTTCCTCTGTTCATCCACTACAGCCAAAACCGGAAATCCTTTAAAGGAAGGGAGTGTCCTCTCGAATACCTCTTCATCATGGATACATAGGTCCTTGTGTACTGCGATGTCGCCAGCAGTTGTAGAACGTAGAAACTCTTCTTTGGACTGTTCTCCTTTAAAGAAAGAGCTATATACAGCTTCTTTCGTTACCATTCCAACAAATGTCGTTCCATCAAGTACTGGTACGCAGTCGATATCCTTCTCGTTCAACATGTCCAGTACAACATTGATCGTATCTCCTGTTTTCGCCGTGTATGATTTATGCGGCGGCTTCATAATACTTTTGACAAACATTCTCATCACCTCGTCGATTCTATTCTTTGTACTACTTCTCCACTGATCGTTTAGATTCCTCTATTATAACTCGAATACAGAATGTCTTTGTCGCATACATTGGAATCAGACGCAGAAAGGTGATGATGATATGTACACTCACTTTAAGTGTTATCAGCCCTATCACGGTCCGTTCGACCCATGCCCTCCACGCCAAATCGCTTGTTACTCAACACCTCCCAATCTATATGTAGGATTTCAACAGCCTAATCTTCCCCAATATAACCTAAAAGAAGCCCTGTATAAAGGTACATTGTGGCCGTGTTTTTACGATCCGTACCCATTTGAGGGAGGAAATAATTATGAGCGAAGCACAAAAGGTTAACAGATATGAATTAATGGAAAAGATCCAGATGGTCGATTTTGCTCTTGTGGACCTAACATTGTACTTGGATACACACCCACAAGATTCACAAGCCATCCAGCAGTTTAATCAACTAGCGGTGGAAAGCAGAGACTTGAAGCACGTCTATGAACAACACTTCGGTCCGCTAAGGCAGTACGGAGCAAGCTTTTCTGGATATCCTTGGAATTGGAAAGATACCCCTTGGCCGTGGCAATTATAGTTGGGAGGTTAAGCGATGTGGTATTACGAAAAAAAATTGCAGTATCCTGTAAAGGTAACAGAGTGTAATCCAAGACTTGCCAAGTACCTTGTCGAACAATACGGAGGAGCAGATGGAGAGTTGTCAGCTGCTTTACGATATTTGAACCAGCGCTATACGATTCCGGATAAGGTGATTGGTTTACTTACGGATATTGGTACAGAAGAATTTGCACATTTGGAAATGATAGCTACAATGATTTATAAATTGACAAAAGATGCGACTCCAGAGCAAATGAAAGAAGCTGGTCTAGGGGCGCATTACGCGAATCATGATCACGCACTATACTACAATAATGCAGCTGGCGATCCATGGACGGCCACATACATAGCGGCCAAAGGGGATCCTATTGCAGATCTTTATGAAGACATTGCAGCAGAAGAAAAAGCTAGAGCGACTTACCAGTGGATCATTAACATGTCTGACGATCCTTGCTTGAATGACAGCTTGAAGTTCTTACGCGAGCGTGAAATCATCCACTCTCAGCGTTTTAGAGAAGCAGTAGAAATCCTTAAATTTGAACGCGATCGAAAACAAATATTCTAAACCTTAATAACACCTCCTTTTCCGGGGGTGTTATTAAGGTTCTATTTGAACTTCCACTTCTTCATGAAGCTGCTGTTCTTCCACGATGACAGGAGAATCGGAACGACCAAACCACTCATCCCAATAAGAATACGTTAAGAACAGAGAAATGATTATTATAAAAATAAGAAATAAAAACCTAATCCAAAGAGTATTCAACCGCCATTTAGCTTTCTTCTGTTTCTGATTGTGGACTTCGCTTCTTGGAGGAAGGTCTAATGCGGAAACTTCCTCTTTGAAATTACCCTGTTCTGTGTAAGCTCTTAAGCTTTCTGCTTGGTCTTTCCTATCCGTCTCTTCCATTTTTTCCACCCCATTTACCCAACTTGATCCACAAACCTAAAACAAAATCGACGATGAAATGCGCCGTAATGGTAGCCGTCAAGCTCCCTGTCACCTCGAACATGTACCCTATCAAGAAACTGACAAATAATACGGACAGAAGCAGCACCGGCTTCGACAAGTACCTGATGTGAATGACAGCAAACAAGATGCTCGCAGGAATATAGCCTAGTTCATTATGCAACACCCCTCTGAACAACATTTCTTCACTGATTGCAACGAGAAGCGTAAGAAATAAGACCCCACTGAATGATCGGTTCTCAAATACTTTCTCATTGATACCGCCGTCATCATAGTACTTCTTAGGTAAAGTATACATTAGAGCTAAATCAATTAGAAGTATCAGTAAACCAGGCAGTACCCCAAACATCAACCAGTTTTCGTAAGATAGTGGAAACATACTTAGCCATTCAGACCAATAGGATTCAAATAAAAACAGACTTGTAACTAGTGCTACAGCTAGTAATATCAGTTGTGTAACCGCCAATTGTACAGCAACTTCTTTATCACTCATCTGTTTGATCAGATCCGCCTGTCGTTTTCGTTTCATTTCTTCTGTCCTCCCGCGAAAACATTAGCTAACCGTTCCTGCCAGCTAACTTCCTCAATGACGGACATTCCTTCTTGCCAGTCTAACTGGTCAATATCAAAGGAGCACATATCACAACAAGGGACTTTAGGAGGACGGATATGATTTTGGAATGGCTCATACAATGCCGTTCGCCTGCAGGTAGTAGAGTGTATCCAATGAATCATTTCTGTTAGCTTACTCTGTTTATATTTCCATCGCTGCTGCACGACTTTTGTCAGTTGAGTCTTCAACGAGGTATTATCTGCATTCTGCAGTATGGATTGACCGTTGAAAACCCCTCTCTCTTCTAATTGATAGTGAATGAAATTCCACTGAGACTCTGACAACTGCAATTCTTCCAAGATATGCTCTACATCAGGTAACTTCCCTTGATTATTAGCGTACTGATCCACTTTTTGTAATATAGTGCTTATTTCATTAGGGTCGGGCAGTTCACCTTCTATTAGCAGTTGAGGAAGATAGTGGTCTTTCGGTGAGAATAGAAGCAAACTCACACATGGATTCCCATCTCTTCCTGCCCTACCTACTTCTTGGATGAATGACTCTAGCTGTGATGGCAGATGAAAATGGATGACGAGACGTATATTTTGTTTATCGACTCCCATTCCAAAAGCACTCGTACAGCATATTACATCCAATTGATCGTTCATAAATTGTTGCTGTACGAGCATGCGATCAGTCTGTTCCATCCCACCGTGGTAGAAAGCAACACGCTGGTTGATCTTAGATTGAAGCTCGACTGCTGCCCTTTCAGCCCATTGTCTACTAGAGAAATAGATCATCGCAGGCACACGTGTTCTTTGAAGCAATTGAGTGATCTGTACTAATTTATCTTCAGGACTTCTCAACTCTTTTACTGCAAAACTTATATTCTGCTTGTCCATGGAATAGATCCGCTTCTTCATACCTTCCCGCTTCAATTTCTTAAGAATGTCATCTTGCACTTCTGGAGTTGCCGTAGCACTTAAGGCTAGCACCGTAGGATGGCGAAGTTGCTCCAGGACGACGTGCAATTTCAGATAGTCTGTCCTGAATTCATGTCCCCACTGCGAAATGCAGTGCGCCTCGTCGATTACGAACAAATCGACCTTGATTTGGGTTAGTTGATCAAGCACCCATTCGTTTTGTAACATCTCCGGGGAGATATATAGGAGTTTATACTGAGTGATATTGGTCATTATCCGTTTTCTTTCTTGATAATTGATGAAGCTGTTCATGGCTACTACGGACTTGAAACCTTGAGCTTTTAATTGCTTCACTTGATCAATCATTAGTGATATTAAAGGGGAAACGACAATAGTCATCCCCTCTTGAAGTAAGGAAGGTAGTTGATAAGTCAAAGATTTTCCTGTTCCGGTCGGCAAGATCCCTAACACGTCCTCCCCTTTAAGGACGTCCTCAATAATAGGTCTCTGTCCTTCGCGAAACGAATCGTAACCGAAGTATTGACTCAATTGTTTAGCTAATGGATCCACGAAGGCTCCCCCCTTTCTCCTGGTGCTGGTGGTGAGCAAGGGTCAACCTGATTTGAAAGTAGCTGAACCTTTGATTTAACCCCTGAAATATATCTTTTAAACGTTTCGTCTCTAGTGCCTCTGCCGTGTCCCTTATCAACGCTTGATCTTCTTTCGAAACGAAAGACTCGATAGAGAAATCAGGAACGACAAGGGCTACTTCTACGATGTGATCCTGTATGGTACTTTTTTTGAGGCGTCTTTTCTCCATGATCTCTTCGAATGTCCACCCGCGTTCTACATAATAGTACGTGCGCTTGGCAGACTCTGTTATCAACTTGGATGCATCAAGCCCTTCTATACATAATTTTAATAAAGGATATTGGTTAGTCGAACCCTTCACTATGCGTATCAAAATGTGGAATACGTGCTGAAGAAGAACATGCACATCATCTTTATGAATATTCCATTTCTCTGCCAATTGTTCGTACGTTAACCCGATGATTCCACTGCCTGTCAGTCGATAAGAGAGAAGGTTCGCTTCCACTGTTGAACAGGTGGAGAGAATTGATTCCAACTCCATATGCAACTCTTTCACAAAGTCTTTCACAACCTTACGATTTTGTGCATACACACCTCTCACCCATGCTTGCACCTTTCTGTCATCAATGATCGGTACAAATGATTTCTCGTTAGTTGAAAGACTTGTCATCGTTTGGACCAACAACATCAATCTCTTCTCAAGAACAGGCACATGTTGATGGTAAGCTAATCCGTCAAACCTAAAGGAACGCTCAGATATCAGTTGCTTCCCTTCCTCTGTCAAACTTGCATATTGTCCATTTAATACAATCAACCCTTTGCCTGAGAGACGCTCCATGTGACGAGAGAGTTCTTCCCTGGATAGTGACTTATGTATGCCAAAGAATGCTTCTACTTGATAGGCTTTGGCATCCTGCATTGTTTGAGAGGAGAGCTTACCGGTAAGCAAGTGATAGATCCCCGATATTGTACGTTCACTCCTTAATTGTTGTACACATTGTAGTAGAATCGCATCAAACATAACCTCTTCCCCCTTTTATATCATCGATCTGTTCCATTGAAATCAACCTCCCTGCCATTTACAATGAAGAAGTGGGTAAGGAGGACATCGACTTGGCTAAATTCACTATTGTTGATAAAGATACATGCATTGCCTGCGGTGCTTGTGGTGCAGCTGCCCCGGACATCTATGATTACGATGACGAAGGGCTTGCCTATGTGGTCCTGGACGATAACCAAGGGACCGAAGAAGTTCCGGAGTTATATGAAGAGGACATGGAGGATGCGCTGGAAGGTTGTCCGACCGAATCCATCAAAATCGCAGACTCCCCATTCCACGGCGATCCGTTGAAGTTCGAATCATGAT
Organism: Halobacillus salinus; assembly: GCF_004684905.1. GTDB lineage: Bacteria > Bacillota > Bacilli > Bacillales > Halobacillaceae > Halobacillus > Halobacillus salinus. The sequence goes on along the minus strand of NZ_SRJC01000001.1, from coordinate 1,046,236 downwards.
AGAACCCCCTTTTTAAAAAAGGGGGTTCTTCACTTCTGATTGGACAATTCACGATACCTTTCTAGTGCATCCTTTTTCTCAAAGCTTGAATACCACCTCTGGTACTCTTGGTCGATGATACGATAGTGTTGACTAATGAGGTTTTGTTGAAGAATGAACATTTCGCTTTCTTCGATATTTTGCCACCATACTTTACCGCCCATTGTTCTGCCAGCAGGGCGATCTACTTGATCATGCGCAAGAGTTTCGACAATTTCTATAGGTGCATCACCCAGCATCCCTTTTAGAACTTCACTTCCTTGAAACAAGGAGCAAACTGCTACTACCGTAGTCCACCCTGCCAATGTTCGCCCTTTTTCAATTTGAACCAACGTCTTCTTGGACAACCCAAGACAGTCTGCCATACGGTTTTGCGTATAGCCGTATTCCACGCGAATCAACTTCATTTTCTCTGATACTTGGCTTCTTAAATCTTCTTTATCCATAGTGGATCGTCCCTTCTTACATCTCTTCCATTCTAACATGAGACGCTTTGTTAACCTATTGAAAAGTAAAGAGCCCCTCACACTCCATTTGTGCAAGGGGAACTAAGCTATGGTTGGATCGGATTAATCAATTCTGGCACTGGGATTGGTTTATCATAAGCGAATACAGAATCCTCTGTTGGAGTTATACCCTCGAGTTGAACTTCTTCAAACCCATATTGCTTTGCTGTTAAAAGGATCGACTCTATAGCTGTCACTTTCTCCTGTGGGCTCTTCCAAGAATCCTCCTCAACTCTTACATAAAGTCTTTCACTCTGTCCTTCTACTTCTATAAACGAAATGGAATCCGGTACGCTTGCAGAAGTTCCGCCAAGATTTTCTTTCAATTCCCTCACCGCCTCTTGGATCGAACCTTCGAACGGGACTGGAACTAGGAAACGTTCTCCTGTAGCACTTGTGAACAATTGATAAATATAACTTGCTTCTTGAATAGTATCGAGCTGAGTGACTTGCCCTCGATTTCCTAAGTTCACAGCATTACCGTCTTGTGTTCTAACAAAGATTTCACGGGCATCTTCGGCGTAAGCTCTCCATTGAATATCCTGAACAATACTGTTCTCGGTAGCACTTCCCTCAGCTCTGAACTCATTAGGAAATTCTACTACTAGACTATCTTCCTCGGGAGAAAATGAGTATTCACCAGTTGGAGCGATCAGGCCGTACTTCTCCTTTGCTATCTCCTTAAGATCTGCTTCTGCCACATTATCTCCAGACATCCAAGTAACAGGAACAACAATTTGTGCTTGTGTATCAAAGTAGACAGCGGCTCTCCCATCAGACTTGCTACTACTCATACGGTCAACTGCTTCTTCACCAATCTGTTGTTTCTCTACTTCCGAAGTTATGGCTTTATCCTTCGCGCTATCTTCTAAAGAAGCAGATTGATTCTCCCCTTCCGAGTCAGCACTTGAGCCTTCTTGGGTTGATTCCAATTCTTCCGTTCCGCCCAACGATTGAAATTGTCCGTTCATAGAATTCCAGACGGAAGGAATAATCATAATCATGACAACAATAACCGCTATAGATGCAAACGCCGGAACAACCCAATGAGGCTTTTCCCCTCTGGAATCATTCATCCGTTTTTCAATATTTTGGTATAACTGTTCTTTACTCTGTTTATCTTCTATGGAAGGGAGTTTTTCGACTAGCTTTTGGATCTGGTTGTCATCATAGGATTTACGCTTCACGCTGTACCCCTCCTTCATCCTGGTCTTCTAAGTTTTTCTTCAAAGCTTTCATCGCTCTATGTTGAGTAGTCTTCACTTTGCTTTCACTAAACCCTAGAACTTCTGCCGTTTCTTGTATCGACATGTTTTGGATGAAGCGAAGAATGATCACACTACTTTGGTCGACCGTACACTCATCAAGTGCACGATAGACTGCCTGCATTTCATCATTTAATACAGCAATTTCTTCGGGCATTGGACTTTTGTCTTTTATCTCTTCTCCTTTTTCTCCCCAGTCAAAGAAGTCCATGACCCGCTTCCTTTTACGGTTTTGTTTTCTGAAATAATCTATTGTTACGTGACGAGCAATGGAGAAGAGCCACGTTTTCTCGCTGCTTCGCCCATCGAAAGTGTCATAGGATTTAAACGTTTTGATATATACGTCCTGAACAAGATCTTCAGCCAAATTCCGATCTTTGACCATGTAGATAATGTATTGGAATAAATCCTGATGATATTTTTCATATAATTCATCAAAGAACGGTTTCACCACATGTACCTCCTGCTTATTTATTTAGTCGTTTTATGTATGATAAATGTTACACTTCTATCTTAATATGACAGAATTCAAAAAGAAACAACGAATGAGAGCTCGTTTGCATAGAAAAAAGCGCCCGACTAGATCGCCGAACGCTTTGTAAGCTCAACTTACAAGCCTCATATTTTGTTCATATCGTCTGAATAGCCTTGTGAAAACCGGATAAAGCAATCCGATTACTACTACATTCGATACCATATGGTTGAAATCAAAAGGTAGACCCGCCAAATAATATGGCCAGAACGCCTGACCAGCAGCGCGGTAAGTGACCGCCATGATCAGGCCATATAGCATTCCACTGCATACACCATAAACCATTAATGCCCAAACCGGCGCTGAATTCCAAACCCTTCCAACAATTCCCGCTCCAAATCCGATTACAGCCCAGGACAGTGATTGCCATAAAGTCCAGATTCCCATACCTAGCAAGATATTTGATAAGGCAGCCGTCATAATTCCAATAAGAATGCCACTAAGCGGTCCGAGCCAGAACCCACTAAGAATGATGATTCCTGTGGAGGGCAGAATACTCGGCACATTTCCGAAAATCACACGTCCAATCACGGATAGAGCAGTCAGCATCGCTATCAGGGTCAGTCTATAGACATTCATTGTCATCATTCCCAGGATTGATAGTCAAAAACGATTTCGTCTCCTTGTTCTATCTCATACTCAGCGGCTCCTACCATAGCTTCCTCACCATTGATCGTATAGATCCATGCCATCTTTTCCTCTTCGTTCATGGAAATACCTTCTAGACCATTGATGAATCCTCCACTTTCCTCAACTTCAAAGTTCGATTTCATAACTTCCATAAGGGTAGTGCCAGCTTCCACGGTGACTTCTTCCTCAGCCATTTTTTCCTCTCCGTTTTGTTTAGAAAGGATGACTGTTGCAGACACCTCTTCCACAGCTTCTGTTTGTTCTCCCTCAGCTTGACTGGAACTTGTATCTGTCCCACAACCTGCAAGAACAGCTAACGCCAATCCGAATGCAAGCATAAAAGAATACCATTTTCTCATGTTCTTCACCTTCTCCTTCTCTTTTTTTCAAGGCTTTGAACACGTAAGACAACGATCATTAGTCACAAAAAAAGCCTGCCCTTTGTAACAGGGCAAGCTTAAGACAAACCAGATAGGTGTTCTCTGACATATACCGATCGGTTGTCTCAAACGCTCAATCCCCGAAGCTTTGAAACATCGAATTCGGCAGGTCTACTGACTTGTGCTTTTTCCTACTAAGGATCCTTCCCGTGAATAATTTCACAGTGGAGCTTCCTATTCGTGAACACTTACAGTTGCGAGGACAGTTCCGGCATTTCACCGGATTCCCTTTCAAGCCCATTGGGCACCTGAATTCTACTATTTAATTCTTTTATAGCTTATCGCAACTGAACAAAAACAGCAACCTTAATTTTCAATAGATTCTAAATTCTTAGGGATTCGGAATGTGAACGTTGTCCCTTCTTCCCACTTACTTCGGACACTGATCGTACCACGATGGGCTTCAATTATATTTTTTGCGATCGCTAGTCCTAGCCCAGTTCCTTTCTTCTGTTCATTCCGTTTTCTTGATTTATCCGCTTTATAGAAGCGCTCAAACACAAATGGCAGGTCCTCTTCTTGAATCCCCTGACCAGAATCGTGTACCGAAGCAATCCACTCATCCTTGTTATCGACAACCTCTACTCTCACGACCCCTTGTTCTCGAGTATGTCGAATCGCATTATCAATCAAGTTAGTGAAAACTTGTTCAATACGATCCCCGTCAAACACCAATGACTCTATATCAGAGTCTAGGTCCAAGGAAAGGTTTACCTGTTGGTCCATTGCAAGGCCCTGGAATTTACGGATGATTTTGTTCATATATGCTGTCATATCCACTCTTCCGGTATTCAATGAAATCTGCCCAGCTTCCATGCGGGCAAGATCCAGCAATTCGTTGACCAACCTTCCAATTCTAAGAGATTCGTCGTGGATTATTTGCGCAAGTTCATTCTTTTCTTCTTTACTTGCAGCAATATCATCTACAATAGCTTCACTATACCCCTGAAGCATTGAAATTGGCGTGCGCAATTCGTGTGATACATTAGCAATGAAGTCTTTACGCAATTTATCCAATCTACGCTCTTCGGTCATGTCACGCAGGACGGCCACAGCTCCTCTGACCTTACGCTGGTCATATAACGGAGTCATAATGATGACCCAAGAGCGTCCTTGAAGGATCTCTTCTGTCATGGTCTCCTCTTCTGTTTCAATCACATTCGCAAACATCTTCTGTAATGGTTCAGGAAGAGATGTGCGATCTGCATCATTTGTAGAAGTCCCATAGGTTTCAAAATCATATGCGTCTAAATATTGTTGAGAAGGAGGGTTAGAAATAAGCATCTCCCCTTCACGGTTAACGGTGATAACACCATCTGCCATTGACCTTAAGATACTTGAGAGTTGTTCTTTCTCATGGTTCAGAGCATTGATGTGAAACTTCAGCTGTCGTCCCATACGGTTGAAAGCCATCGCAAGCTCACCTATCTCGTCATGGGTCCGAATAGGCACTTTACGTTGGAATTCACCTCTAGCGAGTTCTAGTGCGCTCTCACGCATTTGAATCAATGGGGAGGTGATTCTCGTGGAAAGGAAAAACGCAAATATCGTCGTCAGAATAATGGCGATTCCTGCACCAAGGAAGATAATCTTCGTTGTCTGCTCGGTTGTTTCCTTTACCGTGTCCAATGATTCGTAAACAAAGACAGCCCCTTCTCCATCTACCATAGGGGTACCGACTACCATTAGTCCGGTATCAGAATGATTAGGGTCTGCGACCATCTTCACATCTTCCCCGTCTGATAAGACAGCGGATAACTGCTCATCGTTTGAGAACCACTCATATTCTAAATGAGGGAGATCTTTCAATTGACTCTCAGAAATGACTACATCATCTGGACTGAAAACGATGACAGCACGGCTCTCCGGATCTTTGACGAGAGCTGTCGTCTCTAACATAAGATCTCGGTCCTCGTATCGCTCGACAACTTCAGAAATTTTATCGGCAGTTTGCAACATCTGCCGTTCTGCTTCTAATACATGGTAGTTTTGGAAGAATTCAAGAAGTAAAATGGTCAAAAGCACCAAGACTGCAGAAACAAGCAGTAAAATGGTGAACCATAACTTCCCTACAACACTGCGCCAAAACATTAGTCGCCACTGACCTCAAATTTGTAGCCAATTCCCCATACGGTGACAATCATACTTGCTGCTTCTCCAGATACCTTGCTTAATTTTTCCCGCAGTCGCTTCACATGCGTATCAACCGTACGCAGATCACCGAAGAATTCATACTGCCACACTTCTTTCAGCAACTGTTCACGGTCAAACACTTTATCAGGCGCTTGTGCCATAAAGAACAACAATTCGTATTCCTTTGGCGTTAAAGCTACTTCTTTCCCATCAGCCGTCACTCGATGGGCATCATTATCAATTGTCATATGTGGAAAAACAAGAACATTTCTAGCAGATGTATCCGTCTCTAGAAATCTTGTTGAGGAAGCCCTTCTCAGTAAAGCTTTCACTCGTAATACTACTTCTCTAGGACTGAATGGTTTGACAATGTAGTCATCTGTCCCTACTTCAAATCCTTGAACACGGTTAGCTTCTTCCCCTTTAGCGGTCAGCATAATGACAGGAGTTGCTTTCTTCTCACGCAGATGCTTACAAACTTCAATCCCATCTTTACCTGGAAGCATCAAGTCAAGAAGGATAACATCATAATCATTTTGTAAAGCCTTCGACAATGCTTCTTCACCGTCTTCAGCCTCTTCTACCACGTAATCCTCCCGTTCCAAATACATCCGAATCAACCTACGAATACGCTCTTCATCATCAACTACTAACACTCTTGCTTCTTGTTCCACTTAGCATCCTCCTTGTATAAAAAAAGGACAGGGGCTGTACCTCACCCCCTGCCCTTTTCTGCTTCTAATGTGTTTTAATCATACATCAAGCATATGAGTGCAAACCAGAAATAACAAGGTTTACAACAATCAAATTGAACATGATGATCCCGAATCCACCAACAGCTAACCAAGCAGATTTCGTTCCTTGCCACCCTCGTGACAAACGTAAGTGCAGATAAGCAGCATAGAAGAAAAACGTGATCAATGCCCATACTTCCTTAGGGTCCCAACCCCAGAAGCGATCCCAAGCCTGTTGTGCCCAAATCATAGCAAAGATTAAAGCACCGAGCGTAAAGACCGGAAATCCGATTGCAACGGAGCGGTAGGCCACTTCGTCGACAAGTTCTGGATTAACCCTTTTCAACAATGGTTGTATCGATGCAGCAATTCGTTTTCTAAGAATTAGTCTTAGCAATCCATAAAGAATCAATCCGCCAAAGAGAGACCATAGGAATGTGTTCAACTTCATGGCAGCATTCTGACCATGCATCCATTCAGGTGCATAGAACCATGGGCTCATCGCATTTTCACTTACCAATTCCCCTTCATAAGGTCCGACAATCGCAGGGAGTTCATAAGTAATTTCCGTATCTTGACCATTCACAGTCGCTTGAAACGTAGCTTCGTAATTTAGCGCACTGAAGGTTGAAGAAAGGATGATAAAGGATACGGTAGCCACCAACACATATAGGACGAATTCCAGCCAAGAAGTATGTTTAGAGCTTTTCGACTGATCGATTTGGCGTATCAGGAATATTAATCCTGCAACAAAGCTAACAGATAAAATTCCTTGTCCTAAAGAGGCAGTGGTCACATGAATATATAGCCAATGTGACTGTAAAGACGGTACAAGCGGCGACAACTCTGTCGGGAACATGCTTGCAAATGCAATCAATAGAACAGCAATCGGCAAGGCGAACAAGCCAAGCAAATCCAGCCGATAGATGAAGTATAAAATGATGAAAGCAAAAACGAGCATCATTCCGAAGAACGTTGTATATTCAAATAGATTACTTACCGGGGCATGTCCACTTGCTCCCCATCGTGTGAAGAAATAGCCCACTTGGGACAGGAACCCGATGATGGTAATGATAATCCCTATATTACCAGCTACACGGCTTCTTCCTTTTTTCTTATCTCGAATTGTTCCTCCAAAGAAGAACGTCGCAATGAGATACATAACAAATGCAGCATAGAGTAAGTTACTGCTGATCGAAAGCAAATCTCCCATGTTCCTCCTCCTTACTATTGTGAAAGCGCATTACGATTTCATTTCATGTTGATCGACGGGCTCTTCTATGTGAGTTCCCTCAATCGATTTCCCAATCTCTCTACGAAGTGCAAACCAGTTTTTATTTGTGTGTCCTGCAATCCAAACTCCATTGCTTTTAGGCTGCAGCCAAATACGTCGGTGGTTCCAATACATGCCCTGAATGACACCAATCATAAAGATTGCACCGCCTAGTGCAATAATCGGTAATGTATAATCCTTCTTAACCGTAAGGCCTGTAACATCGCGGACATCAAAGCTTACAAGACCAAGTTTATATTGATTGTCACCGCTTGCATCGATGTTCGCACCAATCCCTAAGAAGCTCGTCTCTGGTTGTGCATCACCTGGAGGATAGAGACTGAATACGAATGCCGGGTTTTTTGGGAACTTCGATACGGAAGTCGGCTCCCCGTCATTCAACTCATACTCAGGAAAGTAATTCTCAACCTCTACGCGGTACCCATTATCCAATTCGTACTCCGTTTCAGGATCCGTCAAATCGACGGTGAATTCTCCATAGTTCGTGTCTTCGTTATCTTTATCATGTATCTTAAAGGTCATCTCTTTAAATTCATTCAATTGATAACTTGCTTGATAAAGAGCAAACTGACCAAATTTGATCGGCTGGTTCATCTTAGCCGAGTCTTCTTTCACTTTCTCAAGCTCAGGTTCAGCACCTGGAATAGGTTCTCCAACTCTCTTATAAATGACAGCGTCTGTTTGGAAGTTTTTAGGTATAGGTCCGCCCTGTTTTTGAATCGCTTCCTTAAAGCGCTCGTCATTTTCATCGTACGTTTCTAAGATGAAGTCTTTGTTTTCAATATAGTATTGCCCGTCTGTACCTGATACCACAGCGGTTTCTCCTTCTCGGACCCAAACGAATTCATCAATATAGAAGGCAGGGACGAACCTTAGGAGAGCACCGATCAAGAATACGATCAAGCCGATATGATTCACATACGGTCCCCATCTTGCAAAACGGTTCTTCTCGGCAAGAATGTGCCCGTCCTGCTCAAAGATTTTAAACCTTTGATTCTTTAGATTTTGTTTGAAGCGAGTTATATCCACTTCTGAACTTTCCGTCGTACCAAAAACGCGTTGTTTTTTCATAAATGCTTCGTGCCGTTTCGGTTTCTGCTTTTTCAGCACTTTATAAAGCGGGAAAAAGCGGTCGATACTAGCTATAACAATAGAAATACCGATCATGGCAATCAGGATCATATACCACCATGAACTATACAAATTATGAAAGCCCAACTGATAGTAGATTTGACCGAGAATACCAAATTGATCACGGTAATGTGTGGCTGGATCCACGGTACTAGGTATGTACATCTCTTGAGGGAATATAGTACCGATCCCTGAAGCGATGACAGTAATGACTATCAGCCAAACACCCACTTTTACAGAAGAGAAAAAGTTCCATATCTTATCTACCACTGTGCGATTGTACGTCTGTGACCTCCTAGCAGTCCCATCATAACGCATATTGAGTAGCTGCTGTTCATCGTTCCCGTCAATGTGCTGATTCCCCTCGACAGGCTTCCCACAAGACTGACAAAGGACTGTTCCTTCCGGGTTGATGTGACCACACTCACATTTAATTTCATTCATACTAAAACCTCGCAATTATTGAATAGACTTACTCAGGCGTAATTTGTTGGAGGTATCCTTCTAATTTGCTAAGCGTTAATGCTCCTTGGACCTGTTCAACAATTTCCCCCTCAGGATTAATGAAGATTGAGGTTGGGATAGGACCTATATTATAGAGATCCATAACTTGCCCTTGTTTATCCCGAAGTACCGGGAATGTAATCTCATACTCCTTCAAGAATTTCTCTACAACGATGTCGGTTGCATCGAGATTAACAGCAAGTATTTCAACGCCCTGTTCCTTGTACTTCGAATAGAGTTCATTCATATAAGGCATTTCGTCCTTGCAAGGCTCACAATACGTTGCCCAGAAATTCAACATGACACCCTTCCCTTCTAAACCTTTCAAGGTAACGGTTTCATCATTCTTGAATTTATTCAATTGAAAATTCGGAGCATCTTCTCCTTTGGCGATGACCGCATCATCGCCTTTCAAACTGGAGAAAACCGCAAAGACGACAAGTCCTGCCATTACAACTAACATTGCAGTCCTAAAAACTAAGCGCTTTCGTTTCTTTTTAAAGGTAGATTCTTTCATGTGTGTCACTCCCACCTCATTGTACCATTATTTAACGGTGTTAAATTTGAACGTTATTCAACATTTTTCTCTGCGAGTTGACGAAGTTGCTTCACTTCATGTGGCTTAAGAGACCGATAATCTCCTGCATTCATACCGTGCAAATCAATCATCCCGTACCGTTCCCGCTTCAGTTTATCGACAGGAAACCCGAGTGCATCAAACATGCGGCGCACTTGTCTATTTTTTCCTTCGTGCAATATGACCTGAACGATTGCTGTATTCTTCTGCCTGTCTGTTGACATGACCTTTGCATGGACAGCCTTCAAATACTCGCCCTCATGAGAGATGCCTTTCTTCAACTTCTTGATATGGTCAGATGAAGGAATTCCTTTCGTCTTCACAATATATACCTTGTCCACTTCATGACTAGGATGCATAAGCTGGTTTGCAAAGTCCCCATCGTTAGTCAGGAGCAGGACTCCGGATGTGTCATAATCCAACCGGCCGATAGGAAAAATCCTCTCCTTCACTTCCGGTAAGTAATCAGTCACGACTTTTCTTCCTTTGTCGTCTTTAACACTTGAAATGACACCTCTTGGTTTATATAAGAGGTAATAGACTGGCTCTTCTTTATCTATCGGTACCCCATTAACTTCGACATCGTCATTTTGACTCACTTTCGTGCCTAGTTCGGTTACTACTTTCCCATTCACTTTTACCTTACCATCTACAATCAACTGCTCTGCTTTTCTTCTTGAAGCTACACCAGCATGGGCGATCACTTTCTGAAGTCGTTCCATGTTTGCCACAGGACCGTCACCAACCTTTTATTTCTTTATATTATCTCATACAGAAACCACGCTGTGTACCACACAACGCGGTCAAGATTCCCTTACATTATACACATTAGCACAAAAAAAGAGAACAAGTGCTACTTGTCTAGTTCTACTCTTCTTCCACCATGTCCGTTTTTAAGACTTTTAATCATAAAAAAACATCCTATCATGTAAATAGGATGAAAACAACAACGATTGCCGCTATTATACCAACTAAGTCAGCAAGTAGTCCAACTTTTAATGCATCTCCCATTCTCTTAATCCCAACCGCTCCAAAGTACACGGTGATAATGTAAAGTGTTGTGTCTGTGCTGCCCTGCATGGTGGAAGCGAGTTGTCCAATGATAGAGTCTGGCCCAAATGTCCGGATCAATTCCGTTGTCATACTCAGTGCAGCTGTTCCTGAAATTGGTCGGACGATGGCAAGAGGCAGTATTTCTTCAGGAACACCAAACACACTCATCATTGGCTCAAACACTTTTAAGATTGCATCCATAGCACCTGACGCCTGGAATATAGCAATAGAGACCATCATTCCAAGTAAAAAAGGTAGAAGTGAAACAGCAATCTGAATCCCTTCTTTACTACCTTCTACAAACACCTCATATGCCGGCACTCTTTTGACAGTGGCAACAGTCAGTACAATGAATATAACCCCTGGTATTAACCAAATACTGATCATCGATTCATCACCCTCATCCGCCTATAATAAAAAAAACGGTCTATGAGAAGAGCTGCAGTCGTTGAAATAACTGTTGCAATAATCGTAGCACTGACGATGCTAGTCGGATCGACAGAGCCATATTTCATACGAATGGCAATGACGGTGGTTGGTATAAGGGTCAGTGAGGAGGTGTTAATGGCTAAGAATGTGATCATGGAGCGGCTTGCCTCCTCTGTACCGGAGAGACGCTTCATTTCTTTCATTGCTTTTAGTCCCATTGGTGTTGCAGCATTTCCTAATCCGAACATATTTGCTGTCATATTAGATAATATATATCCAAGTGCAGGATCATCTTTTGGAATTTCAGGGAATATCCGCTGAACAACAGGACGGAACATAGCAGAAAGCCCCCGTAAGAGCCCCGCTTCTTCAGCTATTTTCATTAACCCTAACCAGAAGACAAGGACTCCTGCAAGACTAAGGGTGATCATCACTGCTTCATCTAATGTTGAAAAGATCGCTTGGTTCACTTCCTTCATCGTGCCGTTGAACGCCGCATAAACGATACCGATTCCAGCAAGTAAGACCCAGATTAAATTTACCATACAGCGACTCCTGACAGCTGTTTAATGAAAGTGAGACACTCTTTCACAAATGATTGAGGAGGTCGTTCATCCCAAATAGATGTTTCTATCAGTGGACTGTCTCCTATAGAATAACGAGCCACTCCAGCCAGGTTGTCGTTTTGTTCGGTCGAATATTTGTAAAAGTGAGCCTGCAAGTCTTCTTTCTCAGAAAGCGATAGCGGTACATAAACATCCCTTGGAATATAATAGGTTTCTCCATTTGCTTTGATAGCCCCTTGCTTTTGTAATTGAACAGACTCGAAATGATCAAATCCCCATTCATACATCCGTTGATGGTCATTCCAATCATCTGGGGCATTCAAAGTAACTGCAATTAATTCCATTCCATCTCTCTCTGCACTGCTCACAAGGGTACGCCCCGCTTTTTTTGTAAAACCGGTCTTTCCACCATTAGTAGGTTCGTAATATTTAGTGAGGAGCTTGTTTTTATTCATCCATGCATAATCTCTGTTTTCCGAGCGGTATTTGTCACTGCCAGTCACTTCTCTGAATGTATCATTCTTCATACTGTAAGCCATCAAAAGCCCAAGGTCATATGCACTCGAATAATGAGTTTCTCCATCAAGTCCATGTGGGTTCTCAAAGTGGCTGGCATTCATGCCGAGCCATTCCGCTTTCTCATTCATCATATGGGTGAAGCCTTCCACACTTCCTCCGACATGCTCTGCAATGGCGACAGCGGAATCGTTCCCTGACCTCAACATCAAGCCGAATACCAAATCTTTTAGAGGGATCTTTTCACCTTCCGTCAAATAGATCGACGAACCTTCTGTCCTCACAGCACGGCCGCTGACCTTCACTTCCTCGTCAAGCTTCCCTGATTCAATGGCTATAATAGCAGTCATGATTTTCGTTGTACTCGCAATGAGGGAAGAGTCATAGGCATCCTTCTCATAAAGCACTCTGCCGGATTCACTATCCATTAGCACAGCATGCTCTGCAGACACCCCTAGGTTAGGGTTTGCTTGTCCCTTCAACGGAAAGAAAAGGAATGTGATCAATGAAATAATTAAGCTTATCATAAAAACTATTCGCAAGAGGTGTTCCTCCCTATTCTCGTCTTTTATTCCACTTTATGCTTGAAGAGACAAGCATATGAAAGAAGAATCGAGAACAGCCTTCAAAGATTCAACAGAGATCCGAATAGATTGAATGCAGTATAAAAATAAGCTCTGATCAAATATGATCAGAGCTCATCTGTGCCGTCTTCATCTTCCAATTCGGTAAACTTCTCAAAAAATAAGTCTGCTTCACCCTCCACGTCTTGCTGCTCAATGAATTCAGCAAGAGGCGGGAGGTCTTCGATTGAAGTCAATCCAAAATATATTAGGAAATCCTTAGTCGTACCGTAGAGGATTGGCCTGCCAATGGCATCCTTCCTCCCTTTTTCTTCGATTAAACCGCGATTCACAAGCGTTCGTGCTGCATGGTCACTCTTGACTCCACGAATATCATCGATTTCGATTCTAGTTATCGGCTGTTGATATGCGATGATAGCAAGCGTTTCAAGCGAAGCTTGTGATAAACGAGTAGAACCTTGTGTTTCTAGAAGCTGCCTGTAATAAGAGGCATGCTCGGGCTTGGTTGTTAAATGTAATGTTCCGTTATCATTCATCATGGTAATGCCTCTGTGCTCTTGTTGATACTCTTCGATCATTTCTTGGACAATTTCTTCGACTTCTTTTTGATGGATTTCAAGCAAATCCCCAAGCTTCTTTATCGTCATTCCTTCTTCACCAGAAACGAAAAGTAATCCTTCAATGATCGCTCTATGTTTTATTCCATTCATGGTTGTTCCCCCATTGTCTCTTCTGCTGGATAAACGACCAATTCATCAAAGTGATCCTGTTGAACACATATGATACTTCTTGTCTTCATTAATTCCAATAAAGCGATAAACGTGACGACCACATGTGGTCTTGTTCGTTTCTCAAATAGTTGTGTGAAGGAAGTCCCTTCTCTTCTTAACTCCACACGTTGCAGAATTTCGTCCATTCTGACTTGAATTGGTATTTCATCTCGTTGGATTCTAGATTCTTGTTTTGTCTCATGCTTCGTTCTTTCTAATAGGCGGCTCATTGCCTGAATCATATCATAGACCGAAGCTTCCCCTTGTCTGATTTCTGGTTGTTCTTCCTCTCGGGGCTCCATCTCCATAACCGGCCTTGTATAGATTCGGTTCGCTTCCACTTCTTTCTCTTTGAGCTCTTGAGCAGCCTGTTTGTATTTCCGGTATTCGATTAACTTTTTCATTAGATCTTCACGCGGATCTTCTTCCAATTCTTCTTCCTCGGCATCATCCATGGATGGATTAGGTAGAAGCATTTGGCTCTTCAAAGCAAGCAGCGTAGCGGCCATTACTAAATATTCACTTGCTAGGTCAAGCTCGAGCTCTTGCATTGTATGGATGAATTCCATATATTGATCCGTAATTTGTGCTACGGGAATATCATAAATGTCAATTTCATATCGATGAATCAAATGAAGTAACAAGTCCAGCGGACCTTCAAAACCATCGACTTTAACTTGATAGCTTTTTGTCATAACCATCGTCCTTTATATCTTATACCACCATCCATCGTATCAGAAAAACCGGTGGTCGTTAATCTTTATTTAAATTTGCTTGAACTAAACTGCATCCTCTACAATTGTATCAGTAACGAACGGAGGGATTTAGTATGTATCCTCGTGCCTATATCGACTTTCTCACACACTTTCAAGGTACTAGAGATTATTTTGAATGCCATGAAGTACTTGAAGAATATTGGAAAGAAACCAATCCAGGAGATCGCTCTTCTGTATGGGTTTTTCTTATCCAGCTTTCCGTTAGTCTTTATCATCACAGGCGGGGAAACTTCAAAGGGGCTCATAAACTTATCAAGCGCTGTTCCGTTACGTTTCCAAAACATAAAGCGTCACTAGTTCAACTAGGACTTGATGTGAAGAAAATGGAGCGCTTAATAACCAAGCTTGAAAAGAGAGTTCTTGATGTAGAACCTTACAAAAGTCTGCTTCTACCAATATGTAATGAGTCGTTAAAACAAATCGTCTTACAAAGGTGCCAAGAGTGGAATGTGACATATGGTGATCCAAGTTCTATGACGGAGGCTCTCGTTGAGAAACACCGTCTCAGACATCATTGATCTTCATACAAAAGGAGGTGCCCGAAGACACCTCCTTTTTCATTAAACTTGTGAAGAAGGGCGTTCCGACTCGCATTTTTCAATGAAAGTTTCGGTTGCCTCTACTGCACAAACGTCATATTCTTTGAAAAGTTCCGAGACTCTCTGGACCATCTGCTGCCCGATTCCCATATTTCGATGGGAAGGGTTCACAGATACGTGTTGGACGATTACCTCACTGCTGTCGATACGAACGCCGACAGCACCTAAAATGTCCTCATCTTTCCAAAGAAAGAGCTGCCACTGTTCATTTTCATCATACTCTTTGATGATTTCCTGAAGCATCTTCACATCAGAAACTTCAGGCATGAAAGAAAGAAGTCCCATGGCAATCTTTTCAAATGATTTCTTATATCGAATTAACATAATAACCCCTCAATTATTGAAAGAAAAGGCAATGTAAGCCTTCTCATCTTTCTTCGTTGTGTCTATCCATCATACTTTCTGATTACTTCAGAAGAATCCCGAACACTACATACACACCCCAAGAAAGGCTTAGGATCAGCAGTATTGCAAAGAGCATCCAATTTTTCATTTTCATACTTCAATCCCCCAGGCTTTAGATACCTGACATATAGAATAGCCGATGACCAAGCTTTTATCAACCCATTAGGAAAAAAAGGACTGAAGGAAGCGGTACCCATCGGATTCTCGACCTTTGATACGGAATGGAATACTATTTACAACTGCTAAGTAAGCATTGAACCAAACGAACAGGCTGAGATGGTAGGATACATGATCATTTAGCACCATAAATCCTACCCAAGATATTGCACCATTCAATAGGGGACCTCCGACACTAATCCATGCTTTCTCTTTCTTTGTGAATTGTATGCTTCGTTCATTCAAAGAGTGAGCACCGTGGAAAAAGATCGTATGGATATGTATCTTAACCCGGCGAAAAGAAAGCGAAAATAGTCTTTTGCCTGAACCAATCGATATTTGGGACTGTTCTGCCCGTAACCCTAAAGCAGGTAAGACATGTCCACATTCATGCAAGAAAAGACTGAGGGGCGCTGTTAACAAAATCAAAACAAGAACATAAACAAGCATTAAAACTTAAGCTTGGTCTTCTACTCTCACTCTTTGCATAACATCGCCTACGCGTACACGATCGACAGTGTCGACTCCTTCGATCACTTTGCCAAATACAGTATGGCGACCATCCAAGTGAGGCTGTGCAGAATGACAAACGAAGAACTGGCTGCCACCTGTGTCTTTACCAGCGTGAGCCATAGATAGTGAGCCGCGCTCGTGCTTATGAGGGTTGCCATCTGTTTCGCACTTAATTGTGTACCCAGGACCACCTGCACCTGTTCCGTCCGGGCACCCTCCTTGGATGACAAAATCAGGAATGACACGGTGGAACGTCAAACCATCATAAAACTCTGTATTGGCAAGTTTTTCGAAGTTAGCTACCGTATTAGGAGCAGCTTCCTCATATAGCTCAATTACCATTTTTTCTCCATTTTCAAATTCAATTGTTCCTTTTTTCATCATTTATTGCTCCTCTCATTGTTCGTAGGAAAGATCAAGTCGCGTCAGTTCTTGATACGCTTCTCTTCTTACGACTAGTTGGTGCTTCCCTTCTTCCACGAACACCACTGCCGGTTTTTGGAACCGGTTATAATGATTGGCCATTGCATAGCCATATGCCCCTGTAGAATACACAGCAAGCAGATCACCATGTTCGATTTTCGGAAGCTCCATATCCCATATTAGCATATCTCCAGACTCACAGCACTTACCTGCTATCGAATATGTCCTTTCTTTCTGATCGTTCATCTTTTCTGGAAGCACAGCTTCATACTCAGCGCCGTACAAAGCAGGACGAATATTGTCTGTCATTCCCCCATCAACGGATACGTAAGTTCTCACACCAGGAATATCTTTAATAGAACCGACTGTGTAAAGCGTTGTCCCAGCCTCCCCGACAATCGAACGACCGGGTTCGATCCATATCTCTGGTAGGGGATAGTTTTCAGAAGAACTCAGACGCTTGATTTCGTCCATTAGAGAGTTTGCATACTCACTTAGTTCTAGCGGCGTATCTTGACTTTTGTACTGAATGCCAAACCCGCCACCAAGGTTCAATACACGTGCAGTATAATCAAATTTTGCACGCCACTCGACTAGCGTTGCAAACAATTTTTGTGAAGCCATTTCGAATCCTACCGTTTCGAAAATTTGCGAACCTATATGGCAATGTAATCCAAGAACTTGGAAACAAGGCTGATCGTTCATCTTCAAGAATGCTTCTTCCGCTTGACCATTTGAAAGATCGAATCCGAATTTAGAATCCTCTTGACCAGTCAAAATATAATCGTGAGTATGCGCCTCGATGCCTGGAGTGACACGCATTAACACGTTCACCGATTTGTTCTGCTCTTCTAAAATAGTAGTCAGAAGATCTATTTCATAAAAATTGTCCACAACTATGCATCCAATATCATTTTCTACTGCCATTTCAAGTTCTCTAATACTTTTATTATTACCATGCATGTGAATTTTTTCTACAGGAAAGCCTGCTGCAAGAGCTGTATGTAACTCCCCTTCTGATACAACATCCAAGCTCATTCCCTCTTGGTCTGCCACTTGGATCATAGCTATGGAAGAGAATGCTTTACTGGCATAGGCGACTTGTGCTTGAACGCCTAAATCCTCGAATGCTTTTACAAAGGCACGGGCGTTCTCCCTGATCTGCCCTACGTCATATACAAATAAAGGTGTGCCGTATTCTTCAGCAAGCTGTTTGGCAGGCACACCTCCTATTAGAAGCTGGCCCTCTTCGTTTACCACTTTGTTTCTCATACCGCATTCCCACCCTTTTTATAGTCGTCGCTGTAAAAAAGAAAATGTCCCCTCAGATCGGAAGGAACATTTCATTTGTTTTAATTTATCACAATGCTAAAGTGTGGGCAATATGATTATTTCTGCCGCTGGTCGTTTTGTGGATTCGTAATGCTCGGTCGTTCTTTCAACATAGGCATAGACATTCGGAACACAATTTGTGACGCTGCATTTGCATTAAAAGGTAAAAACGGCCATAGATACGGGGTATCCAGAGACTTGATTCTTGCAAGCAGCAGGATATAGGCTAAAACCCCGATCATGAAACCTTTGACGCCAAACAGCGCTACGAAGATTACAAGTACCACCCTGGACATTTTATTCGCGACAGACAGTTCATAACTCGGTGTCGAATAAGAGCCAATCGCACTGACCGCAACATAAAGAATGACCTCCGGTACAAACATGCCGACGTCTATGGCTATTTGCCCGATCAGCACTGCAGCGATCAATCCCATTGCAGTTGATAAAGGGGTCGGCGTGTGAATCGCCGCAATTCGCAGCATTTCCAACCCAAGATCCGCTAACAGTATTTGGATGATGACCGGAAGCGTCGTTTCCTCATTCGGTCCAATAAAAGATAAATATTCAGGTAGTAAGTCGGGCTGCATAACGAATAACATCCATAATGGTAAGAGAAATACGGAAGAGAAAATTCCGAAGTACCTCACCCAACGGACAAATGTACCGACAAGAGGTGACTGACGATACTCCTCTGCATGTTGTACATGGTGAAAGTAAGTGGTCGGAGTAATGATCATACTCGGCGACGTATCAACCATCACGATGACATGACCTTCAAACAAATGAGATGCCGCGACGTCTGGCCGCTCCGTGTACCGCACAAGCGGAAAAGGAGTCAGTCCTTGATGGACAATGTACTCTTCTAACGTTTTATCAGCCATGGACAATCCATCTATATCGATATTCTGAATTTCTTTTTTCAATTTATCGACAAGACCAGGGTCTGCTACATCCTGAATATAAGAAATACATATGTCGGTCTTAGATCTTTCCCCTACTTGCATGATCTCGTTACGAAGTCTCTCATCACGGATACGTCTTCTCGTCAGTGCCGTATTCTCGATGATATTCTCGGTATAGCCGTCCCTTGATCCGCGAATAACCTTCTCCGTATCAGGTTCTTCAGGTGTTCTTCCCGGATAAGAGCGGACATCCACAATCAATGCTTCCGCTTCTCCATCGATGAAGATGACGATCAGACCGGAGAGCAACTGAGTGATACACTTCTCTATCGAATCAACTGCTTCCACTTGTTGGTGTGGGATATCATTTTCGATCCGTTGGAAAACTGTTTTTTCATTTTCCTCTCCATGATCTATCTCAAATAACTGCCTGAGTAACTCTACGATGATCGGCGTCTCGCAAAGACCTGTAACATAATAGAGATTCACTTCCTGGTTGAGTATGTTCAGTTTTCGGAACCCCATATCAAATGATTGGTCCACACCGATTCTTTGATTAAGAATTTCACGATTTTGTTCTAATTTCATAACGATTGGTGTATTCTTCTTCTCTGGCATCGATTCATCACTCCTTCAACATCCGGTCATCCTTTCGGTTTGAAAATAACTGCAACAATAAATCCGAACAGTATGGCAGAAGCGATACCTGCAGATGTTAGTTCAAATATCCCAACCGCAACACCGATAAAGCCATGTTCATCCGCTTGTTCCATTGCTCCGTGGAGTAAAGAATGCCCGAAACTGGTAATTGGAACGGTAGCTCCTGCTCCAGCAAACTCAATTAATTTGTCATACAGATCAAATGCATCCAACACTGCTCCTGCTACAACGAAGGAACTCATAACATGTGCCGGAGTCAGCTTCGCTACATCTAATAGAAGTTGACCAATGATGCAAATGCCTCCACCTACCACAAATGCCCAGACAAAGTTCATCATTGTCCCTCCTTCATCAGAACGACTCCATGCGCAATACCAGGAATCGTTTCTTTTTGTTGGAGCATCGTTGGACTCATGAGGGCTCCGGTTGCAACGACTAAAATTTTCTTCAGGTTCCCTTGTTTTAATTCATCTATTAATTTCGAGTAAGTGACAACAGCTGAACAAGCACAGCCACTCCCTCCGCTGAAGACGGGCTGATCACTGTGATAAACCATAAGTCCACAATCGTTGTGTACTTCTGACACATCGAACCCGTCTTGCTTTAACATATCCCTGACTATAGGAGTACCAATTGCTGATAGATCACCTGTCGCTATCAAATCATAATCACTTGGAACCCGGCCAGTATCTTCTAAATGGGTCTTGATCGTACTCCAGGCAGCAGGTGCCATCGCGGAACCGAGGTCAAATGGATCTTTCAATTTATAGTCCAATACTTTTCCGATAGTAGCCGACTCAATCCGAATATCTGATGGATTCTTAGATATAAGTGCAGATCCGCTGCCAGTAACCGTAAATGTCGCTGTCTTCGGTTTCTGTCCTCCATATTCGGTTGGATAACGGAACTGGCGTTCTGCCGTTGCGTTGTGAGAGCTGACAGCTACCAGAGCCCGGTCCGCATAGCCGCTTGATACTAGAGCTGCTCCAGTAGCTAAGGTCTCCATGCTGGTAGAGCAAGCCCCGAACATCCCTAGCAAAGGAATACCCAACTGCCTGGCAACATAGTTTCCAGTCACGTTCTGATTCAATAAGTCTCCAGCTAAAAATAAGTCAATGGTCGACTCGTCTACCCCCGCCTTCTGTAAACATTGGTGTACCGCATCCATCATTAGCGCACGCTCTGCAAGCTCCCAATTATCTTCCCCGCAATGCAATTTGTCGTAAATACGATCGAAGTAATCCTTTAGTGGTCCTTCTCCCTCAAGAGGTCCCACCGCTGTTCCAGTCGCTTGAATGTAAACAGGATTATCGAATGACCACGTTTGTTTTCCTAATCTCGCCATATGCTAATCCTCCTAAATGATCAATGACCATACATATCGAATAATTCCAAGAACATAAGCTGCCACCACCCCGAAGACGATAACAGAACCTGCCAGTTTGAAGAGGTTCGTCGCAACCCCAAGTACGTATCCCTCACTCTTATACTCTAGTGCTGAGGATGTTACTGAGTTCGCAAACCCTGTCACAGGGACGGCAGATCCAGCACCAGCAAACTGACCTAATTTATCGTACACTCCAAAACCCGTTGCTAAGGACGAAAGTAAGATCAACGTTGCAACAGTTGGGTTACCCGCTTCCTCGTCACTGAAATTGAACCAATGAACATACATTTCTGAGAGCAGTTCACCTAATGTACAAATCAAACCGCCAACTATAAATGCTTTTACACAGTTCATAAAATAAGGAGGTTTCGGCTGATAGGTTTTGCTCATTTTTTCAAAATTGGTTTCGTTCATTTTTTCTTTAGACATTTCACTAACCTCCTGTCATCTGACAAATATAATCCATTGAAAGAGGGAACCAAAAATCTTCCCCAAGACTAGCGCCATAAGGAGTGGTATCAAAAATCCTTCCACACCAATCCTTTTAAATAACAAAGGAAAGACGTTCAATACTTCAGCAAGTGCAGCCGCCAACATTCCGATGAAAATCCCATGAAGAAGTCCCCAAATCGCCACTCCTACGACGGATATGGAAATGGACGTATCCCCAAAGGACAGGTAAATTCCGGCAAAAACCCCTAAGATGATAGCGAGTTCGTAATATCGAACCTTTGATTCAGATCCACTTAGCTGCATCAGCCTCGGGACAATTCCTGCCACAGTTAAAACCGCTACAAAGCCTGTCCCGACTGCTATTCCGGATGCTATTCCAATAAGACTCTCAACGATCCACATGTTTATTGCCTTCTTTATTCTCATGGATCGCTACATAATGATCCAAATCTTCCTGATATTTGAATATTTCCACTTCCATGGGACTTGGTTCTTCGTTCAATCGTTTTTGGAACCAGTGATTAAAGAACAGTACCATTCCCAAGCCAAGACCAATGGAATAGGGGATTTGGATCCATAGAGGATGATCCGTCTCCTTACCAGTCAGCATAAAGTGAAGTTTTTGCTGAACCTCAAGCATACTCACATCGTAGTGAAAGTTCATGATCGCCATTGCTGCTCCTACGAACAACAGCAACCATATACCCGCTATAAGCAGAATGGAAGGACGTTTTCGTTCCTTCTCTACGTGAACAACACATTGATTCGGCCCTAACAACTCTACATCTAGATTTGGGTACTTCTGAATTATTTGATCAATGATGGAAACACCATCAATCACAACGATGTTCTGATCTTCTGGACTGATTTGATAAATTTCCATAGAGTGAAAATTAGGCAAATACCGTTTTGGCCCAGCAATTCTGGATATTTGACCGAGAGTAATCGTCGCTAGTGGCCTGACGTACACCGACTGCTTCAAGCGAATATACACAGGAGTTGCCATTCTATTGCCCTCCTCTGCAAGTTTTTCATGCACTTATTATGTGTGTAGTAAGAGAAAATATGAGAAAAAACAAAAACTGAGCTTTTTAAAAAAGCTCAGCTTTGAATCTTCTGTGAGTTTATTTTATGTAGTTGATTCTGAGGACAGAAAAAAACCGAGCTCTTAAGAGAGCCCAGTTTCAAGTCGAATCATTCATCGTTTGCTTCATGTCAGCTAGAATCTTCTTCTCTAATCGGGAAACCTGTACTTGCGAGATCCCAAGTCTTTCCGCGACTTCTGTTTGGGTTTGGTCTTTGTAATACCTTAAATAAATGATTAACCTCTCGCGCTTATCAAGCTTCTCCATTACATCTCTGAGTGTGAGATGATCGAACCATCCGTCATCCTTTTCTGCTATCTGATCACCCAATGTAATAGGGTCACCTTCATTCTCATACACCGTCTCGTAAATGGATTGCGGTGGTCGCCCAACTTCCTCCGCCTGGACGACTTCTTCCGTCGTTAATTCAAGTGCTTCTGCAAGCTCGTTTACTGTAGGTGACCTTCCGAGCTTTTTCAACAGTTCTTCTTTCTTTCCACGGATTTTGTGATTCAACTCTTTCAAGCTCCGGCTTACCTTGACACTGCCATCATCACGTATGAAGCGCTGAATCTCTCCGATGATCATCGGTACAGCATATGTGGAAAAACGAACGTCATAGCTTAAATCAAACTTATCAATCGACTTAAGTAATCCAATACAGCCGATTTGGTACAAGTCGTCTTGGTCATAGCCGCGCCTTAAGTATCTCTGTACAACGGACCAAACTAACCTCGTGTTGTTCTCTACAAGGAAATCACGAGCACCTTGATCTCCCGCCTGACTTTTTCGGATCAACTCTTTGACATCTTGGTCACTGAGACGTTCTTTCGTTGTATCACTCATAGGTGGCCCCTCAATTACAGAGAGCCCTGGTGGAAGTAAGCTGTTTCTTCATATGAACCGTAGTACCTTCCCCAGGCTCTGATGTAATTTCAACATGGTCCATGAAATTTTCCATGATGGTAAAGCCCATACCAGAGCGTTCCCACTCTGGCTTAGAAGTGTATAGAGGCTCTCGGGCCATATCTACATTGTCGATGCCTCGTCCTTCATCCTGGATGGTGATCTCAATCTCTTCGCCATTGATTGCACAAGATAACCGGACCTTTTGATCAGGGTTATCTTCGTACCCGTGAATGATAGCATTCGTAACCGCTTCTGACACAACGGTTTTAATATCTGTCAACTCTTCCATCGTTGGATTTATTTGACTTATGAAAGAAGCAACAGCGACACGGGCCAAAGACTCATTCTCACTTATACTTAAGAATTCAATCGTCATCTCATTTCTCATGAGGCCACCCCCAGCATCTCAAGAGCAAACGTCTCATTGTCCACAAGTTTGACGATTTTGAACATTCCGGACAGATCGAATAACCGACGTACTTCTGGAGAAATGGAGCAGATCACCATTTCACTGCCTGAGGCCTGAACTTCTTTATATCTTCCCAACATGACACCAAGCCCTGAACTATCCATAAAGGTGAGTTTTTCTAAGTTAACAATTACATGTCCGACATTGTTGTTCGCAAGCTCTTGTTGCCAAGCTTCGCGAAGACGGCTCGCCTCATGATGGTCTAGTTCTCCTTCTAATCGAACAAGCAACACATTTTCTTTCACAATAAAATCTGCGTGAAGACTCATTGTATTCCTCCTCCATCTAAATAAGAGTCATATAAGTCTTTCGCATTTTATTGATGCAATTCCTTCTTAAAAACAATACTAGTGGAAAAAGCCTAAAACCTTTGGAAGCTCGTCAAATTTCTCCAAGATCGCTCCCATAGTTTTGCGAAACTTGCTCTTTTCACTTTCTCTGAAGTCTCAAGGCGTACTTTTGCAACTTCCTGTCCATCACGTGTCACTTTAACCCAGCCCATATGCTTTCCTTTTTCAATCGGCAGATCTGCTGTGTTCCTTACTTCTACACTCGTTTCATACTCGCCCTTTTTCTCATTCTTCTTCTTCAGGACTACTACATCTTTCTCGGGAGACAAAGCAACGTTAAGTGGTTCTCCTCTAGTCGAACGGAGTGTCGCAAGTTGGTCGTCCTTCGAATGCAACTTCACTCCTTCATATTGGCTGAAACCATAATCTAAAAGACTTGTGACATCTGCATTTCTCTCCTTAGGAGTCTCTGCCCCCATCACAACGGCTATCATATGCAAATCTTCTCGCTTAGCAGATGCTGTAAGACAGTACATGGCTTCTCTAGTAAAGCCTGTTTTCAATCCATCCATTCCGGGGTACGTTTTGATCAATTTGTTTGTATTAACGAGCCAAAATTCATTTTCTTGGCCTTTTCTCAAATAGTCGTCATAAATGGTAGTGAATTTGGTAACTTCGTCATGAAGCAGCAACTCTCTTGCCATAACTGCCATATCATGAGCGGTACTATAATGACCGTCAGCCGGTAGACCCGTCGGATTTTCAAAGTGTGTATGCTTCAGACCAAGCTCTTTCACTTTCTTATTCATCATTTCCACAAAGGCTTTCTCTGTTCCTGCAATTCGTTCTGCCATCGCAACACTTGCGTCATTTCCAGAAGCAACAGCAATACCCTTCAATAAGTCTTCCACTGACATCTCTTCTCCTGCTTCTAAGAATATCTGTGATCCTCCCATAGAAGCGGCATGTTCACTGATCCTAATCATTTCATCCATCTTGATGGACTCTTTCTCTAATTCTTCCATAATCAACAATAATGTCATGATCTTAGTCATGCTGGCAGGTGGAAGCTCGACACTTGCATCTTTTTCGTATAGTGTCATCCCGCTATTCTTCTCCAACAAGATCGCTGATTTGGAAGACTCGACGAGATCCCCTTTTTCCTGTCCAAGCACTGAAATAGGGAAAACGCTTATTAGCAAACTGACCATAATGAGCACACGAATGCATTTTTGCATTGATAATACCTCCAATTAACTGTAAGTGCACCTATTTTTCCCATCAGCTGAACAATTATGCAAAAAATGGCGGAAGTAATTCTCCAAAAAAATCCCCTGAAGTCTATGACTTCAGGGGATTTATACGTTACTTGATGATATTGTGGATCAGTGTTGGTTTTTCAACTCGTTCACCGGAAATTGTGTAAGCTTCCATAACTTTATCTACAGAAGCCTGGGCAGCCTCTTCATCACTGTGTAAAATGACAAGCGCTTCGCCAGCCTTCACTTCATCACCAATTTTCTTATTCAACGTAATTCCAACGCCGTGATTGATTTGGTCCTCTTTCGTAGCACGCCCTGCACCAAGGTACATAGCAGCAATTCCGATGGACTCCGCATCAATCTCAGAAACGAATCCGTCTTTATCTGCTTTCACTTCAATGTCGTATTTCGCTTGAGGTAGTTTATCTAAATCATCGATCATAGACACATCTCCACCTTGAGCTTCAATCAGTGTGCGCAATGACTGGAACGCTTTACCGTTTTCAATATTTGCTTCCAGTGCGCTATAGGCTTCTTCGTAACTTGAGAACACTTCAGCAAGTACAGCCATATGAGAAGCAATTTCAAGGGAAAGTTTACGCAAGTCTTCTACGTTCTTACCTTGTAAAATTTCCGCTGCTTCGCGAATTTCATTGGCATTCCCGACCTCATAACCAAGAGGTTGGTTCATATCACTAATAACCGCTACCGTATTACGTCCGAGGTTATTTCCGATATTGACCATCTCACGAGCTAAATTCTCGGAATCCTCCAAAGTCTTCATGAACGCTCCAGAACCTGTTTTCACGTCAAGCACGATGCTGTCCGCACCAGAAGCCAGTTTCTTACTCATGATTGAACCTGCGATCAGCGGAAGAGAATCAACTGTCCCTGTTACATCACGTAGAGCATACAGCTTCTTATCGGCTGGAGCTAAATTTCCAGTCTGACCAGCTACCGCAAGTTTATGAGTATTGACATTTTCGATGAATTTTTCTTTCGTCATTTCAATTTCAAGACCTTTAATGGATTCCAGCTTATCAAGCGTTCCTCCTGTATGGCCTAGTCCGCGGCCAGACATTTTGGCAACAGGTACACCAACAGAAGCAACAAGAGGTCCCACGATGAAAGTGACTTTATCGCCAACTCCTCCAGTTGAATGCTTATCTACCTTTTTACCATGGATAGCAGACAAGTCAATCGTCTCCCCGGAATCTACCATAGCTTGAGTCAAAGTAGCCGTTTCCTCAGGTGTCATACCTTGGAAATAGATCGCCATTGTCAGAGCAGATGCTTGATAATCCGGAATATCACCTTTTGTATAGCCATCTACAAAAAATTCGATTTCTTCCTTCGTTAACTCTCCACCGTCTCTTTTCTTTACTATAATGTCGTACATTCTCATGTCTATCACCCTTTACGTATTTATGCTGGAAGTGTCTTAAGAAGTTCTTTTACAAAGCCGAGGAAATCCTCACGAACTTGTGCTGTTGTTTCGATGACTTCGTCGTGCGTCAAAGGCTGGTCCAAAATACCGGCTGCCATATTAGAGATACAAGAGATTCCTAATACCCTGATTCCAGCGTGGTTTGCTACCATGACTTCCGGAACAGTAGACATACCGACTGCGTCTCCACCAAGGGTACGAAGCATACGGATTTCAGCAGCTGTCTCATAAGCTGGTCCAGTATTACCTACATACACTCCTTCTTGAACGTGCAAATCTAAGCGCTTAGCACTTGCCTTTGCATGTTCAACAAGCGCACGATCATAAGCCTCTGACATATCTGGAAAACGTGGTCCAAGATTATCGTCATTTGGTCCGATCAGCGGACTATCGCCCATATTGTTAATATGATCAGTAATGACCATCAAGTTACCAGGTTCGAAAGATTCATTAATACCACCCGCTGCATTGGTCACGAAGAGTGTTTCAACCCCAAGCTGCTTCATAACGCGAACAGGGAATGTAACTTGCTCCATCTTATAGCCTTCGTAGTAGTGGAAACGACCTTGCATAGCAATCACTTGTCTACCTTCGAGTTCTCCGATAACAAGTTGTCCTTTATGTCCGGATACTGTGGATTCAGGAAAATGGGGTATGTCACTGTAAACAATAGTCGTTGGATTCTTTATTTCATCTGCCAATACCCCTAGACCTGATCCTAATATCAAGCCTACAGTCGGCTCTATATTCATTTGTTTCTGGATAAAGTCAGCTGCTTCCGTTACATGAAATTGATACATATCCTCTCACCTCTTATTTAATGTCTTTTAGGAAACTCTTACCATGTTCAGGATTCTTGATAGAGAAATTCTCAGAAATCGTTGCACCGATGTCTGCAAAAGTCTGGCGTTGATCAAGCTCTGTTCCTGCTTCAATTCCTTTATGATAAACGACCAACGGAACTAGTTCTCTTGTATGATCTGTTCCATGATGGACCGGATCATTACCATGGTCAGCAGTAATAATTAACAAGTCATCATCTTGCAATTTATCTAGTACCTCAGGAAGCCGCTCATCATATGCTTCAAGCGCTTCTCCATAACCTTGGGGATCTCTACGGTGTCCGTATTTCGCATCAAAGTCAACCAAATTCAAGAAATTCAATCCATTGAAATCTTGGTCCATTGATTCAACTAACTTGTCCATACCATCCATATTATCTTTAGTACGGATCGCTTCTGTTACGCCTTCTCCGTCATAAATGTCAGAGATTTTGCCTAGTGCAATTACATCATAATCTTCATCTGCCAGTTCATTCATCACAGTACGTCCGAAAGGTTTCAACGCATAATCGTGACGATTCGACGTACGTTCGAACTCGCCAGGTTTGCCAATGAATGGGCGCGCGATAACACGACCAACCATATACTTTTCATCACGTGTGATTTCACGGCAGAACTCACAAATTTCATATAATTCCTCAGGAGGAATAACTTCCTCGTGGGCGGCAATTTGCAAGACAGAATCCGCTGAAGTGTAAATGATCAAGTCGCCTGTCTCCATGTGGTGCTCGCCATAATCCTTAATGATTTCCGTTCCTGAAGCAGGCTTGTTTCCAACAATCCCACGTCCTGTTTTTTCTTTGATCTGATCAAGCAGTTCGTCAGGGAACCCTTCAGGAAACGTTTGGAATGGCTGGTCGATGTATAGACCCATGATTTCCCAGTGACCAGTCATGGTATCCTTCCCGTTAGAAGCTTCTCTCATCGTAGTAAAGTGAGCCTTCGGTTGATCGGCAGGTTCAATACCCTTGATCGCTCGAATATTACTTAAACCTAGAGCACCCATGTTCGGCATATTAAGTCCATTCATATGGTCAGCAATATGTCCGAGCGTATCGGCCCCTTTGTCATTAAATTGTTCTGCATCAGGTGCTTCACCTATCCCTACAGAATCCATTACAATTAAAAATACTCGCTTAAATGGTTTCATTTAGACGATCCCTCCTAAGTGTTAATTTCCCAAATCAGCGAAAAATTACGCTTAATTGACTAGTTGTAGGATGTCAGACAACTAGAAACATAAAAAAGTGCTTATGCTCGTGGATGGAACGAGCGATAAACATCTTTTAATCGTGTTTTACTTACTTGTGTGTAAATCTGGGTTGTGGAGATATCGGCGTGACCGAGCATCTCTTGTACAGCACGTAAGTCAGCTCCGTTCTCCAATAAATGAGTGGCGAAGGAGTGCCTCAACGTATGCGGTGTGAGTTCTTTGGAAATACCTACATCACGAGCAACCGCTTTCAGTATCTTCCAAAAACCTTGCCGGGACAGTCGATTCCCGTGATGGTTCACAAATAATTCATCTGTTGCTTTCTGTTTCACAAGCTGTGATCGCCCGTAATCCAGATAATACTGCAGTGCTTCTTTCGCCATATCTCCAAGTGGGATGATCCGCTCTTTGGATCCCTTTCCTAAACAGCGCACGAACCCCATAGATAAATGCAGGTCCCCCATCTTCAGAGAAACCAGTTCACTTACCCGCAAACCAGTAGCATAGAGCATTTCAAGCATCGCTTTGTTCCTTGAAGTCAGTGGATCTTTTGCAGAGATACTCAGCAGCTTGTCCACCTCTTCAGAAGACAGTACTTTGGGAAGCTTTCGCTCTTTTTTAGGAGTCTCTATATGTAGACTCGGGTCTTGACTGGTTACTTTCTCGCGAATAAGAAACTGATGGAAAAGACGAACAGAAGACAGTAAACGAGCAATTGTTGCGGTTGATCGACCCTTATCATTCAAAGAATACATAAACTTCATAATATGTGTTCTACTGACAGAATCCCAATCCGTCAGCTCAATCTCTTTTTGTAAAAAAGTTTGATACTGGGTTAAATCTCGTGAATACGATTGAATCGTATTAGGAGATAGTCCTCTCTCAACCGTAAGATAATGAAAGAAATCTTGCAAAGCGTCATTCATTGTCATTCTACTCCCCCAGTTGGAAAAACATCGACAGCCTTTCCGTCCAGTCCAGTTCAACTGGTTGATAGACCTTAACAGCTGTACCTTTTGGCGGATCGTAGCGATGTTGTCGTTCGTACTCATGATGTACTACCCGCAGAGCGGCATAAAAAATGCAGGTGCATATCGTGAATACGATGATGACTTTCGTAACATCCTGTAAATGAGCGCGTATTGAACTCATACAACGGCCTCCTTTTACATCTTTCTTCTTGTAAAAGGATATGCCCAAAACAGGTCCATCTATACATAAAACCTGCCTTCTACGTTAAACGTACACGATTTATATTCGTTTGTAAATCCCTTTCATTGTTTTACCTAATGGAATTTCAAACCGGCAAAGTTATAGAATAGAAATTAAAAAAGCCACTATGTATATCATAGCGGCCTATTAGCACTTAAGATGATTGTTTTGTTGATGTGGCCGCCACTGCTTGCTTTTGACAAACCTTACAAATACCATGGAAGGTTAGGCGGTGGTCTTTCACTTCAAATCCCCATTGATTTTCAACGATTTTTTCAACGTCTCCGAGTAGATCTTCTTCGATTTCTTCTACTGATCCGCATTCTATGCATACTAGGTGATGGTGAAAGTGTTCCGCACCTTCTTTACGCAGGTCATAGCGAGATACGCCGTCACCAAAATTGATTTTGTCAACAACTTTTAATTCGGATAACAATTCTAATGTACGATAAACGGTAGCCAAACCAATTTCAGGCGCTTTCTCTTTTACGAGGAGGTACACATCTTCAGCACTCAAATGATCGGTCTCGTTCTCTAACAAAACTCGTACCGTTGCTTCCCGTTGCGGGGTTAACTTATAACTCTGAGAATGGAGTTGCTTTTTAATTTTGTCTATACGATGTTCCAATGAATCGTCCCTCCCTCGCCTCTAATACTTTTTTCATTATAATCAGAGACAAAACGAGTGTCAAATTATAATAATTCTAATTTGCGAGGTAATAATCATTACAACTTGAAAATGATTATCACTATTTCTTTATTTATATATCCATCGTAACACATATTCAAGCATTGTATTAGAGAAAAATACTTCGATAGTCGAAGAAATCATCAGAATAAGTAACAATACGCCAAACATGAGACTGTACCTCACGAGCCCTTGCAGTATTGGTTGGTGTACTCTTTTCACAAATAACTGCTTACATAGTGTCAGGGAAAATATTAAAGCGAGCGAGCCTGCCAGTAAGTAAACCGGAATAATAATAACGTTTTGTGGAGCAATGGACGCAGATGAAATGAAAAGGCCGTACCACCCCATCTGATTGACCAAAAACCCGACAGAAAAACCTACAACCAACCCTTTGATGAATAGCAAGACAGTAATGATCGGCATCCCGATCACTGATATCCCAAGCAAAAAAAGAAGCAGCATGTACTTGGTATGGTATAGCATACTATCTTTCCATAGTGTAGCCTTACTGACACCTTCTGTATTGACAGACTGCTCGAAAAATTGTTTTAAGTAAAAGAATAGGTCCTGTTTCTGTACAAAGTTC
The DNA here is from genome assembly GCF_004684905.1 of Halobacillus salinus. GTDB lineage: Bacteria > Bacillota > Bacilli > Bacillales > Halobacillaceae > Halobacillus > Halobacillus salinus. The sequence continues at coordinate 1,014,918 of NZ_SRJC01000001.1, read as the reverse complement.
ATGCTGTTAACAATCACAGCTCCGAATATCATTCCCATAATAAAGAGGACAAAAATGAACACGAAAATGTTCATGTGGCTCTGCATATCCCTTTTAGCTAAATTTACTCCTTGCGGCATTCTTCCCCACCCTTTCTTCTAACAGGTCTATCACCACTCTATGAGAAAAACTAAAAAAATAGACCAGTCTTCTCTCATTTCAGAAGGATTACCTATTAGAGGGTTGAACTAATAGAAAGGATGACACTGTTTAAGAGACTAGAAAGAATGTGTTGACTTCTCATGACTTCTTAATGGATGAACCGAGAAGCAGCTAAAAGGATCTTAAATATCTATGGATCCGTACTTACCTCCACCTCCTGCTTTTACCGACAGCCGACCTGCCCTCATCCTATTCAGAATTTCCAAGGACTTTGCCGGCATGAAAGCTTCCAATTCTACTGTCGAGGCTTGATGGACAACATTCATCTCTGAACCGAATCGATCAATTAAGCGTTGGTATGTTTTTTTACCGATACCAGGGATAGAGGATAAAAGCACTTGGTGAATGTACGCAGGTCGAGCTCTATTCTCTTTACTGGCAGATTTCAGTTCTTCTATCCTATCGTAAACGCCCTTTACAATTTTCTTCGAATGACAATATGGACATGTTGCCTCTCCCAACGAAACAGCTTGAAGACAGTACGCACAAACGGTCTTGTGATATTTGCCCATTCTCGGATCAAGACCGTAGTTCGCCAGCACCCCTCTTCCTTGTTCCTCACGCATCACCTTACTCAGTTCCAGAAACGAAGGCTTCTCCATTCTGACTTTTTGATATTCCCTCGCGAGATTACCTAGAGAATGCGCATCTGAATTCGTCAAATACGTGTAACGTTCAAGCTCTAAGATCTTATCAGCCATAGCTGTGTCCGCACTCAATCCTAGTTCTACAGCGTCGATCATGCGTGGATCAAACACTTCCTCAAGAGATCTTTTGACACCTTTTCCATACATACTCTTAAAGGGTGTGAAGATGTGTGCCGGTACAAACAACCCTTTGTTCTGGTTTACGTACTCCTGAAGCTCAAGACCTGTTCCGTAGAATCTCTGTGTGCTCAAGCTTACATTCTTCATCTTCTTAGAAAGCCAGTCACTAAACTTCTCCATATCCTTCAAGTATGGAAAATAGCAGAGCACATGAATAGGACCTTTACACAAAGCATCATATATTTCGATTTCTGATCCCAACACTAATAAAGTATTCTCATATACAATTCCGCCATCGTCCTGTTCCATAGCTTCCCCACTTGCTAGCAAGGATTTTATTTCCTTGATGACGGCAGGGGACTGGGCATCAATGACTCCGACAAGGTCTAAGCCTTTTGTACGGCTTGCTTCTTTCACAATATTTGTTAGTGTCAGCGACCTGGCCCCGGTAATCTTCACCGGGCGCCCTTCCCTATCCCTACCTACGTGGATATGTAAGTCTGCAAAATAGGACTTCACTTCTGTCCACGAAGCTTCCAAAATAAGAGAGCATAAGCCGTTTTCGCGTCATGGATCCGTTCTTCTTTTTCCATTTCTTCCGCTTCTTCTAAGCTCAACTCCATCAGTTCAACGAATTCATCTTCATCACCAGCTGGGCTCTCTTCTAATCGATGCAACTGATCTGTGAAATAGAGGTGAACGATCTCATCAGCGAATCCAGGAGAAGTGTAGAAGGAAGTTATCTTTTCAAGTTTCTGCGTTGTATAACCTGTTTCCTCTTCCAGCTCTCGTAATGCACATACTTCAGGTGATTCACCTGGTTCAAGCTTTCCAGCTGGTATTTCAACCATACTTTTCTCCATCGGTTTCCGGTACTGCTCTACAACAACAAGTTTCCCTTCATCTGTGAGCGCAATGACAGCAACTGCCCCAGGGTGTTTAATAAGCTCTCGTTTAGAGGTGTTCCCATCGGGTAAAGTAACACTATCGACCTCAAGGCGAACAATCTTCCCTTGATAAATCGTTTCTTTTTCGTACGTTTTTTCTTCGAATTTTTTCAATTCCTGTCATCCTCTCTCCTACAATTTCTATCATCATTTTACCATAGGAGTGGATGAATCAATGAACGATTCGTTATGCTTAATGAAGAAAGGATGGTTGTATGAACAAAAGACAGTTAGGGAAATCAGATCTATATATATCCGAGATAAGTTTGGGGTGTATGTCCTTAGGAACAGATAAAGAAAAGGCGAAATCGATTATCGACCGAGCGCTAGATGCTGGAATCAACTATTTGGATACGGCAGATCTTTATGATTTTGGTAGAAATGAAGAAATCGTCGGAGAAGCTATTAGCGGTCGCAGGGAAGATCTAGTCATTGGAACGAAGGTAGGAAACAACTTCACAGCTGGTCAAGAAGGCTGGACATGGGATCCTTCCAAGGAACATATAAAGGAAGGCGTCAAAGAAAGTCTTGCCCGCCTGGGAACAGACTACATTGACCTCTATCAATTGCACGGTGGGACTATTGACGATCCGATGGACGAATCAATCGAAGCATTCGAGGATCTCAAAAAAGAAGGGTTGATTCGAGAATACGGTATCTCTTCCATACGACCGAACGTGATTCGCGAATATGTGAAAAAATCCAATATTGTAAGTGTCATGAGTCAATATAGCGCACTTGACCGACGACCTGAAGAAGAGGTACTCGATCTACTTCATGAAAATAATATCAGCGTGTTGGCTCGAGGGCCACTCGGCAAGGGCATCCTATCTTCTAACGGAGTCGATGTAGCGGGTAAGAAAGCGGACGATGGTTACCTCACTTACTCTTACGAAGAAATTTTAAATATCGCCAGAAAATGGCAGGATCTAAAGAATGACCGCACACCAACTGCCATGGCCCTCCAGTATGTGCTCCACCATCCTGCTGTTGCAACGGCTGTCTTTGGAGCAAGTTCCATGAGACAATTAGAAGACAACCTATCCTTTTTAGAAGCAGCAGAACTCAATGATGAGATATATGAACAGTTACAAACACTGACACAAGACATTCAATATGATAAACACCGCTAAAAAAGAAGTCTCCCTTCCATAGAAGGGAGACTTTCCTTATTGCTTCCAAGTGTCTTCTAACACTCGAATCCAATTTTTATACAAAACCTGCTTTAAATCCTCTTCCGACAAGCCTTCTTCCCTGAGCCGATCCACCAAACCTGGTACGCCAGTAACATCACGGATAGATTCAGGTACAGTCGCTCCGTCGAAATCCGATCCTAGTGCCACGTGATCGACACCGATCCGGTCTATAATATAATGGATATGTTTCGTTATCGTGGTAAGAGGAATATCAGCATCCATCGCTCCATCTTCCCTCAGCATGTTAACCACATAAGATACGCCTATCACTCCATTGGAGCGACCTATTGCATCGATTTGATTATCTGTCAGATTCCTCGAACTTTGGCATAGTCGGTGGACATTAGAATGTGTCGCTACAATGGGAGCTTCAGAAAGTTCAACGACGTCCCAAAAACCCTTCTCATTTAAATGGGAGACATCAATCATAATCCCTAACTCGTTACACTTTCTAACAAGAGCTTTGCCTGCTTCTGAGAGTCCTTCTCCTATATCTGGCGTCGATGGAAAATGATAAGGGACACCTGTTGCAAAATCATTTTTTCGACTCCAAACAAGTCCAAGCGACCTCAACCCTGCTTCATAATAAACATCTAACGAGTGGAGATCTCGGTCGACCGACTCCGCTCCCTCCATATGTACAATAGCACCAAACCGCTCCTCGGTCAGACACTCTTCTAGTTCCACAGTTGTTTTAACCCGTGTGAAATAGCCTTTAGAATGCTTTTCGACCTCAATAATTTTAGATAATAGTCGATTCGTAATGGCCTGACTTCTCTCTAAGGGAAGCGGATCGGGCAGCGGAAACTTATATCCCTTGTCCGTCTTGTGTTCTGAAAAATCCGGCATTCCCTCAAGCCCTTGACTGAACATCGCAAAGAACCCTGCTCCGAGGGAAGCTTCCTTAGCTCTTGGAAGATCGATGTGCGTTTGATCATTGCCGTCCAGGAAGGCCTCAACGGAATCTACTCGTAAAATGGTGTCATTATGTCCATCAATCCATTTATACATCTACTTTTTCCTCCAATTTGATCGTTTTCACCTTGCATTTGGTGATTAATATCATTATACCGTGTTTTGTTTTTACATTTTAGTGGAAAATATTTCGACATCACACGACAGGTTACGTGCTATTTATACCCTGCCAAAAGACTCTTGCACAACGATTCGACAGATTAGTAGGTAATTTTCATTATGTGTGCAATTTGCCACGATTCATGCTGAACAAAAGATGTTTACCCATCATGAAAAGACGGTATATGCTATATAAGCACAGAAGAATATCGTCCTTTCGTCATGGCCTGTTCATCAAACCTTTTTAGGAGGCGTGAAGAATGAAAATCCAAGCAGGTATTTGGTGTAAACTGACAAGTCAGGATAAGATGATTTTGTTGAAAGGGATCAGCAAGGATTCTGTCGTTAAGAAGAGTGCCTAGTCAGGTCATGATGAATAATGGACTACCCATAAATGAACCGGCCATATAAATAAACCTAGCTAATGTGAGGTTAGGTTTATTTGTCGTTTTTCATCATTTTTGTTTACATAATCATAATATGGTCTACTTTATTTTTTTCGTAATACGAAATAAATCTGTTGATTCTTCGGATCGAATCAGCGTATAATGATAAAATTGATTGATATACATACGATTGGAGGACAAAATTCATGACGCAATCGAGCTATAATAAAGTCCTTATGTCTGCTCTATTACTCGCAGGTTCTTTTATCACTATATTGAACCAGACATTAATGATTACTGCCATTCCACCTATAATGGAGGAAATGAATATTTCTGCCAATAGCGCTCAGTGGCTCACTACCGTTTTTATGCTTGTCAACGGCGTAATGATCCCTGTTAGTGCCTTTCTGATAGAGAAATTCACAACACGTCAATTGTTCATTGCAGCAATGAGCGTGTTCACTTTGGGTACGGTGATGGGGGGATTGGCTCAGAACTTCGGATTTCTACTGCTCGGGAGAGTAGTCCAATCAGCGGGTGCAGGGGTGATGCTCCCCTTAATGCAGACTGTGTTTCTCATGATTTTCCCAGTCAATAAGCGCGGTGCTGCTATGGGTTATATCGGTCTTGTCATCTCCTTCGCACCTGCGATAGGTCCTGCACTTTCTGGATATGTGACTTCTAATTATTCATGGCGATTGTTATTCTGGATTGTTCTTCCTCTCGGACTGATGATTATTGCCCTTGCTTACTTTGTACTAAAAAACGTAACGGAACTATCGAATCCAAAAGTAGATCCGATCTCAATCGTCCTTTCTTCTATAGGCTTCGGAAGTCTTTTATACGGGTTCACATTAGCTGGTAATATCGGCTGGGGAAGTTTGTTTACGATCGGCACGCTCGTTCTAGGAGCTGTGGCGCTTACTGCCTTCATTATGCGGCAATTGAGAATGAGCCATCCGATGCTTGAGTTCAGGGTTTTCAAATATCCGATTTTCGCCATCACGACTGTCATTGCCATGATAGCCTTTCTTGGGTTAATAGGTGCAGAGACGCTTGTTCCTTTATATATGCAGAATATGCGTGAATTCAGTGCTTATGAATCAGGTTTAGCTCTATTACCTGGGGCAGTCATCGTTGCCTTCATGTCTCCGATCACAGGTAGAATTTTCGACCGAATCGGAGCTAGGTTACTCGGAATCATCGGATTGTCCATCATCACCGGAGCTTCGGTTGCGTTCTCCTTTCTGACGATAGAAACTACATTTTGGACCATTACTATTTTGTATGCAATAAGGATGTTCGGCCTCTCCATGGTCATGATGCCTGTTACAACGGCAGGGTTGAATCAATTACCGAAAAAGTTGATTCCACATGGAGCAGCGATGAGCAACACGATGAGAATGGTCGCGGCTTCTGTAGGTACAGCGATTCTTGTCACGGTTATGACCACCACTGAAGAAAGTGCTAAGAGCTCTCCTGCAATCGAGTACCCTGGGATACATGGAGTCAATATCGCATTCATGGTCGTAGCAGGACTCTCTCTAATCGGGTTGATTTTAGCTGGTTTTGTTAAAAAGACATCACCACCAGAAGAAGATACCCCAGAGGAAACGGTCGAGGACAAACAGCTGAAAGAAGCATAGAACTTAATAGGAATAAATAAACGCTCAGGATTCGCTTTCCTGAGCGTTTTCACGTCTTTTCACTTCTAAGTGGAAATCTCCTATCACCTCATCACTGTCCAATACAGTGACGGTGATGCCTCCTTCTTCAATGAATGTGATTGGTTCCATACGATAAACAGATTGAATTGGATCAACGTCCCCTCTGACTGTAATAGTAGATAAGTCGATAGCAGCTCCCTTCAAATCTCGGGTTTGTTCTTCCCCAGACGGGTACTCGATAATAAGTTCTGCTCGACTAAGATCGACCTTATCCCAAGATACGAAGTTCATGTCCAATTGCTCTCCCTTATACACTAACGTCTCAGAATAGTATCCTAACTCGCCAATGTCACCAAACACTGTGTAAGGTTCCCCGTCCACTGAAATATCCAAGAAAGGAGGCTGATAAGTAAGTTCGTAGTAAATTCCATATGATAGAAAGGCAACAGTAGCAATAGACAATATTACCATAAGCCTCTTATATGTTCTTGATGTGAAACTGCTCATCATCGCTGAGAAAGTCGCCAGTTTATCAGCAGCTACCAAAACAATCAGTACTATGATACATACGGAACCAAGCACAATATATACCAAGATGTCTTCCCCCTCTCTTGTTTATTACGATGGAGACTAAAATTGAAAAACCATGTATTGGGTGAACAAGTAGCCTCAACGGAGAGTACTAATGCACGTTTACTAAAATACCCGATCTACAGAAAAGTCCTCCAGTCTAATAATAGGCTCTATCCCTTGAACAATCTTCGAAACTTCTGATCCGATAAACGGGCCGCTTGTCAGTCCAGATGCACCAAGGCCATTTGCAAGAATTACATTAGGATGCTCTGGTATTCGACCGATTGCCGGGATAGAACCTTTAGTGAAGGGTCGGAACCCCACTTTCGTTTCAAGGTAAGTCGCCTCTCTTAGGCCAGGTGAAACGGTGAGGGCCTTCTCAAATAATTCGTGAATCGCTCCTGCCGTCACCCTTGTGTCAAAGCCAGTCCCCTTCTCTTTTGTCGCACCAATCACGACTCGACCACCATCGAATCCTAATTGATAGTGACCATACGGAGGAAGCAGCACAGGCCACTCTTCAGTATTGTATTGTGGAAGGCTGACGTGGACAATTTGGGCTTTTTCGAAGGTTGTTTTTACTTTGATTCCAACTTGTTGAAACAGTTCTTTAGACCAGGCACCGTTTGCCACCACCACTTCATCACATGGGAGTACTTGGTCTTTTACTCGAACACCTTTTACTGTTTGATTCTCTTCATACAAGGAAGCATCTCCATGAATCACATTTGCTCCGTAGCGTCTAGCAGCATTCAATAACGCTCGATTCAATGCTCCACCATTTACCCGGGCTCCGCCACTTATATGTAAAGCACGATAGGAATCATCCAAAACCGGGAACATCTCTTTCGTTTCACTTGGTGATAGTTTCGTTATATCCCCCATCTCGGGTGCTTCTTCTCTCCTCTTCCATGCCAAGTCATACTTCTTAGCTAATTTTTCATCCGTATCAAAAATATTTATTGCACCGACGCGCCGATATCCGGTCTCCTTCTCACCATCTGCTTCTAACGCTTCAATCAGCCCCGGGTAGTACCGAGCCCCTTGTAGCACCAGTTGGTACCAGGCTTTATTGCTTCGGTTCGTCAGCCATGGACAAACGATTCCAGCCCCTGCTTTCGTTGCTTGTCCTTTCTCATTGCGATCGACAACCGTTACGGAAACCCCGTCTTTAGCTAAATGATAGGCTGTTGAGGCACCTAGAATGCCTGCACCGATAATAATGACTTGTTTCATACTTCACACCTTCTCTAATTGATACTGTTGATTGTACACGGAGAATCTTGAGGTAACAATAGTTACGTCAGTTGATTCGAATAGTAGAGAAGTGCACGTTCATATTTTTTTACATCCGGATCACTCGTTGTACTTAAGAGATCTTGAAGCACTGTTTTCAAAGCATCTCCTTCTTTTTTATTTGAAAACAATATTAACGACTTGAATATGGATAATGGACTATATGTAGGGAACTCCCTCAAGCCTTTGTTCGCGGTATCCAGTGCTCTTTCGTGTAGTCCCAGCACATGATAACTACTTGCTAAACAAACATATGTATCTTTCTTCAATTCTTCTCTTACTCCACAATCCAATGCTTGTCGATAATATCTGACCGCCTCTTCCTCATATCCGAGCGCGTCATGGCACTGTGCCAAGTGGTGATAGAGATCTCCTTTTTCTCGTTCTGTCTGATGAAACAATGCTTCTTTTAGTTTTTCTATTAATTTGTGATACTTGCCTGCTCTTTTTAGCTCTTCTATATCCTTTATTTCTATCATTTAATTCTCTCCTAATAGGTTCACCAGATAAGTGAATTCACGGACATCTTCTGCACATTCTTCTAACCCTTTCTCCCAAAAGTCGGAAGTAGCTATGTCTTCTTCGAAATACCTACGAACTAAATTCTCGATTGTGTCTTTTCCGGAATTTTTGAGTAGAAGTCGAAAATCTATCCCAGCCCCCTCTTCTTCTTGTTTTCCCTTTGCTATACAAGCAAGAGATATGAGATATCCCATTGTATAGGGGTAATTATAATAAGGTGAATTTGTCATATAGAAATGGGGGACCAGGGCCCAAAACCGTGATGGAGGGTCGACCAACGAGCCCTGATAGGATGCTTCCCAAGCTTGCCTCATAATAGAGTCGGTCTTATCAATCTCTATAAACCCTCTCTCCCTCTCCTCTTCAAAAGCTCGTTCAAAAACAAACCTTGAGCGTATGTTCATGAAGTTCATCACACTTCGTTTGAGTTTCTCATCCAGTAGAAAGAGTCTGTCTTTAGGATCAGTCCATTCCTGCATGGCCCCTTCCAACACAGCAAGTTCAGCAAATATGGAACTCGTCTCAGCCAAAGGCAGTGGAGGTGTCTGATGCAGTCCCTGCTCCCCATTTAATTGTTCATTATGAAAAGCATGTCCGAGCTCATGAGCAAGCGTTAATATATTCGTGAAGCTTCCGTCAAAACTAAGGTTAACCCTTGATTCTCTTGTCTTTGGAAAATGTATGCAGGAAGCAGCGAACGATTTAGATGGACGATTTTCTGCATCAATCCATCCTTTTTCTATAGCATCTTCTGCAAACGCTTTTAGTTCTTGACTGACCTTTCCAAATTGGATGAGGATGAATGATACTGCTTCATCATATGTAAAAGTAGATTTTCCAATAGAAAGTGGTGCCCAAAAGTCATACGCTGCTAGCCGTGACTTTCCCATCCACTCTGCCTTGGCATTTAAGTAGGCCTGAAATACTGGCTGGTAAGCGTCCACTCTCTCCCACATAGCTTGAACACTATTGTCTTTTACATGATTGTTTCTAAGAGATGCTTGATAATGATTCATCCCGTCTAACCTTTTGCTTTGTTTCACCGCAAAACCGATAGAATGGTTAAGTATCCGGTTGATTACGTCTCCTTCTTCTTTCCAGAGATTCTCTAAAGCATAGAATGATTCTCTCCTGATCTTCTCACATGGATCAGAGCGGAGCTGCAACACCTGCCCTACAGACATTCGTTTTTCATGAAACGGTACGCTTAGTTTGCTGATATATGTATGATAGAAATCTCCCCAAGCTTTCAGTCCGTCGACTTGTAAGTCATTCAATAAATCTTCCTCTTCCTTTGCTGCTCCATTACTTCTTCTCCACTCTTCTGTTAAAAGGATATAATCTGACATTCCTTCAGCCTTCAAAACTTCATTGAATTCGTATTCTTCAAGGCATGCTAACTTGCGTTTTAAAGTAAGCTCCATCCGGTTGTATTCTTCTATTACTTCCGTTGAAACAGAACGGAATGCAGGTAAGCGGTTGTGCTTTCCTTGGATACGCACCCAAGAAGTAATCGATGAAAGCTGATTGACTTCCATTCTCAAATCAGAGCATACATTAAACGTTTCCATACAATTTCCTGCTGAAACACCTTCTTCTTCAAACTTAGTGATCGCAACAGCTATCCTATCTTTAACTTCATCTGCATGTCTTGTAAAGGAAGTTAATTTTATGGTTTCTATTTTGTACTTCATCTTCGCACTCAACCTCCCTTCTACTTTTTTCGACAAAGTGGTACTTATTCCCTTTTATACTTGTAATAGAAAACAAAAAAGCTTGAGTCTTTGGTTAGACTCAAGCTTTTCTGCATTTATTCATTCTCAATGTAAGCATATTTGAACGTATAATCAGGTCCCATTGCATTAGGCGTTACGTTCTTGACGTAAGGCTTCCAAAGCTGTGCATGAGCACGTTGATAGAGAGGTGCCAAAACGGCATCTTCTTTGATCAACAGCTGTTCTGCTTTAAGGAAAGCATCGAATCGCTCGCCAGGTTTTTGAGCTAGTTCATTTGCAGCTTGGCTGATCAAGGAATCGTACTCTTCACTAGCGTATCCAGTCTTATTGTTTCCACCACCTGTCACCCACAGGTTCAAGAATGTGTTCGGATCAATATAATCTGGACCCCAACCATAGTTCTGCAAATCATAGTTCATATTCGTATCACGCTCTAGACGGACCTTGAATGGTACGCTTTCTAGTTTAACAGTCAAGCCTTCCAGCTGTTCAAGCTGAGCTTTTAAGTAAGCATCAAGGTTTTTCGAAACTTCTGTGTCTCCACCTAAGAATCTCAGTTCAGCTGTTTCGATTCCAAGCTCCTGCTTTGCTTCTTTCCATAGCTCTTGTGCTTCATCTACATTTGTTTCAACAAGATCTGCATTCAATTCCGTAAAATCTTCACCCGTTTCAGGATGTTCTACAAAGTCACTCGGCATAATACCATCCGCAACGACTGATCCATTATTCAGAATGACATCCACCATGCTTTCACGATCGATCACTCGTTGGATCGCTTTACGTGCTTTCAAGTTGGATAGAACTTTGTTTTCTTGGTTCATCTTAAGGAAGAAAGTAGTTGGGGCTTTCTCTACTTTAAACTCACTCGAAGAGCGATATTCATCGACGAATTCAGAAGATAAGTTCACCGTATCCACGGCATCTGTCTGGTACAGGTTCACGGCAGAGGCTACGTCTTTTACGACTTTTACTGAGATCTCATCCAACTTCACATTCTCTGCATCCCAATAATCCTCGTTCTTCTCAACTGTCCAGCCAGCACCATGATCCCATTCAGTCATGACGAAAGGACCGTTTGAAAGAAGATTCTTTGCATCAAGAGCATATTTGTCACCCTGCTCCTCAACAAAAGCCTGATTTAACGGAAGAAATGTACCGAATGCCGTCATCGATAAGAAATACGGAGTCGGCTTCTCCAATACTACTTCGAACGTATAATCATCAACAGCACGGACACCTAGCTGATCTACTTTCATATCCCCTTTTGATACAGCTTCGGCGTTTTTGATAACTCCATTCATCATATAAGGACCATACTCTGAACCTGTTTCTGGGTCAACGGCGCGTCTCCAGGCAAATACGAAATCATCAGCTGTGACTTCATCACCATTCGACCACTTTGCTCCCTCACGAAGATTGAATGTCCAAGTCAATCCATCTTCACTCACCGTATGTTCTTTTGCCATACCTGGCTCCGGCTGACCGTCATTTCCGAGACGATATAGACCATCTTTCGTTGAGCCTAGCCACTGTGAGGCGATTGCATCTATAGTCAGAGAAGAGTCCATGGACGGTATCTCTGCTGTTTCTACCAATTGGATTTCTTGCTTCATTTCCTTATCAGTGCCTTCAGTGGCATCTGTTTCTTCTGATCCACCTCCATAACACGCTGTGAGAAGCGTGCTTGCGAGAAGCAGTAAACTAAGTATTAACCATTTCGTGTGTCTCAAAAAATAACCTCCTAGGTGTTTTTGTATGTTTGTGACAAGCACACGAATGTCATTATACATAGTTGAATAATTTTTAACAAAAGTCAGTCAAATCTGATTAAACAGAAAAATTAGGTAAATAAACCTTCCAAGAATGCGTTTTCACAACTTATTATTCATAGTTTCATACAGATAAAACAGTATAAATAATTCAGATTGGTTGATAGAGAAATTAATTCCATTTATTTGATTCTTTTTAACCAGTTCTCAATCCCCCCTGCAATAGACGTGGAAATCTCAACTTATTAAACAATGACTCTGCTTAGTGTAATCCCTAAGATCAACCCACCAACACCTAGAAACAGAATTGGTTCTATTGATTTGGACTTCTCGGTATAGAGAGTAATCCCATTTAGAATCATATATAGCGAGAGAAATAAAAACACATAGAAGAAAGCAGATATGTTGGTGGTCACTTGGATGAGTGCGAATAAAACAGCTATAAAGAGCGTGAACACAGATAATTTATTGACTATTCTAATCATCCTGTCATCCGCTCTTCTGCTTGAAGGGTAAAAACAAGATGATTGAAGTGGGTTATGTATTCATCTGCAAAAGCACAAGAATATCGGTCATTCACCTTCCAGTAACCCTTCATGCCTACATTCTGTGCACCGGCAATGTCGTTTTCGGGATGATCACCTACGAAGACACACTTTTGAAATGGGACTTCTAAACGATTACTTGCCCGGCTGAACAGATCTGGTTCTGGTTTTTTCATGCCTTCTGTTTCAGAAATGAGAATACAATCGAAGTAGGCTTCTATTCCTAATGCCCGGATATGCGCGCTTTGCATTTCCGAGGTACCATTTGTTAAAACCGCTAACTTGTATCGACCATACAACCCGTCTAACATCTTATGTACACCATCATAAGCAACACAATAATGCTTTAAACCAGTCTTGTACTCATTCAACAACAGTTTTGCATTCTGCAGCCAATCGAATTTTCTTTGTAATGTATCATATACTTCTGATTTCGATACATACCCACCTTGGTCAAGCTCCATGAACAACTCCACAAAGCATTCCTTCTCATCTATGTGTGAAAAATGACGGTCGTATTGATCAGTAAGAAACCTTCGTAGTGTCGCATCACGATCGAGTAATGTACCATCCAGATCAAATATAACGGCTTCCATACTCTCACCTCCAGTTTCTGTTAGTTTAATCCAAAATCATGGTAGAAGAAAGTATTTTTTAGAACATTCTTTAAATTCACACTTCATCTGTCTTCCTTACTCTCTGCTAAAATAGGAATTAACGCGAAACCTAACAAGTATGTTAAACGTATAAACAGAAGTAGCCTGGTACATACAGATGACAGGCATAGAAAGGGGTAAAAAAGATGAACAAACGAATTGCCGCAAGTCTTATTGCAGCTGCTGTACTCGTTATAGGTATCTTCTTCAGCATAGTCGGAACGTTTTTCGGCAGCCAAATGGATGATTCCACCTCCGTGTTCGCTTCTAACCAAGCGCCGGAGGAAAAAATAGTAGAGAACGGCTCCCAGTCCAACCGGATTGCCAGAGTCAACATTGAAGGTCCGATTGTCAGCTCTCCGACATCCGGATCGAATCCATTCAACAGCGGTGGTTATCAGCATGAGTTAATGATCAAGAAGCTTGAAGCCATCAAGGAGGACTCTTCTATCAAAGCAGTTCTCTTATATGTGAACTCCCCAGGGGGAGGAGTGTATGAGAGCGCTCAAATCCATGAACAGCTGAAAGAAATAAAAGAGACTGGAAAAACAATATATGTCTCCATGGGTGGAACTGCCGCTTCTGGTGGATATTATATCTCTGCTCCTGCTGATCGTATTTTTGCATCAAAGGAAACACTGACAGGATCGCTTGGTGTTATTATTCAGAGCATCAATTATCAGGAGTTGGCTAATGAGTATGGCGTTAAGTGGAATACATTTACCAGTGGTGAATTCAAAGATATCCTAAGTCCCACAAAGCCAATGTCAGATGCTGAGAGGGAGATTATTCAAGGTCTAGTAGATGAATCGTACCAACAATTCGTCAATATCATCGTCGAAGGCAGAGACATGTCTGAAAGTGAAGTACGCGAGCTTGCAGACGGACGTATTTATTCAGGAAGTCAGGCTGTCGATAACGGCTTGGTGGATGAAATAGGCTTTACGGATGATGCTTTGGAAGCTTTGAAAGAACAAGTAGGCGGCAACCCACAAGTATTCGAATACCGTAACAGTGTCGGAGATTTCTTCTCTTATTTACCTTTTGCGAAGAGTTTCATGCCTAACAGTGACATTCAGCTTGTAGAAGAACTTATTCATAAGCGTCAAGGACCGACCCTTATGTATATGTATGAATAGGAGGGATTCTTTTGGAACTTACAGATCAGACCATGAGTATATCAAAAAGACAGAAGGAAGCCCTTCAGCAATTACTCTTTGCAGGTTTTTGGATCCGATTTTTCGCCTATATGATCGACCTTATCGTACTTTGGGGAGTCAATTCCATTGTCACTCGTCCACTCATCCGGTTGAGCGGTCTAGAAGGTGCGAAACTGTGGATCGATTTCTTCAGCGTCAACAATTTACTTACCACGTTGGTTTTCTTCCTGTACTTTGTTCTCATGACTAAGTACTTCAAAGCAACTTTAGGTAAAATGATTTTCGGGCTTTCCGTGGAGTCACTCAATGGCGATTCTCTTACAAACGGGCAAATTATTTTCCGAGAATGCATAGGCCGCTACATTAGTATGGCAATCGGAGGTCTGCCGTATATCGTCATTGCCTTCACCAAGCGCCATCAAGGCATCCACGATTACTTCGCTGATACTTCTGTCATGAAAGAGAAGTTCAAAACGCTCCATCAATCCATAGAGGAATAAAAGAAAGGGCGCCAGCATTCAGCCGGCGCCTCTAACAATTAGTTTTATAAATCGATTCTTTCAACACGGGCAAGCTCTTTATCTTCAAAGGTCAATGTGTAAACATCTGGCATCCTAAGTCCTCGCCAGAAATTAACGTCATAATTTGTATCGAAGGCACCCATAATTAGTGTCATGATATTACCGTGTGTCCCTACTACAACATGTTTTCCATTGTATTTCTCAAGTAACTGATTTAGAGCTTGAACACCCCTGTCTCTTGCCTCGACATTTGATTCTCCGCCCGGCCATGAGAAGGACTCATCTTCCCATACTGCTTCAATCGCTTTTTGAAAATCCGCCGCTCCTCCTTCCACTAATGTTCTCTCTTTCCATCCTTCCATTGTATGGACCTGCTTATGTAAATAATCGGCCAAGGGCTTTACCGTTTCCACAGCACGTTGATAAGGACTGGAAACGATGATGTCTATTGGGTACATACTCAGCTTTTCACAGAGTGCATTCGCATCAGCTCTACCCTCCTTCGAAAGTGGTCTTGTCCTCTCTTCAGTGGTGTAAGTAGAGTGTGCGTGACGCACAATATACAACTTCGTTATGATCATAACTCTTTCACAAGGATCCATTCATCCTGGATCGGAATTCCTCTTTCATTATATTCAGGAATCCCCGGTTTCCTTTTCCGGGCTTCTATCACGGCGTCTTTTCGAATATCCGTAACACGAAAACCTCTGTTCTGATAAAAACGGACCGCTTTCAAGTTGTCATTTGTCGTAGTCAATTTAACTTCCTTGTAACCTAAGGACCTCGCGTACGATTCTGCTTGATCCATTAACTCGGTGCCTATTCCAGCTCCTTCCTTCACACTATTCAGGGAGATAATTTCAAACTGCTCATCCGCCACAAACGTGACGCATCCAAGAATACTTCCGTCCATAACGATCGTGTACCCCGGCAGTCTATCACACTGAAAGCTTCCACTTGAAAGGACCATTTGAGGGGAACCCCAGTTATTATTGAAAAACTCTTTCAAAATGTGCTGATTTATTTCTTCATTCTCCATGATTTCCTTCTCAACACCTGGCTCTAACCCTGGATTAATTCTCGCGTAAACACACGTATCTGTTAACATGCCGCCGTCCACCGAACGGTCATCATTGACTATCGTTCCTTCAAGTCGGTATTCCAACTTCTCTGGAATAGCCCGGCTTCTACTGTTGTCGCGGTCGCATTGAATTTCCACACGTGCCATCTCAAGGTCTGTTAGTGCATAGTCGGTCAGTGCTTTTACAGCTTCCAACATATATCCCTTCCCACTGTACCTAGTATCAATCCAATAGCCTATTTCCAGCTTCGGAATATCCCAGTCGATATTATGAAACCCTGTTGAACCAATAAATTCACCGTTTTTCTTTGAGAACATGAGGTAACGAAGGTTCTCTCTAGACAAAAACTGAGCAGCAGCTTTTCTTGTGTTTATTTCCGTATCCTCTACACTAGGATTTTGATAGGCGAATGGCAGCCATTGACTCAATTCATGGATCGATGATTGTATTGCTTTATTCACTTGCTTGCCGTCGCCAGGTTGTGGTGCGCGCAGCAGAAGTCGGTCCGTATGCAATTCCCGTTTCACTTCGCGTAACATGTGATGCAAAGCTATCCCTTCTTTCTCTATCTGGTGATAATTACTATCAAACAATACTTCGACGGAGAATTCAATAGAATATTAGGAATTTTATACAAATTTGTCGATAAAAGAAGCAGTCCCGCTTAAGGACTGCTTTACATCTCAAGAGCTTCTGATGCTTGGTGAAGTATAGGTTTTCTCACAAAGACTTGATAAATACACGCGATAGAAGCCCCTCCACCATGCGCACTTCCGGAGCTGAGCGTTTTTGTTTTCACTTCAATTCCCTCATTTTTCAAAGTGCCTAAACGACCATAGTAGTCGTTTAAATCATCTGTTGAAAATAACAGTTCCCATTGTGTTTGGTCGAACCAATTTCCAATTGGCATGATGCATAACCGCCTTTTACATATACTTTGCACCTAAGTATATGTAAATATAGGCAATCTCATCCCTTTTTCTCAGCAAAAACAATGTGAAGTATATCATTGATTTTATTACAATCAACTTGAAAGCCTAGATTTTCAAGGTTTGAGACTAACCTGGAACGGTCTGCGTAATATTCATCTTCGATCGCTTCGATAGCATTTTCGTTTCCTTGGTTTTTAAATGCTTGTAATACTCTCGCTCGCTCTTCGTCATCATCAAACATGAGGTCAGCAATTACCAATCGTCCGAATGGTTTCAGAATTCGATTCATTTCTTCAAGGGCAAGGATTTTATCCTGTTCTTCTACGTGGTGCAGCGCGTAGCTTGTTGTAATGAAGTCTGCCGAGTGATCCATAACAGGTAGCCGTAAGAAATGTCCGTGTCTTGTGTCAATCTCTGGATAATGACTTTTACATATGGCTAACATCTCATCCGACTGATCGATACCAATTATTCGAGATCCTTTTTCCAGGAAACGAGAACCAAGGTTTCCAGTTCCTATCCCTATATCGACACCCGTCTCTCCAACACTTGCATCAATCAGCTGATAAGCTCTTTCTAATGCTTCATCATATCCTTCATGGACATTAAATGCATACCCTTCTTTTTTCAGGTCGACGTTATACGTCACCGCTTGCTGATCAAAACTCCAACGGTCGGTCCACGCCTGCCTTTTCTCTTTTAGTTCTTTTAGAAATTTAGCCTTCTCAAAGAGATCTCCAGATGGAGAAGCTATCATCTCATCCAGTGCTCCAATCATATCCTTAAGCTCGAGTAGGTCTGAGTACAAGATTGACCTTTGGTGATTCAAATGATGATCCAACTCTTGACCGTTCTCCATCGTATTTTTTATTTGGTTCGTAGACATACCGATTTCCCTCAATGAAAGGATGGTTTGTAGTAACTGAATTTGTTCTTCTCTGAAGATACGGTAATCATTGTGTGACTTCTCGGGTTTAATAAGTCCCTTTTCTTCATAATATCGAATTGTTCGTGACGTCGTATGTAGTTTCTGGGCAACTTGTTTGATATGCAAGTTCATTCCTCCTTCATAGCTTCATCATAAAGGTTGACGCTACGTAAAGGTAAAGGCTCTAATCATCTTTTTGTCATTTATCTTTTGAAAGTCCCTGCAACAGCAATCAAAAATATGACTATAAACACTAAACCAACACCAATTCATAGATTCACCATACATATTCACGTTCCTATATGTAGGTTCCCCTCTAACCGACGTATTGGTATAGAACTCATCTTCTAGACCGATTTCTTTATGCAATATTTCCCTTATAATGAATTTATCAGAGATAAGGAAGTGAAAACATGGAAAAAATCCAAAAAATTCTTGATGATCACGTTTATTCTAACAATATTCCAGGCATTAGTATTAGTGTAACCAACGATGAGAACACCCTGTCTCTCCAAAGTGGAAACACTTCTATTCAATCTAAAAAACCATTGAGCAAGGATGACTGCTTCCAAATAGGAAGTCTAACGAAAATGTTCATTGCAACTACCATACTTACCCTAAAGGATCGCGGGGACCTTCATCTAGATCAGTACGCAGTTGATTTTCTAAAGGATACTCCCGTTCCTGCAACTATCACCATCCGACAACTCCTACAGCATAGGAGCGGGCTTGAAGATTACATTATCCAAGAACATAACGAAAAGGCTCTAGTTGCATGGGGACTTACCGATGTCAAACTCCCCCCAGAATTTTTAGTGCAAAAAGCAGTGGACGCTACGGATAACGATCAGTCAGATGATTGTTATGCTTATTCCAATACGAATTATATAATTCTAGGCATGATTATTGAGAAAATCACTGGGCGTTCTGTATCAGAAGTACTGGATTTATTGTTCACACAGCCCCTAGGACTAAAGAACACCAGTCTTCCACAAGCGCCGGTTTCTTTGTCAACAAACGGCCACTCAAGGCTTACAGATGACCTGTCGGAAGAAACTGGTGAATTAAAAGAGCTTTCTGTGTATAACCCTTCCGTTCCATGGACAGCAGGAGCCATGACCTCAACACCAGAAGAGATTAATATGTGGCTGCATGCTCTCATGACAGGTAAGCTATTGAAGGATTCCTCCCTAAAGGAAATGATAGATTTCTCTTTCACCTCAGAAGAGACAGAGAAATACGGTTTAGGAATAGCCCAATTCCATGTTGCTGATGAAGTTTGTGCCATAGGACACCATGGAGGAATTCAGGGGTATGAGTCGCTCGCTCTCTATTTCCCTGAGGAGAACCTGTACCTGACTGTTCTAATCAATCAAATGCCCTCAGGAATAGGAGATATTGTGGAGGAACTATATAACGCGCTCGTAACCAAAGAACAAGCACAGAGTTGATTCACTCTGTGCTTATCTCACTGTAGCAGATGATAAAGCAGCCTGTCTTTATCATCAAAAAATTGCTTCATGGTTGTATAATGTTCGGTTTCTTCCAACGATACCTTTTCCATTCCATGTTCTGTAAGTTGAATGATGACAGCCTCCGGATAGGACATCAACAACGGGGAGTGTGTAGAGATGATGAATTGAGATCCTTGCTCTACTAACTCATGAATCCTTGCAAGCATGGACAATTGTCGAGTCGGTGATAATGCCGCTTCCGGTTCATCCAGAATGTAGAGCCCCTTCCCTCTGAATCGGTGCATGAATGCTGCAAAGAAAGATTCTCCATGAGACTGTGCATGAAGAGATTTCCCACCGAATCCATCGATCACTTTCGCTCCCCCGTATGGATCCTGGTCCATTTCTTCAATATTGGAAGCTACGTTGTAATAAGTTTCCGCACGAAAAAAGAAATGATCCCGAGGTCGTTTTGTCCCTTTTGAAACTCTTATGTATTCATCCAGGTTGGAATGGGAGTCGAAGCTCGAAAAATTGAAGTTAAGCGTACCCCCCTCCGCGTTAAAACCTACATTGACAGCCACTCCTTCTAATAAAGTGGACTTTCCCATTCCGTTCTCTCCTACTATATACGTCACATTCGGGTGAAAATAAAGAGGCCGGAATTGTTGAAAGATTGGAAGAGTTAGTGGAAAGGTTCCATTAGGAAGCTCTTCTTCTTTCAAGCGTAAGGAACGAATGTATTGTGTATGCTTGGTCAATTTCATTTAAATAAACCTCCTAACCTGCCATAGATATCAAGACGGAAGAAAGGCTACTATTCCCACCGTAAGTATGAATAGCAGTAACGTCGCAATAGCAAAATAGATCGCTCCTTCTTTAGTAAGTGAACGCTTAACGGTGAATTTTTTTGTTATGAAAAACAACACACTGAAGCCGACTGCAAACAGCAACAAGAATAGCCATGGCATTTGATCACATCCTTAATGTTTTTTTGCGATGACGACCCACGAAATAAAGACGCTCGACATATAGAGTGTAATTAATAGTTGTATAACTTCAGAAGCATTCAGCGAAACAGCAGTCGCTTCTATAAGGAACAATAGAATGGACATTACGCCTAACATAAAGAAAAAGGAGAAAAATAATCCCTTATAACGGATCAGGCGCATCCGCTCATCTTTCTGTTTGAACTGCGGATGCAAATAACTCATACAGAAGGCCATGATGGCTGTAGATAATAACGGTAGCGCATGCACCGGGAATAAATCGCCTGCTAAGATACCAATTGTAAGTATGAATATACACTGAAGTCCTAAGATGACTCCAGCACCTATATATATGGATGGATAGTGGTCTTTTGTCATTTCTTCTCCTCCTCATAAATAAATAACTCTTCAATGGCCACTCCGAAAAGTTTTGATAACTGAAAAGCAAGCGGCAACGAGGGGTAATAGCGGCCTTTCTCGATAGAAATAACCGTTTGTCTGGAGACATCCAGCGCTTGTGCCAGCTTATCTTGAGAATATCCATGTTTCTTTCTGAAAGATGCGACGTTGTTCTTCAATGACCTCTCCCTTTCACCTATACATTTTATGGTAATGTGTGCTTCAGTGTCAAGCTTCCTTTACAATAAACAATTGTGGCCTCAAACACTGAAAAAGGAGAGAAGCACCTATTAGGCGTTTCTCTCCTTTTTCTTGTTCTATATTTAGTTGTGAGAAAGGGCATAAATCCTTGCTTCATGTGGGTTCAATTCATTACTTTCCGATGCTGGATAATTTGAAAGAATCAGTTCTGCTCCGTTCAAATCTAAATCTAAGCGCTTGAGATTATTGATTGCGTCAGAATGATTCAAAAGGACAATCCATTCATTTCCTTCAAAAGACCTTTTATAGCAATAAAGATCCGGTTCATCAGCTGACAAGTCAGTATAATCCCCATATATCATGACAGGATTCCTCTTTCTTAATTGTATTAATGTTTGGTAGAAATAAAATACAGAATTCGATTCGTTCATTTCTTTTTCAACATTAATAGATGGATAATTCGGATTTACCTTTATCCATGGTTTCCCATCCGTGAATCCTGCATGTTCAACGTCGGCCCACTGCATTGGAGTGCGTGAGTTATCACGGCTTAACGGGAGCAACTCTTCGAAAACACTAGAAGGCTCACGGCCTTTATTCACTTCTTCTTCGTATTTATTCTTCATTGCTATGTCATGGTAATCATCAATAGAATCATAGCGGACCCCCGTCATCCCAATCTCTTCCCCTTGGAATATATAAGGAATTCCCGGAAGAGTATGAATCATTGTCGCGAGCAGCTTTGCTGATTCAACGCGGTACATACCATCATTGCCGAAGCGAGTCACCTGCCTCGTATGGTCGTGGTTATTTAAAAATTGTGAGTTGGTCCCCTTCCCTTTTAGTCCTTCGTACCATCGTTTTTGAATCTCTTTGAATCGGAGCATATCCCAACTCGGCATATCATCGGCGACTTCGAAGTGAAACAATGTATGAAGTTCATTTCGGTCTTCCCCGACATATAAGAGACCGTCTTCCGGTGTCACAAATGGAATCTCTCCAACAGTCATGATATCGTAATTCCGAAACACTTGTTCATTCATTTCTTGTAAGTATTCATGTATGCCTGGGTTATTACCTAAGTAACTTAACCCTTCAGGCTCGTCTGCATCTTTGAATCCTGCCTGCTTTGCCAATAGATTAATAACATCTAATCGAAAGCCGTCAATCCCTTTATCCAACCAGTAGCGCATCATTTCGTACATTTCTTGTCTCATTTGTTTATTTTCCCAATTCAAATCAGGTTGCTCTACGGCGAAGGAATGCATATAATATTGGCCAGTAGGCTCATGATAAGTCCATGCCGATGGCTCAAAATAGGAGCGCCAGTTGTTTGGGGGACCACCATTCTTCGGGTTTTTCCATATGTAATAATCTCTCTTCGGATTGTCAAGAGAGGATAAGGACTCCTGAAACCATGGGTGTTCGTGGGAGGTGTGATTCAGAACTAAATCCATGATCAGTTTCATGCCTCGCAAGTGCACTTCCTCAAGTAACCGTTCCCACGTTGCCATATCCCCCGCTTTATCCATTATCCGGTAGTAGTTTGAAATATCATAACCATTATCAAAGTCAGGAGATTCATAGCATGGGTTAAGCCAAATGACATCCACACCCAATTCCTTCAAATAATCAAGCTTATCTATGACGCCTTGAAGATCTCCAAAGCCGTCGGAATCCGTGTCGTTAAAGCTCCTCCAATAAACTTGGTACACCACTGCTTCTTTCCACCACGTACGCTTCATTTAATCGCCCTCTCGTAATCATCAGATACCACATATTATACAGGAAGAAACAGATGATGTAAGGGATTACATAATTGTGAGGAGGGGGATGATGGAGCAGTTCGCAGCTTGGGTGGAAGCTATAGGTACTATCATAGCAGCAATTGCGGAAACTCCGAGCTTCCGATGGTCATTATCACAGATGGAAAACTTAATGTTATGGGGAAATGTGCTACAGGCTACAGGAAACGGGCTTCTTGCGGATTTGAATCCCCCAGGAAGCAAGAACCAAATTGGTAACATCATTCAATCATCCGGTAACTCCACCATCGTTGCTAGCCTTCTATTTGATGTTACCAAGAGTCAAGAACAACTGCTCACGGTTCAAGGAAATCAACTCCAAGCCTTAGGAGCATCCCTATCCCTCGTAGAAGGGTTGGAACAAGGAGATATCATCAGCATCTATAGTAATGCACTACAAGCGAAGGGGAATATCCTTCAGGCAGAAGGGGCAAAAAGAAACCGTAAAGACTGGTCATTAGCTGGTAGTTGGATCCAAGCTACAGGTGCAACATTAGCTGCCATATACGTAACTCCCAATGAGTAAAGTTCTATCTATTTTTCGCTTATGTTTAGATGATCAGGAAACGTGCCTCAAGAAACGTTCAACATCACGGCGTGACTTAAGTATGATTACTTCTTTATTTAAAGAATGAACCTGTAACTTCTTCAATAGATGAGGTCGTTTGTTTTCAGGATAATGAAATATCCATTTCAAAAACTGCCAGGAGAGCTGTTCAGGACAGCCACCAGCCATGTCTTCGCGATCACGATTGCGGTTTAAAACATAGCGCTTAAGTATCCTATATAAACAAACGAACCTGGAAATATCCAGAAATATAATGGTATCTGCTTCATTCAACCTAATGTCCAAAGTAGAGTTATAGTTTCCATCAACGATCCACGTATCTTCCTTCACAATGCGTTGCTGAATAGCGACTTGTTGCTCTTTTGTCACAGGAACCCAACCAGGAAGCCAAAGAAGAGAATCCAGGTGATACAGATCTATATTAATTTGGTTCGATAGTTTTTTTGCAAAAGTAGATTTACCAGAACCTCCAGAGCCGACAATAGCAATACGCCTCATCATTTCACCCCCATCTTTACAGTCAGCGTCACTTCTTCTCGGAACACACCCTCAGAATTAATATTCAAAAGCTTACTTCGAACTTCTTCTTCAAAGGCTGCTTGGTTTTCTAGAAAATGCTTGGATCCAAACGAGGTAGAATAATGATTACCTAGTATCGTCTCAACCGACCATTCTTGAGTATATTTCGGAAACGTGAAGTTCCTGTAGGTAAAAGGGGATTCTTCAATTATTTGGGCGTGGCTGATCTCAGGGTGGGAATAAGTAGTGTTACCTGCTTTCCGCTCATTTCCATAGAACATTTCAACCACTTTTTGAAACTCTTTCTGCCATATGGTGGGCTCTCTAGTAGGGTCGTACGTATCGATGATTGCAACTCCTCCCCCATCTTTAGTAAACGGGTAAAGCTGTTCGAGCGTCTTTTTTCGATCCATCCAATGAAATGATTTTGCCATGATGACAAGGTCAAGGTTAACTTGATGAGTATCAAGATAAGAATCCAGTGTTCCCTCCTGAAATTCGATATTCCTTAGACGAAGCTCTCCAAGCAGTCTTCTTGCTTGTTCGACCATCTCTGGTTCTTGGTCAACCCCGGTAATTCGCTCACACCAATCAGCTAATCGAACCGTCAGATGCCCAGTACCACATCCAAGGTCCAAAATGTGATTAGACCCATTAAGATGGAATTGTTCTACAAGAAAACGAATTAGCATAGACGGATAGACCGGACGGTATTTTGCATAATAAGGTGCCGATCCTTTGAATAAATGGTTTCCGTATCCAGGCATAAAATCCTCCTTTGAAATAAAATTCCAATCCAGCTCGAAACTTTCTCAAAGTGCCCCTAGTTTTTATTAATTTACGTTGTTAATTCAAGCGAGGACTGACGATTGATTTCTTCTACAACAGCTGCAACATGTCGATTGTCGGTTGATATATAAGTGGAGAAATCATGAACAGAAAAACTTTCTAAACAACGTTCTATCTGCTGAAAGCACCAATTCCCTTTCTCTTCTCCCCGCTTTAATAGTCTAGTTTCAATAGTTTCTCGAGATGCTTCCAAACAATAGTGATCAGTTCGGCAGATGTCCTCGAATCCACCTCTTATGTAATTGAAATAATCGTAGTTATAAATGGTCATGGGAACAATTAGATGTTTATCATAGGTGTCTACTAGAGACCTAGCAACCTTTACGACGTACTCCCTCCAAAGTACATAATCTTGGAAGTTTCCAGATGGAGCTTCTAATTGTTTCGATCCCTCGGGAAGTAACTCCCTCAGGAAAAACCCGACCACTTCTGGGTCATAAACTATACTGTTAGGCAATTGACTTTGCAAAGATTCAGCAACTGTCGTTTTCCCAACTCCGAACGCACCATTTATCATAACGATCATGAACCTCATCCTTTCCTATACATAAGCAATGCCTACCCCGTATGAGGCAGGCAACATTGTTACATGAGTAAAAATTCGTTCTCATAAATATAAGAGTAATTGATATCAATGAAAAGAAAATATTGATCTGTCAACGGGAAGCTGAATGTTCTAATGAGCTCTTTTGTTTCGATATCCGAATAGACATCAGACAGGATGCCCTTCTTCCACGTTTTCATTTGCATGACATTCTCAAGGAAATATGGTCGGAATGCCCAATTCGAGCCCTTCTTATTATGTTCTGGCTCCCAGGAATCCTTGTACTTTCTGAAGTTAGAAGAAATTTGTATTCCGTCCGCATCACAAATGAACATCCGGAAGCTCGATTCATCAAACTCAGTTGTCAGCCGTTCAAGAAACCCATCCACTTTCTTCGCGCCTTCCCACTTCGTCACAATCTCCCCCAATTTCCGCTCCCATGACAGCACAAAATGCAAACGTTGGTCGACTAAGGCTTTCTCTCTTTTGATATAGTGGTTCACTTTTTCTTCCACGCTGATTCTCAATGATTCCTTAGAGGAAAGTTCAAAACGTGGCTCAGCCAAGTAATAGCCTTGATAGTAACGACCACCATGCTTCCACGCGAAGTAGAGCTGGTAATCGTCTTCGATTGTTTCAAAGAGCATTGCAGCACCGATTCGGTTAGCCAGCATCGACAAGGAATACATAATATCCTGAAATCCTTGCGAGTCATTGTTTCGAATATGCATCGTATCGACCTTCAAGATATGAGGCTCTAACTGACGGATACGGTCGATATTAGAACTCTTTGCTCCCACATGATCGACGGCAATTTGAATACCGAACGTTTTATAGTACAGAAGAAGATGATTGAGAGCTTTGAAATCCTCGTCGAAATCGTGCTCCCGCACTTCAATAACGATTCGGTTCAGCTCAAGCCCTCTTTCCTGGAATTCAAGAAGCAACTCTAACAAATCCTCCCCATCATTAACCATCAGTTCCTTTGCACTTCTGTTAATGAATACAAGCCCCTCTACACCTTGGTCTAAAACTTCCTGCAAAGCAATATTCAAGAGGTGTTGATCGACTTCCACTTTGAATTCTTCCGGTACGTCTGGATGGAGAAAGAAAAACTTCAAGCTACACCACTCTTCACCATCATAATAGCGTCCAAGTACTTCATGCCCTCTTACATCGTGGCGTATAGCACTAACAATAGGTTGATAAACAGGCCTTACGTTATGTAAATTCCCAATGACATCTAATGGATCCATGTGACTCACTCCTTCGTTCTCTACTTATTGTATCATGAGAATCGACCTTCAAAGGAAGTGAATCACACTGCTTTTCTATTATTCTGACTACTAAGGTTCAAAATGAGTAATGATAAAAACAAGAAAAACTAGCTCAAAGTACACAGGATAATTCCAATTGATATGGAATGTACAAGATAAGGAGGGGTACATCATGGAAGTCCATTGTTTCTTCTGTAAGAAAGACTATTCCATCACACGATCAGATCCACAATACATCAAGCTCGTTCAGAACCGTGGTGGCAGTTATGTTTGTAAGTCTTGTAATCAATCCATGCAACGTGATGCCCAAGCAAGCACGGGGCTTCATCCTGATCAAATCGATGCTTATGATAAATTCCTAAAGTAACATAACAAACGGCTCTGAGGGTAATACCAGAGCCGTTCCGCTTACGTAGCACCTCCATTCCACTCTGGTTGGATGATCGAAAAGACTACCGCGTCGTGCGATTGCTTTCTTTGATATAAATATCCGCGAAGAATTCCCTCTTCTTTGAATCCGATACTCTTCAATAAAGTTCGCGATGAGTCGTTTTCAACGAATGTAACAGCTCCGACTCTATATAAATCCAAATTTTCCATCGAATAATGGAGTACTTCATTGACGGCTTCCCGGGCATAACCCCTTCTCCAATAATCAGGATGGACTTCATAACCGATCTCAGCCTTCTTCCCTAGTAATTGTAGTCTGTTAAGTCCTATAGTTCCTATAAAAGCTTTGCTCTCCTTTTCAATTAACCCCCATCTGATCGCCTGCTGACTTTCAAATCCTTCTTGAAAAGAACGAATGATCTCTTCTGCTTGACTTCTATCAGTCAAGCTCTCCATTCCATAGTAATACGTTACTTCATCGCGTGACATGATGTCATAGAAAGCATCAGCATGCTGCGATTTAATTCTTGTGAGGCACAACCTTTCTGTATGTAATTCTGGAAATTCCATAAACACCATCCTTCTATGCTTCTCTATAAATGCCACACTCTTCTTTAACTTACTAATTATGTTCGGCAGAGCCCATCCCGAGAACATAACCATCTGGGTCTTTCACGTAGAATTCCCTCCACGTGCCCCAGTTCATCTGCATAGATTGAGGTTCTTGAACGACACCTACCCCTTTCTCCTTCCATTCTTCAAATAATCTATTCAAAGATTCAATATCTTCTGTGTAACCATAAGCGTGAGATAAGCCTGGTTTTGGTGCTACCCAGCTAGCTGGATCAGATTGGATTAACTTGAAACCTAGTTTAATATCATCGTTTCTTAAAGCCCACCAGTCTGTCACTTCACAACCATAAACGGTTTGATAGAAATGACTTGAGCGATTGAGATCGGACACGTATAAAACAGTCAGGGATTGAATGCTATTTTCCATCTATTACACCTCTTCGGATTGTGTCATAAAGTTCTACATCAAGATGCTTATCAGAACTGGGAAACGCGCTATATTTTTCGAGATGCCAAGTATTTAATAACCTCTCACACCCTTTTTTTGAAATCCAGTCATGAAGTTCTCGATAGGCTTTCATGATATAGGTGTGTGGGCCTTGGTAAGTGATGGTCGCATAGGTTTGTTCAGGTATGGTCAATTCTTCCATCCCTTCCGGAAGTTCACCAAACTCCCCCACCTCCATACACACCCAATAGCCGTCAACATCAGGATGGCATGCATCCACCATAAACACACCGTAATATCCATTAGATGTGACAACATGAGGGATTTCACTCTTCTGAACAAATAGTTGATCTACAGCTTTTGGAATCTCTTCCACGTATTCCTCCCCGGAACGACACAACACACGGAATCCCACTAATTTTAATGCTGGTAATGATTTGTTAGCTGCTTCTTGAATCAATAATTTCATGGTTAGCCCCTTCTAGTATTTAATAAATCCACCTTATACCGAAACTATTCTATAAGCATCGTCCATTTCCTTCTAATTCCAATTAATAAAAGCAAACTATTGCCGCTAAGATCAACCATGTTTTGCTTTCAAGCGAAAGTGGTAATAGTATTCTACAATAAAATAAAAATGGCGCTTACAAGATTTGTATAAGGAACTGGAAAGGTTTATGGAAGTGTCTTTAGCGCTATACATTAGGGAGATACGGATGAGTATTTATGATTACAAAATAAAAACAACAAGCGGATTTACTAAAAGCATGGAACGCTATAGAGGAAAGGTCGTTCTGATTGTTAATACAGCTACAAAGTGTGGATTCACGCCACAATTGGAAGATCTACAAAGAATGCAGAAGAAATATGAAGACCAAGGGTTGCAAATTCTTGGCTTCCCTTCTAATCAGTTCGCAGAGCAAGAGCCACTCCAAGATGGAGAAATCGAAACATTCTGCGCTATGAACTTCGGGGTCAATTTTCCACTTTTTAAAAAGGTTGACGTGCGCGATGCTGACGCCCACCCCCTTTTCACTTATCTTACCGAGCAAGCACCATTTAAAGGCTTTAATTTAGAACACCCGACAGGAAAATTACTCAAAGCAATGCTGGATGAGCGATACCCCCATTATATGGAGGGGGATTCGATTAAGTGGAACTTTACCAAATTTTTGATCGACAGAAATGGAGAAGTCGTCCAGCGTTTCGAGTCTACAACAGAGCCAATTGACATGGAAGAGGAGGTTCATGCTCTCCTAAAATAATAGTAACCCCCTCCATTTTCAATGGAGGGGGTTAAATTATTTCAATATAATGAGCTTCTATCACCTTATTCCTATGTTACCTTAAAAGGTAACTGTGGTGACTGGCATCACGATAACACTTGTGCATAAGAGCGGAATGAAGTATGATGGAAATAGTGATTTTTTTTAGAGGAGCGTATATATGAAACAATCCATTTATGGACTGACGTTCGACCAGCTGACAGAATGGTTAGTGGAACATGGTGAGAAGAAGTTCCGTTCTAAACAAGTTTGGGACTGGCTTTACCAAAAACGCATCACACAATTTTCTGAGATGAAGAACGTGAACCCGTCATGTATAGATAAATTAACGGAACACTTCACAATCGAAACGTTAACAGAAGAAATTAAGCAAGAATCAAAGGACGGCACAATTAAATTCCTTTTCAAGCTGGATGACGGTAATGTCATTGAAACAGTCTTGATGAGATTTAATTACGGGCTTTCAGTTTGTGTAACGACCCAAGTTGGTTGTAACATTGGGTGTTCGTTCTGCGCAAGCGGAATCCTCCGCAAAAGCCGCGACCTGACAAGCGGAGAAATTGTCGAACAGATTATGCAAGTACAACAGCATTTAGATAAACAAGGGAAAGACGAGCGAGTCAGCCACATTGTAGTAATGGGAATTGGTGAGCCATTTGATAACTATGACAACCTTATCGACTTCCTTCATGTTGTGAATGATCAAAAAGGGTTGTCAATCGGCGCACGACATATCACTGTCTCAACGAGTGGAATCGCTCCAAAAATGTACGAATTTGCGGACGAGGGCATTCAAATTAATTTAGCTTTATCCATTCACGCACCAAATAACGAACTACGTTCTCAAATAATGAAGATCAACAAAGCTTATCCGTTAGAAAAACTTATGCCAGCTATCGATTATTATCTCGAGAAGACAAACAGAAGAATTACCTTCGAATATATCCTTCTAAGAGATGTCAACGACCACGTGAAAGAAGCACACCAATTAGCGGATCTGCTTATGGATAAAAAACATTTATCTTATGTTAACTTGATTCCTTATAACCCTGTTGCGGACCACCCATATGAACGAAGTGAGAAAGAAGCGATTCTTTCCTTCTACCAGACTTTGATGGACCGTGGTATAAAATGCGGAGTGCGTACAGAGCACGGTACAGATATCGATGCTGCTTGTGGTCAGCTACGCAGTAAGCAAATTGAAAAAGAAAAAGCGAGAAAACGGAAACAAGCACAAGTGAATTAATGGATAAAAACTCAGTGTTCATCCCGAACACTGAGTTTTTTGTATCCAATACTGTCCCATCTTAAAAAGTTTTTTCGTTCAAGCCCCTTAATAGAACTTTTCAAAAATGCTAGAGCCATCTTGTTTGGAGGTTATTCTATTCCATTTGTTTCAGTATGCGAACGAGTTTTACCTTCGTTTCATGTAAAGGAGGGTGTTCGTTCTGCACCTCTTCCTCAAAGAACGTGGAGAAAGATTGGCCTTTATACCTTGGAATAAGATGCAAATGGTAGTGATCTAGATCATTAAAATGACCCCCGTTTTGCATGACCGTCATCCCATCAGGTTGAAATGCCTTTTCCAAGACAAGAGACAGCAATTGGGAAACTTCCATTATAGTATTGGCGATTTGAATAGGTAATTCACTGAGTTCCCTAACGTGTGTTTTAGGAAGTATCAAAACATGCCCCTCGTTGTAAGGGTTATGGTCGAGTATGCATGTGATTTGTTCGTTTTCAAATATGACATGAACAGTATCTTTTTGGTTAGCTAACTTACAACCGAGACATTTCAAATTTCAATCTCCCCATTTTCAAAATATCCTATATCATCTAAATACGAACGAGCTAATAAATATCCATTCATCGAAAGTAGCTGTGTCTGCAGCTGACCTCTCTGACACTTCCGAAAGAATTCATGAAAAGGAACATGTTCTATATGTATATCTTCTGTCTTATCTAATTTCTGCTGCATAGTTTGCTCAGCCTCAAGCATTAAGTATGTTTTCACTCTATTTGTCTGAACAGCCGGATTCACAAAATATTCCCCTAATAAGACTGGAGGATATGGTGACGTGTATCCTGTTTCTTCTCTAACTTCCCGAATCACACCTTCTATATCTGTTTCGCCTTGCTCTCTCTTCCCGGCCGGAATTTCAGAAAAGAACTCCC
Organism: Halobacillus salinus; assembly: GCF_004684905.1. GTDB lineage: Bacteria > Bacillota > Bacilli > Bacillales > Halobacillaceae > Halobacillus > Halobacillus salinus. The sequence goes on along the minus strand of NZ_SRJC01000001.1, from coordinate 983,483 downwards.
TAGCTCCATGACGGTATTGATGGACCAGTACCATTTCGTAATCCTTATTAATGACGACAGCGTTCACCCAGTCTGGGTATTGGTTTACGATATAATCATTTATAGTAGCACCATTCGGTAACACGCAACTCTCCCTGCTCACTTTCACAAAAGGTGTATCGATATAAGTCTCCTTTTCATGAACCTGCCACTTCTTCACGTCTCACCCTTCTCCCTCATCGCTCTCATCACGCCTTTCTTCTTTTTTCGTCCTTTTGGGTTCTCTTCTTGGAATTCCTTAACTGCCTGGCCAGTTATTTGATCAAAAGGTATATAGAAGTTATTTGGTACCTCTCTTTTAATGACCTCATTATAAGTGACTCTCACAATCAACCCGAGAAACGCTCCTACCGCGACAAGAATACAAATGATCAAGACGGTCACTTGATCATGCTTTTCATTCAAACTGATTGATAAACGTTATAAACCCTTGTTTAGTGAACAGTTTAGAATTTTCCTCACAAATGTGCTGCACTTGGTAACTGACGCCTGCATCCTCCCAAACTACTGATGCAACATCTCCTTGTTCTGAATAATATCCTACTTCCCCTACTTCCAATTCCACTTCTTCTGCCTGAAGAGGGACTCGAAGTGTTCCTTCCACAGCCGTTATAGCCAACACTTCTTTATCTTCTGGCCTTGCAAAGATATTCAAAGAGTAAGACTGTGCTTTACCTTCTGGATAAGCCGTACTCATCAACTTATAAGCTTCAAAAGGTAGGATGGTTGGCAGCTTCACATCTATGGAAAGTTCTTCGAGATCTGCAGCTACTTCCTTATCATTAAACGTTGATTCGGCATCAATATGATGGGCGCAACCGCTGAGCAATATACTTAAAGCTACGAAGCCTAACAACACAATAGATTTCCACACAAAATCCCCCCTAAGTCGGCTACTTTTTTTGCCAGGAAATATCCAGGCAACCACCCTTCTCTTCTACCCTTATTTCAACCTAAATTATCATTAAATGTATATTTTTTACATAAATTCATGTAAAAAACGAGAGGAGCAGAGCATCCTCCTCTCTTTATTTTCCCAAGAATCCCCCATCCGAATGGATGGTTTGTCCTGTAATCCAATCCGCTTCGCTACTTGAAAGGAAGCGAATCAATTTTGCGGCATCTTCAGGTTTGCCAATCCTCCCCTTTGGAAAGAGCGGAAGCAGCTGATCCCTCAAATCATTATTAATCCATCCCGAATCTGTAGGTCCGGGGTCTACGGAATTGACTGTAATCCCTAGGGAGGCTAATCCCACTGCCAACGGATACGTTAGAGCCTTGACCGCCCCTTTGGTTGCAATATAGGCAAGGTTATTGGGGTCTGGTCCTCCTGATACGAGGAATAGGATCCGCCCGTCTCCACCTGAAGGAAACGCTTTTTCAAACCGCTTCGCGAATGCAGTACTTAACAAGATAGGTCCTCGATTATTAACTTGGTAATAATGGTCAAGTACCGAACCATCTAAAGTTCGAAAATTCGTCTCAGATTGATAGGTTGCATTATGTACTAATATAGAAGCCGTGCCCAAACGCTTTTCAACCTCATCTAGCAAGTCGACCGAGGCGTCTTCAAATGATAAGTCTAAACTCATTTGTTCTGCCCTAACCCCGTATGCTCTCAACTGCTTTGCCAGCAGTTCTGGCCATTCAGGTTCTTCTCCATTACCTTCCACAGAAGAATCATAACTTCTGAAGTGTGTAAAGAATACATCTATCCCATCCGCAGCTAACGCATGACAAATGGCTGTTCCGATTCCTTTTGAACGGCTTGCTCCTGTCACAATTGCGACTCGGTTGTTCTGAACCATCTATCTCTCTCCTGACTATTATTATTTCTACTGATGCCGTGTCATTGTAATAAATTGTGTTATCCCGTTGGTAAACTCAGCTTCCTTTGAGAACCCAACCTTCTCATAGAGATGTATCGCTCTCGTATTGAACGTAGCGACGGACAGTCTGATCATGTAGTCTCCATATTTCAGTTCTAATTCGTCAAGGATGGCCACAACAAAGTCTAACCCATGTCCGTTACCTGTATAAACGGGGTTCATACCAAGCCCCATATCAATCGCATCTCCCTCATACACACCGTATTTATTCCCGGCGGGTACTTGAGCAGACACCCCGCTGCAATAATAACCAAACAGCCGGTTCTGATCATCGACCAGGGAGAAATACGTCCCATTCAAAAACTCAGCCAAATTTTCTTCTGCTCGCTCCTGATTATATATTTCGTATGGTGCTTCGTATTTCCAGTCCAGTATATGTAAAGCATCTTCCTTGGTCATATTTCGTTTCGATAACTTCATCAATTCATTGCTCCTATGTCATAAGAATTCGCTGATTCGGGATAATTCCGACTGCAAGGTTAACCAAGACAGACCGACAGTAAAAAGGATGCCCCATACTTCTCCTTTTTTTAAAGGCTCATCCTTCAGCCGGTCAGTAAAGAAAGAAAAAAGGAACGCCCCTACGGATGTGAAAAACAACAAGTAAGAAGAATCCAAGCTGTCCACATCACTCTCCAACTTACTAATTCTCCAAGCTTCCTCCTCAGTAAATTGGACCTTCACTTTTTGGTCCTTCAACCCAAATATGTCCATCGTTTGGAGAGAAATAGAACCAGGATGCTTTGCTACTATTTCGTATCCATTCGGATGAAACTCCGCCTCATAAGATAACCAATAACTGCATGCAAAACAGATTAGCAAGGCTAATATCCATACTAGGAACATTCTCACTTTATCCATTGTCGTTCTGCTTGAATCTTCCACACCCTCTCTCCTCTCCCCTTCGATATATATATCTTCATATATGGCTGAGAGAGCATCTATAAACATAACGCTTGGCTCTATGTAGTCTCCATTCTGCCATAACCTTATTTATCCACTACAGTATGGCAAATTTTCCGAAAAGTCTCAACCCATCGCAAACAGAACCCACCTTCTAATACGAAGAAGGTGGGTTCTGAAAATTCATATTGACCTTGTCCATGAGCAATGAAATGCACTCCCTATGTCTATTTGGACTGGACCCGGAATTGTTTCGCTTGGGATTTCGCAAAATCTACGATGTATTTACGTATTTCCGGAGACATCTCATGCTTGGCAGGGTAGAAAATCTTAGTAGTAGCCTCATCAATTATTTTTATCCTTTCTCCCCCTCGTGTGTACAAAGTGACATAGAGAAATGGTTCTTTCATTTTGTTTTCGGTGAGGAATTCCTTTGGAAAGTCTGCTGTGAGAAGCAAACGATCCTCCACCTGTTTTAAGGAGAGTTGACTGAATAACTTTAAATTACTTAATTCATTCAAATACAAATTCGCAATCCCCTTTCTATTAAATGTTCATAAAGCTTCCCGTCATATAACATCCTAGCTTCCCCTTTAACAAATAAAATACACATATGGACATTTCGCTCCACTATGTAATGTGGCAGTTTATGAGAGAAGAGATGTATTTATACCTTGAACTCATGGAGGTTTTTATCCCCAATATAAAAAAACAGACCGAGCTTGCGGTCTGTATTATTTATATAGATGGACCTTTATCTTCCTCGATGGTTGACTAAACATCAAATAAGGCTTTGCTTCATAGGGGAAATATTGTAGTTTGTACGATTCTAAGCTCAATATCTTAACATAGAAAAACAAATCCTTATTATTATGAAGTGAAAGGCTGAACGTTTGACCTTCATACAAAAATGCAATTTTCGAATACCCTTCTTCTTTTAAAAGAGCTACTACATCCAAGCGACTACTCTCCTTGAATCAAACGATAAGCTCATTATGTTAACATTTCTCGATTTTTTCCAGTTCATTCAGAGCTCTGTCTAACTTTTGAGATATCCTTAGAATTTTTTCATATCGATCTTCTTGTTCCAAGGCATGATACATCTCGCTCCTCAAATCTTCAATTTCTTCTTCTAGTCTTAGCTCTGCTATCATAACTTAGCCCCCCTAATGTAACTATCTTTACCCCGAAGTTATACTGATAAAACATTTCCAGGGATCTTTTTTGAAATATACTACTACTCCGCTTAACTCTAGTACGTGATATGATGAAACTAAAAGGGAGATATATAATGGATAACCCTAAAAGACTAAGAGATTATCACATTTCAATAGGCGAAATGCCACCAGGAGCAGAGAACTCCATTACGGATCTAGAAGGGGTTACAGTTGGACACGCCACGCTCGATGACGCCGATTGTCAAACAGGCGTCACTGCAATCATCCCACATCAGGGTAATCTCTTCCGTGAGAAGTTGATCGCGTCCAGTCACATCGTTAACGGGTTTGGAAAAACGATGGGGACGATTCAATTAAATGAATTAGGACTACTAGAAACCCCGATCATTTTGACGAATACGTTGAGTGTAGGTACAGCAGCGGACTGCTGTATAGAATATATGTTAAATCAAGCACCAGAGATCGGCCGCACGACCGGCACAATCAATCCAGTCGTCGGGGAATGTAATGATATGCTGCTCAACGACATACGAGCACAATCAGTACAAAGGAAACATGTATTCCAAGCTTTAGAGAATGCTCAGAAACAAGTGGCAGAAGGAAGTGTCGGGGCTGGACGCGGCATGCTTTGTTACTCTTTGAAAGGTGGAATTGGAACTTCTTCTAGGAAAATCACACTTTCATACGGAACATATACCTTAGGAGTATTGGTCTTAACAAACTTCGGAATATTGAGAGATTTAACGATTCAAGGACGCCCACTTGGAAAAGAGTTAAAAGAGAAACTCCTACAAAATACAGAAGAAAAAGATAAAGGATCTGTAATGGTCATTGTCGGCACAGACTTGCCTGTTTCAGAACGGCAGCTCAACCGTATCCTCAAGCGGTCTATAACGGGGTTGTCGAGAACAGGGTCGATTGTCACTCATGGAAGTGGCGAAATTATTCTCGGTTTCTCTACTGCGAATAAAATTCCTCATGAACCGAACGAACCCGTCTCTTCCCAACTCATTCCCGAACAGGATTTAGATGATGCATTTCGGGCAGTAGGGGAAGCAACGGAAGAAGCAGTGCTGAACTCTTTATTAACAGCTTCAAGTGTAACCGGCCGTGACGGAAACAATAGACCCGCTCTAAAAGATCTTTTAAGGGAATTTAAAGTCAGGCTCAGCCTCTAACACTGAGAAGTTATAAGCTTTCGTTTTTGTTTCATAATGCCCTGTTGATGAGCATACTGTTAGTGTACCGATCCCAATAATGAGAACGGACCTCATCACTTTGATTCTCACTTTCGACATAAACGGATTTAACACATTTTACTTCGCCCGTGCAATGTTTTCCGACACCCTAATTTAGTGCTTTTGTGGTAAAATAGATTCAAACTATTCCGACAATAAAGCAAAGGAGCTCATGCCACAAATGAGATTAGCCAGAAAAAAGTTTTTTTCTCCTAGAGATCACGTGGGTTATGCCTACATTTATGGTGTAATCGGACTTTTTATGCTAGCTGGCTTAATTGTTGCCCTGTTGATCAATGGAGCTGTGGAGAACCTCACGTTAATTCTACTTTGTGGTTTCCACCTCTATATGATGACTTACCACACGGTCCAAGCAAAAAAAAGACGGTGAGCCTGTTTCACAAATGAATTCCAATAACTCACGAAGCCGGCATGTCACGGTTACTCCCAGTACACTCCTTTAGTGTTGGGAAGACTGCCGGCCTTTTGTATGCTTCCACAACAGAAACCCTCCTTCACTCCTTCCATTCTTAACCGCCGACCATTGTTACAGCATCCTTCGTTGTTTAAATGAAGTTAGATTATCGACTCTACCCAATATTTCACCTCGTCTTTCACCCTAGCAGGATTATCTATGTATAATTCATGCGTCGAATCGCAAATGTCGATCACTTGTACAGGTGCACGTAAAGTAATCCGTTCTGTTTCCCTCTCCCTGATAGAATGAAGTTCTTCGGGTTTTGTACTTCTCATCAACAGCGTAGGCACCGTCCAATTTTCAATGGTTGCACTTGATGGCTCTTCAGCCATTTCTCGTGTCAAATCTGCCGCAGTATCTATATCTACTTTCAACCTGATTTTCCCGTTCTTTTCGTGCATATTTTCTTTCATCAAGTCCGATCCAGGTTCACTCATAAAGGATGCCCACGTCGGGAAAACAAACGTTTCACAGTGAGCTCTAGCTCGCATTATTTCCTCTTCAACGGTTGTACCTAGAGGTTCCGCTCTCAAATACCCACCGTCTAGTAAAATGAGGCTGCTTACCCTGTCTGGATAACGTACAGCGAACTGAAGCGCAAGATCCCCTCCGATCGAATGTCCTGCAAGATGAGCATGATCCAACTGTAAGCTATCCATGATAGTTAAGAGCCATGTAGAAAGTCCCTCTTTCGTCACCCTCCCAAACGCTTCTGAATCCCCATGTCCAGGAAGATCCACAGCTATTACGTGGTAGCGGTCACTAAGGCTTCTCATCAATGGATAAAAGGTCTTGCCAGTACTACCAAGGCCATGCAGGAATAAGATGGTTGGTCTTGGTGGTCGATGGTCTTTCTTTAGGTAGTGAATATAAGTCTGTTGATTGTTTATCTTGTACCGTTCGCTTTTCATTTCCCCTTCCTCCTTACCTTCTCTAAAGAGACTGCCCTAATAAAAATGAGACAGCCATTTACCTGTCTCGCACATTACTTATTACCATCAATCGATGCCCCTATATGAAATGCTCTGACGAACCCTGTCACCATCAAGACGAGACCAACTGTTATGACAATCCCCATTAGCTTCTTTCCTCTTCTCTACCGTCAAAATCCAAATCAGCTTTCCCTAATGCGTAAAGTACGAAAATAGAGACTATTATTCCTAGAATGGTCAGAATTGCTTCCATGATAGTCCTCCTTGTCGTAATCGTCAGTATATCCATCCATACGTCCGTCACCAAGAATACGTTTCACCTTATGGCAAATTCGGACTCAAATATTTTCTTTTTATCGATTTGTTGGTATGCTAATAAGGGTAAATTGCAGCAAGAGAGGAACGGTTTAGACTTGATGAAATTTGAAGAAAAATTTGACTGGCAGCTTCTGTTTATCATGTGCTGCTTTATTACAGTCAGTGTAATTGCTTTATATAGTGCACAACAGAGTCCTCAATACGATTCAAACTTCGCTATTAAGCAGCTGGTCTTTTACAGTATCGGCGCCATTATGATTGGTATGATGCTATTAGTTGACCCAGACGATTACAAAAAAATCAGTTGGTACTTATACGCATTCGGGAATTTGATGCTTTTCGCTCTTGTTCTGGCTCCAGACTCCATTGCACCTGTGATCAAGGGACAGAAAAGTTGGTTCCAACTCCCTGGTGCTTCTTTACAACCATCTGAATTCATGAAAGTTTTCACTGTTCTGGTGCTTGCAAGGGTCATCGCAAAGCATCACGAAAGAAACAAAAAGACGCTCAAAAAAGACTTCATGTTGCTTGCTAAATTGGTCGGCACGACAGCTTTACCACTGCTGTTGATCATGCAGCAGCCTGACCTTGGAACGAGTCTCGTTTTCATCGCGATTCTAAGCGGTATGATTCTAGTTTCAGGGATTTCGTGGAAGATCATTATTCCAATCTTTCTAACCGTCGCTTCCTTGGGTACGTCGTTGATCTTGATGGCGATCAAAACACCCCAGTTGCTCGACAAATACTTAGGCGTACAACAATATCAACTTGCTCGAATCTATTCGTGGCTTCAGCCAACTAAATTTGAAGACTCATCCGGTTATCAGCTTGTCAAAGCAATGCGTGCCATTGGTTCTGGCCAGCTGTATGGAAAAGGGTTTGGCGATCGGGAAGTATACTTACCAGAAAGCCAGACGGACTTCATCTTCAGTATTATTGCAGAGGAATACGGATTCATGGGCTCTTGTGTGGTGCTCGTTCTGTTTTTCTTCTTAATATATAGATTTACTGCAATTGCGTTTAATGCAAACCATGATTACAGTTCGTACGCAATGGTCGGGATTATTAGCATGGTCGCATTCCATGTCTTCCAGAACATAGGTATGTCAATCCAACTTCTTCCGATTACAGGAATCCCATTACCCTTCATCAGTTATGGAGGTAGTGCACTACTCGGCGCACTTATGGCGATAGGGTTTGCCTTCTCTGTGTCATACCACCAAAAGACGTATATGTTTGGTGACTGATCATTCTCCCCCTTTCTTTCACAAGAAAGGGGGAGGTTTTATTTTGGCAGTTCTTTCGTATAGTAAGCGGAGACGATAAACAGTATCCCTAGTATAAGGAACCCAAGCCCTCCAATGCCTTCATACGCATAACTGATCAAAGCTACTACCGGAGCAAGGTGAAGGCAAACAGGCGTAACCCAGCTCTTTTTACTATAGTTACGGTCTGATGCTACCCTTTTCCTAATCGTTAGATAAGCAGAAGCCGAGATGATGATAAGTGTAATAATAACTAGCACACTGAATTTCATAGGTAGTTCGGATCCTTTCTAATAAACTCTTCATCCCTCGAAAGCTTATCTCACTTCTACTGGTTGTGCAACGGTACCCCACGCCAGCGCGCGAGCACCTTTTGGAATTTTTCTTTTTCCTCAATAAACGGGTAGTGATTGCTTTCTTCAAACAACTCAAGCTCTGCTGCGGGAATCGATTGTGCCATTTCTATTGAAAAAAGTGGAGGGCACTGCACGTCATGCCTGCCCCCAATCACTAACGTCCTACACGCTACCTGCTCCAGTTTCCTTGTTACATCAAAAATATGTAATTCCCTACTAAAATAGCTTAATCTTCCAGCAGAAACTTGTTTTTCAATTTTTTGGTCAAAGTATTCATCGTATCTTTCTGGTCTATATAGAGAGAGTTTGGTACGAGCTTGCTTTATGGACATTCGCTCCTTATGTGTTAGATCCTTTCTTTTCAGTGTTTCAAGATAGGCCTGCATCGTATGGAAAGATGGATGGTTCGGATGATAAATACATGCATCTGTATCAGACATGTACTCCCTCGCTGCCCCACTAACAAGAATAAGCTCCCGAATCCTATCAGAGAAATGAACGCCATAAACGACGCCAAGCATGGCACCTGTTGAGTGGCCGGCGAAGCCCCACTGTTTATACCCAAGCTCCTCACGAACGGCTTCCACATCAAAGATCGTTTCAAGCAGACTTAGTTGATACGGCTCTTGTACTCGTTCTGATTCCCCACACTGCCTAAGGTTCAGAAGAATCACTTTATAGTTGCCCACCATACTGTTCGCAAAATAATCTCCTGTCTCATTAAATTCAGAGTATAAATGAGTCACCACAAGAGGCGGCCCTTCTCCTTTTTCAAACAATTCAAATACACCTCTATGGGTTTGAACAATCTTCTTCTTCCAATCCATTTGTTCCTCCCCCTTTATTCAATCTTGTTCAAGATAAAAACTAACAAAACTTGATGCTTGAACCTGTGAAATTTGTTTGTGATAATATGGAAAAGACTACTGATTGATGGGAGGACACATTATATGGAACCATTCATCCGTGCAGAACAATTTCACTATATCGAAAACCAAACTGCCACACTTGTCAACAGTCGTTCATCAACAAATGATAAAGCGGTAAGATCCGCAATGATAGCCATCACCCAAGAAAAAGTGATCGATGCCTTCCACACATTGACAGAAGACCAGAAACAAATGATCTCGCAAATCGACCAAATTAAAGACGAAGGTGATGCACTCTTCTTTCTTTCCCGATTAAAGCAGTATATTATTCCTTTTACAAAACTAACCGAGCAGCAAATAAAGAACATGTTTCCGAAAGTCAAAAAGCTGCAGGTACCTGATTTACAAGCGATTCCATGGCACACACTGACCTATTTGGGCTGGACGGACCATGGTTCAAAACGCAAATACATCATCACCTATCTTGATCAGGAATGGACCGCGTTACAAGGGGAATTCACTCCTTCTCATCACCCCGGTATTTGTTCCATCTGTCACGAAACAGAGGAAGTCGGTCTATTCACCGTCTCTAAACACGATAAATCAACCGGCGAAACAATTTCGCGAGGTAATTATATTTGCCAAGATAGTGAGCGTTGCAATTATAATCTAAAAGATAAAACGTCTTTCCTTCAATTTATTGACCGTTTACAAATGTAACCCCTTCCCTCTGTCTTGCAGAGGGAAGTTCAATGATTTCTGCATAACATAATTACGACCTTCTTTCCTGACAGGGTACATACCTGATTTACGATACAGCCTGTAAGCTCGTTCGTTCGAAGTAGCTACCCTTAAGTGATAGGTATAGGTTCCATGATGAAGAAAGAAGTTTTCTGCCCAGTCGATCATCTCCCTGCCATAACCTTGACCGCGAAATTCCGGAAGTATGTAAAATATATTCACATATCCCGCTCCTTCTCTCCATTCGCACCCAATCTGCCCAATAACACGATTCTCTCGGATAATAAAAACTTGCCCCCCATTCGATTGTTCGATTCTCCTCTCCATCCTACCTAAATAAGCAGCGTAATCATAATCATTGACTTTGCTCCCCGTAATTACCTCTTCTATATCTTTCCTAAATTGCAGAATTGTTTCTTTATCTCTCTCAAATTGTATATCTCTCGTCTCCAAAACGGCACCTCCCTTCACCTACATTTCGACAAATTATATCCATCTCCTTCCAACATGGAGTTATTTATACTTTTAGGAGATCACACGCTCTTGAGCGAGGGATGTAGATAAATGAAGGATGCCAGCAATGCAATAATGCCTCCTATCATAATCGTACCCTCTGTACCGATCCACTCTGTAAACAAACCGGAACAAAGTGCTGCTACCGGCATTAGCAGCCAAGTCATCCATCTACTAGTTGCCTGAACACGACCATGCAAGCGACGGGGCGTAAGTTGTTGTCGTATCGTAACGATAGCTGGACTCTTCATCGATGCCATTCCTGCCCCGATTGCATTCATTAAGGAAAGCATCCAAAAGGAGTCATACAAACTGAACAGAATAATCGAAACAGCTCCCGTCACACCAGCCGAGAACAGGAGGGCTCTCGCTGAAACTCTTGGCTTTACAGCATTTACGGACAAGGCCCCCAGCAAAGCACCCGCCCCTCCAATAGAGACGAACCAGCCGATCTCAATCGACGAGAACGCCAGTAATTTGACATGCACGATCATCATGGTGAGGAATAAAGTTGTTCCGAATATAGAAAAGAACATAGCCAAATTTGTGTAGAAAATAGGTTTCTTCTCTAACACGAATGCCGCTCCTTCTTTAACATCCTCCCATACAGTCGACTCTCTATTCTTTGGAGGTGCATCTTGAGGAATCGTGCGTATTAAGATAAAAGCAATTAAGAAAGTAAGACTATTAATTATCAGCCCTACACCGGGGCTCCAAATGCTGATTAGCAGCCCTGCAAGTCCTGGACCGAGCAACATTGCCGTCTGCAGCATTCCGGTATTCATTGAATTAAATAACGGAAGATGATTTTTATGTACAACTCTCGGAAGTGTTGCAAACTGTGCAGTTTGATAAATTTGAGTCATAATACCGATAAGGAGTGCACCGAAATAGAGGAATGCCATATGCAATAAATCGGTGATTGCCAAAACACCTAGTCCCCCCATGAGAACAAAACGACCTATATCACAACTCCATAACAACGTCCTTCTGTTCATTCGGTCCGTCAGCACACCAGCAAGTGGCTGCAATAGAACTGGGAGCCTTTCTAAAGCAGCTATTATCCCCATTTGCAGTGGCGACCCCGTGAGCGCCAAAACGATAAGAGGGAGTGCAATGACATACATTTGATCTCCAAAGAACGAGATAAAATTACTCCCTATCAACCTGAGACCCTGCCGCTCCTCTGTCCAACTCCGTTCGCATTCTTGTAACTCTTCCATATCAAGGTCACCCCCTAGTTTTCTAGATTCAAAAATTCTAAAAGCTCTACGTGCATCTTATCTAAAACTTGGCGGTTGATTGAATAGGAAGCCCCCTCTTGGTGTACAACCCTTGCTGCCTTCATCAACTTCAAGTGATGGTGGATCGTTGTTTTACCCATTTCCATTTCTTCGGTCAGCTCTTTTAATGACTTAGATTGAGGAGCCATTTTCCTTAGCATTTTCAACCTTGTAGCATCCCCAAGCACCTTAAGTGGTCTAAGGAGATGTTCTTTCGGTTCGTCTTTTTTAGCAGGATCCATACTTTCTTCTGAAACTGGATAATAGATAACTTTCGTATCTGGAAGGTCCGCTTCAACATTCCATGGACGATAGGCTACATGTGGAATTAACAAGACGTGATGAACACTCGGTTCCGGCTTGTAATCCCGCCCAAGTGTAGCCCATTCCACAAATGTTTCTGGGTGCATCTTCTCTTTTTCTTTACATTTCGTCTGGTAATCTCTTTCTAATATCTGGGTCAACCTAGACTTATCTGGTTCGATAACATGATTCCACCAACCTTTCATCACGTTTACCAGATGTTCCTTTAACAACTCTGTATCCACTTCTGCAATGTAACGGATATAGCCGGGATAGAAAGGGTGATCGACTACAAGATCTGTTACTGTACGTAAAGCTTCTTCAGATCCTTTCGCCACTTCTTTAACTTTCTCTTCACTGTGCGAATCGATATAGGGAAGACACTTTTCTTTGAGCTGTATATCCGATAATGATTGAACATACCGCTCCCAGTCTGCCAAATTTCCGGATTGTGAAGCGTGGGTAATCTGCAACAACGATTTCCAAGTATTGTATTTCTTTACATGCTCGAGGGCTTCCTGTAATTGTTCGTCAAAGGTAGAACAAAGAGATTCCCAAGGTTCTTCTAACGTACTAAGCAGTGATTCGTTTGTAGCGGCTGCGATTCCGAGTACTGCTTCCCAAACAAGCGACCTTTCCAACATGACAGAGTAAGTTTCTCTTTTTTGAACATTTGTGTTAATCACTTCCATTTCATCACCTCGACTCTTATTCTATACTCATCGAACAAATAATTCAAATTATTTCGAATGTGCCTTTTTAATTGCAAACCTACTTATCTATGATAAAAATAGGGTATAGAGTAATAGTCTAAGGAGGAAACTAAAGATGCTCTTTCTCATCTTTTTCATAGCAGCGATTGTTGTGGTCATCTCTGCAATTTATTTAAACCGGTTCGGAGATGTCATTAGTAAGAAATCATCTTTGAGTGGCGCCGTAGTCGGAACATTCCTCATCGCCGGCGCTACTTCATTGCCTGAACTGACCACCAGTTTAACCGCCGTGTTCATCGACAACCCGGACATCGCTGTCGGTAACATGATTGGTAGTAATGTCTTTAATCTCTTGATTCTCGCAACTGTTGATATCTTCTATCGCAAACGAAGATTATTCCAACGGATTAACCATAAAGAAAACGTCCCATCCGCCGTCATCGGCCTTGTGTTCCTTACCATACTAATCGTTTCGATGCTAATCCCGGGGACGAGAAGTTTATTTAATATCGGCCTTGAAATGTTCCTGATTGTTGCGATTTATATTGTAGCTGTAAAAATGATGCCTAGTGGGGAAGAAGAGGCGGAAGAAGTATTAGAGAAGGATTACTCTTTGAGAACGGGCGTCATCGGGTTCATCATCGCTGCTGTCATCGTTTTTGTATTCGGCAGTGTGTTATCCATTTCAGGTGACCGTCTTGCTCAAGCGACAGGAATGGATTCTAGTTTTGTGGGAAGCTTCTTAATTGCCGCTTCCACCTCCTTGCCAGAGCTTGTCGCCGTCCTCGCTGCTTTCCGACTTGCCAACTACAATATGGCTATCGGATCTATATTAGGGAGCAACCTCTTTAATATGCAGCTTCTCGTCGTAACGGATGTTCTTTACAGAAAGGGTCCGATCATGGCTTCTATCGGTACGTCCCATATCTTCACAGCAATTCTCGGTGTATTAATGACACTGGTCATTATTTATCTACTCGCGAAACCCAGGACAAGTGTTCAAAGCCAGTGGCGATATGCCGTACCTTCGCTTATCATCACTTTTCTCTATTTCATCATCACAATCGCTATTTATTAAAAAAAGCTCAGGAAAAATTCCTGAGCTTTTTTTCATTCGTTATAGATTTGTAAGGAGGATGTGTGACCAGGCTTTGATCGTGGAGCTTGCATAGATTTTAATGCCAATACACTTTGATGGGCTCCCGTTTCGACATAACCAATGATTTGATCAAGAGTAAATACTCGTAGCGTCTCTGACAGCGACTTTGAATCAAATTGAAAATCTTCTCTCGTTTCTACAAGAAACCGCTCGAGAAGATGCGGTTCTACCTCATCCATTGGCAAGACACCGTGAAGCTCCTGAATCTTCGATAGAAGCGTTTCACGTACACCATAATGTTCGATCAGCTTTCCGTTTAGATGTCTGAAATCCGAGTGATACCTTTGATACAAGTTCTCATCATGATTCATACGGTTTTTGAGCCAACTTAAATAAAACCCCTTCAGCCAAAGTTGGTCCGCAATTAAATGAGTGTAATACCCTTTGATGTAGTCCATGTGCTGATCCGTTTCATATTTTCGTATAAAAGCATGGACATCGACCTGCCTTGAATAATCTTCTACTTCCCCTATATAAAAATGGGAAAGCTCCTTATCGAAAGCGGCATCAGGCGCAAGGGACCCTAGTAGAAAAGCAGTTTTGTCTTCGATCCAACACTGTTCGGTTACTCCATGAGCAATTAGAAGGTGCATCATTCTAGACCCCATGTCATTCTCCTTTCCTACACGAAATCAAAAGAAACAGAGGGATTCGTTGACGTCTATTGAACTCCTCTGGATCTTGGAAATTATCCTCTATCGGTTCAGCTTCTCTCAAATCCTCTAATAAGAAACCGGCGTTCCGCACTAACTTCACGTATTGATCGATAGAACGGTGGTACTTCACTACTTCTTCCCCAATCCAAGGTTCCTTTCGCACGCCTTCACGAAAGTAATCATCTACAATCCAATGACTTCTTTTCCCTGCTTCATGGGCGCTTTTCACTGAAGCAGTGATGACAGGATGTTGTACACTGAATATGAATCGTCCACCACGCCCAAGCGATCTATAAACTTTGGATACCAATGGACTTAGGTCGTCGATATAATGAAGCACCATTCTAGAAACGACTAGATCATACGTCTCTATCGGTCTCCATTCTTCCAGTGTTTGATTGAGAATCGATGCGCTCAAGTCCTTTAGAACGCCCCTTGCCTCTTCAACCATCCTCAAAGATCCTTCAATCCCTGTATAATAAGCCCCTCCGTTTTGGAGTAATTCGACCCCAAAACGGCCGTCCCCGCTACCTAAGTCAAGAACTCTATTCTGATGTGCACTGCCTATCATATCCATAATGGCAGGCCCCTCCATCTTGTTATTCGGGCTTTCCGGACGGTTTCTCCTCGCTTGGAATTTCTGGAAAAATTCTTGTTGATCATATGCTTCAGGACCATGGTACCCCATCTCATCTCTCCTTTCCCGTGCAATTGCAGCAAGACAAGTCGATAACCAGATCAGCCTTTAAAGCTGGTTGACTCGTTTCTAAGTAATGCTCTTCCGCCTTCCAATAGCGTCGTTTGAACTTATCGATCTTTTTTTGGGTTTCGATATTCTCTCTCCTGAACCGTTCGATTCGTGGAACATCCAGATAAATAACTTGATCGAAAAAACCCCGCCATGATGGCCTTTGTAGAAAGACACCTTCTACTATTACGATATCTGCCGCCTCGATCACCAACCTTTCTTTGTAGATGGTCGCGTATTGTTGATCGTATCTCGGAAGTTTTAGTACATTTTCCTTACGCATGGGCTTGAACAATTCTTCTCTTAACAGAGACACATCCCACTGCAACTCATAGTATTCCTTCCATTCTGGGAAAGAGGAACCATACCTTATCTCTTCGGGTGTAATATAATCATCAAGGTGAATCGTGGCGACTCGGAGCCCCTCTTGAAACAACAAAGAAGAAAGTCCTTTGGTGAACGTTGTTTTCCCAGATCTGCTCAGTCCATCCACCCCAATGAGAACGCGGTCTTCCCTTTTTTTTAGCAGTTTGATGTGTTCACTTAGTTCCTCCATCATGTAGAAATCCAAAACCTTTTGACAACGTTCCCGTCCTCTTCAATAAAATCATTATCTTCTCTTCCACCGTTATGTATTATCGTTTTCATAGAACCTATATTGGAACGATCGCATACGACCAGAGCCTCCGGAACCCCTAAATCCTTAGCCTTCTGCAATGATTGTTCTAAGAGAGCCGTTGCATACCCTTTCCTTCTTTCGGACGGACGTACCCCATACCCTATATGACCACCAGCGTTGTATAATAATTCTGTTAAATCATGGCGGATGTTGACGGCACCGACCATCCGTTCTTCTTCGTTAAGGAACCAGAATGTAGAATCCGGAACCCAACCTTTTGGCAGTTCTAAGCCTTCTGCACTTTTTTCCAACGATCGAATCATTTCCTCGAAGTGGGTCGGATCTTTTCCAATGACCCAAGGTACCATGGCTTCTCCAGTCTGCAGCCACTCTTCATAGAAATCCATGTATGCATTCTTCCATTGTAATGATGGAGATACTAATCTTCCCTTCATTTTTCTTCCCCCTCGTCTTGTCCTACTTACCTTCTTTTTATGAAGTTACGATTAAAGCTTTCCCCTTGTCGCGACCGCTTCCGCCTTTCGCTTTAAGTAGAGGGATCTATTTTTCAATAGGTTCTTCATGTACCTCTTCAAAAACAAACGATCTGCTAATACACCTATCACACCGCAGGGCGGCGTATAGGAAAATACATCTGTCATGATCGTCCCTCCACTTCGGGACTTATAAAAATAGTGCTTGTGAGTGAACGACTCAAATACACTTCGGACCATCACATCTTCGAAAAAAGAGTACTTCTCCACTTTTGTAACCTTGGCTGTAAGGTGTTGGCGGATACCGAAGTGCTTTGCTTCCCAAGTGATGACATCATCAAGGCCAAGTAAGCCGGATGTCTTTCCAGCTACAGCATTTTCCTTAGACTTGGCCGTTGATTCTGTGTGGGTCGTTACATCTCTGGCTAAATCGAAACAGACCTCTGGCTGTGCTTTAATCACTTGATGCAACGTTATAGTCGGCATGATGTTCCTCCTTGTTCCGAATCACCAATATAAGTAACGCTTCTTGAAAACATGTATGTACAGTTTAATAGATTTTGTATATCTTTTCCAACGACGAATATACTATAAATAATGAATAGGACCGGTAAATAGTAAGGAGATGCGAACATGTTCCCTTGGAAAGACCGACCTTTAAAAAAGAAACTGAAACAAATGTTGGACCATAAGGACATCCCTACTTTCTCGAGCGAAGAACAGAGCTGGATTGCTGAAATAAGATCCGATGTAAAACTTAAGAACCGAAATAATGTATCGAGGACAGAAGCATACTGGGACTTTTACACAAAACATCCGGAGATGCATTGGGCCTTGCTTGCACACTTAGTATCAAGAAACGCCGGCTGGAATATGACTGATTTGAAGGGAGAGCATTTGTCTCAACTTTTGACGGCACGAGAACAGACAGATTTTTTCCTTTTCCTTGAGAGAGGAAATTGGCTGATCTTCCAAGATGCATACCCCCAGCTACTATTGTTAGACAAAAGTATAAAGCTGAATCGTTCCCTTACACATCTACTGCCTGCATTTGGTGTGTCTTCTTTTATGGTTCCATTATGGGACCATTACATACAATCAGACGATTCCTCCCTCATAACTAGAGCACTGATTGTGAACGAACAACATTACATTGAGAATCGCGTAATACAAAACCCGCATTATAAGAACACAGTTACCGATACCGTTCTATTTAAATTGCAAGACTTGCTGAATATGAATCACATCTTAATTCCTTATACGACACCTTCACTTAAGCAAAGGAAACTGTTCGGACACTCTGTTCATCACTTCTCTTCTTTGGAAGAGCGGATCCGCTTCGGGAAAGAGCTCTACGACCTTCTCTATTCAATCCAAAGTCGACTCAGCCAGGTGCTGGAATGGGCAAAGTACCACCCTCATACCGGGTCCCGGAAAGACTACTGGCCGGCTCTTTACAACGATGTACGCGAAAGGGTCCCTCATAAACTAGAAACACCTTTAGAAAAACCGTGTAACATACACGGTAACGAAGCTCGTTTTTTCAGTCCTACACTTGGTAGAGCTTGGGATGACCAGATTGCAGAACCTGCTGAACAAGAGGACTGGTTCACTCACCTCAAGCAGCTTCATTTCTTGAACGACAACATTAAAAGACAAGATGGTGACATCCTCCCACTTTACTGTGAGTCAATCGAAAAGCTTGAATTCGCGCTAGTAGCGAAAAAAGCGTTAAGAAAAAAGGAAGAGGAGAGTGAGTTGAATTAACCCTCCCCTTCTTTTCCTTCGAAGAATATCAACGTATTATAAAAGGGATCCACTACTTTGAACTCGACTGTCCCCCATGGAGTGTCTTCGAGTGACGGGTTAGAAAAGTGATACTCTTTGTTCTTTAAAGTCGTATGAAATGACTTGATATCCTTCATATCTACTCGAACTGTCGATCCAGGAGCTGCATCTCCATGATGTTCTGACAAATGGATGACGTTATCTTGTAAAGATATTTGAATATACTCAGGCATTTCCTCCCCAAACCGATGAGTCCAATCCACTTGGAATCCTAAAAATGCTTCATAAAAATCCAATGCTTTCTCCACATCGAAGATTCTAAAAACAGGTGTAATCACAATAAACCCCTCCATTTCAAAGCAAGCTGTTCAATTTCACGCACAAGACTGCTTTTGCCATTTATATAGGCTTCTATATCATATGGATATTGAGCAGATAGATTCCCTTTGAGACGGCTATACCGATCGCGGGCACCCTCATGATTCCGTAAATAATCACGAAACGCTAGATGGCGCTCTATCTCTTCACTTCCTTGTTGGTAGAAATGGAGATGGTGGGTTCGATCTTCTTCACCTTTTTGAAAGAATCGTCTACCCTTTATTCCATTTTCCCCATTAGGTACATAACCGATTTGTTTCATAAGAGGATCCCAATCATCCACGCTTTCAAGGTGCTTAACTACGGGTATCATGTCTATCACAGGTTTAGCTGCCATCCCTTCGACTGCTGTACTACCGATATGGTGAACATCTACAATGTTCTCACCAAACAAATCAAAAAGCACCCTTCGTTCCTCAAGAAAGGCACCCCTCCAACGCTTTTGATAAGGTTGAACTTTAACTTGTCGCATTACGGACTCAACTCACTCCACACATCGAAAACATTTCCGCACAAGTCATAAAATACGAAATTGTTCCCCATATGCCCGCGGTCCTCTACATCACCTACGATGACATGCCGTTCTTGAAGGTCGTCTCTTAACTCGTTCAGTTCTTCCATACCGTCCACTTCAAACGTGAGGGAAAACTGCCTTCTTCCCTTTCGGTCCTTGAAATTCGCTGTCGCTCCGCCTTCTGCGAGCATCAAGAAGAAGCTTTGACCTGCCATTTCTACAATCGCTTTATCTTCATCCTTATAGTTCACTCTCGCACCAAGTTTCGCTTCATACCATGCTGCTGCTCTCTCGACATCCTGTACAGGAATATAAGTCGTTCCTACTCGACGCAAATGGGCCATGATGCCACCTCCAGTTGTTTAGTCCATTTTCCTTTTAACTCTCTTTAAACCTAGCAAATCCAAGATGATATACTTCGAGTCTTGCCAGTCATTAAAACAGTTTACCCCTTTTTCCTACACTTTCATACTTCTTAGAAAAAAGACGATAACAAACTAAAACGCGACAAGACAGATCTACCGTTCAGAGGCCAAGTCATGTTCATACAAGGGGTTATATCGTAATTTTCACGGCACGTGTAGCAATCATTGTTTTGATGTATCGATCCACTGTACGGCCACCACCAAAATCATCTTCGTAAAAACCAGAGATGACAAACCCAGCCGCCGTCTGCCCTTGGATCTGATCTTCTAAAGTATGACCGAACTCAAGTGTCTGTCCTTCGATCACTTCCTCTTGTTCTAATGCCGAATACGGAATGCTGTGCTTAATTTCGAGTTTCCCTTGCTGCTCTTTCTCATCGTCAAAAAGGTACAGGACAGGATTCATGAAGCCTGAGATGAGTGTACCCTTTTCCTTCAGCACACGACTTGCTTCATACCAGACCGGCCTCACTTCTTCTACAAACACATTAGCAACTGGATGGACAATCATATCAAAGCTTTCATTCGGAAATACCGAAAGATCCGTCATATCCCCTTTGACAATGCTCAACTGTAAGCCTTCTCGTTCGGCAACCAGCCGATCCTGCTCCAATTGTTTCAGAGAGAGATCAAAGACGGTGACATCCGCTCCCGCAGCGGCAAGCACAGGACCTTGTTGGCCACCACCAGAAGCTAAACAGAGAATTTTCTTTCCTTCTAAGGATGATGGGAACCAATCACGCGGAACTTGCCTTTCAGCTGTAACCCCAATCTGCCAGTCCCCCTCCTTAGCCTGCTTAATAACTCCTGTTTCAATGGGGTTCGTGTAAGCAGAACCTTCCTCTACCTTTTGATCCCATGCATACCCATTATGTTCTGTTGATTTCTTCATGTTCTTTCCCCTTTTATGTATTATTGAACAAACAAAAAGCGAGAGGTTCCCCCATCGCTTACTTCCCTTCCTTTTGATCTGGATATGTTTGTTTTAGAAACGCAATGGAAGACCTGATCATTTCTTTCAATACTTCTGTATCTACGTCATCGATTTTATTGATATACACACATGCCTTGCCAGACTTATGCTTTCCTAACCGTGTCAACACTTCTTCCCGGTCTTCGCCTGTTGCGAAATAGAGACTGAAGTTCGCTTTCCTTGGTGAAAAGCCAACTAACGGCGCGTCACCTTCATGACCGGTGGGATACTTGTAATGGTAAGCCCCGAAACCGATGATACTCTTCCCCCACATTTTCGCTGGGTATCCAGAAGTTTCCGTGAACAGATCGAGTAAGCGGTAAGCATCTTCTTTCTTTTTCGGCTTTTCCACACTTTCTATGAACTCTATGACACTGTTGTCATTCTCCTTTGTCTTCAGCTCATACATCCCTAATCACCTCCATCCACCTATGTATTCGACACTTCCCTACAATCCCCTTCCAAATTATGAATCTTTTAGTCGCTGTACCTCTTCCTCAAGAATCTCTACCTTTTTTCAGTTTCTTGTTCGGCTCTGCAATACGCCTTCCCACCACTCCGCCGCCCTCTGATCTGTTTTCTACACGATGGTTGATCGTTGAGTGTCCTATATAAAAAGCCAGCCCTAAAGTTCATCTGACTTTTGAGCTGACTCTTTTTAACAACTATTTATTTCTTGAACGACTTCCAATCAAGGTCGCTTTCCTTTAGCAATTCCTCGAAACTTTTGTTTTCTTCCTGTCGTTTTCGTTCTTTTATTCGCTCCAAGCGCTCTTTCTCCTGACGCTTTTCTTCTTGCTCTTTCAGTTCTGTTTTTTTGGACTGAAGCTTCGAAAGCAGCTCTTCATTCAGCTGTGCTCCGAGCGTACCTTCCTGTTGCTTTTTATTCTTACTCATACAGTGGCTCCCTCTCTCACGTCCCTTACCGGAATGATAGGATTCAGTACACCTTCCGGACTAGAAAGGCGGAATAAGCCTTTTTTAAAATCCAACTTCATTTCTTTTTTGAAAAAGACTGCTTGTTGTTGATCGATAACGACAGTAAAATCATCATTTTCTACCCGCTCATCTGTACTTCGCTCTTCACTTTCCAGACGAATGGTCGGCAGTCCGTTCACGCCACAACCGCACCCTTCTGTATCATAAAACAGGCGGATAAGCGGGCGTTCTTCTTCTTTCATATACATCAACTGATTTTTAGCTTCTTCTGTCAGTATAAGTTTCATGAGGCATACCTCCTATCATTATTGTAAGAAATACAAGGCACCCGAGCAATTGTTTTGTCTTGATTAAGCGCGGTCCTCCAATTGATCCTTTCCACCCATTTCGTACCTTACATAAATTTCATGTATAAGTAAGGAGCGTTTTTGTGTATAATGGGAACAAACGTTCTGTTTGGAGGAATAG
The DNA here is from genome assembly GCF_004684905.1 of Halobacillus salinus. Taxonomy (GTDB): domain Bacteria; phylum Bacillota; class Bacilli; order Bacillales; family Halobacillaceae; genus Halobacillus; species Halobacillus salinus. The sequence goes on along the minus strand of NZ_SRJC01000001.1, from coordinate 961,304 downwards.
CTAATGGACTACTCACATTACCCACGCCACGATGTTCTTTGTATTGACATGCGAAGTTTCTACGCCAGTGTGGAAATGGCACATCGTGGGCTTGATCCGAAAACCGCGCTGCTCGCTGTCGTCGGGGACCCGAGCCGGAATGGCAGTATCGTGCTTGCTGCGTCCCCCGCTTTGAAGAAGAAGCACGGCATCAGCAATGTGAGCCGTTACTTTGAGCTACCGAACGATCCGGAACTGGTCGTCGCCCCGGCACGAATGGGGGAATATGTCCGTGTCTCTGTAGAAATAGCCAAAATGATGAAGCAGATCGTCCCACCTGAGGCGATCCATATCTATTCCGTGGACGAATTATGGGTGACGGTTGATGGAATGGAAAAACTGTACGGTTCGCCGTATAAGATTGCCCGAATGATCCAAGACCGGATCCTGGAACAATTCGGCGTGGAGTGTGCCATTGGAATCGGGGATAATAAGTTTCTTGCTAAAGTCGTGATGGACATTCACGCCAAAAAAGCGGAAGATGGCATTGCCGAGTGCCGTTACGAAGACGTGGAGCGACTCTTGTGGCCGGTACCAATCGAACATATATGGGGGATTGGGTCCCGTATGACGCGCAACTTCAACCGGCTCGGCATCGTACGATTAGGTCAACTTGCTAAGTATCCCCTTAAATATATGAAAAAACATTACGGAATTATCGGGGAACAACTTCATTGGCACGCCTGGGGGATCGACCTCAGCCCAGTCATCGGGGACTTCACTAAAACAGAGCAGAAAGGCTTCGGACATGGTGTGACACTACTACGGAACTATGCCAAAGAAGAGGTGCCGACTGTGATCCTCGACCTCTGTGAAGAAGCGTGCAGGCGAGCCCGGAAAGCCAAGCAAGCTGGCAGGACTGTCCATTTATCGGTCGGTTATGCGAAAGAAACGGGTGGAGGATTCAGTCGCTCCACCTCGGTTGATTTACCCACAAATATTACGATGGATATGTACCACCTATGCTTGCAACTCTTTTACAAGCACTATGATGGGTACAGCATGGTCCGTCGTATCTCCGTAACCTTAACGAACCTGGATGAAGACATCGCCACACAGCTAACCTTGTTCGACGATCGTCCGAAAAATAAAGATGTCGGGAACGTGATGGATCAGATACGCGATAAATACGGTTCAGCTGCTATTTTAAGAGCGAGCAGCTTCACAAAAGCAGGCATTACACCAGAGCGTAGTAAAAAGATTGGTGGTCATTATGCATAACTTAACACGTATTCCTTTCTATAATTCGTCCACCCTTCCACGATCGGTGAACGTCCTAGTTCACAAAGAAGAGACGGACCTTATCGGTTCGTCTCTTCTTTGAATGATTCGATGGAACTATTGCCTTGTATGAGGCAAAATGAATTTTGTGACGAGAAACGCAGTCAGGACACCTAGTCCGATCGGCAGAATAGAACCGCCCATTTCCAGCGACCTACCCTCGGCCATAGAATATTCATTCCTATAATAAAATTGCAGCCATTCGACATCGAATAAGTAACCGATTGCATAGAAGAAGCAAGTAGCTAAAACAATTACTACATGAAATATAGGCTTGTTCACTCGAATCTCCCCTCACCAAGCTTATATACTTCTTTTACGTTTGATACATGGAATAGGTTCCGTGAACTTAAATGTTTTTCCTTAAAATCTTATCCATCGCTTTCCCCTTGGCTAACTCATCAATCAACTTGTCCATATATCGAATTTCCTGCATCGTTGGTTCTTCGATGTCCTCAACCCGAACACCACAGACCACCCCTTTGATTTTCTTACGAGAAGGATTTAACTGCTGCGCCTCAGCGAAGAAAGTTTCTATGTCTGTTCCCTTCTCAAGGTGTTCTTCTACTTCTTCCTGACTATAACCTGTCAACCAACGGATGATTTCATCGACTTCTCTTTTCGTACGATCCTTTTTTTCTGCTTTCTTCACATAATGGGGATAAACACTAGCGAAACTCATAGTATATATCCTATGTTTAGCCATAGTTAACAACGCCTCCTTATTCATGATTCCCTATGCTCATGTTCACTCTTCTTCATTGACCCCTAATGTCATGCCTCCATCTACAACGATTTCCGCACCTGTAATGTAGGAGCTTTTATCTGATGCTAGGAACGCTACGGTTGTTGCAATTTCGACAGGCTGTCCGATGCGCCCTAGAGGAATCGATGAATAAAAATCGGGGACACCACTACCTTGTGTGGCCATTTCTGTTTCGATGCCACCTGGATGAATCATGTTGACACGTATCCCTTTTTGACCGAGTTCGATAGCAGCTGCCTTAGACATTGCAACGACTGCTGCTTTCGTCCCAGCGTAAGCGGAAGACTTCGCAATAGGTGAGAAGGAAGAAATAGAAACATTATTGATGATAGAACCTTTTTGTTGTTTCTCCATCTGAGCCGTAACGGCCTTCATCCCTCTGAAAACTCCGAGCTGATTTACATTGATCATCTCTTGGTAATCTTCAGCAGTCAAATCCGCAAATGGCTTACGGATAAGAACGCCAGCATTATTAACAAGCACATCAATTCTACCGAAACGGTCGAGTATCTCATTCATTACTCCCTGCCAATGAGACTCATTCGTGACATCGAGCAAAACCGGATAGGCGTTTGCCCCAATCGATTCTGCTACTTCACGCGCCTCTTCATAGTTTCTCGCACCAATAATAACAATGGCTCCCAATGAGGCAAGGTGCTCAGCAATAGCTTGTCCCTGACCACGGTTTCCCCCAGTGATCAAAATAACTTGTTCTTTTAATTCCGCCACATGATCTCTCCTTTACTATAAATTATTCCCTATGAAACAAGTGTACCTTAAGTCGTATACATATTCCTCACGTTAAAAGAGAGCAATTTCCTTATTGGAAGTTACTCTTCAAAGTGTCGAGAAAGTACTATAAGTTCTCCCATGTATGGAAAAGTGGTGTTGGAGAAACGGTCCGCTTTCCGCAGGCGTCCGGTGAGCCTCCTCGCTCCCTCCGGTCTCTGTGGGGTCTCACGCTGTACTTTAAGGAACTGCGCCTGCGTCTTCTCGTATCGCTTCGAAGTAGGCTTTCTCGGCGCAAAGGTGCTAAGGAGATTACTCAAGCTGTACCTTTGCAGGAGTCTCCCCGTTTCTCCGACACCTTTTTAAAATAAGTAGGAACCTCTTATGCTTTCGGACCAAGAGTAGCGGTCTATAATGATCCAAACGTAAGGGGATTTCCACAAGCGTAGGTTTTGTTTCGCACGTACTATTGCTGGAAAACGACGAGACTCCTGTGGTAGCACGGTATAGGCGAGATCCCACAGAGAGCGAGGAAGCTCGACACTCGCCCACAGAAAGCGAGTTGTTTTCCAGACCACGTAACAGTAGACTTTCTAACAAAACCATTTCACTTCAACAATCTGAAGAGCAACTTCCAATAAGGAAGTTGCTCTTCGATTATTTCTGTTCGTTATCAAACATTTTGTTGGTTTTGGAGATGGTTGTTCGTTCCTTCCCGTTTGCAGGCTGAACCGCGTCACGGGATTTTTGTAGATTACGCTTTGATTTTGAATTTTTGCTCATGGTACTTCCCTCCAATAAATTTGAGGTACTTTTATAGCATGAGCGGTTTTGTGCTTTTTATGTAGTGACCAATTCTTCCAATTGCCTCACTACTTCTTCAATCGGAGCGGAGGCATCTATTTCCATTGTAGCCGTTTGGCGAAGGAGAGGTTCTATGTCCTTCAAATGTTGGAGTATAAGACCACGCTCCTCTGGATTCTTTCCATAATCATTGTTCGTCCGATTCGCTATTCGTGGTAGGATTACTTCTGCTGGTGCACTCAGTAATACGACTTGGTCAAAGTATGGATAGAATGTCCCTTGATTAGATTTACATCCTGAAAGAAACAGTGGTTCGCTCCTCTCCTCATCGAGCAATTCCTTCATGGCATCTTCCCGCCATATCCAGTCAGTCGAACCGTCAGTAAGAGAGCTCCACTCACTCCAGTAATCACTGTCTGTATCCACCACCCTATAGCCTCTCGATGCCAACTTCTCCAGTACCGTCGACTTTCCCGTTCCTGACATCCCCGTAATAAAGATAGTCTCACCTTTCGACATTTGTATCCCTCCCGTCGGTTATTTTTTATTGAACTGGCCCTGCATCACTTTTTCCATCAAAGCGGGCGCAATGGAGTAAACTTTACTTCCGGAGTTCATCCAGCTCGGGAGGTTGATTTCTCTTTGTTTTACAAATAACGCGTTCACGACCTCCAGAGCGACTTGGTTGGGGTCGAGCATAATCTGGTCCACAGAGCGCTCATAAGCCCCGGAAGGATCAGCCTGCTTGAAGAAATTTGTTCGCACTGGTCCTAAGTTAACAGAAGTAACAAAAATCCCCTTGTCTTCCACTTCCATACGAAGAGCATTCGTAAAGCCCAGCACCGCATGCTTCGTCGCTGAGTAGACGGCTGATTTAGGCGTCGCAATCTTTCCTGCCTGTGAAGCGATGTTGACAATATGTCCGCTGCCCTGTTGCAGGAAATGGGGGAGCAGCTGGTGAGTCGTACGGAACAATGATTTTACATTGACGGAAATCATCCGATCGATGTCTTTCCATTTTGACTCGGACACCAATTCAAAAACCGCCATTCCAGCATTGTTGATCAGCGCATCAATAGAACCGTGGTCATAACAAATTTGATCAATAATGTCCTTCCAGTCTGCATCATTGGAAAGGTCCGCTTCATACCAACAAGCACGAGTTCCAAACGCGTCCTTGATTTTTTCTGCAATGATCTCCAGCCGGTCCCGCGACCGTGCCACCATGATGGGTATCCCGCCTTGACGTGCAACATGGATGGCCAAGTACTGACCAATCCCACTAGAAGCGCCTGTTATTAAGATCTTCTTCCCTTTGACTCGTTCATTCATGAAAATCACCTGTCTGCTCATAATATTTCTTTTTACCTTTGTAAAAAGTTCGAAGTTGGTCTGTTTCTTCTAAGTAATCGAGCTGACCGATGGTTTCTGACATCGTCAAACCGAACTGGGACTCGATATGCTTCGGAAATAGCTTCGTACAAACCTCATATGCCGTCAAGGGGCCCCCAGCAAACATAAGGCGGACTTTTTCTGCACGTTCTTCCTGTTTCCGTAGTCGTTTTCTGATAAGGTCTTGTGCGCCTTCAAACACCTTTCCATGCCCTGGATACACCTTCCCGATCGAATAGTTCAAGAGCTTCTGCATCGACTCCCGATATTGCAGCAGCGGACGTGGCCGCTCTTCTCCCTCTTTAGCTGGCGGCTCAAGCAAAGGGTTCGACGAGATGTGATGCAATAAGTGATCTCCTACAATCATAGCTCCATCCGACGGACGTAGGAAAGATATATGGTTTTGAGCATGACCAGGGGTCTCGATCGTCTGCCACTCTTCATGACCAGGAATAAGAGATCCTTCTGTCAGTGTGTGATGCAACGTACCTTCTGCAGTCCATTTTAAAGGGCGACGTAGCCCTTTCAGCAATGCATAATATTTCTCCGGTACTCCCGATTCTTCATACATTTCACGGAAGAACTCCTCATAACGCTCAAAGTAAGCCTCTTCCCTCTCTAACCATGGACGGAGCTTCGGATGACCTGCAACAAGAGAGACATTGGGAAAATAGTTTACCAGCCCCATATGATCAGGATGGTGGTGCGTCAGTACAACTTGAGAGATGTCTTCCGGTTCATATCCCACCTCTTTCAATTGCTTCCTAACTGCTTCCCAAGCCTCATCTGTTTTTACACCTGCATCAATCAGTGTTATTTCATCACCAATAAGCAAATACATATGAACGTCTCCCACCGCGTAGGGTGTCGGAACGGTAAGTTGATGGATCGTGTCTTTCAAGGTTTGCATCCTTTTCATCCTCCAAACTGAATGTTCATTCATTTATTTCCATTGTATCACGTTTGTCTGCAAGATTCTCATTTAAAAGCCATATATAGAACACTCCCGTGCCATTCACTACACTTCTGATTCCTATACATGGAAAAGAAGTCCCTCACATAAGAGGCACTTCTCTAATTTAATTTAACTTTTATTAAAAAAATGATGGATCGTCTTAGATAAGATCTTAGGCAATTTTTCAAAGCTATAGGTTAACTCCAGCCTTTCTGTCCATTGGTGTGGATCTCTTCCTAATGGACCAATGTTGATAACGGGCATCGTGATCGCTTCCATAGACTCTACTGGAAGTTCATATCCATGCCCTTGGATCGGCATCTGCTTTAATAAGTCGTCGATAGGTGACGTCATAGCCGTTGGACCAATAAAGCTCAAGTCTGACAGACCTGTAAAGTATTCGACTTCTTCCAGCTCAACGTCATAATCTCTTTTCGCCATATCCACAGCAAGTTTTACCCCTTCTTGCACATAAGAGTCATGATGAGACGAAACGGAGGGATAGAATGGCGGACTGTAAAACAGGACGATCATCGGGCTCAAATCCTTGCACAATGCTGCCAGATTCTGAACGAGTAAAGTCGAAAAGTCCCTGTCTCCTTGACTTTGATCGCGCTGATTGATCAAGCGGTTTAATCGGCGGTCAATTTCCCTTTTCCCATGACGTTCCACCGCTTCTTTATGCAACTGTTCATAAGTCAGTATCTGAATATCCGGTGAAAACGAAGAAGTTTGAGTCCCTTCCAGATAAAAGGATGCCTGATGATGGTAGTGATTGATGATTTTGGCACGCGCACGCTGGGCTGCCTGAAGCAGCTTCTCATTCAAGTCTTGAATGGACTGTTTCATATACAGTACGTTATACATCGCTACGGCAGATTGAGGGGTCTGAACGGAATATTCAAACTTCAAGTCCCTCTGCATCAAGCTGATCGGTGGTGGTGTTCGCTCGCCTCCGACTTTTTCTATAAACGATTCGTTCAGTTCCATCTCTTGAGCGAGATAACTGACCATTAAATTGGCGTTCAGTCCAGCGAAAGGTTCCCCAACATGTGTTTCTTTTCCGTAACACAAAAAACCTGGCAACGTCTTTCCGATTGAGCCTGTGTATAGATAATACGAAGAGTCTCCAGGAAACTTGCTGAACATCGGTTCTCCGTTGAACGCGATCATATAATCAAGGTTTTCCTTCTCTTTCATCTCAGCAAGTGCTGGTACCGCCGTCAACATCCCGGCCGAGTTCATCTCTTCATCCGGCACAACGACTAGCAACAAGTTGCCATCGAACTCCCCGTTCATCGCCCTTTCCAGCATGGATAGGTGAACCGCCAACCCTGCCTTCATGTCCATCGTACCGCGCCCGAACAGCCAATCACCTTGAAGAAGGTCTTGTGCTGCGGTTTTAGGCAGGTCTTCTATATTCTTGTGAAGTTCTACTGTTAATTCAATTGGGTAGAACGCAAGGTTTTCGTAAGAACCATAGTCCTCCACTCCGACAACATCCGCATGGGCAATAAGCACGACCGTCTTTGTGGCGTTTTCTTTTTTAACAAGAGCTGTAAGTAGCTGTCGGCCGTCTTTTAGAGGGTGTAAATTCAAATGATCAGGGTGGTTTTGATAATAATCCCGATCCTCTAAAATATAATATAAGTATTCCATGATTGCGATTTCCGCATTACTTTCTGTGATACTCGGGTATTCAACTAATGCACACAATAAATCAGTCAACTCATCTTTCGTCTGCCAATGGTTCATAGAATGGCCCCCTTGAAACGTTTTTTCTGTATAATAGACAACGATCATTCTAACTAGAGAGGTGAAGATCCTTTGAATAAAACATTGATCTATGCTCACCGTGGCGCGAGTAAATTAGCCCCTGAGAACACAATGCCAGCCTTTGAACTGGCAGCTGCTGCCGGAGCGGAAGGTATCGAAACCGACGTACAGCTAACTAAAGACAATGTCCCTGTGCTGATTCATGATGAAAATTTGCGACGGACGACTAATGGCAAAGGGTTTGTTCAAGACTATACATATGACCAACTGCGCCTCCTTGATGCAGGAAGTTGGTTCTCATCTAAATTTTCTAATGTTGGTATTATATCATTAGACGAGTTTCTGCAGTGGTTTCAAAAGCAAGCTATGGTTCTGAATATCGAGCTTAAAACCAATGTCATCGAGTACAAAAATATCGAGCGGATTGTATATGAAGCGCTAAAGCGTCACCAGGTACTCGACCGCACCGTCATCTCGAGCTTCAATTCAAACAGTATCATTCGTATGCACGAGATAAATCCTGCAGTAAGAACGGCTTTTTTAACTTCTACCAAGCGTCGCGACCTTGTTGAATATGCGAAATCACTCGGGGCGAATGACTTACACATCAAACACCGACTGCTTGATAAGAAATTGGTCAAGCAATGTCACCGTGCTAATATGGATCTACGCATTTACACCGTTAACCGTCCGAATATGATGAAAAAATGTTATAAACTTAAAGTGGACGGAATTTTTACAGATGTTCCGTATGAAGCACTTGAATACCGTGGACTCCACGACAAAAGGAAGGGTTAAGCTCTATGTTTTGGCTGTACGTAGTTTTGGCGGTGTTCTGGGCCGTCATTCTTATCGATTACATGATCGGCTTCAGAAGCATCACAAAACTCGAGAAAGTAGAAAGCGAACGAATCGGAGAGAGGATCTCCGTGATCCTTGCTGCCAAAGACGAAGAAAAAGATATTGCAGCTACGATTCAGTCCCTTCTTGCTCAGCGGAACGTCGACTGCGAAATCATCGCCGTTAATGATAGATCCAATGACAAAACAGGAGACATCATTCAAAAACTTGCTGATGAGCACACAAACGTAACAGGAGTGGACATCTCCACTTTACCTGAGGGGTGGCTTGGAAAGAATCATGCGCTCCACCAGGGATTCCAGCATGCAACCGGCCGCTACATCCTTTTTACGGATGCTGATATACAATTCACTCAAGATGCTATCGCCAAAGCATGCACGGTAATGGAACGAGAATCAGTCGACCATATTACGGCAGCCCCTGAACTGCATGCCAAAACGTTCTGGCTCAGCGGTCTGATCTCCTTCTTCTTACTCGGCTTCGGTTATTTGAAGCGGCCATGGGCAGCCAATAAGGACCAAGCAAAAAGCGGGATGGGAATCGGAGCCTTCAACCTGCTTTCGCGCGACTGTTACGAAAAAATCGGAGGACACGAAGCGATTCGCTTAAGACCAGATGATGACTTGGAACTGGGCAATCGAGTCAAGCGATTAGGATTTAAACAACGCCTTGTAACAGCCCTATATGATTTGTCGGTAGAATGGTACCCTTCGCTTCCCTCAGCACTTCGAGGTTTTGAAAAAAATGCATTTGCAGGGCTTAATTATTCGGTCTTGCTAGCCTTCACCGCAGTCCTAGGTGTCTTCCTCTCGCAAGTGGTCCCCTTCTTATTAATATTTATTTCGCCACTCGAAATTCAAATCATTAGCGCACTTAACATCGTTTTGTTATTTTGTTTATATGCCTTAACTATTCACAACCTCACCCGCTTCTCATTATGGTACATCTTTGGACTTCCTTTATTTGCTATGTTATTTATCTATATGCTCATTAGGGCACTGGTACTCACGTGGGTCCGCGGAGGAATTGAATGGAGAGGCAGCCGTTATTCTCTGAAAGAACTGAAGCGGCATTCCAAGAACTCTGAGGAGGACTAATTCGTGAAGCATAAATTGTTTTCACCTTATACAATTAAGAACGTTACACTAAAAAACCGAATCGTCATGTCACCTATGTGTATGTATTCGTCCTATGACCAGGATGGTATGGTACAACCTTTTCACTTGGCTCATTATGAAAGTCGAGCAGCAGGACAAGTCGGACTTGTGATGACGGAAGCTACTAGTGTACTTCCTGAAGGGCGCATTTCGCATGAAGATCTCGGCATTTGGGACGACTCCCACATCGAAGGTCTGAAGAACATAACAGAAGGCATCCATCGCCACGGTGCAAAAGCAGCGATCCAACTTGCACATGCTGGACGGAAGGCAAATTTAAAAGATGAAATCTTCGCCCCTAGCCCCATAGCGTTCAATGATGCATTCAAAGTCCCGACAGAACTATCAGAAATCGACATCAAGCGTACGATTGATGCTTTTAAAGAAGGAGCAGTAAGAGCCAAGCAAGCAGGTTTCGATATTATCGAGCTACATGGTGCTCATGGGTATCTCATTAACCAGTTCCTCTCCCCTCTTACTAATGAACGAAACGATCCATACGGAGGCAGCAAAGAAAACCGTTATCGATTCTTGAAGGAAACGATTAAAGCCGTGCAGGATGTGTGGGACGGTCCATTGTTCGTCCGGATTTCAGGAGAAGAATACAATGAGAATGGAAATACGATGGATGACCTCATCTATTTCTCTAAAGAAATGAAAGAACAGGGCGTAGACCTCATAGACGTGAGTTCTGGAGGAGTTGTTCCTGCTACAATCGAACCTTACCCTGGTTATCAAGTGACCTATGCAGAACAAGTGAAAAAAGGTGCTCATGTCGATACAGGAGCAGTTGGTTTGATTACGTCCGGTAATCAGGCAGAAGAGATTTTACAAAACGAACGAGCGGATTTGATTTTCTTAGCCCGCGCCTTACTTAGAAATCCATATTGGCCGAAACAGGCAGCTGACGAAGTCGGTTATGAACTTGAAGGTCCTCGTCAGTACACGCGTGCTTGGTAAAATAAAAAGCAGGGAAACTATTAAAGTTTCCCTGCTTCTTTTCTTATCTCTTTATATAAACTGGATGGCTTTACTGCTCCTTAAACCTGTTTAGGATTGTGAAGGTTTCTTTGTTGAAAGCTGGGTTATGCCATAGGCAACGATCGCTACAATAAAGGAATACCAAAAGGAACCCGCTGAAATACCAAAGCTAGTGGAAGAAGACATAGCACTTCCAGCTACAGGATCAGCGTCATAGAACAAGGTCATGCCGAACCCTAACAACCATTGCGACAGCATATATAGAATAAAGAAACTTCCTGCAAAAACAACCAGATTTCTCACCTTATCTCTCCTCTCCCTAGTAGATTTCGCTGTTCACTCCTTAGACTTGGTTTATGTAGTTTTATCTCTCCATTGTTTAAAGTCTACTTCTGCGGGTGACTGCATCGTGATGGTCCCTTGATGGAAAGTCAACTGCCATCGTCCATCTTTCCACGTCCAAATCGAACTTCTAAACGTATTCCGGTCCAACGTCTTGTCTTCTATCATATAAGTTGCCAGCACAATACCCTCCGCCAACAATTGGATGCCGTAATGGTGCAGAGTCATCTCCGTTAATACGACCCCTTCCTCTAAACAATGTTGTTTGTCATAGATCACGCCTGAGCTACCAAATTCCCAGAATTCTTCTGCTAATAGTTGGCCGAGACGATCTGTTTGTGACCGGATGGCAATACTGATGTGTGCCTCCTCTAGCTTCTTGAGAGTTTCCAATAAGTCTTTATCCATCTACGTCACCCCTCTGCATTTGGGGAGCGGACTTTACTAGGAACTGTGACAGAATTTGAGAGTATATATCTGGTTGTTGCACATGCACCAAATGCGACGCAAAAGGAAGCACAGCAACTTGAACTCGTTCTGACTGATTCGGATAGAACGTCGCTCCCTGCACTTCATGTTGGTTTCCTTCTCCGACCATAAACAGAACAGGCGACTTGATGTCACTCAAGTCCTCTGTTTCTTCAAAAGGATACCAACTTTCATCTTTCGCCATATGAATGAAGGCTCTCCAATCGGAATCATGCTGTTGGTCGAGAAACGATACAGCCTCCTCATTTTCAAGCAGCATCGCCTGCATGGTTGAGTCTTGTTTATGCATCTCTTTCCAGTTGTCGGGTTTTCCCGGCATTAGCCCTGAGATCGTTAAGCTATTCACGTATTTCTCATGTTTCCTGGCAAAGAACAGAGCGACGAGTGCGCCTAAAGAACAGCCGACAATATGAGCCCTTGTTACATTTAAGGAATCAAGCGTCTCCTTGAGATCATCGGCACTTTTGTGAAAATAGTCTTCAAAATCATTATGAGAGGAACGACCATGCCCGCGAAGGTCTGGTGCAATCACATCATATTTCGCTGCAAAATAGCTCTGTTGCTCTTCAAAATCGGTTGCACCCGTTTCAAGACCAGTATGTAAAAATACAACCGGCTCCCCTTTTCCTTGACGGTGAGTATGTAAAATCACTACCTTCACTCCTATCTACTATTTTCTTCTTGTTTTTCTATACGAAGAAAAGCCTTATTGGTTTCACAATAATTTCCCCCTTACCTATACAATTTCGAGCGAACCTACGTATTCATGCCGTTTCGAGTGTGGAAATTGTCATCAAGTGGTATGATAAAGTCAGTAGGAGGGTATCTACATGGAACTATATTTTTTAGGAACGGGCTCTGGAGTACCGTCGAAAGAACGCAATGTTTCTTCCCTTGTGTTGCGCATGTTGGAAGAGCGAGGAACAACGTGGGTCTTTGACTGCGGAGAAGGAACCCAACAGCAAATATTAAACACGAATATACGTCCAAGACGTATTGAAGTCATATTCATTACACACTTACACGGTGATCATATATACGGACTGCCTGGCCTGCTCAGCAGTCGATCCTTCCAAGGAGGAGAAACCCCTGTTACCGTATATGGCCCGCGTGGCTTGAAAGAATATATAGAAATCAGCCTTCGTCTAAGCGGAACTCACTTGCGCTACCCTCTCTATATAGAAGAAGTCGATGAAGGTATTTTATTTGAGGATGAACAGTTCGTTGTCGAAGCGATCAAATTAGAGCATGGACTCGACAGTTATGGGTACATACTTAAGGAAAAAGACAAGCTGGGTGAATTGCAGCCTAACAAATTGAAAGAACTTGGCGTCTCTCCAGGACCGATCTATCAAACAATTAAATCACAAGAGCAAACCCGCCTAGAGGATGGTCGCATTATAGCAAGGTCAGATGTTATCGGCCCCCCTAAAAAGGGAAGGAAAGTGGTCATTTTAGGAGATACACGCTACCTGCCTGCGTTGAAGGATCCGCTTCATAAAGCAGACGTACTTGTTCATGAAGGGACATTTTCAGGAGAAGATAAAGAGCTTGCTTATGATTACTTCCATTCTACAGTTAAGCAAGCAGCTCATTTAGCAAAGGAAGCACAGGTAGGAGAATTGATTTTGAACCATCTCTCTTCCCGCTATCAAGGTGAATCGATTAAACAACTAGAAGAAGAGGCACGAACGATTTTCCCGAACACTACAATCGCCTATGATTTCTATCAACACGCCATCGAGCGTAATTAATGAAAGGGGATTTCAGATGCACCCTATTGTCGATCAGCAGAAAGCATGGTTTCAAGAAGGCCACACTAGTAACTATGAATTTCGTAAGGATCAGCTGGAGCGCATGCGGAAAATGCTCGACACGTTCGAGAAGCCTATCCTTGATGCATTAAAATTCGATTTGAATAAATCGGAATATGAAGCATATGCGTCAGAGATTGCATTTTTAAAAAGCGAGATTCGCCACCATTTAAAAGATTTGAAAAAGTGGATGCAGCCTCATAAAGTGAAAGCCCCATTAACTCATACAGGCTCTAAAAATTACATTTATAAAGAACCTTACGGGACGGTCCTTGTCATTGCCCCCTGGAATTATCCGGTTCAACTTGCGCTGGCCCCAGTGATTGGTGCGATTGCTGCTGGAAACACGGTGATCATCAAGCCATCAGAACTGACACCGACCGTATCCTGGGTGATCAAGAAGATGGTCGAGCAGTATTTCTCCCCAGAATACATTGCCGTTATTGAAGGGGATAAAGAAGTCACTAAACAGTTAACCGATTCTCCACTCGACTACATTTTCTTTACAGGAAGTGTACCTGTCGGAAAAATCATTATGGAACAAGCAAGTAAGCGGCTGATTCCGGTAACACTCGAGCTTGGTGGCAAGAGTCCTTCGATTGTTCATAAAGATGCGAATTTGGAACTAGCTGCAAAGCGGATTGTATGGGGCAAATTCACGAACGCAGGTCAAACGTGTATTGCTCCGGACTATTTATTTGTCCATCATGAAGTGAAAGAAGAATTATTGCGAAAGATAGATGAGTACATCACCAAATTCTATGGAGAAGAACCATTAGAAAATCCGGACTATGTAAAGGTTGTGAATGACCAACACTTCCAAAGGATTTCCGACTATTTGAAATCCGGTACTATCCTTACGGGTGGCCAAGTCGATGAAGAAAGACGAAAGATCGAACCTACTATTCTTGATTGCGTTGCGTGGGAAGCTCCCGTTATGCAGGATGAAATCTTCGGCCCGATCCTGCCCGTCCTCTCTTACGAGTCTTTGGACGAAGTAATCCATCAAGTGAACAATCGTCCCAAACCGCTCGCTCTCTATTATTTCGGTGAAAAGGAAGCCGATCAAGAACGGATCATTGAATCTATCGGATTCGGTGGTGGATGCATCAATGACACGCTTTATCACATCATTAACCCTCACTTGCCTTTCGGAGGGGTTGGTGAAAGTGGAATTGGTCAATATCACGGAAAATCCAGTTTCGACACATTTACGCATCACAAGAGTATTACTAAACAAACTACAAAGTTTGATCAGAATTTCCGTTATCCCGGTTCAGAGTTAGGATTTAAGATCATCAAACGAATATTTGGATAATAAAAACACCCCGCATGGCGGGGTGTTTTTATTATCTATGAACATGTTGAAGGAAGAAGATCTTTTTTCAAGAAAGTACTCTTCTCTTTCCTCAGTCTTGTTGTTTCTTCAAAGCTTCCTCGAGAGAAACGTTTTTCAGCTTACGCTTTGATAAAGCAAGAGACATCCAGTAGGTCAGTCCGATGACGACAAATCCTATAACCACCATCCACCATGCAACATCTGTTGGAAAAATGAATCCCGTCTGCTGTACCAGGCTGTTCATCGACTGCTCAAGCACGACACTTGCTAGTGGAATGGAGATAAAGTAAGAAACAAATACAATCGGTGTATAAACGCTCAATACTAGTTTAGAAACCTCTTTGTCGTGATACCCCATCACTTTGAAAAGCGAAATAGAAGGTGAGTTTTCTTCCACAATCAAGTTTGTTAAGAGCGTCAACACGATCACACCGATCAGCACCGCAAAAACAGACATGCCGATTACGGAGTTTCTCGTTGCACCAGAAGTCGATTCAAAGCTGTCGATGACTTTCTGTTTGTCCTCGATCAAGAACACGTTATCCGTTTGAGTAGGTTTCTCATCCTGCCAAACGGATGTGTAAGCATCTTCTGGGTAAGACAAAAAAGCGTTGACTTCTTCATGTGGAAGATAAAGGCTGCTACCTATGAATACGTCCGCTACTCCGGCTATTTCTACCTTTTTTTCGTCATCATTGAATGAATTCGTGAGGGTGATGCTGTCGCCATCCTTGACTCCATGAATAGCTGCAAATGGTCGACTTACCACAGCACCATCATTAAGACGTTCATTCAACAACTCCCCGTCAGATATAAGCTTGAGGAAATCCGTATCAGGTTCCACGCCATAAAGAGATACTTTCTCCCCTTCCACCTTCACCTCAGCCATCGTGTATGGGCTGCCTCCACCACTCGTTGGGTCGGTCTGCAAGGAAGAATAGTGAACCGCATAATCATATGTCTGAATATCCTCATACGTCGTCTCTACTAAGCGGTCCATCGAGTTAAACGTTATCAATCCAAATACTAAAAGTACTGTTGAAAACATGACACCTAGAAAGATATAAAAGCTGCGCGCTTTGCTTCGCACCAGAAGCCTTAGTCGGAACCGCCTAATGAAACCTCCTTTATTGAACCAAGGGAGCTTCTCGAACCACGATTTCTTTCCACTCGATATTTCTTTCGGTCTCAATAACGTCAGAGGCTCCGTTTTCAAGCGTCGGTTAATAACAAATGTCGTCAATATTAAGAGAAGAACCAGTGGGATGATGAAGCCGATTACTAAGACCATCGGATCAAAATCGAATCGGGACAAAGCCGGTAGATTAAAGTAATTGGCATAAAGATCAGACAACGGTAAAGAAAGAGCGGCTCCTACTATAATCCCAAGAATCGTACCCGTCAATCCAATAACATAAGCGTACCCCAAATAATTTCTTCTAAGTTCCGACTTACGGTACCCAAGCGCCATAAGTGTTCCTATCTCTTTTCTTTGGAGTTCTAACCGACGTTTCAGAAGCAACAAAACCATAGCGAGCGAGAGAGCTAGAATGATAAGTGGCAGTGTCGTAATTAAAGACCCAGCACCTTCAATCTCAGACTCCACGAATTCAATCCGGGCATTATCATCATGCCCAACAAATTGTAACAACGTACTACGATTATTAACCTCTGAACGCAACTCGTCTGGTACTTCATTGGATGTATTCCAGCCGAGTGTTTGGTGTTGCTCCGTACCTTTGACCGCTTCTAAAGTTTCACTAGTCGTAACTCCAACCCCAAACTGTGACGGATCGCTCAAGAGGTCCGTCTGCTGTTCAATCATGTAAATATAGTCAGGCAGGAATACGTACCCTGTAACCATTACTTCTGTACCGCCAATAGATATCGTATCTCCAATTGAAATGCCATTTTTATCTCCAAAGGTTTTGGCGATTGCCACCTCCCCTAATTGTTGAGGCATTTCCCCCTCAGAAATGTAAGGAATATTCACTTCTTCTGTTTTATTGAATAACCGGAGAGTCGTCGTATCATCTGTGTTTATATCTTGATACGACCGTTCTTCCAATGTTAGATCATATTTCTTTTCCAGTTCTGACATTTCTGCTCCGGAGAGCGGTTGGCTCGACATCCAATGAAATGTCTCTTGTTTGTAATCCTGCTTGAATGCTACGTTACGCTCTTCAAGGGTAGTAATCGCCATCGATAAGGACACATACAGCATTACCGCAAGCATTAACAGGATGATGACGCCTGCATACTGAAACTTTTTCTCCTTGATGGTTCTTGGGATCGTTTTTCGTAAAATCATGCCCACGTCACCTTCTCTGGTGCGATTGGGTTCTCATTTTCATATGCCTCTACGATTTCACCACTGCTCATGCGAATGACTTTATGGGCCATTTCCCCGATACCCTGATTATGTGTAATGATCAGTACGGTCGTTCCATATGTTTTGTTGACGAACTGAAGAAGTTTCAAAATCTTCTTCCCTGTTTCTTCATCCAGCGCACCTGTTGGTTCATCGCACAATAGAAATTCTGGGTTCTTGATCAATGCCCGTGCAATCGCTACCCTCTGTTGTTCTCCTCCACTAAGCTGGGAAGGAAATTTATCTTTTTTATCCCACATTCCAACTTTCATAAGCATTTCTTTCATATCGAGTGGGTTCTGACTTAGCTCACGCCCCACTTCCACATTTTCTTCTACTGTCAGAGTCGGAATGAGATTATACTGTTGAAAAATAAACCCCGCATGCTTTCGTCGAAACTCCGTTAGTTGGGAGTCTTTCAATGCTTCCAACGTTTCTCCTGCGACCGTGATTGAACCTAGATCATAGCGGTCAATACCACCAATGACGTTCAATAATGTCGACTTACCCGAACCAGATGGGCCAAGAATGGCTACTACCTTATGGTCCGGCACTTCTAATGATGCTTTTCTTAAAGCGAGAATTTGCACTTCTCCGCTTTGGTACACTTTACTCACATCTTGAACAAGAATAGACATTTCATCATCTCCAATGAAAGTTTTGAAATGAATCGCATTAATTATTTCATTTTTAGTGTACTACACTTCTTTTCCAACTACAACGATTTTTTGAAATATACATATGCCTATATTTCATTTTTTATCATACAAAAAAGCCGGAACGGAATATATCCGTCCCGGCTTTTTATTAAAAGGATGGCAGTTGATCCAAGTTATTGGACTTCACGCCATCAGGCTGACTGCGTAAATGTTCATCGCCGTCTTTGCCTCGTATCAGTTGAACATGCTCAATCTCACCGCTTCTGGCAAGTTCGTGCGCTTGTTTATAGTCTACAACGCGTCCTGATGAAAGCTGCATTTCGATAATGCTTCCCGCTTCATTCTTTCGAACAGCTACAATGTGTTCCGGCATCCTTTGAGCACCTCCTCTTATTACATATCATGAGATGATTTTTGTTTATCTCTTGAGTGGTTGGCTTGTTTCACTTTGTGTGAACCATCCATTCCCTCGCCATACCCAGCTTGTGGGGATTTTGGCAAGTGGGGAGCTTTCTGTTGTTTTGGTCCCATGCGTCTTCCCATGGTCATCGCCTCCTAACGTCGTTTCCTGGCAGCTTCCGGTCCTTCCATTGCAGTAGCACCGGGATAGCTCAGGCTCTGGTCGCGGTCTGATTGGACTTTTCCAGAACGTTTCAGCTTTTTCTCTTGACGATCTTTACCCACAAACATCGCCTCCCTTCTCTCTTAGTATGGAGAAAAAGGAGGCGTTTATTCTTTCTTATAATCATCGAGAAAATCTTTTTGGAAGCTCGTAGTAACCTGCGATTCCTTCGGCGTTGACAGCTTTTTAAACGGATTGTGACCGTACTTTTCCGTCAAATCGTCGATAGCTTCAAAAAGTTTTTCTTTTTCTGCGTACTGCTCAAAGCTGAATAAGTCGAGCTGCTGGGTAATCTCCGATTTCTCGGCAAAATCAGAAGCTGTTATTCCGAGAAGCCTTACCGGGACTTGGTTCCAATGATCATCGAACAACTGCATGGCAATCGAAAACAAATCATCCGCTTTTTCTATATAATCCTTCAACTGTCGGCTACGCGTAATGGTTTTTCGGTCATGATACCGAATCATCAGTTGTACATGCTTAGCTAGTACTTCCTTGCTTCTCATTCTTGCTTCCACTTTATTCGCTAACTTGCGAAGTACCGTTCTTACTTCTGTATCATCTGTCGTATCTTCTGCTAGCGTCGTGGAAGTGCCGATGCTTTTAAATTCATGAACAGCATCTGGATCAACAGGACGGTCATCCATACCATTGGCCCTGTTTTGCAGACGTTCCCCGTTAATTCCGAGGAGCCGCTTCAAATCCAGCACAGGTTGTTTTGCCAGATCACCTATTGTTTCGATATCGAGTTTTTTTAATTTCTCTGCCGTCTTCTCTCCTACACCGTGCATTTCCGCAATCGGTAAAGGCCACAATTTAACAGGCAGATCGCGCTTCCGTAGAATCGTTATTCCCATCGGCTTTTTCATATCCGATGCCATCTTAGCCAGGAACTTGTTCGGAGCAATACCTATACTACAAGGCAAGTCCAATTCCTCATAAACCCTCTTTTGTATTCTTTCCGCAATCTCCGGTGGTGCTCCTTGTTCTGCACATCCCGTAACATCCATATAGCCTTCATCGATCGAGACAGGTTGGACTAAATCCGTCACTTCCGCTAAGATCTTAAACATCTCTTTTGAAGCGGTTCGATACCGTTCAAAATTCGGCCGCATCACGATCAAGTCGGGACACAGACGGCGTGCTTCAAACAGCGGCATCGTCGTTTTGACTCCGTACTTGCGGGCTTCATAACTGCTTGTCACGACGATCCCCTTCCGCTCTTCAGGGTTCCCAGCGATGGCTAGCGGCTTCCCTTTCAAGGAAGGATCAAACGCCATTTCCACAGAAGCGTAGAAGCTATTCATATCGACGTGAAAAATAACACGTCCTTTTTTCGGATACCATTTTGACACCGTGATCCGTCCTTTACTCGAACTGTTGTTCTTCTATTATAGCAAAAAGCTCGGACTAGTTGAATTCTTTCGTATTCACAGTAATTTGGGCTTTTTCGGATAAAAAAAGAGCCCCGTGAAAAACACAAGGCTCTTATCATTATTTTGCTACTTCTTGAACGATTGCCGTTACAAGTTCTGCAACTTTTTCAAGTTCTGCAACCGGCATACGTTCATTCGTAGTGTGGATCTCTTCATACCCTACCGCTAAATTGACAGTCGGAATACCGTGTCCCGCAATAATGTTTGCGTCACTTCCTCCACCACTGGTCAACAGTTCGCTTTCACGACCGATCGTTTTAGCAGCGGCACGTGCCACTTCTACAACTTGATCGCCTGCTTGCTGTTTGAAACCTGGGTACATGACCTGCACTTCAATCTCAACAGATCCTCCCATTTCTTCGGCTGTTTCTTCGAAGGCTTGTTTCATCAATTGAACTTGCTCTTCCATCTTCTCAGGAACAAGTGAGCGAGCTTCTGCTAAGATTTCTACGTGGTCACAGACGATGTTCGTCTTTTGACCGCCTTCAAAACGACCGATGTTAGCAGTGGTTTCGTCATCGATGCGACCTAGTGGCATCTTCGCAACAGCCTTGGAAGCTAAAGTGATCGCTGAAACACCTTTTTCAGGAGCTACGCCGGCATGCGCTGTTTTACCTTTAACGACGGCGTTCAATTTCGCTTGGGTAGGAGCAGCTACAATAATGTTACCTACTTTCCCATCACTGTCTAAAGCATAGCCGTACTTCGCATGAAGCATCGAGCTGTCAAGTGCTTTGGCACCAACCAGTCCACTTTCCTCGCCTACTGTAATAACGAACTGAAGATCACCGTGCTCGACATTATTCTCTTTCAGTGAACGAATCGCTTCAAGAATAGCCGCAACCCCTGTCTTGTCATCTGCACCAAGGATAGTCGTGCCATCTGTAATCACATATCCATCCTCAATAGATGGATTTACACCATTACCTGGGACAACTGTATCCATATGGGATGTGAAGTAGATGGGATCTGCACTGTCTTTCGTTCCCTTCAGGTTACAAATCAGGTTGTTCGCTCCATGTCCCGTAACCTCTTTTGCATTATCCTCAAGGACCTCTAGCCCTAGAGATTCGAATTTATCTTTTAATATCTTCGCTATATTCGCTTCATTCTTTGTTTCAGAATCAATTTGAACAAGCTCTAAGAATTCTTCAAGCAAACGTTCTTTATTAATTGCTACCATGCTGATGTCCTCCTTTTATGTAAGCCCTACACTAGTACGTTAGCGGAACTAGGCTTCCATGTCAATTAGAGAGGAATATTCCCGTGCTTTTTGTAAGGCCTGTCTTCCCGCTTGTTTGCAAGCATTTCAAGCGACTGAATGAGTTTCTGCCTCGTTTCTCTAGGATCGATGACATCATCCACCATTCCAAGACCAGCTGCTACATAAGGATTAGCAAATCGTTCCCGGTATTCATTGATTTTTTGCTGACGTGTTTCCTCAGGATTTGAACTTTCCTTAATGTCCTTTGCAAAAATGATATTGGCAGCTCCCTCAGGTCCCATGACCGCTATCTCTGCATTCGGCCATGCATACACTAAATCAGCACCGATCGATTTACTGTTTAGTGCAACATAAGCACCACCATAAGCTTTCCTCGTAATGACGGTTAGTTTCGGTACAGTTGCTTCCGAATAAGCATACAGAATCTTCGCTCCATGTCGTATTATACCGCCATGCTCTTGTTTAATACCCGGGAAGAAGCCTGTCACGTCTTCGAAAGTGATGAGCGGAATGTTGAATGAATCACAGAAACGAATGAACCTTGCCGCTTTGTCACTTGAGTCGATATCAAGGCCACCTGCCATATACTTAGGTTGGTTGCACACTAAACCGACGGTTTTCCCCTTCAATCTTGCGAAACCGACTACTATATTTTTTGCGAAGTCTTTGTGTATTTCAAAGAATGACTCTCGATCAACGACCTCATCTATGATGATTCGAACATCATATGGCCTGATGGGATCAAATGGAATACGGTCGGTTATATCAGGGCGATAGTCCTCTTCTTCATAACTTTCTATTTGCATTGGAGCCTCTTCATTATTTGAAGGGAGGTAGCTAATGAGATTTTTGACTGCATCTAGCGCGCTCGCTTCGTCCGGCGTTTTCAGATGAGCATTTCCACTGAGACTATTGTGGACACCGGCTCCTCCAAGGTCCTCTGCCGAAATTTGCTCCCCTGTAACCGTTTCGATCACCTTTGGACCGGTAATGAACATTTGTGATGTCTGTTCAACCATGATGACAAAATCGGTGATTGCAGGAGAATATACGGCACCGCCTGCGCATGGTCCCATGATGACAGAGATTTGAGGAATGACGCCAGAATAGATAGAATTCCGGTAAAATACTTGCCCATACCCATCTAGTGAAGATACTCCTTCTTGAATCCTGGCACCTCCAGAATCATTCAGTCCTATGAAAGGTGTTCCGTTTTTCGCAGCGAGGTCCATAACCGCGGCAATCTTTTTGGCATGCATCTCACCCAGTGCCCCACCATAAACGGTAAAATCTTGGGCGAAGAGATAAATCGGGCGACCACCGACCTTCCCGTAGCCAGTGACGACCCCCTCCCCTGGAGCTTGTTTACCGTCCATACCGAAAGCGTCATGACGATGTTCGATGAAAGGGTTTAATTCTACAAAGCTACCTTCATCTACAAGATAATCAATTCGCTCTCTAGCAGTCCATTTCCCTTTGTCATGTTGTTTATCGATCCTCTCGTCTCCACCCCCGATTTCAACTTGGCGGCGTTTATCATAAAGTTCACTTATTTTATCAAAGATATCCATTTCATCTTCACTCCTTTGGCTGACATACCTCATAAAGCACACCATTTGCCGCTTTCGGATGTAAGAAAGCGATTTGACTTTCATGAGCGCCTGTTTTTGGCTGTTCGTGAATCAGACGAACTCCTTGTTGTTTATATTGTTCTAGCCTTGCTTGTATATCATCTACTTCTAATGCAATGTGATGTACTCCTGGTCCCTTCTTAGATAGGAATGTCTGGATAGGAGAATCCTCACTTAGAGGCTCAAGTAATTCCAACTTCGTCTCACCAAGAGCAAGGAAAGCGACTTTGACCTGCTCGGATTCTACTTCTTCGACTGCCTCAAGGGAAAGCCCTAGCGAATGTTGATAGAACGGTAGCGCATCATCTATCCTTTCAACAGCAATTCCGATATGGGCGATTTTTTTGGGAGGCTGAACGGTTCCCCCTTCAAATAGCTGTTTGATATAGATAGCGATGGCATCAGTTGGAGAACCGCTTGTAAAGATTTTCTTCACCCCTTGCTGTTCAAGAAAAGGAATGTCCTCTGCAGGAATTACACCGCCTCCTATAACTGGTATATCTTCTGCTTGTTCATCTTTCAGCGCTTGTACCACTTTTGGAAACAAAGACTTATGGGCACCAGACAACGATGAAAGCCCAACTACATCGACATCTTCTTGAACAGCTGCTCGTGCAATTTGCAGAGCGGACTGCCTAAGTCCTGTATAAATGACTTCCATACCATGGTCTCTCAGAGCCTGAGCGATAATCAGCGCCCCTCTGTCATGTCCGTCAAGTCCTGGTTTTGCAATCAGTACACGTATTGGCTTCATGGTCAACATCCTCTCCTACATTCCCGTATATTCACCAAACTCTTCTCTTAATATATTGGCGATCTCCCCGACGGTTGCATACTGTTTCACCGCTTGTACGATATGCGGCATAACATTCTCTGTCGTTTTCGCTGCATTTCTCAAGTTGGACAAAGTTTCCTCGACTGCTGCCTCGTTTCGTCCTTCTCTCACTTGCTTCGTTTTTTCAATTTGAGATCTTTCCAGGGCTTCATCGACACGAAGAAGGTCTGCATGAATTTCTTCATCCACTTTAAATTCATTCAAACCAACAACAATATCTTCTTTAGCTTCCATCCGCTTCTGTGCCTCGTATGCTGCTGAATGAATCTCACGTTGCATGAACCCTTCTTCAACCGCTTGAACGGCGCCTCCCAGTTTTTGAATGCGTTCCAGATAAGCATTCGCTTCTTTTTCAATCTCATCTGTCAGCGCTTCCACGTAATACGATCCTGCTAGAGGATCGATTGTATCGGCTACCCCACTCTCATTTGCGATAATTTGTTGGGTGCGAAGCGCGATCCGGGCTGACTCCTCTGTCGGAAGAGCTAAGGCTTCATCACGTGAATTAGTATGAAGACTTTGAGTACCTCCCATCACGGCAGCTAAAGCCTGTAATGTGACTCGGACAATATTATTATCCGGTTGCTGCGCAGTGAGGGTGCTTCCCCCAGTCTGGGTATGAAACCTCAACTTCCAGCTTTTCGGATTCTCGGCACCATAATGCTCTTTCATGATTTTTGCCCACATCCGGCGTGCTGCTCTGAACTTCGCTGCCTCTTCGAAGAATTGATTATGTGCATTGAAGAAGAAGGCGAGTCTAGGAGCAAATTGGTCCACTTCCAACCCAGCCTCTATTGCTGCATCCACATAAGCCATACCATTTGCTATCGTAAAGGCAACCTCTTGTACTGCTGTCGATCCCGCTTCCCTTATGTGATAGCCCGAAATACTAATTGTGTTGAACTTCGGCAAGTTCTCCTGACAATAAGCGAAAATATCGGTGATTAACCTCATAGAAGGCTTTGGAGGATAAATATAAGTACCTCTTGCAATGTATTCCTTTAAGATATCGTTCTGGATGGTTCCCGTTAACTTAGATGGCGCGACTCCCTGCTTTTCCCCAACGGCTATGTACATAGCAAGCAAAATCGACGCGGGTGCATTGATTGTCATAGATGTACTTACTTTGTCTAGAGGGATTTGATCGAATAACTGTTCCATATCCTTCAAGGAATCAATCGCAACTCCTACTTTCCCTACTTCCCCGTCCGCCATGGGATCATCAGAGTCATATCCAATTTGTGTTGGCAGGTCAAAGGCAACGGAAAGCCCTGTTTGGCCTTGTTCTAACAAGTAACGGAATCGTTCATTTGTTTCTTCTGCAGAACCGAACCCTGCATACTGCCGCATAGTCCAGTACCGACTTCTGTACATCGTCGGTTGGATCCCCCTTGTATAAGGATACTGACCTGGAAATCCTATTTTTTCGTTATAAGTGTCGTTCTCTTTATCTGGTGCGTAAAGTCGGTCGATCAGAAGTTCCGAGCTCGTTTGGAACTTTTCCTTTCGTTCAGGGAATCGTTGCGTCGTTTTCTCGACATCAGCTTCCCAAGTTCTCTTCATCTTTTCGTAATCACTCATTCCCCATGCTCCCTTCTCTTTACCCTTCCTCTCTATCATAACAAAAATAAAGCGCTTACTTATCTTAAAATTACTTCAATTCATAATACTATTGTAATTTATTTTGCTCCCTTGTCCAAATCGAGTTTTTTAGGTAGAATGTTGGATAGGAATGACGAGAAGGAGGTTAAATACCTTGGCAACACAGAAGAAACGATCAAAACGCGAACGCCGAATGAAAGTGGTCATCTATCTAATGATTCTTTCTATGGTACTGTCATCCCTACTAATGGGAGCCACTTATTTCTTATAAAAAAATGAACGTACGAAAAAAGCCGAGGGATGCACCCTCGGCTTTTTTAACAACTATAAATTCATTCATTTAGTTAACGTTTCGCCCCAATTTTTTTCAAGCCATTGGTCATAAACTTCCCCGAACGATTTCTCTTGATTTACGATTACGATCTCAGACCCTTTATCTATCAATTCATAGAGCTTATTGACATCATCATTCTTCAGACGAATACATCCTGCAGAAACGGACTTACCGACAGAGGACGGATTGTTCGTTCCATGGACACCATAGATCCTCCCATCAGTCCCTCTGGCATCAAATCCGATCCAACGACTTCCTAAAGGATTTTTCGCATCACCACCAGGGATGTCTTTTTTACGGTAATAAGGGTCTTTAGCCTTCACTACAATATCAAAGGTTCCCTCTGGTGTCAGATCGTCGGTCTTTCCGATTGCGGCAGCAGCTTGAAATCTTTGCTCACCATTTTCAAACAATGCCACCTCGTGCGTTGCTTTATTCACTATAAGAACAGGCTCTTCTTGAAAACTCCCTGGTACGAAATGTAAAACAAACAAAAGAAGTAAAACACTCATAAGTCACACTCCTTTTTGTTTAGTTTCTCTGCCCAGGACCAAGCTATACATCACTCTTTTTGAAAGAACGTTTAATAATGAGATACTCTTCAATCTGATTCAGTAAGTGGAATAAACTTGCCCTTACTTCGAATTCTTCCCTCGTTTCAGGTAGCTTTCCTTCACGGAATGTATCCTTCATACTCTTCAATTTCTTCAAGTAAATGATGGCTGTATTCCCTGAATGCATCGCATCGGCTAGCTCTTCAAAGAATTCACCGATCGGGACCCCTTGCGTGTAGGAGCTAGAGATTTGACTTACTAGCGGCAACATCCGCTCCAGAAGTTCAAATTGTTTTGTACGCATGTGGAAATAGTGATAATACTGATTATGAGTGCGTAACAAGTGGTTTTCGACATCACGAAAAGCAAGAGATTTGGCTTTCTCTAATACGTCGGCCGTGTTCGTCAATTCTCTTCCAGCCCAGTGGTCGTTTCCACCCTTCAGATAGGACGCAAATTCTTTTAATATGACGGAAAAGTTATGCTCGACTTCTTGTTGGTATTTCTCCAATTTATTCTCTAGACTCGGCATATATAAGTTGAGTAATAAAGCCGTTCCGATTCCCACAATGATGAGAATCAACTCATTCCAAATCACACTCCACCCAATGTTACTGGATCCATATAAATGAAGGATGATGACAGAGCTTGTCACGATACCAGGAGTGATTTTGAGCCATACTGTAATGGGAATAAAAGCAAATAGCATTAACCCGATAGCAATAGGTTGGTAACCAATCAGCTCAAAAAATAGGTAAGAAAGGATCATAGCGATCATACAAGCGGCAAACCGATGCCATGCGGAAAGCAATGATCTCTTCCTCGTTATTTGTATGCATAGGATCGTCAATATACCTGCAGAGGCAAAGTTGTCCAGCTGCAATAGTTGGGCAATCCAAATTGCAAAAGGTGTACCGATTGCCGTTTTTATCGTTCTATATCCAATTTTCAAAACCTACGTCACCTCATCTAATCAAAAAGGGGATCTTTGTAAGTAACAAAGATCCCAATTTCCCTTATACTTCTTCACAATATTCTTCAAACTGACGTTGCAGTTTACCAATGACTTCCATTGGTTCGAAGCCTTCGATATCATGACGTTCTACCATCGATTGAATCTTGCCATCTTTCAGAAGTGCAAAAGATGGAGAAGAAGGAGGATACCCTTCAAAGTATTCACGTGCACGGTTCGTTGCTTCACGATCCTGGCCGGCAAATACTGTTACTAAATGATCAGGGCGCTTATCATAGTGAATGGCATGTGAAGCTGCAGGACGAGCGATACCGCCTGCGCAACCGCATACCGAATTAATCATAACGAGCGTCGTTCCTTTTTGTGTAAGGGCTTGGTCTACGTCTTCTGTTGTCGTAAGCTCCTGATAACCAGCTTTCGTGATTTCATCACGAGCTTGTGTTACCACATCGTTCATATAAATATTGAAATCCATATACATGGCTCCTTTGTTAAGTACTATCAATATTCTACCAAGTTCTCTCAAGCCTTTCAATGAAAACAAGGCTTCGCGACAAATCTTACTTACGTTATTCTTTTTCTAAAAAAATACCCTACTGAAAACACCCTCCTTAAGAAAGGAGGGTGTTTGAATTAATTCAATTAATAGACAGATGTTGTTTCTTCGGACATCTTCTCTAGAATCTCTTTGACACGAGCTAGGAAGTTTCCTGCTACAAGACCATCCAATACACGGTGGTCGAGAGATAGACATAGATTGACCATATCACGCGCACCGAACATGCCGTCTTGATACACAGGCTTTTTAACAATGGACTCTACTTGCAAAATAGCAGCTTGAGGATGGTTGATGACACCCATAGACTGTACAGAACCAAAGGAGCCAGTGTTGTTGACTGTAAATGTTCCGCCTTCCATATCTTTCGATGTCAGCTTACCTTGACGTGCTTTATTCGCAAGATCTGTCACATCTTTGGCAATGCCTTTAATGCTTTTCTCATCAGCATCACGTATTACTGGAACAAATAGCTGATCTTCCTTAGCTACGGCAATGTTCAAGTTAATCGCTTTATGTTGAATGATCTTGTCACCAGCCCAGGAGGAGTTCAACTGAGGATACTCTTTCAACGCTTGCGCCACTGCTTTGACGAAGAAAGCAAAATATGTCAGGCTAAACCCTTCTTGCTGTTTGAATTGGTTCTTCTTCGCATTTCTAAGCTGCACTAAGTTGGTAACATCGACTTCGACCATCATCCAAGCATGTGGAATTTCGGTCTTAGATTTCACCATATTAGAGGCAATCGCCTTACGGACACCTGTCACCGGAATTTCGATATCTCCTTCACCAGCTTGAATATTAGGTGCTGATGGTTGAGAAGGAGCAGCCTGTGGTTGCTTCGCTTCTTCTTGCTGAGGTGCTTCGCTTGCCGTCGGAATTTCTCCGCTCTCAATAATTTTCTCGATATCTTTTCTTGTAATTCGACCGCCCCGGCCGGAGCCATCTACTTGATTCAGATCAATGTCATGTTCTTGCGCAAGTGTCATGACGGCTGGAGAATAACGTTTCTTGCTACCCTTCTCCTTTTTAGCCGGCTTCGTTTCCTGCTTGTCTGCTTTTTCTTCTGATGCAGCTGCTTTCTCTTCTTTCGCTGGAGTGCTGTCCTCTTTAGAGACAGATCCTCCGCCCTCGACTTCCACATAGCACATGAGATCGCCGACTTCGATTGTATCTCCTTCTTGTGCGACGAGCTCTTTAATTGTACCTGTGAATGATGATGGCACCTCTGCATTGACTTTATCTGTCATGACCTCTGCAATCGGGTCGTATTTCTTCACTGCGTCACCAGGCTGGACTAGCCACGTACTGATAGTACCTTCCGTGACACTTTCACCAAGCTGGGGCATATTGATTTTTTCTAAACCCACAGGAATTCCTCCTTCTTAAAATTCTGCGAGCTCACGCATCGCTTTTTCGACTTTATCAGGATTCATCATGAAGTACTTCTCCATCGTTGGTGCATATGGCATAGATGGCACATCAGGTCCTGCAAGACGCTGAACAGGTGCATCCAAATCAAACAGGCAATTTTCGCTGATGATGGCAGATACTTCTGAAATAATGCCACCTTCTTTGTTATCCTCTGTAACAAGCAGGACTTTTCCCGTCTTGGATGCTGCTTCGATAATGGACTCTTTGTCCAGTGGGTAGACGGTACGCAAGTCGAGGATGTGCGCATCGATGCCTTCTTCGGCAAGCTTTTCAGCGGCTTGAAGGGCAAAGTTCACACAAAGTCCGTAAGTAATCACCGTGATATCAGAACCCTCACGTTTTACGTCGGCCTTCCCGATCGGAAGTGTATAATCCTCATCTGGAACCTCACCTTTAATCAAGCGGTAGGCACGCTTGTGTTCAAAGAATAGAACCGGGTCGTTATCACGGATGGAAGCTTTAAGTAGTCCTTTCACATCGTAAGGAGTGGAAGGCATGACAATCTTAAGTCCTGGCTGGTTGGCAAATAAAGCCTCTACAGATTGGGAGTGATACAAAGCACCGTGAACTCCCCCACCGTATGGTGCACGAATCGTAATCGGAGCCTGCCAATCGTTATTGGAACGGTAACGGATTTTTGCCGCTTCTGATACAATCTGGTTGACAGCCGGCATAATAAAATCGGCAAACTGCATTTCTGCAACAGGACGCATGCCGTACATGGCAGCGCCGATACCGACACCTGCAATGGCAGATTCAGCTAGAGGTGTGTCTAGGACACGATCTTCACCAAATTCATCATATAAGCCATCGGTCGCACGGAATACACCGCCACGCTTACCTACGTCTTCCCCTAGTACGAACACCTTCTCATCGCGCTGCATTTCTTCTCTTAATGCTTGAGTTACTGCTTGAATATAAGATAAAACTGGCATCTTTATTCCCCCTCCTTACTCTTCATAGACGTATTTCATAGCTGATTCTGCTTCTGCATAAGCGGCATTCTCAGCGTAATCTGTGGCTTCATTGACAAGATCATCGATTTCTTTGTTCATCGATTCTTCTTTTTCCTCAGTCAGAATACCTTGGTCACGCAAATACTGAGCAAATGTCACAATCGAATCTTTCTTCTTCGCTTCTTCCACTTCTTCCTTCTCACGGTAAGTACGATCATCATCGTCACTGGAGTGAGGTGTCAGACGATACGAGACTGTTTCAATGAGCGTAGGACCCTCACCAGCACGACCTCGGTCAGCTGCAGCTTTAACTGCTTCATAAACAGCCAATGGATCATTCCCATCAACTGTATAGCCAGGCATGCCGTATCCAATGGCACGATCTGACACCTTTTCACAGGCAAGCTGCTTGGCAACTGGAACGGAAATAGCATATTTATTGTTCTCTACCATGAAAATAACCGGAAGTTTATGAACACCTGCAAAGTTTGCACCTTCGTGGAAATCTCCTTGGTTAGAAGAACCTTCTCCAAAGGTTACGATAGAAACGAAATCTTTCTTTTCCATTTTTCCAGCAAGCGCAATACCGACAGCGTGGGGCACTTGTGTTGTAACAGGAGAAGAACCCGTTACGATACGGTTTTTCTTCTGACCAAAGTGACCTGGCATCTGACGTCCGCCGGAGTTTGGATCTTCCGCTTTAGCGAAACCTGAAAGCATCAAATCTTTCGCAGTCATTCCGAACGAAAGCACGACTCCCATGTCACGATAGTATGGAAGCGCATAGTCCTTATCTCTATCAAGCGCATAGGAAGCACCGACTTGTGCAGCCTCTTGGCCCTGACATGAGATAACAAACGGGATTTTACCCGCGCGGTTCAACAACCACATGCGTTCGTCGATTTTTCTGGCAAGAAGCATCGTACGGAACATATCTAATACTTGATCATCACTTAAACCTAATGATTTATGGCGGTTTTCAGCCATGGGATTCCCTCCTCTGATCTTTAACCATGAATTTGATTACCATCAACAGCCATTGCTGCTTCCCCGATCGCTTCCGCAAGCGTTGGGTGTGGGTGAACGCTTTCTGCAATTTCCCATGGTGTGGCATCTAATACTTTAGCTAGTCCTGCCTCCGAAATCATGTCTGTCACATGAGGACCAACCATGTGTACCCCTAGCAAGTCGTCCGTTTCTTTGTCTGCGATTACTTTGACGAAACCGTCTGTCTCACCATAAACAAGAGCTTTTCCAATCGCTTGGAATGGAAACTTGCCAACTTTCACATCATAGCCTTGTTCCTCAGCCTGTTTCTCTGTCAAACCTACACTTGCCACCTCTGGATTCGAGTAGATACACGTTGGGACTTGATCAGCATTTATTGGATGCGGATTCTTGTCAGCCATATGTTCTACTGCGACGATACCTTCATGAGAAGCAACGTGAGCAAGCATCATCCCACCAATGACGTCTCCGATTGCATAGATATGACTTTCCTTCGTTTGATACATATCATTGGTTTGTACAAACCCATTCTCGACTACAATATCTGTATTCTCGAGTCCGATGTTCGTCACATTAGCAGAACGGCCAACAGATACTAGCATCTTATCTGCTTTGTATTTTACTGATTCGCCATCTACTTCTGCTTCAATGGTCACACCGTTTGACTTATCTAATGTATCTGGCATGACTTTGGCATCTGTAACCACGGTCACACCTTTCTTCTTCACTTGCTTGAGCATTTCCTTCGATACATCTTGATCTTCTGTTGGTAAAATTCCGGACATGTATTCAAGTACGGTTACCTCTACTCCGAAGTCAGCCAGCATTGACGCCCACTCAATTCCGATGACGCCCCCACCGACAATGATGATCGATTCAGGCAATTCTTCCATGTGGAGCGCTTCATCTGAAGTCATGACAAGCTCTCCGTCAACCTCTAATCCAGGAAGTGATTTCGGACTGGATCCTGTTGCGATCAGAACATTCTTCGGAATGAGCATTTCATTCTCATCCCCATTGTTCATCTCCACAGAAATAGTTCCAGCTGTAGGGGAAAAGATGGAAGGTCCAAGAATACGTCCAAACCCTTCGTAGACATCAATTTTACCTTTTTTCATCAAGCCTTGAACGCCTTTATGTAGCGTGTCCACAATGGACTGCTTACGCTCTTGGACTTTCACAAAATTGAGGGTCGGTTCTTCAGTTGTTACACCATATTCTGCTGCCTCTTTCGTCTGGCGAAATACTTCCGCACTGCGAAGTAAAGCTTTAGATGGGATGCATCCACGGTGCAGACACGTACCCCCAAGCTCTCTCTTTTCGACTAATGCAACTTTTAATCCAAGTTTTGATGCGCGGATGGCAGCTACATAACCACCAGTCCCTCCACCAAGGACGACTAAATCATACTCCTGTGCCATGGTACCTCTCCTTTCTACTCTGCAAAGTTTGGATACTGCTTAGGTACTTCCTCATTATTCAATACACGTAGGGTTCCTTCTGTCAGGGCTTCCAATTCATTCTCTCCCGGATATACAAGGACATCTGCAATCCAGTGGACGTGTTTACGAATCTCTTCCACAAACCGCTTACCGTAAGCAAGACCACCCGTCAAAGCGATTGCATCTACTTTCCCCTCTAATACGGCACTCATACTGCCTATCTCTTTAGCAATTTGGTAGGCCATCGCTTCGTAGACAAGCTTTGCTTTCTGGTCGCCATGTTCGACCATTTGTTCCACTTCGCGGGCATCATTCGTATCAAGGTAAGCCATAAGGCCACCTTGTCCGACAAGCTTCTTCATTACTTCATCCCGGTAGTACTGCCCTGAATAGCAGATGGAAACGAGATCTCCTGCAGGAACCGTACCTGCGCGCTCTGGTGAGAATGGGCCATCTCCATGTAAACCATTGTTCACATCAATGACACGACCATCTGCATGGGCACCAACTGTGATTCCCCCGCCCATATGTGTCACGATAAGGCGAGCGTCACGATAAGATTTCTCCAAATCTTTAGCAGCTCTTCTCGCTACTGCTTTTTGGTTCAAAGCGTGGAAAATACTTTTCCGTGGAATCTCAGGTACGCCGGAGACTCGTGCTATATCCTGAAGTTCATCGACGACTACAGGGTCAACAATATAAGCTCCGATGTTCAAATTACGAGCAATTTCGTGCGCAATAATTCCTCCTAGATTGGAGGCGTGTTCGCCGTTATACCCATTCCTCAAATCCTCAAGCATCGCTTCGTTGACTTCATACGTCCCGCCTTCAATCGGACGCAGTAAGCCGCCGCGACCACACACGGCACTAAGCTCACTGATATTCACCCCTTCTTCATCAAGGGAGTCTACGATTACTTGCTTACGGAATTCATACTGATCAATGATACGTTTGAATTGATGAACTTCCTCCGGTTTATGCCGGATTGTTTTTTCTAAGACTACTTCTTCATTGTCAAAGACGCCGATCTTAGTTGAAGTGGAGCCTGGATTTATGACTAGTATTCGATGGGTTTGCACTGTCTTTGACCTCCGTTACTTATTTTCTAGATAGAATGTGGTGTCCGTTTTGCAGGAATTGGCTGCGGGAGCGGCGCATACGTTCAATTCTTTCCTCTGCCATACGGTCTGCAGCTTCATATGTCGGAATACCATCACGACGAGAGATTTCAAATACACGAGATACATTATCGTAAATGGTCTCTACACGCTTCATGGCACGTTCCTTATTGTAACCATGCAGCTCATCCGCTACGTTTATAACGCCACCTGCATTAATTACATAGTCCGGTGTGTAGACGATGCCTTTCTCATGCAAAATATCACCGTGCTTCGTATCTTTCAGTTGGTTGTTCGCTGCACCAGCGATCACTTTCGCCTTCAATTGCGGAATCGTGTCATCGTTAATGGTCGCGCCTAGAGCACAAGGAGCATAAATATCACAATCTACACTATAAATATCATCAGGGTCGACTGCCTTGGCACCGAATTCTTCAACAGCACGTTGAACAGCTTCTTTGTTAATATCGGTAACCACTAAGTGAGCTCCTTCTTCGTGAAGGTGACGGCACAAATTGAATGCAACGTTTCCTACACCTTGAACAGCTACTGTCTTACCT
This sequence comes from Halobacillus salinus, assembly GCF_004684905.1. Lineage (GTDB taxonomy): Bacteria > Bacillota > Bacilli > Bacillales > Halobacillaceae > Halobacillus > Halobacillus salinus. The sequence continues at coordinate 927,263 of NZ_SRJC01000001.1, read as the reverse complement.
TCTAACGAATCGGAACCGAACCCTTCTTTCGCTGCCGCTTTCATCCCTCTGTAAACACCATAAGCCGTTACAGGTGATGGGTTTCCTGAAGAACCGAAAGCAGGGGAGATTCCTGTTACATAGTCTGTTTCCTCATGAATCAAGTCCATGTCCTGAACCGTTGTTCCTACGTCCTCAGCCGTAATATAACGACCGTTTAACCCTTGAATATAACGACCAAATGCACGGAACATTTCCTCGTTTTTATGTTTTTTCGGATCTCCGATGATAACTGTTTTTCCTCCGCCAAGGTTCAGACCAGCTGCTGCGTTCTTATATGTCATGCCTTTCGCAAGACGAAGAGCGTCTTCGATTGCATCGCCTTCTGTTTCATATGTCCACATACGCGTTCCACCTAGCGCTGGTCCCAGTGTCGTATCATGAATCGCGATAATCGCCTTCAGTCCTGATTGTTCATCTTGGCAAAGCACCAATTGTTCATAGTCGTATTCCGTCATATACTTGAAGATTTCCATTATAAATTCCTCCTATTACTTACTTGATTGTAATGCAAGAGCTAATGAGTACACTTTGCTTTCTGCTGTATCGGCACGTGAAGTGAGCACGATCGGAGCTTTTGCCCCACTGATCACAGCTGCCACTTTGGCACCTGCAAAGTACATGAATGATTTATATAATGCATTGGCAACTTCAATCGTCGGAACGAGAAGAATGTCAGCATTACCAGCTACCTCTGAATTAATTCCTTTTTGCTCGGCAGCCTTACGGTTCACCGCATTATCAAATGCTAGTGGACCGTCCACAAGACAATTCTTGATTTGTCCCCGTCGATTCATTTGAGTCAACAGAGCAGCATCCTGGGTTGCCGGCATAGAAGGGTTGACCACTTCTACTGCAGCTATTGGGGCTACTTTAGGTTCACTCCAACCCGCCTGTCGAGCAACATCTACTGCGTTATTTAAGATATGGACTTTTTCTTCCAATGATGGCGCAATATTCATTGCTGAGTCTGTCAGGAAGATCAATCGATCCTGACTAGGTACTTCGAACAAGGCGACGTGTGAGAGCACCCCTTTACCTCGCAATCCATATTGCTTATCAAGAACAGCTTTCAGTAAACTCTTCGTATCCAAGTTTCCCTTCATTACGACATGAGCCTTGTTTTCATGTACAGCCTTCACTGCCTCTTGAGCTGATTGAGATGCATCACAGTCTACTACCTCAATTCCTGGATGCTCTAAACTTAATGAGATGTTTTTCGCTATTTCTTCTATCTGATCCCGCTCACCAACGAGAAGAAAATGCGCTAGTTCTTTTTCCAGAGCACGTTGTACTGCTTTCAAGACTTCTTCATCTGCTGCTTGAGCAACGGAAACCGTCTTTACATTTGTTCGATCAACGCCCTGGACGAGTTCATCTAATGTTTTCATGTTGTCACCTCTCTAGCTAACCAGTTGTCATTGTGCCAACTGTCGAATAATTGAAAACCCTATCATTTTGATATTCAAAATCATGCAAGCTCTTGCAACTATGAAGAATCTTGCATGCTATTTTTATCTAAACCGTACTTTTCTAGCTTATAGTACAGATTGCGGACTGAGATCCCTAAAGCCTTAGCTGTTTGGGTTTTATTAAAGTGATGGGAACGAAAAGCATCAGCTAGAAGTTTCCGTTCAAAATCATCGACAGCTTGTTGTAACGTTTCTCCAAGCCACGTAGCTTGTGGCTCGACCGAATCACTTGGGTCGGGGTGTAGCTGTGGAAGATGATCAGCTTGAATCGTCTCATCAAGGTTATCCATGTAGATAATGGCCCTGCCTATGATGTTTTCAAGCTCTCTGACATTTCCCGGCCACTCATATGATTCCAGTTTCTCCAATGCTTGCTCATCGATTGTACGCACATTTCGACCATAGTCTTCATTCAAGCGTTCTACGAGATGATAGGAAAGCATTTCGATATCTTTTTTCCGCTCTCTGAGCGGTGGAATATATATCGGTAAACGGTTCAAACGATAATACAAATCCTCACGAAATGTTTTTTTCATGATCGCTTTTTCTAAATTGACATTCGTCGCAGCAATTACTCGGACATCAACATGCACCGGCTTCGTACCGCCGATACGAAGTATTTCATTCTCTTGCAGGACTCTGAGGAGCTTTGCTTGCATTGGCAAGGTCAGTTCTCCGATCTCATCCAAGAAAATGCTTCCGTAGTTCGCTTCTTCGAAGAATCCTTTTTTTCCGCCACGTTTGGCCCCAGAGAAAGCGCCATCTTCGTAACCGAAAAGTTCACTTTCTAGTATGGATTCTGCAATTGCCGCACAGTTCACACGAATGAACTTATTATGTCGCCGCTCACTTTCATTATGAATGGCATGAGCGAACAATTCTTTACCTGTCCCAGACTCACCCCTGAGTAATACGGTAGCCGGTGTCTTTGCCCCGACCTTCGCTTGTTCCAGGGCGAGTGTCATCTCGGATGATTCTCCAATAATATCATCAAAGGTGTACTTAGCCTCTAAGCTCCGAATGATCTGCCTAGCTCTTTTGAGTTCACTTGTAAGAGATTGGATTTCTGAAACATCATGAAGTACTCCGACACTACCTTTCAATTCACCATCCACTATAACAGGAGCTACATTCACCAGCACTTCCCGTTTAGATGGTCCGACTCGTAATCGAACTCCCCGAACCGGTTTTCGCGTCTTCAATACTTTCATGTGCATACTCTCTCCCTCTGAGATATCCACAGTAGCGGGCTTTCCGACGATGTCCTCCTCTTTCAGTCCAGTAATCCGAGTATAGGCAGGGTTAATTACTAAACCGTTTCCATTTTCGTCTACGACAGATATTGCCTCGTCCGACGAATGGATAATTGCTTCTAACATCGTCTTAACTTCTTTCAAGTCCGTGATCTCTTCAGCTAAATCTACTACCTCCGTAATATCTTTGAAGACTGCATAAGCACCGATTACGCGGCCATCTTCCCCAATCATAGGAATTCTTGTTGTGATCACTTTCTTCCCATTATCAAGCTCAAGCTTCTGATTGACTTCTTTCTGTGGAGATTGTATTAAATGAGGCAGCCTTGAGCTAGGGATGACATCGGTTACCGGCATACCGATAATCTGATGTCGTTCCTTACCTAAAATCCGTTCTGCACTTTTGTTCATAAATGAAACGTGACCGTTCTCGGAAATGACAATCATCCCGTCGTGTATACTATTTAAAATCAAGTGTTGGTTATCAGTCTGCTGCTTCAGCTTCTGAACGAGGGATTCTTTCTCTTCCAATAATTCCGATGTAATGTAAGCTACCGAACCTGGAATCAAAACCGTCGTTCTCTTTCGCTCAGCGCGGATCTCTTCGAACACTTCATTATCTCCTGTTGCTTCAATCACAATATCAATGTCTTTATGTATCCATTCACGCCAGTTATCTCCTGTCGCAATCCCGAGCTTCTCAGCAAGAGAAAAACCATTCGCATCAGGATCAATGTCTGTTATGGCAATCACTTTCATCCGATCTGTTTCACTTAGTAACTGCAACAGGGCTGTACCGCCTTTTCCTGCACCGACAATTAATACACGTTTCATTTCATCACACCCTGCAATTTTTTGCGCATTTTTATCATACATGAGTCTGCATTTTTTAGCAAGTGTTCTGTTATTCCTTTGAAGGTCCTGATTTGATATACTGTGAATGGATTAAATTAAGGAGTTAACACTATGAGATTAATTGCTTTACTCATTTTAGTAATGCCTGGAATCTTAGCGGTTTATGGCATTAAATTGATCAGGGACGCCCTATTCGGCGAATTTCACCCTGTCTACTTACACATAGGCTTACAAGGCCTTGTCGGACTCGTCTTTGTCGTGGGAGGAATTGCTTTTATCGGAGGGTTCATATTACACCGTGACCGGAAACGCAACCTGACGAAAGGACGCTTTAAGAATGAAGATTGATCCTATTTAAGGGGGTTGCTCTATGCAAGAGTTTGAATTATTCAAGACACAATATCCTTTCGATTTGCTCAATGATGAAGAGTTTGAAGAAATTTTCGGAGAAGCAGTCGTAAAGGAATACAGCAAAAATGAGTTCTTGATCCATGAGGACCAGGAGGATGATACCATTGATATCCACTTTTTAGTTTCTGGTCTTGCGAAGAATATTATGCACCGTTCGAATGGGCGTCAGCTCTCTGTGCGTTTCTATTACCCGGGGGACTTAGTCGGGATTATGATTCTTTTGACTAGTGGTGAAATGAGATTCTCGGTCCAAGCACTAGAACCAGTAAAAACACTCTGTTTCAACCGTGAGTCATTCCTACAAGTAATGTCTAACAATACGAAGTTTTCCAAAGTCGTAATGGATGGCATCAGTCATTTAATGAAAAGTCTTTACGACGAAGTAAAGTACAAAAGCTCAACTACGGATGAACAAGATGACAGGGAACTGTATAAGAAGCGTGCAGAAGCTTATATGGAGACACCCACTTTCATCCATCCGGATGCTTCTATTGAAGAAGCCGCCCGAATGCTTCAGCAGCAGAAAATAGAAGCATTAATCGTAAGTGACGATGGGAAGACCATGCTTGGCATGATTGGGTATGGAGAAATATTGAAAGCATATTTCGAAAACGATCACCTGAACCCGGTAAGTGCCTACATGGCTGAGGAATCCTATGAAATAAACCAGCAGGAGTTCATTTACGATGCACTCAGTTACTTAAAACACCATCCAACCGAAATAATCCCTGTTCTTCACAAGGATAAAGTTGTCGGTGTGCTGAGACAATCCTCGTTCTTCACTATAAAGAATTCGGTTTACTTCGATTTGACCTACAGAATATCGAATGCAACAAGTGTCGAAGAGATAAAACCGCTTTCCCCTATTCTCAATGTAAGATTTCAACAATTCATTCGCAGCTTGATCAAAGAGAAAATGTTTGCTTATGATATAGCGGAACTTATGACTAATTACAATGATAGGATCCATAAGCAAATAGTCCAAATCGCTGAAGATGAGATGATTGCAGAAGGGCACGGTGCACCACCGATCAATTATTGTTTCCTTGTGATGGGAAGCGAAGGAAGGAAAGAACAATCCTTCTCCACCGATCAGGATAATGGCATGATTTTGGCGGATTATGAGAATTCCAAGAACTACAAACAAATTGAAGAATACTTCCAGATTTTCGCAGAAAAAATTAACCGAATGCTGAATGAGTGTGGTTTCCCTTACTGCAAGGGAGGTATTATGGCCAAAGAAGACAAGTGGCGCCAACAAATGTCCAACTGGCATAAAAGCATCGACCGATGGATTGAACAAATGGACGCAGAAGAAATCAGAGACTTCACTATTTTCATGGACTTCAGACCTATCTTCGGTGACTACTCGCTCGCCTACGATTTAAAGAAATACGTTACGGACCGCGTGAGCAAATCATTGAACCTTCACCAACTTCTTATGAAAGATACGTTAAGGTTCCGCGTACCCGTCCAACCGTTCGGTAGAATTTCAGGTGTAGGAAAGAAACGCACCTTGAACTTAAAGAAATCAGCAATCATGCAAATTGTTAATGCCGTTCGTATCTATAGTATGAAGCATGGAATTGAAGCAATAAACACCGTGAACCGATTAGAGGCATTGGCTGAACAAGAACGTTTCCACCCACGCGACGTCGAAAATGCCAAAACGGCCCTTCACCGACTCATGTTGTTTCGATTAGAAGAGAATTTAGCACAGCTTGAAGAAGATGAAACGCTCTCGAACGACTTGAAGTTGACCCAACTGAAAAAAGACCAACGCCGTTCGTTGAGAGAAGCACTGATCATTGCAAAACGTCTCCAACAAGTTCTTGAGCTAAGCTACAATAGGAATCGGGTGGTTTAATGCTTCCCGTTGACTTACAAATTTTGAAATATATTCTTTTTGAAAAACCAATTTACCACTTTAAGATAAAACCATATTTACACTGGAGTCACTATCAAAGCTTAGAGCAGCAACTAGTCGATTACAAAAGGGACCCACGTATGAAGTATAAATCGCTCGAGGAATTAGATTATACGATCTTCGATTTGGAGACCACTGGATTCCTCCCGGAGATCGGGCACGAAATCATTTCCATTGGAGCTATCCGTATCAATGGATTGGACGCGTGTCACAGGAAGACGTTTCACCAAGTGATCCGGCCGATCCGACCCGTCAACAACCAGACGTTGCGGTTAACCGGACTAACGAGAGAAGGTCTGAGGAATGCAAGTCCGTTTATCGATGGGTTCCAAAACTTTCTCGATTACAGTGAAGGATCTGTTCTGGTTGCACACCCAGCCAAGTTTGATATGCGCTTCTTACAGTCCATGTTAAAGCGGTGGAAACTTCCAGTTTATTCCCCGCCCGTCATCGATTCCCATTTGCTCGCCCAGTGGCTATTGCCATCAGACAAGCACCAACTGGATCCATTATTAAAATATTTTGGAATAGAGAAAAGGGATCGTCACCATGCTCTGAATGATGCGATCATGACAGCAGAATTATTTCGGCAACTCTTATATATGACATTAAACCTCCACATTGAAACATTCGGAGAGCTGGAGAAGATTTTGCAAAAACAAAAAAAAGCGAAGCAAGAGGAATAACCTCTCTGCTTCGCTTTTTTATTTTTCACCAAAGAACACTTTATATAGGGCCTGAACTGCTGGCCCTAACCCTTCTGATTTCACTCCAAACATCATGGATACTTCGGATGAGCCTTGGTTAATCATTTCAATGTTGACTCCCGCTTCCTGGAACGCAGAGGTCGCACTGCTTGCAATGCCGATCGTCTGGTTCATCCCTTCCCCTACAATCATGATCATTGCCATATCCCGTTCAATCAAGACCATATCAACTTGAAGTTCGTCATTGATACGCTGCAAGACAATTTCTTCTTTATCTTTTGGTAGGTGATGCTCGCGGATAATGACGGACATATCGTCTATCCCAGATGGAGCATGCTCGAATGATACCCCTTCGTCTTCCAAAATTTGAAGTAACCTGCGTCCGAAACCAATTTCCCGGTTCATTAAGTATTTGCTAACATAAAGGTTCAAAAATCCTTCGTCACTTGCTATTCCAACCACGTGCTCTTCTCTTTCAGGTAGCTCAGCTACAATCATTGTACCCGGAGCAGTAGGATTATTTGTGTTCTTTATACAGACTGGAATTTTCTCTTTGAATGCCGGTATAAGTGCTTCATCATGAAAGACCCCAAAACCAGCATAGGAAAGCTCCCTCATTTCTCTATAAGTAAGAGAAGTTAAAGGACGAGGGTTCTCCACATACATCGGGTTCACACAAAAGACCGAATCTACATCCGTGAAGTTCTCATACAAATCAGCCTTGACCCCCGCGGCAACGATACTCCCCGTTATATCTGAACCACCTCTAGAGAAGGTCACCAACTGATCTTCTTCAGTAAATCCAAAGAAACCAGGAATCACCAGGGTACCTTGCCTCTCTCTTAACTTATACAATCGCTCGAAGCTTTCTTCTAATACAAGTGCCCCACCAGGCTGATCCTTTACTAAGATGCCTGCCTCTTTAGGATTCACATAAGTTCCTTCATGCCCTAACGTTTGCAGGTACGCACTTACCACCAACGCAGAACCGTCCTCACCACAGGCTTTCAAGGCATCGATTCCAGTCGGGTCCTCACTTCGGATCAGCGCGATCGAATCATCAATCTTTCTCTGGACCTCTCTTAGTACAGATTCATCTAGATTTAAGTCCAGCACGATCTCTTCAAACCTGGAAATGACCTGTCTGTATGCCTCTTCATGATCCACCCCTATTTGCAGTGAATCCCCTAATTGAATAAGCAGGTCCGTTACTTTCACATCGTCACTAGAACGTTTTCCTGGTGCAGATACGACAATCACTCGCCGTTTTTCATCTGACGTAATGATACCCGTTATTTTCTTGATCTGATTTCCACTTGCTACTGAACTTCCCCCGAACTTAACCACTTTCATACACACAACACCCCATTAACGACCTAAAGTATTTAATAATTAAGAATTGTATCACAATAAACAGATGGAAATGAAGTCTTATTTAAAAAAAGTTGATGAATTTCTCACAAAATTGACATTAGATGACAAATTCCTTTTCTATTCATGTATAATGATTACAGGTTTACATCTAACGGAAGGAGGACTCCCCTTGTTGATACGCCGCAGAAACGGCTTTGGAGGCTACTCGTACTACCCCTCAGAATGCGACTTCAATTTAGTTTGTACATACCAACATAGTGGTCACCGCTTCGTGATCATTCAATATCCCGAATTGCCGTTCTGCTATCGTCTGTTCAACCGTCTAGGGATCTTCTTACTCGAACCTCCTCTGCAGAAGTTACTTCATCCTTATTTGAAAGCCATTGATAAAGGCTTTTATGATGATCCAGAACTGGCACACCATATACATACATGGATGGAATATAAATAAAAAAGGCCCTGGCAACTTGCCAAGGCCTTTTCCTATAATTAGCTAGCTTTATGCTCCAAACGCAAGCGGTCAGCAACCATTGCGATGAATTCGGAATTGGTCGGCTTCGCTTTTGTATTGGAGATTGTATAACCGAATAAGGACGAAATCGCATCGATATTACCTCTGTTCCAAGCGACTTCAATCGCATGACGGATAGCACGCTCTACTCTAGATGCTGTCGTATTGTACTTCGTTGCAATGTCTGGGTAGAGAACTTTCGTAATAGAGCCAAGGAGTTCCAAATCGCGATACACCATCGTTATAGCTTCACGCAAATACTGGTATCCCTTAATGTGAGCAGGTACTCCCACTTCATGGATGATATGAGTGATGCTTGTATCCAAGTCAGGCTTCTTCTTAGCAGACGTGTATGTGCTGCCTAAAGCTCGGTTGATCGGGTCTCCAGCATGCTTCAATTGGCGGATCTGTTCTCCTAGGTGGTCTAAATCAAACGGTTTCATCATGAAATAAGAAGCTCCCAGTTCAACCGCTTTCTTCGTAACCTCTTCTTGACCAAAAGCAGTCAGCATAATGACATCAGGTTGGTTTTCGAACTCCTTCAATTTGGACAATACAGCCAGTCCATCCAAATGAGGCATGATTATATCTAAAATAAGGACGTCCGGCTTCTTCTCCTCTACCATTTGCAAACAGTCTTTACCGTTGTAAGAAGCACCCACCACGTTAATATCCTGCGTGTCCTCGAAATATTCCTCAAGTAGCTTTACGAGCTCACGATTATCATCTGCCAAACAAACTTGAATCTTCTCCATTTATTTTTCCTCCTTACGAGTATGGTTCTCTCATCCCTTGCATAAGGTATTCGACAACAGGTAACTTAACCCTTTTTTATTATAACAAAAAAATTTCATTATTTGAGATTATCTTCAAAATGCTTAAAAATACTTTAGAATTCGCATGTTTTCGACAAAACACCTCTTAGTATTGTCGAAATTTGTCGAATCAATTTTACGTTGTCATGTATGTAAAAAAGAGCTCATCTAAGAGCTCTTTAACTGGCTTTTGCTGACTTCTCGTAAATTTCAATCCCGGCTTCTTGTAGCATCCACTCAATGTGTACTCCATATCCGCTTGTTGGATCGTTTACGAACACATGAGTTACTGCACCTACAATTTTTCCATTCTGTATGATTGGACTTCCACTCATACCTTGAACAATCCCACCTGTTTTCTCTAATAATTCCTTATCGGTGACTTTTACGATCATTCCTTTTGTCACTGGTGTTTTCTTCGGCATGTTGCTTACGATTTCGATATCGAACGCTTGCAGTTTGTCACCATTCAGAACGGTCAAAATTTTAGCAGGACCTTCTTCTACTTGATCAGAATACCCAACAGGAAGTCCCTCAGGATAGCGATCATTGTTGATGGTGTCATCTAATTCGCCAAAAATGCCAAAAGGCGTGTTTTTCGTAATGGTACCAAGCCTGTCGTCATTCATCGAAAAGCGGGCCCTTTTCTCACCAGGTACTCCTTGGCTGCCTCTTTCGATAGATGTGACATGGGATTCGACGATTGTTCCTTCATGGATTTGAATCGGCTTTTTCGTATCCATATCAGAAATGACATGGCCCAAAGCCCCGTATTTTTTACTATCCGGATGGTAAAACGTCATAGTACCAATTCCAGCTGCTGAATCACGGACGTAAAGACCTACTTGGTATTCCTGGTCTTTCTCGCTGAAAGACGGTTGTAGGGACGTTGTCATTTCTTCATTATTTCGTTGTAACGTTAATTCGATGGTTTCTCCCGATTTTCCGGACTCCTTCACTAAAGAAGACAAATCCTCCATACTATTCAACTCTTGGCCATTCCCTTTTAATAAGATATCTCCAACTTGTACATTGGCATCTTCACCAGGGGAGCCTTTCTTGTCTCCTTTACCTGCTACAAGATGATGCCCGACTACGAGAACACCTTTCGTATGCAGTTCAACACCGACCGACTGACCGCCCGGAACGAGACGAATATCCTTCATCTCCTGAATCTGCGTTTTCTTTAAAGGTACTCCCGCAACTTCATAAAACACTTGATGATCACTAGCTGATGAAAAAGCTGTCAGTGTTTCATTCGAGGAATCGTTCCAGACTGGCTGAACTTCCTCAGAAGCCATCACTTTGACTTCATCCGGAATGGACAGGTACTTCTGAACAGGGCTTAATAAAGGTAAAGCAAGCATGAACAGCAGGAGAATAGAACCACATATATATTTAAATGTTCTTTGATGGATCACAGGTTCTCTCACTCCTCATTCATCCAATGCCAACTGAGGTGGCTTACTACTAATGTGGTCTCTTCAGCCCTTTTTTAAACGAGCATAATCTGCGTAATTATAGTACGCATTCCCACCAAAAGAAACATTGACCAAGTATAAAAAACGATTTACACAAAAAAATAAACGCAGGAACATTTCCTACGTTTATCTTAACCAAATATTTGGATTCTATTGTTTATGCTGTTTGGCCATGACAAGTAATTCCCGAGCATGCTCAAGTGTTGTATTGGTAATTTCTGCACCTGTAATCATTCTTGATAATTCATCTGCCTTTTCTTCATCAGGTAATTCTCTTACCTTCGTATAGGTCCGATCATTGTCGACTTGTTTCTCGATGCGTACATGCGTGTCAGCCATCGCTGCTACTTGTGGTAAGTGAGAAATACATAACACTTGAGAGCCTACGGAAATTCCGTAGATCTTCTCCGCTATCGCTTGTGCAACACGACCGCTGACACCAGTATCCACTTCGTCAAAAATTACACTTGTCACACCTTGATGACGAGAGAAGATTCGTTTCAGCGCAAGCATAATTCGGGACATTTCCCCGCCTGATGCCACTTTATGTATTTCTTTAAGAGGTTCGCCAGGGTTTGTTGTTATAAGAAACTTCACAAGATCAAATCCATTTGGTAATAGTTGAACTGGTTTCCCATCAATCTCTGGGTCGCCTTCCCTGCCGTCCTTCATCTGGATATCAACAGCGAATGCAGCTTTCTCTAAATAAAGGTCCTTCAGTTCCTCATGAATGGATTGGGACAATTCTTCAGACGACTGGATTCGTAAATCATGAATATCCTTGGCTTCCAGCACGGCATCCTGACCAATTTCATGGATCTGGTTCTCAAGTTTTGACAGATGAGAATCTTTGTTTTTAATCTCATCTATTTCCTCTTCGATCTTGGATGCATATTCCATGATTTCTTCAACAGATGCCCCATATTTTTTCTTAAGTCTGTTGAGCTCATTAAGACGAGATTCAATTTGATTTAGTCGTTCCGGATCAAATTCAAGATCTGCCATTTGACTACTGAGCTGGAAAGTAAGCTCTTCGAGTATATAGTAGGAGTTGGATAGCTCCTCTGCCACTTTGCCCATTTGATCATCAAAATCAGCAATGGACTCCATGGAGCTCATCGCATGACCGACCCAATCCAAACCTCTTTGCTCACCATATAAAGCATTATAAGCGTCATGAACCCCTTGATATATCTTCTCATAGTTCATGAGCTTCTTTCGCTCGTCGCTAAGGTCGTCATCTTCATTCGGAACCAGCTCGGCTTCTTGGAGCTCATTCAACTGAAATTCGAGAAGATCCAAGCGTTGAGCCATTTCTTGTTCATTTTCACTAAGCTCTTTATAGCGTTTTGTAAGAGCTCGGTATTTTTCATAAGAAGCTTGGTACTCTTGTTGAGACTGCTGCAATTCAGGAGTAGAAAATAAATCTAATAATTCAATATGTCGCTCCGGATCCATTAAAGACTGCGTCTCGTGTTGGCTGTGAATATCAATCAAGGTCTGACCGAATTCCTTCAAAATGCCAAGCGTAACAAGTTTCCCATTCACCCGGCAGATACTCTTCCCTTGATGTGTAATAGTCCGATGAAGCACTACCATTCCATCCTCATCGATTTCCACACCAAATTCCCTACCCTTATTATAAATAGGGTGGTCCGGTTCGATAGTAAATAAACCTTCGATCTCTGCTTTCTTCGTCCCATGACGAACGAACTCTACAGATCCTCTTCCTCCTGAGAGCAATTGAATCGCATCAATTATTATCGACTTACCAGCACCCGTCTCTCCCGTCAGTACCGTCAAGCCCTCTTTAAAGTTCACTGAAACATGTTCAATGATAGCAAAATCACGAATAGATAATTCAGTAAGCATGAAACGATCCACCTCAGTTATAGCATATTTAGCAATTGTTCACTAATGGTCTCTGTTTGCTCTTCGCTTCTGCAAATGATCAAACAGGTATCGTCACCACAGATGGTCCCCATAATTTCTTCCCACTCGAGATTATCGACTAATGCGCCGACCGCATTCGCATTACCTGGTAATGTTTTTAAAATAATGAAGTGACCAGCACGATCGATACTGACGAAAGCATCCATCATCAGACGTTTTAATTTTTCGAACGGATTGAACCTTTGGTCTGCCGGTAGACTGTATTTGTAGCGTCCATCCATCATAGGTACTTTTACAAGGTGGAGCTCTTTGATATCTCGTGATACAGTCGCTTGCGTAACGTTGTAACCCATGCCTTTCAATCGATCGACTAATTCGTCTTGCGTTTCAATGTCATCATTGGTAATGAGTTCTCGAATTTTTATATGTCGTTGTCCTTTATTCATGACTTTCCTCCATTTCCATTACCATAAACCATTCCCCCGTGATTTTTGGTTGTAGAATGTTTTTCTTATATTTCGTCACAACATAAGAAAAGGGCTGTAAAAAGCCCTTGGATGATCAAACATCTTACTCTGTCTTCCGCTTATGAGCCTGATGCGCTTCCTTGACTACAGATTTCACATCGACACATTCAGCTACGAATCCTTCTTTTTCGCCATTTGAACGTAAATGGACAAGGAATTCAATGTTCCCGTCCCCACCCGTAATCGGAGAAAATGTAAGGTCTTCAACAGAGTAACCCTGTTCAACTGCAAAAGCTATAATCGCTTCACAAACCTCTTGATGAATAGAAGGATCCTTGATAATCCCTTTTCTGCCGACTTGTTCACGACCTGCCTCGAATTGTGGTTTGATTAATGCAGCGACGTCACCGCCAGCAACTAACAGCTGCTTCAAAACAGGTAAAATCAACCGCAACGATATGAACGAGACGTCAATGGATGCGAAGGACGGATCTCCTTCCGTTAAGTCTTCCTTCGTCACATAACGGAAGTTTGTACGTTCCATAACAACTACTTGGGGATGGTTTCTCAGTTTCCAATCGAGCTGGTTGTATCCTACATCGATTGCATAACTCAGCTTAGCACCGTTTTTCAAGGCACAATCTGTGAATCCTCCTGTCGAGGAACCGATATCGACCATGATCTTGTCATTCAAATCGATATCAAAAGTTTTCAAAGCTTTCTCAAGCTTCAATCCGCCGCGGCTGACATAAGGAATAGCGCTTCCTTTTACCGTAATCGGTAAATCTTCACTCACCTTCAAACCCGGCTTGTCTAGTCTGTTTTGTTCAGAGAATACCAATCCAGCCATGATCGTACGCTTCGCTTTTTCTCTGGTTTCGATATATCCTTTTTCTACTAATAAAACATCTAACCTTACTTTTCTAACCATATGTCAAGCCCTTTGCTGTTTACTTGGAATCATTTCTTTTAAATTGGAAGCGATTTGATCAGATGTCAAACCGATCTCTTCCCATAGTTTCTTCACACTTCCGTGTTCGATGAAACGATCAGGAACTCCCATACGCTTCACCCACTGAGACGTATAATTGTTATCTTCTTTGAACTCGAGGACACTCGAGCCGAAGCCACCTTGAAGGACACCCTCTTCTACCGTCAGGATTGGAAGTTCTTCCTTCATAATGTCATGAAGCATTGCCTCATCGAGAGGCTTAATGAAGCGGGCATTGACGACACGAACCGAACGACCTTCCTTCTCCAACTCACGACTTGCTTCTAGCGCCATATCAATCGTCGTACCAAAGGTTAGAATGACCGCGTCCGATCCTTCTTTCAAGACTTCCCAACTACCGATCGGAATCGTCTTCGCATCTTCATCTGTTGCTACGCCTTTTGCATTGCCCCGAGGATATCGGATGGCAATCGGTCCATCGTTATATTCAACGGCTGTATGGACAAGGTGTTGTGCCTCATTCTCATCCTTAGGCATCGTAATGACAACGTTTGGAATAGATCTCATAAAGGCGATGTCAAAAACACCTTGGTGCGTTTCTCCATCAGCACCGACAAGTCCAGCTCGATCTATACCGAAAATGACATTCAGGTTTTGACGGGCAACATCATGAATGACCTGATCGTAGCCACGTTGTAAGAAAGTAGAATAAATCGCAAGGAACGGTTTCATACCTTGTGTAGCTAGTCCAGCAGAAACGGTTGTTGCGTGCTGCTCTGCTATACCTACATCATATAACCGATCCGGGAATTCCTCGCCGAACTTATCCAACTTGGACCCGAGAATCATAGCAGGTGTAATGGCAACGATCCGATTATCCGTCCTTGCTTCCTTAGCAAGTGCATCGCTGACAACCTGACTCCAAGCAGGCGGAGCATCGACTGGTTTGATTTTCTCTCCAGACTCGATCTTGTATGGCCCAACTCCATGCCATTTGTCTTTTACATCCGATTCAGCAGGGTGGTATCCTTTCCCTTTTTGGGTGACGACATGAACAATCACCGGACCGTCCGTTTTCTTAGCGTAATTCAAGCTTTCCAATAAATCATTAAAGTCATGACCATCAACTGGTCCGTAGTAAGTAAAGCCTAATTCTTCGAAGAACATACCAGGGACAACGAAGTACTTCATGCTATCTTTCAAGCGTTCCGCTGCTTTAGCCAACTTCCCTCCAACAGCCGGTACTTTCTTCAGTAACCACTCCAGGTCTTCTTTTGCACGGTTGTATTTACCTGCACTGCGCATTCGGCCCAGTGCTCCGTGCAAAGCCCCTACGTTCTTCGCAATAGACATTTCATTATCATTAAGGATAACGGTTACATTTTTTTTCTCATGTCCGATGTGGTTCAAAGCCTCTAGAGCCATGCCTCCAGTAAGAGCACCATCCCCTATAACAGGGACAATCGAATGGTCCTCATTCTTCAAATCTCTTGCGATCGCCATTCCCATCGCACCAGACAAAGAAGTGGAGCTATGTCCTGTTTCCCAGACATCATGCTCACTTTCATTTCGTTTCGGGAAACCGCATAAGCCTTCGTACTGTCTAAGCGTACTGAACTGGCTTGCTCTTCCAGTAAGAATTTTATGGATATAGGATTGGTGTCCGACGTCCCACAAGAAACGGTCTTCCGGACTTTTGTAAACTTTGTGCAGGGCGAGTGTTAATTCCACTACGCCGAGATTTGCTCCCAAGTGACCGCCCGTATCAGCCAGGTTTGTAATGAGAAACTGACGAATTTCTTCGGACAGCTCCTCTAGTTGGTTGATTGTCATCTCCTTCAGAAATGAAGGGTCTTGAATTTTGTTCAGATCCATCAAAGGACCCCCTTATCGTGATCTTTTTATTTTTTATTGGAGGAAGTTGTTTTGGGTAATACCCTGATCTTAAGCTTTGATTCCATCCACGAAATCAACCGGGCAGCGAAGAAGATGATTTTTGTGGATGAATGAATAGCAAAGAATTTGCCTAAGGCTTTTCCTCCTACAGTGAGTGCTGCTACGATACTTGTCAAGATGACCGAGATAGTAATTTGAACAGTGGACCCTTCGGTGTATCCCATCCCATTCGCGAGTTGAAGGACCACCATACCCGATGCTGTACCACTCACTATACCAGATATATCCCCTATAACGTCGTTACAAAAACTAGCGAATCGATCTGCGTTTCTTACAATGACAATCGCTTCTTTGGCACCTGCCACTTTTTCGGAAGCCATGGCGTGAAACGGTGTTTCTTCTGCCGCCGTAGCTGCTATACCTAGCATATCAAAAAACACGCCGGTAAATACGATGACAAACACAAGAACCAGACCTATAAACCAGATGACTCCACTTAAAACAGAGTTTGATATAACTGAAAAAATAGCCGCTAACACAAAAGTGATAACGGCAATACTTATACTGAATTTGATTGATTTTCTTAATTTGTTATCCATTCTATACCTCTATATTCAGTCTTAAACCTTCGTATGTAGCGAAAGGAATGGTCACAACCCAGGTAAAAATTGCGGCTTAGGTCTAGTAGGTTTTCCCAATCGAATACCGAGTGTCACCACTCTGGCGGTTCCCCTTTAAACTCGATTCAGTACCGTTTCCGAATACTGGACTAGATTGCCACTTAGTCCGCACTATAATTCCTGAATCATGTCCTGAATGTGAACAGCCTAGGGGATTTCCCCGACAGCCTTTAACCGTTCCTTAGCCTCTTTTGCAGTTCTGATTTCATATAGTTCACACATCTAACGCTTGGTGGCCATCCGAAGTGTTTGATGCTCGCCATACTATAATCCCCTCAGAACCACTCAAGGCAGGCTACGCTGCGCATAAAGATATTACTCCTTATGCTGCAGGTTCATACCCCATTTCATAAGGAAATCTAGCTTAGACATCCTTACAAAGATGGGCCTCCGCGGAAGCAGGGTCAACGCCCACATGCCTTTGTGGATCGCCCTGCGACCTTAACTCCCAGCATCGACCCAAGGCTGGGCGCCTCAAGCCAACACAAGGAACTTCATCGATGTGCCCTTTGGCGGATTTTTAGGCCCGCCTTCAGGGACGGAGGGCCGACTAGAATACTGCACCATTCCTTTTCTATTCTTAATATACCACAATCAGTGTCTGTGCTCAATCAAAACCATCAGTGGTCTCGACGGCTTAAATAGTCGATCAGTTCTGACAATACTGACTCGTTGACTCCAGCTTTTTCGAGTGATTGTTCGGCCACACGAACATAATACTCTTTTTGTTCTTTAGCACCATCTAAACCAAGGAGTTTAGGGTATGTGCTCTTGTGATTCCCCTCATCGCTTCCTACAGGTTTTCCGATTTTATCTGCATCGCCCGTGATGTCTAGAATATCGTCTTGAATTTGGAAAATCAGACCTAATGCTTCGCCCATTTTCTCCATTTCAACCATATCCTCAAGGGAGGCATCGCCGATATAGGCCCCAGCCATCACTGCAAAGTTTAAGAGACGCCCAGTTTTATTCCTATGGACATATTCTAATTCTTCCAGAGTAATTTCCCTGTTCTCGCTTTGCATATCGAGCATCTGTCCTTCGACCATTCCACGCGCACCACTTGCTTTGGATAATTCCCTGATCAAATGAATCCGTTGCTCTGCTGTCAACTCTGTATCTTCAGCAATCACTTGAGAACTCAAAGTGAGCAGCGCATCGCCTGCAAGAATTGCAGTTGCCTCATCGAATTTCTTATGGCTCGTCGGCATACCACGTCTCATATCGTCATCATCCATTGAAGGCAAGTCATCATGAATGAGCGAATACGTGTGAATCATTTCTAACCCACTTGCCACAGCCAAAGCTTTCTGTTCATTTGCACCAAACGCCTCCGCCGTTGCCAAAAGAAGGATCGGTCGGAGACGTTTTCCCCCGGCCTCAATGGAATAGTGCATGGCATCTTGCAATCTACCAGGAAATGAATAATCACGAACCAAGGATTGCAGCTGGTGATTGATGAGATTACGTTTTTCAAGAAGGTACTGTTGAAGATCCAACTTACTCGTCCTCCTGAATAGTGAAGGGCTCAAATTCTCCATGCTCATTCATGATTTGCTGCATCTGCTTCTCGACGTTACCCAGTTTTTCGTTACAGACTTTGGATAACTTCATTCCTTCTTGATAGTATTGAATGGCTTTCTCAAGAGGAACGTCACCTGATTCAAGCTTTTCAACCAGTTCCTCCAACTGCTTCATTGCCTCTTCAAAACTCATTTCTTCTTTTTGTTCAGCCATGATCTTCCTCCTTTTTATCCAGCACTTCGACTTCCAACGATCCATCTGCAAGTTTTACTTCTAATTGATTTCCTGTATCTACGTCATTGACACTCCGAAGGACTTCTCCTTCTCTTGTAAATGGAATGGAATAGCCTCGCTTCATAACTTCCAAAGGGTTTAGAAGGGAAAGTTTGTCAATGTTGCTGTTGAAACGATCTTGTTTCCGCATGAAGATTTGATTAAATTGAGCAGAAAGCTGCTTCGTTTCGTTCGTTAATTTAACCCGCAGTTCTTTAACTTTGGTTGCAGGCGCTTGTTGACTAAGACGCTTATTCAAATACCCCCATCGGTCATAGGCTTGTCGATTGGCCAACTTGATCTGCTTTGTCATTTGTTCCATCGTACGATCGAGATCCTGCTCTTTCTGTCTCATCAATTGTTCGGGATATTTAAAAGCGTAAGACTTCTGCAGCCGAGATAACTTCTGCTTTTCTTCCGAGTATTGAACAGACATAGCACGTTTTAAACGCTGTCTTAAATTTTTCGCTTGATCACGCAATTCAACAATGGACGGAACCGCTAGCTCTGCAGCTCCGGTTGGGGTCGCAGCTCTTACATCCGCTACGTAGTCACTAATCGTCGTGTCTGTTTCGTGTCCAACTGCAGAAATGATAGGGACGCGAGAGGCGGAAATTGCCCTTGCCACCCTTTCCTCATTGAACCCCCACAGGTCTTCGATAGAACCTCCGCCTCTTCCAACAATCAGCACATCACAATCCATCTTCTCATTTGCATAGTGTATGGCTTTCGAAACAGAGTCAGCCGTTCGCTCACCTTGGACCATGACAGGTAACACTGTAATCGGCACGATAGGATATCTTCGGTTAATGGTCGTTATAATATCCCTGACAGCCGCTCCAGTAGGAGAAGTGATCACTCCGATGTGATTTGGATATGTAGGGATAGGCTTTTTACTTTCTGCTGAGAAAAGCCCTTCCTTTTCCAACTTTTCTTTAAGTTGCTCAAAAGCCATATAAAGGGCCCCAACACCATCTGGTTGCATCTCCTTGATGTATAGTTGATACTGTCCCATCGGCTCGTACACATTGACTTCGCCTCTGACAAGCACATTCATTCCGTTCTCGGGAACAAACTTCAAACTGCGATTCTGACCAGCAAACATCACAGCCTGAATTCTAGCACTCTCATCCTTTAAGGAAAGGTACATATGCCCCCGGCTATGATGCTTGAAATTAGAAATCTCCGCGCGCAGCCAAACAGTTTTCAGGTGTGGATCACCTGAAAGTTTTCGCTTAATATACTTCGTTAAGGCTGTAACCGTTAAATACTGATCGTTCACAGAAAAAACTCCTTATTGGACGTTGTGAATTTGCTTAGCTGCTTTGATTGTATTATGAAGTAGCATCGTAATGGTCATGGGACCTACACCTTTTGGAACAGGTGTAATATAGGAAGCGACTTCCTTGGCAGAATCAAACTCCACATCTCCTGTCAACTTACCATCTACACGGTTTACGCCGACGTCGATTACGACTGCCCCTTCCTTAACATCCTCACCGGAAAGAAGGTCCGCTTTTCCTGCAGCAACAATTAAGATGTCTGCTTTTTTCGTGTGAGAGCGAAGGTCTTTTGTACGGGAATGGCAATGAGTGACTGTTGCGTTTTCGTTCAAGAGCAATTGCCCGACAGGCTTACCTACTAAGTTACTTCTACCTACAATGACGACGTGTGCGCCTTCAAGTTCTATGTTAGCCCGTTTGAGCATGACTAGAATGCCATAAGGTGTGCATGGATAAAATGTATCTTGTCCAGTCAGCATTTTTCCAACGTTACTAGGGTGGAACCCATCCACGTCTTTCTTAGGATCGATTGCTTCAATCACAGCTTGGTCATCAATATGATCTGGTACCGGAAGCTGAACTAGAATTCCGTGAACCGTATCATCTCCGTTAAGCTTCTCAATCAAAGCAAGCAGCTCATCTTGTGACGTGCTTTCTGGTAATTCAATCAAGTCGGAATCCATTCCAACTTTAGCAGATGCCTTTTGCTTTCCTTTAACGTAGGACATCGAAGCAGGGTCTTCTCCGATAATGACTACTACAAGCTTCGGGTACACATTTTGTTTACTTAACTCTTGTACTTCCTGTTTCATTTCAGAACGCAATTCTTCTGCTAACACATTTCCATAAATGACTTCCGCCGACATTCTAAATCCCCCTCAAAAAAATTGTAATCTATTAAAGCATCTTAGATAGTACACCATTTACAAACTTACCGGAGTCTTCCTCACCGAATATCTTCGCTAGTTCAACCGCTTCGTTGATGGCCACCTGATTTGGGACTTCTTCATTGTGCTTCATCTCATAAGCAGCCATGCGGAGGACGGTCTTCTCCACATAAGGTAGGCGGTCGAAGGACCAATTGTCTAAGTGGTCTGAAATCCAACCATCCAGTTCCATACGGTGTTCGATCACCCCGTGTACGAGGTCATGCAAAAAGTGGTCGACTACCGGATCTTCAACGACATGTTGAATTGCCTCATCTGTATCCATTTCGTTGTTATTCATTTGAAAAAGCGCTTGAAAAGCTTTTTCTCTGGCTGTGCGTCGTTTCATGATCATTTCTCCTTTTTCTCATATCCGTTAGAATAATACCATTTTAGCTTAATAAATGCCATTGAACAAAGGAAGTCTCAGGAATCCGACTACAAACTTCCTCTGTAAAAGGGACAAATAGCAACTTAATGACGAAAGAAAAAAGTCAGAAAGGGCTTCCCCCTCTCTGACTTCTTCCCAATTACATTTCGTCGTCTATTTCCAATTCTCCCTCTTTAGACTCCATTTGGATGCCTACTACATGGACATTAATTTCGTTAATTTCGAGGGCTGTCATGTTCTTCAATGCTTGCCTAGTGTTATCTTGAATCTTTTGAGCCGTATCAGGAATGGAGATTCCATAATCCACGACGACAAATGCGTCGATCAAGATGCCATCTTCTGTCAACTCGACTTTTACACCTTTGCCATGGTTTTTCTTCCCAAGTCGCTCTACAACACCTGAGGCAAAATTACCTCGCATCGAAGCGACTCCTGCTACTTCAGAAACAGCAATCCCTGCAATAACTTCGATGACTTCGGGTGCAATTTCGATATTGCCAAGTGTCGAACCAGCTGTTACATTCAACAATTGCTTTTCACTCATCGTGACCACCCCTTATTAGGATTCATCTTTCATTATAGTATATTTATCCAGAAACTTCGTATTAAAGTCTCCTCCAACAAAAACTTCATGTTCCATCATTCTCTGATGGAAAGGAATCGTTGTGTGGACTCCTTCAATGACGAATTCATCAAGGGCACGTTTCATACGACGGATTGCTTCCTCACGATCACGTCCGTAAGTGATCAATTTCGCAACCATAGAATCGTAATATGGCGGAATCATATAACCAGGATATGCTGCGGAGTCAACTCGGACCCCTAGGCCACCTGGTGGCAGGTACATATCAATTCTTCCTGCTGAAGGCATAAAGTTCTTATGCGGATCCTCCGCGTTAATACGGCATTCTATAGCCCAGCCTTCAAACTCAATTTCTTCCTGTGTGAAAGAAAGTTTCTCATTATTTGCTATCAATAACATTTCCTTAATGAGATCTGTTCCAGTCACCATTTCCGTAACAGGATGCTCTACTTGAATACGTGTATTCATTTCCATAAAGTAGAACGTTTCTTCTTTTTTATCGTAGATGAACTCTACCGTTCCTGCGCCAGAATAATTCACTGCAAGTGCAGCTTTCACGGCTGCATCTCCCATTTTCTCACGCATGGCTGGCCCTATAGCGGGTGAAGGTGTCTCTTCAATCAGCTTTTGCAGTCTACGTTGAATCGTACAGTCACGTTCTCCTAAATGAACAGCGTTTCCGTGGTTATCTGCTAACACTTGAATTTCAACGTGACGGAAGTCTTCGATGAATTTCTCAAGATAAACACCCGGGTTACCGAATGCAGTCTCCGCTTCCTGCTGAGTCATACGGATTCCGTTTTTTAAATCGTCCTCATCACGAGCGACACGGATCCCTTTTCCTCCTCCGCCTGCAGTAGCTTTGATAATGACCGGATAACCGATCTCTTCTGCTATGCGTAGCCCTTCAGCTTCATCCTCAATAATTCCTGTAGACCCTGGTACTACTGGCACACCTGCTTCTCGCATCGTTTCGCGAGCTACGTCTTTTGTTCCCATTTTTTGAATAGCATAAGCAGACGGTCCGATGAACGTAATATTGCACTCTTCACACATCTCAGCGAATTCGGCGTTCTCTGATAAGAAGCCGTATCCTGGGTGAATGGCATCCGTTTCAGTCAACGTTGCAACGCTTAGAATGTTCGTATAGTTCAAATAACTATCCTTACTCAATTTAGGTCCTACACAATAAGCTTCATCTGCTAGTTGAACATGCAAAGCTTCTTTATCCGGTTCTGAATAAACCGCAACCGTTTCAATTCCCATTTCTTTGCATGCACGAATGATACGTACAGCAATTTCTCCTCTGTTCGCAATCAATACTTTCTTAATCATTGTATTCAACACCTTCCGTTATTTAGACTTTACGCGGAATAACGGTTGGCCGTACTCTACTAATTCCCCGTCTTCTACAAGGATCTCTACAATCTCTCCCGATACTTCCGCTTCGATTTCGTTGAAGAGTTTCATTGCTTCTACAATACAAACTACGCTGTCTTCTTTCACTTGGTCGCCTTCTTTCACATAAGCAGGCTGATCAGGTGATGGAGACATATAGAAAGTTCCTACCATTGGAGAAGTAATTTCTTTATCATAGTCGGCAGTATCTTTCGGCTGTTCTTGCTTTGGTTCAGGTGATGGAGCTGTTTCTTCTTTCACAGGTTGAGCAGCTGGTTGTGGAGTCTGCTGTTGTTCTTGGACCGGCTGAGGCTGAACCATTTGAACTGGCTCTGTTACAACTTGTCCTTTCTCTTTCTTCATAGAGACTTTCGTTCCTTCTGTTTCATAACAAAATTCGTCAATGGTTGATTCGTCAATTAGCTTAATGATTTCTCTGATTTCTTGTACCTTTAGCATCTCTGGCACTCCTTTATGTAAATGTGGATTTTATAACTGGTACTAATAACTCCTGATAATATTCTACGACAGATGCCACTTGCCTGCAACTTTCCCCTTGTAAGCGCTACTATAATTTGCAAAATCTGTCCATAACAGGATATTCCCGCACAAAACCTGACCCTGATATAATATTTTTATACTATATTCCGTCCACTTAATTCCATTACACATTCCGCGTCTGATCCTCCCTCATATATTCAATGTAACTGTACAAACAAAAAAGTCCCTCTGACTTTTGTCAGAAGGACTCTCGATTAGCTTTCTGGTTGGAATTGAACTTGTACTTCTTTCTTCCCGAATTCGTCAGAAACCATTTGGATGATTTCGTTTGTTTCTGTTTTAGACAATTCATTCGCTTTGACTGTAACAAAAATGGTATCATCCTCTGCACGAACAAGGACATCCTCATAAGATGCACCAGCGCGAATCGTATTTTCTAGGATCGATTCTTTCGACTGGGTCTCTTTTATAGTTTCCATTCTATTTAGGGCTTCATTCTTCTCTTCTGCTGTGAAGTCACTGGACGTGACGATCTCAGACAGTTGCTCCTGAAGTTGGTCCCGCTTGTTTTGTTGTTCTAAACGGATGGTAGCAAATAGTTCTTCCGTGGACACTTGCGAGATGACAGTATCATTGCCACTAGTTTCTACCCCTTCAGCATTTTGAGCATCATCGGTCATTTCGCTCCAGTCTTCATCTTGAATGAACGCCATTTCTCCATTGTCCGGAGATGTCATGTAATAGACACTCAACACAATCAACAAACTCAACATCGTTAGCAGCCAAACTGTCTGTTTCTTTACCATACAAAAAACCTCCTTATTGTTTAGGCAAAACGGATACACGATGACTTGGAACATCCAACACTCTTGATATGGCTTCTACAACCCAGCTTTTCACTTCCATAGAGTCTACACCTTTCGCTGTTACGAACACCCCACTCACGTCTGGTTTTTCTGTTTTTGTCAGGAGTGGTACTTCTCGATCCCCTTGCCTTACAAGCACTAACTGCTGTTCCCTCGAATAGTCTTCAATTTCTCTTTCTCCTCCATTCTTATCTGTTTCCTTTGTTGTCTGCTTACTTATGATTAAATTTTTGTCATACACTTTTTCATGTGTTGCTGCCAGGTTGATCATTATGTCTACCTCGCTTACTCCATCAATGTTTTCCAATAAGGGCTTCAACTGACTTTCGTATTCCTTTTCCAGTTGAGAGATGGAGTCTGTCCTTTCCCCCACATTGCTGTCACTAGTTTGTGATGTTTGTTCCATGTCGCTTGGCGGGACGGCAGGTGCAGGATCTGACTGGAACCAATTGCTAGTTAAAATGATCAAAACACCAATAATGCCGAGTCCGATGAAATATTTAGGCTTGTTTATTTTCCGCCCCTCTTTAGAAGACAGGGGCTGCATGAGTTTATTCCACCATTTAGACATCCTCTTCCTCCCAGCGGATTTCGATTTGTTCACTTGCCACCCCTAAATAATCCGACAACCATGACCTGAGCTTTTCTGTTTGCTGAGTCGTTACTGGTTCCGGGTGGTCGTCGTCAAAGGAGATTTTCACTTCTTTCACATGGTCCTCTACAGGCTGATGACTGAGTGTGACCATCAGCTTGTCCAAGGATTCCATGTCGTATTTGTCGTCCTGGAATGACAACTCTACGTTCAACAAAGTAACATTCTGCTCTTCTTTTAATGGTGCTTCTAATTCTGCCTTCAGGGACTGGGTTACTTGTTCTAATTTATATGCATCTTGTCCCTCGAGTATTTCACTTTTCTTTTTTTCGATATTTTCATCAAGGGCATACGAATTGACCTCTTTGTTCATTTGCTCACTTGCTACTGTCATCACCTGCTCCGGATCGACCTTCAAGACATTCAACAAGGGACCAAGGAATATCAATAAGAGCAGAATGGACATGACAAGCCTTGCATACCGCTTCATCAACCCTGATGGAAGCAAGGTGTCTGCCACCATGGCTAATAGAAGAAACAAAACGATTTGTGTGATCCAATTAATAAACCATTCCATCCCCGCGCTTCCTCCTTACCTGACCATCATCGTAATGTTGCTGGCTGCTACCATAATGACAATCACTAGAAAGAACATCATAGAAACCATCAACAAGGCAGCAAATACGTACATAATGTGACGACTGACAACGTCCATCGCTTGGATTACTGGCCCATCTCCAAGCGGCTGTAACAAAGCAGCTGCAAGCTTATAAATGATTGCGATAGCGAAGACCTTTATAGCAGGAAAGATTGCAATCCCGAGAAGAACGACGACCCCTGCAAGACCAAGCGTGTTTTTCAACACGAGAGAGGCTCCTAGGATCGTGTCTGTAGCGTCGGTAAAAAGCCTTCCCACAACTGGCACGAAATTCCCCGTAACGAAACGGGCAGTTTTCATCGTCACCCCATCCTGTACAGCGGTGACGGTCCCTTGTACAGAAATAACTCCAAGGAAAATCGTTAAAAATATGCCCATGACTGCAATTCCAGTTTTACGCAACAATTCAGCTAGTTGATCTACTTTATACGTTTCGTTCAATGAACCTACTACTAATAACAGCGCAGATGATGCAAAGAGAGGAATCAGCAAGTATTTAACTAACAAGCCACTCGATTGCACCAGCGCTACAATGATCGGGTGGAAAAATGAAATGGACATCAAGTGACTAAAAGATGCCATAATTCCCAGTAATAAAGGTAAGAGCCCGATCATGAAACTACTCATTCGATCGATTGCGTCCAGAGTGTAATCAATGACTTGATGAAAGCTCTCGAGAGCAAGGGATATTAAGACTAAGTACACCACTAAATACGCAATACGACTGACTGCTGTGTTTTCGAAAGATGACTGGACAGACTGCAATAAAGTGCTGAATAGGGTGAGCAATAATAGAGAGGCAAGCAATTTCCCATTCAACATCAGTTCATGGAATAAGAATCGCAGAATTCCATCGAACCAATCGGTCGTCTTCACCTCACTCTCGTTCTGTATGAACTCACGGAAGTTGTTCAAGTCAAAGGAAGGCATGTACTCTCCGTACTCTTCATTCAGTTCCTTCCAACTGGCATCTAACTCCTCCGTTGATACATGATCTAACAAGGAAGGCATGACATCCTGCGAAGGTTCTGCTGCGACGATCATCGGAAAACAAACAATTAGAAACAGCGTACAGCTTATAATCTGTAATAGTTTCATGAATGACCTCGCGATCTTATCCTAACTGTCCAGGTATGAAGTTCAGAATAGTCTCGATGACGGCGGTAACTATAGGAATCGCAAGCATGAGAATAAATAATTTCCCAGCTAACTCCACTTTGGATGCCAGTGAACCAAGACCAGCGTCTCGGATAAGCTGCGCGCCGAACTCCGCAATATAAGCAATTCCTATTATCTTTAAGATTGTCTTAAAGTACACCGGTTCTACTTGTGCCTGTTCAGCCATGTAGGATAACAATGTAAATATGTGTCTTACTTGATCTAGAATGGATAGAAAAATGATGATCACGGTAAACAAAAGCAGCAAGAAGGCGACAGATGCTTTTTGTTCTTTCAATAAAATAATCAGCAATGCCGCCACTAGCCCCAGGGAAACAATTTGGATAATATCCATTGGCCCTACCCTTGATATAGGAACACCGATTTTATTTGCTGAAATAAATCAGCGAGTCGGTACAAGACGATAAACAGAACAATGATGAAGCCTGTCAACGTTACGACTTGTGCGATTTCCTCTTTTCCCATCTGCTTCAAAATACTATGGATCATGGCGACAATTATCCCAATACCGGCAATTTGAAAAAGAACAGTTGCATCCTGCAGCACAATGCTCGCTTCCCCCTTTAGATAATCAAAATGATTACAAGCAGCCCGCTGAGAACTCCCATACCACGAGCCATTTTTTGATATTTATCACCCGCTTCTATCGCCTCATGAAGTTCACGATCCAAGTGGTGAATAGTCAATTGGATCTGCTTTTGTTGTTGCTCCAAATCATGTTGTCCGAGCGTCCGTCCGAATTGATCAAGAATTTCCCATTCACTCTTACCGAGCGAATTCCAAGGCCAATGCTTCTTCAGTTGGGCAGACCATAATGTTGAGAAGTCGTGAACGGGTTCATCAGTGTCTACTACCCCTTGAAAGAACAAATGGATTGGTTTAGGTAAATGTCTGGAGAGACTCTCACAAACTTCCCAAAGTGAAGCCTGTCCATATACCATTTCTGCTTCAATCATCTGTAGTGCATTCTTCCATTGCCTTATGTGACCTGGCCTTTTTTGGAAACGAGAAGCAATATCAAAACCTGCCCACGTAGTTACTGTCAAGACGATTACGGCTCCGATCCATTCCATCTGATCTCCACCTCCCTCGGTGTACCGCCATTTCTTCCCCATCTCCATTAAGAATCACAGCATTCCCAGTACTACCGGGACGGATTCGCTCTAGCACAATAAAACGCTCGAAAATTTTTCTTTCAATCAGTGATTGAACGGAAGGACGCTTCTGGATGCTTTCGAGACTTCCACCATGAATACTGCATATAACTTCCACTCCTGTAAGCATCGCTTCATTTATGGCCTTAGCATCTTGTTCACTACCAATCTCATCAACAATCAATACATCCGGAGACATAGACCTAATCATCATCATCATTCCTTCTGCCTTTGGACATGCATCCATCACATCGGTGCGCTCTCCAACATCAAGTTGAGGTATTCCCCTCAAGCTCGCAGCAAGTTCCGACCGCTCATCCACAACGGAAACTTTTACAGCTTCATGCATCTTATTAGAGGAGCCTATCGACTTTGATAAACCTCTCAGAAGCGTCGTTTTCCCAGAGTGAGGGGGGCCGATCAATAGAGTGCTGCACCATCTTCCCTGTTGATATAAATAAGGAAGCAACTCCTCTGCTTGTCCCACTGTCGCTCTTGCCACACGGATGTTCATAAAGGAAATGTGCTTTAGAGTATCCACTCCTTCATCAATGGTATTCGCCTTTCCTGCAAGACCGACCCGATGTCCACCTTCGACTGTTATAAATCCTTCTCTTAATTCATCCTTAAATCGATAGAGAGAGAATTGACTGATTTGATTCAACATGTAGGAGAGGTCTTCAGGTCGCAGACGATTCATTCCTAGCGAGCGATAACCATGACGGTCTAAGATTTCGATTGGTTTTTGGACACGAATCCTCAGTTCCTGGACGCTGCTCCAATCCACCTGTTGTTTAAGAATAGGTAGAAATGGCTCTGGAAATAACCGAATGATCTCTTTCATCTCTCTAGCTCCTTTGTTCGGTTTACTTCATATGTATGTTCTCTTTCTCTGCTTATGACAGAAGTAACTAGAAAAGGATGATAGAATTCTAATGAATGATAGAGTGGTTATAGAATGATCTATGTTTAATATTTGCTCATAATTAAAGCCCTGCACAAAGGTGTGCAGGGCTTGACTATTTCATTATTCTATTTAAGCACGGGAAACGTATTTACCGTCCGTCGTGCTGATGACAAGAACTTCTCCTTGGTTGATGAAGAAAGGTACTTGTACAATCAATCCTGTTTCAAGAGTAGCAGGCTTCGTTCCACCGCTCGCAGTATCCCCTTTGATTCCAGGTTCCGTTTCCGTAACCTCAAGTTCAACGTTCTTCGGCAGCTCTACTCCGATCGTTTCGCTTTGATAGGACTGGATTTGAACTTCCATATTCTCTTTAAGGTAGTTCAATTGTTCTTGGATAACCGCTGTTGGAATTTCCACTTGGTCATACGTTTCCATATCCATAAATGCGTGCATATCACCGTTTGCATATAAATACTGCATCTTACGGTTTTCAATGTGGGCGCGTTCTACTTTCTCTCCGCCGCGGAATGTTTTCTCCTGGATATTCCCGTTACGAAGGTTACGTAGTTTAGAGCGGACGAAAGCTGCTCCTTTACCTGGTTTAACGTGTTGGAAATCCATCACTTGCCAGATGTCACCATCCACTTCAATTGTCAATCCTGTTTTAAAATCGTTTACTGAAACCATAGGTTTTCCTCCTTTATTTCTTACAGTGTGATAAGTTCTTTAGAAGACTTACTTAAGCACACATTACCGTCTTTTGTAAGTACGGCGTCATCTTCAATGCGGCAGCCTCCAACATTCGGGACATAAATGCCTGGCTCAACTGTCACAACCATGCCTTCTTCAAGAGTTTTCTCGGAACGGAAAGACAGACCCGGCCCTTCATGAACATCAAGACCGATACCATGACCGGTTGAGTGCCCAAAGTATTCGCCGTATCCTTTTTCTTTGATGTAATCACGAGTCAAAGCGTCCGCTTCTACACCTGTAATACCAGCCTTTAGTCCTTCCATACCCTTTAACTGTGCTTGTAAGACAGTATCATAAATTTCTTTCAATTCATCACTAATTTCCCCGACCGCTACTGTTCGCGTAATATCAGAGCAGTATCCTTTGTAAACAGCTCCAAAGTCAAGTGTCACCAGTTCACCTGATTGGATTTCCTTCTCAGATGCTACACCGTGTGGCAAAGCAGAACGATACCCGGATGCTACGATAATCGGAAAACTAGATGAAGTAGCTCCTTTTTTTCTCATGAAGAACTCCAGCTCGTTGGAAACATCGATTTCTTTAACTCCCGGCTTTATGTAACCAAGGATATGTTCGAAGGCGTCATCCGCTATTTTAACGGCGTCTTTTAATATACTAATCTCATCCTCTGTCTTAATCAAGCGTAATTCTTCTATAAGTCCAGCAGTCGGTACTAATTCAGCATCAAGCGCTTTATCGTATTGTTCATACGCTGTATATGTAACATGATCTTTCTCAAAACCGACTTTCGCAAGGTTCAGTCGCTTTGCTTGATTGTTTACTTCTTCTGGCATAGGCACCTTATGAGTTACGACCTCGAAACCGTCTGTTTGGTCATTCGCTTGCTCTGTATAGCGAAAGTCAGTAATCAAAAGCGCATCGCTTTCTGTAATGAGAAGTGCTCCTGCTGATCCAGTAAAACCTGACACGTATCTTCTGTTTTGAGAGCTCATTACTAATAACCCATCTAATCCATTTTCAGAAATCGCTTTTCTTAAGTTTTCTAGTTTATTCATTATTCCTTCTCCCTTCCTTAATCTTCTCTATTAGTCCCAATGTAGCTAAACGATAGCCATCTACCCCAAATCCGACAATCTGCCCGTCGCATACGGGGGCAGAGAGTGACTCATGGCGAAACGGTTCTCGTCTATGGACATTTGAGATATGCACTTCTATAACAGGCAGTTCAATGGCGCTGATCGCATCCCTAATGGCCACACTCGTGTGTGTATAGGCCGCAGGATTAATAACGATGCCCTCCGCCTTATCTTGAGCTTCTTGTATATAGTCGACGAGATCCCCTTCGTGATTAGATTGATAATGAGCGATCTCGTAACCATATTCCTTGGCCGTTTGCTCGACGAGTTGCACAACGTCCTCCAAGCACGTTCGACCATAAGTATCCGGCTCCCTTTTACCTAGTAGGTTCAAGTTAGGCCCGTTCAAAAGAAATATCTGTTTCGCTGCCATTTGTTCATCCCCACCAATCACGGAAAAGTCACACTATGCTAGTTTATCATACTCCCTGCTCTTTTGAATACGAATTCGACGGCTGATTGAATTCCTGAAATTCATAAGAAATTGAATATCCTATAAACACTCCATATAAAATAAATAAACAGCCTGTTGTCACCCACGTATCACTGGTGAGTTCCATGAAGTTTGGGATAGCTGGAAACAAAGGGGTCAATACAACGAATACCAGTCCCCATAGGATGATTCCGAATACCGCTCCAGGCCATATCCCACTCTGGCGCTTTAATGTAAAGTAATAAAGCATAGCTGTTACAAGTGATAGCAATCCTACTCCAATAATGGCGAGGATCTCTGCAAGCCATGTACCACTCCAGTCATTCTGAAGGTAAGATCTAATTAAAAAGGAAGCAGCTGAGACTTCCGAGAAATGAAAGAAGTAGGTTAACGCTCCGATTCCGCTCCATAAGATTCCGCCTGAGAAACCAATCGTCAACGCTTTAGTGAAAACAGTTTGTGGAGACTCTTTTTGATATTGTTCTTTTGGTTTGTCTGTCACTTTAATCACCTCTATTTTATCCTTTACCATTGGCTATGTTTTCATGCCCACTTTAAAAGAAGAGTAACAAGGACTTGCACATTATTGGGTTTATCGACAAACGAGAAGGGCTAAAGATACATAGGATATAAAAATTATAAACAAAGCAGGAATTGATGCTATAGATATCGAAATCTACAAGTCCCCATGCATAAATTGATTAAGTAGGGAAAGAATAGAAGTAGTGATTATTTTCTCTATTGAACTTGCTGGAAAGATGATAGAAAAGGCTCCAATAGTGGTATATACATGGTAAGAACCTTTTATTAAAATGGAAGAAAGGGGGAAGAACAACTATGCGCAACTGGATGACTCCTATCATATACACGCTTATGGCTCTCGCCGCATTCTTCGTTGCTTTCCAATTGATTACAGACACGACCGGATTTCTGGGCTCTATGATTACGATGGTCGGTGTAGCCGTTCTTATTTACGGGGCCATTTACTTCCTATTCCTTCGTAACAGGGGGGTTAGTGGCGGTAGCGGAAACGAAATGAAGAAATACAAGCAAGCAGTTAAGCAATCCAAACAAAAATATAAACAACCGACACCAACTATAAAGAAATCACCATTATCCAAGGTGGCCTCTAAACCTTCAGCTAATCCGAAACGCAATCGCAAGCGTATGAATGCTCCGCACCTTCGTGTCATCGAAGGAAACAAAAACAAAGACAAAAATCGAGCCTCTTTCTAAGGCTCGATTTTTTTCATTTCTTCCACCGTTCTAAAAACAACTTCGCGTGGTCACGGCCGACCGTCATAATTTTTTCTTTCTCCAAAACACTCATTTCAAAATTTGTCGTATCAATACCTTTTACTGGAATGAAGATAATGTCTTTACTCTTTGAAGGAGAAATGTGTCTTGCATCGTGTGCTTGTTGCATTGTTTTGAATAGTGCATGAAACATTTCAATAGCATTGCGTATCTTCCTCTCTGGTAGTTTGTTAGGAGGATCACTTAATTGCATGCCAATGATTGGCCTTGTTCTGCAACCTTGTTTGTCTTCCCATACCCAAATAGGAAAGTTACTCAGGACTCCACCATCTACAATGACACATTTTCCTTTCTTTCCATGAAGCTTTATCGGAATGAAGAAATACGGTAGACTGCAGCTCATCCGAACGGCTTTAGCTACAGAGAAGGTAGCAGGGTCAATACCATAAACCTTTTTCAAATCGTCCGGTATCACTACCATCCGTCCATTGGTCAAGTCTGAGCATATGATTTTCAAGGAATTTGGCGGAAGGTCTGCAAAAGTACGGACCCCTTTTTGTTCTAACCAACTCTCAAGAGTAGACTCAAGGCGATTCCCTTTATACAAACCAAGCCTGTAATAGAGCAACAACCACTTCATAAAAGGCAGCAACCGATCAGCAACTGGTATATCTACAAGTTTCTCAAATGAAAGAGCATTGATCTTCTCGCGTAATTCCTCTGCGTCATACCCAGCCATTTTCAAGCTGGCTAAGACCGCTCCAGCGGAAGTACCGGCAATCCTTCTGAACTCATACCCTTTCTCTTCCAGTTCCTGCATTGCTCCGATGAAGGCAAGTGCTTTGACACCGCCTCCTGAAAAAACGCCATCTACTTTCATCGGATCACCCCACTCTACTTATTTATAAACATGGGGGCACCTGATTAGAACGCAAAGATTCGACACCACCTCTCAATTGTAATGATAATTGGATAAGAAAAAGCGCTCAGAGCAATGTCTGAGCGCTTCCTTGTTAATCTTCATTTTGAGCTTCATTTTTCTTCTGGACATCTCTAAGAGCTGCCACTCTCTCTTTTTCCTCATCAAAGTACTGAACAAGATCACCGATCCGATCGATGGAGTTCCAGCTGAGATGATGTTCAATCCCTTCGACATCATCATAGATCTTGTCTTCGTCCACTCCTATGATTGCCAGGAACTGCTCCAACAGTTCGTGCCGATACACAAGGCGCTTACCAATCTTCTTACCTTTCGGAGTAAGGATCAGTCCACGGTACTTCTCATAGTTCAAGTACTGGTCACGGTCGAGCTTCTGGACCATCTTCGTAACGGAGGATGGGTGTACTTGCAGATTCTCAGCAATGTCCGAAACTCTGGCATACCCTTTATCTTCTATTAATAAATATATTTGTTCAATGTAATCTTCCATACTTGGTGTCGGCATGTCAAACCTCCATGTGACATTATGTAGGTGTTTCATAAAAAGTTTACACTAGTTTCACCTATGTGACAAGGAAATGGAAAAAGGACATAAAGCATCCGCTTCATGTCCTTTCGGTTTCACCTTCTTACAATCCGCACTTCAACTGTGCATTACAGTTTGTACAAGTATTGCATCCACCGATATCCTCAACTGTACCTTTACGGCAAACTGGACAGGTGTCCCCTACTTCTGATCCGATCGTAACTTTTGTCTTGTCTAATTCGTGAACAGTGTCCATTAAGACGACACGAGGCTTCTTGTCCTCATCGAATTCCATCTCCGTCTGTTCTCCATCAAAGTCATTTTCTTCTGCCTTCAACGTAAGAACCTGACTGTCGCGACTTCCATCTACATATACAGTACCGCCTTTCGCACCACCACGGTATAAGCGCTGATACACTTTCTCAACTTGTTCGACTGCATATCCTCTAGGTGCGTTAACAGTCTTCGAAATGGAGCTGTCAACCCAACGTTGAATCACACACTGTGTATCTGCGTGCGCTTCAGGACTCATCGTCATTGCAGTAATGAACCACTCAGGTAGGTTATCTGCATCCTGGTTCGGATTTTGCTCCAGGTATTCTTTTACAATATCTGCTTTAACCTCAATAAACTTGCCAAGACGTCCGCTGCGGTAGTAAGAGAATGAGAAGTATGGTTCAAGACCTGTACTCACTCCCACCATCGTACCTGTACTTCCAGTAGGTGCAACGGTCAACAAATGCGAGTTGCGGATACCGTGCTTCCTAACACCATCTCGAATATCTTCTGGCATTTGTTTCATATAACCAGTATTGACGAAACGTTCGCGTAACGCACTCGTCTCTTCCTCTGTGTCCCCGATAAGGAACGGGAAGCTTCCTTTTTCTTTTGCTAAGTCGATTGATGCTCGGTAAGCAGTCGTTGCGATTGTTTCAAATATCTCATCGACAAGCTTATTGCCTTGTTCTGATCCATATACAGTCTCACAATAGATGAGCAAGTCGTGAAGACCCATCACACCAAGACCGACCCGTCGCTCCCCTAGTGCTTGCTTCTTGTTTTCTTCCAAGAAATAAGGGGTTGCATCGATTACGTTGTCCTGCATGCGGACACCTGTTTCGACAATCCGTTTCAACTTGTCAAAATTGACTACTTTCTCTTGTTTGTCAGCAACAGATGCTAAATTAACAGCTGCCAAATTACACACAGAATATGGAGCTAGTGGTTGCTCGCCACAAGGGTTGGTTGCAACGACTTTCTGGCCGTATGCAGTGGCATTAGTCTTCTCATTGGCATTATCTATAAAGAAGATACCAGGCTCAGCTGAATACGTAGCACAGATATTGATCAAGTTCCAAAGCTCTTTGGCTTTGACGGTGCGATACGTTCTGATACCGAATCCACGCTTCTCCCACTCTCTTACATCACCGTTTTCCTGCCACTCTTTATTGTATGTGGCCATCTCTTCTTCCGTATAATTCTCTACATCCGGGAAGCGGAGTCTATATTCTTCATCGTTCTCCACGGCTTCCATGAAATCGTTCGTTATACAGACAGAGATGTTCGCTCCGGTCAGGAATTCTGGATTGTGGACAGAATAAGTCCCGCCAGTGTTCAGCTTCTCCTCTGCTTCTAACAGGCTTTTCTCTGTAAAACCACCAAGCCCAGGCATACTCTTATAGTTGACTACACTCTGGTAAAGGTCTTTTTCTGTCTCCGTCAGTGGAGTGAATTTAAGCTTGTCCTTCGCCAATTGTTTGATCTGTTCATCTTCTGTGTTTTCAATTAAGAAACGCAATATTCTCGGGTTCTGCATCTTGGAGATAATAAACTCGACGATGTCAGGGTGCCAGTCTGCCAACATGATCATCTGTGCTCCCCGTCTTGAGCCGCCTTGTTCTACAAGGTGAGTCAATTTTGCTATATCATCCAACCACGACACAGAACCTGAAGATTTACCATTAACCCCTCTAGCTAATGTGTTTCTAGGTCGCAGTGTCGAACCGTTCGTTCCAACACCGCCTCCGCGAGACATTATTTCCATCACTTGTTTACGGTGATCAGAAATACCTTCTCGTGAGTCTTCAATATATGGCATGACATAACAGTTGAAATACGTAACGTCTGTATTCGATCCTGCCCCGTAAAGGACACGTCCTGCGGGAATGAAGTTCAGACTGGAGAGCTCTTCATAAAACTCTTCAAAGCTCTGCTGCTTCCGCTCGGGGTCTGTTTCTACCTCGGCAAGCCCAGTAGCATTCCTAAGAGCTATTTGCTCATAGAACACTTCCAGAGGTTTATCTATGGTATCCAGGTTTCTTGTGATACGCCCCGTACTGCGTTCTTCCTCACGTTCCAGTACATTGACAAATTCGTCCTCTACCTGCACAACTGCCTCGTGCTTCTCCCAATCGATAGAGTGGACAAAGCCGAATCCGCGCGCTGGGAACTTGGGGTCGTCTTTTACTGTAAGTACTACAAAATCTCCTTCTGCGAGGGTGATTTTTTCCGTATCCTTAAAAGCATAGCGATCGAGCATGACAAGTCGCGATACACCATGGTGGGTTATATTCATGTCCGGTTTGACTTCGTGGACTTGTGGGAACTGCCTGATATCTTTATTCAGACGCTCCATATTGATTTTTGCATGCGTCTCACTAGATGTTGTGGTCTGCATTCATCATCTCTCCCTTGCTGTTTCCGTTTCGTACTAGTACCATACCACAAATAG
The DNA here is from genome assembly GCF_004684905.1 of Halobacillus salinus. Classification (GTDB taxonomy): domain Bacteria; phylum Bacillota; class Bacilli; order Bacillales; family Halobacillaceae; genus Halobacillus; species Halobacillus salinus. The sequence goes on along the minus strand of NZ_SRJC01000001.1, from coordinate 890,558 downwards.
AAAAAGTTAATCAATATATTGTGTTTGGTTTAAAAAAGTTTTCTATATATAGTGTTTTTGAACAAGTTCATCTCGGTTTGTCAATCTAAAAAACGAGCGTAATTCGAGGAAAACGGGAGAAAAATGTTGAAAAAAAGGTGCTATTGTAGACAGACCGCCTTTTTCATATGTTGCAAAATTATCCTATTCCAAATCCGCGCCGCCATCGTTTTGATTTTACATCTCTCTGATAAATTCTTTTGAAAACAAAGCCATTCCCTCCTATAATAGATAGAGGAATAGAAAAATGGGGGGATAAAGTATGGAATTATGGATCTTGATCGCAACGATTGTCGTTATTGCTGCAATCGGATTGTATAGATTCTTCAAAGCTAGAAAAATCATGAACACACTATCTGAAGAAGAATTTCGTCAAGGCTATCGTAAAGCACAACTAATTGATGTTAGAGAACCGAAAGAATTTGATGGGGGACATATTCTAGGGGCCCGCAACATTCCTTTGTCTCAACTGCGAACACGTCTGCAAGAATTGAGAAAGGACAAGCCGGTTTACCTGTACTGTCAAAGTGGTGCCCGGTCTACTCGTGCAGCGATGATGCTTCATAAGAAAGGCTATACAGATTTGTATATGCTTGAAGGTGGATTCAAGAAATGGTCTGGCAAAATCAAATCTAAGAAATAGAACGTATCCGCGCCGAAATATGGCGCGGTATTTTTTTATTTTTAAAAATTGTTTGAAATTTACAATAATTACAGGTATTATATGTCTAACTAACAAGGAGGGAAAATATGGCTAAATACATAGGGATGCGTATTGTTTATTTATTTCTCACATTGTTTATGATTGCCTCTGTAACTTTTTTTCTTATGAAGCTGTTACCGGGGACACCTCTTTCAGCAGCAGATAAACTCTCACCAGAACAACAACAGATTGTGCTAGAGAAATACGACTTAGACAAGCCAATTCCAGTACAGTACTTTAATTACATTACGAACTTGGCTCAGGGAGATCTCGGTGTTTCATTTCAGTTTGACAATCGATCGGTAACAGAAATTATCATCGAACGGATCGGCCCTTCGTTTCAAATCGGTGCCCAAGCCATGGTTATAGGAACACTCGCTGGTATCTTGCTTGGGATATTATCTGCCATCTACCATAATGGTGCGGTAGATACTTCATCGACCATATTCGCCGTTTTAGGACAATCTATACCTGGTTTTATCTTTGCGGGGATTCTACAATTCTTTATTGGAGTGAAACTAGGCTGGTTGCCGGTTGCCTTATGGGGGACATTCGAGCACACAATTATGCCGACCATCGCACTTGCCATCTTCCCTATGGCCATTACAGCTCGTTTCATGCGTACAGAAATGCTAGAAGTTCTAGGTTCTGACTTCATCACTACCGCTAGGGCTAAAGGATTGAGCAAGTCAGTGGTAATATTCAAACATTCGTTGAAAAATTCACTTATTCCAGTCGTCACTGTACTCGGGCCACTGGCGATCGGATTGATGACCGGCACATTCGTCATCGAGACGATTTTTGCCATACCAGGGCTAGGTGAACAGTTTGTTAAATCCATTAATACGAATGATTTCCCTATCATTATGGGAACAACCTTATTTTCTTCCTTTGCGTTTGTTGTGATGATTCTAGTAATCGACCTGCTATACGGTTTGATTGATCCCAGAATTCGTTTAAGCTAAACACCCAAAAAAGCCCCAAGCTCCTCTTTAGAGAGCTTGGGGCCTTTTTTAGGCTTGATACCTTAACACAGGTTTACGTGCTGCTTGAGTTTCATCCATACGACTGACTATAGTAGTATGAGGCGCTTCTTGAACTTTCTCTGGGTCATGCTTTGCTTCTTCTGCAATCTGAATCATAGCATCCACAAAGGCATCCAATGTCTCTTTGGATTCTGTCTCCGTCGGCTCGATCATCAATGCTTCTTCCACATTGATCGGGAAGTAGATAGTCGGCGGATGGTACCCGAAATCTAACAGACGCTTCGCTATGTCTAGTGTCCGTACACCCAGTTTCTTTTGTCGTTTCCCTGACAAAATGAACTCGTGTTTACAATGGTGATCAAACGGAAGTTCATACTCTTTTTGCAATCTACGCATCATGTAATTGGCATTGATGACGGCGTATTCACTTACTTTTTTCAGCCCTTCTGGTCCCATAGTGCGAATGTACGTATAAGCACGAACGTTTATACCGAAGTTACCATAGTAAGGCTTCACACGACCAATCGATTGTGGGCGGTCGTTATCGAACATATACATATCGTTTTCTTTCCGGAGGATTGGTTTCGGTAGGTAAGGTTCTAACTCCGCCGTCACTCCGACCGGTCCAGAGCCTGGTCCACCTCCACCATGAGGTCCTGTGAACGTCTTATGCAAGTTCAAGTGGACTACATCGAATCCCATGTCCCCTGGTCTCGCATAACCAAGAATCGCATTCAAATTGGCGCCGTCGTAGTAGAGCTTCCCGCCTGCTTCATGAATAATAGATGCCATTTCTTCGATATCCTGTTCAAACAATCCAAGTGTATTTGGGTTTGTCAGCATAAGAGCAGCCGTTTGCTCATCCACCACCCGCTTCAAGTCTTCCAAGTCTACAAGTCCTCTTTCATCGGACTTCACTGTCACCGCTTCAAAGCCGGCCACTGTAGCGGAAGCTGGGTTCGTTCCATGTGCAGAGTCCGGTACTATAACCTTTGTCCGGTTATAGTCCCCATTCGCTTCGTGATAGGCACGGATCATCATCAGGCCCGTCCATTCTCCGTGAGCACCTGCCGCAGGCTGAAGCGTTACAGTATCAAGCCCCGTAATCTCCTCCAATGAGACTTGAAGATCATACATGAGTTCCAGTGCTCCCTGAACACTTTCTGTCGGCTGGTAAGGGTGAACGTGACTGAAGCCAGTCAATCTTGCTATATCTTCATTGACTTTAGGGTTGTACTTCATTGTACAAGAACCGAGAGGATAGAAGCCTGAGTCTACACCGTGATTACGTTTAGAAAGAGCTGTATAGTGACGCATGATTTGCAGTTCATCTACTTCCGGAAGATCTGGTTCGCTTTTCCGTACATAGGCATTTCCGATTTGTTCATCAACATCGATTTCTGGCACATCCATGGAAGGCAAGCTAAAACCGGTGCGGCTTTCTTGACTGAGTTCAAAGATTAATGGAAAGTCTTGATTAGCCATGCTGTAGATCCCCCAATTCTTTCACAAATTGATCGATTTCTTCTTTTGTTCGAATTTCCGTACAAGCAATGAGCATATGACCAGTCAATCTGTCATCAACTTGGCCGAGGTCATAGCCTCCTATGAATCCTTTATCTAAGAGTCGGCGGTTAACCTCAGATACATCTCCGGGTAGTTGTACTACGATTTCGTTAAAGAACGCACCGTCGTAAGCCACGGATAGACCCGCTTCTTGAACCTTTTGTTTCAAGTATGCAGTCTTTTGGATGTTCATTTTCGCCATTTTCTTGATTCCTTGTTTTCCTAAGGAGGACATGGCAACAGAGGAAGCAAGAGCATTCAAAGCCTGGTTTGAACAAATATTCGACGTAGCTTTGTCACGTCTGATATGCTGTTCCCTCGCTTGAAGGGTTAAAACAAACCCTCTCCGCCCTTCTTCATCTACCGTTTGTCCGACTAGACGTCCAGGAACCTTCCTCATCAGTTTCTTAGTTGTTGCAAAGTAGCCACAGTGCGGCCCTCCAAATTGGGCAGGAATACCGAACACTTGTGCATCACCAACTACTATATCAGCCCCAAATTCCCCAGGAGGAGTCAAATATCCCAAAGAAAGCGGATTACTGGATGCAATTAACATCGTCTTCTTCTGTTTGTCTACGATAGACCGCACCTGGTCTAATGGTTCAATCTGACCAAAGAAGTTCGGGTACTGCATGACAACACTAGCAGTATCCTCATCAAGTTCTCTTTCCAGTTGATCGAGATCGGTCATTCCATCTTTGTGATCGATTTCAACCACTTCGACTCCTGGACCTTTCACATACGTGTAGATGACTGCTAAGGATTCTGGATGGATGGCTTTTGAAACGAGTACCTTCTTCTTACGTGTTTGACCAGCGGACAAATTCACAGCTTCAGCAAGCGCTGTACCTCCGTCATACATAGAAGAGTTCGCAACGTCCATTCCGGTCAACTCACAGATCATCGTTTGGAATTCAAAGATAGCTTGGAGCTCTCCTTGGGAGATCTCCGGCTGATAAGGAGTATAGGCAGTGTAGAATTCGGATCTAGAAATGACATGATCCACTATAGATGGAATGTAGTGATCATATACACCAGCTCCTAGGAAAGAGGAATGAGACTTCAAGCTGACATTTTTTTCAGACATCTTCGTCAGTTCTTTGGTTAACTCAAACTCGCTTGTCGGTTGCTTGATGTTCAATTCCCCTTTGAAGCGGACGCTTTCCGGGATATCAGAGAACAGCTCATCAGAAGACTGAACTCCAATGGTCTTGAGCATTTCTTTCTTATCTGTTTCGGTCATTGGTAGATAGCGAAACTCCATTAGTACTTCCCCCTTGTCAATTTAGCGTTTATAAAAAGGTGTTGGGACAACTTTCGCCTGCAAACGGCGCTTTCGCACTTGAACAGTGACTTCTGTCCCTTCTTCTGTGTAAGCGGCATCTAATAACGCCAAGCCGACGTTTTTTCCTAAGGTTGGAGACTGTGTTCCAGTCGTTACAAAACCAATCACCTGATCTCCATCCAGGACATCATAATGTGTGCGCGGAATCCCTTTATCCATCATTTCGATGCCGACAAGTTTACGGGAAGGACCCTCTTCTTTTTGCTTCTTAAGTACTTCTTTACCGATGAAGTCTGCATCTTTATTGATTTTGACTGCGAACCCGAGTCCGGCTTCAATCGGAGTAATGTCTTTGGATAATTCTTGTCCGTATAGGGCAAGGTTTGCCTCAAATCGTAGTGTATCTCTTGCTCCTAGTCCGATTGGACGCACACCAAAAGTTTCGCCTGCCTTGAGGATGGCTTGCCACAAATCAGGACCCGCAGATGCCGGAAGATAAATTTCGAACCCATCTTCTCCTGTGTACCCTGTACGGGAGACGAGCGCTGTCTCACTCACTCCTTTGAGCTGGACCTCCTGTTCAAATCGGAAAAACTTGATTTGCGAAAGATCTGTGTCCGTAAGGCTCTGTAGCGCTTCTTCCGCCTTAGGACCTTGCAGGGCCAGTTGTACGTAATCATCCGAAACATCCGATATGCTGACTCCCTCTTCTTGGTGATCTTTCATCCATTGCACATCTTTTTCGCGGTTTGCTGCATTGATGACAAGCAAGTATTTGTTCACTTCCAATTGATACACAATCAAATCATCAACGGTCCCGCCATCTTCATAACACATGATGGTGTATTGTGCTTTATTCGGGACTAATTTAGACACATCATTCGTCAATAGCTTTTGCAAGAATTCAAGACTGTGCTCACCCTCGACAAGTACTTCCCCCATATGAGAGACATCGAACAGCCCAGCTTGCTCACGCGTCGCATGGTGTTCTTCTTTAATGCTTGAGAATTGAACTGGTAGATCCCATCCACCGAAATCGATTGTTTTTGCCCCCAACTTCTTATATTCCTCAAACAAAGGGGTACGCTTTAATTCTGACATCCTTCACCACTCCTTTTTGAATCCATCCATAAAAAAAGAGACTTCTCCGCCTTAAGAGAAGTCTCTGTCTGTTCACCAGAAAGTTTCACGATTCGTTTCACGCTTGTAAACCGCTTGCTTCGTGGGTGGTCTGTCAATTAAATCAACAGACGCTCTCCAGAGCTGCGTCCCACAGAGGTCTTTTTGCCTGAGAGATTCACAAAGTTGTTTGCTCCTTCGGCGCTACGGATGTAGTCTCTCCCCCTGCAGTCGTTCGCTATCGTATTTTATTAGATTGGTATGGACATACTAAATGGTACATAAGCTCATAATTCACGTTTATTATAGCACAGGCATTTACGAAGTGCCTATTCAATTTTACAAATCATTCACAATCTTTTCACGAAAATTTATTACCAGTTATGGGGGCGTCACAATGTTTGAGATTCTTCCGGATAAAACATTCATGAAAGACTTTCAAGAACGATTAAAAAACGTTGAGCAACTCTCCGATTGGAACAGCTTCTCCTTAGCCTATGAAGCAGCTATGTTCAACAAGATTGACCATTTCGATGGGTTACTCTCTCTAGATCACTTACCACATGTAGAATTCTTAGATCACCAAGTGGATGCAGCGAAAAGGGTAGTTCATGAAATGCATGGACGTGCGATTCTTGCAGATGAAGTTGGACTTGGGAAAACGCTTGAAGCAGGGCTGGTCTTAAAGGAGCTCATGATCCGCGGAGTGGCTAAGAAAGTATTGATTCTCACACCTGCATCGCTTGTAAACCAATGGGTACAGGAGCTAAATGAAAAGTTCTTCATTCAAGCATATTCTCCGAGAAAGAAGCAAGCCGCCTGGAAAGATTGGGATATTACGGTTACATCAATAGATATGGCTAAACGTCAAGGGCACTCAGAAACCATATTATCCATTCCGTACGACTTCATCATCATCGATGAGGCACATAAGTTGAAGAATCATCAGACCAAGAACTATCAATTTGTTCAGTCCTTGCAGAAAACCTACTGCTTATTGCTGACAGCAACACCTATACAAAACAAATTGAGTGACCTTTTTAACCTCGTCTCCATTCTGAAACCAGGCTACCTCGGAAACTTGACGGACTTTAAGAAGAAATATCGACAAAATAAATCGGAAATCGATGGCGTCGAGCATATCCACTCTTTAGTAAGTCAATTGATGATTCGAAACCGACGGAAAGACACCGGCCTCAATGAATCGAAACGCGTTGTCGTAAATGAGCGTCTATCATTTACAGAAGACGAAAAAGCATGGTATGACCAATTGACTTCCTTTAAAATGAACCACAATTCGTTTACGTGGCTCACGCTAGCAAAAGAATTCTGTTCTTCCCGAGAAGCATGTTTTATGTCCCTGAAAGAAATGGTCAAAAAGATGAGTCAGGAAGATGCACAGCATTACATCAAGCTTTTAGAAAAGCTTGAGCAGCTCCCCCATCATGCTAAAGCAAAACGGATGGTCGAAATTATCGAAAAATCTGGCGGTAAATTTATTGTATTTACAGAATACCGGGCGACCCAATTCTATTTACAATGGTACCTCCAACAACATGGCATTTCCTCCGTACCGTTCAGTGGAAAATTCAATAAAAGCAAACGCGACTGGATGAAACAGTTGTTTAAACAAAAGGCACAAGTGATGGTCGCAACTGAAGCGGGCGGTGAAGGAATCAACTTGCAGTTCTGTCATCAAATGATCAATTACGACCTACCTTGGAACCCGATGCGTCTCGAACAGCGCATAGGACGTATACACCGATTCGGACAAGACCAAGATGTTAAAATCTATAACTTTGCCATCCAAGATACGATCGAAGATCACATTATGAATATGTTGTACGAAAAAATCGAGATGTTCAAAAACGCTGTAGGTGATTTAGATTTAATTCTTGAGAAATTGCCTGGCGGTTCTTTTGATGAACATGTCAAAACCATCATCAGTGAGTCGGAGAGTCAAGGTGAAATGGATATTAAAATGAATAACTTGGTAAGTTATGTGGAGTATTCTGTAAATGAAGAGAGGGAATCCAGTTGAGAACACCGCAGTACACTTTCGTTCGTGAATTCTTTACTTCAAATGGATGCACCATTTCTGAAGAAGGACCTACGCATATGACCATTCAACTTACTAGTGAAATGGACGAAGAGATTATGAATCGCCCATTCTATTGGCACTACATGAAGAAGATGAATCGAATGGGCGAACCAATGGAACTGACCTTTACGGAAAGCAAGGATATAGAGGGTATCTACTTACACCCTGGTACACCTAAGCTACACACCATCTTCCAAACCGCAATGACCAGAGGGAGAACGGCTCGCCTTTACGAAGTCACTCAAGACAAAGGAGGACTTACACCTTGGCTTGTTATAAATCTGTTTCTTCATTTTAGAGGGAAGCAATCAAAGAATGAGCATCTTTCACTAGGGTTGAACCTACTAAACGGAGCGTTTGTTCAAAACACGATGGAGTTTCTCCGTCAGTATGATTTTGATCAACACGTTTCAGACTACACTTTTCCCATCACACCGATTATTCAACTCCCGAGTGCATACCGGCGGATGGAGGGGTTTGTTGAGCAATACGCTGGATCATTAGACCATCAGTGGGCGAAAGATTCCCGCCAACATTGGGAACAGGAACAATCGTTACTTAATTCATTCTATAAATCAGGAGACCTCTCTGAAGATTATTATACAAATGAAAAAGAACAACTTTCCAAAAGATATCACCCGCGAATTGAAATGGAAGTTGTCAATGGAGGCTTATTCTATTTGTCCCAATCGTCAAACCATAAGATACTCCAACAAGACATATAAAAAAAGCCGCCAACTGCGGCTTTTTTTTAATACACTCACGTGACCAAACGACATTGCACTCTCGCGGGTGCAATCGAAGTATTTGAGATAAAAAGGCAGAAAATCTAATGAATTAATCAGTGATTCGCTTTCCAACGTTTTCGAAACATTTTTATGGCAATTGGGAGAACCCCGAACCAATAGAGCGATGATTTTTTGGATGGTTTCTTAGCCTTCCTGTCTTTTTTCTCTTCTTTTGACATTTGCATGTATTTTACCATTTCTTCTGTCAAAAACTTCACATAATCATTTCGATCCATCTAATCCCCTCTTTATATTAGGCTTATGATTAGTATGGTCGAATACTCATCCATTTAATCTACGGATAATCTCATCTGTTATGACTTCTGGGGATTTATCGTCAACATTCACCACTAAATCCGCTGCCCTCTCGTACAATGCAAGGCGTCCCTGGAACTTTTCTTTCTTATCTTGTTCATTTCCTTTCCATAGAGGTCGTGTGGTGTCATTAGATAAGCGAGAATCTATGGTTTCCCATGACGCTTGAAGATAAATCACTTTTCCCATATGGAGCGCTTCTCGATTATCTTCTCTTTCTACAACACCGCCTCCCGTTGATACAACGGAATCTGCTTTGATGGATTGCAGAAGTTCGGTCTCCTTTTGCCTGAAGTAGCCTTCTCCTTTCCTGGAGAAAATATCCTTAATACTTGTACCTTCTTGTCTCTCGATTTCTTCATCCATTTCTAATAATGGAAGTGCCAACTTTTCACTTAATTGCTGTGCAACTGTAGTTTTCCCACTCCCCATAAACCCAATAAGAAAAATCATCTTACACCCTCCTAGATATATTTTCAGGAAAAAGAAGGAATTTCATCCATCTTGTCGAATAATACTTATGTACCAATAATTGAATTGAGGTGATGGTATTATTGAACTCCGTAGCTGACTTCGCTCGTGAATTATTTGCATCTTCTATTCAACACACCGCATCAGATATCCACTTCTCTCCTTACCAAGAAAAGGCAAATATCTATTTCCGCATCCATGGAGAGCGCATTTTTCACTCTTCCCTACCTTTACCTGACTACAAACGTCTCTTGTCCTATTTCAAATTTACATCAGGAATGGATATCGGGGAAATGAAACGACCTCAAAATGGAACACTCGAACACCGAACAGACCACAAATCGTACGACCTCAGGCTTTCCACACTTCCGATAACAGGCACAGAAAGTTTAGCAATACGGATCCTAACCCCGATGGATCACACCCCTCTTGATAAACTCTTCCTTTTTCCATCTCAGTTGAAACAAATCCAATCTTGGCTCACACACACGAGTGGAATGATTTTATTCACTGGCCCAACAGGATCCGGAAAAACTACCACCTTGTACGCATTGTTACAATCTTTAATGAATAGGCGTTCCTTTCAGGCTATCACCCTCGAAGATCCCATTGAAAAAAACTTACACAACATTATACAAGTACAAGTGAATGAGCGCGCGGGCATCACTTATGACACGGGTTTGAAAGCAGCATTGAGACACGACCCGGATTTACTTATGGTAGGGGAAATACGTGATCAGTCCACTGCTCAGTTCGCCTTTCGAGCTGCCTTAAGTGGCCACTTAGTAATTAGTACGATTCATGCCAAAGATGCTTTTGGAACCATTCGAAGATTGAAGGAGATGAATATCCAGCAAGCTGACCTTGAGCAAACACTCGTAGCTATAGCAGCCCAACAGCTTTTACCACTTTACGGTCACATGCACCTTCCTAAGCGAGCTGCTATCCTCGAGCTCCTTGACGGCTCTCTGCTACAACATGCCACTAGGGACACCCCTCCCTACCAAGCTCCATCCTTTCGCTCATTTTCACAATTGAGGAGGAAAGCATATGCGCTCGGCTATCTCAAGAAGGGCTGACTGGATTATACGAAGACGGGAGCGACTTTCCGTCAAAACACAAATTTTATTTTTCCACCGGATAAGTCACATATTATCCAAAGGTTACCCCTTGTTAGAGGCCATGAAGATTGCAGCATGGGACCCAAAGCTCATCCCCATCACTAGTGAGCTTTCTATTCAATTACAAAGAGGTGCTACACTGGATGAGGCATTCGAAAAAGTAAACTTCTCACCCTTTGTTGTTACGTTTTTATACTTCGGCAAACACCACTTAGACCTATCGGGAACATTCCGTCAATGCGAAAAGATGCTCACTCTGCAATCTACATACAAGCAGAAAGTAATACAAGCCCTAAGGTACCCCCTTTTTCTTCTCTTGTTCATTATTATCGCATTCGGAGTCATTCAACGAAATATTCTACCGAACTTTCTTCTATTATTCGAAAGTGAGAGAACTTTATGGTTAATGAAATTGATAAGCCTCTCCCTCAACCTATTCGGGATAGTAGCGATTCTGCTCACCCTTCTTTCCTTCTTATGGTATCTTTTCAGCCCAAAAGTCGAACTTCCTACTTATCTAAAAATGATCGATCGAATCAAGTTGATCCGAGAGGCGTACTCTCTTGTTCTTTCCTACCTCTTCACAAGCCACATGCAAACATTACTTTCCACTGGTCTTTCCTTAAAGCAATCCCTTGATTTAATTACTCATCAAACCCGGCACCGTATATTAGCCCACTATGGCGAGCGTATTCTGCAAGATCTACAAGACGGAAAAACAATCGGGCAGGCCATTCACCCCTGTTCCCTTCTGCTCGAGGAACTGACAAACCTATTCCACCAAACGCATGATGTTCAGGCACTGACCAGCGAGCTGGAACTATTAGAACATTTCTACCTCAACTATATGGAAACCACCCTTTCTAAATGGGTCCAACGTATTCAACCCACATTTTTTATCCTTATTGCCATTTTAGTCGTCACGATTTATGCATCCATTATGCTGCCTTTATACCAATGGATGGATCAAATGTAACTAAAGGAGCTGTTTATTATGTTTAACGAAAAAGGATTTACCTTAATTGAAATGCTGATTGTTCTGTTAGTAATTTCGGTGCTACTGATCATTACGATTCCTAACTTATCTGCCCAGACGGGATCGATTCGGTCAAAGGGCTGCGAAGCTTTGATTGCAACAGCAGAAGCCCAAACAGAAGCCTATATGTTAGACCATGGTTCTCATCCGGCGAGCATAGATACTTTAATTGATGATGGTTATTTGAAGCAAAAAGAATGCCCAAACGGAGAGGTGTTATCGTATGATACATCAGACCCTAAGAAAATTACGGCTGCCGAACCAGTACCAATTCAACAATAAAGGATTCACCCTCCCAGAAGTTCTAGTTATTCTGACAGTGTGGGCCACCCTCATCCTTATCTTCTCCCCACTTCAACACAGAATGATGGATTCTTTAAAGACAAAACAATTCTTCAGCCAAATGGAATCGGATTTGCTACTTACCCAACAGTTGACGATGCAAAAACATGAAGGCTATTACCTCATGTTTCGTAAATCTAAGAATGACTACATTTTGTACGACCCTGTAAACAAAGAATCACTTCTTCAAAGAACGTTACCAAAAGATTGGAGGTACCAGATGAATACAATGTCATCTACCATCCGGTTCAGACGAGATGGAACCATCAGGCAACCCGGAAGCATGCGGTTCTATGCAGGCAATGAGACCTACAAGGTCACTTTCCCATTCGGAACAAGTAGGATGAGACTAGATGAACTATAGAGGGTTCACCTTAGCAGAGACCATTTTTTCTTTCAGTTTGTTTCTTCTCGTGACCTTGATGATCCTCCCCTTATTAATTCAAGTAAAAGTTGAACAGAAAGAGCTTTCGATAAAGAGACAAGCCATTTCTTCGCTTCACGATCAAATCGTATCGTGGAGAGAACCGCATGATGCACTTCCTTATTCAAGAACCGATCCGGAACATCCCGAGGTGCTCTACACGTTTCAATACGAGAATGGATACATCCAAGGATGCGCTGATTTTAACACTACTAATATGAAAGAAGTATGTCTATATGTACCATCGTGAAATGGGATTTACTCTAATAGAAACTTTAGTCGGGCTTCTCGTCACTCTTATTGTCCTTTCTATGACCTCCCCACTCCTACACTTCATGAATACAAACTCCTACCATTCAGAATTAGAAACGAGACAGTTTTTTCTTTATGTTCAACAAGAAATCAACCGTTCTACCGACCTATTCATCGGCACTTCTTATGTAGAGATGACAGACCCGGACAATCGGATTATCCGAATAGAACTTTTCAAAGACAGTGTACGCAGGCGTGTGGATGGAAAAGGTCATGAAATTCTTCTCACAGCTGTAAACGAAATCAACTTTAAATGGAACTCCAACTCCCTCTCTATAGAAGTGAAAAAGGAAGGAGACACCTATGAGAAACAGATCCACGTCTCTCCTAAACAATGACAGAGGGATGCTTTATCCTTGGGTATTTGTACTAGCCTGCTGTCTAATTGCGGTAACCTTTCACACTATTTACCTTTACCAAAATGAGCTGCAGCATACAAAGTCCTATCAGCTATCCATGATTTCTCAAAACCTTTTAGAGGCTTCTGAACATCAGCTTTGGGAGAGATGGGAAACGAACGGCTATACACATCAAGAAGCTCCTTACACCTTTTCATTTGAGGAAGGTGCAATTGAAGCGGACTGCGATGAAATAGAACCAGATAAGATTTCCTGTCGATGGAGTATTACGAATGTCGAAGGGGATCTCTCGTATAAGCAAACAATCTACAAGAATATTTTTCCACATAAATAACCATCGCTTCCAGCTGCTAAATGGAGGCGATGGCTAAAGTGCTCTGCCAATTCCATATGAGAATGTATTAAGAGATTTTTTCTGTGTATTCCATCTTTTTATTTGTAATTCCTCTCAATCCCTCTACATCGTACCCTACAACGATCTTTTCGCCATTGGTAAGGATTGGACGACGCAACAGCTTAGGCTTCTCCGTTACAAGGTTTAGAAATTCATTCATAGTCAAATCTTCTATATCTATATCTAATGCTTTGAATTCCTTACTACGCTTAGCAAGAATCTCATCGATTCCTTGAGTCGTTAACGTGAGAATATTCCTTAACTCATCAATAGATGGAGTTTCACGGAACAGGTGCTGTTCGTTAAATTCCACCCCTTGACTCTTAAGCCATGACTTCGTGCGCCTGCAAGATGTGCAACTTGGGTACGTGTAGAATTTTAACTGTTCCATAATAACTCTCCTCATGTAGTTTAATTGTACTGGTGTACACTTATTGTATAACCTTTGTACAATAAGTTAAACTCTTTTTCACTATAATTTTTTGAAAATTTGTGAACACCGTGTATAACATCCGTAAAAAAAACAAAGACTTATTACCATAATGAATGTTTTACAATTGAATGAGGGTCGTATATAATAGGTTTGATAGTTTAACGAAGAAAAAGGAGGGGGAAAAAGCATGGATCGTATGTTTCGAGTGCTGGCCTTTTGGACGGGTATATTCACTATCATGTTTTATGCTGGTGATATGATGGAAGCAGCATTACTATCTCTAGTTCAAACGGCTTTTTTCCTTACTATTGGTTACCTTAAACTGTCTGAGCGTATGTATGTCTACATATTTTTCTCATACCTGACAGTTTTCATGATTGGGTTTACGTATTATTCATCCTTTATCTTAGTACCGTCTTTCGGTGGCCACTAAAAGAAAAACCTGTTATCTGCTCAGATAACAGGTTTTTTTTGCATTTAATTAAAAAAAGGATTCTCTTGCTTCTCCTCTTCTATCGTTGTAGCAAGCCCGTGTCCAGGATAAATGCGCATGTCATTCCTCAGACTGAACAATTGTTCTCGAATACTTTCTTCAAGTTGCTCTCGATCTCCACCCGGTAAGTCGGTACGCCCCATCCCTCGTTGGAACAATGTATCACCAGCGATGGTGAAACGTTGATTCCTAAATACAAAAGACATACTTCCTGGTGAATGTCCTGGCGTATGACGAGCTTCAAACGTAAATGGTCCGATCTTCATCTGCCCAGGCTCTAAAGTATAATCAGCAGGCTTTGCTTTGACCTCACCAACAGGGAATAATGCAGAGCCGTTTTGAGCTGGGTCCATCAACCATTCCGCTTCTGCCTCGTGCAAGTACACAGGAGCCTCATAAGCCTCTCTGAGCTCATCGACAGCTCCGATATGGTCAAAGTGAGCATGGGTCAGTAAAATTGCTACTACGTCCAGCTCACGCTCTTTCAGGTAGGATTGCAGTTTATCAAAATCTCCTCCCGGATCAACGACTAATGCTTGTTTGTTTTCATGAATAATGTAAGCGTTTGTAGCCATTGGTCCGAGCGGCATCCGAGAAATTTTAATCAATGGGTAGACACCTCTTCTTTCTTTTATTAAAATACATATAGAATAACTCGACAATTTACCTTTTATGCTATAGAATAAGCTTGAGTGAAATTGGGCTACATATAGTATAACATCCCCTTATTCGGGATGATAATAAAGAAAAGTTCTATAGGGGGTGCTGAAATGGTAACAGCTATTATTCTTCTAATCGTTGCAGTTCTTTGTGTGTTTGCCGTTTTCCGTGAGCTTAAGACGAAAAACTTCTTTGCCGTTCTATTTGCAGGAGCATCAGCATTAATGTTCGGTTGGTTCTCCATCATGACTATTTATGCCAACCTTTTCGCAGGATAAAAAAACGAGCTACCATAGGGTAGCTCGTTTTTTTAATGGGATTGCTGCTGACTTTCGATCTCCTCTTCAGAATCCAAGAGTTGTTTATGCTCATTGAAGAAATAACGATACATCGCGATGGTCACAAACATGGCACTAATGGAAACAGACGAGAAAATGCTTAGTGAAATGACCAGTTGGTACTTGATGGCCATGACCGGTTCTACTCCTCCTAGGATCAATCCTGTCATCATGCCGGGCAACTGGACAAGCCCGATGGTCTTAATACGGTCCACATTGGGAATCAAAGCTGCATTAAGTGTCTTTCTAATGATTAGGTGAGAAGCTTGTTTTGGTTCTGCCCCAAGGGATAATGCAGCAAGGAGTCGTCCATTATTTTGTTTGAACTCACTCTTCATCCTCTCCAGCGAAAGCCCCATGGCAACCATACTGTTTCCTATGACCATCCCGCTCATAGGAATGACCTCTGAAGGCGTGAATTTGACCATGTCAAAAGTAAGCCACATGATCAATACACTTGCCTCTACTACGAATAACCCTGCAAATATCACTGGCAAAATGTGAGGGAGTTCTTTCCCCTTCTGTCTTGCATGAAAAGTGGCTACAATTAACATTATTCCGACCATTAGAGGAATGCCGACTTCAGCAGGTAAATCGAACAACCACGTCAGAACATAACCAATGGCGAACAACTGAACAGTCCCTCTAATCGAAGACCACAGCACGTCTTTACTCAAACCAAGTTGATAAAAGTAGGAAAGACTTAACGGGATAATAACAAATACGACTAGAAATAATAATGATTGATTCGAAATTTCAGGCGACATAACGACACATCCTACTCTTCAAGAAAATTAGATAACGCTTTTGTAGATGGATTGTCCAGCATATCAGGAATCTTTCCGTCTTCCTGTAAGGTACCATCCGAAATGAATAGTCCACGATCTCCTAGACGACGAACTTGTCTCAAATTGTGTGTTACCATAAGCATCGTGAGTTTATGATCTTCAATAAGACATTCCAGTACCTCTTCTATGTCCTCAGCCGTCCTATTGTCCAAAGCACTGGTTGGCTCATCCAACAACAGCATTTCGGGCTTGTTTGCAAGTGTCCTGGCTAAAGAGACTCTCTGTTGTTCCCCACCTGATAACTGGTCTACTTCCCTGTCTAGAAAAGAATTAGGGAGCTGAACATATTCAAGTAACTTCTTCGCTTCCCGCTCATCCCATTCATCAAATAATTCCGGTCCATACCTCAAATTATCTTCCACAGTTCCTGGAAAGAGATTTGGTGATTGCAGAACCAGACCTACTTTCTTCCGTAAAGAAGTGATCGAATAGTCTTCAATAGGTTTATCCTTGTAGTAAATCGCGCCTTCTTCTGGGTCGGTCAATCGGTTGAATAAAAATAATAACGTACTTTTCCCCGCTCCTGAAGGACCAAACAATATCACTTTATCCTGTTCCTCTATGGTAAAGTTCACATTCTTCAGTGGAGGCTGTGACACATTCTCAAATCGAAACATAATCTGCCCACTCTCTTTATAGTATGTACAGTTTTATCCTTACCCTTTTTGAGCAGAAATTATGTGATACTAACACTTCCCATCTTCACATCCATTTCTAAAGTTAAAAAAAGCCACTAGACAATTGTCTAGTGGCTGTTGAATTACTTATTTATTATTAGAGTTCCCGAAGTCGTAGAAACGGAACAAGTCACCATAAATCACATTATCTGAGAGTTTCAATTCCTGGTCGACTTGCTTCTTCACTGGAGCACACGCCTCCGATTGTTCCCCTTCTAAAGGATCGCCTGTTTCACGATCATAACAAACGCCGTCTGTATATATATACTCTTCGTTTACGAAACTACCATTACGGAAGGCGACAAAGTCGTCTTCTTGATCCGCAAACATATTTTCACCGAAGGTCAAATCTTTTTCTTCTTCGATACCGAGTAAGTGTAGAAGCGTCGGTTTCACATCAATCTGTCCGACCACTTTTTCCTTAATTTCTCCACCCTCGTATCCAGGGATGTGCACCATGAAAGGTACACGCTGGAGCTGGACGTGTTCATAACCATCAATTTCTTTTCCTAAGAATTGACTCATTGCCTTATTATGGTACTCACTAATACCGTAGTGGTCTCCCATCAAAACAATAATAGAGTCCTCATATATTCCTGATTGTTTCAGCTGCTCAAAGAACTTCTCTAGAGCTTCGTCTGTGTAACGAGCCGTCTGGAAATAATGGTTGAGCGTATTCGAGCCGGAATCATACAAATCAATGTTCGCTTTCTCTTCCGGTAACTCAAACGGGAAGTGGTGAGTCAGTGTAATGAACTTACTATAGAAAGGCTTATCTTGAGACTGCAGATACTTAATGGATTGCTCGAAGAAAGCTTTGTCTTCAAGCCCCCATCCAAAGGAGTTCTCCGGAGTAACTTGGAAAGACTGCTCTCCGTAGAATTGATCATACCCGATATTGTCATACATCACATCACGATTCCAAAACGTCTTATTATTCGCATGGAATACCGATGTTTGATACCCGTTATTATTCAAGATCTCCGGCAGAGCATTGTATTCATTTTGAGCGTGAGTGAAATATACTGCCCCTCTACCTAATGGATAAAGAGAATTCTCTACAATAAATTCAGAGTCCGAGGTCTTTCCTTGAGCCGTCTGATGATAGAAGTTTTCGAACCAAATCGTGTCCTTACTTTCTTTTAAATCGTTAAGGAAAGGAGTCGTCTCGGTACCATTCACTTCTGAATCAAGGAGGAAATTCTGGAAGGACTCCACACTGACAAATATGACATTCTTGTCTTCAGCAATCCCGAATAAGTCCGCTTCCTCTCCTTTTAAATCAGGGGAGTGTTCGTCTAGATAGGTTTCCACTTCACTGATTTCACTTTCATCCGCCATCACTCGTTGTGCTCTAGTTTTCGTCTGCATCGTCATGTCATACAAATGGTAATTATAAATACCGATATTCTTAACCAAATATTCTCTGTCGAAGGCACGGACAAACAACATCGGACGTTCGACTTCCGCTAGAACTACATTACCAGCTAGAAGCAGGAACGTAACAGCCGTTGCTGCAATTTTCCCACTCCTCGGAAGGGAAACAGACAGATCGAACTTCTGTTTACTTAAATACCAAATGATCGCGACATCAAGGAAGATAATAATGTCTTCCCAATGCAGCAATGTTAGAAAACTACCCGTCAAATCCGCCGCATTGTTACCTTGGAATAAAACTGGAATCGTTATGAAATCAGTAAAATTCCGATAAAAAATAAGGTTCGCAAAGAGAACGAGTGATCCAATCAGTGCTGTCCAGCGCAAGTACTTCATCTGACGCTTTGGATTCAACCATACACTGATGGCAAAAATTAAGTAAGCACTAGCAATGGGGTTCATAAACAGGATAAACTCCTGCATCGCATTTTCAATCGAAAGGTCGAACATAAATCGATAGACAATATACGTTTTCAAACCAAACAATAGGGTTGCTATAACAAATAAAGGCATGCGTAGATGTTTTCGTTGCATGTTGGTTCCTCCTCTAATGACAAACGTATAATCTTTATTTACATACGCTTTACCATCATACATAACTATGTTTACAATTGCCATCTATACTAAAAGTTAAACGCATCTTATAATATGACGTTTATAGTATCACAAAAGTTTCATCGAATTTCGATTATACATTAAATGTAATTGAATTGTTAAGTATCTTCATGCAACCTACATATTTTTGATAAAATCTCTCCTAATTCTGCCAAAAGAAACAAAAAAAGTTGGAGCTATCAGCTCCAACTTTTTTATTGGTTTTTCTTCACAAGGTAAGCTCCGCCGATTACCCCAGCATCGTTTCCGAGTTGTGCTAACCCAAAGCTAGTTGCTTCTGCCGTTCGGGCTAAAGCATACTGTTGATATACTTTCTGCAACGGTTGAAGGAGTTGGTCTCCTGCTTGGGAAACCCCTCCCCCAATCACGATTTTCTCTGGATTCAAAGCAATCGCTAAGTTGGCAATCGCTAATCCAAGCACTTCTGTTACATCAGCAAGAACACTTACAGCAAGCTCATCCGCTGCGGATTCTGCTTCAAATACTTCTTTTGCCGTTAGATGATCCGCTTCAATAGAGGATTTTAAAATCGAATCAGGATAGTCGGACAATGCTAGCTTTGCTTTTCGGACAATACCAGTAGCGGAAGTTTCCGTTTCGAGGCAGCCGCTCTTTCCACAGTTACATGGAGCCCCGCCTTCCTTGACGACCGTCATATGTCCGATCTCAGCAGCTGTACCGTTGGCTCCATTAATAATCTGTCCATTAGAAATGATTCCACCACCAACTCCGGTGCCCAATGTAACGGCGATCAAATTCTTCGCTCCTTTACCAGCACCCAACCAATTCTCTCCTAATGCAGCAAGGTTGGCATCATTATCCACCCAAACCGTAAGTCCGGTTAATTCACTTAAGATATTTCCAAAATCAAAGTCTTTCCAACCTATATTTACTGCTTCATGGATATATCCGGTATCCGTATCCACAAAACCAGGCGCCCCGGCCCCGATCCCTATGACACGGTCTTTCGAAATATGTAATTCCTGAAGTGTCTCTTCGATAGTACGGTGTATGTCCTCTGGTATGGACTCTCCCTGATTACTCGTATTCGTCGGAATCTCCCATTTCTTTTGTATCTCCCCTGCATCATTAATGACAGCAAGCTTTACCGTGGTTCCTCCGATATCTGCACCTAGATATACTCTTTCCATTCTATAAACCATCTCCCTCTAAACGGTCTTTCATGCGTGCAATTTCTCCTCGCAGCAACAAAATAGCCATTTGGTAATCTTCCTTTACAATACACTGAGACTTGTAAAGTTCACGCACTTCCTCTTCCATCAACTCTAAATCAGCGAGTCGATCTCCTACATAGATAAAAGTTCCAAATTTCTTAAGTAATTGTTGAATGTCATAGATTGTTTTCACGTTTCATCACCTTCTCCATTATACCAAGAGCCTTGAAGAAATGAAAACCATTCCATAGTTTACGAAATAGAGAAAAACCCTGTACCTTAACGGTCAGGGTCTTTCGGGTGAAGAAATGCTGGTCTTCTGTTTTTCAGTGGTATAGGAGATCGAACTAGTACATCACGCAAAGCCTTCCATGAAAACGGTAAAAACGGCCAGAAGTAAGGAGTCTTGAAAGTCTGCATTCTAGCCAAGTAAATCAGCCAGACACTTACTCCTACTACATATCCTTTAACTCCAAATAACCCTGTCACAATTAACAGAATGAGTCTTGATATCCTATCAGCCAACCCCAGCTCATAGCTCGGGGTGGCAAAGGTGCCGATGGCAGCAAGTGATAAGTATAACACCACTTCACTCGAAAACAGCCCGACGTCTACTGCAACTTGGCCAATCAGGATGGCTGCTACGAGTCCAAGTGCAGTTCCGAGCGAATTCGGTGTGTGGATAGCTGCCATTCGTAATAGATCTATCCCTATTTCGGCGATTAAGAACTGAATCATCAGCGGGATGACACCTTGGTCTGATGGCCCAATAAAAGCGATGGCCTCTGGAAGAAGATCTGGATTCATCGAGAATAAAAAGTAGAGCGGCAAAATAAAGATAGAGGCAATAAAAGCAAAAAACCGCACCCATCTTAAATAAGCTCCTACAAGCGGCTTTTGACGGTATTCTTCTGCATGCTGCAAGTGGTGCCAGAATGTAGCCGGAGTGATCATGACACTTGGAGAGCCGTCGATGATAATAAGAATGTGCCCCTCATATAGATGAGCTGCCGCTGTGTCAGGCCGCTCTGTATAGCGGATGACTGGATACGGATTCCAATGCTGGCCACTGATATATTCTTCAATAGTCTTTTCCGCCATCGGTAAGGCATCGGTGTCAATTTCGTCTAAGACACGTTGCAAGTGCTCGACACGTTCAGGATCTGCAATGTCTTTTAAATAGCAGATACAAACATCCGTCATGGACCTGCGCCCCACCTGAGTATAGACCATCCTTAAGGATCTGTCTCGGACTCTGCGCCTTGTCAAAGCAGTGTTGAAAACGATGGTTTCTACAAACCCGTCACGAGATCCGCGTACTACTCTCTCCAAGTCAGGCTCAGCCGGCCCTCTCACTGGATATGTACGGGCGTCGATCATGATCACATCTTCACAGCCCTCGACAACTAATGCTGTCGGTCCAGCAAGTACGGTATCCGCTGCCTTATTCAGATCTTTCTCTCTATCTAACTCGACGTAAGGAATATGGGTCTTTAACAATTGCGAAAGAGGATCTGGATCTAACTGATCTGGGTCCAGTTTTGATAGTAGTTTCATCAAATAGTGGAGAATGTCATCTTTGACAAATCCATCAACGAGAAATAATGACATCCCACGCCCTGCATAAACAAGGTCTAGATGAATCATATCGAAACTTTCATCGACTCCAAGACGCTCCCTCATGTATGCCACGTTCTTTTCATATTGATCAAATACAGGCTGCTTTTCTTCGCTCACACGACTCCCTCCTTACCTCTATCTTCTTCTTTTAAAGGAAAAACATACATTTTCTTTTGAATACGAGCATGTATCTCGTCATAGCAATAGAAGTAAGAAGAGTGTCAATACAGTAAGGGGATGGAAGCATGAATCGAATACTAATGTACGGGCTTGTATGCTCATTACTGATTTTTGTTGTATTCTTATATTTCTTACAAGAGACAAAAGAGATGGATGTCATTCAATACTTCCCGATCGATTCTAACAGTAAGTTCACTTCTTACGGGACAAGCTTAAGCTTTGCTGAGCAATCTGACGCTGATGAATATGAAGTCACTTGGAAAATGTCCTCTAAAAGTGATCAGACTCAATATTTACGGCAGGACGTCTCCCTCCTTTATGTAAACGGAAGACTGAAGGGGATTATGAACAAATGGGAAGAAAATGCACAGGAAATTGAAAAGGAAGTAAAAATCCACGGAGAAGATAGTCAAAAATATGAATCGATAACTTTCCACCATGGAGAGATTCATGAGGATGATCTTCCTATCAAGAGTGTCCAGGCAGCATCTACAGATGCGCTCTATGTCATCGACTCCCCCCACAGTACACGCTCTTTCTTCCACAAGCCGAAAACGGCGGAAGAAAAAGAATGGAAAGAGAGGTTAGACCACAGTATCCAGCAACAGGTGCAAGTTCAGTGGAAGGAGCTCTTAGACTATTACCAAGTTCCAAAAGGCCAGTACACAGCAGTGCCGCTTACTGAACTGGCAAAATACAATGACCGTCCTCTTCCTGGCGTACCAGAGGGTGAATCAGAACGAATATACGGTCAATTATGGGAAGGCCTATACAAAAATTACATATTAGGCATAACCGATACCCATTCCAACCACCCTATACAAAGTTATATCCCCATCATCCTGTTCGACAAGAACGGAAAGCACTTAATGGTACTGTTCGAAGATGATACAGGAAAGAAACATCAACTCATCCAATACTACTAAGAAGAGGATAACTCATCAGAAAGATTTTTAAATTGTTGATTATCTGGATTTAATTCTGCAGCTGTTCGTGCATGTTCAGCTGCTTTTTCTTTATTACCTTCCTGGTCGTACAGTATAGCAAGGTTATAATGAGCTTCTGCCATGTCAGGTGCTAATTCGACAACTTCTATAAGATCTTCCTTCGCCTTCTCCTCTTCTCCCAATTGGATATAAGCATAGGAACGATTGAACTTTAAAGGTGCTTCATAATTTCCTCCCTGTTCCATCGCCTCCGTTGTCAGAGCAACCACCTTGTCATACTCTCCATCTTGATTCAGTTGCTGTGATTCCTGCACTTGTGAAATCGTCTGTCCTTCATTAAAGTAGCCTTGAACGCCTAAGATACCCATCGCGGCGATTGCACCTACATAGCCGAATAAGGCAAGAGACTGAATAAATGGCGCCTTTTTCCTCGGAAGGTTGACAAGAGCTGAAGCGATAAACCCTCCGACAAGTCCTCCCATGTGTGCACCGTTATCCACTTGTGGTACCGTTATACCAAAAACAATATTCAACCCAATAACAAATAATAAATTCCAGCCCATTGTTCGGAAAAACAGCTGCTTATGATGAACACCAAAGAATAATAGAGCTCCAAACAAACCAAAGATTGCACCTGATGCTCCTGCTGCCACGAAAGGGTTTAGCATAAAGCTCGCAACGCCTCCGAAAACGCCGGCAAGGAAGTAAATCAAAGTGAACCGCATCGTTCCGTAGATCCTCTCTACAGCCGTGCCTAGATAATAGAGAGCTAACATATTCATCAATAAATGAAGCAACCCTATATGAATGAACATAGAAGAAACGATTCTCCACCATTCTCCTTCTATGATTGCAGGGTTATATTTCGCTCCAAACTCAATGAGGGTTTCCACCGCCGTTGAATCCGCCTTCCATTCCATATAAACAAAAAACAGGATATTGATAGCCAAAAGGACATACGTGATCAATGGCTTTCCAAATTGGAAGAGTGATTCCGCTTCTTTCCTTCGTTTATAATGAGAACCTGCAATTTGTTGTTGTAAATACGGAATCATAGCTTCCTTCTCATCTTGTGAAGGTTCTTGTTCAAATTCAGTTGCATCTAAATCAAAATGATGAAGGAACCGTTCCCTCTCTTCTTGTTTCGTATCATCAGACATATAATATAGATTGAACTGGGAGGAATTTTCGGGAAGTTCATCCAGGACATGTTCCCACTCATCGACTGGCTGGTGTTCTGAAATGTAAATGGTATGAACCGTTACTCGACCACCTCGGAACAACTTTCGGTTCTTCTTCAGTTGCTGCTGAACCATAAACAGTTCCCGCTTCAACTCATTACTCCAATTGACTTGCTTTTGTTTGATTCTAACCACGTTCGTTTTCCATTGATGCTCTTTCTCCAGCCACACTTCTTGATCTTTCGTATGAAGATGAAGAACCTGGAATTCGTGAACCACGACTAGTTCATAGACGAATTTCCAAAAATAATAACTTTGCTCCACAAACACGCCTCTTCCTCCTTTATTCCCCTCATCATAGCATGGGTTAAGGGATGAATTACCCTTTCCTGCTCATTATATTAGCTCAAAAGAAAAGCTGTCATTTTTCAATGACAGCTTTTCTTTTGAGACATTCATAGTACAGGGCTTTTATTACCTTTGAAACATATGCCCTAGTAGTTTTTTTCGTACATAAGGAACGTTCATCGTCAAACGGACCATCAGTTTTCGAATCAAAGGATAAGAGGAAGCGAAATTAATGATTCGATAGCGAAATTGATACACTGAGATCACAGCTGTAACGCAAACAACCACCCACCGGATAGCACTAGACATGGTACCCACCCCGTTTTCTTCTTGATTTGGGATTAGGTTTTGCCTATTATGGGAAGCTTATTCACCTTTGTACTGTTTCAAGACTGGCTTCATTGTTTCTTTCAAAATAGATGCAGAGTCCAGAAACTTACGATTTTCTTCTTCTGTTAAGTGAAGAGGAATGATTTCCCGGATCCCACTTCTATTCACAATGGCGGGGACCCCAATATAAATATCCTCAACCCCGTATATACCGTCTAGATGCGAAGAAACGGTAAGAATGGCATTCTCATTATGCAAGATAGCGCGCGTCAACCTTACTAACCCCATCGCTATTCCGTAATGAGTTGCGCCCTTACGCTTTATGATATGATATGCAGCGTCTCGTACTTGTTCAAAAATATCATCTAAATCCGAAATATTATACTTCTCTGGGCTGTCCTGTATCCTGTCAAAAACAGATTGCCCTCCAATAGTAGTATGACTCCAAACCGGCAGTTCTGAGTCCCCATGCTCTCCAATGATATATCCATGCACGTTCTTAGCACTTACATCAAAATATTCACTAAGCTGATAACGAAGACGAGCCGTATCTAGGATGGTCCCAGAACCAATCACACGGTGTGCTGGAAGTTTGGAAAACTCCCTGGTCATATAAGTGAGAATATCTACTGGGTTTGTAGCCACAACGAAAATTCCATCAAATCCACTGGACATGACAGATTCCACGATCGACTGGAAGACGGCCGTGTTTTTCTCCAACAAGTCGAGTCTGGTCTCTCCAGGCTTCTGGTTCGCACCAGCTGTAATCACGACTATGTCCGCCTTCTGACAATCATTATAGTCTCCAAACCAAATCTTTTTGCTAGACGGGGCAAAGGCAAGACCGTGGTTCAAATCCATGGCATCACCTTCTGATTTGTCTATATTCAAATCAATCATGACGAGTTCGTCCGCAACACCTTGATTCAATAAAGCAAAAGCATAACTAGAGCCAACCGCTCCTGTACCGATCAATGCCACTCTATTCACACGTTCCACAATACCCCTCCAATTATTACTTTGACTGTTTCATTCCTTCTTCCGTCAAAACATACTGAACTGGACGATCGAACGCTTCCACAGGGATGGATTCACACTTTTGTTGCTGGGATGCGACCATGATCGTATTACCTTTAAAATTGGCTAAAAACCGGTCATAATACCCTCCACCAAAGCCGAGTCTGTAGCCGTTAGTATTAAATAACAGCCCCGGAACCAACAAAAGGTCAATCTGATCCGGAGAGACAGCTTCCGTAGCCGATGGTTTTGGTTCCTGAAGTCCGAAATACACAGTCTCCAACTGTTGAAAATCATTTAGCCTATAAAACTGCATACTCTTTTCTTCTGGGTTACACTTTGGAACGACCATCTGTTTTCCTTGTTCCCATCCGCTCTCAATAATATGCTTCGTATCCCACTCGAAACCTCGTGAGATTGTCACTCCTATGGTTTGCGCATCAGACCAAAGCGTGCTCTCAAACAAAGCTTTTGCCTGTTTTTTTTCGATGTTGTGCTTCTCTACTCCTGTAAGGGATTGCAACATGTGCTTCGCTTCCGTACGTAATGCTTTCTTCAACAGTCAGCCCCCTCATTGAATATAAAAAAAACAGTAGGAAAGATCCTACTGTTTTACTTCGTTTCGCGGTGAAGCGTATGCTTCCCTAGGCGTGGGCTGAATTTCTTAAGCTCCAAACGTTCAGGGTTCGTACGCTTGTTTTTTGTAGTAATATAATTGCGGTCACCAGTTTCAGTGCAAGCAAGTGTGATATTTACACGCATTGGTTATCCCTCCAAATCTTGTTCAATTGTTTCACGTCTTTGATTCACATTATCAGACTTAACTATAATAACAAAACCACACGTCTCTTTCAAGTATATTATTGATGTAAAAACCATGCAATCCTCATAGTCACAGTAGAATTTCTATGATATAACTAAACATGAGAAATGTTAGGAGTGAGAAAAACTATGCTAACCGTTATCATCACGTTACTATCCATATCCGTGGTATTATTCATCCTCTCCTTCTTCGCAAATGATCGCATGAAAAAGGTAGAAGACCAGGTTGAACAGCTTTCTATGGAGATGATGCAGTCTAATTATCAATTCGGGCAGAAACTTAAAGTATTGGAAGAAGAGCTTCTCGCAGAAGATTTGACTGGGGAAATTATCAAACAGAACGCCTCTTCTTCGCACTCTAAGATGGACACCATTTATTCCATGTATAGTAAAGGCTTTAAACCCCATTACATAGCTAAACAAACCAATGTCGATGAACAGGATGTCCTCCTCTTCATTCAACAGTGGGATAAGAAAGGTGTCCTTTCATGAAGCATCTTCTCCGTTCATTTTCATTAGGACTGTTTGTAGCTACCCTACTGCTCGGTGGAACTCTCTACCTGCAACCTCAAGAAGCAGAAACATCCTTAGCTAAGAAAGGTGGGGGCACAAAGGACATGATAGCCCACGTCGAAAGCAGTGGCTATCATGTCCTCTCAAACGAAGAATTTGAATCCCTTAACCAGAAAAAGAAAGATAAAGAAGCAGCACCTGATGAGAGCAATATCGAGAAGGTATTCGTCTACTCCCTCGATATAGTATCCGGCACTACTACAGAAGACATCAGCAAAAAACTTGAAGAAGCAGGAGTTATTGACCAAGCAAGCGAGCTGGAACAATACATGTCGCTCAATGATTATAGTCGGTTCATTCAAGTTGGGCAAGCGACTGTAAACTCGGATATGAGCCTGAATGAGATAGCAAAAGCGATCACTTCAAAGTAATGCTTTAGAATAATGATTACACAAAAAATGCAGGAGTCTAAATAGACTCCTGCATTTTTTTAATGACCTTATCCTTATGATACAAAAACCGCAGAGGTGCTCTCTCTGCGGTTCTGTGATTTAACTATTCAAGTCGTACGTCTTCCCTTTAACAAGGTAGAATATATTCTCACCGATATTCGTGATGTGGTCTGCAAACCGTTCAATATAGCGAGCTACATAGGCCATCTGCATAATGTGCTGGATTTGTTCAGGGTTAATAGCTGTCAACTCAAGCATTTGCTTAACAACCATCCCATATTTATTATCCACCACGTCATCCATCTCCGCAAGCTTATTCGCCAGAGTGATGTCCTCATACTCGAAGGCTTTCACAGCGAGATCGACCATATCCATCGCAAGGATGGCCATTTCACGAAGTTCCGGATCAATTTCAATATTGTGATGCTCACCTAAATGAATCGTAGCCTTTGCGATGTTAGTAGAGTGATCCGCCATCCGCTCAAGGTCTGATGAGATTTTGATA
Source organism: Halobacillus salinus (assembly GCF_004684905.1). Lineage (GTDB taxonomy): Bacteria > Bacillota > Bacilli > Bacillales > Halobacillaceae > Halobacillus > Halobacillus salinus. The sequence goes on along the minus strand of NZ_SRJC01000001.1, from coordinate 862,606 downwards.
GCACTTACTAACCTCCGAAGATCACTTGCTACTGGCTGCTGTTTCGCAATCATGAGGACAGCATTGTCATTAATCCGTTCCTCACGAGCATCCAATTCAGCGTCGTCTTCAATCAACTGTCTAGCCTTTTCTACATCACATTCATACAATAGGTGAATGGCGCTATCAAGTGAATATTTCGCTTCTACCGCCAATTCTTTAATTTGTTGCTTAAGTTGGTCTAGTTCTTCTGAGAATTGAGCACGTGTTGACAAGTCAGTTCCTCCTCCCTAATTATCCGAAGCGTCCAGTAATATAATCCTCTGTTCGCTTATCACGTGGGTTTTGGAACAGGTCATCTGTCTCGGCAAACTCAACTAATTCTCCATTCAAGAAGAATGCCGTTTTATCAGAGATACGGGCAGCTTGTTGCATGTTGTGCGTTACGATGATGATACTATACTTCTTCTTAAGTTCTTGTACTAACTCTTCCACTTTCGCCGTAGAGATTGGGTCAAGAGCAGAAGTTGGCTCGTCCATCAAAATGACATCAGGTTCCACGGCAAGTGCACGTGCAATGCAGACACGTTGTTGTTGACCACCGGACAAGCCATACGCATTCTCGTCTAAACGATCTTTCAATTCGTCCCAGATTGCAGCGCCTTTAAGACTTTTCTCAACGATTTGATCAAGTGTTTTCTTATCTTTGATACCGTGAATACGAGGACCGTATGCTACGTTATCATATACTGATTTAGGGAATGGGTTTGGTTTTTGGAATACCATACCTACTTTTGTACGCAGGTATTCTTGTTGGAAGTTATTCCCGAAAATGTTCTGGTTACGATACTTGATGTCACCGGAAGTTTTTACGATCGGCACCATTTCCACCATTCGGTTTAGTGTTTTCAGGAATGTCGATTTCCCGCACCCTGATGGTCCGATAATCGCAGTAACCTGCTGTTCTGGTACGTTCATAGACACTTCATACAAAGCTTGATCGGAACCATACCAAAGGTTTAGATCCTCTACTTCGAAAACGTGACGTCCTTCTGTATTCTTTTGCTTTTTATCTGTAGATTTACTTTCGATTTTTACATTTGCAGTCTTTTTTTGTTGCTCTATAGTTTCGTTCATTACGAAACCCTCCTCATCCAATTTTAAAGGCGTCGTTGATACTTGTTACGAATAATTACGGCAATGGAGTTCATCAGTAGCAAAATTGCAAGTAGTACAATGATTCCTGCGCCAGCAACATATTGCCATTCTTCCTGTGGACGACCAGTCCAGTTGTAGATCTGGATCGGCATAACCGTGTACTTCGCAAGTAGTGAATCCGGAAGCGTGAAAATGGCTGTCGCAGCACCGACAATAATAAGTGGTGCCGTTTCCCCAATGGCACGAGACAAAGCAATAATTGTACCTGTCAAAATTCCTGGAATAGATGCAGGCAAAATTACACGCGCAATGGTCTGCCATTTTGATGCACCCATACCGTAGGATGCTTCTTTAATTTCAGATGGTACCGAACGAATCGCTTCCTGAGCAGAGACAACTATAACTGGTAAAATTAGGAGCGCCATGGTTAAACCGCCCGCTATTAAGGTATACCCGAAATTAAACATATAAACGAAGAATGTTAAACCTAAGAGACCAAAAACAATTGATGGCACTCCAGCAAGGTTTTGAATGTTCACTCGAATAAAGTCTGTAAATTTATTCTGTTTAGCATATTCTTCTAAATAGATGGCTGTCGAAACACCAACGATGACCGCAAATACTGCAACGATCAACATGAGGAAAATCGATCCCATCACACCAGCCCATAACCCTGCTTTTTCAGGGTACGGAGCAGGGAAGCTAGTAATGAAATTCCAATTCAAATAGCCAATTCCTTGAGTCAATACACGATAAAACAGAAGTACGAGAAAGACAAGGCCAACAGTTGTAGCCAAGAAGAACAAAACCATCAAGATTTTGTTCAGAAGGACTCGTCCCTCCATACGTTTTTTTATTCCTTGTTCGTTCTGTCCAAGCATTAATATTCCTCCCTGAACCTACGTGAAATATACTGTGCGATTAAGTTCATGACCAGGGTGAAGACGAATAGCGTCATACCTACAGCATATAGACTATAGTAGATAGTTGATCCGAATGTCGTATCCCCGGTAGCAGCCTGTACAATAAAGGCTGTCATCGTCTGGATAGAATCTGTCGGATTGAATGTTAAGTTTGGTGTCGCACCGGCAGCAATCGTCACAATCATCGTCTCACCGATTGCACGAGAGATCGCCAATACAATCGAAGCTACGATACCAGAGAATGCAGCTGGCAATACAACTTTGAATACTACTTCAAACTTGGTCGCTCCAAGTCCGTAGGCACCCTCACGTAGAGCGTTAGGAACGGAGTTCATCGCGTCTTCTGATAGAGAAGCGACCATAGGAATGATCATAATTCCTACAACAAAACCACCACTCAATGCGTTGAAAATCCCTAGATCGGGAATGAACGTTTGAAACATAGGAGTAATGAACGTAAGAGCGAAGTACCCGTAAACTACCGTCGGAATTCCAGCAAGGACTTCCAAGATCGGTTTGATGACACGTCTCGCTTTGTCATTCGCATACTCACTCAAGAAAATAGCTGACATAAGACCAAGCGGTACAGCTGTTAGTGTTGCAATTAACGTAATCAAGAGCGTTCCACCGATTAACGGTGCCACCCCGTAATGACCTGTCCATGGGGACCAGTCCGTACCTGTATAGAAATCAATAATCGATACATTTGCGAAGAATCCGATAGACTCTCGCAGTAAAGTGAATAAAATTCCAGCTGTCGTTAACACACTAACGATGGCACAAAGCAACAGAAACCATGGAATGATTTTTTCTATAATTTCTCCAAGGCTTTTCGATCGCTTTTTATCTTCAATCATCTGTTGGACATTTACATTTCCCTCTGATTGCAAACCTTTGTCCATGTTAAAACTCCTTTCATCCATAAGGCAAGGTGAGACTAAGTCAGTCTCACCCACCTCTATTAAAACTTGGAATTCCTGTTACTCAGCCCAGCTTTTAACTGTATCAAGCTGTTCTTGATATTTCTCGTCTGGAAGAGCAACGTAGCCTACTTCTTCAGCTGCTTTACCAGCATTATTTAGAGTGTACTCAACGAAGTCACGTACTTGTGCCTTCTCTTTATAAGCATTTACGTTCACATAAGTGAATAGTGGGCGAGAAAGTGGTGTATATTCACCGCTTTGAATTGTATCTCCACTTGGCTTGACTGCTTCTGCATCTTCACCGTCTTGGATTCCTAGAACTTTAAGCGCATCTTTGTTCTCAGCATAATATGCATAACCGAAGAATCCGATTGCGTTAGGGTCGTTCTCGATACCGCGTACTAGTACGTTGTCATCTTCAGAAAGAGTTGTGTTTTCTCCCTCTTTCATTGGATTTTCTTCAAGAATTACTTCGTTGAAGTAGTCGAAAGTACCGGAATCGTGTCCAGGACTGAAGATCTTGATTGTTTCATCTGGCCATTCTGGATTGATATCAGACCATTTAGTTGCCTCAGAAGAATCAAGGAAGATTTGTTTAAGTTGTTCGATAGAAAGTTGATCAACGAAATCGTTCTCGGCACTTACTACAACAGAAAGACCATCGTAAGCAAGAGTTAGTGGCTCTAGCTGTACGTCGTTTTCTTCCGCTTGTGCCATTTCTTCTTCTTTGATTTCACGGGAAGCGTTAGAAAGATCGATTTCACCTTTAGTGGATTTCTTGAATCCTCCACCTGAGCCTGAGCTGTTAACTGTTGCGTTAACTTCTGGCTGCTCTTGGCTGTAAGTGTAAACAAGGTTTTCCATGATTGGGAAAACTGTTGAAGATCCGTCGATTGCTACTGGACCGGAAACTTCTTCGGATCCGCTATCTCCTGATGATTCTCCACCAGAGTTGTCTGTTGCTTCCTCATCGGAGTTAGATCCTCCACATGCTGCAAGTACACCTACAACTAAGATGAATGCAAGCATTAGTGCTAAACTTTTAAAGTTTTTCATTTCTTTCTCCCCCTATAGGTACAAAGTTTTGTGAGCAACGGCTTGACCAACTCACAATTTATATAATAAAGGTGGAGTTTTAATCACATATAAATGAAACGTAAAGGTTTTGTAAATTGACCGATTTTGTTGAAATTCGTCTTGATAATATTGAAATGGCCCCATCTTATAAGGGAAATACAGTTTTTGATAAAAAAAAGTGATGCGAACGAATTCGCATCACTCTTCTTTATCAGAACTTGTATTGTCTTCTTTTGCACGTTGTTCTTTCAGTTCAAAATAGGCTTGTCCTATTCTCGCCCCGATCTTATTACTGACGTTGAATGTTGATACCGCGTCTTCTCCTACGTGTGGAGTCATAACAGAAAAGGCGATCTCCGGGTCATTAAATGGCGCATAGCCAATCAAGGTTTTGTTCAACAAGTTAGGAATCCTGCGATACTCCCCTTCTACTTCAGTAGGTACCCATTTTTCCGTTTGGGCTGTTCCCGTTTTACCAGCCATGTTGTATTGTGCATAAGGCTGTTTGGAGAAAATAGAACTAGCTGTTCCGCGTGATGTTTGAAAAACTTGTCGGAACCCTTCTTGGACCCTGCCAATGTAGGATGGATCCATTTCTATTTGATTTAAGACGTTCGGAGCGTAATCCTTATAAATCGGACCTAGTTCTTCATTTGTATTAGAAGGGTCATGGATCTCCTTCACCAATCGCAATTGCATCCGGTCCCCACCATTGGCGATTGTGGAAACATACTGATTTAGCTGCATAGGTGTGTAAGAACTATACTGCCCAATTGAATAGTCAAGTAAGTTACCAGGGTTTTCAGGATTGTCTCCTTGAACTCCTGTACTTTCATAAGGGAAGTCGACTCCCGTTTCGACACCTAATCCAAACTGGTTGAAGTTGTACAAGAATTTCTCAAATGTATCATTATCTAGGTTCAATGAATCTTTAACATAACTAGGACTGTAGTCTCCGCCGAGCCGCAAAGCAAGGAAGAACATGTACACGTTGGAAGACTGCTGTAGAGCAGAAATATCATTTACATATCCGATGTTCGGAGTATAAGATCCTTTAGTCTTGTTGGGGAGCTTTAAATCCCTATCATTGATTCCGAACCCAGGGTAAATAGCTTCTTCTTGCAACCCTGTCAAAATCGTAGCACCCTTCACCGTCGAACCTGGAGTATAGGCATTATAAACGGCTTGGTGGGAGACATCTGTGAACCGGCTTTCGCCTGGCTCGATATTACGGTTATATTGTTGACCTGAAATAGCAAGAATTTCGCCAGTTTCAGGGTCCGATACTACCGCAATCGAATTCTCTAAATTTCGGTTATCGTAAGGTGCCGCTTGAATAGCAGCCGCTAACTCTTCCCTGACAATCTGATCGACCTTCTGCTGTAATTCCATATCAATCGTCAAAACCAGGTCTTTCCCGCGTTGTCCTTCGCGAATGACTTTAGAATCCACTACATTATTGTCTTTATCCGTAATGTACTGTACTTTCTCTTTCGTGCCACGCAACACTTCTTCATACTCTTGCTCAAGGCCACTGATTCCGACACGATCGTTACGGCTGTAGTCGAGTGACATATAATAATCCAAGTCGTCTTTAGGGACACCTTGGTTTCTTGAGGTAATGTTCCCGAGATAGTTCTTGAACGTCGTTTCAAACGGGTAGCTTCTCTCCCAGTCGGCCGTTACGTTGACACCAGGAAGGACAGCCAAGTGCTCAGCGACGGTAGAGTACTCCTCTTCTGAAATGTCGACGTTTTTAATTATTTGAGGGGACAAGGCATAGGCTTTGTCCAATTCCTTCTTAATGGCAATAACCTCTTTGATGTCATCTCCATAGTCAGCAATATCTTGTTCAGTAACACTGTCTAGTTGCAATTGATACACGTCACCGTTTTCCATTCCTTCCGTGTCTACATCCGCAATTCTCTCCATGATTTCTTCGCGGTTGTTTAAATAGAAGTACTCTTTTAAGTCTCGTGTCGTCAATTTATTTTCATAAGGCATATCCATATAATCTGCTAACTTATGTGCAAGCTCTAAACGATCTCCCGGCTGAACACCTTTTGGAGGGGTGTATGTAATCGAATAGAGAGGCTGATTGTCCACGACTGGTTTGCCGAATCGGTCATATACCTCTCCACGAGGAACCGGTATATTTGTAGTAGTATTTTCCGTACGATTAATTTCTTCTTGCGCTTCCTCACCGTTCAGAATCTGCACTACCCCTAATTGAAGGATGATAGCTGCAAATAACAAAAATACGACAAAGAAGACAACATTTAATCGGAAAGGAAGATGTGATTTTTTCGTTTGCTGCTTTTTCTTTTTCTTCCCCATGAGATCTCCTCTCCCTTGTTCAAATCAAATTCATCCTATATTATACAATGATTCGTCCTAAAAGCATAGACGATACTATGGGGAAGAAAGTTTCAATTATGTGTCGGTTGCATCGTTTTCGTATCAATTCGTCGGATGAAAAAGTACACAACGAAGTGTCCGCCTCCAACTAGGAGTAAGATGTATGGTATTCCCGATTCTGGTTGGATGAAAGAAATAGCGAGAAGAAAGATTATTATCGACAAGACTCTCCCTGTATTCAAAAAGATTTCCCTAACAACTATATATTCTATTCTCATCTCCCCTGCATTCCATGACTTCCCGATGACGTCATAAGTGAGCGAAAGATACGGGACATAAAACAATGGGAAGAACACTCCTCCGATTGCACCGTACAGAAGTAAAAGTGGCATATTGTAGCTTAGGAGCAGCAAGAAAACATTAATATACAGGATGAAACCCGCTATTAGAATCGCTTTCTTTCTTCTTCTTGGCTTCACAACTCGACTGACCAGGAAATAGAACAAAAATGAAAACCCTGAGTAGACTAAGTTGAATAACCCGATTGACAGTTCGTCTTGCGTCATCAAGAAGATCCATATAGAAACCGCAAATAGAAAAGTCCCCTCTCTAAAGCCCTGGGAAATGTGTGCATTCGTTATCCTTTTCCAGTTTACGTTGTGTTTTCTTTCCACCATAATCCGCTTAAAAGAGAAATGCCCCTTAGCTTTCCTTCTGGATAAACCGAAACTGACGAGAACTGCAACGATGAACAATCCAAACGAGACAGCAAAAATAACCGTGTACCCCGTAAAGTTATTCAACCTAGATATGATAAAGCCAGCTAGTAATGGCCCTGTCATGCCACCCAATGACTGCAGGACTCCTAAAAACCCATTAAAAAAGTCACGTGTGTCCGGCTCCGTAATCTCAAAGGTAAGTACATTATAGGCAAGCCAGTAAAATCCATATCCGATTCCAAGTAGAGAACCAAGCATGACATTAAATGTTGCAGCTCGCTCCCCGACTAAAAGTACTGTTAAAAAGAACAGAGAAAGTACTATGACTCCTGCTCTCAAAACAATCACCCGGTCTACACGCTTGGCACATTTCCCAGCTATGATGAACGTGATCGGTTGTAATATATAGATACTCATGTTGTATAGAGCAATATCAGTATAGCTATTGGATTGCTTCCATAAATAGATATTCACGAACGTACTCGATAAGAAAATGCCAAGGGAGTAAAGGCCTCCAATTAATAGTAGCAATAGCAGATCTTTTGATACATTTTCGCGGTCTAACCACGCACGCAGCTTACTCACCATATACATGTCTCCTTTTCGTTCCCTCTTAGTGTAATCAGAACAAAAAGAGATATACGAACGAATACCGAGTAGATGATTAGCTGCTCTATGTAAGTCATGTAAAAATAAAAAAGAGCACGGCAGATGCCGTGCTCACATACGGATTATTTAGCAGCGTCGAAACGCTTTGCAACTTCATCCCAGTTTACTACGTTCCAGAATGCTGAAACGTAATCAGGACGACGGTTTTGGTAGTTAAGGTAATAAGCGTGCTCCCAAACGTCAAGTCCAAGAATTGGAGTCTTACCTTCCATTAGTGGAGAATCTTGGTTCAGCGTATCGATGACTTCAAGCTCGCCATTGTTTACGACTAGCCAAGCCCAACCAGATCCGAAACGACCTTTGGCAGTTGTTTCGAATTTCTCTTTAAATTGATCAAGACTGCCGAATGTGTCGTTAAGCTTCGTAGCTAGATCGCCAGTTGGCTCTCCGCCACCATTTGGAGACATGATAGTCCAGAATAGACTGTGGTTAGCATGACCGCCACCGTTACGACGTACAGCTGTTTTAATGTCTTCTGGTACTACAGCAAGATTGTCTGCAAGTAGTTCCTCAAGAGACTTATCTTGAAGATCTGCATGACCTTCTAGTGCATTATTCAGCTTAGTCACGTATCCATTATGGTGTTTCGTATGGTGGATGTTCATTGTTTCCTTATCGATAGTTGGTTCTAATGCGTCATACGCATATGGTAGTTCTGGTAGTTCAAATTTAGCCATTGTAAAACTCCTCCTTTAATGTAATATGTAAAACAAGAAGCGCCCTTACACGGTTTCTTAATTTTACATTATCAAACCGAAAAATGACTTGCAACTAATTTGCAACAGGAAGGAGAAAATCAAAAAATCTCCCGATAATATGAATTCCCTTATCTTAGGAATTAAAACGTCCTATTGTCCATTTCCTGTTCCTTCCATAAAAAAAGATACAAAAAAAACAAGCATCTGCTTGTTGAAATGGTGGCTCGGGACGGAATCGAACCGCCGACACACGGATTTTCAGTCCGTTGCTCTACCGACTGAGCTACCGAGCCGTATTTTTTTGAAGGAACTATTTTCGATCCGTATTTCTTCCATATAATATGTATGGCGGAGGAGGAGGGATTCGAACCCCCGCGGGGCGTTAACCCCCTGGCGGTTTTCAAGACCGCTCTCTTCAGCCAAACTTGAGTACTCCTCCGAATTACGATATGGTGGACCCTGCAGGACTCGAACCTGCGACCGATCGGTTATGAGCCGATAGCTCTAACCAGCTGAGCTAAGGGTCCAATGGGGCGGCTGATGGGAATCGAACCCACGAATGCCTGAACCACAATCAGGTGCGTTAACCACTTCGCCACAACCGCCATGGCTTATGTCAATATGTATAATGGTAGCGGCGGAGGGAATCGAACCCACGACCTCACGGGTATGAACCGTACGCTCTAGCCAGCTGAGCTACGCCGCCATTAAGTTGTTGCCGCTTGAAGCGACATTTAATAATTTAACACGGGAACAAAGATTCGTCAATACTTTTTTTGAAAGTATTTAAATGAAAACCTTCGATTTTGTGCGACAAAAATAATATAGCACGTGGGAAATCGAGTTTCAAGGTTTTTTTGTATTTTCCTTCGGATTTTCTTTCATGAAGTACACTTCTCCTCTTCCGATTCACTAATAAAAGTAAATGGGACAGTCAAGAATCCTTGACTGCCCCTTACTGTCTACTTATAAACTTTCTTTCTCACCTAAAACTTCTTCTGCAATATTAACAGCATGGTCCCCAATACGTTCAAGGTTGCTGATCATATCTACGAACACAATACCTGCTTGGCCTGTGCAAAGTCCTTCATTAAGGCGGATGATGTGCTTCTTACGGTAGCTTCGTTCCATACGATCCAATTCGTTCTCTTTTTGAACAACAGCAAGCGCTTCTTCACGATCCATATTCTGAAGTGCTTTTGTCGCTTGCTTAACCGTCATTAGGGCTAGGTCGAACATATCATTTAAGTCCTCAACAGCTTGTTCAGTAAGATTCACTTTGTTGGAGTTCTTATAATCAATTAATTCTATGATGTTTTCGAAGTGGTCTCCGATTCTCTCGAGATCCCGGACAGAATCGAGCAAGGCGGAGTGCTTATGGCTTTCTTCGTCCGTTAAGGAAGCGGATGATAATTGAACCAAATAGTCAGTAATTTTTCGATCTAAGTTGTTCAAAGCCTCTTCAATTTGCATTGCAATTTCTGAGTGTTTTTGTTGCCTGTTGTTCAAATATAAGCTTGCTTCTTCGAGTCCCTTGTATGCATATTCACCCATTCTTACTACTTCTTCTTTTGCCTGGTCTAATGCTAACGCAGGAGACTGTTCAATAAAGATTGCATCTAAGTGTTGAGGTTTGGAGTCCACTAAAGATTCCTCACCCGGCACTAGCTTGATGACAATCCATGCAAGTACGGCAATGAACGGGAATTGAACGATTGTGTTTGCAATGTTAAATGACCCGTGGGCAAATGCTATCGTCATCTGCGGTTCAAGATTGAGTGCTCCCTGGAGCCACTCGACATAGGCCGTATAAGGTTTCAATAATATCAAGAATACTACCGCACCTAACACGTTAAAAATAACGTGTACAAATGCTGCTCTTTTGGCACCGATACTAGCACCGATCGCCGCAATAACTGCCGTGATGGTTGTACCGATATTGTCTCCAAATAAGACTGGGAGACCAGCTTCAAGACTGACTAATCCTTCTCCCATCAGTTCTTGCAATATACCTATTGTCGCACTGGAACTTTGTACGATAACGGTGAATAGTGTTCCGATTACTACTCCTAAAATCGGATTATCACTCATGCTTACCGTCAACTCTTGGAATGCCTCTAAAGAACGGAGTGGCTTCATTCCCCCACTCATTGTTTCGAGTCCGAAGAATAAGGAACCGAGACCGAATACGGTCTGTCCAATATTTGTAACTTTTTTGTTTTTAAAGAAGAAAATCATAAAGGCACCTACTGCTAAAATAGGTAAACCGTATTCCTTAACATCAATACCGATAATAAATGCTGTCATCGTTGTACCGATGTTTGCGCCCATAATGACGCCGATTGCTTGTCTAAATGTCATAAACCCGGCATTAACCAGACCTACCGTCAATACAGTTGTTGTCGAACTACTTTGTACAAGTATTGTCACAACTGCACCTGCAATTACACCCATTAACGGGTTACTAGTAAAGCGATCTAACAACTCGCGTAATCGGTCTCCGGCGACTTTTTGCAATCCATCGCCCATGTACTTAAGACCAAATAGGAAAATACCAAGTCCACCGATGAATTCAAATATCATCTGTTGCACATTTATTTCCAATTCATCTCCATCCCTTCTCATCCAAGTTAATCAATAGTGTCTCTCTTTTTTGTAACACCTACACCATTATTAACGATTACTCCAATACATGCAAAGGGATTTCGACAAAATTTACATTAAATTTACGTTTAGTTCATACCCGCGTAAAATGAGTGTGATGCAATGAAAGACTAGAGGAAATTTTCAATATTTTTTTCAAATCAAAAAGACACTTTCACGAAGAAAGTGTCTTTTCTAGGTTCAGTGAATGACACGCTCTGAAATAGCTTTAATTATGAAGCACGCTGTTGGCCTTCTTCCAAATCCACTCCATGCTCTTGAATTCTATTCTCATGCATGTCTGTTAATTGATTGGAAGCAATTAAACTGGACAGTTCTTCGGTTAAACTTATCAGCTCTCGAGAGAACTCGTCGAAGTGATTCATTCTATGCTGTTGATCCTCAATTGCCTCCATTAAACGACCTGTTGAATCCGTTTGCTTCTGGATCACCAGTTTTGTACCGTTTAATGCTTCTTCCATCTGCGGCATCACGTGTTCTCCATTTTGCAGCCTTTCTTTCGATTCATTCAGGTTTTCATTAAACGAATCCATCCCACCTGAGACTTGTGAGAAAGCATCTTTTGAAATGGTCATTTGGGACTGTTGCAATTGAATTTCATCTTGCAGTTTCGAAAATTGCTCTGAGAAATATTTCCCCATCTCTACAACGTCACGCATCCGTTGATCGATATCCTGGGCCGTTTCACGCGAACGGTCTGCAAGGAGGCGAACCTCTGATGCCACAACAGCAAAACCCTTCCCACTCTCCCCTGCTCGTGCAGCCTCAATAGAAGCATTCAAAGCAAGCATTCTAGTCTGTTCCGCAATATCTTGAATCTTTTCTCCTGAATCCTGGATATTTACCACATAATTTTGGAAAGAGGTGACACGTGAAGTCATTTCCTGTAGTTCGACACGAAAACTATTGAAGGAACCTTCTATTGCGTTCACACCATCTAGGCCTGAAGAAACTGCTTTGTTCATTTCGTTCTGGTTACCGTACATGTTCTTCAAGGAATCACGAAGACTCTCAAATACACTGTGAAGCTCTGCGAAAACACTCCCCTGCATTCCCAGCAGTTCATTCGTTCGTTTACTTCCATCTGCAACAGAGTCCACTTCTCTTCTTAGTTGGTATTGTGACGTTTTCAATTCTGAAGAAGAATCTTCTATTTGCTGACCGCCTCGTTCAAGCTTATCCACAGCTCCTTGCAGAGAGCCTAATAGAGAGACGATCGTCTGAATTAAGTCTTTATAGCTTGTTTTCAGGGAATGAATTTCCGGCAAGCTGGTACGAACAGAGGAAACATCTTCCAGTACCCCTTCTCTTGCCTTCGACATGATAGCTTGCATTTCTTTTAAAGGACGAACGACGCGACCGATTAGTATGTAGACTGTCACTACGACAACAATCAGTGTAACCAACCCTAAAACAATCGTATAAGTGGCAAGTTGGTTAGCTCCTGATAAGAAATCATCCTCTGGGATCCCCAACATATAAACACTCTGTAGCTCCTGTACAGGCGCAAAGGAGAAAACGTACCGCTCCCCATTCCAATCACGGGTAATCGTTCCATTTTCTTTTTTAAGAATCTCCTCTAAGAAGGATGGTGAAACACCATCTACTATCTTTTCTTCAGGATACGAATAAATGCCTTCTTCATTAATTATGTATGCTTCGGATGTTAAGCCATCCTGGACAAGCTGGGCCTGTTGGGATGCAGAGTAAGCCTTCAACCTTTCATCGAACTCCTGTTGATCTCCTATAAAAGCATACATCAACTGTTCTGCAACGTCCTGAGCCATAAACAGCTCGCGCTCTAGCCTGTTCTGTACTAAATCCGTTTGACTGTCTTTTGCTTTGGTATATGAAAAAAAGCCGATAAGACCAATAGTACAAGCAACCATTATGCAAATAATGAAGGATAATCTAGCCTTTAGGGACAAAGTTGAAAACTTTCTTAAAGAAGGTCGCTTAATTTTATGGAAAAAGCGCATTTCCTTAAACTTCCTTATCCGGAATTTCATAAACAAACACTCCATTATCATTTATTTTTGTCTTTCGATTCAAATTATGACAACGGAGTGTTAACCGTTCGTTAAGAGAACGTAAATATTCAGTTATCTCACAACTTCTTTACTAAGATTTTAGTCCCATCTACCGAACTCACCGTGATTTGCTCTCCATTCGATATCCACTGACCATTTGAGACGGCACTAAATTCCTCTCCATCCACTTCAATCGTTCCGACCGGCCTCATGTCCGTAACAGCTTTCCCTTCTCGACCTATTAGTGCTTGGTACGATTCTTTCATAGAATTGTACCCCATCTCCGAAGTCAATTGGTCCACCAGTGTGATTTTCGTCCACATCTTCCTTCTTTTGAATACTTTCAAAAATAAAAGAGATGCCGCTGCGCCTAAGATGACCCCAATCACACTATAAAGACCCGCCACCCAGTTGGGCGCGCTTAGTCCTACGGCCAATATCGTGGTTGCTCCTCCTATCATGGCGAGCGTACCGTCGTTCACGAGTTTTCCATCAATAATCATAAGGATGATGCCTAAGAAATAAACCAGCATCATAACAATAAACATGTCCGTGCTTAAGTACGAGGAAAAATAGACTGTAATAAAACCGAATCCGATCAGCCCGAAGAAACCTTTCATATTTACTAATAACTCACCGATTAAGAACATCGTCCCAAGCAGTGTAATGAATAAAGCGATCCAGTCATAAGAGAGCACTGTCTACACTCCTTCCGAATTAACGTGATACTTTTCATACGAATGAGGGACAAAAAGCGTTTCAATTATTTATCAAATGATTTTTCTATACATGATTTCCGTGATATAATTTGACATGTTTCGAACAGCTAGACGGTCATTTACATCGATTTTACATGTACAATCGGCCGTTTCGAGGTAATTGACTTCTCATTTATGAAAGAAGCCCTTATAATGAAGGTTGGAATGATAGTTTACCTTCTTGTAACTATACAAAGGAGCGATATTAAATGGCCATTACGCACAGAAAAGATACACGCCCGGTCAAAGTCGGAGACGTAACGATTGGTGGATCAGATGAAGTCGTCATCCAATCCATGACAACGACTAAGACCCATGACGTGGAAGCAACTGTAGCAGAAATCAAAAGATTAGAAGAAGCTGGATGTCAAATTGTGCGAGTAGCTTGCCCGGATGACCGAGCAGCCGATGCAATCCCTGAAATCAAAAAGCGCATCAATATCCCACTCGTTGTAGATATCCACTTTGATTATAAAAAAGCTTTGAAAGCGATCGAAGGCGGAGCGGACAAAATCCGTATCAACCCAGGTAACATCGGGAAACGCGAAAAAGTAGAAGCAGTCGTCAAAGCAGCTAAGGAAAAGGGCATTCCGATTCGTATCGGAGTAAACGCTGGTTCTCTTGAAAGACATATCCTTGAAAAGTACGGCTACCCTACTGCAGAAGGTATGGTCGAGAGTGCACTGCACCACATCAAAATTCTAGAAGACCTAGACTTCCACGATATTGTCGTTTCTCTTAAAGCATCTGATGTCAAGTTAGCAATTGATGCATATGAGAAGGCAGCAGCGGCATTTAATTACCCGATCCACCTTGGGATTACTGAATCGGGTACTTTGTTTGCAGGTACTGTAAAAAGTGCTGCCGGACTCGGAGCGATTCTCAGCAAAGGAATCGGAAGTACAGTTCGCATAAGTCTGAGTGCAGATCCAGTAGAAGAAGTAAAAGTCGCGAAAGAATTATTAAAATCATTCGGTCTTGCCGCGAACGCTGCTACACTTATTTCATGCCCTACTTGCGGACGAATTGAAATCGACCTGATTTCTATCGCAAATGAGGTCGAGGAATACATCCAAAGTATCAAAGCTCCAATCAAGGTAGCAGTTCTAGGATGCGCCGTAAACGGTCCTGGTGAAGCTCGTGAAGCAGATATCGGAATTGCCGGTGCTAGAGGCGAAGGATTGCTATTCCGACACGGAGAAATCATTCGTAAGGTACCAGAGGATATTATGGTAGACGAATTGAAAAAAGAAGTCGATAAGTTAGCGGAAGAACATTACGAAAAGCAACGAAAAGAAAAAGAAGAACAAGAACAACAAGCTTAACTACAAAGAAAGTGGACTTCCACAAGAGGAAGTCCACTTTTTTTATGGTTTAGAGTAAATTGATTACAGGAGTGAAGAATAGAGAAAACGCGATAGAAACAATACTAACGATGATCGCCATATTGCCGAGTGTATCCGCACCTCGTCGCTTTCCGATGATTCCGAACACAATCCCCACCACACCTAGGATAAGTGGAGCGAAGAAAAAGGATAAGATGGCAGCCGTTAGACCGATCCATCCCATGCCGACTTTTACGTCGTCCTGCATGTTCGTTTCTTTTTCTTTATTTTCAATCGGTTCATGCACAGGAGCAACAGCTGCTTGCTCGGCATACTCTTCTTCATAGCTTTCCCCGTATACAGGTTGCGTTGGTCCTCGACCGTGATCATCGACTTCCTCTGCTACCTGTTCGCGTTCATCACCGTGTTCTGGCGCACGTTGAGTACCTTCTTCTCTAAGTTCCTCATCGGTTGCCTCGTCGGTCAATGTTTCCTGATTCTCAAGCTCAACAGTATCTTTTGGATCATGCATATCAAACACCCTCACTTTCTGTTTGGAGAATCACGTTTAGTGTATGTATTTATTACGTTATTTTGCGAGGGACTTAATGGAAAACCCCCTCACCAAGAGACGAGGGGGTTTTTAATCAATTCGCAAGAGCTACCGTAGTATGGTTCTCTGCTTTGTTCTGAATTTCTTTTGCATACCAACTTCGTGCATGACCATTTTCTTCTTTAAATTGCTCAAGACCGCCCATTCCTCTATGATATGCGGTTAATGCCTCGTCCCAATTTCCGTATTCTTCATGAAGGAAATCTAAATATACTAAGGATAATTGCATGGAATAATATGGGTCGAATAATAACTCATCTTCATAAGGTAAGCCAGCCATGTCAGCAATCCATGGTGCTGTATTCTTCATAAATTGGCTC
This sequence comes from Halobacillus salinus, assembly GCF_004684905.1. GTDB lineage: Bacteria > Bacillota > Bacilli > Bacillales > Halobacillaceae > Halobacillus > Halobacillus salinus. The sequence continues at coordinate 846,392 of NZ_SRJC01000001.1, read as the reverse complement.
ATGCCATACGCATGTCCATACTTCGTTTCGGGTCCGACTAGGTCAGGGTCGAATGTGCCACCCGTCTCGACCTTGAGTAATTCATAAGCGAGATAAGGGTCGATCTCATAACGCTTCGACTCTCTAACGAGGTACAATGCCCATGATTTTTTAAATTCACCGTTACTTTCTGTAACCAGCTGCTCCGCTTTCTTTTCCATCTTTGGCCATGTATAGAAACCGTTTTTCTTGGAGACATCCTTTGATGATACGTTTTTCATATAATCATTTGTGGATGATAAAGTTTCATTTTTTGTACGAAGTTTCTCGTTCTTATCTTTTAACTGCTGATTCTCCTCAGCTAATGATTGGGTATGCTGTTTCTGTAAAGTATGCACTGTAACAAATGTTACTGCAACTAGGAGGACTGCAACCCCCACTTGCAACAAAGGTTTTACACCTTTCATAAAGCGTTCACTCCTTTAACTGTTCCATCGCTCTAGTCATTTCGACCAGCATGCTGCCTGGACCCATTGGCATATACTAACCGAAGCACTGATCGAATGCAATTCATTTACCCATAGACATAATTTTTTAAAAACACATTATCTTCCCCCAATTCATAAAGTGTATGGAGTACGAATCGGGAGGGAACGTCTATGAAAAATTGGGCACAACAGTTAGTTACCCAAAAATTAAAGGGGTTAACCGTAAAAGAAGTATTAGAGTATAGTAAAAAGTATGATATTCCCGTCTCCAAACGAGAAGCAGAGGCTATTGTGAAGGCCCTTAAAACCAACAAGGAAAACCCATTTGATCCTAATGGAAGAAAGAAAATGTTCAAAAAACTAGCCGCTCTAACGTCCAAAGACACCGCAAGATCCTTAAACAAATTACTTAACCAATTGGCAAAGGAGTACGGGGTTTCCCATTGGTTGGATTAAAAGATAAAAAATCACCCGCAAGGAGAGACCTCCCGGGTGATTTTTTTACTGTTGCATAATTTTCTCTTTCAATTGTTCGTCAAACGTCCCCGCTTTCACCATGTCGATCTCAAAGCGATAAGGCGGCTTTTTGTTCTTCTTATCTTCGCCTACATAAGGCGTTTCAAGGATTTTCGGAAGGTCTTGTAAACTTGGGTGATGAATGACTTTGTGCAAGGCGTCAAAACCGATGTGCCCGAATCCAATATTCTCGTGTCGGTCTTTCTGTGCACCTTGAATGTTTTTGCTGTCATTAACGTGCACCACCTTCAACCTGTCGATGCCTACAATACGGTCGAACTCCTCTAATACACCATCAAAGTCTTCTACCACATTGTAACCAGCATCATGAATGTGACAAGTATCCATGCAAACAGACAACTTTTCATTTAATGTCACACCATCAATGATTTGGGCAAGCTCATCAAAGCTTCTGCCAATCTCAGAGCCTTTCCCAGCCATCGTTTCCAGCGCTATTTGCACATTTTGGTCTTTATGAAGCACTTCATTAAGACCTTCGATGATTTTTGGCAAACCTTTATCGACTCCCTGACCAACGTGGGATCCTGGATGGAGAACGATCTGGCGCGCTCCTAATGCTTCGGTCCGTTCGATTTCACTACGTAAAAAGTCCACGCCTAATTGGAATGTTTCTGGCTTCGTTGTATTCCCGATATTGATAATATACGGAGCATGAACCACGATATCTTTGATACCATGGTCTTTCATGTGTGCTTCTCCTGCTTCTATATTTAGTTCCTCTATCGGGCGACGGCGCGTGTTTTGCGGGGCACCTGTATAAATCATAAAGGTATTGGAACCGTAGGAGGCTGCCTCTTCACTCGCACCTAGTAGCATTTTCTTGCCTTTCATGGAAACATGAGATCCGATTTTTAACATTCTATCCCTACCTTTTTATTTCTTTTTTCGATATTCGTTTTTCTTTAAATCCTTTAGATTTCGCTCTTTTTGCTTTTTCATTTTCTTCTTGTAACCAGGTTTCACCTTCTTGGGCTTGCGCACCATTTGCTTTGCACGCTTCTCCATATCCGATTCGGGACGCTTTCTCGTTTCGCGTTCCTTATAGGATTTCATTTCTTTCCATTCACCATTTTTCACTTCATAGAAATCAAAAGTAAGCCCCTTGTTTTCTAGCTTCTCAATCAGCTTCAAGTCCTCTTCTTTATAGAGGTTGATCGCTGTTCCTTCAAGTCCTGCTCTCGCTGTTCGTCCAACGCGGTGAACATAGAACTCTTCTTCTTTTGGCATCTGGGCATTGATGACGTGACTAACCCCTTCAATATCAATCCCTCTTGAAGCCAAGTCAGTAGCTACGATGTATTGATAGCGAAGACTTTGAAGCTCTTTCAGCATCCGCTTACGCTCTCGTGGAGATAAACCTCCGTGCAGAACCCCGACTTCGAGTCCTCGATTTAAAAGCTCATCTGCAAGTTCATCTGCATGGTTTTTGCCATTTGTAAAGATAATCGCCAGATAAGGCTGGATCGCTTTGGTAATATCCATGATGACGTCTGCCGGATGTTTATGCCTTAACGGCACCAACCGGTGTTCCATTGATTCAGGAGAAGGTTTATCGTCTTGAATCTCGATGTGTTTCGGGTTGGTTAAATATTTTTTCAAGAATGGCTGTAGTCGTTCTGGGATAGTAGCTGAGAAAACAAGCATCTGCACCTCTTCATCCATCCGAACGAGAATTTGGTCTACATCTTCTATGAAACCTAAATCAAGCATTAGATCTGCTTCATCCAGTACGAATGCTTTTGCCTGATAAAGATCAATCGCTTCTTCTTTGACCATGTCTAATATACGGCCAGGCGTCCCTACCACGATGTGAGGAGGACGAGAAGAGAGCTTATCGACCATTTTCTGCTTGTCCGTTCCCCCGATTAGCAGCTTCGACCTCCAGACTTGATCTTTACCGGCTAATTTGACGGCTTTTTTCACTTCTTCATGAATTTGAATCGCTAATTCTCGTGTTGGTGCCGTCACAACGAACTGTACATGATTACTGTCTTCCTCCATCTTAGAGAGAAGAGAGAGTAAGTAGGCGTGTGTCTTTCCTGATCCTGTGTGCGACTGACCGATGAGGCTTTCCCCTCTTAGAGCAGCAGGTAGAACCTGTTGTTGAATCGGTGTCGGCTTATCAAAGCCCAGTCCTTTAACTATTTGTGTTACCTCTGGACTGATGGCGTATTGCTCAAATGTATGTTGACTCATAATTGTACTCCTTTGAATGTATAATGTCCCTTCTACATTATAATAGACAAGCGCTAGAATTGCACGATTCCTTGACAACTACAGGGGATTCTTTGTCATCTTTCGACTTAGGCTTTATAATATAGGTGGAAGTTATTCGATAAAGAGGAGGACGTCTTGTAATGGAAGTCATCAAAATCGCCCCTCGCGGTTATTGTTATGGAGTGGTGGATGCGATGGTCATCGCGCAAAATGCTGCGAAAGACCCTAACTTACCACGCCCTATTCATATATTAGGAATGATTGTACACAACTCCCACGTTACTGATGCTTTCGAAAAGGAAGGCATTATTACAGTGGATGGTAAAAACCGTTTAGACTTACTTGAAGGTATCACAGAAGGAACCGTCATCTTCACTGCACACGGAGTATCTCCAGAAGTGAAGGAGCGCGCTAAGAAAAAAGGATTGATGACCTTAGATGCGACTTGCCCGGACGTTACTAATACCCATAACCTTATCCGTAAGAAGGTAGAAGAAGGCTATGAGATTATTTACGTCGGTAAGAAAGGGCACCCAGAACCAGAAGGTGCTATGGGAGTTGCTCCTGGAAAAGTCCATCTTGTTCAAACAGAAGAAGATGTCGACGCATTGGAGCTCGATCACGACAAATTGATGATTACAAACCAGACTACGATGAGTCAGTGGGATGTTTACGATGTAATGGAAAGAGCGAAAGAAAAATTCCCGCAACTCGAAAAACAACAAGAGATCTGCATGGCTACACAAGTAAGGCAAGAAGCGGTTTCTGAACAAGCGAAAGAAGCAGGCTTAACATTGGTGGTTGGGGACCCGAAAAGTAATAATTCCAATAGATTAGCACAAGTTTCTCAAGAAAAAGCCGGTACAGTGGCTTACAGAATCGCAGACGTTACAGAAATTGAACTTGAATGGTTAGAAGGCGTTGAAAAAGTAGCCGTTACTGCCGGCGCTTCCACACCTACCCCTATAACAAAAGAGGTAATCAAATTCATCGAACAATTTGACCCAGAAGATGAAGATACCTGGATTCGAGAGTCTAAAGTGGAACAAAAGAAAATTCTACCGAAGATTCATGCGAAAAAGAAAGTCAAAAGATAAAAAGGTGAAGGGCATTTGCCCTTCACCTTTTTTTATTAATCAAATATAAATGGCTCAGTGTGAGAATCAGATTGCAATACCGTCAGTTGATGATTGGTATTACAGTGTTCTTCAATATAAGAAGCTATCTTTGGTACAATCACTTTCTCTGTGTAGTGACCAGGATCGATGATGGCTAACCCCATCGCTTCAGCATCCTGTGTGATATGGAACGTCATATCTCCGGTAATATAGACATCCGCTCCACTCTTCTTCGCTTGGTGAATGTAGTCCTCACCACTTCCCCCTAAAATAGCGACTCTTTTCACTTTTTTCGATGGATCTCCAGCAAATCGAAGTGCTGGTACCTGATACTTCTCTTTAACCAACTCGTTTAGTTCTTTTAACGTCATAGCTTCTTCCAAGTCTCCAACACGACCCACCCCGAGGATTTCCCCTTCGTTGATCAGTGGATATAAGTCATAAGCTACTTCTTCATAAGGGTGGGTACTGTGCATTGCTTGGAGAACAGAATCAAGCTTGGACTTAGGTACAATGGTTTCAATCCTCTTCTCATCTACCTTCTCCAGTTTATTCTGTTCCCCTATATGAGGGTCTGTACCTTCTCTCGGCATAAACGTCCCCCTACCGGAAAGTTCGTACGTACAGTGGCTGTAATTTCCGATATAACCGGCACCAGCTTCACTGATAGCATCTCTCAGTGACTCTGCATTTCCTTCCGGTACAAACACGACCAACTTCACGAGCTCATCTTTAGTATGAGGAATAAGAACCTTCGTGTGTCGAAGCCCGAGCAATTCTGCCATCACATCATTTACACCGCCTTTAGCTACATCGAGGTTGGTATGAGCAGCATAGACTGTAATGTCGTGTTGGATCAGCTTTCTGACAATCCGCCCTTTTGGAGTATCAAAGTTGATCTGCTTCAGCTTTACAAATAGCAAAGGATGATGGGCAATGATTAAATCTACGTTTTTTTCAATCGCTTCATCCACAACGTTCTCCAGGACATCAAGAGTAACCATAACGGTCTCAACAGGCTTGTTTAGCGTACCGACTTGAAGACCGACATTATCCCAATCATATGCGAGGGATTTCGGTGACCAGCTCTCGAATGCACGGATGATTTCTTGTCCCGTCAACGTAGCATTCATTACAATACTACCTCCTTAAGCCACTCAATTTCTTTGTGTAATTGATCGACTTTTGCTTGATTTACTTTCTGAGCTTTTTCTAATTCTCCTAAGATATACTTCTTTGTTTCCAGTTCCTCTTGCCATTTCTTTTGAAACACAGAACTACTTTCTCTTAACAAATAAGGACCAAACCACTGCTCTTTCTCCTGATCTTCTGAATACGGCTTCAGGGGATCTCCTGGTTGTGCAACTAATACTTCATATATGTGACCATTTTCTTCTAAAATTTCCTCTGCAATTAGTTCATAACCGTACTCCACAAACCACTTCCTGATCGACCGTGCATCAATATTCGGTTGGACGATGATACGATTTACGGATGAAAGCTTGTCCTTACCTTCATCAAGAATATCTCGAATTAGCGGTCCGCCCATACCTGCAATGGTTATTTGCTGGACTTCCCCTTCCGTTAAAACAGAGAGTCCACTTCCAAGTCTCGTTTGAATCCGGTCCTCTAGATTATGGGAAGCAACTTCTCTCTTTGCACTATCTAAAGGTCCCTGATTCACTTCACCAGCGATTGCCTTTGCCTCTTTGTCTTTAATGCACACATAACAAGGTAGATAGGCATGGTCTGATCCTATATCAGCGAAGTTTGCCCCTTCCGGTAAATAATCTGCAACCAGTTGCAGGCGCTTCGATAATTGATTGACATTCATATTCTATTTGTTCCCTCTCTTCCACTCCATATAAAAAGAAAAGCTTTCTGAATGAGATCCCCAGAAAGCTTTTCCTGTTCATGCATTATTTTTTCTCTGCTAACCAATCCGCTACAGCTTGTGCTTGCTCACCAGTATAAAGTCCTGGCGGCATGGAGCCACGACCATTCTCAATGATGCCTTTGATTTCTTCAGCAGAGTAGCGACTTCCCACTTCTTGAAGGTTCGGTCCTACACCACCGCTCAGGTCACCACCGTGACAACTTGCACATTTGTTTTGGAAAAGTGCTTCTGGATCTCCACTTTCAGCTTCTCCGCCTGCCTCTTCTTGTTGTTCGCCACCATGTTCTTCTTGGTTCTGAATAGCTTCTCGTTGGTTAATACCGGCAGCTGATACAATAATCATTGCAACAATACCTAGTACAGCAATAACTGCAAATGGAATCACAGGGTTTTTTCTCATGAGTTGATCCTCCTTATGTATTCCCTTACAAAGTATTCGAACGTCTTTTCGACTAATTTTATTCTACTCGAAAAGACAAACTTATGAAAGAGATAGATGTGAAAAATTATGAAACAATAATTACAAGCAATACTATTATACCTATACAACTGGAGATAAGTAAATAGGGGAGCTTTAACCGCCTTCCTATTACAGCCCAAATCGCACAATGGATGGTGATTACTACATAGACGCTCCAATTGTTAGGTACCTGCTCATGGACTAACGATACAGATAACAAGAGACTGATCAATAGACTGATGATGAGCGGTATGTGAAACTGATCCGAAGACTTCTTCTTCAATCTCCTACTGTACACAATCGAAAGGGCTACAAAACTCGACAAAAGCCCTGTTTGCATTATCATGTCCATTTCAGTAAAATAAATGACAAGAAATGAAAGGGGTAACAAAAAAAGGGTAAATGTCATCATTAGAATGTTCCAAGGGATCCGCTTGTTCTTTTTGGAAACCGTTTCATTCTCTAAGGTCTCTTCACCCTCTCCCTCCGTATATAGGGCTAGTAAAAAATCACAATATTCTTTAGGTAGTAGCCTGTTCTTTTTCCAATAGCGTATTTCATTCACAATCGTTTGCTTCCGCTCTTCAGCCATAACATCCCCCTCGGTCCTAAGGTACGTGATGGCACCCCGGTCTGCTTTGACACATGGGTATTGCTTCTCCCTCGATTACAATCGAAAGAGCAAATTCATAAAAAAACAGGGACCACCGAACTTGCAGCCGATGGACCCTTTGGTTAATGCGCTTCTATTCCATGAAGTCTTTCAGACGTTTACTTCGGCTTGGGTGTCGTAATTTACGAAGAGCTTTCGCTTCGATCTGGCGGATACGCTCGCGTGTTACTCCGAAGACTTTCCCTACTTCTTCTAGCGTTCTTGTACGGCCATCGTCCAGGCCAAAACGCAGGCGCAACACGTTTTCCTCACGGTCTGTCAATGTGTCCAACACATCTTCCAGTTGTTCCTTTAACAGTTCATAAGCGGCATGATCTGAAGGAGATGTTGCCTCTTGGTCCTCAATGAAGTCTCCCAAATGAGAGTCGTCTTCTTCCCCAATCGGCGTTTCTAAAGAAACAGGCTCTTGAGCGATTTTCAGAATTTCACGGACTTTGTCAGGAGTAAGCTCCATATCTTGAGCAATTTCTTCTGGAGTTGGTTCACGTCCAAGATCCTGAAGTAGTTGACGCTGAACTCTAATTAGTTTGTTGATCGTTTCTACCATGTGAACCGGAATACGGATTGTACGAGCTTGGTCGGCAATCGCACGGGTGATGGCTTGACGAATCCACCATGTTGCGTAGGTACTGAACTTGTACCCTTTACGGTAATCGAACTTCTCTACAGCTTTGATCAATCCCATGTTCCCTTCTTGAATCAAATCAAGGAACAACATGCCTCGACCAACGTACCGTTTGGCGATACTTACAACTAGACGAAGGTTTGCTTCAGCCAAGTCACGCTTCGCTTCTTCATCTCCGCTTTCAATACGCTGTGCCAAACTAATTTCGTCTTTAGCAGATAGAAGGTTCACACGACCGATTTCTTTTAAGTACATGCGAACCGGGTCGTTGATTTTAACACCAGGAGGAACGCTTAGGTCATTCAAGTCGAACTCTTCTTCTTTATCAAGCTGTTTCATGCTTGGGTCGGTATCAGAGTCACCAATTACTTCGATTCCCTGCTCGTTAAGGTGTTCATAGAACTCGTCCATTTGGTCAGAGTCGAGTTCAAAGTTCGAGAGTTTCTCAGCTACCTCTTCGTAAGCGAGAACCCCTCGCTTTTTACCGATTTCCACAACTTGCTCTTTGGCTTGTTCAAGAGTCAAGTCGCTATTAGTGTTTTCATTTTCTTTAGAACGTGATGGCTGTTGTTTCTTATCTGCCATAAGTCCCCCTCCTTCCAACGTATCTATACAAACTATCTAAGGTGTTTTAATTGTCTCTTCTTCTCATTTGTATGAGTTTCATGGCAATTTCCGCAGCTTTGATATGTTCATCTTGCTGCTCCGCCCTCTTCAACTCATCCTCCAAGGCTTTTATATCCGTACGACCAGAACCTTCTGCCCGAATCTTTGATATATAATCATATATTTCCTGATCCGACACTTCTTCATTCACAGAAGTCATCGCTAATTCGATTACCTTGTTTTTTAACTCAGAGTCATCAAGACGTTCGATAAAATCACTTACATCTGAATCATTACCGTCTTCATAATATGCGTAAAGATACGTAACGATGACCTGATGCTCCGCAATATTGAACGCTCCCCCTAATTCATTTTGAACTTTATCAGCAATAAATGGATCTCTCAACATATAAGCAATCAACATTCTCTCTGCATTGTGAAAGGCAGGTAGAAGTCTCTTCTGCCTGGATGCCTGCTGCTTCGGCCCATCGGAATGTGTGGATGCTCTTTGAGGAACTTGTTTAGGTCCGGACTGTCGCTGTATCCCATGTACTTCTTCCCTAAGAGTCTCTATTGACACTTCAAACTCTTTTGCAAGTTCATTAAGGTAGTAATCTCGTTCGACTGCTCGATCTAACGTGGCAATCTCCTGTACTACCGATTCGATATAAGCGATCCGATCTCCTTCAATTTGAAGGTTATAATCCCTTCTTAAATAACTCATCATAAATGTCATATACGTTTCACTAGTAGCAATGACTTCTTTTTGGAATCGGTCCCCTCCATATTTCTGGATGAAATCATCTGGATCGAGACCATCCGGAACCCTTGCTACAAATGCCTGACAGCCAGTATTTTTCATTAGTTTCGCTGCTTTAGCTGCTGCCTCTACTCCAGGTTGATCTCCGTCATAGCAAATGATGACCTGATCTACATACCTTTTAAGCAGGTTCGCTTGTGTTTGTGAGATCGATGTTCCCATCGTTCCCACGGCATGATTGACACCTGACTGGTCGGCGGAAATCACATCCACATACCCTTCAAACAAAACGACTGATTTCTGCTTACGAATTGCCGATCTTGCTTGGTCAAAGTTATACAATAACTTTCCTTTTTGAAATAGTTCCGTCTCCGGACTGTTCAAATATTTCGGCTCCTGGTTTCCCTGCGCCCTGCCTGCAAATGCGACGGTTTTACCTAGATGATTTCGCAGTGGGAAAATGACCCTCCCACGAAACCTGTCTGCGTATTCGCCTTGGTCGTTGACACTGAGTAAGCCTGCTTTGACCATTGTTTGAGGATGGAATCCTTTCTTTTCTAGAAACGTTACAACGAAATCTTTTGAGTTAGGTGAATAACCGATTTGATATTTTTTAATCGTTTCTTCTGTAAATCCACGATTCAGTAGATATTGATAGGCATCCTGTCCCTCTTTGGAATTCCTTAATAGGTGATGATAAAGCTTGGCAAGCCATTGATGAGCTTCTAGAATAGTTTGACTCTCTTCGCTCTGCTCGCTGGGTTGGTGTTCCTCTGTTATTTCTTCAGGAAGATCAACATTCGTTTGATCAGCCAGATGTCTAACAGCTTGTATGAACCCATAGCCTTCCATCTCCATGAGGAAGGTGTACACATTCCCTCCCTTTCCACATCCAAAGCAATGAAAGATCTGCTTGTCGTCAGAAACGGAAAAAGAAGGAGTGCTTTCTCCATGGAAGGGACATAATCCAAAATAGTTTCTACCTTGTTTCTTCAAATCTACATATTCACCGATGACCTCGACGATGTCTGTTGAGCGACGAATTTCATCTACTTTTTCTTCTGGAATATGTCTAGCCATATACAACCACCATACTATTGAAATATTCGTGCTAAATTATGAAATCCCTTCATCTTCTGACATTAATTTTTCCAATTGCCGACTGAAACGGTGACGATCATCGTTTGTAAAAGCAGAAGGTCCTTTCCACTTTTTCTTCTGTTTCATCGTCTGTTGTCTCAAATGCTTGGAATCCATAATCTGTACAGCGTCATCTTCTGTAACTAGTTTACCTCTAGGTGTCAGTACATAAACCCTTTTGGACGTTAACAACACCGCAAGAGAAAGGTCCTGAGTTACAACAATATCCTTAGGTTTCACACGATTTAAGATATATAGATCGACTGTCTGCGAGCCGTGATCGAGAAACGTCCATTCCTGACCTTCAAGATCAGAACTGAAATGGTTGATCGTGGCGATGAACTGAGGCTGCCATCCATAATTCTCACTGACTTGGACAATTTCTTTTTGGACTGGACAACTATCTGCGTCCACCCAAAGTGTCGGGGTATAATTTGACATAATAACTTTTATTCTACGATAAAATAAAAGAATCCTCCTATTTCTACAATGTTTTATTATTCTGAAAAGTATTCACTTCTTTCAGAACAGCATACCAAGAGGATTTTTTCACAAATAGTTATTATAATACAAACCCTAATGAAATGCCATGTTTAATTTTACCTAATTTCAAGTATTCCCAACAAAAGTCGCGCTTAACCACAGCGCGACTTTTGATAATTTATACTATTCTTGGGAATCTTCTCTTAATTTATTCACAATTAAATTTGCTGTCTCTTCGACTGCTTTATTTGAAACATCAATTACCGGACAACCAATCCGTTCGACAATATTATTAAAATGATCGATTTCCTGTTGAATCCGATTCATATTAGCATAACTCGCCTGCGCTCCCAAACCTAACGACTTGAGTCGCTCTTTACGAATACCATTTAACTTATCAGCGTTGATTTTAAGTCCGATGCACTTATTAGGATTCACGCGAAACAGCTCAGAGGGCGGTTGTACTTCGGGCACGATCGGTACATTAGCAACTTTCAGCCTTTTATGTGCTAAATATTGAGACAATGGTGTCTTAGAAGTTCTTGAGACGCCAATCAAAATGATATCTGCTTTCGATATACCCCGCGGGTCGCGTCCATCGTCATACTTAACGGCAAACTCGATCGCTTCAACGCGCTTGAAGTAGTCTTCATCTAACTTATGGACTAATCCCGGTTCAAGCCTTGGTTCGATATTGAAGTGCTTCTCCATCGATTCCATCATCGGCCCCATAATATCCACGCATTCAACCTCATGCTTATGTGCTTGTTCAAGCAAATGCTTCCTAAAACGTGGGATGACAAATGTAAAGCCTATCATCGCACCATGTTCTTTCGCTTGCAAGACCGCTTCATTAATGGTCCCTTTATCTTCTACATAAGGGATTCGCTGAAGATCAAACGGCCCATCATCAAATTGACTAAGTGCTGCTTTCACGACAAGTTCTGCCGTTTCCCCTACTGAATCTGACAAGACATAAATCAAGGGTTTCTCCAAGCTAACCCCTCCTCATTTTCTGAAACTTACAAGTGTTGATCACGACCAAGCTCTACGAGCGCTTTTGTAATATTGGTTTTTGTTAGTCGTCCGATCACTTTCAATCCGTCACTTTCTCTATTTACGACGGGAAGCCCATCAATCTGCTTCTCAATTAATTTTTGGGCAGCATCAAGAAGTAGATCTTCCGGTTCACATATTGTAATGTTTGGCATCCTAGTCATAATGATGTGTACAGGAACCTGGGAAAGATCCTGATTGCCGATGCTGGCTCTTAATAAGTCTTTTCTTGATACCACACCTACTAATTGCGATTTTTGGTTCGTTACAAATAATGTACCTACATCTTCTAGAAACATTGTGCAAATCGCATCATAAGCAGAGACATCCTCTTCCACTACAATAGGAATGGACTGATATTCTTCAACTTTGAACTTCTTCAACTTTTCGGTAAGTAATTCAGACCCTGTCTTGCCCGTAAAGAAATAGCCAACTCTCGGCCTTGCGTCCAAATATCCTGCCATCGTTAAAATGGCAAGATCAGGACGTAGCGTGGCCCGAGTGAGGCTCAAGCGGTCTGCTATATTTTCACCGGTGATCGGCCCATTATCTTTTACAATTTCGATGATTTGTTCCTGCCGGTTGGAAAGTTCCATTCTTTCACCACCCTGCTCACTGACTGTGACATACTATTTAATCATTATAGCTCATTTTTAACATGGGTAAAAGAACGATGCTTAGAATTGTTGCTTCCATTCAATAGCCGTTAAGTCCGCGAACTCTCTGACATTCATAGAGATTACGTTAAGCAGACTCAAGCGGTTTTGTTTTACCTTTTCGTTTTCTGCCATGACCATCGTATGATCGAAGAACTCATGGATCGGCGAAGCTAAACTGGACAAAGCATCTAATGCTTCTGCCGGTTTATCTTGTTCTAGCGCATCACGATAGGCAGGGACTGTGGTTTGATAGACTTCATATAACTTCGATTCTGTTTCATTTTCAAACAAGTTAGGGTCAACGTTTGTATCCTCCGTCTTTTCCGCGAGCTTCATGACCCTTCCAAGGGCTTCTTGCACCGGCTTGAATGTTTCATCTGTACGCTTGGCAACAAGAACTTGAGCCTTATCTTTAGTAGTGGAATAACGACCGATACCGTTTACTAATACCGCTTCTACGACATCTGGATCAATTCCGTCTCCTCGCAATAAGTAAGCTGCTCTCACTCTAAAGAATTCCTGCAGGTCGGAACTGATTTCTTCTTTACTTCTCGTTGGGAGATCCAATTCCTGATAGAAGTGATGGACAAGTTCAATGAGTTTCTCTACTGACAAGTCCCAACCTTTTTCTTCTAGGGTTTGCAGTATGCCAAGCGCCTGTCTTCTGAGACCATAAGGATCTTGTGAACCAGTAGGAATAATGCCGATGGAAATACTACCAACAATAGTATCCAACTTATCTGCAATACTGACAATAGCACCGATTGTAGACTGAGGGAGTTCTCCATTCGCCTGTCTCGGCATATAGTGTTCGTTTATCGCTACTGCAACTGCTTCTTCCTCACCAAACAGTCGAGCATATTTCTCTCCCATCACACCTTGAAGTTCTGTGAATTCATCCACCATTTGAGTAACAAGATCGAATTTGCAAATTTCAGCTGCACGCTTCGTCAATTGCTGTTCTTTTTCGTCGAGTTCAAGCCACTCCGATAACTTCCCTGATATAGCTACGATGCGGTTAACTTTATCTGCTAAAGTACCGAGTTCTTCTTGATACACCATTCGCTCAAGCTTTGTTAACTTCTCATCAATCGTGCCTTTTTGATCTTCTTCATAGAAGAATTGAGCGTCCTTCAAACGAGCTTTTAACACCTTTTCGTTCCCTCTCGCTACGTTCTCTATATGGTGATCGTTTCCGTTTCTGACTCCTACGAAGAAAGGCAGAAGCTCCCCTTCATGGGATCGAACAGGAAAATAGCGCTGATGTTCTTTCATAGAGGTAACTAAAGCTTCTTCCGGAAGATCTAAGAATTCTTCGTTGAATGCACCACTGAAGGCAGTTGGGTACTCGACTAAATGTGTCACTTCATTCAATAGGTCTTCATCGATTATCAGCTTCCATCCCTTATCCTGCTGCATGGTATCAAGCTGTTCACGAATTAGTTGTTTTCTCTTGTTTACAGAACCTATTACCGATTGCTTATTAAGGGCATCCTCGTACTCATCTGCATTTTGAAGTTCTATTTCAGAACCTAAGAAACGGTGTCCTTTTGTTGTTCTGTATGTGGAGACATTCTCAATTTGAAATGGAATGACTTGATTACCATAAAGGGCAACCATCCACCTTATTGGTCGAGCATAACGTAATTCGTAATCTGCCCAGCGCATGTTTTTCGGGAAGTTAAGACTTAAGAATACGGAACGGAACTCTTCAAGAAGCTTCTCCGTTGCCTCTCCTTCAATGAACTTCGTCACGTGTACATACTCTGTACCTTTAATCTCTTTAAAGTAAATGTCTTCGACGTCTTTGCCTTGACCTTTAGAGAAGCCGATCGCCGCTTTTGTCCATTGGCCATCATCATCTAATGCAATTTTCTTTGCAGGTCCCTTTGCCTCTTCCTCTAGATCTGGCTGTTTATCTGCAACATCAGTGATTTGAACAGCTAGACGTCTCGGAGTGGCAAACCCTTTGATCTCTCCAAAAGGAATTCTTGCATCTTTAAACCATGCCTCTGTTTTTGATTCTAATTGGTTGAGAGCATCGTCAATAAACCGCGCTGGTAATTCCTCTACTCCAAGTTCAAATAACACTGTTTTACTCATTTTGACCAGCCTCCTTCTGTAACATTGGGAATCCTAAACGTTCGCGTTCTTCCACGTACGTCTTGGCAATTTGACGGGCAAGATTACGTACTCGACCGATATAACCCGTTCTTTCTGTTACACTAATGACACCCTTAGCATCCAGCAGATTAAACGTGTGAGAACATTTCAAAACGTAGTCATAAGCAGGAAAGACAAGTCCCTTGTCCATTATGCGCTGTGCTTCTTTCTCATAGGTGGAAAACAAGTTGAACAACATATCTTCATCAGACTCTTCAAAAGTGTACACAGAGTGTTCATACTCAGGCTGAGTATAAATGTCCCCTACGGTTACGCCATTTGTCCACTCCAGCTCAAAGACATTTTCTTTGTCCTGAATGTAAGAGGCTAGGCGTTCGATACCATAGGTGATCTCTGCAGAGACCGGGCGCGCTTCTAGTCCGCCAATTTGCTGGAAATAAGTGAACTGAGTAATCTCCATTCCATCTAACCAAACTTCCCATCCTAGACCAGCTGCTCCAAGTGTCGGGTTCTCCCAGTTGTC
The DNA here is from genome assembly GCF_004684905.1 of Halobacillus salinus. GTDB lineage: Bacteria > Bacillota > Bacilli > Bacillales > Halobacillaceae > Halobacillus > Halobacillus salinus. The sequence goes on along the minus strand of NZ_SRJC01000001.1, from coordinate 831,047 downwards.
TTCTACAAACCGGATATCATGCTTATCAGGATCAATGCCCAACGCTCGTAATGAATCCAAGTAGAGTTCTTGAATGTTGTCTGGTGAAGGTTTCATGATGACTTGGAATTGGTGGTGCTGATACAAACGGTTCGGGTTCTCTCCATACCTTCCATCTGCAGGTCGACGGGACGGTTCTACATATGCGACGTTCCAAGGCTCTGGCCCTAGGCTACGTAATAGCGTCATCGGAGACATCGTGCCCGCTCCTTTTTCGGTATCATAAGCTTGCATTAATAGACATCCTTGGTCCGACCAATGTTTCTGTAAGCTCAATATCATGTCTTGAATATTCATTAATTCTTTCCTCCTTTAAGGTTTCAGAAAGTGACTAAAAACAAAAAAAAACGTCCCTATGTCGAATACGACATAGGGACGGGATTTCCGCGGTTCCACCCTAATTGCTTTCTAAGAAAGCCACTTTTACGTCCAGTTGCTCCAGAACGCCTTCACCAGTCCATCAATGCTTGACTCTCACGATCACAAGCTCGCTATAAATGTGGGTTCTGATTACTACTCTCTTTCAACGCAACACTGATTAAGTAATAGCATCATACTGAATACTGTATGAATTGTCAATTGTTTTTTATTACGAAAATAGATCCAACTGGTTTAAAAACTTCTTAGATTTGATGAAATATCCACCATATCGATCATAGTATTCATCCATGATCTGGCGCAACAATTTTTTATTCTGTTCTTTCATAGAAATCTGCCCCAGTCGTTTGGCATCCATATGTAAAAACAATCGCAGTAATTTAGGTAAAGGGTCTGGTAGACCATAAGCCCCTGGGTCCCTCTGTTTACATCTGTAACAGAGAAGCCCACCCTCATCCATTGAGAACGAAAAAGGGCCGTCTGTACCTCCACAATTTACACACTGGTCAACGATAGGTGCAAACCCAGCCTTCTTGAACATCTTCAACTCATACATCATGGTCAAGATATTCGGATCTTTACCTTCGCTCATCCATTGCAATGTCTGCAGAAACTGTTCATACAAGAAAGGGTCCGGCTGTTTTTCTTCTATGAGCTTATCCGTCAATTCGGCAATGTAGGAGGCATAAGCCGTATTTACGATATCTTCTCTTACGCCTCTTAGGGAAGATATCATCTCCCCTTGGCTCATGGACCCAAGCCCGGACCCTATTTGGATCAGATACATACCGTGAATGAAAGGTTGTGTTACAGATGCCGTTCTACTTTTTGGTTTTTTGGCACCTCTTGCCATTACACCGATTTTTCCTTTTTCCCGTGTGAACAAAGTAACAATCTTATGAGTTTCTCCGTAATCTCGTGTACGGATGACAACTCCTTCGATTTTTTCTAACAAAGCACTCACCTGCTAACGTTAGCCTTTGAGGTTTTCAGAATCCTTTGTCTGATAATCAGCCGAGGAAAGCGATAAATCCGGCTGCTGATCTTGAGCTTCGAGTTCTTTCATTAACAAATAGGTTTCAATGTCCCCGGTTTTCCTGAATACATTCCATGAAAGGTCGTTGAGCACAAGAAACACCTTCTTTCGTTTAATGAAAATCAAAAAAGATTTACATGTATTAGAATGCTTCCCAAGCCTGATTATCATGTGACTTAATTTTTTCCAACCTCTTAATAGTCTTCGCCGTGATAGCCGAAGTCATTTAGCTGAATTTGACGATTACGCCAATCCTTTTGCACTTTTACCCAAAGCTCCAAGTACACTTTACTTCCGAGCAGGGCCTCGATATCTTTTCGAGCTCTCATGCCGATTTCTTTCAGCATACTGCCTTGTTTTCCAATAATGATGCCTTTTTGTGATTTTCTTTCCACAATGACAGCTGCTTGAATATAAACAGCATTGGAATCTTCACGTGGTTCGATCCCCTCGATCACAACTGCGATAGAATGAGGGATTTCTTCACGTGTCAAATGCAGAACCTTCTCGCGGATGAATTCACTAATTACAAAACGTTCTGGGTGATCTGTAATTTGATCTTCCGGATAAAACTGCGGACCTTCCGGAAGCTGTTGTTTGATCACACTCACTAGATGATCTACGTTGTTTCCCTCTAATGCAGAAATCGGGATAATCTCTTCGAAATCCAATTTCTCTTTGTATTGTTCAATCAGTGGGAGCAGACCGTCAGGGTGTACTTTGTCGATTTTATTAATGATGAGATAGACAGGCTGGTTTACGCGTTGAAGGCGGTCGATAATAAATTGGTCTCCACGACCATAGCCTTCCTCTGCATTGATCATAAACAGCACTGCATCCACTTCGTTCAGTGAATTCTCAGCCATATTGACCATGTAATCTCCAAGCTTGTGTTTCGGCTTGTGTATACCAGGAGTATCAATAAAGATGATTTGAGAGTCTTTATCCGTCATTACACCTTGAATTTTATTTCTTGTTGTCTGAGCTTTGTCGCTCATAATCGCGATTTTTTCACCTATAACACGATTCATAAATGTTGATTTTCCGACATTCGGACGACCAACTATCGCCACAAAGCCAGATTTAAATTCTTCTGTCATGTTTGTTCCTCCAAAATAACTTCATCTTCCTACATGTTCTATTCTACTACATTTCACGCTGCGTTTCACTCTACGCCAATAAGAATCAACAATTTCGGAAGCAACAGAATGCAGGCAATGACGAAAGCGCCTATACTGGCAACGAGCACAGCACCTGCCGCTATATCTTTGATTTTCCCGGCGAGTGGATTCCATTCGGGTGCTAAATAATCCAAAATCCTTTCAATGGAGGAGTTCACCATCTCCAAGGCAAGTACAATGGAGCAGGTAAGAATAATCACGGACCATTCTATCGCTTGTAGCCCCAGGATTGCACTACTAATAATAACCAATACTGTAGAGAATAGATGAAGCTTAAAGTTACGTTCGCTCCTTGTAACTTCTTTGATTCCGTTCCATGCGTGACGAAAGCCTATTCTCTTCTTTTTACTCTGATCTTTCGAGCCCAAACTCATGAAGAATCTCCTCTTGGCGACCGAACATTTGCTTTTCTTCTTCTTCATTCATATGGTCATATCCTAACAAGTGTAAAAATCCGTGAAGAGCAAGAAACCCAAGCTCCCTCTCAAGAGAATGATTGTATTCCTCTGCTTGCTCTTTGGCCTTATCGATAGAGATGACGATATCACCGAGCATTTCAGGCATGTCCTCATGAAGAATATTCATTTCCCCTTCTCCTTGCTCTTGCATAGCAAAAGAGATGACATCTGTAGCGTAGTCTTTTTGTCGGTAGTTTCGGTTGATTTCTTGAATTTCTTTGTTGTCGACAAAGCTGATGGAAACCTCTGACTCTGTGCTCACTTTTTCTTTTTCTGCTGCAAACTTAATAATGCGTTGAATCAAATCTACAAATGCCTCATCTACAGAATTTGTTTCATCTTGAAAGTCGATGTGTAACATTATTTTGCCTCCTTAACGATCGTGTCGTTTTCTGGATATTGTATTCTAGAATGATATATGCCATGTAGAGTCTCACATATCGAGTGTTCCATTTCGTTTATTTCTTTAAACGTTAAGTCACTTTCATCAAATTGTCCATCCATGAGGCGGTCTTTGATAATCGAGTGTACGATTTTTTTGATTTTTTCTTCTGTGGGATCGTCTAACGACCTGACAGCCGCTTCGACTGAATCACACACACAGACGACGGCCGCTTCTTTTGATTGAGGTTTAGGCCCAGGATAACGGAACTCCTCTTCACGAACGTCCGAATTCTGTTCAGTTGCCTGATGATAAAAATACTTCAAAAGCGTTGTTCCGTGGTGCTGTCTTGCAATATCTACGATTTCCGCCGGCAACTTCCCTTTATCGAGCATTTCCGCTCCATCGTAAGGATGCTCCAGAATGATAGCTGCACTCTGCTCTGGATCTAAGAAATCATGTGGATTACGCATTTTCATTTGGTTCTCAATGAAGTAATGGGGGTCAATCGTCTTACCCAAATCATGATAGTATGCCCCTACCCGCGCCAGTAAACCATTGGCACCGATCGATTCACAGGCGGCTTCACTCAAGTTCGCCACCATAATGCTATGGTGATAAGTGCCTGGTGCTTCGATCAGCAACTTCCTTAGCAGAGGTTGGTTGGGGTTTGCGAGCGACAGCAACTTGTTATCCGATAATATCCCGAACCATGCCTCAATGAATGGCAGAAGCCCAAGGGTAAGAACTCCAGCAATAAAAGCTCCAGCAAGTCCGTACCCACAATATAGAAAGGCATCCACCCACGTGTACTTTTCAAAAGAAATGAATAAAAAGAAAAGTACGGTGCATATATTAATCAAAGCCACGCCTGAACTTGCCCGTATAATAGCTAACCTCTCTTTTGTATGGGAAAGGAAGAATATCGCTGCAATTTGGGAGAGCATCATGTAAACGCCTGCGGTACCATTTAAAGCTCCCGTCAGCTGACCATTCATAAATACCATAGCCATTAGAGAGTAGATCAAGGACATAACAACAGCCAACCGCTCCTGACCAAGCAGTTTCACTAACATAACCCCTGTTGCTGCCGGCATCAAATAATATAGAGGCTGCCCAACAGTTACATAGAAACTGAATACCTTCATGATGACGATCATTACCAAAGTGACGAATGTCAGCGCATAAATATGCTGTCTATTCAAATTCCCTAAATGTATAGCTCTCACACTTTCAGAATAGAAAAGCATTGAAAGGAGGAGTGCGAACAACGTTAGTCCTGCCATCGGAAGGATGTTTTTCTTCTCGTCTAGAAGTCCGGTCAATTGCAATTCTTCGTAAACACCGGTGGTCACCGTCTCCCCTTTTTCAACGATAACCTCCCCTGATCGAATCATGACAGGATCTACATTGGCTATTGCTTCTTTCCTAGCATCATCTGTTTCTCTAGCGTCATATAGTGCGTTCTCTACCAAACCATATGTACCGATAGCAGCCACTGCATCTTTGATCGAATCTGGAATGCTAGAGTATTCGATTTTCAACTCCAGCGTTCTCTCCTCTGTCTCTAGATCTGAGGTTCGGATTCCGTCCTTGAAAACACTCATTAAAGTATTGACTAATATGCGTTCGGCATCTTCTAAATCCTTATCCTCCGCCTCCAATAATGGCCGGAAGACCTCTACTGGCAGAGACGAAGAAATATCTTCAGACAGCAGTGAATCAAGCTCTGATGCTTGATTCACTTGACCATCCTCTCTTCCGGAATTCTCAATCTCTTCGACCACTTCAAAAACTTCTCTAACTTTCTGGAGTCTTTCGTCTGTGATGGTTTCAGAAATGGAATAGTGATCTTCTACTCCTTGAGTTACTTCTCTAATTTTCTGTTCCGTTTCTTTCTTGTTCTCAATCGTAATTGGTGAATAGATGGTTTCTTCGGCCGTGTCAAACTTTTCTAAACGATAGGTCTTCTTATGTACATTCGAAAAAGAGGCGGCGATGAATACAACCGCTACGAGAAGGGCAGGCAGCGCTAGAGAAAGCCAAAATCGATGCCTTTTCCAAAAGGCTCCATTCTTCTTCATAATTACACCCCATTAAGTTATTTTCCTTAACCAGAGAACTTGTACAACTAGGTCCGCATACTAGAGCAAAGCGAAGTACCTATCTGTCCTGCTGAATAGTCAGCATATCAGGTCTTACACCTATCTACGGAACAATCCCTTAACGAAACAAAAAGGCCCAAATTACTGGGCCTTACTCTCCTCCACCTTCATATGCGTCTATTATCCGTTGCACAAGTGGGTGCCTTACAACATCAGATTGTTCTAAGTGAATAAACTCGGAGCCTTTCACTCTACCTAGTTTTTCTTCCGCTACTTTCAAACCGGATTTGACTCCCTTAGGAAGGTCTACTTGAGTAATATCACCGGTGATAATCATCTTAGATCCAAATCCGAGTCGTGTCAGAAACATCTTCATCTGCTCTGGAGTGGTGTTCTGCGCTTCATCTAGTATAGCAAAAGCATCATCCAGAGTGCGCCCCCTCATATAAGCAAGTGGAGCAATTTCAATGGTTCCTCTATCAATTAATCGCGCCGTGTGCTCCGCACCGAACACGTCATGAAGGGAATCATATAGTGGACGAAGATAAGGGTCGACCTTTTCTTTCAAATCTCCCGGGAGGAAGCCGAGACTTTCTCCTGCTTCAACGGCAGGGCGAGTTAATATGATACGCTTCACTTCACCATTCTTAAGTGCATTGACAGCCATAACAACGGCTAAGTACGTCTTACCTGTACCAGCAGGGCCGATACCGAATACTAAATCATTGTTTTTGATGGCAGAAACATAATTTCTCTGACCGAGCGTCTTCACCCGGATGGACTTGCCTTTTGCATTGCGAGTAATTTCATCCTCGAAAAGCGCTTCGAATTGATTGATTTTTCCTTTTTTAGCAAGCTCTACAGCGTACACGATGTCCCGCTCTGTGATGGTCAATCCTTTTCGGATCAAGTTGAGTACGGACATTAGAATACCTTCGACAAGCTTCACATGTTCCGTCGGTCCAGATACGCGTACATGCTCACCTCTTGAAATGATCGTCACTTTCAACTGCTCTTCAATCTGCTTCAAATTTCTATCTTCTGTCCCGAATAATGCTAACGCTTCGGTCGTATTATCTAATTGGATATCAATGGTCTTCAAGTCTTCAGGCATACTCAATCTCCTTGGCTAATATACTTTGTTTCTGCTATATTTTCATGAACTTTAAATAATAGGATTAATTTTACTTTACCATGCTCCTCACCTAGGTGCAAAACTTTTTCATCCTTAATGGCAGCGTCTTCACCCAACTGTTGCAAAAGGCTTCGTCTTGCCGTTTTTGCGCCTATTTCTTGGAGTTCCTTCTTCGATTGGTTGAAAGAAACACGATCGATTTGGAAAGCTGTTTTCTTCTGCCACTGGATTGGTAATGTCCAATCTCTCACATTCCAATCCGTTACAACTTCCTCTTCTCTGACCTTGCCTTCATCAGACTTCCACCATCCCCAAAGCGGAAGTTTGAATGAGCCAATTTTCAACCCATAACTATAATTAGCTTCTCCACTCGTTAAATCAAGTATGTGCTTTAATGGGAGTTGCTGTTCTGCTTTGTACCAGGTCTCCGCAATCACTTCTCCTTCTGTATGGACAAACACATCACCCTCCTCCACTAATTCCCCTGTCGCCAGTGGTTGTCCTTTTTTCACGATGTCATACACAGAAACGAGCGGTCTACCTTTCTTTATGAAGGAGCGGATCACCATTCCTTTTTTGGTCGCAACTAGATAACTCGGACGGTCATTCTCATCAAGATCCTGCCTGGTTTTCTCAACACCGTATAAGTGATAGCTCGTCCCTTGCTTCTTAACGCCTACCCACAATAAATCCGGAATATCATCGAGGAGTTTGGACTGTATTTCAATCGGGTCATCCATGCCAATTGTAAGCTTTCCTGGATAAACACCATAAGACTTGAGCTTCTTCTCAACACTTGCTTCTAACTCTGGACTCAATCCTTTCACTTCAATGGACCATAATGTGTTAGCAAGAACAAAAATAAAGATAACCGCTGCTATAAATGAAAGAAGAAGAGACGTCTTCTTCACCATTCTCTTAACAAGGAAGGGAACGCCTTTCCCATCGATTATCTCAATCTTACACCTATATTTCTTCCTTAGTTTCCTCATGATCGGCCAGTCGCGCAAACGGATCGTCAAGACGACTTCATCATCACCGATCCTTCTTACACGGCTGAGCTGACAACCTTGCCTTGTACACGCATGAAGGAAAGGTTCAATCAGGCTTCCCTTCAACCTAATATTCATTGTGCCTTGATAGAAGTCGTGCTGGTTCCCCATCATTTCACCTCCTATTGTCCGTCCGGGAGAAATTCAACGGACTTCAGTTCCCCTTCTAGTAGCAATTCTTCCTTCAACATCATCTTTATACCAAGTCCCGAACCCAAAATACGGACTTGACCCTTTTTGTATTGAATCCGGATCTCGTTATCTGAGAAATGCAGAAGTCCGGTATGGTTTTCTATGTACACATGAATGGACCCGATCGTCGTTATTCTAGGAAGATCGAGCATCACGTCAGAAGGTAAATCGAAGTAACGACCGATCCACGCCCGTATGTTTTGCTGCCATTTTGCCATTCGACTTCCCCCTCTCTCTGTATTTATACGAAAAAGGCACGAATTGTATCACTACAATTCGTGCCTTTTGTTATCTTTTTCTCGGATTGGAACTGTGAGGCTTGTGAGCACGGGGAGGGCCAAGGATTTCTGCCATGACCACACCTTCTGCTAATCGCTTACGGTCCCAATCTTTAATATTAAGTTGTGAGACAGGCGACACGGGCTGTGTCTTTTTCCGTTCAGCCTGTAGTTGTTCCTCTTGTTCAAAGGGGTTCGTGTAAATGTCTTGATTAGGTGTCTCATAACTAGATCCACCGCCAATTTCTTGCTCATTCTTGGCCTTTGCTAATGTATCTTTCTTTTTTTCGTAATAATCTCTTAATCGATCTTCCCCTGATGAAGATCGAGGTGGTTGTGATTCAACTTTTTGCGGAGGGGTATCTGCCGGCTGCTGCATGGGACCGGATGGCATTCTCGTAGTTTCCCGTTCGTCATCTCCACCCATCACTCTGCTGAACCAACTGATGATACCGCCGACCACAATAGCGATTATGAAAATATTACCGAATATAAACTCAATCAAGCCTTCCATGAGCATTCTCCTTTATCTGCTTATGGATTATTTATCCTCTTCTTCTTCCGTCTGAGGTTTTCCGATCGTGTTTCTCATATCGGTATCTGCATTGATGTTCTGATAGTTCATATAATCCATGACACCCATTTTTCCTGAACGCAATGCTTCAGCAAGAGCCTGCGGAACTTCTGCTTCCGCTTCCACAACTTTCGCCTGCATTTCTTGTACGCGGGCACGCATTTCTTGTTCTTGTGCGATCGCCATAGCTCGACGCTCTTCGGCTTTCGCTTGTGCAATGTTCTTGTCCGCTTCGGCTTGGTCAGTCTGTAGGATTGCCCCGATGTTTTTGCCGATATCGATGTCTGCAATATCAATAGACAGAATTTCGAAGGCTGTCCCTGCATCCAGACCTTTTCCTAATACATTTTGAGAGATCAAATCAGGGTTTTCAAGTACTTTATTATGGTTTTTACTTGAACCAATCGTAGATACGATTCCTTCACCGACACGAGCAATAACCGTATCCTCACCCGCACCACCGACTAGTCGGTCGATATTTGCGCGAACCGTAATCCTAGCTTTCGCTTTTACTTCAATACCATCCATCGCTACACCGGCAATGAACGGCGTTTCAATTACTTTCGGGTTTACACTCATTTGGACAGCTTCTAGTACGTCACGGCCTGCCAAATCGATAGCGGCACATCGTTCGAAACTCAGCTCAATATTTGCCCGCTGAGCTGCAATCAATGCGTTGACCACTCTGTCTACGTTACCCCCGGCTAAATAGTGACTTTCCAATTGGTTGGTATCTACATTCACTCCTGCTTTATGAGCTTTGATTAACGGGTTGATTACACGGGACGGGATGACTCGTCTAAGACGCATTCCCACCAGTGTGAAAATATTTATGCGTACCCCAGCTGCTAAAGCACTGATCCAGAGCATAACTGGAATAAAAGTAAATAGTACGGCGAGCACAATAATGATAATACCGACAATAATGATTGGCATGAGTTGTTCCAATGTCATTCGACTTCCTCCTTGTCATGGTTCGTTTTCATCTGTCTAACTACAATTCTCGTTCCTTCCGTTTTGACTATTTTGACTCTACTGGAAGGTCCGATAAATCCACCTTCTGATACTACGTCCAAACGCTCGTCATCAAATTCAGCAGTTCCAGCAGGACGCAGCGGCGTAATCGTTGTACCTTCTAATCCGATAAGCTCAAGCCTATTCGCCTGGGACACGTACCCTTTTTCTGTAGAGGTAGAGTCATTCAAAATGATGTGGCGGAAGAACCCTCGTTCTAAGCCCATTGTCTTGAATAGAATAACGGAAATTACAATTGTCACAATCAGAGCAATGCCTATGCTCATAGCCATATGTCCCATATCGGCTGATGAAAGCATAAGGGAAGCAACAATTGCTACAATTCCAGCTATTCCAGCTATCCCACCAGGTAAGAACAGTTCAGCAATAACAAGCCCGATCCCTAATATTAATAGGATGATCGCTTCGTAGCCTGCAAGCCCCGCAACGATATGACCATAGAAGAAGAGCACAAGAGCAAGTAATCCCATAATCCCCGGGATACCGAAACCAGGTGAATACAACTCAACCACTAGTCCCAAGCTTGCAATCGAAAGCAAAATAGGGATGACTACTGGATCTGTCAGGAACCTTGCCAAATTCTCCGCAGCGGTAGGGGACTCTTCTACAATAGTCGCATCGGATAGATTCAGCTCATTAAGTAATTCGGTACGATCTTCGACAACTCCTTCTGCATACCCCACTTCCAACGCATCATTGGGGCCGAGGGTCAAGAAAGCGCCTTTTCCCGCACCATACTCTGGCAAATCAACATCAGGGTCAGCCATCGCCCTTGCATAAACAGGATCACGACCACCCGCCTCCGCAGCTGCAACCATGGAAGAAATCCAAGCCGATTGCGCTTTCTTATCGGCAGCTGTGCCATCAGAATTAATAACACCAGATGCTCCCATTGTTGCTTGAGGCTTCATATAGATTTGATCGGTATTTAATGCGATATAAGACCCTGCAGAAAGAGCCTGGCTTGTGACAAACGCAGTATTGGGAACATCAAGATCCTGAAACAACTCTGCAATTTCACTAGCTGCATCTACTCGACCACCAGGAGTATTCACTTCAAAAATGATGTGGTCTGCTCCATTTTCCATCGCTTCGGTTGTGGTCCGCTCCAAGAACGCTGCTAATCCACGCTCTACTGTATTTTCTACGGGAATGACGTACACACTCTCTCCCTCTCCATCTGCCAGAACTTCTGGTAACAGCTGAAAAATAGAGAGAATAAGGGCTGCTGCCATCATAAGCGTAAAGAATCTCACTCTGAACGCTTTTCTCACATTATGCCACCTCCTTCTTGTAGCTTACCCATGGATTAGTACCTATACGTTTCAAAGCCATGTTTTGTTTCAGAAAAAGCTTAATAATTTTTAAAACGGCTGGATTATGTAATATAAAAAGGCCTCTCTTGTTCAAAAGAGAGGCCTTTAGTTTAAGATAATTGCTGAAGTACGAGCTTGTTCACTTGTGAGCCGTCCGCTTTACCTTTCACTTTCGGCATCACAGCCGTCATGACTTTACCCATGTCGGCCTTCGTAGTAGCGCCTACTTCTTCAATAGTTTCTTGAACGACTTGTTCAAGTTCTTCATTTGTCAGCTGTTTCGGCATATATGCTTGTAAAACTTCAAGTTCGAACTGAAGTCCTTCTACAAGATCGTCACGTCCAGCTTCTTTAAATTCTTGGAGGGAATCTTTCCTCTGCTTTACCTCACGAGATAAAACAGTCATTTCTTCTTCTTCAGATAATGAGTCTTTCCCAAGTTTAATCGCTTCGTTTTGAAACGAAGCACGAACCATACGGATCGTGGAAAGCTTTGCTTTATCGCGAGCTTTCATAGCCGTCTTCATATCTTGGGTGAGACGTTCTGTAATCGTCATCTTGATTCACCCTCTTTAATTACTTACGCTTTCTAGCCGCCTCAGACTTTTTCTTACGGCGTACGCTAGGCTTATCGTAATATTCACGCTTACGATATTCTGCTAATGTACCACTTTTGGATACACTACGCTTAAAGCGACGAAGAGCATCTTCAAGAGACTCGTTTTTACGAACGCGAGTTGTATTTGACATGCAATTTCCCTCCCTCCGAAGCACAAAAACTGTTTCTCTCGTATGGGGACGCCCCATACCTTTGACAATTATATTATAACCTTCTGATATGGTCAACTTTTTTTGTCAGGTTTCGGTTCATTGATTGCTAATTTCTCTGTTGTTTCATCCAGCTTCAGATAGGTGGAGCGCCCGAGATACAGTGGAATATTCAATTTCTTAAAGTCTGGTAGTCCGTTTTGAGCGAAAAAATTTTCTTCATAATGAAAAGTACGGATCTCACCAACCACCCATTCGTGATCTCCTGTAGGTACCATCTGCTTCAGATCACATTCATAAGCTAAATAGGCCCCCTTTAAAAGAGGCAGTGTAGAATCACTACTGTACCAATCCATACGCTCGCCTTTATCTATAGTATAGCCTGATGTAGTACCACTGAACTGAATGGAGTCCGCGTGTTCCCAAGGGAGAAAATTGATTGTGAACCTGCCTGCATCCTTCAACTGGTGATAAGTATAACGTTCTCGTCCGACCGCAACACCATACATGGCAGGTTCCATGGACAAATAAGAGTGCCACCCCGCCGCCATAAAGTTCACCCCGTCTTCGGTATGTACACCAACTACAGCCACCATCCCTGGGTAACTATGCATCTTTATATGATCTTGTCTTTCCATAAAGTCCCCCCTCCCTTCCTTCTTCCATCATCATACCATCAAAAAAGCCCGCTCATCATGTAAGATGATGAGCGGGCTTTCCTATCTTAGTAGTCAGATGTTCCTTGTTCCCCTTTAATGATTGCAATTCCTGAGCTAGCTCCGATACGCGTCGCTCCTGCTTCGATCATTGCTTTGGCACCGTCATAGTCACGAACGCCTCCAGAAGCCTTCACACCCATCTCAGGGCCTACTGTCTTACGCATAAGACTGATGTCTTCAACGGTAGCTCCGCCTCCGTTGAAACCTGTAGATGTCTTAACGAAGTCAGCTCCTGCTGCTTTAGCAAGTTCACAAGCTTTCACTTTTTCTTCTTCGGTAAGAAGTGATGTCTCGATGATCACCTTAACAATGGCTTTACCTTCTGCTTCACGGACAACCGCTTCAATATCTTGCTGAACGACGTCTGTATTTCCAGATTTCAATTCACCGACATTGATAACCATGTCCACTTCTTCTGCACCCTGCTCGATTGCTTGGCGAGTCTCGAATGCCTTTGTTTCTTTTGTAGTCGCACCTAGTGCGAAGCCAATTACTGTACAAACTTTCACATCTGTATCTTTAAGAAGTTCATAAGAAGTTTTCACCCAGTGCGGATTCACGCAGACAGAAGCAAAACTATGCTCTTTTGCCTCTTCACAAATTTGAAGAATTTTTTCTTTTGGAGTATCTGGCTTTAGCTGTGTATGGTCAATCATCTTTGCAAGATTTTGTTCCATGTGTAGATCTTCCCTTCTCTTATCTTTTTAGTTGTCCGTACCTCTTAATCAATCATAGCATGAAAGCGTATAAATTGCGAGTACAATTGGAGGACTTCCGATTAGTCTCCCTCATTTTCTTCGAGTTGATAAGATAAGCTCGACAAAAAGTAAAAAGGAGCCGTTTCCATCCTTAGGATTCTCGGTCCTAGTCTTACGGACAGGAAACCGGACGCACGAAACTGTTGTACTTCGTTCTCCGAAAACCCACCTTCCGGGCCAAACACGACAAGCACTTTATCACCTGTCTTCACCTTTGAAAGCCGAGTCTTGAGAGAAGTTGATGAACGTTGACGCGCTTCGTCAGCATAACCGAAAAAGCACCAATCATAACCCTCTATCTCCATCAATTCTTTGAGAGAGTGTAGAGGAGTGACTTCCGGGATGAAAGAACGTTCTGACTGCTCACTTGCTTCCTTCGAGATCTTTTGTAGACGTTCTACTTTTTTCTTCGCTTTCTTATGGTCCCATTTTGCTACGGACCGATCAGCGGCATATGGAATAAACCGAGCTGCTCCGAGCTCCGTGCCTTTTTGAACGACTAGCTCTAACTTATCCCCTTTGCCAAGACTCTGTGCAACGGTAACATCTACCGGTAACTCGCGATCCTCATCGAGCCACTCGACAATGTTGCAGGAAATGGACTCTTCTGTGATGTTCTCGATCTTGGTTAATGCCGGTCCATCGTGAGGGTGAATACATACAATTGATGAGCCTATCTCCATTCGCATGACTCGAGAAATATGATGAACATCTTTCCCCTTTATCGTCACATAATCTTTATTCCAATGTTCCGCCGGTATAAAATATCGCTGCATCCTCTCACCCTTACTCAGGTTTTTTTGCGATGATGCTGATCCAGTCTTCCATCTTATTAGTCTCTACAATTTCAAAACCAGATTGAATCAGGCTTTCTCGTACATCTTCTTTCTTACCTGAAATAATTCCGCAGGTAATAAAGTAACCTCCAGGTTTGACCCGATTGAAAGCATCATCGGTGAATTGAACAATGATTTCAGCTAAGATATTCGAGACGATTAAATCCGCCTCCATCTCAATACCTTCTAGTAAATTGTTCTTCTTAGATGTTACTTGGTCTTGTACGTTGTTTAGTTCCGCATTAAGACCGGTGCTCTTCACTGCTATATCGTCCAAATCGAACGCATAAGCATGGGATGCTCCCAGTAAAACGGACGCTACGCTCAATATTCCGGACCCAGCACCAACATCAAGGACCTTATCCCCTTTTTCTAAGTATTGCTCTAATGCTTGAATGCTAAGCACTGTCGTCGGGTGGGTACCTGTACCGAAAGCCATCCCTGGATCCATTTCGATAATGATCTCATCACTAGAAACTGGCTCGTATTCTTCCCACGTTGGGATAATCGTGATCTTTTCGGAGATTTTGACAGGCTTGTAGTACTTCTTCCACGCTGTTGCCCAGTCTTCCTCATTGATTTCACTCATCGTCACTTCATTACGCCCAATATCAATCTGGAATGTAGTCAAGTTATTGATGGATTCTTTTATTTCATCAACTGTTTCAGCCAAGAAACTATTGACAGGAAGGTAAGCCTTGACCCTTACCCCTTCCTCAGGGTAATCTTCAGGGTTCAATTCATAAATCTCTCCAAGTGGAGCCTGTTCGCGCTCCAAGTCTCTCGGATCCTCGATGACAACCCCACTGGCACCTGCTTCGTGAAGAATATTGGAGATTGGTTCTACTGCTTCGTTCGTCGTCTGGATACAAAACTCCGACCATTTCATCGTTATCAGCTCACTTTATATAAAATTAAAGAAGTGCCTGCTACACACAAAAACAGGTATAGGTAAAACCTAAAGAACCTTGTCGTAGCAGACACTCATTTCTCAAATTGCTTTAGTCGCCTTTGAATGCTCGCTTCATTCGCTCAAAGAAGTTGCCGTGTTGCTCATCAGTAGCTTCATTACCACTGATATCGTTAAATTCTCTCAGCAAATCTTTTTGGCGATCAGTTAGATTTTTCGGCGTGATGACTTTAGTCTTCACGTGCTGATCCCCTTGCCCACGTCCGTGAACATTCGGAGCACCTTTTTCTTTCAAACGGAACGTTTTTCCTGTTTGGGTACCTGCAGGGACTTTCAACTTCACTTTACCGTGAACGGTTGGCACTTCAATTTCGTCACCAAGTGCTGCTTGTGCGAAAGTAAGTGGCATTTCACAGAAGATATGATCTCCTTCACGTTCAAAGAATTCATGTGGCTGCACGCGAATGACAACGAATAGGTCACCTGCCGGGCCGCCGTTTACACCAGATTCGCCTTTGCCTTGGACACGAATCTGCTGACCGTCATCGATACCTGCTGGGATATCCAGATGAATTGTTTTACGCTTCTGAACACGACCATCTCCACCACAAGTTTGGCATTTGTCTTTCACAATCTGACCGCTTCCTTGACAGTGGTGACAAACACGACGATTTACTACACGGCCAAATGGAGTGTTTTGCTCTTGGTTGATTTGGCCACTTCCTTCACAGTGCGGGCAGGTTTCCGGAGAAGTGCCTGGTTTCGCACCAGAACCATCACAAGTGTCACATTCTTCCTCAGTCGGAATTTCAATATCTGTGCTCTTACCAAAAATGGCTTCCTCAAATTGAAGGTTCATCGTGTACTGAAGGTCTGCACCTTTTCTTGGAGCGTTAGGGTCGCGACGACGTCCTCCGCCTCCGAAGAACATATCGAAAATGTCTCCGAAGCCTCCAAAGTCTTGAGCTCCACCGAAGCCTCCGAATCCTTGGTTCGGATCCTGATGACCGAACTGGTCATATTGCGCACGTTTCTGCTGGTCGCTTAATGTCTCATAGGCTTCTTTTGCTTCTTTAAATTTCTCGGATGCATTTTCTTCTTCACTTACATCTGGGTGGTACTTTCGAGCTAATTTACGATAAGCTTTCTTGATTTCGTCTTTCGACGCGTCTTGTGAAACGCCGAGTACCTCATAATAATCGCGTTTACTCACTTGTCCATCACTCTCCCGGGCGCTATTACATAACGTTTATGTTAACACTGACAAATCCGACAGGCAACTGCCTATCTAAAGAATAGAATGATGATCCCACTTTCGTCTAAAGAAACACAAATAGTAAGTTTCCATACAAAAAGTGAATCACCATTTCTTATACTCAAAAAAAGTCAAAGCCAAGAAGAACCTGACTTTGACTTTTCTTTTCTCTCATGAATGACTTACTTCTTGTCGTCTTCGTCTACTTCTTCGTAGTCCGCATCGACAACATCATCAGAACCGCCAGCTTCTTCACCTTGCTGCGCTTCTGCTTGAGCTTGTGCCTGCTCATACATTTTCACAGAAAGCTGTTGAACTTGTTCTTGAAGTGCTTCTTTCTTCTCCTTGATTACTTCAAGGTCTTCGCCTTCAAGAGCTGTCTGAAGTTCTTCTTTAGCAGATTCTGCTTTCTGCTTTTCTTCTTCACTTACTTGCTCGCCAAGGTCTTTGATCGTCTTGTCTGTAGTGAAGATCAGCTGATCTGCTTCGTTACGAAGTTCAATCGCTTCACGCTTCTTCTTGTCTTCTTCGGCATTCTCTTCTGCCTGACGTACCATATCTTCCACTTCTTCGTCAGAAAGACCTGAGGAAGACTTAATTGTAATGGACTGTTCTTTGTTTGTGCCCATGTCTTTCGCACGTACGTTTACGATACCGTTCGCATCAATATCGAAGGAAACTTCGATTTGTGGAACACCACGTGGTGCTGGTGGAATATCTGTCAGTTGGAAACGGCCAAGCGTCTTGTTATCTTGTGCCATTTCACGCTCACCTTGAAGTACGTGGATATCAACGGCCGTCTGATTGTCAGCAGCTGTTGAGAATACTTGAGAGTGGCTTGTCGGAATCGTTGTATTACGTTCGATAAGCTTCGTTGTTACGCCACCCATAGTTTCGATACCTAGGGAAAGTGGAGTTACGTCAAGAAGTACAACGTCTTTGACGTCACCTTGTAGGACTCCACCCTGGATAGATGCACCTAGTGCAACTACTTCGTCAGGGTTAACACCTTTAGAAGGATCTTTACCGATTTCTTTCTTGATCGCTTCTTGAACTGCAGGGATACGAGTAGATCCACCTACTAGGATGACTTTGTCGATATCACTTGCACTCATGTCCGCATCTTTCAATGCTTGACGTGTTGGCTTCATAGAGCGTTCAACAAGGTCAGATGCAAGCTCTTCGAACTTAGCACGAGTCAAATTCATCTCTAGGTGCAATGGACCTGCTTCACCAGCAGTGATGAATGGAAGTGAGATTTGTGTTTGAGCTACACCAGAAAGATCTTTCTTCGCTTTTTCAGCAGCATCTTTCAGGCGCTGTTTAGCCATTTTATCTTGAGAAAGGTCGATGCCATTCTCTTTTTTGAATTCTGCTACCATGTGGTCGATGATAACTTGGTCGAAGTCATCCCCACCAAGACGGTTGTCACCTGCTGTAGAAACAACTTCAAATGCACCGTCGCCGATGTCAAGGATGGATACGTCAAATGTACCGCCACCAAGGTCATACACTAGGATTGTTTGGTCTTGATCTTCTTTGTCGATACCATATGCAAGCGCAGCTGCTGTAGGCTCGTTGATGATACGCTCTACTTGCAGGCCAGCAATTTTACCAGCATCTTTTGTTGCTTGACGCTCAGCATCGTTGAAGTAAGCTGGTACAGTGATTACCGCTTTATCAACCGTATCTCCTAGATAATCTTCTGCATAGCTCTTGATGTACTGTAGGATAACAGCAGAAATTTCCTGTGGAGTGTATTCTTTACCTTCCACTTCCACTTTGTAATCTGTACCCATATGACGCTTAATGGAAAGGATAGTGTTCGGGTTTGTAATAGCTTGACGCTTCGCAACCTCACCTACTTGACGCTCACCATTTTTGAAAGCAACAGCTGATGGAGTCGTACGGTTACCTTCCGGGTTCGGAATAACCTTCGATTCGCCACCTTCCATTACTGCTACACAAGAGTTTGTTGTACCTAAATCAATACCAATGATCTTACCCATGGTTAATGTCCTCCTTTACAATCTCACATTCATCTATTATTGGTTTACTTTTACCATAGCCGGGCGAATAACCCGATCTTTCAAACGATACCCTTTTTGTAGTTCTTCTACCACAATATTGGAATCGTAATTATCATCTTCAACCTGCATGACTGCTTGGTGAAGGTTCGGATCGAACTCTTCTCCTTGAGCAGGAATCTCTTCAAGCCCTTCTTTATCAAGTGCAGTCTTGAACTGGTCATACACCATCTTCATTCCATCTGCTAACTTCTGTGCAGAATCGGAATCGACTTCTACCTGCAGCGCTCGATTGAAATTGTCCAAGACAGGAATCAATTCCTCGAGTAAACTTTGGGAACGATACTTTCGATCCGCCTCTTTCTCTTTCTGTGTACGGCGGCGGAAGTTATCGTAATCAGCCTGAAGTCTGATCAGACGATTGTTCAGCTCTTCTTTCTCTTGCTTTAGCTGATCGTCTTCTGTTTGTTCTTGCTCTTCTTCAATGATTTCAACTTCTTCTTGTTGTTCCTCATTTTCTTCGAGCACTTCTTCTTTTTTGTTCTCTTCCACGACTTACACCTCCTACTTTCCCTATAGCCGTTACTGACTATAACATGAATGAATGGTTAGAAAAAGCAATAGACAAAAAGAAACGATGGGAAGCTATCTCCCACCTATTTGGTTAGCGAGTAGTTTAATACCACCCTCTGAACGTGCTAGTCATATGCTTCGAAAGTACATTCATCAATGAAAACATCCGATTATACTCCATCCGAGTCGGACCTAAAAGGGCAATGGTCCCGATTTGATCGTTACCTAGACGGTAGCTCGCCGTTATCAAACTGCAATTCTGCATGGCATCAAACGGATTCTCGTGCCCAATCCTTACACGGATCCCCTCATCATCAGACCTCAAAAGGTCAGCCATTTCACTCTCTTTTTCAATGGTTGCATAGAGTGATCTGACTTTATCTAAATCCTTGAACTCTGGTTGCATAAGGATATTAGTCTTTCCACCGATATACAACTTTGTAGGCTGCTCTTCTACCAGAGCAGCTCTTAAGTATGCAAAAGCTTTGTCGTACTGTTCGGTGTGAGCTTTTAATAAATCGCCAATTTCCTTATACAGCTTTTCGTGGAGCTGGATCAACGGTACGCCTTGAAGTCGTGAATTTAAGATATTCACCATCTTCTCAAGATCAGAAGATGAAACTTCAGAGGGTACATTGAAAGCCCGGTGTTCAACATGACCTGTGTTCGTCACAAGAATAGCGATTGCTGACTGTTGGTTCAAGGGAACAATCTGCAATTGCTTCAATTTCGTTTCGAACACTTCAGGTCCGAGGATAATCGAGGTGTAATTAGTCAATTCAGACAAAATGCCTGCAGACTTTTGAACAACTTGTTCAAACTCCATCATCTTATCCGTGAAAGCATCTCGAATAGTGCCCACTTCTTGCTGAGACAACCTTAAAGGGGACAGAAGATGATCAACATAGAAGCGATACCCTTTTTCAGAAGGGATTCGTCCTGAAGAAGAGTGGGTTTTTTCAATAAACCCTAGTTCCTCTAAGTCGGCCATCTCGTTCCTTACAGTCGCTGAACTAAAAGTGATTGCATCCTTCTTCGATATAGACCGCGACCCTACGGGTTGGGCGGTCGTGATGAAATCATCAATAATGACTTGCAATATGAGCAGTTGTCTTTCTGTTAACATCGATGATCACCTCTGTTAGCACTCGTTTACTTTGAGTGCTAAATCTAATAATAAATTATCAAATGGGTTTTAGGTTGTCAACGGTTAACCTCTGAAATCTACTCGTCTAATAAAAATTCCTGGAAAACTTCATTACCGAGAATTCTTCCTCTAGGAGTGAGGGAGAGGAATCCTTTCTCTTCTTGGACGAGTTTACGCTCTTTAAGCTTAGGAATTGCCTGACCGAACACATCCACCATCTCTCTATCATACTTGTGCTTGAATGAAGACAGAGATACGCCTTCCGTCTTTCGCAAACCAAGAAACATCTCTTCTTCCATTTGCTCTTTTAGTCCAACGGGCTCTTCGTGAAGAATCGGCTTTCCATCTGCCATTGCCTGTTTCGTATAAGCTGGCAGTGGGCGAATGTTGATTGTGCGTTTGCCAGGGAGATAACCGTGTGCACCTGCTCCGATACCGAAATAATACTCGTTATTCCAGTATGTCAGATTGTGTTTACTTTCAAACCCAGGCTTTGCAAAGTTACTGATCTCGTATTGATCAACACCTGCTCTTGAGAGCTTTCGCTGAAGAAGTTCATACATCTCTGCCTCGTCTTCTTCAGGTGGCTTAATAAGCGTGCCTTTTTTGTAACGTTGATAAAATATGGTCTTCGGTTCGATTTGAAGCGAATAAGAAGAGTAGTGCGGGAGATCAAACTGCATCGCTTCATCAATCGTTTTCTCGAAGTGTTCAACCGTCTGTCCAGGTAGAGCATACATAAGGTCGATGCTCACATTGGTAAGCCCAGCCTGCACAAGGCGATCAACGTTGGTGTACACATCTTTAACGCGATGAACACGACCGATTTCTTCGAGCATTTGATCATCAAACACTTGGACACCTAAGGAAATCCTGTCTACCCCATATTCCTTCAATAACCGAACTTTTTCCTCATCCAAGTCACCAGGGTTTGCCTCGAAGGTGTATTCTTCGCATGATGCCACATCAAAATGCTCGTCAATCATCTTGAGCAATCTCTTTAATTGGGAGTGGTTCACAGCTGTCGGTGTTCCACCTCCTACAAATATGGTTTTCACTTTAGCTTTTTCCAATGGGATATACGTATGGATTTCGTTCTCGAGCGCCTCCAGATACTCATCAGCTAGTCGCTCATTATAGAAAAACTTCGTAAAATCACAGTAGTGGCAGATCTGCTGGCAGAATGGGATGTGGATATATGCGGATGAAATTGTCATGGTTGTTCCACCTTTCATAAGGAAAACCGCAAGAGGGATTCTCCTGCGGCTTTAGATATCTTGTTCCTGTTCAATTAATCTTCATTCAAATCAAGTACGGACATAAAGGCTTCTTGAGGCACTTCGACAGAACCAACCATCTTCATGCGCTTCTTACCTTCTTTTTGTTTTTCAAGAAGCTTCCGTTTACGTGAGATGTCTCCTCCATAACACTTGGATAAGACATTCTTACGCATCGCTTTGATGGTAGTACGAGCAACTATTTTATTTCCGATTGCAGCTTGGATTGGTACTTCGAACTGCTGTCTCGGAATTAGTTCTTTCAGTTTCTCAGCGATCAGCTTACCACGTTCGTATGCAAAGTCTCTGTGGACGATGAACGACAACGCATCAATCGTATCACCGTTCAAGAGAATATCCATCTTCACAAGGTTGGACGAGCGATACCCGATCAATTCATAATCGAAGGAAGCATACCCTTTAGTCTGTGACTTCAAGGAATCGAAGAAGTCATAAACAATCTCGGATAGAGGGATCTCATAGACGATATTCACACGGTTGTCATCAAGGTACTGCATGTCAAGGAAGTTTCCTCGTTTACGTTGACAGATCTCCATAACAGGACCGACGTAATCGTTTGGTACCATAACCGTCGCTTTAACGAAAGGCTCTTGAACTTCCTCAAGCTTCTGGTTATCTGGCATCATAGACGGGTTATCGACGTCCACTTCTGTACCATCTGTTTGGGTAACTTTATAGATTACGCTAGGTGCGGTCGTGATCAGATCGATTTTGTACTCACGTTCAATACGTTCCTGGATAATTTCCATGTGCAACATTCCTAAGAAGCCACAACGGAACCCAAATCCAAGTGCCTGAGACGTCTCCGCTTCAAATTGCAGAGAGGAATCATTCAGTTCCAAGCGCTCAAGCGCATCTCTTAAGTCGTTATATTTATTAGCATCTACCGGGTACATTCCACAGAACACCATCGGATTCATCCGCTTGTAACCTGGCAGTGGTTCTGCTGCAGGGTTATTGGCAAGCGTAATGGTATCTCCGACACGGGAGTCCCCGATATTCTTGATAGATGCCGTCAAATAACCAACATCCCCTACGTTCAATTCTTTAAGTGGGGTTGGGGTTGGGCGGAATACACCAAGTTCGTTGACTTCGAATTCCTTTCCTGTTGCCATCATGCGGATTTTATCCCCGAGTTTGATGGAACCTTCACGAACACAAGTGTAAGCAACGACTCCTCGATAAGAATCGTAAAGGGAATCAAAGATCAAAGCTTTGGTCGGGTCTTTCGCTTCCCCGGCAGGAGCTGGAATATCCGTCACTATGCGCTCAAGAATTTCATCGATACCAATCCCCTGCTTAGCAGAAGCTAGGATTGCATCAGAAGCGTCGATGCCGATTACATCTTCAATCTCTTGTTTAATACGCTCAGGGTCTGCTCCCGGTAAGTCAATTTTATTAATAACTGGGATGATCTCCAAGTCGTTCTCAAGAGCAAGGTAGACGTTCGCTAACGTCTGGGCTTCAATTCCCTGTGCGGCGTCCACGACAAGGATCGCCCCTTCACATGCAGCTAAACTACGGGACACCTCATATGTAAAATCGACGTGTCCAGGTGTATCGATCAAGTGGAACGTGTATTCTTCTCCATCGTTCGCATCGTAACTCAATTGAACAGCATTTAATTTAATCGTGATGCCACGCTCACGTTCAAGATCCATAGCATCTAAGAATTGTTCTTTCATTTCACGTTGTGTGAGAGCTTTCGTTTTTTCTAAGATTCGGTCAGCTAATGTCGATTTGCCGTGGTCGATATGGGCAATAATCGAGAAGTTGCGAACCCTTTGTTGTTTTGATTGACTAGTCAACTTACATCACTCCTACTAATTTCGGCACAATTAACTAGCCTGATTATAGCAATAGCTGCCGCATTATTCAATGTTTACCCGAAATGACTAATCAATCGGCAACACCTTCAAAAAGAAAACATTTCTGAGAAAACAACCACAATTCCGTTAAATGTTACAGCAATCCCTTCTCCAATCCCCCCTGCTAACCGAGATATCCATGGCACGCTTTCATTGCTTTCAGGTGGGAGGCAATCCTGTTCATCCCTTGTATCAGGAGACGTAACTTCTACGGGTACGTCTCCTGTTTCTTTTTGTTGGTTTTTTTCAATTCCGTACAAGGCCCCTGAAAAGAATAAGGCAACCGCCAATACGACAAGCACTATCCCTTTCATCCCCCTCATTCTCCTGACACCTTCTCATCTTCATACATGTAATCAGCAAACACTTCAGCGAAAATATCGGCTGATCGGTACAGTTCGTCCAGGTTGTTATATACTCCACCGAATTCGATTAAGATCGCATTCGGATTCAAGTCCTGATTGTAAACTCCGTCAACTCCAGAACCTTTCTTCGTTATTACTCCTCGGCTGATACCTGGATACTCTTCTTCCAGTCGCTTATGCATTTCCGATGCAAACGCCAAGTTCTCCTCATAATTCGGATGCTCCGCGCCAATGACAAAAGCAAAACGTGCATAGTCTTTGCCATTAATAGTCGTTGTCGTATGCTTTCTGTCGATACTGTCGCGGTGAAGATCAAAGTAATAAGTAAGAGAGTCGTATTTATTCATCGCTTCCTCAACTACCGGGCGTGCTGCATCGTAAGAACGATAATGCTGCCAGCCGTTCGTACGTAATATATCAGCAAAGTTCGTAGTTTCTACCCTAGTTCCGATTCCTTTATCTTCAAGGCTCTTGCCAAGGCGTTCTCCAACTAGCGTGATGTTTACTTTTCCATCGTAAGCTGTCGACTCATCAGGTAAATGCGGATAAAAAGATTCCTCATTATGCGTATGGTACACATACACCTTGTCTTCCCCGATCGTCGGTTTGTCTTCCTGATCCTTCTTCTCCTCCTCTAACTCCCCAGCTTCCCCTCTCTCGTCAACATTCAATGGAGGCTCTGATTCAATCGGCAGAGTTGTATAATCTGTCCCTTTACCTGCAATGATGATATGACTGTTATACGAGGACAGCCCTGGAATCTCGCGCCCGAGTAAGCTCCTAGGGTCGTTCGGTGTTAAACTCGTCAACAACTGGAACGTCAAGTTTGAAAAAGTAGGAAGCTTCTCTCCATCTGGATGGGCGCTCTTGAAAATCCTGTTTTCCATTTCGAACAAATAAATAAACGATTTGCCTTCTAGTTTAGTCGTAATGTGCTGAATGGTACCTGAATATAAACGGTAAGTGCTCTGTGCTCCTGTTAATAGTCCAATGCCTATAAAAAGAACGAGCAATACAGCTACTCCGGCAGTAAGTAATTTCGTCCATGTTTTCAGAGGACTGTACTTCTTCTTTCCCCATCGTTGAAACCGACGCATAAAAAAATCCTCCCCATACGAACTCTATCTAGTAAATCGTATGAGAGAGGGATATTTAATAGAACTCTATTCTATTTTTTTATCTGGAGTAGGATTGAGCTTCTCCATCTTCAATTCCTGGGTGCAAGGCACCGTTGATACCTGTCGCTATGACGTGAGACATGTCCTTCATGAACCCGTCCACTTCTTTCGGTGTGACCATTAGATTATGTCCTAATGGAGTAAGCACTTCCTTAATCAACTGCTTCTTCTCTGCCCCACTAAGCTGGCCGAACATACCGAGGACTGCCTGACTTTGTTCCTCATTAGGCAAGTCTTCTTCAGTCAGCTCTTTTCTCTCAAATGGATTCATAGCTGGAGATAGAGCGTTAGACGGAGCGTCCTTCTCCCTCCATTCTCTACCAAAATGCTTAAGAACGTAATCAACGGTATCGCTCGTAATCGTTACTGCATCGACAACAGTAGGTACACCAATAGAGATGACAGGTATGCCGTACGTTTCCTTACTAATTTCCTTTCTCTTATTCCCGATTCCCGAGCCAGGATGAATGCCCGTGTCAGACAATTGGATGGTTGCATTGATCCGATCAATCGACCTTGAAGCAAGGGCATCAATGACAATTACGAAATCAGGGTTCACTTCTTTGATAATTCCATGCACCATATCACTTGTCTCCACCCCAGTAGTTCCCATCACACCAGGTGTAACAGCAGAGACTGGTCGGTAACCTTCTGATACCGTTTCCGGGTGAAGCCTGAACAAATGACTAGTGACCAGGACTTTATCTGTAACTAACGGGCCTAGAGAATCAGGTGTAATATGATGGTTGCCTAGACCGACTACTAGCCCACTTTGTTCTTCCGTCACCCCTACATCCTGCAGAAGCTTCCTCAACTGTCCTGAAAGCACCTTAGCAAGATTAGCCTGAAGCTGAGTATCTTGCTTCCTGATGGCTTGGGAGTCCAGCGTAATATAATGACCCGCTTTCTTTCCAATTCGCTCTGCTCCTGTTTCATCTACCGTCACATACGTAATCTTAATATCATCTTTTTGGTTTTCATGCACTTTCACTCCGTCTGAATCTGAAGAAGAGGGGTCATCCCTGACGTCCATTTCTTGAGCTTCCACAGCCAAATCTGTTCGAACGGAATATAAATCCTTCTCTTTCATACCCATTCCTCCTTGATTCCATTTTTTCCTTTTGAGAATAAAACTATGCAAATCTATGCAAGGATGAATATATCTATTGAAAAGGTCTCCGTGCTCTGGTAAAATGTCTCTTGTTCGATATGAATCAGTTTTTTGTTTTTACCTAGGAGGTGAAACTATGCCTAACATTAAATCAGCTAAAAAGCGCGTACGTGTAAACAACGATGCTCGTTCTCTAAACGCAGCATTCAAATCTGACATGCGTACAGCCGTGAAACGTGTTGAAACACTAGTTGCTAACAAAGATGCAGACACTGCTAAAGATGCTCTTCAAACTGCAGTTAAGAAAATTGACAAAGCAGTTCAACGTGGTGCTCTTCACAAAAACAACGGCAACCGCAAAAAATCTCGCCTGACTAAACAAGTTAACGCATTATAATAGTCGGTATTTATGACCAACAAGCGATCCGTCACCTTTTGATTGGGTCGTTTTTCATTTAAAAAAACGCCGTCCCTTTTTGGGACCGGCGTTTTTTTATGCGTGCTTTTTGACTTGTATTAATCGGTATAGTAATAGTTCAAATGCTAGCGACTTTTCCATCTTGCCTTGTTTCAGAACATGGTCCGTCTCAGCTAATTGATCCATTATATGATTCAATTCACCTTGGGTAAAGAACCGCTCTCTTTTCAGAGCCATTTTAATTACATACGGGTGTGCCTTGATATAATTGCGCATTTGGTTTTGAGCATAACCTTTTTGTTTAAGCACTTTCGCTTGGCTTATGATTCGGAACTGGGAAGCAAGCAGCGCTGTTAGTGCAATCGGCTCTTCATTCAACTTTTCTAAATCCTTGTATAATCGAATTGCTCGATTCAAGTCGCGCTCCATCACGGCATCCACCAATTTCAATCCAGATGCTTCTGCGCTATGAGAAAGAAGCTGTTCCGCTAACTCACGAGTAACGACGCCACCTCCCCCTACATTCAGAGCCAATTTCTCCATCTCGCTTCTCAATGCCATAAGGTTTGTACCTATTTCACTTGAGAACAATTCATAAATATCTTCTGGAATGACAATATGTAATTCATCAGCGATGGTTTTGATCCATTTGTCAATGTCCCATTCTTTCACCGGTTGGCAGGATATGACTTCGCCCTGCTTCTTTAACTGCTTAAACATTTTCTTCCGCTCATCTAACTTTTCATACTGTGCAATGATAATAAGAACTGTGTGGCCTGCTGGTTCGTTAACATACTGAAGCAAAGAATCCACATCATGTTCAAAGGAAAGTTTATCTGGTTTCGCTTTAAGGAAAACTGGATTATAAGCAATTACGATTTTTTTCTCGCCTAAAAAAGGGAAGGTTTCCGCATCGGTTACGACATCTTCAATAGGGACTTCTTCCAAGTCGTATTGGGAAATATTGAATTCCTGATCCTCTTTGCTAAGCGTTTTTTCAATGATTTTGTTTTTGTTTTCCTGTATTAGATAAGATTCTTCTCCATATAATAAATATACGTGTGATTTCACTGTTTTGACCCTCTCAAAAAAGAATACGGCGCCCCGGATAATCGGGACGTCAGTGTCACTATTTTATGGTGCCTTTTAGTTTCTGTCAAAGAGTGACACCGATTGAACGCCGTATCCACCATCTATATAAACGCCATACGAGAAGCCCCGGACGCTTCTCGAGAGGACGATGTTTTCCCTCTCGTTCTGTTAGTTTGACCGACAAACGGAGAATTATCTGTGACAAGTCTTGCTAGCAGTGGCAACTCGTTGGGCAGAGAGGAAATTCGAATTCCTTCAAGTTGATTGTAGATTTTTACCGTGTAATCATCTATACTTAAAATTGGATATAGGAGGGGTAACAATGAACGAATTCAAGAAGGATATTCAGTCCAAAACTAATGACGTTATCGACTCTGGGTTAGGGTTTGTATTCTCATTCGTTTTCTTCTTCGTCATTTTCTTTATCGGAGTTGTGTTTTCCGTAATTGGACAATAAGAATACTTAACTAAGAAGGCTGCTGCGGCAGTCTTTTTTATTTTTCCTGTATAGTTATCTGTTTGCATTATACGAAAGGAAGGACGAAAACGTTCCAGATTGCCCAGAAAAAGTATATATTACCGCTCCTTCCCGGCTTGTCTGATAAATAAGAATTCCACGGTCCTCCAACCGGTCCACTACGGCCTGATGAGGATGACCATAACGATTGTTACGACCAGCAGAAATTAATGCAACCTCGGGATTTATCCGGCGGATCCATTCTTCTGACGTCGAAGTATCACTTCCGTGGTGGGCAACTTTCAATACGTCTGCCTCCATTACTTTTTGTTGTTCCATCAGGTCCGCTTCTACGTCTACAGATATATCACCTGTAAACATCCACGACTTTCCTCCGATTTCACTTGATAAAACAATCGAATTATCATTCGGGTTTCCGGCATCAACCTTTGGATGAAGAACCTTCCAAATCTGTCCATTAATTTCTAATTCTTCCCCTGCACTCACTCTTGTCACCTCTACATTTAATTCCGTTACGGGATAATAAGGGTGGACAATCAATTTCTTCACGTTGACATCTCTAATCAGTGAAGGAACGCTTCCATTGTGATCACCATCTTCATGTGTCACAATCACCGCGTCTACACTGGTTATACCTTTCGACTTGAGAAAGGGAAGTATGATTTCATCCGCCGTTTTTGACCGGTTTTCTAGGAACGAAGGTGGCCCACCAGCATCAATCAGGATAACGCCTCTTCTGTAAGGTAATTCAACTACAAACGCATCTCCTTGACCGATATCAAGCATCGTGACAGTCCCTTTAGGCGAAAAATAAGGAAGAGAACTTACCGCCATTAGAAGGGCAACAAACAATGCTCCATTCAACGAAGCCCGCTTAAGCTCTTGTCTACTCCAAGAAGCCATCAAATACATAAAGGAAAGAAACAGCAACATAATCCATATAGGAGGTACTTCCCCGACTACCCATGATAATCGAAAAGGTTGTGCAACAATCTCTGCAAACTCCAATACAAATCCGTGAACACTCCCGAACAGATCGGAAAAAAACAAAGAAGCTCTTGGCCAAACAACAGCCATGAGAACAAGAAGAATGCTTATCGGAATCACAATAAAGGAGAAATAAGGCACAAGAATCAAATTCGCAAGCAATGAAATCGGGTTGAATTCATAAAAGTAATGAAGTTGGAGCGGTAAAATGGAAAGTTGACTAATCAGACTGATTTGCGCAGATTGCAGCCAGACGTTATCCGTTTGCCTGAATATAGGGGCAGACAGGATGAGGCTGAAGGTTACTAAGAAGGAGAACTGAAAACCTATCGAAGAGTAACTATACGGTGAAACGAGCAAAAGCGTGAGAGCAGTAATCGAGAGTATATCTACTATAGGGATTTTGATCTTTAGAAAAACGAGGAAAAGAATTAAAGTGGCCATGATTGAAGCACGCAGGACAGATGGTTCACCACCAGCTATAAAGGCATAAAGAGGAATCAACAGCACCAGAAATATACGAGCTTGTTCTACTGTACCAACCCCGGTCCTGATCATCACCAGATACACTCCCGCTATGAACAATCCGACGTGTAGACCAGAGATAGCTAAGATATGGGACAAATTAAAGTCTCGGAACCATTCTACAGTCCCTTGATCAAGCTGTTTTTGGTCGCCGAACACTAATGCAGCGATCCAAACAAAGGTATCCTCAGAAACTGATCTTTCTACTGTTAGAATCAAATTTTGACGTATTTCATACAAGCGGTTAAAAGGCGATTGCCCATGACATCTGATATGATCTACATTCTCAACGACCAGTTGAGAAAACACACCTTGCGATGCCATATATTTACGAAAATCAAATTGACCAGGATTGGGGGCATAAGGAATTTCACTTTTTTCGTCTTCGATGGAACAAGTAGCCCCGAGCTTCCATGAATCAGGAGCATGATCGAGTTCTTCTGGAAAATAACTAACAAGTGTCTTTAATTTTGTTTCAGGCTCTTGTACAATCATTTCGAAATAATCATCTTGAGACTTTATACTTTGAACGGTAACAGAGGATGAGAAAGTGCTGGAGGATGTGGGTGGAGCAGTTGGAGGTGCTAAATAGTTGTAGCCTAATAGTAGGGACGACGTCAAAGTGAGTAGCAATATACGTTGTTGTCGGAACTTGGCGACCCATATGACCCCTATTACGATCAACAGGATTTGTTCTGTGTCGTTTAGGCGAACTATCCCCCCGCCGATAGCAAAAGCTAGGACAGGGAGGTGAAGTTTGCCTTTCATGTGCGTTGTTCAAGCGGAACTTTAAATAATCGGTTCGCCTTGTTTTTCAGCGCTTCAACATCTGCATCACCATGGGACTCCAGTTGATGGATAAGTTCCTGGACAAGTTGTTGTTGTTCATAGTAAACGGGGTCTACTTGAAGAGCGACTTTCTTCGTTCTTACACCAGCCTGTTGAAGGAGTTCAGTTGCATATGGATCATTTTTGTAGTCTTCGCTATAGTACACTGCTTTGATTCCTGCTTGAATAATCGCTTTCGTACAATGGATACAAGGGAAATGGGTGACATAGATCTCCGCCCCCTCCGTTGCAACGCCGAACTTTGCACATTGTAGCAATGCATTCATCTCGGCATGGATGGTTCTGACACAGTGGCCATCTACTACATGGCACCCTTCGTCGATACAGTGTACTCCCCCTGTCACACTTCCATTATAACCACCAGCAATCATCCGCTTCTCTCGGACAACAACTGCTCCGACAGCTAACCGCTCACAAGTGCTTCTAGACTTCAATAAATAACTTTGTGCCATGAAATATTGGTTCCAAGAAATCCTATCCATTATGTAACCCCCTACGATTTTTCATTCAGTTTACCCCTCGACTCAACATTCGTCAAACTTCACTAAGGTATGCGAACCTCTTCGGCCATCCCCTCTAAAGTCTTTTCCCCGATGCCAGAAACGTCTAGTAACTCTTCGACGGATTGAAAAGGCCCGTTTTCCTCACGATAATCAAGAATGGCTTGTGCTTTGGAGGGACCGATTCCCGGGAGTGTTTGTATTTCATCAAGAGACGCCTGGTTTAATCTTATCTGCTCAGATTGAGGAGCTCCTTGATCACTCTCCTCGTTTTTCTTCATTACTAATACGACCATCTCATCCTGCAGAACTTGAGCTAAATTCACACTTTGAGGATCTGCATTTTCTGTCATACCACCAGCTAAAGTCACGACATCGTTAACTCTCATTCCTTCTTCAACGTCATAAACACCAGGATTAATCACTTCCCCTTTTACATCCACTTTCATATTTTCACTTACCGTATCTACCTTCTCTACCGATTCAGATTCTTGCTTTTGATTCGGAGCATCTGAAACAGCTGTACCCTCAGATTGACTAAAAATAAATACACAAACCAGAACTAACCCTGCAATCCATCCGTATCGTTTAACGATATGCATAGCATGACCTCTTCTCATAATTAGTTGCAAATTGGAATAAGAATATGGGAGTAACCTTCAAAGGAGGGATTCCATTGAAATGGGGAATCATTGGGACGGGAAATATGGGGAGTATGTTAACAACTTCCCTGATTAGGAGTGGAGCTGCTCAAGCCGATGAGATTACCATTTACAACCGTTCATCTAAAAAAACGGCGAAGCTTAAAGAGGCTTTCGAAGATCTGGACGTTGCTAAGACACTACCTGCTCTTTGCAAAGCGTGTGACATAGTATTTATTTGTGTAAAGCCTCATGATTACAAATCCATTATCGAACAAGTAGAAGGAGAATTACACGAACACCATTGTGTCGTTTCGATTACAAGTCCGGTCTCTGTAGAAGAACTGGAAGAAAAACTCTCTTGCCAAGTGGCAAGGGTTGTTCCCTCTATCACAAACCATGCCCTCGCTGGGGTAAGCTTGTTTACATTTGGAAGCAGAATATCAACAGACAATCAAAAGCTCTTAAGAGAAGCCTTTCACCATTTCTCTACACCTGTTGAAGTAGAAGAAGCTCATATCAGAGTATCTTCTGACATTGTTTCTTGTGGGCCGGCATTTGTTAGTTTCTTATTAAAAGAATGGATCTCTGCTGCGAATCGTGTAGCGGGAATTTCTGAAGAAAAGGCTACTCAGTTGACGGAACAGATGATTGTAGGGTTAGGGGAGTTATTTTCACAAGAAATTTTCACGTTGGAAGAGTTGATGGAGAAAGTGACGGTAAAAGGCGGAGTTACTGGTGTCGGGTTACAAGCTTTAGAAGATCACACTGGAGAATTATTCGTAGAAATGTTTAAAGCGACTCAAGCAAAGCACAGAGAAGATAAGCAATCCATCGAGCTATAAATGATTATATTCGACAAAACTGTGTAAAATCCTGCTCAGAAAATGGAACATACTAAAGAATCAAGCATAGCATATTCAAGGAAACAGGCAGAGGCTGGGTATGCCCGGTCTCTGTTAAGTATTGAAAAAACCAGGTCACAAGAATACTCCACATAATTATCGCTCCTTTTACATAAAACGGACATGAAAAAGGAACGAAATCATATTAGATTTCGTTCCTTATGGTTTTTGGCAAACGAAGAAGAGACGATCCCCGTCGGAATGAGGGGCAGTTTGAAAATCAGCAGAAACTTGTTTAATGTTGAAACCGGTTTGTTTCAACCACTGCTTTAAATCCTGCAGGTCATAAACTCTTTGCACGTGTTGCTCATCGAAACGTTCGTATGTTGCTCCCTGCTGTACGAAAAACGTTAAGTCATGAACTACTTTGTTCGGTTGGTCTCCCTCATCACAAAACCAGATGAAGGAGACATCATCGTACACCTCAGCAAATGTCTGCCCAAGCAGATGCTGTTCTACATGTTCTACGGAATGGACATCGAATAAGAACAACCCTTGCGGACGTAACGCTTCAAATGCGTTTGCAAATGCTTGTGTCACTTGTTCAGGATCGACAAGATAATTCAACACGTCACAATAACTTACAACGCAGTCATACCCTGTTAACCCTTCTAAATTCGTAATGTCTTGGTGAAGCCACTGTATGGAAGCTGGGGATTTCTGTTGAGCGATAGTAAGCATATCCGAAGAGAGATCAACTCCAGTAACTCGGAATCCATCCTCATGGAGTCGCCTTGTAATCTCCCCCGTGCCGCAGCCTAGATCTAATATAGACGAAGCACCGGGAAGGTACGCATTGATCATCTCTCGAGTGTACGACTGCCAATGGGCATATGGTGCATCTTCCATCAAACGGTCGTACACATGTGCCATTTGATTGTAACTCACAATCAGCTACCTAATCCTTCTATTTGAACCGTATCAGCATCGCCCCAAAGGCGCTCCAAGTTATAATAGTGACGCTCATCTTTGTGGAAAATGTGGCATACGACCCCATTTAAATCGACAAGGATCCAGCGAGCTTGATCAAAGCCCTCCATACGCTTGACATCAATTCCATGCTCATCTGCTTGTTGTTTCAGTTCTCTTGCAATAGCTTGAACTTGTCGTTCATTAGACCCTTCGCAAATTAAGAAATAATCTGCTATTAGAGATACATCACTCATATCTAGAACAACAATATCATTTGCTCTTTTCTCATCGCACGCTTGTGCAGCTAAATTCACTAATTCTTTACTTTCCATAGTCTTCCTCCCTTATTTCTTTCTGCTATCTCTTTCTTTATTATATGAAATCATTGTAAGCATGAAACGTATCTGGATAAACCGTCCGCCCTTTTTCAACTAAAAAGACAATCGTGTTCTTCAAAGCTAGAGCACACGCTTCATCAAGGCTCGTCTCTGCCAAGCTCCGAACGTCATCTACACCTGGAAAATCTCTGCCTGGTTCGATGTAGTCCGCTAAAAACACCACTTTATCAAGCTTGCTCATGTGCTTCTTACCTGTTGTATGAGAAGTTATTGCACTGACAACAGCAGCATCATTAAGACCGATCTCCATCTCAAGCATAAGAGCACCTACAGGCCCATGCCATAATTCATGGTGATAATCGAGCAAGTCCTTTGGAAGTCTACGGTCTGTTAGAATCCATCTCTTCATCTCTTCTAAAGGCTTGTATTTAGCATAATCATGCAGAGCTGCTGCAATTTCTGCTTGATATACATCTACTTCAAATCTATCGGCTAATTCCACCGCTTGATTGACCACGCGTACTGTATGTTCGTATCTTGACGTTTTCAAATGAGGCTTCACGTATGCCAAAGCGCCTTCACGAGTTAGGTTCATACAGTTGATGCTCCTTTATATAATCGATTACAGCGTCTGGAGTAAGATAACGGACGCTTTCTTGTTTAGCCAGCTTCTCTCGAATCACACTGGACGAGATTTCTATTAGGGGAATGTTCACTTCATGAACGGAATCGCTTTGATCCTGTTCCCATTGAAAACCCGGTCTCTGCATCCCTATGAACTCAACATATTCCTTTAATTCCTCAATCCTATTCCATTTAGGCAGGTGTTCGACCATATCCCCTCCAATAATGAAATAAAATTGGTGACCTTGGTATTCCTCTTTCAAAAGCTTCATCGTATCCACGGTATAGGAAGTGCCTTTTCTAGTCAGCTCTACATCGCAAATGGAGAAATGAGGATTGTTTTCAATCGCTTTTTTAACCATGGCCAGCCTATCCTCTGATGAAACCGTAGCTTTCTGCTTATGAGGAGGGATGTGAGACGGCAAGAACCATACTTCATCAAGTTCCATCCCCTCATAAGCACATTCTGCCATAATCAGATGTCCCAAGTGAGGAGGATCAAATGTCCCTCCAAGAATCCCAATTCGTTTCATGAGAGGTCTCCTTTATGGCAATTCGATTTGCTTATTTTCGACGGACTCTTTATACAAGATAATGGTGTTGCCTATTACCTGCACAATATGAGCATCCGTCGCTTCTGTGATTTGACGGGCCACTTCGTTTTTATCGTCGAAATTATTTTGGAGGATGCTCACCTTGATGATTTCCCTTTTCTCAAGAGCTTCTCCAATTTGTTTTGTCATATTCTCATTCACACCAGCTTTTCCTACTTGGAAAATTGGCTGCACGTCATGTGAGATGCTTCTTAGATGCTTCTTCTGTTTACTAGTTAACATTCTATACCCCTTTCAGTTTTCTTTCGAACGTATCCATTAATGCTGATGCGTCAGGGTTCGTATCCGTCCAAATCTGAAACGCATAAACAGCTTGTTGTAACAGCATTTCATGGCCAAAGTGCAGCTTAGCGCCTTTCGCTTTGGCCTCGGTTAGAAATGTCGTCTCCATCGGTCGATAGACAATATCACTTACGATCGTTCCTTCTTGCAATTGTGTTAAGGAAATAATAGTTTGTCCATCATTTGGGCTCATTCCGACAGTTGTCGTTTGTATGACTACATCATATTCCGCTAAGTGACGTTCTGCACTCTCTAGATCAAATGCACGAGATCTCACTTCTGTTTTATTTTCATTTATGATTGCTTCAGCTCGGGCTACCGTACGGTTTGCTATATCCACTTGTTCTACTTCCGAATTCAGAAGTGCGAAATAAATACCTCTCGCAGCACCGCCACTTCCCAGCAACAGGATTCTTGTTCCAGGCTGGATAACTTCAGGATAGCGATTAGATAACGAGTGGACAAATCCAGTTCCATCTGTATTAAACCCAACCCATCCCTCATCGGTTCGCTTCACTGTATTCACGGCACCAAGAGCTACTGCGCTACTATCCAAATGATCTAAGTGTGGAATGATCTTCTCTTTGTAAGGAACCGTCACATTGAATCCATCCATTGGTTGCTTCAATAGCTCTTCAATTGATTCTTCAAATGCTTCAGGAGCTAAATCAAATAACTCGTAGCTTCCCTCAAGCCCCTGCTGCGCCATCAAGGCGTGGTGGATCCATGGCGACATAGAGTGACCGACTGGATGGCCGATGAGTCCTAATTTCAACAACGTAAATCCCCCTTAAATGAGTGAATCCCTAAGTGATACTTTCACACCTCTAGGTGCATATGCCGTCACCGTAATGCCTCCTTCAGGAATGGTAACCCACCCTAATCCTGAAAAGACCAAATCGGTTTTATTCTCCTTGATTTTAAACGTATGACTCTCAAGTGGAGGTAGCAAATCCAACGTCTCTTCCCCTGGTGGGGACAGCATTCCACCGAGGTGGTCCTCATATAATGAATCTGCTTTCTCCAGTTTAGTACGGTGAATTGTCATGTCATTCGACAGGTAACAAATGAAAGAACTCCTCTCACCACCAACAAAATCCAGGCGAGCTAGTCCACCGAAGAATAATGTTTGCTCTTCATTCAACTGATAAACTTTTGGTTTGATTTCCTTGTTCGGAGTAATGGTTTTCAAATCTTTATCCGAAACATAGTGAGCCATCTGATGGCGTTGTATGACTCCAGGAGTATCATATAACGAGCTCTCGTCATCCAAAGGAATATCAATGAAACCGAGCGTAGTCCCTGGGAAGTAAGAAGTCGTAATAGCGTCCTTCACACCGGATGTATTAGCAATCAACGTGTTAATAAACGTTGATTTACCTACATTGGTAGTACCGACAACATAAACATCTTTTCCATTGCGGTATTCATCAATCGCCTGAGATAACTCTGTAATCCCTTGATTTTTCTCAGCGGAGATCAGAAAGACATCTTTAACAGACAACCCTTGCTCTTTAGCTGCTTTCTTAAGCCACAACTTTACCTTGCCAGGGTTGACTGACTTCGGCAATACATCCATTTTATTTCCTACAAGAATAACAGGATTGCTTCCTGTAT
Source organism: Halobacillus salinus (assembly GCF_004684905.1). GTDB lineage: Bacteria > Bacillota > Bacilli > Bacillales > Halobacillaceae > Halobacillus > Halobacillus salinus. The sequence goes on along the minus strand of NZ_SRJC01000001.1, from coordinate 794,291 downwards.
GACGTTTTAAACCAGAGATAAAGCTTCCATTGAAATCAAATATATCGACCAGTTGAACCACAAGTCCTTCGTTTTTACTGATTTGATTAAGCATTTCAAGGAAGTCATCATCTTGATAAGGTACATCCTGCACCTCATTATAGTGTTTCAGGCGGAAGCACCGCTTACATATTATATCTTCGCGCTCAAGGGCTGATGAAGGAGCATACCCGGGTTGTTCAGGATTGGTAGTCTGTATCTCGACTCCACATCCTTGACAGTATATAGCTTCCATTAATCATTTCTCCTTTCCCAAGTAATCTTTCCTCGTTTTCTCATCCAATTGAAGATTCTTCTTTCGACCCTGCGATTGATACGTGTGAAGAATCCATCTGTTTCTACGATCGGAACGACTAAGATGGTGTGAAACCCAGCTAAATTTCCTCCTAGAACATCCGTCAGGAGCTGGTCCCCTATGACTACCACCTCATCTTTATTCAAACCCATCTGCTTTCTGGCCTTCTTGAAAGCCTTCGACAATGGTTTACGAGCACTATAAATAAACGATGCATCTAAGGGCTCAGAGAATAATTTCACTCGTGCCTCTTTATTATTCGATGCAATCGTCACTTGAATGCCGTGGTCGTTCATCTTTTTAAACCATTCTTGTATCTCTGCTGTCGCATCTTTCACATCCCACGCGACCAGTGTGTTATCCAAATCTGTTATTACACCTTTTACACCTTTGTTTTTGAGATCAACCGGGTTGATCTCAAAAACATCTTCTACGTGCTCATTCGGTAGAAAATGATTAAACATATTTATTCACTCCATCTCATCAGGGCAAAATCTCCTTAACCATCATATACAAAAACAAGGGATGTTTCAAAACCTCTTTTTACACACCATGCACGGGTTAGAGCAGAAGTACATAATGTATGTATAGGAACTGTCCATGTTACTTCCTCATAAAAGACCAAAAATCGTTCGACAATTACCGACACTACCACCCTGTGGATAACTTTATGCACAATTTCCACATGATACGATGCTTCTATAGCGCTCGATTTTACATTATTATCAAATAGTTATCTACAAAAGCATGTAGATAACTGTGTGATTGTAGCGTCGTACTGGTCGTGGTAAGGTAATACTACCATCAAAAAAACGTCGTGTTTAAGTTCTGAATGAATTGGGAGGTGGCTGTCACATGAGTGACAGAGGCATGAAGCAACTATCTGATTCCCTGCTAATACAATCTTACCACAAAGCAATAGAACTCAATCTTTCCAGCGAATTTATCAGTCAAATAAAGGATGAACTGAGAGAGCGATCTTTACTGAAAGGCATCGAAGAGCAGACATCACAAGTAAGTTGAACCAGACATGGGTTTGACAAGCTTTGACAAACAAATACAAAAAAGGACTCGCCGGAGGATTCTTCGACGAGTTTTTTTATGATTTTTTTTCTTAGGTTTTTATGTGTCTCTACCTATTTAATAGAGCATACTAAAAATATTGCTTCAACCGATTACCTCAGTATATGACAGTTGAATAATCATGCTTTTTTTGATTACAATTAAATGAATAGAACGTTGGTACGAGCTTAATCAAATAGATCAATGTTGAAACTTAGTCAAGGGAGGAGCCACAAATATGATATGGGCCGTTTTTCTGCCTTTTATTTTGGCGGTTTTCATTCCATTTTTTGATAAATGGAGGCAGCGCATCCATACAGGCTTTATTGTAACGGTTGCACCTATACTTATTTTTATTTATTTTGCTAGATTTATCGGGACAAACTTTGAACCGATCACGAGGAGTTATTCATGGATTCCTTCGTTAGACATAAACCTGGTCTTTCATTTAGACGGTTTAAGTCTCTTGTTTGTGCTGTTAATAAGCGGGATTGGCGCCCTAGTTGCCTTTTATTCGATCTACTATCTAGATAAATCGGAGCAACTGGGACATTTTTATGTGTACTTTCTATTATTTATGGGATCGATGCTTGGCGTTGTCTTATCTGACAATGTCTTCGTTCTTTATAGCTTCTGGGAGTTCACTTCTTTATCATCTTTCCTGCTGATTGGATTTTGGAACTTTAAGAAAGAGTCGAGGTACGGCGCTCTTAAATCGATGCTGATTACAGTATTCGGAGGGTTAAGTCTCTTAGGAGCACTTGTCTTCATGACTATCCTTACAGATACAACTAGTATTCAAGAAATGATCAGTCAGCATCAATTGATTTTGAACAGCGAATACTTTCCTATCATTTTAACTCTGCTGTTATTGGGAGCTTTTACAAAGTCAGCACAGTTTCCATTCCACATCTGGCTGCCAGATGCTATGGAAGCACCGACTCCTGTAAGTGCTTATTTACACTCAGCTACCATGGTAAAAGCAGGAATATATTTGATTGCTCGCTATTCCCCAATGATGTCATCCAATGACTGGTTCTTTATCATAGTTTCTTCTGTCGGTATTGTCACACTTTGCTGGGGGTCTTATATGGCCGTCAGACAAACAGACTTAAAAGGAATTCTTGCCTTTTCTACCATCAGTCAACTTGGAATGATTATGTCTATGCTTGGATTTGGAACAAAGGTTGCTGTTTTTGCAGCTGTCTTCCACATCTTGAACCACGCCACCTTTAAAGGGAGTCTGTTCATGGTTGCTGGAATTGTGGACCACGAAACAGGCACTCGCGATATCCGCAAGCTTGGTGGGTTGATGACATTCCTACCTATCACAGCAACACTCGCACTGTTCGGTACGTTTTCGATGGCAGGGGTCCCTTTACCATTTTTAAATGGGTTCTATAGTAAAGAGTTGTTCTTTGATGCTACATTGCACCTTGATGAGATTGCCAACATGGGACTTGTCGGGTTCGTTAAAGCTACTCTTCCTTACCTTGCTGTCTTTGGAAGCATATTTACTTTTGTTTATTCCATGTACTTCTTCTTCGGCACGTTCCGAGGAAAAGCTCACTTGGACTCTCTACCGAAAAAACCTCATGAAGCACCAATAGGGATGTTGATCTCCCCTATTGTATTAGTTCTTGGGGTGATTGTTATTGGATTGTTCCCTAATATGGTAAACGAACCTTTCATCGCTCATGCTGCGTCTGCCATAAAAGGGATGGAAGTAGAAAAACATGTTTCTTTCTGGCACGGTCCGTTATATCCACCGTTAATCATGTCGATTACAGTACTCGTATTCGGTACAGTGTTGTATCTTGCTAGAAAACAATGGGCACCAGCGTATCGTTTCATTCCTGGTGTGCTCAGTATGAACAAAGTGTACGACGGAGCGGTAGACCGCTTAGAGACATACTCTACAAGCATTACAAAGGGCTATATGAACGGTTCTTTAGGTCGCTATGTACGTTTAGTCTTATCTGCCATTCTGATTGTCACATTCGCTTTTATGGCTGTTACAGGCGGCTTCACAATGGACTTCAGTAATTTAGCGCCACTCTCTCTTCCTGAGATCCTTGTCGCGATTACAATGGTCATAGCCGCTGTCGCAACCATTCTAACGAACAATCGCATTACTGCGATTCTCATTTTGGGTGTTGTCGGATACGGTCTTTCCATGCTGTTTGTTCTATTCCGAGCACCGGACTTAGCGTTAACGCAGCTAATTATTGAAACCGTAACAGTAGCTTTGTTCCTTCTGGTCTTCTACCACTTACCGAAACTACGGAAGAAAGAAGAAGCTACCAGCACTCGTGTGTTGAACTTGATTATCTCTATCGGTTTCGGGGCGCTTATGACAATGATCGCGATATCGTCCCACAGCAGTAAATGGTTCGACTCCATTTCGAGTTATTTCCTTGAGAAGTCACACTCATTAGGTGGAGGCGATAACGTTGTCAACGTCATCCTCGTCGACTTCCGTGGATTAGATACGTTATTTGAGATCGTCGTACTTGGAATTGCTGCGATGGCAATTTACGGTTTAATTAAACTACCAGGTAAAAAGGAGGATAACTAACCATGGAAATATTAATGGCGGTTCTCGCTGGTATTCTGTTTACCACGGGAATCTATAACCTCCTCCAAAAACAATTGTTGCGCATCATTATCGGAACCGGCCTCATTTCACATGGGGCCCACCTCTTCATTTTGACTATGGGGGAACTGAAGCGTGGAGCCCCTCCGATCCTGACAGAGGGTGTGGAAGGGTACACAGACCCTCTGCCACAAGCCTTGATCTTAACATCCATCGTCATTAGCTTTGGTGTAACAAGTTTATTGTTGGTACTTGCATACCGTGCTGCGCAGGTTAATGGGACGGATAATATGGAACAATTGAGAGGTAATGATTATGAGTAATTTAGTTGCACTACCCATCATACTGCCACTGATTGCTGGCATACTGATGGCATTCATTCACAAAAGAACAAAAGTAGTCCGCACCTTATCTCAAGTCTTCGCCGTTCTTCACTTTCTGATGGTAGGCTTTATATTTCTACAGGTGAAAAATAACGGTTCTATAATACTTGAGACCGGCGATTGGGCTGCTCCTTATGGAATCATTTTAGTTGGTGATTTATTGTCGATGACGCTCGTCCTTACGACTAGTGTGATCGGTGTTGCGAGTGTGTTTTTCGCTCCACAGTCGCTTTCTAAACAGCAAGAGGAGTTCTACTTCTACAGTTTCTTCTTCCTGCTGATTGCAGGAGTAAGTGGAGCATTCCTCACGGGAGACTTGTTCAACTTATTCGTATTCTTCGAAGTCCTTCTCATGGCTTCTTACGGGTTGATTGTTCTTGGTAATGGTAAGGTACAACTTAGAGAGTCCATCAAGTACGTATTGATCAACTTATTCTCCTCTATGTTGTTTGTTACTACTATTTCTTTCTTATATTCAGTAGTAGGAACAGTGAACATGGCTCAAATCGCTGAGCGCGTTCGGGAAGTTGAACAACAAGGAATCCTGACAACGATCGGTATCATGTTCTTTTTCGTATTTGCTACAAAAGCGGCAGTATTTCCACTTTATTACTGGTTGCCAAGACCGTACATTTCACCGAATCCGGTAGTCAGCGCCCTGTTCGGTGCCCTATTGACGAAAGTCGGTGTGTACTCGATCTTACGCACTTTCACATTAATGTTTAATCAAGATGTACAGCTAACACACACTTTATTCATTTACTTGGCTGCTCTCACGATGCTATTCGGTGTTATCGGTGCCCTTTCTACGAACAACGTTAAGCTGGTTATTGCCTACAACATCATTCCAGCTGTTGGTTTTATGTTGATGGGAATCGGTATTTTTACAGAAACCGCAATCAGTGGAACCATTTATTACTTAGTGCATGACATGATCATTAAAGCTGCACTGTTCTTTCTAGTCGGTGCACTAGTATATGTAGCAGGAACATCCGACCTTCGAAAAATGGGGGGACTGATTCACCACCACCCACTTCTCGCTTGGCTGTTCTTCATCGCCTCATTGGTTCTAGCAGGAATTCCACCATTCAGTGGATTCATTGGAAAGTTACTGCTCTTACAAGGTGGTCTTTCCCAAGATGAATTGATGATCGTTATCGTTGCGCTCATCTCCAGTCTACTCATCTTGTTCTCTATGATTCGCATCTTTATTCGTGGATTCTGGGGAGAGAAGCAAGAAGACCCGCATCCAGAGCGTAAATGGAGAGGTCTTAAGATGACTTTCCCTGCCGGAGTTCTTCTTGCCTTGTCGATTTTACTTGGGGTCGGCGCAGAGTGGTTTTATCCGACGATCCAGTCCATTTCAGAGTATCTTATGGACCCACAACTCTACATTGATTCTGTGTTAAAGGAGTAGAAGCAGATGCCATTACAAATTGTTATCAATATCATTATTGCCATCATGTGGATGTTCCTGAGTGAGAGCTACGAGTTCTCCACCTTCTTTGTAGGTTACTTGCTTGGAATTGGGCTATTGTTTATTCTACAACGTTTCATTCCAGATTCTTTCTACATGAAAAGAGTATGGAAGTTCATCAAACTTATCCTGTTATTTGTGCGGGAACTAGTCCTCTCGAACATCGACATTGTAAAACTGGTTTATAAACCAAAACTAGATATTCAACCCGGCATCTTCACCCTGCCGATCGATCTTCGGAGTAACTTCGAAATCACGTTACTCGCGAACCTTATTACACTAACGCCTGGAACGCTATCGATTGCAGTAAGTGATGATCATACGAAGATCTACATTCATGCTATGGATATACCAGACGTAGAACAATCCATTGCAGACATTAAAGACACATTTGAGAAAGCGATTATGGAGGTGACGCGATAATGGAACATATGCTTGATGTCACTCAGTCGCTCATCGAATATACAACCTTGATCTGTATCACCGGGGTTTCGATCTCTTTGATCATTCTCCTTTACCGTGCCATTAAAGGGCCAAGTAACCCTGACAGAGCCGTTGCTCTAGATATCATCGGTATCAACTTAATGGCTTTAGCGGGATTAATCGCCATCCTGCTTGTCACAACCAAATTTAATGATGTAATCCTACTCATAGGAATTTTACTATTTATCGGAACGGTAGCGTTGGCGAAATTCTTAGAAAAGGGTGTTATCATTGAGCGGGACATGGATTAATTTCGTAATTGATATTACCATCTGTCTTTCACTTCTGATCGGTACTTTTTTCATCGTGTCTGGTTCACTAGGCATATTACGATTTCCTGATGTCTATACGCGTCTTCACGCTGCCACAAAAGCTTCAACACTGGGTGTTGCGGGCGTCATGATTGGTGCTTTCTTGTTTCTATTCATTGAGCACGACATCATAAGTGGAAAATTACTGCTCAGTATCTTCTTTGTTCTGTTGACTGCTCCTGTATCTGGACATATGATTTCTCGGGCAGCTCACAGAAGTGGCGTTCCATTATGGGACCAAAGCATTAAAGACGATTATGAAGAAGTTTTGAAAGAAGAACAAAAACAAAATGAAAGTCATACTTAAAAGCATCCCCTCTTCAGGGGATGCTTTTTTCAGTCTGTAAATAATGTATATGTACCGGTTCTGTTTCTCAAAATGTGCACCAGTTGGAAAATAAGTCGCATTCTATTGCGGATGCCGAGCCTGTTCGAGCTAACGTCTTGAGAGATCTCCCTATTTTCCAATCCACTATATGAAGGTTTGTGAGAAAAGATCCTTACTTCAGACGGTCCTCCCTTCTCTTTTCACAAAAACCTAAAAAGTGAGTCGAAGAAGTTCATGCTTCTTATGGAAAAGGTGTTGAAGTCACCTATACGAGCAGTCCTTCTTCAGTGAATGTTGCTATTCTTATAAGTAAAGAAAGCGGATTCTTGGACTTCAAATTCGTACAAGCTTATTTCTAGATGGTCAAGCACAGCGCCCGTTCTCTGCACATATGTATGTGATAGGCTATTGCCTAATCTATGAGGAGGTGCGCTTCGTATGAGCAGCTTGTTAGCTTCCATTTTATATTTCTTTAAAGAATCCCTGTTCTTCATGTCTTACGTCAAGAACCAGGCGTTCCCAAGCCCCTTGTCACCAGAAGAAGAAGCTAAGCAGTTGAAGTTGATGGCTGAAGGAAGTCAGGAAGCAAGAAATACGTTAATTGAACATAATTTACGTTTGGTTGCTCACATAGTTAAGAAGTTCGAAAATACAAAGGAAGACTTCGAGGATCTCATATCGATTGGAACAATTGGACTCATTAAAGGAATCGAAAGCTACTCCACCGGAAAAGGAACAAAGCTTGCAACATATGCAGCGCGTTGTATCGAAAATGAAATTTTGATGCATTTACGATCTACGAAGAAAACCAACAAAGACGTCTCGCTCCAAGACCCTATCGGTCATGATAAAGAAGGTAATGAGTTAAACTTGTTGGATATTCTACAAGCTGACGTCCAAGATATCGTAGAAGAAATTCAGCTTCATATGGAATTAGAAAAGATCAAAGACTTCATTACCGTGTTAGATGAAAGAGAGAAAGAAGTCATTATCTTCCGTTATGGCCTGAATCAAACGGAGGAAAAAACTCAGCGTGAAATTGCAAAAGAACTCGGCATCAGTAGAAGTTATGTATCTAGAATTGAGAAGAGAGCACTGATGAAAATTTTTCATGAATTTTATAAACAAAGTAAGCAAGGTCAAAATGGATCATAAAAAGCCACCCCATGAAATGGAGTGGCCAGCTTCTCGTCACTTATTTCCCATAAGCTTGCGTTGCCATCGTTTTGTCTTAGCTATCATCACAATGGCTGAGGGAAGTGTTAGTGAGAGTATTGCATATAGGTAGTAATGAAAATTTGTTTGATATTCGTAAATACTGATCAATGTACCGATATATAAATAACTAGATAGAATGAGTAGTGTAACAATGAACCGTTTATAGTCTGAGATTTTCTTCTCCATCCATTCGTTTGACCTCATGGATGCGTCACCTCCTGCTATAACTATCATTCTAACATAATGATTAACGCAGGATGGTGGTAATTTTTTACTTGATATCCTTCACCATTGTCATTATCATCGTTGCGGCATTTTCTGCAGCTTTCGGCAAAAACTGATCAAACGAAACGGATGATTCTTTGCCAGCAATATCCGATAATGCGCGGATGACAACGAATGGCGTTCCGTATTTATGACATACTTGCGCAATTGCGGCGGCTTCCATCTCTGCAGCAATCATCTCAGGGAATTTCCCACGAACAAAATCAACACGTGTCTCATCCTGCATGAAAGAATCTCCTGTAGCGATGATCCCACGGGCTGCTTTCGCATCGGTATTCTCCACCGCTTTCATTGCCTGTTTAATTAAAGTTTCATCCGCTGCATACATGGCAGGCATACCAGGGACTTGTCCGTACTCATATTGGAAGGCGGTAACATCTACGTCATGATGTGTAACAAGTGTCGAAATGACTACATCCCCGACTTCCAAATCCTTCGCAAAGCCACCAGCTGAACCTGTGTTAATTACGGCTTCGATGTCGAATCGTTCATGAAGAATAGTTGTAGACATTGCTGCGTTCACTTTTCCGATTCCTGACTTCAGCAACACGACATCTTTTCCATGCAGCTGGCCTTCGATAAACAGGCTGCCTGCAACCTCTTGCTCTTTCGTATTCTTCATCGTCTGTTTTAAAAGTTCTACTTCTTCATCCATTGCTCCGATAATTCCAATTGTCATGTCCTTCGTCCTTTCTACTTCAACGCGCTATTAATCAGGCAGTTGGTTCAACTCTTCCATTTTCTGAACTTGATAGCCTGTACCATCCAACCATTCTAAATACACTCGATAGATCTCATTCTGATTATCGCGGTTATATACCGTAGCGACGGCTTTATTCGGTGATCCGCCATTACCGATATAATTAGTGATCATATTGGATTCTGTTAAGCCTGTTACTTGTCTGATCGCTTGTAGCATCTCAGCCCAATCCTGGCTCCCTTTATCATAGACTACGCGGTGATCGCCTTCGATCTCCTGCTTCGTCTCAACAGGTTCCCAGTCCTTCTTAATGATCCGCTTGACATTTTCATCGTCACTTTTTTCTTCAACAGTCAACTCTTCTTCAGAAGACTTATCTTCTTTTTTCTCTTCTTGCTCTTCCTCATCTGTTACAGTTTCCTTATCTTCATCACTAGTGGATTCGGTTTCTTCTGTACTTTCCGATGTACCACTAGACTCGTCATCTGACGATGTATTTTCGTCTTCTTTTAGCTTAATTTCTTTTTGAGCGCCAGCCTCTTTCGCTGTTGTATTCTCACCATTTCCTCCGAAGATCAACATGGCAATGACACTGATAACCAAAACACTTGCTACGCTCAAAACCAATGTAATTAACTTTGTACTTTTTCTTTTCTTCTCAAAACGGTTAGACCGTGAGTTTTGATTTTTCATGAAAGGTCTCCTCCTTTGAACTCGATGTTCATTATACCTCATCCAACCTTTAAGACCAATACCTAATTCCGTGTCTAAGACTCATTTCCCAGGCAATAGCTTTCGTTGAATCAATTCCACCTATAATACTAAAAAGAGCCCAGAATAAGCATCTGAGCTCTTCTAAAGACTATTCTACTGTAATGATCTTAACATCAATGTCCCCACCAGGTGTGGTAACAGAGACGCGATCTCCTACGCTATGCCCGATGAGGCTTTGAGCCATTGGAGAATCGTTTGAGATTTTACCTTCGAATGGGTCTGCTTCTGCACTTCCGACGATTGTATATGTCTCTTCATCTCCATCAGGAAGTTCTTGGAACGTAACGGATTTACCCATTGTTACTGTATCCGGATTCTCTCCATCATTTTCAATAATGACAGCGTTACGAATCATATTCTCGACTTGCGTGATGCGTGCTTCTACGAAAGCCTGCTCGTCCTTTGCAGCATCATATTCAGAGTTCTCGGAAAGATCCCCGAAACCTCTAGCAATTTTAATACGCTCTACTACTTCTTTACGTCGCTCTGTTTTTAAGTGGTGAAGTTCTTGTTCTAACTTCTCTTTACCTTCTTCAGTCATGTAATAGCTTTTTTCTTCTGCCATCGTTCTCATACACTCCTTTTGTACATCATCAAGATGTTCCCCAAATATAGGAAATGAGCGGTACGTTTGTACGCTCAATTGTTGTCTATACTTTACCCGGAGACATACCTATTTAGAACTACTATTGTGTACTATGCCAGATTTTTGGTAGTATTTCAACTATTTTATTCGTTTTCCAAATGCCCTTTTTCTTGGAGAACCGTCTGAATTTTCGTTGCCATAAGGTCAATTGCAACGTGGTTTTGACCGCCTTCAGGGATGATAATATCTGAATAGCGTTTGGTCGGCTCTACGAATTGCAAGTGCATTGGGCGTACGACATTAATATATTGTTCGATTACAGAGTCCAATGTACGTCCTCGCTCATTAATATCACGCATCATACGGCGGATGATACGAACGTCAGCATCCGTGTCGACGAACACTTTAATGTCCATTAGGTCGCGTAAACGCTCGTCTTCTAAGACCAAAATCCCTTCGACTATAATGACTTCTTTTGGCTCAACGTGGATGGTTTCATCAGAGCGCGTGTGCATCTTATAATCATAGACAGGTTTTTCGACCGCCTCTTGATCGATGAGCTGCTGCAAATGTTCAATCAGCAAGTCATTATCAAAAGCTAATGGATGGTCATAGTTCGTTTGCAATCTTTCTTCAAAAGGTAGATCGGACTGATCTTTGTAATAGTAATCTTGTTCAATCATCAGGATGGACTTATCGGCGAAGCGCTGAATGATGGAACGGGTTACACTCGTCTTCCCTGATCCTGTTCCGCCAGCAACCCCGATTACTACAGGCTTGTCCTTCATCATGGTGGTTTCTCCTTTCATCCGCTCTATTCTCTTTATTTTTTGGTCGTGATGGCTACTCCATCACCTATAGGTATAATCGTTGTGTGATAATCAGGATGACTTGTCAGCCACTCATTAAAATGCCTGATCTTCTTAGCGATTTTCGCCATCCGCTTCGATGCCTCGGAGTCATCAGCCACGTATCCTTTGAACAACACATTGTCAGAAATGATGATTCCTCGTTCAGACAGTAGCGGCGTATATAAATGAAAGAACTCCTCGTACTTCCCTTTCGCTGCATCGATGAACAGCAGGTCATACGGTGCTTTCTCCGCTACTTTGTCTTTCAGTTCGAGTGCATCTCCAAACAAGACATCGATACGGTCACTTGCTTTAGCTGCCTCGATATTGCGAACAGCTTCTTTATATCTGCCTTCGTCTCTTTCAAGCGTGACAATCTGACTATCAGGTGCTGCTTCGAGCATTCGAAGTGCAGAGTAGCCAATGGCTGCTCCTATCTCTAATACCTTCTCAGGCTTATGAAGACGAATCGTCTGCATGAGAAAGTGTATACCAAGCGGTTCCATAATCGGCACATTCTCTCTTTCCGCATACTCTTCGATATTCTTAATATGATCCGAAGTCTTCGGCAGCAATGATTCTAAATACGCTTCTTGCTCCATCGACGAACATCCCTTCACACGTTTCATTTTTACAACCCTATTATTTTAACACATAAAAAAGAAGGAATGCGAGCATTCCTTCTAAAAAGATTAACTACCTGTAATATGTTCTTTCTTAAGCTTGTTGTGTTCCTTTAATGTCTCAGCGTAATAGATGTTTCCATCCGAATCTGCTAAGAAGTAGAGGAAAGGCACATCAGCTGGGTTTGCGGCGGCTTTCATGGAGTTTGCACCGAAATTGGAAATAGGTCCGACTGGAAGGTCTGGGTATTTGTATGTGTTGTACGGTGAGTCCACTTCCAAGTCTTCATATAAAACGCGGTCTTTATGCTCGCCTAGTGCGTATAAGACCGTAGGGTCGGTCTGCAGTGGCATTTTCTCATCTAGACGATTGAAGAATACCCCCGCTATTTTCTTTCTGTTCTCTTCGGTACGTGCTTCATTCTCTACGAGGGATGCCATGGTAATACCGTCATGGATCGATAGGTTAAGCGCGTCGAGATCATTTTTGTACGGTAGCACAACAGATTCTGTCTTGCGCAGCATCTTCGTCACCACTTGATCGATACTCGGGTCATCCACGTAGAAAGGATACGTAGCCGGGAACAGATACCCTTCCAGTGGATATCGGATACCTTCCTTCATTATCTCATCTGTGAGCAATGCGGAATGCTCAGACATCAATTCTTTTATATATTTCTCATCATTGACCTTATCCATGAACTCTTTCTTAGAGAAATCCAGTTCCTCCGCATAAATCTCTGCCACTTGATCCAAGGACTGACCTTCTGGAACCGTGATATTAAAGACAGGTTCTTTCACCAATCGACCGGTCTTCAACGTCTCGATAATCTCACCTAACTTCATGGACTGAGTGAACTGATAGTCTCCCGCCTGGAAGCCGGTTTCGTTATTGAACTTCGTATAAAACCTGAAGATCAGGTCATTTTTAATGATATCATTCTCTTCTAGTATTGAAGCGATCTGAGAGGTAGAGGAACCAAGTGGGATCTCTACATTCTGCTGACTGTTATCATCGGCATCAACGGGTTCAAGTGCAGATTTGACATAAAGGTAGCCTGAGACGCCACCTACAACAAGTACAACGATAATCGTAGTTAGAATGGTTGCGACAATCTTTCGAACTGTACTCGCCTCTTCCGTTCGTTGTTTTAAGCGATTTTTATATTTATCTTTAAATTTTGAATCAGACAACGGTCTTCCCCCTTCCATCCGGTACATTATACTATAAAGTACCAGAATCTTTCTACAAGTACCCTTAATTTTCTACAAATGTACAAAAAACAACCATACTTTTGTCGATTATTATGATAAAGGTATCCAGAGAATTCATTTTAGAAGGGATTATTAATAGAAAGGATAGCCCAATAAAAAAGGAGAGAAACCGACATCGGCTCCTCTCCATTTCTATTATGCTAAATCTTCGTCTGTCAGTGTGTTCAGCATTTCCTCGACCATTTCCCATTCTTCTTCCGATTCGATCTGGAAAAGTGCCAAGTCGTCTTCTTCGTTGCCTTTCTCTTCATAACGGAAAGCGAATACTTCTACTTCGTCTCCGTCCTTCTGGTCGGCCGGTACGACGGCGATGTAAGACTGCTTCGTCTGTTCAACGTCGAACGTAAATAGGACCTCAAATAAATGCTCTTCTCCGTTTTCATCCGGGATAATGATACGCTCTTCTTTTTCTAATGCCATCGTGTTGTGGCCTCCTTCTTATTATTGTTTTGAATCAAGATAACTTTGTAAAATCATAACCGCTGCCATCTTATCGATGACTTTCTTACGCTTCTTACGACTGACATCGGCATCGATTAAAACTCGTTCTGCTGCCATCGTAGTCAACCGTTCATCCCAGAGATGGGAGGTTATGTTAAAGTTCTTCTCAAGCCAAGAGGCGAACGTTTGGCTCGCCTCTCCCCTTGGTCCGATCGTTCCGTTCATGTTTTTAGGAAAGCCGACAACCGCTTCTGTAATCATATGTTCGTCTATGATCGTCTTAAGCTCTTCTTTCGCTGTGGAATAGTCGTTCTCATCCCACTTGATTGTCGTCAAACCCTGGGCAGTCCAACCAAGGGCGTCTGAAATTGCGACGCCAATGGTCTTTTCACCCACATCTAAGCCTATTTTCTTCATTCCATGCCCTCTTTATTCTTTTCTAGATAAAATTTGACCAACTCTTCGATCAGTTCATCTCGTTCAATCTTGCGAATGAGATTTCTTGCGTCTTGATGTCTCGGGATATAAGCAGGATCACCTGATAACAAATATCCTACGATCTGGTTGATGGGGTTGTACCCTTTTTCTTGAAGGGCCCCGTGTACAGATAGTAATACAGAGCGTACATCCTGATCAAACGGCTCTTCTGAGAAATTGAATCTCATCGTTCTGTCCATCGAACTCATTTCAATCACCTCGCACTTAGTGGTCTTTACTATATTATATACCTGTTAGAGGGTCAGCGAAAACTATGCGTTTTGACTGACGTATTCTTTCGCGTACTCCAGTGCTTCTGGAATCTTAGAAGCATCTTTACCGCCTGCTTGTGCCATGTCGGGACGACCTCCGCCGCCTCCGCCGCACCTGGTAGCTGCTTCTTTGATTAATTGACCGGCATGATAACCTTTTTCGACTAAGTCTTCTGATACTCCTGCAATTAACTGTACTTTATTTCCGTTTGGTGTCGCAAGCAGAATGATTCCAGAACCGACTTTCTGCTTCAAGTCGTCGATCATCGTTCTAAGTGCATTCGCATCCTTGACGTCTACTTGCTTGGCAAGTACTTGTACTCCGTTCACTTCTTCGAACTCATCCAAGATGTTGGAAGCTTCCATGTTCGATAGTTTCTGACTTAAGGAGTCGTTATCACGCTGCAAGTCTTTCATCTCTTTATGAAGCACTTCAATTCGTTCTGGTACCTGCTCTGGCTTCGTCTTCAGAAGTTCCCCTGCCTGTTTCAGTAAGGATTCTTTCTGATTCATATACAAGTAGGCATCCTTAGCGGTAACTGCCTCGATTCGGCGTGTACCAGCTCCGATTCCAGATTCAGATACAATCTTGAACAATCCGATCTCCGCTGTGTTGTGCACGTGACAACCACCACAAAGCTCAAGGCTGTAATCTCCTACTTGTACAACGCGGACCGTATCCCCGTATTTTTCTCCGAACAAAGCCATCGCACCTTTTTCTTTCGCTTCTTCGATGGAGTTGTACTCGATTGATACTGGGATGGACTGCCACACCTTCTCATTCACGATAGATTCGATTTTCTCCATTTCTTCGTTGGAAACAGATCCAAAGTGGGAGAAGTCGAACCTTAGACGATCAGGAGCAACGAAAGAGCCTGCTTGATTCACATGATCACCGAGTACGTCTTTCAGTGCTTGGTGAAGCAAGTGAGTCGCCGTGTGGTTCTTCACAATGAAGGAACGAGACCCTGCGTCAACTTGTGCCTTGACCTGATCCCCTTTTGCAATAGAACCCTCACGTACAACCGCTTCGTGCATGTGCTGGCCATTTGGTGCTTTTTGTACATTCGTCACTTCCAGCTTAGCAGCATCCGCGTGCAAAAATCCTTTGTCCGCAATCTGTCCACCGCTTTCTGCATAGAAAGGTGTTTGATCTAAGAAGAGGTAAACCGTGTCTCCTTCTTCTGCCTGTTCGCTGAAGTCTTTGCCTTTAATAAGTTCGACAATAGTACTTGTCGCCTGGAGGTTATCGTATCCAACGAACTCACTTTCTACGTGAACGTCTCCTAATACACCGTCTTGGATCTGCATGGAATCTGTCTTTTGACGGGCATTACGTGCACGTTCGCGTTGTTTCTCCATTTCTAAACGGAAGCCTTCTTCATCAATGGTAAAGCCGGCATCAGCAATATACTCTTCTGTGAGCTCTTTCGGAAATCCATACGTATCATACAAACGGAAAACTTCTGTTCCTGGGAATACGTTGCTGCCTTTTTCCGTTTCCTGTTTCATAATGGACGAAAGAATAGCTAGACCGTCATTCAACGTTTCGTGGAAACGCTCTTCTTCGGTTTTGATTACGTTTTGGATAAACGCTTCTTTCTCTTTGACTTCCGGATAGAAGTCCACCATGATCTTCGATACTTCTGGAACTAGTTTGTACATAAACGGTTGATCGATTCCGATCTGTTTCGCAAAACGCACCGCACGACGCAACAGGCGGCGAAGCACATAACCGCGGCCTTCGTTAGATGGAAGAGCGCCATCACTGACTGCAAATGTTACCGTACGCATATGGTCGGCAATTACCTTGAAAGCAGAGTCTTCATCGGTGCTGTTTCCATATTTACGCCCGGATATTTGTTCGGCCTTTTCAATGATTGGCATGAACAGATCTGTTTCGAAGTTTGTCTTTGTTCCTTGAATGACACAAACGATTCGTTCAAGTCCCATGCCTGTATCAATGTTTTTCTTCGGAAGTGGTGTGTACGTATCATCCGGGTTATGGTTGAACTGGGAGAATACAAGGTTCCAAATCTCCAAATAACGTTCATTTTCTCCACCAGGGTACAATTCAGGATCTTGTGGGTCATTCCCGAACTCCTCCCCGCGATCATAGAAGATTTCTGTGTTCGGGCCACTTGGACCTTCGCCGATATCCCAGAAGTTCTCTTCGATGCGGATGATTCGCTCTTCATCCAACCCGACTTTATCACGCCAGATTTCATAAGCTTCGTCATCCTGTGGGTGGACAGTTACGGAAAGTTTCTCTGGATCAAAACCGATCCATTTCTCACTAGTGAGAAACTCCCATCCCCATTCAATCGCTTCCTCTTTGAAGTAGTCTCCAATAGAGAAGTTACCAAGCATTTCGAAGAATGTATGGTGTCTTGCTGTGAAGCCTACATTTTCGATATCGTTGGTACGAATCGATTTTTGAGCATTCACGATTCTCGGGTTTTCTGGAGTGACACGACCGTCAAAATATTTTTTAAGAGTGGCAACTCCACTGTTAATCCAAAGAAGGGTTGGATCCTCGTGAGGAACTAACGAAGCACTTGGTTCCACACTGTGTCCTTTCTCTTTGAAAAAGTCTAAAAAGAGTTGACGCACGTCTGCTGATGTTAGTGATTTCAAACTTCTCTACCTCCTTAAATGGTCAAGGACCTTGTCCTATGTAGTAAGATCACTTCTAAAACTGTTCTATACAAACGAAAAAACTCCCGTCCCTGCACAATTGGCAGGGACGGGAGTTTACTCCGCGGTACCACCCTGGTTATAGGCTACTGCCTATCATCTCAGTACGCGTATAACGGGCGTTAACCGGCGGAGATTACCCGCACTCAGGAATAGCTTTCCGTAACCTTACCATAGCACCTTTTACAGCCTGAGAAGGCGCCTCTCTAGGATGGAGTATTACGTACTTATTTCCTTCAACGTATTGATTCGCTCATATAGTGTCGATATGCGCTATTATAGTTAAACGATGTTTATCTGTCAATGTTTATGTGTCCCTCTCTCACTTCTGCTACGATGACTTTTAGACAAGTCAGAACAGGGACCGCCAGAATCAAGCCTGGAATGCCAGCAAGTTCTCCCCCTGCCAAAAGGGCGAAGATGATGAATAAAGGGTGGATATGGACACTTTTCCCCATTATATAAGGCGAAAGTAAATTTCCTTCTGCCACTTGAATGATCAGAATGACCACCAAAGTGAACACCACAACTTTCACAGAAACCGTAAACGCAACAATCAGGGCTGGTACAGCACCGAGCAGCGGACCGAAATATGGGATGATGTTTGTCACCCCTGCTAAAATACCAAGCACGAGTGGATAAGGGAGGTCAATCAGCCAAAACCCAAGCGTCGCTAATAAGCCAACGACTAAACTGATTAAAAGCTGTCCCCGAATATAACCACCCAGTGAGAAATTAAGCTGCTTCGTTAACCGGTGTGCCTCCTGGTGCCAATTGGCAGGGAGCCATTGAAGTAACCAGTGACCAATTTTTTTATGATCTTTTAAAAAATAGAACGTCATAACCGGTATGACGGCTAGTAATATAATCATATCTAGAAGATTACGCATCCCTACTAGTATGGCCATCACTTTCATACTTACCCACTCTTCAAAACTAGAAAGACTCCCATCCACTTTCTCATGTATGCCGTCAGGAAGCCTTTCGGTTTGAGCATAGAAATGCTTTGTCCAGTCCTGATATGTCTCTGTTAATTGTGGTGCTTGTTCACTAAGCAGCTTCAATTGGGTGATTAAGTGTGGATAGCCACGATAGATACCGAAACCTACCAAAGTGAAAAAAGCAGTAAAGATGAGTAGAATCGCCAACGACTTATTGATCCCCGCTTCGTTCATCAAATGAACAAGTGGATGTAACAGTAAGGAAAGCACAAGTGCAATCACAAAGGGCAAGAGGATTCTACCTATCATCACTAATACATGATCATAATAAGGAAACAACCAAGCTAGTAACAGCAAGGATAGTAGGATGATAAAACCGATGATCCATCGTTTGACCCATTTTGAAGTCTGGTCACTCATACTCCTCTACCCTTGCTGATAAAAAATGTCGTTCAAAGAACTCAAACTACCATCTTCTTCGATTTGATGGATATTGACTTTTCCATCTTCCACCCAGAGCTCAAGGCAACAATTCCAGCAGTAAAACTGATAGGTTCCGATTTTACCGAGGTTCTTACTCTCACAATTTGGACAGCGCATAGATCAGTAAACTCCTTTTTACGATCCATTATGGGCGCCACCTTCCATTTTTATACATTATGTAATTAATTGATCCACCCAATCTATTCCTTCTATTATAGATTGGTTAGTAGGATCAGTGTGAGGCGTATGTTCAAAAATGAAGTATTTAGCTTCACCATGAGAAAGCATCTCTATCATCGGTCTCATGTCGTATCCTCCTGACTGATCCGGATGTAACACGCTCCAAAAATATTTGTTTTGCTGATACGTCACGTTATGAAGATGAACGACACGAGTATAAGGCAATAAAGGTTCTATAAAAGTATCCCATTGATCTTTTGCAGCCATTCGGTAATCCCCAATATCTATACATATGGAAAGTCCATACCTCTCCCATATAGCTTTCGGGAACTGGTGCAAGTAATCTATGCCGCATGAAGAACGCCCTTTTCCAAGCTTTGGCTCACAAACAATCGGGATGTTGTATTTCTTCTGCAGCCTGGAGAGAAATACTAATCCTTCTTCAATATGAGGCTCAGTCGGACCATTCACTTGCTCCTTGAAGTATGGGAAGTGGACAAGAACATATTCGGCCCCGACAGATGCCAAATATGCCACTTCCTTTTCAAATTGGTCTCGGGCTGTCTCAACCGGCATACTGACTGGCTCGATCAGATCATATTTGCTCCTTCCCCTAATTAGCGGCGAATGAACACCGAATGTCACATTCTTGCTTCTAGCAATGTTCAAAAAATCCAAAAACGCCTGCTCATCTGGAAACTCCCCTATCTCAACATGGGAACACCCAAACCGAAACAGATGTTCAAAGTGTTCAGGGTTTGACAGGATTGTACTTCCTGATAGGCCAATTCGGTGATTATCCACTTGTCTCCACTCCTCTACATAAAGTCGTACGGAGATAGTTCTTCCTCTTCTTCCTCAACAGGAGCTGGCGGTGCATCTTCTTGAAGCTTCTCTTTCAAATAAGTGTATCTAGTATTCTGATCGGTTGTCTGGACCCCATCAAGGAACGCATTCTGATCTCCACAGATAATTAAAGACTGTTTCGATCTAGTTATCGCCGTATAAAGCAAATTCTTTCGCAACATCCGTTTGTAACTTCTCACAACAGGCAGGATTACAATGGAAAACTCACTTCCCTGCGACTTATGAATGGAAGTGCAGTAAGCGTGCATTAAACTGTTCAGGTCTTTCTTAGGATAAACGACTTCTTTTCCATCATAATCGACCACGACCTGCTCCACGCCGTCGACATTCTCTTCTGCCCGAAAAATCGCGACGATTTCTCCGATATCACCGTTATACACTCCGTCTTCTGGTTGGTTAACCAGTTGAATGACTTTATCGCCTTTTCGGTAAGTGACATCGTGGAAAGTAAGGTCACGCTTTTGTTTACTCTTTGGATTGACGATTTTCTGAATCTCTTCATTCAAGCGGTGTATACCTACATCCGTCCTATACATAGGCGCTAGCACTTGAAGTTCTTTCAGCTCAATCCCTTTATCCACTGCTTTTTTGAAAATGTTTGTTACAAGATCCGTCAGCTGGTGTTCCTTAGCAGGTAGAAAGTTGAAGTCATGTTCCTTCGTGAGTGACTGTGTGGTACATTGGTCATTCTTAATCTCGTGAGCAAGCTGGATAATCTTTGACCCTTCTTTTTGACGGTACACTTCTGTCAGTTGTACAGAGGGTAGTTGCTTGGAAGCTAGCAGGTCAGCAAGTACTTGCCCAGGTCCTACGGATGGCAGTTGATCTTCATCTCCGACAAGCAGCACCTGCATGTCCGAGGGAATTGCTCGAAACAGTTGATTTGCAAGCCATATATCAACCATTGAGAATTCGTCGACAATGAGGAACTTCCCTTCGATTGGATTGTTCTGATTCTTCTCAAACTGTTCCTGTCCGTCCCACCCAAGTAAGCGGTGGATGGTACTTGCAGGGAGACCAGTCGACTCATTCATCCGCTTCGCTGCGCGTCCAGTCGGTGCTGCTAGAACAAAAGGAAACGGCTCATCTGAATCATAGGATTCATAGTCGAGCGACAAGTCGTTCAAAGCACCATACGAATGGATGATGCCTTTGATGACCGTTGTTTTTCCTGTGCCCGGCCCCCCTGTTAATATCATCAACTTCGAAGAGAGAGCTTTCTCGATTGCCTGAAACTGATCCTCACCATAGCTCATAGACTCCTCTTCCTCTATTTCGCCAATAATTTTCAGCAAGTCAGCTTGGGTATATTCGTCTTCTATTTCTTCATCCAATAAGCGGCCGATATGGCTTCTAAACCCGTTTTCAGCAAAATATAGCGATGGTAAATATACCCGATCCTCTTCAATGAAGACATAACGTTCATCAGCTAGATGGATTAGCTGTTCTGATAGAGTATCGAAACTAATTTCAGGATCAAGACCAGCGTTCAGTAGCTGCTCCACCTGTACGAGGCAAGTTTTGGTAGGTAGATAGACGTGGCCATCTGACATGTTTTTTTGCAAAATATATAAACAAGCGGCACGAATCCTCGTCGGGTGGTCATGCGCAAGCTCTTGAGCCCGAGCCATTTCATCCGCTCGGTGGAAGCCGAAACCCTCCACTTTAAAGACAAGTTGATAAGGGTCTTCTTCGATAATGGCGAGTGTTTGATCTTTGAAAACTTCGTAGATCTTCTGTGAGAGCTTCAAACCGAATCCATACTGTGACAAGTGAATCATAACGTGCTCGAAACCTTGATGTTCTTTCAGAGCATTATAGAGGTTCTCTGCTTTTTCTTTGGCTAGTTTCGGAACATCATCCAGTACGTCGCGGTCTTCTAATATTTTGGATACAGCCTGCTCCCCCAAATGGTCAATGATCCGCTCTGCTGTCTTTTTACCTATCCCATGAAACAAGTCGCTTGATAAGTAATGAACAAGCCCTTCTTTTGTCTCTGGTAAGACTCGGTTGTACAATTCGACCACATATTGCTCACCGAATTTCTTGTGCTTTTGAAACTGCCCATGAAAAATGTAGGTCTCCCCTTCTTCTAATGGAGAAAAATGACCTTTGATCACTAATGTCTTCTCATGAAAGTCCTCATTTGTTTCTTTGACGCGTATCGAGGCAATCGAAAAGTGCTCGGATTCATTATGGAAGATCATCCGGCTCAACTCACCTTTGACGTATGGGCGTTCTTCATTCGTTTCCTCAAAAAGCGTTTGTTGTTTCATGTTCATCTTTTCCCTTCAGAATCTACTCGTTCAAGGCTTGTTCTACTTGAGCTTTTGCATGAGAAGCAAGCATGTGCTCGGAGTTGATTTCCAAAGCACGATCGAAGTGCTCAAGTGCTTTATGCGCATCTTCCTTATGAAGAGCTACCACGCCTAGATTATAATGGGCGTCACTGTGTTCTTCTTCCAATTGTAGCACATGATTCATCGTTTTTTCCGCCTCGTCGATTTGCCCATTCTGAGCAAGACAAAGACCATATTGGAACTGAATATCAACGTCGTCCTCAGCCAATTCAGCAGCACGCAGCAAGTATGGTAAAGCTAACTTCGGATATTCTTGATGAACGTATGTCATTCCAAGCATGAAGTGTACATCCGCTTCATCCAATCCATGGTGCACAGCCAAAATGAACTGTTCTTGAGCCTTTGTATATTTCTCTTGTTCATAGTACACGTTCCCTAGTCCGTAATAGGCCGTTGCCGCTTCTTCATCCAATTCAATCGCTCGATTGAAGAAGCGCTGGGCACGTTCGAAATCATTCATGTGGAGCAAGAGATTGCCGAAGTTTATGTACCCGACAGGCTCATTAGGGTTCTCATCAATCGCTTCGGTAAACCACTTCGCTGCCTCTTCGTAATTATGATTCTGCATTTCTTCGATCCCTTTTTGTAACTTATCCATGTAAATCCCTCCGATTTATGTTAATGATGAAAAAGGTCATGTCCGACTCGGGACATGACCTTTTCCTTAACCGACATACGTTACGGCTTCTTCTTCTTTCAACACCGTATCGATTGTCGCACCTCCAAGGCAAACTTGGTCATCATAGAAGACTACCGCTTGTCCAGGTGTAATTGCTCGCTCAGGCTCGTCGAAAGTCACTTTGAAACGGCCGTCTGCAAGTGGTTCCACTGTAACGCCACTATCCTGTTGACGGTAACGGAACTTAGCCGTTGCATGGAACGGTTCTGATGGTGCATTGCCTTTCGTCCAGTTAGCTTCTGAAGCGATCAACCCATCAGAATATAGGGCGTCATGATGGAACCCTTGGCCGACATAAAGAATGTTATCTTCCACATTTTTGCCGACTACAAACCAAGGATCTCCTGCACCGCCAATGCCAAGACCTTGACGTTGACCTAGCGTATAATACATCAAACCGTCATGTTTCCCTTTCACTTCGCCATCTAATGTTTCCATATTCCCCGGTTGGGCAGGAAGATATTCACTTAAGAATTCTTTGAAGTTACGCTCCCCAATAAAGCAGATCCCGGTAGAATCTTTCTTCTTGGCTGTTGCCAGATCGTTCTCTTCAGCGATTTGGCGTACTTCTTTTTTCTCAAGATGACCAAGTGGAAACATCACTTTAGCAAGTACGTCTTGGGAGAGCTGATTCAAAAAGTAAGTTTGATCTTTGTTGTTATCGACTCCGCGGAGCATTTCGTGTACACCGTCATTCTCACGAACTTGTGCGTAATGCCCTGTTGCTAGATAATCAGCGCCTAGACTCATTGCATGATCAAGAAATGCTTTGAACTTGATTTCTTTGTTACACATAACGTCAGGGTTCGGTGTGCGCCCTTTCTTGTATTCCTCTAAGAAGTACGTAAACACTTTATCCCAATATTGCTTTTCAAAATTCACGGCGTAATACGGGATATCAAGCTGGTTACATACACGGATGACATCTTCATAATCTTCCGTTGCCGTACAAACACCGTTCTCATCGGTGTCATCCCAGTTTTTCATAAAAATACCGACCACGTCGTACCCTTGCTGTTTTAGTAGAAGGGCAGCGACGGAGGAATCGACGCCACCACTCATCCCTACTACTACGCGTGTGTCTTTTGGTTCTTTCATTTCTTTCACCTTCCTATTCGCTCAGTCTATCAACAATTTGACTGACTTTTCGTGCTGCTTGTTCAACGTTCTCTTCATTGTTCGCCAATCCAAAACTGAAGCGGATAGAGTTCGTTGTCCGCTCGTCTTCTGATCCGTACATTGCAGATAAGACGTGGGAGGGCTCTACTGACCCCGCCGTACAGGCACTTCCACTCGACGCAGCCACGCCAGATAAATCAAAGTTCGTAAGCATCGTTTCGACATTCGTACCTGGAAAACTAATGTTTACAATCGACTCCATCATCTTATCTTCCGCACCATTCACCGTAAATTGAACCTCTTCTTCCTTAAGTGTGTCTAGGAAAAGTTGTTTATAACGATGATAACTTGCTTTATATTCGTTCCGATTGTCTCGGAGAATCTTGATTGCTTCCTCAAAACCTTTGATCGCCGGGACGTTCTCTGTACCTGCACGCCTCTTGCGCTCTTGCTCTCCTCCATGCTGAAGCGAAGTCAGTTTAGTCCCTTCCCGTACGTATAAAAAGCCGACACCTTTTGGTCCATTTATCTTGTGACCAGAAACAGCTAATAAATCAATTGGAAGTTTCTGCACGTCCACTTCCATTAGTCCATAGGCTTGGACAATATCTGAGTGGAAAGAGGCTTGATGATCTTTCAAGATAGCAGCAATCTCTGCAATAGGTTGAATAATCCCCGTCTCATTATTGACCATCATGATCGAAACAAGAATCGTATCTTCACGAAGTGCCGCTTCAACATCTGACACTTTTACAGCGCCCGTTTCATCTACAGGAAGATACGTTATTTCAAATCCTTCAGCTTCCAAAGATTCGACTGCATGTAATGTAGCATGATGTTCAATCTGAGTGGTAATAATATGCTTACCTTTTCCTTGATTGGCCATAGCTGAACCGATTATTGCAAGGTTATCCGCTTCCGTTCCGCCACTTGTAAAGACAATCTCTTTCTCGTTCGCTCCGATACTTGCCGCCGTCGTTCTTCTAGCCTCATCCAAAATCCTTCTTGCCTTTCGTCCAAATTGATGGACACTTGACGGATTTCCGTACACTTCCTGGTAAACAGGGAGCATCGCCTCTATTACTCCGGGGTGTACGGGTGTTGTCGCCGCGTGATCCAAATAGATCGATTCCATGTCTACCCCTTCTTCCTATTAGATATAGAACATATAAGCATCTTGCGTTTGGTCGTCTACATGATCTTTCAAGTCTTCGAGTGTAGTTGTATCAAGTACATCTTTGACTGCATCACGTACCCGTTTCCATAAAGCTTGTTTTGCTGGTTCTTCATTCTCGATTCCTTCAACAGGTGTAATCGGACCCTCCAACACTCGGATCACATCTCCTGCAGTAATTTCGTGTGGGGCTTTGGTAAGCATATATCCCCCGTATGCGCCACGTACGCTCTTCACAAGTGATGCGTTTCTAAGTGGAGCAATCAGCTGCTCGAGATAGTGTTCCGATAAATCATTATCACGAGCGATTTGTTTTAGCGAAATTGGCCCGTCGCCAAACTTTCTTGCCAGTTCAATCATAATGGTTAGACCGTAACGGCCTTTGGTAGATATCTTCATATAATTCACCTTTCGTTTGTAAGAACTCAAGCCACTTCTTCGCATATGGGAGTGTGAACCCCACGAACGTTCCTAAGAACAAAGCGATAAACACGGTGCCAAGTCCAACAGGACCGCCGAGTAAAAAGCCGAAGACAGCAACTGTTATCTCAATACCATTTCGTACTGTGGATACTTTCCAGCCTGTCGCTTTCGTGATCAAGAGCATCAAACCATCTCTTGGTCCTGCTCCAAGGCCAGGCGCTACATAGATACCGATGCCCACAGCGAGTACAAGCGTCCCAAGACCAAATACGAGAAGCTTGGTCACAAGCATTTCAGGCTCAGGTAACAACCAATTGAAAAAGTCAATAAAAATACCAATTAACACCATATTCAGTACAGTTCCCACTTGGGGAATCTGTTTCTCAAAAATAGAATGAAGTAAAACAATCACTAGTCCAGCAATGATGGACCAAGTGCCTACCGTTAAACCGAATTGCACGAAGAGTCCATAATGAAAGACATCCCATGGCCCGATGCCGAAATCCTTTACCTGCATCGTCATAGCAATGCCTAGCCCGAGGATCATCAATCCGATTGAAAAGAAGCTCCAATTGAGCACACTTTTCCAAAGGTTTTTTCGGTTTTCCATCACCTAAAAACCCTCCCCTCTTTATTATACCAAACGCTATTATAGCATGAATGGCAACCCTCTTGCATTTTAATAGAAATCAGACTAGTGTTTAAACAAGTAGCCTACAATTAGAAGGAGTTGGAACCATGAGTCAACAACCACTCGCTTATAAAATGCGACCATCCAATATAGAGGAAATCATTGGGCAATCTCACCTGGTAGGAGAAGGAAAAACCATCCACCGTATGATCAAGGCAGAACGCCTCGCCTCCATGATTCTATTCGGTCCACCCGGCACAGGGAAAACCTCTATGGCTACAGCACTTGCCAAAAGCCTTGGGATCCCCCATAAAACATTGAATGCTGTTACAGATAAGAAAAAAGACATGGAAATAGCAGTAGAAGAAGCAAAAATGCACGGCCAACTCGTACTAATACTAGATGAGGTACACCGCCTCGATAAGGCAAAGCAGGATTTCCTACTTCCTCATTTGGAGAGCAATCGGTTGACCTTGATTGGATGTACAACAAGTAATCCTTATCATTCTATCAACCCCGCTATAAGGAGCCGTTGCCACCTGTTTGAATTATACCGGCTCACGTCTGAGGAAGTAAAAGAGGCGTTACAGAGAGCCATGAAAGATGAAGAAAAGGGATTAGGGAAGCTGCATTTGGACATAGAGGATGATGCACTTGAGCACTTTGCGCAATCGTCTAATGGCGACTTGCGTGCAGCATTGAACGGCTTAGAATTAGCGGCATTTTCCACTCCCGCTGATTCGAACAACACGGTTCATATCGATTTAAACGTCGCCGAAGAATGTATGCAGAAGAAAAGCTTCTCCCATGACAAGGATGGAGATGCGCATTATGACGTTTTGTCCGCTTTTCAGAAATCGATTAGAGGAAGTGACGTAGATGCCTCCCTCCATTACCTTGGCAGACTAATTGAGGCAGGAGACTTAGACAGCATTGCAAGACGCATGGTCGTCATTGCCTATGAAGATATCGGTCTCGCGAACCCTCAAGCAGGTCCTAGAGCTTTGGCGGCTGTCGAGGCAGCAGAGCGAATCGGATTTCCAGAGGCAAGGATCCCCCTTTCTGTCGCTGTAACAGAATTAGCTCTATCACCTAAATCCAATAGCGCCTACAAGGCATTAGATTCTGCACTAAGTGACATCCGTAACGGAAAGAGCGGGGACGTACCAGTCCACTTGAAAGACTCCCACTACAAGGGCGCATCAGAGCTGGGACGAGGAATCGACTATAAATATCCCCACAATTATGACGGATCTTGGGTCGACCAGCAGTATCTACCAGATACGATCAAGAGTCGTACGTACTATGAACCAAAACAGACAGGGAAATTCGAACAAGCCTTAAGTCAAGTTTGGAAGAAGATAAAAAATCAGAAATCCACCTGAGTATAAACCTCACTCCTATTGGCTACACTACAACTAAATCTGAAAAACTACTTTTCTATAGACGAACAAACCCGACTGTAGAAATCAATAGGAGTGATAGAGCTATGCCTAAAGTTAGACAAGATGCCTGGTCTCATGAAGATGATTTATTACTTGCTGAAACAGTATTAAGACACATTCGTGAAGGAAGCACTCAACTCAGAGCTTTCGATGAAGTCGGTGATGTACTCAATCGTACATCGGCAGCTTGTGGATTCCGCTGGAATGCAGAGGTCCGTCAAAAATACGAACAAGCTGTAGGCCTTGCCAAGAAGCAAAGAAAAGAGAAAAAGAGAGAAGAAGCGAAACAACAGCCTGCCTTCTCTGCTGTAACTAGTAAACCAATAGAAAAAGAAGAAACATACCCTTCTTATACCTATCTGGAGAAAGAGCCGGATTACACTAGCAAGCCTGCAAGGAAAGAAACAAACTTCGATTTGAATCAAGTGATTCAGTATTTGAAAGAATTACAGAACCAGACCTATTCCACTCAAGCGAACATGAAGCAAGTGGAGCAACTCGAAAGTGAAAACGCGAGATTAACAGCCGAAAACGAGCAGTTGAATAGACAGTTAGAATCCATGTCAGAAGACTATCAAGCACTCATCCAGATCATGGACCGTGCACGTAAAATGGTAATGTTTGACGATCAGGATTCTTACAAACCACAGTTTAGGATGGAAAAGAACGGCAACCTTGAAAATGTTGCCCGTTAAGAATGAAAAACCCAAGCAAAGCTTGGGTTTTTCAGGTTGTTGAAGAAGTGTATAGTTTAGTTTTGTTAAGAAGCATAGAGTTTCACAGAAAAGCTTGCTCTATAAAAATTCCATATAAAAAAGAAAACCTCAGGAATGCCCTGAGGTTTTCTTTTTTCGCTATTCGTTATGTAATAAAATAAAAGATCAATCCCAATCGTGCCGTTGTTGTGGTAATGAGTTTTGAACCCGCTCTAGGCAGGTGGGTGCCCTGTTCCGGACTTCTTGCGTCCTCCCATCAGTGATGGTTAAGAGGCGTGCATTCCATCCGGAAACGCCAGGCTCCCGTCTCATAAATGTTCGGTCAAAACGTGCATTGAAACAACGTACACATCAGGATTGATCTCTTTTTACTGTAAGGTCATCATAGCATATTAACATGACCTTATCAAGAATCATATACAGATTTAATCTTGTTCTTTTTTCGACACTGTCTTCAAGTGAAGCTCTTCTAATTGTGCCTCGCTCACACTTCCTGGTGCATTCGTCATCAAGTCTGTCGCAGATGCCGTTTTCGGGAACAGGATTGTGTCACGAAGGTTCGTACGTCCTGCAAGTAGCATGACAAGACGATCTAGTCCGAAGGCAATCCCTCCATGTGGTGGTGTACCGTATTCAAGTGCCTCAAGTAAGAAACCGAACTGTTCTTGTGCTTCTTCTTTACTGAACCCGAGCACTTCGAACATTTGGTTTTGCATTTCTTTTTGGTGAATACGAAGGGATCCCCCGCCTAGCTCATAACCGTTAAGCACAATGTCGTAAGCTTCTGCGAGAACATTCTCAGGTTCGGTCTGCATCTTGTCCATGTCTTCCGCTGCTGGCATCGTGAATGGGTGGTGAGCAGCGTAGAAACGTCCGTCCTCTTCATCGTACTCGAACAATGGCCAGTCTGTTACCCATAGGAAATTGAATTGGTTAGGATCGATCATGTTCAATTCACG
This sequence comes from Halobacillus salinus, assembly GCF_004684905.1. Lineage (GTDB taxonomy): Bacteria > Bacillota > Bacilli > Bacillales > Halobacillaceae > Halobacillus > Halobacillus salinus. The sequence continues at coordinate 765,141 of NZ_SRJC01000001.1, read as the reverse complement.
CGCAAGCTTTTGGCGGAGTGCTCCTAAGCTATCATGGACAACAGAAGTCTTGTCTGCAACAAACAATAACAGGTCTCCATCTTTAGCAGCAAGCTTCGTCATCAAGGAGGAAGCTTCTTCTTCCGAGAAGAACTTAGCGATTGGTCCGTTGAATTCTCCTTCTTTCACTTTCAGCCAGGCAAGTCCCTTGGCACCATAAACCTTCACATCTTCGGTCATTTTATCGATGTCTTTACGAGAGAAGCGATCCGCTTGGCCTTCGACATTGATTGCACTTACCTGACCACCAGATGCTACGGCGCCATTGAAGACTTTGAAGCCAGAGTCTTTCACGTCTTCTGAAATGTTGACAAGTTCCAAACCATAACGTGTATCCGGCTTATCAGAGCCGAATCGCTCCATTGCTTCATGATACGGCATACGAGGGAATGGTGTTTCGATGTCGATTCCTTTCACTTCTTTCATAACACGCTTCATCATCCGCTCTGTCATCTCAAGAATCTCGTCTGTAGATAAGAAGGACGTTTCGATATCCACTTGCGTGAATTCTGGCTGGCGGTCCGCACGCAAGTCTTCGTCACGGAAACAGCGAGCAATCTGATAGTATTTTTCAAAACCAGATACCATTAGTAACTGTTTGAAAAGTTGAGGAGATTGCGGCAAGGCATAGAATTCTCCTTCATGGACACGGCTAGGTACCAAGTAGTCACGAGCACCTTCTGGAGTACTCTTAGTCAGCATCGGTGTCTCCATTTCCAAAAATTCTTCCTCATTCAAGAACTGACGAATCGACTGTGTGGTAGCATGACGCATCTTGAATGTTTCCTGCATCTCTTGCCGTCTCAGGTCAAGGTAACGATACTTCAGTCTTAGATCCTCGGAAGTTTCCGATTGGTCTTCAATCATGAAAGGAGGGGTTTTGGACTTGTTCAGGACACTTACGCTTTCTGCTGCGATTTCCACTTCTCCTGTACCAAGATTGGCATTTACAGTAGCCTCGTCTCTTGCTACTACTTGCCCTTTCACTTCAAGTACATATTCCGTGCGGACATCCTCAGCAATTTGAAGAGCTTCTTTAGATGTTTCTGGATTGAATACGACTTGGACCATCCCTGAGCGGTCTCTCAAATCGATGAAGATCAGCCCGCCAAGGTCACGGCGTTTCTGCACCCAGCCTTTTAACGTCACTTCTTGCTCTAAGTGTTCTCTACGTATTGTTCCACATTTTGTTCGTTCCATCTTATTCGCCTCCGATCAATTGTTTTTTCATAAAGTCTACAATTTCGTCTAGCGCGACTTCCTGTTGATCTCCAGTCGCCATTGTCTTGACATTAATCACATTATTTTCAAGCTCCTGGTCTCCGAGTACCAATACATACTTGGCACCGATGCGATCCGCTGCTTTGAATTGTGCTTTCATCTTCTTACCTAGGTAGTCTTTATCGACTTGGATCCCTGCCTGACGAAGTTGATAGGTCAATCTTACTGCGGCTTTCTCTGCTTCTTCCCCAAGAGCCACCACGTACGTGTCTAACCCTTCATCAATTGGTAGTTCAATGCCTTCCGCTTCAAGAGCCATAAGAAGACGTTCGATACTCATCGCAAAACCGATACCTGAAGTTTCGGGCCCTCCGACCTCTTGGACAAGTCCAGTGTACCGGCCTCCTCCACTTAATGTCGTAATGGCACCGAACCCTTCCGCTTCACTCATAATTTCAAAGGCTGTGTGGTTGTAATAATCCAGCCCGCGCACGAGGTTAGGATCGATTTCATAAGCAATGCCCATTTCATCCAAGTACTTTTTCACTTCTTCAAAATAGTCCTCTGAGTAATCATTTAAGTAATCTAAAATGGAAGGTGCTGTGCTCATTGCCGGGTGTTCACGATCTTTCTTACAATCTAGAACGCGAAGAGGATTCTGATCCAAACGAACTTGGCAGTCAGCACAAAGTTCTTCACGGTGCGGGTCAAAGTGACGGACAAGCGCGTCTCTGTGTGCTTCACGACTTTCTTTGTCCCCTAGACTGTTCAAGACGAGTTTGAGTGATTTCAACCCGAGCTCTTCGTACGACCCAAGCGCTAAGGCTAACACTTCTGCATCGATTGCTGGGTCATCGCTTCCTAAGGCCTCAATTCCGAACTGTACGAATTGACGCTGACGCCCTTGTTGTGGACGCTCATATCGGAACATCGGTCCCATGTAGAAATATTTTGTCGGCTGATTCGGTAAGCCGTAAACTTTATTCTGCACATAAGAACGGACAACAGAAGCTGTTCCTTCCGGTCTCAATGTGACACTTCGTCCACCACGGTCTTCGAAGGTGTACATTTCCTTCTGCACAATGTCTGTGCTGTCTCCTACGCCTCGTTGGAACAGTTCCGTGTGTTCAAAGATTGGCGTGCGAATTTCTTTATAATTATAACGACGGCACAAATCCGCCAGCTGTCTTTCTACATATTGCCACTTTTCAGAAGTACCCGGTAAAATATCCTGGGTCCCACGTGGAGCATTCATACTCATTTGTCATTCCTCCTCATCGTTTCGAAAACCATTTCTTTCCATATAAAAATCCCGTCCCTTTTCTCTTTGACGAGAAAAGGGACGGGATTAACCGCGTTGCCACCCTAATTGAAGCTTATGCTTCCACTTAAAACAGTTAACGCCTGCATACGGCTGCATCTACTATTGTTCGGTGCAGCACCTAAGAAATGTCTTTCACTCATTCATCATGTAAGAATGCTTTCAGCCAGGGGGCACTCTCTCTCTGTTCATCTGGGGACGAGCTACTTTTTTCCTCAATGGTTTTTGTCGATTCTTTATAGAATTGATTATAATCATATAGCCTGCTTCTATGCTGTGTCAAGCTGTTCTATAAAAAAATCAAATTTATCTTTTAATGAAGAAGGTCTACATTTGATGGATATCGAATAATGAAGCGTAGACGTATAGGAGGTATCTTGATGGGAATTCGATTACGGTCTTTGGTTATCCTACTCGGGATTATATTAATGAGCTCCTCTTCATCCGTTTATGCGGATGAGGTGGTTGTCGAAGTGGATGATCTTAACGTTCGATCTGGTGCCGGGCTCCATTTCGATCAAATCATGCAAGTGGAAAAAGGTCAAGAGTTCAGCATTTTAAAGGAACAGGACGAATGGGTACAAATCGAAGCAGACGGCCAGAAAGGCTGGATTGCTAAATGGCTGACAAAAGAAAAAGAGAGTTTAGACACAAACACAGTCATAGTAAACACAAGCACCCTTAATGTCCGGAGCTACGCTGACACGGATAGTGAAATTGTAGGCTCTTTCCACCGCGATGACACCGTCAAGTACATAACCCAAAAGGACGACTGGTACCAAGTTCAAACGACAAGCGGCCAAGAGGGTTGGATTGCCGGTTGGCTTGTGAAGGAAGTAGAAGGTGAATCTCACACTACAGAGAGCGATGTTGTAAAAAGGGCTAGTCCAGACGGAATTACAGCCGAAAGGATCCAGCTCTTGTATAACCATACTAACCTTCGAAGTAGCCCTTCCACCAAGTCTCGGGTTGTCGGTACAGAAAACGAAGGAGAAACACTACAGGTTGTAGAGAAACAAGGAGACTGGTTCAAAGTTAAGTATAAAGGCAGTTACGCATTTGTAGCAGATTGGATTGTTCTAGAGAAAGAGAGCAATTCCGATCAAGCAGATGGAAACCTGAACGGAAAGAACATATTAATCGATGCTGGCCATGGAGGTCGAGACTCCGGCGCCATTGGGGTAAGCGGAGCTTTTGAGAAAGATTATACCCTAAAGACCGCACTGGCATTGAAGGAAGTGCTAGAAAGTAATGGGGCAAATGTTCAGATGACACGGAAAAGTAATATTTATCTGCCACTCTTCCTTCGTAGCTATTTCTCGAATTCCTCCAGCGCAGATGTCTTTTTGAGCCTTCATTACAACAGTACACCACAAAATACTGCAGCGAGGGGGATCAATACTTATTATTTCCACGAACGAGATCAGAACCTTGCAACCTACGTTCAACGGAATATGATCGAAGCTACAAACTTCCAAGACAGAGGTATTAAACATGGAAACTTCCACGTCATCCGGGAAAACCATAAACCCTCTCTCCTATTAGAATTAGGATTCCTCTCCGATCTTGATGAAGAACATATTATAGAGCAAGAAGAATATCATTCAAGGGTCAGTCAAGGAATCGCTGAAGGGCTAATTGCATATTTTCAGAACTAGAAGAAGCATCTCCACGAAGAAATTCTGGAGATGCTTCTTTCATGAACCGTATCGGAGGATATCACAGGTCCATCGCCTATCTAAAAAGTAAAAAAATCCTGTAAACCTAAGGTTTACAGGATTCTATAATTATCGATCTTTACTTTCAAGGATTAAGGTAACAGGACCGGAATTCGTCAATTGAACATTCATCATAGCACCGAATTCTCCTGTTTCAACCTGAACCCCTTCATTCTTCACCATATCATTAAAAGCTTCATATAACTTCTCAGCCTGAGGAGGTTTAGCAGCTCCCATGAAATTTGGGCGCCTCCCTTTACGGGTATCGCCGTAGAGAGTGAATTGTGAGACCGACAATAACTTACCTCCGATATCAAGTAAAGACAAGTTCATCTTCTGCTCTTCATCTTCAAAGATACGCAAATAAGGGATTTTCTTCGCTAGATAGCGGGCGTCCTCTTCTGTGTCGTCGTGGGTCACCCCAAGAAGGACGACCAGTCCGTGTGCTATTTGGCCCGTTGTATCACCAGCTACTTCCACTGATGCATCAACAGCTCTTTGTACCACAGCCTTCATTCGGTCTTCCTCCTTTGTCGATTACTGCATTACACGTCTAACAGTGTACACTTCTTGAATTTGCTTAATTCGTTCAACAATCTTTCGTAGGTGACTAGTATTTTGAATCAAGATCGTAATATTAATGGTTGCCATCTTATTTCGATCTGATTTGCCCGAAACAGCAGTAATATTAGTCTTCGTTTCGTTGACAGCTTGCAATACCTCATTCAACAATCCTCTGCGGTCATATCCCCAAATCTCAAGGTCCACGTGGTATTGCTTAGAATCAGTTACAGAAGTCTCCCATTTTACAGGAAGAAGTCGCGACTGTGCTTCTTCGGTCTTCACATTCGGGCAGTCCGCACGGTGTACCGAGACACCTCTCCCTTTCGTAATATAACCGACGATGTCGTCCCCAGGAACAGGATTACAACATTTCGACAAGCGCACTAGAAGGTTGTCTACCCCTTCTACACGGACACCGGAGTCTTTCTTGCCGGTCTTCGAAGGCGTTTTGATTTCCGTCGTACTGACGTCAGCAAGCGTCTGTTCAAGGTCTTGCTCTTTCTGTTTCTGTTTACGAAGCTTCTCTGTCAGCCTTGTGGCGATTTGCGCGGCTGTAATTCCTTGGTATCCTACCGCAGCAAACATGTCCTCTTCATTGGAAAAGTTGAACTTTTCAGATACACGGCTAAGGTTATCCTGTGTAAGGACATCTTTCGGTTGGATTCCGAAATTGTGAATTTCCCTCTCCACAAGCTCTTTCCCTTTGACGATATTCTCATCTTTTTGCTGCTTCTTGAAGAACTGTCGGATCTTATTCTTCGCTTGGGACGTTTGAGCAAGCTTGATCCAATCTTTAGACGGACCATAGGAGTGCTTCGATGTCATGACATCTACTATGTCACCAGTGTTGAGCTGGTAATCGAGCGGCTCCATTTTTCCGTTCACTTTCGCACCAATGGTTTTGTTCCCTACTTCAGTATGGATCCTGTAAGCAAAATCGATCGGAACAGAGCCTGAAGGTAATTCGATCACATCTCCCTTTGGTGTAAACACGTACACCATATCGGAGAATAAATCCACCTTCAAGGATTCCATGAACTCCTCTGCATCATGCGTTTCACTTTGCCAATCAAGAATTTCGCGGAACCATGTAAGTTTCTCTTCGAAAGATTGCTCTTGTGCTATTTGTTTGCCTTCTTTATAAGCCCAGTGAGCCGCAATTCCAAACTCGGCAATTTCGTGCATTTCATGCGTACGGATTTGAACTTCTAAAGGATCCCCTTTTGGTCCGATCACGGTAGTATGGAGGGACTGATACAAGTTCGGTTTCGGCATAGCTATATAGTCCTTGAATCGACCAGGCATCGGTTTCCAGCACGTATGAATAATTCCTAAAACAGCGTAACAATCTTTTATGCTGTTCACAGTAATTCTGACGGCTAACAAGTCATAGATTTCATTAAATTGTTTGTTCTGAAGTACCATTTTACGGTAGATGCTGTACAAGTGCTTCGGTCTTCCGTTCAATTCGGCATCGATGTTGACATCCTGCAATTGATCCCGGATCTCATCGATGACTTCCTCGATATAATGTTCCCGCTCATTACGCTTCTGTTTCATTAAATGAACAATCCTGTAATACTGTTGAGGATTCAAGTAACGGAGAGCAGTGTCTTCCAACTCCCATTTAATCGTTGAAATTCCCAAACGATGTGCTAATGGAGAGAAAATCTCCAGTGTTTCATTTGAGATTCTCCGTTGCTTCTCGGCAGGCAGATGCTTCAATGTGCGCATGTTATGGAGGCGATCAGCCAATTTGATTAAGATAACACGTATATCCTTAGCCATTGCAACAAACATCTTCCGGTGGTTCTCTGCTTGCTGCGCCTCTTTCGATTTGTATTTAATTTTCCCGAGCTTAGTAACTCCATCTACGAGCATTGCTACTTCAGGATTGAAAGCCTCTTCAATCTCTTTCAGCGTAATCTCCGTATCTTCCACGACATCATGAAGAAACCCACCAGCGATGGTTTCTGGATCCATTTCTAAATTGACAAGGATTCCAGCCACTTGTATGGGGTGGATTATATACGGCTCTCCAGACTTGCGAAACTGCTGGCTGTGCGCATTTTCAGCAAACTGATAAGCTCGACGTATGAATTCTAAGTCAGACTCGTTCAAGTATCGACTCGCCTGCTCTATGACTTCTTCGGCAGTCAGAACTGTATCTTTAGCCATTCAATCACCCTAGTTTCTTTTAACTTACTAAAAAAAGATAGTTAATTCTCATTATCAAAAAAAGTCGAATAAATGTAAAGGAATATGTGGTCAACTTATGGTAAAACAAAGAGCGCCCACATGTCGGGGCACTCTATGAAATCAACTTAGTATTGCATTAATGTTAATACATCGTAACCATCTAGTTTGTCACGACCATTCAAATAAGTGAGCTCAATAAGGAAAGCACATCCTGCTACTTCCCCACCAAGCTGCTCGACTAAATCAATCGTCGCTTCGATTGTTCCGCCAGTAGCTAATAAATCATCAACAATTAATACGCGCTGACCAGGTTTGATCGCGTCTTTATGAATAGTCAAGATGTCGTTACCGTACTCTAGACCGTAATCTACTTTAATCGTCTCTCTAGGTAGTTTACCTTCTTTCCTCACTGGTGCGAAACCAATTTCAAGAGCGTAAGATACAGGGCATCCTACGATGAAGCCTCGGGCCTCGGGTCCGACTACGATGTCGATATCTTGCTTCTTTGCATATTCTACAATTTCGTCTACAGCTGATTTAAACGCTGGACCATTATCCATTAGAGGTGTAATGTCTTTAAACTGTACACCTTCTTTTGGCCAATCTTCTACGATGGCAATATGCTCTTTATAGTCCATGAAATACTTCCTCCTTGACGATCTTTGACTGCTTCTTTAAATGTTGGTTAAACCAATCCTTCAACTCTTTGTATGTGGAATAATACAAGGTTTGTTCTATACGTAGTTGTTCCTCACGTTGTTGATATAAAACTGATTCCTGCAAATCCTTTTTTGATGGTTGGGAATTGATCGTAACAAGTCCATTCTCTATTTTAACAAAATCGAGTTCAAAAAACACCTGTGAAATGAAATCGACCATGGAGCGGTCCCAACCTTTGCGTTTGGCAAGTTTTTCTGTGTCCACTTTCAGGTTGAAAGAACCACGTTTCACAAGCATACCATAGAACCATTTGAAATGATCACGCGTCGGCCATGTCTTCAAGAATGTACTTTCTTCAACCCGGTAGCAAACATACAATTTGCTAACAGAGACCTCACCTAAAAGATTCTTTAAGTCTTCCATCGTTTCAGGCAGATCTAGAAAAATCAGACCATCAAGGTGCTCACCTTTCAGTTCTTCAGGTCGATGTACTGGCAATTGATGAGGTGCTTCGTTTATCCCTTGGAAAGAAACGGCTTTGAATGTTTCGTTTGCTGGAATATCGATGCTTTTCTCCACGTGCCTTGATCCCCTGAGATCGAAAAGTTGCCAATCCTTTACGCATAAATCTTTAATCATGATTTGCAAATTCTTTCGGCCATTCCATTCGTTGATTCCGAGTTCGCCCACTAAATCCAGCGTATCTGCAGGTGCAAGCTGGGCATACACATCCCCCATACCGAACGCAATGCCATCGACTTTGGCATCGTTTTTTTGGAAATTGAATTTCAAATGATTCTTCTTACTTCCGATTAACCGGATTTCTTTTGGTGCATGTTGAATGTGAAAAAGCGGCTTTGGATTTCCCATACCGAATGGGCGCAATTGATTGACTTCATCGATTTGCTGGAGAGAGATTTCATCCAAAGGTACTGTTGTCTCCACTTCCAGTACTTGCTGGTAATCTTCCGGCTCTAACTTCTCTTCAGCAAGCTTAATCAAATCCTGTCTCAATTCGTCGATCTGGTCTACCTCGAGCGTCATACCTGCAGCTTGAGCATGTCCACCAAAATGGACAAAGCGGTGTCTCACTTCCATGCAATTCGCGAATAGATCAAATGCATCGATACTTCTAGCAGAGCCTTTCGCTTTACCAGTTTCTGAATCGATGCCAAGAACGATTGCAGGACGATCAAAAGTCCGGACGAGTTTGGATGCCACAATCCCAAGTACACCAGGATTCCATCCTTCTTTTGCGACGATGATGACATTCTCTTGATCGGGACCTCTTTCTGCCAACATTTCTTCCGCTTCCTTGGCAATCTGAGCGACGATTTTTTGCCGCTCCTGGTTCAACTGGTCAATGAACTTGGCAATCTCAGAAGCTTCCTCAAATGTTTCAGATAGAAGCAACTCTACTGCCGGCGTCGCGTCTTGTAACCTCCCGACAGCATTCAACCTAGGACCTATTGTGAAACCGATCGTTTCTTCATTCATATCTCCTTCAATGCTGCAAATATCTCTAAAGGCAAGAATACCCGGTCGTTTCGAGCGAGAAATCGCTTGAAGCCCGATAGCAGCTAATACACGATTTTCACCGTGTAGAGGTACCAAGTCTGCAATCGTCCCTATTACTGCCAAATCAAGCAGTTCCTTTGGAAAACGGCCAAGCAAAGCTTGGGCGAACTTGAAAGCAACCCCCACTCCTGCAAGCTCCTGAAAAGGGTAGTCTGTTGACGTCTTCGGATGAATGATAGCATAAGCATTCGGCAACACTTCTTGCACTTCGTGGTGATCGGTAATGATCAAATCAAGACCAAGCTGCTTTGCTACCTCAGCCTCATGCATCGCAGCAATACCTGTATCTACGGTGATAATGACAGAGAATCCAGAGTCTTTTGCAAACTGAAAAGCCCCTTCATTAGGTCCATACCCTTCAGTGAAACGGTTCGGGATATAAAAATCGCAATCCGCTCCCGCTTCCCTTAATGCCTCAATCATTAAAGTGGTTGAGCTGACACCGTCAGCGTCATAATCACCGAAAACAAGGATCGATTCTTGATCTGCAATTGCTTGTTTTACTCGATCGATTGCTTTCTTCATCCCGTCCATAAGAAAGGGATCATGTAACTGGTCAATCGATGGATGCAAAAACTGCTCAATTGCTTCCGGGCTGGTAATATTGCGCTTTGATAATAGTTGTTGAGTAAGCGGCGTTAGCCCATTATGCATAACGTCACTGTTCTCATTACTATATGTAAATTTCCATTTCATTTTACTTTGTAACATACGTTCACCCCTGACCTGTCTATTATACTAGAGCAAACCAGGGGTAGCAAACGCAAGTTATGTGGTTTTGTAAGTTGTGTCTTCTTCCTCCTGCTCCTCTTCCTTAGCAGGTTCATTGATCGCTTCGGGTTCCGCCTGACCCTTCTCTTGAAGCTTCCGGGACAGTGAACGATTCTCCCGTTTCAACTTAAAGTAGCGGACCGCTCCAACAGAAGCTGTTACCAGACCTCCAAGTAATACGGATATTAAAATTACTAATATAAGTGGAGCTTCACCAGAACCAAACAGGAAGTTCACTTGTACAGGATCTACATTGATGACAGCGAAGACTGCGATTACAAGCGCAAATAAAAGAGCCAATATAATATAGGTCTGCCCCTTCATATCATCATCTCCTTTCCAAAATGCTAGTAGTATGAATATACCCCATTGCTGTGATTTTCAACCAAGTGGCAATTTAGACAAAAAAAGCATGGAACCCTTCAAGAGTTCCATGCCTAGGCCCACCTTATACTTGTGGTCCACCACTATTTTTCTTCTTCACAAATTGGATCGGATTATCCTTAATGTTTCGCCCACGCCATACTAACCATAGCTGAGAAGCGATAAACAGGGAGGAGTAAGTCCCTGCAATTAAACCAATCACAAGCGCGAATGAGAAGTTCGTAATCGACGAAGCACCGAAAATGAGGAGCATCAACGCTGCAAAGATGACGGTCAGCACCGTATTGATACTCCGGGCTAACGTCTGCATTAAACTTTCGTTTACTACTTGAGCAAGCTCCTTGAAGCTCTTCACTTTCTTCCTCATCTTCAAGTTTTCACGTATCCGGTCGAAGGTTACAATCGTGTCATTGACAGAGTAACCGACAATCGTAAGGATCGCTGCAATGATCGTAATATCAAACTCTACCCTAGTGATACTGAACAATGCAATGATGAAGAACGCATCATGCAATAGAGCGATGATGGCCGTCAAAGCAAAGAAGATTTCAAATCGGATCGTCACATAAATAATGATTCCGATTGATGCATAGAGAACAGCTAGTGCAGCGTTCTTTGCAAGTTCTTTTGCCACGACTGGTGATACAGTACTTACGTTTGGCGCACTGCCGTATTCGTCTTCATAATACGACTGAATGTCAGATATCGTATCTTTATCCAGTTCCTTGTCGAACCTGGCAATAGCGATCTCACCATTTTCACCTGCGGAGACGACCTGCTCTGGAGTTACGCCAAACTCTTCATCGAGTGTCTGTTCCACTTGTTCAAGGTCAATATTCCCTTGATCAGATAGGATGGATACGCGAGAACCATTCGTAAAGTCGATCCCTAGATTCAACCTGAATAGTGCAAGAGCCAGAATCCCTGCTACAACAAGGACAATAGAAATCGTAAAGAATCGTTTACGAAGGCCGACGAAATCAAATTTACGTCCCATCACTTTCGCTTCTACTTCCTCACCTGCTTCGATATCTTTAATATCTTCAGGCTTCACGCCAAACCATTTCGGACGCTTGTTCAAGAATCTGCTCTTCACCCAAAGCCCCATGAACAATCTTGTTCCGTAAACGGCTGTGATGAAGCTTACTAAGATACTGACAATAAGCATGGTCGCAAACCCTTTTACAGAGCTTGTACCGAAAATGAACAGTACGGTCGCTGCAATCAATGTCGTAATATTGGCATCCATAATGGTAGAAAGGGAACGCTTATTACCCGCTTTATAAGCGGACATTACGGATTTACCAGCTTTTAATTCTTCCTTGACGCGTTCATATGTGATGATGTTCGCATCGACAGCCATACCGACACCAAGTATCAAAGCTGCGATTCCTGGTAGGGTTAAGACCCCGTTCATCCATTCAAAGACGACGAGAATTAAATAAATATAAGTAGATAACGTAACGACTGCGATAACACCAGGGAAACGGTAATACGCCATCATGAACAAGAAAATGATTGCGACTCCGATGAATCCTGCAAGAATCGTTTTGTTCATCGCTTGTTCACCGAACTGTGCTCCGACAGACTCGGAGTAAATTTCGTCCAATTCAGCTGGCAAAGAACCAGCATTCAAAATATCTGCAAGATCCTTGGCCGATTCAACGGTGAAGTTACCGCTGATTTCAACGTTCGTACTCCGGATCGGTCCTTCTCTGAATCCTGGAGCAGAAATATAGGCAGGATCCTCTTTTCCGTATTCTTCAGCGAAAGTCGTATCTTTTTCGCTGTAATCCAGCCAAATGACCATGACATTATCCGGATAAGGCGTAGATGGATCGTCGCCTTTATCGACTATGTCAGAAGAGACATCATACATCTTGCTAGCACTCTTCAGTTCAATCGTTACGACAGGCTCATTGGTCCTTGAATCGAACGACTGTTGAGCACTTCCTTCAACTAGATCCGAACCATCTAAGTATTTCTTGCCGTCTGTACCTCTAAAAGTCAACTCAGCCGTTGTGGAAAGCAGATCACGGGCTTGTTGTTGATCTTCGACACCTGCAAGCTGGACACGAATACGTCCACCGTCTTCGATGTTGATATTCGTTTCACTGATTCCAAGTGCGTTGACTCGATCATCCAGTGCAGCAGCGGTTGCTTCTAATACTTGTTGGTTTACTTCTTGATCTTCATCTACTGGTTGAACCTCGTATAGGATTTCAAATCCACCCTGGAGGTCAAGACCTAATCGTATATCTTTTGTAACGCCTGTTACCGTCATACCGATCGTACCAGCTAGTACAACTAGTATGAGTAAAAAGGCGACAATACGCCCCCGTTTGACCATATTGTAATATCCTCCTTTGAATCGTGACACATCTTATCTTTTTCTATTTTTAAAAGAGATGCTTCCTTCTCATTATTGTTTCCGTAACAATTTTACTACTTTTTAGATATTTGACAACCTATAGTTCTGTCTACGTAAATCGTAAAGATATTTTAAGAACCGCTCTCGGGATGCGTGACGGCTTCTATAGAGGCTAATAAGTCCTCGTCCTGATAAGCATCAGCCGTTAAGTAACTGACATATGTATGGCTGCTCAGATGAAACACATCTTGCACGATTTCATAGAGTCGCTTTTCCGGCTCGCCCTTCCATACTTTCTTGACGAGACATTTCCACACTTCTTCTTTCGTAGCGTTGTCATATCCTAGTAGCCGCAATTCTTCCAACTTACTTGTAAGTACTGGATCAATTTGACCTTTCCATTGATGAACTGTTTTCGCTTCGTACATCGTGGCACTCCTTATCACTCTATTTGATGAAATTCGTATTGCCTGTCATGCCTTGTCCACCTTAGCGCATATACTTCATTGTATCGGAATTTAATAACTTTGAGAAGGCGGATTGTCCTTATGTCAAAACAAACCTTTCTTCAAGGGGCTTTGATTCTTGTTGCTGCAGGACTGATCACAAGGGTGCTTGGCTTTATTAACCGTATCGTCGTCGCCCGTGTGATGGGTGCTGAGGGTGTCGGGCTTTACATGATGGCACTGCCGACTTTGATATTGGCCATGACACTGACTCAGTTCGGGTTACCTGTTGCGATCTCGAAGCGAGTCTCTGAAGCAGATGCTGTCGGAGATGAGAAGAAGATCAAGCAGGTCTTACTTGTCTCCCTTGCTATTACAGGAAGTTTGAGCATCCTTTTTACTGTCGGGATGTTTTTGTTATCTCCCGTTGTCGCCAAATATTTCTTAACAGATCCAAGAGCCCTTTATCCATTGCTTGCCGTTACACCTATCATTCCCATTATCGCTGTATCATCCGTCATTCGGGGCTATTTTCAAGGTCGCCAAAATATGAAACCACAAGCCTTTTCCCAAGTAATCGAGCAAGTCGTCCGAATCGGGTCAGTCTTTTTCTTAACGAAAATGTTCATGCCTTATGGAGTACAGTTTGCGGCAGCTGGAGCTATGTCAGCAGTCGTTCTTGGCGAGTTAGTGTCGCTCGTTTACATGTTGAGACAATTCAAATTGCAGAAACGATTCAAGCTAAGAAGAACCTGGCAACACCATATTGCAGAAGGCAAAAAGACACTGAATGAGCTGATGACGATTGCCCTTCCAACTACCGGCAGTCGTTTCATCGGATCGCTGACGTATTTCTTTGAACCGATACTTGTTGCACAAAGTCTTGCGATAGCTGGCCTAGCTGTTGCTGAATCAACGAGACAATACGGTGAACTTACAGGATATGTTCTCCCGCTCTTGTTTCTTCCCACCTTCTTGACTCATGCCCTGTCCGTATCACTCGTGCCTTCTATAAGTGAGGCAGGTGCAAAAGGACATAAGCAGACCATACACTACCGAATCATGCAGTCGATGAGGCTGTCTCTTGCATCAGGTGGTGTGATCACGATTGTTTTCATGATTTTTCCGGTTGTGATTCTGACAACAGTCTACGGGACGAGCAGTGGGGCATTCATGCTTCAGTTTATGGCACCTTTCTTTTTACTACACTATATCCAGACACCATTGCAAGCAAGTCTTCAAGCACTCGACCTAGCACGACCAGCTATGTGGAACACGCTGATCGGTGCGGTCATCAAATTCGTTGTCCTTGTCGCATTAAGTTCAAGACCTGAGTTTGGTATCCGGGGTGTGGCAGTCGCTATTTCCATCGGAGTCGTGGTCGTTACGCTACTTCACTTAGGAGTACTGATGAAACATAAGGTGGTAACTTTCCCGACATTGTTATTTGGAAAATTCGCCATCATCATGGCAATAACAGGCTGGACCGGCTTTACGATGAAACAGTGGATCAACTTGAACAGCGTCGAGCACCTCCTCATGGTCGCTGCCATGCTGAGCGTTATTTATATAACCCTCCTCTTTGCTTTCAAATTGTTAACCAAAGAGGAATGGAACATGATCCCATGGAACCGTTGGCTCCACAAAAAATAACCGCTCTTAAAGCGGTTATTTTGGTTGTTTGAATGAATATTAATATCTGTTCTGCGATACAAGAAGTGACTACGAACGTTGCTGAAATCCCTTCTTAACAGGAAGCTCAGCGGACGCCCGTGGAAAGCGCACACGAAAATAACCGCTCCTAGAAGCGGTTATTTTTTGTATTCATCTTTCTCATCCATCTGCACTTCTCCTTTGTCATTGATCGTACATAGGGAGACGTCTTTGACGGATTCGAACCCTTGCTTCTTCACTTCTTCCAACAACCAATCTTCACTTTTATCGATGTTCCTAAGACCGCTTTTTTCAATATGTCCATCTGAGATAAGCACCACAGCATAATCGGAAGTCCCATCCTCTTTCTTCTCAAATACAGACAACTTCCCAGAAGGTTCTAAAATGGCATATTCTACGTCCTGGACTTGTTGAATTCCCTGCTCTCGCAGCTGTAATAACAAATCATTGAAATTATATCGTTGGCGGCGCATTTCATACTCATCGACTGCCCCGTGTTTAATAATTACGGTGGGCCTCCCATCAAACCAATTACGGAAGGTTTGGTTTTTCAAAGAGAACCACGCACTGAATAATTGAATGAGAAGCAGGACAACCATTGGCAAAATGGCATGCCAGTATGGGGCGTCCGTATTTTCAATAAGGTAGACGGCGATTTCTGCAAGCATGACAAACACGACTAAGTCCATCACGCTCAGTTCTCCTATCTCCCTTTTCCCCATAAACCGGAACACGAGCAAGATGATGAAATAGGTGAGAATCGTACGTAAAATGATCGAGAGTGCCAACACTTCAGCCACGACCTTTCAAAAGAATTCCTCTTTATAATCTCACCTATTTTTATCATTTTATTAAAGGAAAGGTATCAGGTAGCGGAAAAAGATGTAAACCGACGACATAGCGAGCGAAAGGATCAAGATTGGAATACCGTACATAGAGAAGCGGACAAACGAAATTGGTTGATTGTAACTAGCAGCGAGCCCTGCTACTACAACGTTCGCAGAAGCACCGACCAGTGTTCCGTTGCCTCCGAGACATGCACCTAATGCGAGCGACCACCAAACCGGGTCGACGTTCATCATCCCGTACCCTTGAAGTTCTTGAACGACAGGTATCATCGCGGCTACAAATGGTATGTTATCTACAATCCCTGATAAAATCCCCGAACTCCATAGCATTACCATTGATGTGATCGGCATATCCCCTCCTGAGATCCATACCATCCCTCTTGCCATCTCATCAATTACTCCTACTGTCTCGAGACCTCCTACAAGCATGAATAATCCCATAAAGAAGAATAGTGTCACCCACTCTACTTCCTGGAACACATGCTCTACATCCAGTTCTTTATCCGTCAAGAAAAGTAATAAGAGTGCACCACTAACTGCAATTGTCGTAATATCCATATGAACAAAGGGGTGCATCATGAATCCAATGATCGTAAGGGCTAGTACAGTAAGAGACTGAATGAGAAGTTTGGACACTTTCAAATGCTCAAAGGCATCCATTCTCATGAGTTCTTCTGCAAGCTCTTTGTTGTAGGTCATTTTTTTACGAAATAATGCAACGACTATGGAAACCACGGCAAGGAAGATAAGGGCCACAATCGGACCTAGATGATAAAGGAATGAAACGAAGCTGAAATGTTCTACCGCCTGTCCGATCATTATGTTCGGTGGGTCGCCAATCAACGTCGCTGTTCCTCCTATATTGGAACAGAAAATCGTCATTAGCAGATAAGGAAATGCAGGCAGCTTCAAGCGATCGATCAAGGACAGTAATACAGGTACAAAAAGAAGAACGGTCGTCACATTATCAAGAAAGGCAGATCCAACTGCGGTGAAGGTTGCTGTTACGAGAAGCAACGGAACCGGCCTCCCCTTCACAAGTTGCGCGAGACGAATGGCTACGAACGTAAAAACACCTGTCTTTTTTGTAATCGAGACGAGTACCATCATGGAAAACAGCAGCGCGATCGTCTGCCAGTCGATAAATCCGAAAGCCTCTTCCCATTGATAGACATTCGTAATCAAAAGAAGCACGCCGCCTGCGAGTGCTACAAGAGCTCTATTCCACTTTTCGGTCATAATCAAGACGTAACTTACGATAAAGATGAGTAAGGCCAACATAGTAGACATAGATCTTCCCCTTTTACAGCGACTTTTCTTTATATCTATTCAAGTCATTCGGAAAATATCTACTTCTATCTATGTGGACATCTTGCATATAGTGAAACGACAAACTCTTTTAGAAGAGAGAGGAGGAAACACTGTGAAGAAAATGGTTCAAGGGGTACTTGGCTACGGGGTCGGTTCGATTTTTGTTCTCATGATTATGTTCGCCGTATTCTTAGCTCTACTCTTACGATTCACTTCGATGGATTATCAAACACTCAACCAAATTGCACTCATCTCCGGAATCAGTATTCTGGCATTCGGTGGAATGTTAGCGGCGTATAAAAGTGAAGAAAAAGGCTGGTTATCGGGTGGAATGACAGGGCTGATCTTTGTCATGGCTATGGTACTCTTCCAAGTCATTTTTGAGAATCAATGGGTGTCCTTACCACAGCTGAGCTATTTCGGAGGGTTAGTACTTGCCGCCTGGCTTGGCGGTATGATCGGCGTTAACCTGCCTCGTAGGACCGTGAAGAGGTAACACATAAGAAAACAAAGAAATCCCGTTACAATGTGTAACGGGATTTCAGCATCCTATTAATCTTCATTCAGTTTCTCACGAATCGAAGAGCGATCGAATCTCATTTGTGTACCGTCTTGGACAGTAAGT
This sequence comes from Halobacillus salinus, assembly GCF_004684905.1. Classification (GTDB taxonomy): domain Bacteria; phylum Bacillota; class Bacilli; order Bacillales; family Halobacillaceae; genus Halobacillus; species Halobacillus salinus. Next base: position 747,411 of record NZ_SRJC01000001.1, on the reverse strand, counting down.
ACAAGTGATCCTTCATCAATAGCATGAATTGTACCATGCATGCCTCCGATTGTTATAATTCTATCCCCTTTTTGCAAATCCGCCTGCATTTGTTGAACCTTCTTCTGTTTCTTTTGCTGTGGACGGATCAATAGGAAATAGAAAATGACAAACATTAGGATAATAGGTAATAGTCCTACTAATGTTTCCATTTAACTTCCCCCCTTCTAAAAGTTCTTTGCGTTCGGTTTATTAAAACCATACTGCTCAAAGAATTCTTCTCTAAAGTCACCGAGTCGATCTTCTCTAATAGCGTCACGCACTTGCCCCATTAATTTTAACAGAAAATATAGGTTATGATAAGTCGTAAGCCTAATGCCGAATGTTTCATTCGCTTTTACCAAGTGACGGATGTATGCGCGACTGTAATTTCGGCATGTGTAGCAGTCACAATTCTCATCAAGCGGACGGAAATCACGCGCGAACTTGGCATTACGTACGACAAGACGACCGTTTGATGTCATACACGTTCCATTACGGGCAATACGTGTCGGTAATACACAGTCAAACATGTCGATTCCTCTAATACTTCCGTCGACTAAGGAGTCAGGAGAGCCGACGCCCATGAGATATCTAGGCTTTTCTGATGGTAGTAATGGAGTTGTAAATTCAAGAACACGGTTCATGACATCTTTAGGCTCACCGACAGAAAGCCCTCCAACAGCATACCCTGGAAAGTCCATCGATGTGAGGTCCTTTGCACTCTGGCGACGCAAGTCTTCGTACTCGCCACCTTGGATAATACCAAACAACCCTTGGTCGTGAGGACGTTGATGCGCTTCAAGGCAACGCTCCGCCCAACGACTCGTGCGTTCTACAGAATCTTTCATATACTTATGCTCTGCAGGATAAGGAGGACATTCATCAAATGCCATCATAATATCCGCCCCTAGGTCGTTCTGAATGCGCATCGCCTTCTCAGGAGAAAGAAACAGCTTCTCTCCACTGATGTGGTTTCGGAAGTGGACGCCTTCTTCTTCAATCTTTCTCAGGTCACTCAAACTGAAAACCTGAAACCCTCCAGAATCGGTCAATATAGACCCGTCCCAGTTCATGAAGTTATGAAGCCCACCAGCTTCTTTAACGATGTCTTCTCCAGGGCGTAGCCACAAGTGGTAGGTGTTCGAAAGAATGATCGGTGCACCCATCCGCTCCAGTTCATCCGGGCTCATCGTTTTCACAGTCGCCAGTGTCCCAACCGGCATGAACATCGGTGTTTCGAATGAGCCATGTGGTGTGTGAACTTTACCATACCGGGCGCCTGTTTGTTTACATGTGTGAATTAATTCGTATGTGATCGCCATAATATTGGATCCTTTCTACTGTTCTCTATTATCATAAAATCAACATTGCATCCCCAAAGCTGAAGAATCGATACCTTTCCTCCACTGCACGGTGATAAGCTTCTAAAATGAAGTCTCGGTCTGCAAAAGCACTCACAAGCATAATCAATGTGGACTTAGGCAAGTGGAAGTTCGTAATCAATCCATCGATTGCCTTCAACTTCTGAGGTGGGTAAATGAAAATATCCGTCCAACCGCTCGCCTCCTGGAAGGTTCCATAATCGCGGATAACCGTTTCCAGTGTGCGAGTCGAAGTGGTCCCTACGGAAATGATCCGCCCCCCGTTTTCGCGGACACGATTCAATTGTGCAGCCGTTTCTTCTGATAACTGATAAAACTCTGCATGCATGTCGTGTTCTTCTACGTTATCGACACTAACCGGCCTGAAGGTTCCGAGCCCAACGTGCAATGTCAGATAGGCAAGCTCGACGCCTTCATCCTTCAGTTCCTGCAAAAGTTCATTCGTGAAGTGCAGCCCTGCGGTCGGAGCAGCAGCCGATCCCTCTTCCTTAGCATAGACAGTCTGATACCGATCCCGGTCAGACAACTGTTCTTTTATATAAGGAGGAAGCGGCATCTCTCCTAGGGATTCCAATACTTCTAGAAAAATGCCCTCATATGAGAAGCGGACTCTACGGCCACCGTGTTCCTGAATGTCAGTACATTCAGCTACAAGCTGACCGTCCCCGAACTCTATACGTGTCCCTTCTTTCACTTTCTTCGCAGGTTTCACTAGGACGTCCCATTCATCTTCTTCCGTCTGGTGAAGAAGCAGAACTTCCACCTTACCACCAGTATCTTCTTTAGCACCGTACAGGCGGGCAGGAAGTACTTTCGTGTCATTCAACACAAGGCAGTCTCCTGGCTGAATGAACTGTTTTATATCAGAAAATTGCTGGTGCTTAATGGTTTGATCTTCCCTGTTCAAAACCATCAGTCTAGAAGAGGTGCGGTCCTCTAATGGAACTTGAGCAATCAATTCTTCTGGCAGTTCAAAGTCATACTGCTTGATATCCATAACAATCCCCTATTCTCACTATCGTATTTTTCCTATGATGTAAAAGATCAAGGAAAGGACAATGCTGACTACGATGGAAGTCATGATCGGAAAATAGACCGTCGTATTTCCACGTCTAAACGTCAGGTCACCGGGAAGTTTCCCGATAAATGTCCAAATCACTCCAATCAAAATAAACACAATCCCTATCACAATAAAGATTTTCCCAAAGCCCGTCAAGAGTTCGGCAACTCCTTATTGAAATGTGCGTACGCTTTAGGGGTCACCACACGCCCTCGTGGCGTTCGTTGAATAAAGCCGATTTGCAAGAGGAACGGTTCATAGACATCTTCAATCGTTTGAGATTCCTCACCGATCGTTGCTGATATAGTATCCAGTCCGACTGGTCCACCTTGGAAGCCATCCATGATCCCGAGCAATAACTTGTGATCGATGAAATCAAGCCCTTCAGCATCCACTTGAAGCATCTCTAACGCTTTTTGAGTCGTTTCCTTTGAAATGACAGCTTCCCCTTTCACTTGAGCAATATCACGGACACGCTTCAGCAAGCGGTTCGCGATACGAGGTGTTCCACGTGAGCGTCGTGCGACTTCAACCGCTGCATTAAAATCGATTTCCACATCGAATATGTCAGCTGTCCGTTCTACGATCGAACATAAAGCTTCCGTATCGTAATACTCCAACCGGCTGTGTACACCGAAACGGTCGCGTAATGGAGCCGATAAGAGCCCAGCCCGTGTTGTAGCACCTACAAGAGTGAATGGAGGAAGATCCAAACGTACAGACCTTGCACTTGGGCCGGTCCCCACTACAATGTCCAAGCAGAAGTCTTCCATTGCAGGATAAAGCACTTCCTCAACAGAGCGGGGCAGCCTGTGTATCTCATCGATAAAGAGAACATCCCCAGGCTCTAGCGATGAAAGAATCGCAGCCAAGTCCCCAGCACGCTCGATAGCGGGACCTGCTGTAGAACGGAATTGAACACCCATCTCATTTGCGATGATCGAGGCAAGCGTCGTCTTCCCAAGTCCAGGTGGCCCATACAGCAACGCATGATCCAGCGGTTCATTTCTCATTTTAGCCGCTTCAATAAAGATGCCCAGATTGTTCTTTACTTGGTCTTGACCAATATATTGCTTTAAGGTTTCAGGGCGTAGACTTAGCTCTAAATCCTGTTCTGTCCCTTGTTGTTCTCCAGAAATCATCCGATCTTCCACGGTGACTCCTCCTTACTTTTTCATTAATAACTGAAGGCCTTGTCTGACAAAGTCATCCACCGTACCCTCTTTTGCTTTCTCAAGCTCTGCGCGGACTAGCTTCACTTCTTTCTCTGTGTACCCGAGAGCCTTAAGGGCCTCTGAAGCGTCTTCGATATGTTCACGTTTCTCTTGAGACGTTAACCCGTCCTGATAGAAAATCGTATCTTCATTCTTCTCATCAGGAAGCCATACAATCAGCTTGCCTTTAAGGTCGAGAATCATTTGTCGAGCTGTCTTCTTTCCTACTCCAGGGAATTTCGTGAGATACTTGTCATCTTCCTGTTCAATCGCCGAGACGAACTCAGGTACGCTGACTGTCCCTAAAATAGCAAGCGCTCCCTTAGGACCTATTCCCGATACATTGAGCAGTTGAGCAAACAATTGCTTATCTTCTTTCTTTTTGAAACCGAACAGCGTCTGTTGGTCTTCCCGCACATAGTGATATGTATGAACTTTAACTTCTTTATTTATAGATTCTTGAAAGCGGAATGGATTGGGGCAAAGAATCTCATAACCGAGCCCTCCAGCTTCAATCAGAATCGATGTATCTTCAATCGTAGTCAATTGTCCTTTAATATATGCAATCATGGTTTGAAATCCTCTCTAGCTATATTCCTTAACTTTCTTATTGTAACATAGAAGCACATGTTCGCCTATTGATTCTATCGTTATGTAAGGGCGAAGCTACAATCAAGTTAAGAAGGTGCATTGCATGTATTTAAACATAAAAAAACAGCCCTTAGACTGTTTTTTAGACTACATCTTGATCAGAATATCTTTCAAGAACTTGTTTGAAATGCGTGTAGCTCTTGATCTTTATCCCCTTCTCAAGTTCTAGCTTCCGCTTAGATTCTAGAGGCTGAACAGGAACCGGTTTGAAGGATTCCATGACTTTGCCTTGGCTTGGTAACCCTTGAAAGACAGCGAGCTCCCCCGCTTCAGTCAGTCCGAAGTATCCTTGTTTCTTTGTAAGCGGAGAAATATCTTCAACCTTTCTACTGAAAACTACTCGATCGACTGCCTGGGACTCCAACGTCCATCCTTCATACTCTGCCCAGAAGTCCATCATAGACCATATCGTTTCGTTTACTTCTGTAGTCTCTGTTACACCATCCAAATAGTATTGATTCAAGACTACCGTAAGTTCAAGCGGTTCTGCTTTCACAAGTGTAGGTGCAGCCTCTGGTTCTCTTAAAGGAACCATTACTTTCTCTACCTTTCCTCTTGATGCCAAAGCTAAATCATGCGCTTCCATCCCTTCTTGACATCCCACCGCCGTCATCAACAAAAGAATGGTAACCACTAACCGCATCATCTTAGGATCCCCTCCTAAACAAAATAACTTCTGTTTCTAGTGTGTCCAGAAACAGAAGTTATTATCATAGATAAAGGGATTTAAGATAACTTTTCTAAAACTTCTTCATCCGCATCTAAGTTGTGGTAGACTTCCGACACGTCATCATTATCTTCTAACATATCGATGAGCTTGAGCATTTTCTCTACTCCTTTTTCATCGAGAGGAGTGTATGTTTCAGGAATCATCGTCACTTCACTTGTTGAGAACGTATAACCATCTTGTTCGAGTGTTTGTTTCACCTCAGAGAAGGCTTCCGGTTCCGTGTAAATCTCAAAATGACTATCTGTCGTTTCCATATCTTCTGCACCAGCTTCAATCGCTTCAAGGAGCATCTCCTCTTCATCCGCCTCGTTCGTTGAGCGATCGATCACTAGGAATCCTCTACGATTGAACATGAAGGATACACAGCCGTTTTCCCCGAGGTTTCCATCATTCTTATTAAAGGCATGACGGACATCTGCTGCTGTTCTGTTCTTGTTATCTGTAAGAACTGTAACCATCACTGCTACGCCACCTGGGCCGTATCCTTCATAAGTGAATTCTTCGTAGTTTACTCCTTCAAGGTCACCAGTCGCCTTTTTGATAGCACGGTCGACGTTGTCGTTCGGCATGTTGTTGGACCTTGCTTTGTCTACAGCTTGACGAAGGTTCGGGTTGGTATCAGGGTCCCCTCCACCTTCTTTCGCTGCCATATAAATTTCACGAGCCAGCTTCATGAAAAGCTTCCCACGTTTTTTGTCTTGTGCGCCTTTACGGTGTTTAATATTACTCCATTTTGAATGACCAGCCATGGACATTCTCCTCTCCAAAGCAAATCTTTTCCTTTACCAATATACCATAGGTAAAGGAAAAGATTAAAGGAATGCGTCAGTCCCTGCCTTGTTTAAAGAACTCTTGGATACGTTCTTTGATATCATCTGGAGCTTTCGAGGATTTCAAACGTGAATTCAAATCTTTCATATTGTCCCAATTGTTATTGTTGATCCAAATAACCGCTTGCTTGTCTGTCACTTCTTTCGCTTTTGCTCGAACACGTGAAGACATCGTATGATCACGATTATCATATGGGTTCACCATCACAGCAATGTAAACTTTATCATCCGTAGTGAAGGCTTGAGTCAATGTCACTTCTTTGAGTTCATTGACCTTCTCGACTACTTCCATGGCGTCTTCATTGTTGAAGGCATTATCTCTCGCTCTGCTGGACTCCTTATACTTTGTATCGCGGAATTCCTTCTCCGCTGTACGTTTAAAATAACTGTCTTTTCCGGTCGGGATCTGTCCTCTTCTTTCAATACCTGCATCTCCACGATATTCCATCGGTTCATATTCTTCTGCATTCTTCTCCGGTTCAAGCGCTTCATCTGCATTACATGCCATCAGCGTCAAACTTGAGATTGCGAGCACCGTGAATAACTTCCACATAAAAACATCCTCCTTTTTCCCTTACTATGGGCTTAGGAGGATGTTTGTAGTCTGTTAATATTCGCCAATCTTATTGGGGCGGAGAAGGCGGCATTTGACGCTTGTGAGCAGAGCGCTTATGCATAGCCTCGATCACTTCACGGTCTTTTTCCGGAATCTCTTCCCCTTTCAAGTGCTTGTCGATCATTTCGTAGCTTGTGCCCATCTCATTTTCGTCAGTCTGACCTTCCCAAAGACCGGCACTAGGCTGTTTATGAACGATTTCATCAGGAACACCAAGGTACTCGGCCATCTCACGTACTTCCCCTTTTGTAAGGTTGGAGATCGGTACAAGATCCACTCCGCCATCTCCATACTTCGTGAAGTAGCCTGTGTACCACTCAGCAGCGTTATCTGTTCCTACAACTAAGTAATTGTAGTTGGTCGCAACCGTGTACAAAGTACTCATTCTCAGACGTGCGCGAAGATTCGCATCCGCAAGCTGTTCATTGCTTTCATTGAAATCACCAGACTGCTGCAATTGGTCTTTAATCGTCCCGAACATTACGTTATGAGTTTCCGTCAAGTCGACTACCATCGATTTGATGTCACAGCCATCGATTACCTTTTGAGCATGTTCCTGGTCATCGGATTGGCTTTTACAAGGCATAATCACACCTAATGAGTTATCAGGAAAAGCTCTCTTGATCAAGTTTGCCACTACAGCGGAATCAATTCCACCACTTATCCCTACAAGGAATCCGTTGGCATTTGCTTCTTCTTTTTTATCGCGTAACCACGATACAATTTGTTCTACCTTTTTCTCCACAGGATTGTTCATCCTTTCACAGAATAGTATGCTTAAATCATAGCATAGAATCTGTAGACTGGACAAACAACTTGCGTTTCTGCCACGCCTTTTCCAATTTTTTTACCTGCTTGGAAAGGGAAAGGTCCTCATGTATGCTCTTCCTATGGGAGAATAACCATTCCCTTAGCAAATCAGCTGGAACGCGCACACCTTGAAGCCACAGCTTGCGGTTCTCAACAAAAGTGAACAAAGAGAATAACTGATCTTTATTCTCATAAAAATGAGGCAGAAAACGTTGACCGAGTTGAATATAGTCATACAAGACAGGACCTGTATGCAGTAGATCGAAATCAATCATTTTCGTCGAGCCACCTGGTTCTACGATAAAATTATGGTGTGCTACGTCTCCGTGGAGCCACTCATGACTATCCCACGCCCTCTCCTCTAACTCCCCCCAAGGGTGATTGGAGAAGACATCCAGCTGTTTCAGCATACAATCCCTAAGCTCATCAAACAACTTGATTCTTCTGTAATCTAAAAAGACATCCCGAGTATCTTCAAACTGCTCCAGACGCCTTTCCCATTTAATATATAGCGGATCTTTAGGAATCGCGAGTACAGCTATTCCTTTAGAGGTCCTATGAAACTGCCTTAGAACATGGATCACACTTTGACAATCCTTCTGCTTCTCGAAGGATGAATGGTGGCCTTCTATCCATTCGAAAAGCCCCCACTCACATCCGAGCTTACTTTTAGTATAGGTGTTTTGGTGAAAAGGAAGAGGGCGAGCTGCCAAATTAGATGCATAATTCCAATGCCGAAAAAATTCTATTTGCTGCTCCAAAACATGAGGTCTGCGATAACCTTTCAAAATCATCGGGGTATCCTGGAAGCGAATTTCATACACTTTAGGCTTAATGGTTCTCGTTAACTTTATAGGCAATTCTTCTTCATACTTCAGCCAATGGAAAAGGCGATCCGTGTATGAATCGCCTTTCCGTTGATTACTCCTCATTTACATCATCGTCCCTCCAAGGACTCCATTGACCCGCTGGGTTCCATGGTTGTTGCGGCATTCCGCCTCCTCCATAAGGACCCCACTGTCCTTGACCATAAGGATTCCATCCGCCTCCTTGAGGCATTTGTCCATATGGGTTTTGACCATAATTCTGCATAAACGGCTGTTGCATCTGTGGCTGCTGGCCATATGGCATCATCTGGCCACCTTGAGGCATCATCGGTCCATACTGTGGCTGACCGCCTCCACAACCACAATCACCGCCAGCTTGTGATCCTGGCATCATGTCAGAACTCTCTTCATATTCTTGACCTGCTACCATCGGACCGTAGCCCGGCATTGGTTGCATTGGCATTTGCTGCATTGGCATCTGGTGCATAGGCATTTGCATAGGATGCATAGGATGAGGAGGACAGCAATAAAAATCAGAATTAATAAGCTGTGGTTGCATGCAAGGCTGTTGCATTGGCATTGCCTCTACACCTTTTACTGCTGGTTTTTCCACCGATTCTGATGATTCCTCTTCTGGCATAGGTTGTGGCTGTGCCATCGGCATTTGCGGTAGATGGAATGTCGTGTAGTAATTCTGCATCTGCTGGTCGATACTCGGCATCTGCATATTCATGTTAATCGGTTGAGGTTGCATTGGCATCATCGGTTTCTGCATGACCCCTTTTACTGGTGCTTCTTTTTCATCTTCCTTGATAACCGGGATCGGTTTTGGTGAAGTGTCTTTATAAGGCGTTTGCGCTTTCGGCATCTCTTTCTTCGCCGGAGCTACTTGACCTTCCTTCTTGACGGGTTTCGTTCCTTGAGGCACTTTGATTTTCATACCCGGCATGATCATATCAGGATTGGAAAGCTGGGTATTCATGGCTTTAACCTCTTCAAAGCTTACCCCATACTTTTTGGCGATGTTCCAGAGTGTATCTCCCTTTTGTACAATGTGAATTCTCACAATTGCATCTCCCTTCCTGTGAATCTGTAAAAGCAATAAGACAATAATAGCTTCATAACACTCTATGCGAAGAGAGGCAAAAGATTGATGAAAAAGCCTAAGATTATATGTAAAAAAACAGAAAAAGACCCTGAGAATCCTTATAAACAAAGGATTTTCAGGGTCTATTTATTTTCTGTCCCATAACGCTGGTCAGGTTCTTTTCACAGGCGTCGGGACATCTATTTGATAACTTGGATAAGTTCCGAGCACTTTCACTTCACAGCCAAGAGCGGCGAGTTCCGCTTGTACTCCAGGGAATAAGACTTGATCGTAAGGCTGGTCTACATCAATGAGGAAGAAGTAATTGCCGAGACCTGTTTTCATCGGTCTTGACTCGATCTTGGATAAGTTCATCTTCCTCCAAGCAAACGCCGCCAATACTTGATGCAGCGCTCCTACATAGTCTTTCGGCAAGGTCACCATTACCGTCGTCTTCTGTTTAGATACCGGATGATCTTTCACTTTCAGCGTTTGAGGGTGCTTCTGCACTACGGCGAAACGGGTATGGTTATTGTCATAATCATGGATGTCCGTGTCCTCGATTCTCATACCATTCTCCTCAGCAGCCAAATGGTTACCGATGGCAGCCACCCCTACACCCTTCTCTGCGACTATTTCAGCAGCCTTCCCTGTTGAAGCCGTATATTCAAGCTCCGCCCAAGGATAGTGTTTATGCAAGTATTGATGGCATTGAGCAATAGCATGACTGTGTGAGTAAATACGCTCAATCGGCTGATCCTTTTGTTCTGGATGAACAAGCAAATGCTGTTTGATCGGAACCGTCAGTTCTGCAATGATCGATTGGTTTACTTGATGAACCAAATAATCAATTGTCAGATGAACAGATCCTTCAATAGCATTTTCCAGTGGGACAACGCCGGTCTCCACTTCTCCACTCTCCACTGCGTCTAAGCAGGCCGGAATACTCTCATAGCTGATGTAAGATCCTCCATCAAATAGAGCATCCACTGCCATTTTCGTGAATGTACCTTTAGGTCCTAAATAGCCAATTTTTTGGTCTCCCATGACGTTCTCTCCCTTTTATGCTCCAGAACTTAATATCTCGACACGATCAACAAAGTCGAGTTTATGAAGTTTTTGCAATAATTGTTCAATTGTACCGGATAAACCAGTCGTGTTCAAGGAAAGTGTCACGTTCGCTTTACCCTGGAGAGGAATCGTCTGGTGGATTGTCAGCACATTACAACCTGAATCAGCTACTGTTTGGAGTAGGTTGGACAAAGTACCCGCTCTGTCCTCCAAGTGGAAGAATAACGTAATCATTTGTTCCTTCACCATCGCTTGAAAAGGAAAGACAGCATCCCGGTACTTATAAAAGGCACTACGGGATAGATCGACTTGCTGGACAGCATCGAAAATGGACTCTACTTTACCACGCTCCAGAAGCTCCTTGGCATCAATCGTCTTTTTCATCGCTTCAGGAAGGATGTCACTACGGACTAAATAAAACTTCTCATTATAATCCGCCATTCACATCTCCTCCTTAATCCACAAATTCGAATTCATACTCGAGTAGTCGAACCGTATCGCCGTTTTTCGCTCCTCGTTTGCGCAATTCTTCGTCCACACCCATGCTACGCATCTGACGCGCAAATCGGTTGATGGATTGATCGGTTGAGAAGTCGGTCCGCTTGAAGAGCGATTCGATTTTCTCGCCATACAGAACATAAGCACCATCATCGTCACGAGTAACATGGAATGGAGCTTCCTCTTTCTCGAATTTATAGATGACGCGCTCTTCTTTCTCTTCCATCGGCTCTTCATTCTTAGGCAGTTGATCCAGCTTATCAGCTACCGCAAACAAAAGCTCGTCCAGCCCTTGTCTTGTCGCCGTTGAAATAGGATAGATTTCAACGTCTTCTTCCAGTTGTTCCTTGAACATTTCCAAGTGGTCCTCTGAGTCTGGAAGATCCATCTTATTTGCCACGATAATCTGTGGACGGTCTTTCAATCTTTCATCATAGGAAGACAATTCGTGGTTAATGGTCACGTAATCCTCATAAGGGTCTCTTCCTTCTAGCCCTGACATATCGATCACATGAAGCAACAGCCTAGTACGCTCTACGTGACGCAGGAACTGGTGTCCGAGTCCTACTCCCTCATGCGCCCCTTCAATTAATCCAGGTAAATCCGCCATGACAAAGCTTCGGTGGTCTTGACTTTCCACTACTCCTAAATTCGGCGCTAGTGTGGTGAAATGATAATCAGCCACCTTAGGTTTTGCTGCGGTTACCGTAGAAAGCAATGTCGACTTCCCTACACTCGGAAAACCAACCAATCCGACGTCGGCAAGCAACTTCAGTTCTACAACGACATCCAGCTCTTCACCCGGTTCTCCGTTTTCGGCAATTTCAGGCGCACGGTTTCTCGCTGTAGCAAAACGAGCGTTCCCACGACCTCCCCGGCCACCTTTTGCAATAACAGCTCGCTGTTTATGTTCCGTTAAATCAGCAATCACACGATTCGTGTCCGCATCTCTTACGGTCGTTCCTGGCGGGACGTTTACGACAAGTGCATCTGAATTCTTCCCATGCTGCTTCTGGTTCATACCGTTCTCACCGCGTTTTGCTTTAAAATGGTGCTGATAACGGAAGTCCATTAACGTATTAAGTCCCTCATCCACTTCAAAGACAACGTCTCCTCCGTTTCCGCCGTCTCCACCAGCGGGGCCACCCATTGGAACATATTTTTCACGTCGGTAAGCAACGAGGCCATTACCGCCATCGCCGCCTTTGACAAATACTTTAACCTGATCGACAAACATATGTTTCACCTCTTCATTCTATCGTCATCTCAACAGAAAGCTCTTGATCTTCAAAAATGGTTGAGATGTATCCTACTTCATCAAGCTTCTTTTTTAATTCGTTTCCATTTCGGAAGGTACCTTCCCATTCCCAGCTCATCCCGATTACTGTAGGCTGATCCCCTTTATAAAGGGTTACGGTTCCCTCGTAAAGTTCCCCGTCTGTTTTGTGGTCTTCCATAAGCTCAAACAGCCTTCTCCCATTTGCTAGTAAATCTAGATCATGACGGGATAAATCAATCTCTTCCTTCAATTCATACCTCAATCTAAACTGATCGACATCATGATTGAACGACAACATCCACAGTGTAAAATGAGGTGCACGGCTGTTCAACAGCCGTCTCTCTTGTTCCGCTTCTTCCTTGATTTGACCGATTTGGTCCATCAATCGTTCCTGCTTTCCAAGAGACGCATACCCTTGAATGAGCTGAATTTGATTCATCCAGTCATGACGCTTATGTCTAAGTAATGCGATGATCTCTTTCTCTCCCACTCCACCAGCTCCTTCGCACCATACATGATAAGAAAAGTATAGCAGAAGTGCCTAGCAAACCAAAATGTTGTAGAAGGGACAGAAAGCAAATAAAAAAGCCGCGCTCATGCATGATGCAGAGCGCGGCTTCTCACGTATGAAACCATACAATATTCGTTTACGCTTCCTGTGCTACAGGATAAACGCTAACTTTTTTGCGGTTACGTCCGTAACGTTCGAATTTAACAACACCGTCTACTTTCGCAAACAATGTGTCATCTCCACCACGGCCAACGTTCGCTCCTGGGTAAACCTTTGTACCGCGTTGACGGTAAAGGATTGAACCAGCAGTCGCTTGCTGTCCGTCTGCACGCTTAGCTCCAAGACGTTTAGACTCAGAGTCACGGCCGTTCTTTGTACTACCTACACCCTTCTTCTGGGCGAAAAACTGCAAATCAAGACGTAGCATGAGTCTTCACCTCCTTATCGATGAGAAATTTTAATATATTGATCGTAATCATACTCAATCGTTTCTAAGGACACCTGCATGCCTTCGAGCAGGACTTGGGCTTTAACATGAACATCATCACGTAAGCCTTCCGGTAAGGTGATCTTCAGATACCCACCATCGCCACCTTGTTCGACATCAGGTTCAATTTCACACAGCTTCATTACAGCATTAACGGACCCGAAGGTAACCGCTGAAACGGCTGAACAAACGAGATCGTGACCGTATGGCCCACTTTCAGCATGTCCAGAAACTTCAAAACCAGTAATGGAACCTTGTGATCGAAACATAGTAACCTCAATCATACGTCCGAAACCTTACGCGTTGATGTCTTCAACGACTAGCTTCGTGTACGGTTGACGGTGACCTTGTTTACGCTTGTAGTTCTTTTTCGGCTTGTATTTGAAGACAGTTAGTTTCTTTTGACGACCTTGTTTTTCAACTTTAGCCGTTACAGAAGCACCATCAACGAATGGAGCGCCTACTTTAGCAGACTCACCACCAACGAAAAGAACGTTGTCGAATGTAACTGTTTCACCAGCTTCTACATCAAGTTTTTCAACGTAGATTTCCTGGCCTTTTTCAACTTTGATTTGTTTACCACCAGTTTCAATAATTGCGTACATACCTGCACCTCCTCATTATACTCAGACTCGCCATTCAGGTACCGAAACATCGGTTTAAAAACCTGTTCTGTGCGGTTGTAGCCACGGAGTGCTACTGAATAACAAAACAATGTTACCACATCTCAAAACAAGTTGTCAACACAGTACTCACGATTCATAATCGCTTCCCGTACCATGTCTTCGGACCCTTCAAGCTCAATTTGATAGTCAAGGATTGCTGCATCCTGCCTAACAAACAGCTCCTGTGGAATTTTACTAGATATCGCTTGAGAAAGCAATCGTTTTTTTGCTTCATATAAATCTGGGTGAACCGCAAGGAGGATTGCCTCAGAGGAAGAAGCCTCCAAACCGAGCAGATCCCGCTCCAATCGGTACACCTTCGTGTCTGTAGTGTAGGTGCGAGATTCGGGCTCTGTTAAAAGGTCCATCACGTTGTTTCGATCTCTTCTTCTTGTCACTTCCATCAAGCCAAGTTTCGTTATACCATAAATAGACGTCTTGACGGGATCACTCGCCACTTGCTTCTTCATATGTTGTACAAGCTTTTTCTCTAAAGACACATCCTGCATCGATATAAAATCAACGACGATGATACCGGATAAGTTACGCAAGCGGATTTGACGTGCTATTTCTACCGCTGCCTGCTTGTTGACTTCATAGGTGTGAGATTTACCCGTCTTATTGCTTTGGTATTCGGCACTGTTCACATCAACAACCGTCATCGCCTCCGTCCGGTCAATGATAAGTTCTCCACCACCGTCTAGTGCAACCCTTCGGCTAGTCAGAGCATCCTGCCACTGGGAAATCGGCAAACTGCCCCCTTGTTTCTTCCATTCTATAAGAGAGGAAGCTCCCGGGAATCTTGCTCTCAATTTATTGGCAACTTGTACATCATCAACGCCGATTTGCTTGATCGTGTGAACAGGAAACTTACGTAGCAGCTGGTCCGGGACGAGTCGGTCTTCCCATACACACTGTGGTTTCTTCGGAACAGGGAGTGTCGTCCATAACTTTTTCAAAGTCTCCATCTCTTCCTGGATGACAGAGACCTCTACTTCGGTTGCAGCAGTCCTGATAATCGCTCCCTCCGTGCCCTCAAGGACTTGTGAAAGCATCTCTTTTAATTGCTTCCCTTGCTCAAGGTCTATTTTCCTCGAGACGGATACGCTTGTTCCGAATGGCTGATAAACAGTGTAAAGACCAGGAATGGTTACGTCGGCACTTACCTGTGCTCCTTTATCATCAAAAGGCTCTTTTAATACTTGAACATAAAGAGATTCGCCTTCTGTCAAACTGCTCTCGATTTTATCTTTAGCCCATGGAACCGCGTCTTTCCTGAGAAAAGCATTTTTTTCATAGCCGATATCTACAAAAGCAGCTTGCATACCAGCATGTACCTTGATCACTTTCCCTTTATATATAGAACCTATCCGAGCGGATTCACCCGGACGGTCGAAAACGACCTCTACCACTTGCCCGTTTTCCTCAACGATGCCGATTTGTTCTGTCGATTGTGTATGTAGCGTTATAGTCCTCATCTTATCCCTCATTGTGAGATATTTGGAATATCACGGAGGCGAAGGTTCGCATCTCCCCTTGTAAAAAAGGCATCGAGACATTCCCGTTCGTCTACTATATAGGAACCTTCTGGTCGTTTCAATACATACACGTGCCGGCAATTCGCGCGGAGGTTCTTCAGCACATCCCGTACCAATAGGTCGTCGCGGACTTTAATAAACTTACTGGGAAGATTGTCTTTGATATTAGAAGAACGATAGAGCAAGTAGCGCATCAGTACGTAGGACCGTCTCCGCCACTCCAGAAACTGTTCGATCAAAAGGAAAGCAGCAAGCCAAATACTCGCGAGCGTCCAGTGGTGATATAGAGTCATCCATCCACTTAAAGAAAGAAATGCACATAAAGAAAACGCAAGCGTGAAGAGCTGCGTATTCCTGAATGTTGCCACCTGAGAGAAAAAGTAAAACACAAGCTTTCCACCATCCAGAGGCCATATTGGTAAAAGATTGAAAAGGAGAATAACCCCATTATAATACACCGCTGTTGAAAGGAGCGGATGCGGTCCAACTGCCCACTCCAAGAAAAAAAGCAAGCCAAAGATCCAGACATGCTGGAGAGGTCCAGCCAGGGTCACTTGTACTTGCTCTTTTATCGGTCGGCTCTGGTGCTCATCACTGACAACCGCTCCACCAAATAGCCATATTTCAATTTTAGATACTCTCCAACCATAATATTTCGCCATGTAAAAGTGGCCGCACTCATGGATCACGACTATAGAAAACAAGACGATGAACGGATAGATCTGCCCCGTCAACAACGCAGAGATTGCAAGAAGGAAGAACAATGGATGTATGTGAATCGTGTTCGTGAACCTAAGAGCTTTCATCAACTTTTATAACCTTTACAGGATCCACGAATTGATTATTTTTTTCAATGCCGAAAAATATCTCTGCCGGCTGTCCCTCTTCTGATTGAGCAGAGCCTAAGACCGATTTGGCGGGCACATCTTCATACAAGTGAACTTGAATATCTGTCAGGAATCCATACGTCGTCTTGCTTCCGTCCTTATGTTGTAGCACGACTGTTTTACCAGTTTCCTCATCGTTCCCTACAAATACAACTGTCCCTGGCTGAACGGATTGCACTGGGGAACCAGCTTCTACAGCCATCCGAATACCCTTGCCGTCATTTTGAAAGGATGTGCTCACAGACCCGCTTACAGGTAATGCTGTTTGTTCAGGTGCTGCCGGAGAATTGTCTCCAATGACCTCAAGAGCGTTGCCGAACCTCTCTGTGTACCAGGCTGACACTTTAGCAAAAGGAAACTCCTCTTGCATTTGACTTGTCACCCATTGCTCTGGTGTGTCCAACAAAGTAAATGATGTATTCTTTCCAATTGCAACAGTAGCAAATAACAGAGCGGCAAAGACAACTTGCAAGGCGAGGTTGCTCGCTTTTTTCTCTTCTTGAGGAGCCTTCTTCCTTATACCATTAGGGGTGATAAGCGGCGGAAAACCGTGCATCTCCTCGTCTTGTGGAGGCTTGTACAATTGGGAGGGTGACGGATTATGACCTTGAACACGCTTCTTTTTCCGATCGACTATATTCTTTCTGACACTATGGATATCCTTCTTCACATGAATCCCCTCTCTTGTCCACCTTTTTCTATCATTCTATGGGAAAGAGCAGAGGGTTATGACCAATAGAACTTTGATATAGAAAAAAGCACTTGAGCTATTGCTCAAGTGCTTTTCCTTAGGAGCGGATTCCAAAGAATCGTTTCACTTTCGTAAACACACCTTTTTCTTCGTCCAGGTTCTGTAACGGGACCGCTTCGCCCAATATTCTGCGGGCGATATTCCGGTACGCGAGAGAAGCCTTCGAATCAGGCTTCATGGCAACAGGCTCTCCACTGTTTGCCGCTTTCAGCACAGAATCGTCATCGATGATGATCCCTAATAAATCAATCGATAGAATGGATACAATCTCATCTACGTCGAGCATGTCTCCATTTTTCATCATGTGATTACGAATCCGGTTAATGACTAGCTTTGGGGATTCGATATCCTCTTGTTCCAGCAAACCGATAATCCGGTCCGCATCACGAACACTTGATTTTTCAGGGGTCGTGACGACGATCGCTTTATCAGCGCCCGCCACAGCATTCTTATACCCTTGCTCTATTCCAGCTGGGCAGTCGATTACGACATAATCATAATCTTGCTTCAGCTCTTCTACAATTGCTTGAATCGCTTCAGGGGTCACTTCCGACTTATCAGACGTCTGTGCAGCTGGTAGGACATGCAGACAGTCGAATCGTTTGTCGGTAATAAGCGCCTGCTTGGTCTTGCAACGTTCTTTGACCACATCGACAATGTCATAAATGATGCGATTCTCAAGGCCCATAACGACATCCAGATTACGCAGCCCAATATCCGTATCAATAAGGCATACTTTTTTATCCTGCAGGGCCAGTGCGGTCCCGAGGTTAGCGGTCGTTGTTGTTTTACCGACCCCTCCTTTTCCGGAAGTCACTACAATCGCTTCACCCATTTAACATTCTCCTTTCAAAACTCACCAAATCCGGGCGCTTCTTAGTTACTTGTTGCAATGTGTCCATACGGATCTTTCCTTCTTGCTCATCTACGTATCCACATTCCATATAGACTCCCTCCGAATCGTAATCCGGAGAGCGGCTGACCTGATCGGAAATTCTAAGTTGGCTCGGTTGCATATAGGAAGCAGCAATCACAGTGCCTTCGTCGCCATCCATACCAGAATGAGCAATACCACGAAGCTTTCCGAGTACGAAAATATGACCTGTTGCCGAGACCTGACCACCAGGGTTTACATCTCCTATGAGAAGCATGTCCCCTTTGACATGAACGACTTGACCTGACCGAATCGTTCTGACAATCGGGGTCAAATCCGTGTTTTCCTTCCAGTTCAGGGCTTCTTGCTTCGTAATCACTTCAGAATCGATCCGGTCGACGACAAGTTTCTGTCTATCACGAATCACCTTTGAGATCTGCTCTTTCTGCTCATCCGTTACATAACGTTTCCCTAGTTGCACAGATACTCGTACCATCGGATCGTCTTCTTCGATTCCGTTCATGGAAAGCTTTTCTTCTAGCTCTTGTAACAACTCGTCAAAACCACATTGATCGTCGAGCCTTAACGTCAATCCGTCACGAGTTCCTTTAATCATGATTTTTTGCATATTCGCCACCAACCCAACCTTCAACGTTTCCTACTCTTACGAATTTGTTAATTCTTCCGACCAGCGTGCCAACCTCGCTCTCACTAATGGATAGAGAATGATAAAGAATATCATATTAGCAGCGAGAGTCGGCAACAGCCGTAATACTGCGTAATTCGCCCACGTCATGTCTGTGACTTGCACAAACGAATAAATAATATAAAGACTTGTATCAGCCAGGGCCACACCAACGATCGTGAGTACAGAAGCACCAAAGAACGTGCTGTGAAGCCATCGGTTCATTCCATGTATAATATAGGCTACCAGTGCATAACTCACCATATATACACCTAAAACTCCCGTGTACACGACATCTGTTAGCAAACCGAAGACAAGTCCGAACCAAACCGCTACATACGTATTGTCACGATCGTAAAAGATCGCCATCAAAAAGATAAAAACTAATACCCAGTGCGGCGTAATCAATACATTTGAATATACTAGGCTGGAAGGAAGCCAGCCCATCGCCATACCCTGCATGACCAAAAGAAATAGACAAAAAAGTGCGATGACATACCGTTTCATTACTCTTCGCCCTCCGTTACCGGAGCATTGTCAATCGACTCCGCTGCTCGGTCAACGACGATGACGTGGTTAATGTCAAACAAGTCCGCAAACGGTTCTACGTAAGCAGTTTTGGTCAAACCAAACTGATCGTTGACGACCTCTTCGACCGTTCCGATCCGTAAATCACTCGGGAATACACCACCAAGTCCTGACGAAATTACGGTATCTCCTTTTTCGACTACTTCATCAAGCTTGATTCCTTCTAGAAGGAGACGTCCAGACTCATCATCATATCCTTCGATTAAACCGAACGCCTCATCTTGGTCTTCCCGGACAATCCAAGAAGAGATTTTATTCGAGCGGTCAAATCCACTCAGTAACTGAACTGTCGAATGGAAAGCTCCTGCGGATTTCACCTTCCCGATCAGACCATCACTCGTCATGACTGCCATATCTTTCTCGACGCCTTGCTCTTCTCCTTTATTGATGGTCATCTGTTTGAACCATCTGTCAGAACTTCTAGCAATCACCGTCGCTTGGATAGGTGAATAATCGCTCAAAGCATCACTCTTATCCAGTGTCTCTCTTAGTTCCTGATTTTCACTCTTCAAGCGCTGGTTGCCTTCGATTACTCCTTTGTATTCGGACAAGCGCGCTTTCAACACCTTATTCTGTTCGTAGACAGCGAACATATCTTGTACGTTCTCCACCGTCGTATCTACAAAACTTACAGGCTTTTGAAAAATCGTCTGCATCCAGCCGACCGTGTCCTGTAAGAATTTCTCAGGTGTACTGAGCGCATCCCGATCCCGAATCGAATAACCAATCAAAGCAACTAGCACGATAAATCCTATTAAGACAACCATCAGCCGTTTTCTGCGAAATAAAGAAGGCATTGCCGATCAACCTTAATCCATTTTCGCTCGAGAAGCCACATTCGGCTGTGAACGGAAGTGTTGAATGTATTCTAATGATTTCCCTGTTCCGATCGCCACGCAATCAAGTGGCTCATCGGCTATAAATACCGGCATGTTTGTTTCTTCGCTGATGACTGTGTCTAGGTTTTTAAGTAAGGCGCCTCCGCCCGTGAGAACAATTCCACGCTCCATGATATCTGCAGACAACTCTGGAGGCGTCTTCTCCAACGTATTCTTGACGGTGTCCATAATCGTATCTACCGTATCTTTAAGCGCTCCGATGATTTCTTCTGATTGGATAGTAATTGTCTTAGGCAGTCCAGATAGTAGATCTCGTCCTCTGATATCCATTTCTTCACCGACATTCACTTCTCCTGCACCACCGAGCTCCATCTTAATTTCTTCTGCAGTGCGTTCCCCAATCATTAAATTGTAACGCTTGCGTACATGTTGGATGATCGCATCATCCATTTCGTCTCCTGCAACGCGGATCGATTGACTTGTAACGATTCCACCAAGTGAAATGATGGCAACTTCTGTTGTACCACCACCAATATCAACCACCATGCTCCCCGTCGGTTCCCATACAGGAAGTCCGGCACCGATAGCTGCAGCAAACGGTTCAGCAATCGGATAAGCTTCTTTTGCTCCAGCTTGTTTTGTTGCATCGAGTACAGCACGTTCTTCCACCATCGTAATACCAGATGGGACACATACCATGACATTCGGCTTACTTGCGAATGAAGAACGATTCTTCAAGGCTTTCTTAATGTAATACTTCATCATCTGAGCAGTGGTATCGTAATCCGCGATTACCCCGTCTTTCATAGGACGGATAACAGATATGTAACCAGGGGTACGGCCGATCATGTTTCTTGCATCGTTACCGACTGCCTCTATTTCGTTCGTCTGAGTATTCTTCGCTACAACAGAGGGTTCTCTTACAATGACCCCTTTATTTTTTAAAAACACTAATGTATTCGCTGTTCCAAGATCAATTCCTAAATCTTGGGAAAATCCAAATAGACCCAATAAAATCTTCCTTTCTAATGGCCCGCTTATAATCACTCGGGTCGAACCTAACAATACAATTTGGACTAGAAGAAGCGCCATGTATAGAATTCTATATATGGCGCTCGATTTCCATTTATTTAATTATACGAAAAAACGCGAAAAATAGATAGTGTTACGGCAAGCAAGTCTCTAGTTTTTTTGTACGAGGTTGCATTTCAGGAATATAAGACTACTGCGACACGGTTTCTACCCTAGGAGGAAGTTCACCCATCCTTTACAAGTATCCCTTTTCTTTCAAAGAGACGAACTTCCTATCCCCTATCACGAGATGGTCTAACACTTCTATCCCTATCATTTTCCCGCATTCCTGGAGTCGTCTTGTGACTTGGATATCTTCTTGGGAGGGACTCGGGTCACCGGAGGGATGGTTGTGAGCACAGATGATCGAAGCGGCTGAACGTTTCACAGCTTCTTTGAACACTTCACGAGGATGAACAATAGAGGCATTTAAACTACCGATGAAAACAGTCTGGCGGTGAAGAACTTGATTCTTCGTGTTGAGGAATAGACAGATGAAATGTTCTTGCTTCAAATCACGCATCTCCTCCATGACGAAATCAGCCCCATCTTCCGGGCTTCTGATCATATAGCGCTCTACCGGCTTCATCTGCTGCATCCTTCTCCCCATCTCGATGGCAGCAAGAATCTGAACCGCTTTGGCAGCCCCGATTCCGCGTATCGAGGTGAGCTCTTCGATCGTTGCTCCCTTTAACAGCAACAGTCCTTCAAAATGGATCAATACGCGCTGGGCAAGATCGGTGACAGATTCCTGTCTCGTCCCGCTACCGATCAAGATTGCAAGCAGCTCTTGATTAGAAAGGTGAGAAGGGCCGATTTCAAGGAGCCTTTCACGAGGTCGCTCTTCTTTTGGAACATCTTTCATCATGACGGTTGTGTCTGTCAATATGCACGCATCCTTTCAACTGAAATTACTCACATAGTTCAGGATGGATACACATCAAAATCCCGCAATGCTCGCACAACTCTGGAAAGCGGTAATCCGACAACGCTATAATAATCCCCTTGGATCTCATCGACGAAGATAGCACCTTTTCCTTGGATTCCATATCCCCCTGCCTTGTCCCAGGCTTCTCCACTTTCGATATAGCGGATTATTTCCTTTTCTTCTAGCGAGAAAAATGTCACTCTGGTCCGAACG
This sequence comes from Halobacillus salinus, assembly GCF_004684905.1. Taxonomy (GTDB): domain Bacteria; phylum Bacillota; class Bacilli; order Bacillales; family Halobacillaceae; genus Halobacillus; species Halobacillus salinus. The sequence continues at coordinate 725,298 of NZ_SRJC01000001.1, read as the reverse complement.
GCAAAACTCTTCGCTGTATGAGCATCCCGGAGAGTAACAGCAGTCCAAACGTCATGTTGCTTGCCACTCAGCGAATGGAGATAGTCTCTAGCCTCCTCAAAACTAGAGGGTTTACCTAGTATTTCCTGCCCCTTTGCTACCACAGTGTCCGAAGTGAGCAGAACTTCCTCTTCATTTAAAGAGATGGCTTCACTTTTTCTTTTTGAGAGCATCAGCACCGCGTCTTCAGGGGATATCCCCTCTGGTAACGATTCGTCTACATCAGAAGCACGGATACCGAATTCGTAACCAGCCTTAGTTAACAGTTCCTTCCTCCTAGGTGAGTTGGATCCAAGCACAAGTACAGGCATCACGGAACATCCTTTCTATGTGAGTAATCTTAAGTTTACAGGATTCTTTACAAAATATTGATTCACTAAAAATGTTTTTTCCATCTTACCACACTGGAGAAAAAACAAAAAAAGACCCCTGTTTCAGGTCTTTTCTCATTCGCATCTCTTTAAAAAAGGTTATTTCGTAGTTTCTTCCATTGCTTTTGCTGTAAACAGCCAATTCATACTTTGCCGGTCTGACGTTTCCCAACTTTGGAAAGCAGAAAGGAAGGGAGATTCCGGATCTTCTTTCTGTAATGTCGCAATATACTCCTGTTTTCTTTCTTCACTCAACTGATCAAGGGAGTGCTGTTGGATATATTCCCCCATCTCGCCTGCTATCTCCGCTTCTGCTCCTTTAAGTGAGGTCTCTTCTGTTAGAATGGTCCAAGGTTTCACATACGTTTCTATATCTCTCGTATCGAGATCCGCCGCGATTTGTTCTGCGCCGGATTCCGTTGATGCGCTCCCGACAAACAAGTAATACTGACCGTCCCGTTGCCAGATGATCGATGACACAGAGGAAGCCGTCAACTTCATCTTCCACTCATTCGCCTTGTCCTCCGTCGAGAACACGCCTGCTTGAACGACATATCCTTCCAAAGAGGATGTCCCTACCGTAACGGCCTCAGACCCTTGAGTCTGTTCTGTGGCGGGTACTGCAGATTGCCCTTGTCCTTCTGCTGTCTCATCGGTTAAGGAGACAAACATGCGGAGCAGCATAAACCCCAAACCGAAACTAATCAATAAAGCTGTGATACTCGAAATCATAATCGACTTGATCGGAGAACGACCTCTCGCTTTCTTTTTTATAGGAAGAGTGTACACTTTCGGCTTTTTGGGTCTGTCCCAGTCATTTTCTGATTCTGGTTCAGCTGATGCCGCTTGTTCCTCTTTCCCGCGCTTGAAGGGGTCCTCATTCTTTGCTTTGTCTCTGAAAGATATAGAGATCTTGTTTTTGGAATCCATTCTTATCACTCCCGCCAGGTTTGTCCTAACCCTATCACAGCGATATTGAAAAGAACGATGAAATTTGTCACGACCTCTTCGACAAGTTTTTTATAGTGGCAAGAGCAACGTTTCCCCTTCAAAAACTGTGTTAGATTCGCGCTTATTCGCACTCCGAACCCCTTCTGCGAGTTCCTCATTATAAGTTCCATAGAAGTCATAGATGATTTGATAGAAGGTCTCATCTTCTTGAACGACGTGTTCTTCATAGTCTTCGCTTCCTGACGAAGCAGCAGCGCTCTCATCTCGAGCGCTCAAGTCCGTTTCTCCGTCACCATAAGGAAATGGATTTTGCTTATCCGACTGCCCATCATAGTGGTATTCCGGCATCTCATCTTCCAATTCGAAAAGTCCCGGGTAATAGTAAGCCGACAATGTTACAAAATAATAGAAATAGGTAAGCTCGCCTTCTATAATACGATCATCGTTAAAAGAAACAGAGTCAATCGTGACGACTCTTGAACTATTGGTGACCTCATTTAAAAAGGTCATCAAATCCGTGAAGTCTTGGGATGCTACCGACAAATCGAATGTAACCGGAGTCACTCCGCCTGGAAGGGGATACTCCGTTCTACTTTCTTCTTCAATTGAATCTGGTTCATCCAAGTCTATTGGTGCTTCCGTGTTTTGCTCAGGGGATGGTTGGTCTTCTAGAAACGGCTCGGTGCCTGAACTGATGGAAATACTCTCAATGAAACTACCCGAAACGGATTCTGCCCTTTCAAGTGCGAGTAACATTTGATCAGACGATTTCTTCACAGGTAGCTGACTTTGCAATTCTCGTGAAGTTGTAACGGAAATCGTTTCGGCTTTGTCTGCTTGTTGATCTTTCAACGTTTCTAACAACCGCTCTTCTGTTTGTAGGGTTCCTTGCAGTTGGTCGATTTCCTTCTGATCGGGCTTAATGAGAAATTGATAGAAGATAAACGTACTTACCACCACAACAAAAAGCGTCGCAATCAGGACATACAGTTGACTACGGTTCCATTCGATCCGCACCATCAGCCACCCCCTCTCGAAACAGCTGTTTATCGATCGTGACCGTGTAATTCGCAATATATCTTGGACGATACTCAAATTGATTCAAGCTTTCGTCAGTTTGTTCCGTCAAGACACTGCCCATCTCCACACCGGTAGCATAATTTCTCTCTGACAACGCGTTCGTGTAAGCAGCTACTTCTTGTAGGGAGTCAAATCTTACCTCGATATCAATGAAACCACTATCATCATATGTATAGGATTGAAAATACCCTCGCTCAGGGAGTAAAGCAATTAAATTCTCCACCAGTGCAACCGTTGGGAATACGGTTGCTTGCAATTGTTGCGTCGCCTCCTTAAGTTGTTGACGCTGAGCTTGTTCTTCATTTTGATCTATAGTTTGATAAGCTGTTTGTTCGGTTTTTAAAGCTCCCACTTCTTCGCTTAAAAGCTTCTGCTCCTCTTCAAGTGCCTGATGCTGCCAGAAGAATAGAGCTATGATTAAACATAGAACGAATACCCCTGCTCCAATGATGAGCAAGGGGAGACGATTCGGTTGTTCTTTTTCTTCGAGTAGATTTATATCGATGACCACAACCATCACTCCTGCAACAAACGTCCTTACGTTTTATATATTAATCCTACGGCATCCGTATAACGGTCCGGAAGCGAGAGATCCAATAACTCAAGCGATATCGTATCGACCGGAACCCTTACTCTTTCCGCCAGCTGATCATGGAGCGTTCTACCGTAAGCCCAGTCACCTGCCAGCACAATCCTCGTAATAGCAGCGTTTCCTTTCATAACCGAAAATTGATAGAAATCCAATATACGGCTGATTTCGCCTATCTGATCCGTTACGAATCCTTCTAAATCTTGTATATCTCCTGTCCAGTGAAGGTGTCCTTCTCCGTCAGAGGTGAACATTTTCCATTCCTTCTTGTCGAGTGTCGTCTTCATCTGCCTCGAGAACTGAGGGACTCCCTCGTGAAAAGCCGTTACAGAGATACCATCAATATTCCACTCTACAATCAATAGGTGTTCTCCCTCCGTGGTGAACGAAAGCTGTTCATACACGCGATACACAGAGAGAGACGACAAGTCCGCTGCTTTCGGCTTCAAGTTCGCCACCGTCAAACTCTCTTCCATTTGTTCGATTTTATCTTGCGGGTAAGCAACGAGGAAGATCTCCTTTTCCCTTTTATCGTCCGACATTTTGACAAAATCAAATACCGGTTGATCGAACGGTAGATGGAGACTTTCTCCCAGCTGCTGATACAAATACCCTTTGATTGCCTCATCCTCTACCTCACTAGGTACAGATAGGTGTCTCAAAATAACTGAAGAGTCGGGAACACAGAAATAAAGCGGAGCGTTCTTCAATTGATGCTTCGCAACAATATCCTCTAGCACCATCTCAAAACGTCTAAGGTTTTGGATCACACCGTCCTGAAGTATATCTCCTTGCAGAAACTCCTCCCCATACGCTTCAATTCTTGAAGGATTATGAGCAGCCGCTACCACGTACCGGATGGTATGGTCTTTGATTACAATATGTACACGTTTATCCTTTTTCCAACCAAACACTAGAAGCCCTCCGCATTAGAAGAAAGTTTGTAAGTACCAATCTATTATTATTCTATCAGAAAAAAATGCAAAACTCGCACCAACTACGATAAAAGGCCCAAACGGAATCGGCTTCTTACGCTGGATGATGCCAGCCGCTAGAAGCCCGCCGCTCACCACCGCTCCGATAAGCGTTGAAAGAAAGAACGTAACCAACAACAACTTCCATCCGAGCACGAATCCCAGAAGTCCGAACAGTTTCATATCACCGCCACCCATCCCTCCACGACTGACTAGTATAATGACTGCTGTTACAGTTAAACCGCCAAGCCCCCCTATCAACGAAGACCACCATGGGTCCAGGGGATAAAGGATGCGGTATACAATAAATAAACCGAAGAAGAACAGAAGCAGGTGATCTGGAATGACCATGTAACGAAGGTCGGACACCATGATAATATGAAACATCGACATCAATAGAAGGGCCAAAATCAGCTGAGGTCCTAGACCAAATTGATAGAAACATAGTGCGAAGATCACACCTGTAATGGCCTCCATCGCAGGATAAATCGGTGAAATGCTTTCCCTGCAACCACGACAGCGTCCTTTTTGAAGGATATAGGACAGGATGGGAATGAGCTCGTACCATGCTAATGTTTTCTTGCAGTTCGGGCAGTAGGAGCGGTTTTCGTGCATGAGTCCGCCATTCGGAAGGCGAAGGCCGACGACGTTGTAGAAGGAGCCGAGGATGGTGCCGAGTAGGAAGAAATATAGAGTGAGGAATAATGTCATAAGAACTGTCTCCTATTCTATTAAATTTACACAAGAAAACCCCTCGTGAAGAGGGATTTTCAAAGGAATTTAAGAAGCTTAATTGTCTGAACCTTTAACTTTTTTTCTAACAATCTCACTTTCAGAAACAGTAGAACCTTCATCTTCACCCTCGATTTCATATTCAGTTCCCTTTAAATACACAGCATATGAAAGGGCACCGTCAGCACTTTTAGTTACTACAACTTTACTTGCAGTATCGTAATCAGCTCCAGTAGTGTCTTCAAAGGAATTTATATAACCATTGTCTATTAAACCATATCCATCAGTCGTTGCAGTTGCTTTTTTAAGTGGGATAGTCAAACTACCATCTGTAAAGTTGGGACTTTCGGATGTTACTAATAACCTAGATGCCTCTATCATTTGTTCAGCATTCGCAACCGTTGCATCCTTCTTAGAGTTCTCAATCACATTACCAATACTAGGCACCGCAATCGCCGCAATAATCCCCAAGATCACAATAACAGCCAACAATTCCACCAACGTGAAACCTTCTTCATTTTTGAATCGTTTCTTCAACCAAGCCTTCATTTCCTTCTCCCCTTTTCTTTTTTATAAAAAAGGCCAGAGAACGCCTGAAAGCATGCGTTCTCCGGCCGGTTGCACTACTCGCTAACAGCCATTCAAGTGCCCACATACAAACGACTGATCATCACGTCCAGAAACTAATACATAAGTTCTATTCACATAATACTATAGGATACTTTCATACGCTAGTAAAATATTGCTAATTATGTGCCAATTTTTACTATTGAATATTTTCAAAGATAGAGAACATCGGCACTGCAATCGCAAGTACAATTGAGCCGACAATCATCGCCAAGATAACGATCATGACCGGTTCGATCAACGTTTTGATCCGATCTGTTGCGTGGTCGATGTCTTTCTCATAGAAGTCTGCTGCTTTATTCAACATCTGATCGAGCGCGCCTGTCTTCTCGCCGACGCTGATCATTTGGGTTACAAGACTAGGAAACGCCCAGTGGTCCATCATCGGCTTCGCCATAGACTCACCGCTTTCTAGTGCTTCTCTTGCCTGTTGAAGCTGCCGTTCGATCACTTTGTTTTCGACTACTCGCTCGGTTATTTGCACGGACTCTAACACAGGAACTGAGCTATTGAATAAGGAGCTAAGCGTTCGCGTCATTCTAGCGAGCGCTGCTTTTTGGACCAGCTTTCCGAAGTAGGGCACACGCATCTTCGTGTAATCTACATAATAGGCAAACGTTTGGTTGTTAAGCCCGTACTTGTATAAAACAAATAAAAGGACAGGGAAGAAAACGAACAACCACCAAAAAGCGCCAAAGAAACCACCCAGCCCTAAAATGAAGTTTGTAAATGGTGGTATTTCGCTATCGAATGACCGAAACATGTCCGCAAACCGTGGTACAACGAAGCTGAGCATGAAAATAACGATACTGAATGCAATCATACCGACAACAATCGGATAGGATAGTGCCGACATGATTTTTTGCCGGAGTTCGTACTGCTTCTCGTAGTAAGTCGCCATCCGGTCTAAAATCTCGTCCAAATTACCGCCAACTTCACCTGCTCTCATCATATTGATGAACATAAGCGGGAAAACTTTGCGGTGTTTAGCGGCAGCTTCCGAGAAAGAACGCCCTGCCTCCAAGTCGTCTGCCACGTCCGCCAAAGTATGCTTCAAGCCTCTACTGTCCGTTTGTTCCTGAAGGATGTAGGTAGCTTGAATGATGGAGATCCCAGCGTCAATCAAGGTAGAGAACTGGCGTAAATAAATCACGAAATCCCGGTTTTTAACAGGACGACCGAATTGGATTTCTTTGTAAAGGATTCCTTCCATTTGTTGTACTTGGGAAACCGTAACGCCCTGTTCTTGCAATAGCATGTTCGCTTCCCGTTGGTTATCCGCCTTTACTCGACCTTCTTTGAGACGTCCCCTGCGGTCTCTGCCTTTATATTTGAAATAAGCCATTAGACTCCTCGTCCTTGAAGGTAAGGAGCAGCTGCTTCCTCTGTAATAATGTCTTCTTCCAGCAACGTTTTGACAGACATTTCAAGGGTGTGCATCCCTTCAGACTTAGCGGTTTGAATAACATTTTGAATTTGATGGATCTTTTCATTCCGGATCAGGTTCTTCACCGCAGACGTATTTCTCAAGATTTCGGTCGCAGCTCTTCTTCCGTCTCTGTCTTTCGTTTGGAAAAGTCGCTGGGAGATAATCGACTGCAGTACGCTCGCAAGCTGGATTCGCACTTGCGGTTGCTGCTCTGGCGGGAAGACATCAATAATCCTGTCAATTGTCTGAGCAGCACCGGTTGTATGCAGTGTCCCTAGTACCAAGTGCCCTGTCTCTGCTGCAGTGATAGCGGTCGAAATTGTTTCAAGGTCTCGCATTTCCCCGACTAAGATGACATCTGGGTCTTGCCGCAAACAGGACCTTAATCCATTCTGGAAGTTTTGCGTATCGAACCCGACCTCTCTCTGGTCAATAATGCAATACTGATGAGAGTGTAAGTATTCGATCGGATCTTCTAGAGTAATAATGTGCCTTCTCATATGTCGGTTCATATAATCGATCATCGAGGCAAGCGTCGTACTCTTTCCGCTTCCAGTCGGTCCCGTTACGAGCACCAACCCTTGCTCGGTCTCAGCAATCTTAGACAGTACATCCGGCATATGTAACGATTCCAATGTTGGTATCTCGGTCGGAACCACCCGCACTGCAAGCGAGATACAGTTCCGCTGGTGATAGGCGTTCACACGGAACCTCGACACCCCAGGAATTCCATAAGAAAAGTCGAGCTCTCCTTCTTCTTTCAACTGTTTCCATAATGCTTCCGGTACGATAGCTTTGGCCATCTCTTCTGTGTCCTGTGGCTTGATCACATCTTTCCCGTACTGTTTCAATTCTCCATACAACCTGAAAATAGGCGGTACTCCTACGGTTATATGAATGTCTGATGCTTCTAATTTGAATGCTGCTTTCAATAAATGATCCAGACGTTCCTTCATCACAATCCTCCTAATCATCTAACGCTACGCGCATCACTTCTTCCACCGTTGTTAACCCTTTTTTCACTTTAAGCAGTCCATCATCCACTAGAAAAATCATCCCGTTTCGCCATACATACTGACGAATCTCTGAAATGGATGAATTGTTCATCATCATCTTGCGGATCTCATCATCCATGACTAGCACTTCTTGAATAGCCAGACGTCCTCGATATCCAGTATTTTGGCAATTTCCGCATCCTTTGCCGTAATACACCTCGTTAATCGAAAGACCACGCTTCTCAAACTGTTCTCTTTCCATCTCTGTGGGTTCTTTCTTCACTTTACAATCCCGGCAAATTCTTCTCACTAATCGTTGAGCGACGATGCCAGCCAAACTGGACACGACCAGATAAGGTTCAACGTCCATATCAATCAATCTTGGGATTGTTGCAACAGCACCATTCGTATGCAAAGTCGAGAAGACCAAGTGGCCGGTCAAGGATGCACGGACGGCGATTTCTGCCGTTTCAGAATCCCGGATTTCTCCGACCATCACTATATCAGGGTCTTGGCGCAGCACAGACCGGAGTCCCGTTGTAAACGTTAATCCTGTCTTCTGATTCACTTGCACTTGGTTGATCCCTTCAATCTGATATTCTACGGGATCCTCAATCGTAATGATATTTTTGTCATCCGTATTCAAGTGGTTCAAAGATGCATATAACGTGGATGATTTCCCTGATCCGGTCGGTCCGGTAATTAAAACCATGCCAGAAGGTTGTTCAATCATCTTCATATAGCGTTGATAATTCACCTTGTTGAATCCAAGTTCGGATAACCGGTTCAGCACACTTCCAAGATCGAGAATCCTAATGACAATTTTTTCACCGTACACGGTCGGCAATGTCGATATTCGCAAATCGACCGGAACGGAATTGACATTCGCTTTTATTCTTCCATCTTGAGGTAAACGGGTCTCTGTAATATTCAAGTTCGCCATGATTTTCACACGGGCAATCAAAGAGCTCTGCATGCTTTTTGTAACGGTCCGTTCTGTTCGAAGCAACCCGTCTACTCGGTATCGTACCAATACTTTGCTTTCCTGCGGGTCGATATGGATGTCACTTGCCTTCATTTGTACACCGGTTTGTAAGATTTGATTCATCAACTTGATAGCAGGAGCCTGGTCCCCATCATCTATTTCAGGTGCCGCCTCTTCAGACTCTTTCAAGTTGTAATATTTATTAACAGCCTGAATAATTTCGTCTTTCGTCGCAATAACAGGAGCAATTTGAAAACCTGTCGCAATTTGGAGGTCATCAATGGTGTAATAATCCATTGGGTCATTCATCGCAAGCGTCAGTTCGTTTCCTTCCCTTTTTAAAGGCATGACTATATTTCGCATTGCGAAATCTTTGGAAACGATACTAAGTAAAGCCGTGTCTACCGGGTAGCGATAGAGAGATACGTGAGGAAAACCCAGTTGGAACTCAAGCACCTCAATAAGCTGCTGCTCGGTGATCAAACCTCGTTCTAGCAGGGCATCCCCGAGCTTTTGATCCGTTTTTTTCACGTTCAGCGTTTCCGTAATCTGCTCCTCTGAAACAAGGTCCGCTTCTTTTAAAATATCTCCTAAGCGTTTACGTTCTGCCATGATAAGGTCTCCTTATTTTTCTTTATCTGCTTCATCTTGTTCCCAAATCGGATTAGAAGGATCGACTTCTTTTGCATCATCAGGATTTCCTTCCGTTTCTCCATCTGCATCTGTATCCGTATTGGTATCATCACTAGCGGCATCTTGATCCCTGTCATTGTTATTACCCGTTGAGTCGTCAGCGCTCACGTCGCCGCCAGAGCCGGAAGAGTCATTGTTTTCTTCCCCTTCCACACCATAACGGAGTTCTACTCGGTTAACAGGGGGGTAATAATCTTCCGCGATTTTCTCTCTTATTCCACTTTCGCCACGGGATGAACGGTATACAAAGGCACGTTGTCCTGTTTCACCTTCTTGCTCAACTTGCACGTCTGAAGGATTCACAAAAGAGGAGTACCGGACGATGGTACGCGGTTCGATTGCTTGTACGTCTTCAACCGAGCTGAAGTATTGTTCTACAAACGGATACCCCCGTACTTCAACAATTAAATTCGAACCCTCTAAGGAAAGGGAAATTATATAGTCAGATGAATTAGGGTTATATAAAACGAAGTCATCGTTTTGACTAGGTTTCACACTAGCTTCCCGACCAAGCACAGCGTAATCAGGCAGTTTCTGACTAATATGACGTTGTTGGATTGCGAAGTTCGTATCTAATGCCGCACCAAATATAGTCGTGGCAACAATGCTTAAAGTCTCTTCATTTATACTTACAGGAAGTTCCTCGGCTGCTTCTATCAACGAGAACTCCTGCTCTGATTTCAATGTCAAAGTGTCCATGGAAGACACCAGCTCGGAAAGAAGTGAGGTCTCTTTAACCGAAATCTCGTATTCGGCTACCGTTTCAAGAAGAGGAGACACATCACTAGGTACGAAGTTATAGACTGAATAAACAAGAGGTTCTTCCTCTAAATCAGAAGCCTTTTCTAAAACAGCAGCTGTCCAGTCTTCCCATTCAAAGTTCGTTCTCAATGCGGGTTTCCACTGACTCTCCACTTCGCTCTGATAACTCTCATCTGTACGAACGACAAGATCTTGATCGGTTCCTTCTACGACTTCATCAAGCGTTGCTTCCACATCAAATAGGAAAAAGTCGCTCGAGATCCTTACCTTCTCCGTCTCTGATTCGAGTAAAATATCCCTCTGCCTCTCCCAATCTGAAACGTGACCGGACAATTTGGTTGATGCTTCGCTTTCCGTTAAACCTCCGATGCTGATGCCCGCAACAGAGGTGTTCGGTTCATACACTTTTTCTTCACCTGAAACGAGCTGCCACCCCATCGGACCTACATATGTAAAGAGAAGAAGAAATGCAGTCATCCCGATCAGTAATCCAAACCCTTTGGCATGTTCCATTTATTCACCCCCTTGTTTATAGGAGTCCTCTTCTAAGTCGAGCTCTGGAATTTCAAAGTCATCCATATCGAAATCAATCGAGCGTTCTTCAGGGTTGGACTCTTTCTCTTCTTCACTCACTTCTTGTTCATCAAGTTCTCGTAAATCCTCAAAATTACGATTTGGATCCTCTTCGTAAATCTGTCCTGTATCGTTATCGAGTCTTTCTTCTTCCATAATACTTCTTCGATTGGCCAAGAGTTCGTCTTCAAAGTCCAGTTCGCTTTCTTCAAGGGGAATGGATGGCGCAGGCTGAGCTGTCTCACTAATTGGTTCTAGAGCACCATTATCCTCTTCAAAAGTCTCCACTCTCTCTTCTTGAACTTCCATCCTTTCTTCTATTTCATCGTCTATTTGCTCGCTCTCCATTTCCACTGTACGACCTGGATAAGGATTTGCGTTAACCGACGTATTTCTTTCCTTCCACTCTTCTCCCGCAACCCTTGCATTATCCCCTACATTCTTCTCTTCATCGATCGGAGCCACGAAACGAATATCATCGTATTGGTCGTCTCCCACTTTCGAGAGCCTAGGGAATATAAGTATTGAAATTAATCCTATCACTAACATTACTAGTAATAACGAAACGAATAAACCGAAAGTATAACTAGAAAAGATGGTAATGATTGCAATGGAGACCGCACTTCCAAATAGAATCCACTTACTTTTATTATCGTAATCTGTCTTTACGAAATTCATAGCTATAACTAAAATAATTGCTGCTATTAATAAGAAAACAAGTTGTATAACCACTTTTTACCTCCTAAGGGCAATCCTGTCCGCCAATGGAAAGTCCACTCTGGTCTACTAGGTTCGTCTGCCCTTCAATACAAACACCTTCCACACGGCTCCAAACATCTACATTCTCGAAGAAGGCATCCCCTTGAATAATCAAATAAGAAACCTTACTAGGATTGGCACTAATATAAGCATCTCCTCGAACGATGATTTCCGCTTTGCTTCCATTCATCGTTAAATAACCCGAAGTAAGAAGAAGGAACTTGGTAACCTCAACTTGTTTCTTTCCTCGTATGGTTAGACCATCATTCACCCACAAATCTCCTTCGTACATTTCGGACTTATTAGTGTCTAAACCCCTTGGAAAATAGAAACAAGGAGGTGAACTATTGGTATTGCATTCCTTACTACTCAACTCTTCTTTCTTACGTTCAATAGCTGCCACCCAGCTTTCTTCTGAAGAGGAGAGGGTCAGCTCATTCTCAATAGATTTAGTAGTCCCTTCAGAAGTTCCTGTCACCTTATAGGGTAGAACATATTCCCCTGCACTTTTCTCTAGTATTTGTTTCGTTTCAATCAAGTAGGAATGACTGGAATTCATTTGTTTCAAAAGTATATTTTCATCCCACTTATCTCTAATCATCTGGAGTGGTTGATCAAGATCTGTTAGTTTTTCAACATCTTTGATTAGAAGGTTTTCTCCCATTACGGCTAAACTCTCCGCCTGTACTAATTCTTGGGACTTATTCGCTTGCATTCCTGTCGAATTAATTTGCGTTGCCAATACGGTGCCGAAGATCCCCACTAATACAATCACTAATAGTACTAGTACTAATGCTGCTCCTCTTTCGTTAAAGAGTTTCTTCCGCATCTAGTTCACCTCCGATCCGCTTAGGTATCGATAGGTCTCGGTAATGGTTGTGTTCGTTCCACCACTGTTTTTTCGTAGTACCTCGATTTTTATTGGTATTAATTGCAGGTTCTCTTCTTGTGCCGTTCTTCCTGAACATAGCTTTTTTACAACTGGATAGTACCTTTGATTCTCAGGTGAAGTATAATATAATTGGTTTGACGAATCTAGTCCGAAAGATTCATAGTCTTCTAACGCATTCGTAATATCCATTATTTCATCTGAAGGACCGCAAGCAGTCGGTGCTACACCTGAAGATTCTATGTAATAAGCGACTTCTTCCGCTAAATTTATGCTATCGACTTCGTTCTCTACCCTCTTCGTCATAACCATATAATCACTAAACAAGGAAAGAAACAAGGTTACGACAACACTAAATAGGGCAATAGAGACTAGTATCTCTACAAGCGTTATTCCTTTTTCGTTGTGATACACTTTATCAACCCACTTACATCATAAGGAGTTTATCCTATGAAGAAATATTTTAACAACAAAGGTTTGACATTAGTCGAACTACTAGCTGCTATTGCGCTAATCGGGATCATATCCACTATAGCTGGCAGTCTTGTCACCCAAACCTTTCAATCTAATTCCATAGTCCAAAATGAAATAGACCTAAAGCAACAGACTAACTCCATCATAACAACAATCAGAGAGAAAGTTATACAACAAGATACAACAATCTGCCTTGTCGACCGCGAGACATTGTCTATGGAAAACGAAGACTTATTGACTAAGGAACATATGACTATAAGTGAATTATACATTGAAAACATAAAGAATTCACCTAACTCTAACGACACGTTAGATATTACCAGTGATGAGACCCTGAGTGGGAATGATTGCATCATAACAGATGGATCACCTACGAAGGTTATGTTAAAAACCGACGTTAACGCGGAAGAAAACGATCAGAGTTATCAAACGTCGACCATCATTCAAAAACGTAAAACAGAACCTGAGCTTGCATTACCTGAAGAAGAAAACGATGGGGATGAAGGCGATCCGGAACTCAAATTATTTACAACCTGGGAAGAATTCGAAACGATTGAGCAAGATAGAGAATCCGATTTCAAACAAGATCACCCAAATGGGGATAGAAATTACTGTGAGTTCGACGAAAACATTCTACTTAATGCTTCTCAAGTCTTTGCACCTTCCTGGGGATACAAATGTCATATCACAACTTTCCATCAATCTCTATGGAGCAAAACAAGCATGACATTAAACAGGAATTATAACGATAGGACTCCACTTAAAGTGCTGGTGGGGAACCATTTTTACCTGGATCAATCCGCTAAGTTAGAACAAGACTCTATTCTTGATATATCGGGAAATGGTTTGTTCGAGGGCAACGTAGTTCTGAGCAGCAGCTCCCAAGTTAGAACATTTAACGCTTACTATAAACAAGGCCTCACCTTGCAATCTGATTCTAAAGTTGAAACAAACGGAAGCATCAGAATGGATGAATCTTCAACATTACAAAGTAATAGTCAACTTTTTGTTAAGGGATATGCATTCTTGAGAGATACCTTTACGATGCAATCCAATTCAACGATGAATGTTGATCATAACTTAGATGGAGATAGCTTATTCCTTCAATCTAACTCAAAACTAGATGTGAAGGGGAATATCCAGATCAACGGCAACCTGAAAATGCAGTCTGATTCCCGCTTTTCTATAACCGGCGATACTGCCATAGGAAACGTAGACCAACAATCCAATTCCCGATTGGATGTTGCTGGTGATACTTTAGTAAATGAATCTCTGTATGTACAAAATAATGCTGTATTTAGCAGTGGCTCCTTGACTGTAAATGGCCCGCTTTCTATGCAATCCAATGCCATGGTTTATTCAGAAGGGGATATAGTGCTAAATGGAAAAGTATCAACGCAGAACGGTACCGTCATTTCATCACGAGGAGACATCCATATAAATGATCAGGTTGGGCCGGGGTGGAGCAAGGCAATCATATGTGCTGAGGGAGAAGTTTATGGTGCTGAAAATATAAGTAGTAATCACAAAGTTCGATCCAACCACGGTCATTGCCCTACACCATAAAAAAACAGCAGCGAAGTCACAATGACTCCGCTGCTGTTTTTAATTCCTCATAACACGCCACTCTGTTGCGCCCCTTCTGCTTTGCACCAACATACATAGCCCGATCAGCATGACGAATCAGTTCCAGTGGTTCTTCACAGTCGACAGGGTATGTCGCAACCCCGATCGATGCTGTTATAGAGACCTCTTTCGGTTCGTCATCAGACAGAATATACTGATAGGTACTGAAAGGTTGCTCAGCAATCGAGCGACGAATATCCTCTGCTACCTGATAAGCTTCGTAGTCCTTGTACCTCGGCAGCAGGATGGCGAATTCCTCTCCTCCATAGCGAGCGACGACGCCCGCGTTGCCAACTACATCTTCCAATCTTTCCGCAAACTGACATAGGATTTCATTTCCACTTTCATGTCCATACGTATCGTTAATCGATTTGAAGTGATCGATATCAAGCAATATCAAAGCAATGGATTGGTCCTTGTCTGAGAAAAAAGCTTCGTGAAGCTGATCTTGGAAATAGCGGAAATTATAAAGTCCTGTTAATGCACAACGTTCACTCTCTAATTTCGTCTTCTCATAGTGTCGGGCATTATCGATGGCAACAGCCAAATAACTGCCCAAAATGTTGAGAATCATAAATTGAAATTGTAAAAATGCGTATTTCTGATTGGAGTAAATCGTGATCACTCCGACGATTTCCCCCTTGCGCTCAATAGGTACAGATAAGGCGCTTTCCGCTTCCTTCGGTGTATAGCGGTTTCTCAGATGGTCCCAATCACTCTTTTTGTTATATTTAAAGCTATTTCCTTCCTCCCAAGTATGACCACTTATACTCTCTCCGATATGTAGTTTGATAGAGGGGAAATAGGTGACCCCGGACCGATCGAAATATCGGATCAGGTTCATCTCCCGATCTGATTCGACGTCAAAGATATAAATATAATCTACTGGCAGAAGTTGACTTAAACGGTCGACAAACAAGTCTAAAACATCCTTCACGCCTAAATTACCTGTTAGCTCATGACCGATTCTGCTCGTCCGTTTCAAGTATTGGTTGACGATACTGCTCTTGTGATAAAGCATAAGCATCCCTGAAATCAGTATGAAAGGAATTCCAACATAGAATACAGCGCTCACCCCGAACTCTGCATACATCATGTAGAGCAGAAAGCCGACCGGGAACACAAGTAGACCGGATGTCAAATCCCATAACAATCCGATGTCGAACATTTTGACATGTCGCTTATACAAAAACTTGGCAATAAACTTTATGGTGAGTTGATTAAAGAACAGCTGAAAGAATGCATAAGCTACGATCGGAACAGCATTGCTTACAGAAGAGACAGCTTCCCTTCCATGTTGTCCACCGAGCATATGATAGATGAGGGCCGAAGAAATAGAAATCACTAAAAACATGACGAAGTTCAATGGAAACCGATGAACATTCGACCGCGAAACCCTCAGTTTTAAAAGCAAGAAGATGAGTGCCACTTGTGAAACGATTATTTCTACCGCTAGTCCAAAATATAAAAAAACGGCGAATGTGATACCATGTGTAAAAAATACAGGGTTGTCCCCTATTTGTAAGGGAAACAAAGCAACTATAGAGGCTAGGATGACGAATGCCAAGATATCCATTTGGTTATCAATTAAATCAGGGGGGAAGAATTGAAATACACCAAATAAGCCAGCCGGCCAGACAATTAACCAAACAAGCCAAACCGCTATCTTCTCCTTCCGGCCCATTTCCTCAACCCCTCTTTCGTTCTAAAGAACTAATTTAAGACAAAATTCAGATAATTAGTATATTATCACAAGTTCCACTATCATTCAAAAATTTTCCTGATTTCTGACAGGAAATAGAGCGATCCAGTTACTAATAAAAGTTCATCGTCTTCCATCTGCGACAATGACGTTGATACAGCCTCCTGATAGGAATCGATCGCTTCGGTTCTTTTAACCGGCGATAGTTGCTGCAATTGTTCCGCAGACAAAGCTCTTGGGAAATTAAATGACGTCATGAAAGCACAATCCACTACCTCGGATAGCATCGTTAACATCGCTTGCACCGGCTTATCTTCAAGCGCCGAGTATAGTAGTGTCACTCTTTTATTTGAATAATGTTCTTTAACGGTTTCTACAAGTGCTCTGGTTCCTTCTTCGTTGTGCGCTCCATCCAGAATTACAAGAGGCTCTTCTTGTACTTTCTCAAATCTTGCCGGCCAGTGTGTTGCACGAATGGCAGACCGGTAATACTCCCTCTCAAAAGAGTAGCCTAGACCTTGTAATACTTCCATTGCCTGAATAGCGAGCGCTGCATTGTCCACCTGATGCGCTCCCATCATTCGACTCAATAAAGGTTTGGAAATGAAGCGGTCGTTATGGAATTCAAACACTTCCCCTTCGTCAGAACTCTCTAAGTGAACCGTATGAAAATCTTCCCCGTTTATATAGAAATCGCTCTTCTCTTGAGCTGCCTTTTCTCTAATAATTTGAATGGACTCTTCCTGCTTCGCCGCGGTAATCACTGGAATTCCCGGTTTGATGATGCCTGCCTTTTCCCGGGCAATCTGAGCATAGGTCGACCCTAGGATATTCATATGATCCTTTCCTATGTTCGTAATGATTGTCAAGATAGGACTCAGGATATTGGTTGAATCATACAATCCACCTAAACCAGCCTCATAGATCACAACGTCTAATTCCTTCTCCGCAAAATAGACAAGAGACATTGCTGTAATCACTTCAAATTCAGTAGGTGCCCCGAGTGGAGTATCCGCCAATTCTTCCGCTACCGGTTTGATTCTATTCACGAGATCGGCCAGATCCCCGTCCTCGACCGGTTCTCCATTCACACTGATCCGCTCATTAAAACGAACGATATAGGGGGAAGTGAATGTCCCGACACTTAACCCATGTGCTTGGAGGAGTTCGCGTAGAAAAGAAACCGTAGATCCCTTCCCATTCGTTCCGGCAATATGTACTGCCTGGATGCGTTCTTCCGGATGGTTCAACCGTTCCATCATCCATGTCATACGAGCCAACCCGGGCTTTATTTTAAATTTTTCACGTTGATGTATCCACTGCAGGGCGTCCTGATAATTCTTCACCATGTTTCCCTTCTTTCAAAAAGGGAGAGTATTCCCTCCGAATACCCTCCCCATCAATATATTTATGCTTTCAATTCTTTAATTCGTGCTTCTACACTAGCTCGTTTTTCGAGATAGTCTTGTTCCTTCTTACGCTCTTCTTCTACTACCTGTTCAGGAGCTTTGCTTACAAAGTTCTCGTTGGATAGTTTTTTCTGAACGCGATCTACTTCTTTGTCCCACTTCTTCCATTCATCCTCTAGACGCTTGATTTCGTCTTCGATGTTGATCAGACCAGCAAGCGGCAAGTAGAGCTCTGCACCAGTTACAACAGCGGACATCGCTTTTTCAGGTGCCTGCAAATCTGTTGCAATCGTCAGTTCACTCGGATTACAGAAGCGCTCCAAATAGTTGCGATTCTTCTCAAGTTCTTTAACAACATCTTCGTCCTTCGCCTGGATCATAAGTTGAATTTCTTTGGACATCGGTGTATCCACTTCTGCACGTATGTTTCGTACAGAGCGAATGATGGATACTAAACGGTCCATTTCAGCTGCTGCTTGTTCGTTGTGGAACTCTTCACGAACTGTTGGCCACGCAGCCTGAGTGATTGACTCCCCTTCATGAGGAAGATGCTGCCAAATTTCCTCTGTGATGAACGGCATGAACGGATGTAGCATACGCATGATTTGGTCCAGTGTATAAGCTAAGATCGAGCGGGTAGTATGGATACGCGCTTCGTCTTCACCGTATAGTGGCAGCTTCGCCATTTCAATGTACCAATCACAGAAATCATCCCAGATGAAGTTGTAAAGGTGGCGGCCAGCTTCACCGAACTCATACTTGTCAATGTTTTGCGTTACCGTCTCTATTGTTTGATTCAAACGAGTCAAGATCCATTGGTCGGCTACTGATTTTTCACCAGTGAGGTCGATCTCATTAAACTTCAAGTCTCCCATATTCATCAAAGCAAAACGGGAAGCGTTCCAAATCTTATTAGCGAAGTTCCAAGTAGATTCGACTTTCTCCCAGTGGAAACGCAAGTCTTGACCAGGTGATGAGCCAGTAGATAAGAACCAGCGTAAGGAGTCCGCTCCGTATTTGTCGATAACATCCATTGGATCGACACCGTTACCAAGTGATTTACTCATCTTACGTCCATCTGCATCACGTACAAGACCGTGAATGAGAACATCGTTGAACGGACGCTCACCCGTGAACTCTAGAGATTGGAAAATCATTCGGCTTACCCAGAACCCGATGATGTCATAACCTGTCACGAGCACGTTCGTTGGGAAGTAACGCTTGTAATCTTCACTGTTCTCATCCGGCCAGCCCATCGTAGAAAATGGCCATAGCGCAGAAGAGAACCATGTATCAAGAACATCTTCCTCTTGCGTCCAGTTCTCTTTATCTTTCGGTTCCTCTTTCCCTACATACACTTCACCTGTTTCATTGTGGTACCAGGCTGGAATGCGGTGACCCCACCAAAGCTGACGAGAAATACACCAGTCTCTAGTGTTTTCCATCCAGTGCAAGTATGGTTTCTCGAAACGATCTGGAACAAACTGTACAGCTTCTTCCCCTTTTTGCAGCTTAACCGAAGCATCTGCTAACGGCTGCATATCAACAAACCACTGTGTAGAGAGGTACGGCTCTACTACTGCTCCACTTCGTTCGGAGTGGCCAACAGAGTGCATATGCTCTTCAATCTCGAAAAGCACCCCTTGCTCCTGCAAGTCTTTGACAATCTGCTTACGGCATTCGAAACGATCCATGCCTTTGTATTCACCTGCATTTTCGTTCATAGAACCGTCTTCGTTCATCACAAGTACTCGTTCTAAATTATGACGGTTTCCAATCTCGAAGTCATTCGGGTCGTGAGCTGGCGTAATCTTAACCGCTCCAGAACCGAATTCCATATCTACGTAATCGTCCGCTACAATCTCAATCTCACGACCAACAATAGGCAGGACAGCCTTTTTGCCGATCAGATGCTTATAGCGATCGTCTTCTGGATGGACAGCGATGGCTGTATCCCCAAGCATCGTCTCTGGACGGGTTGTCGCAATTTCAATAGAGCCTTCCTCGTCTTTCAACGGGTAGCGCATATGATAGAAGGCACCTTGGACATCTTTATACTCTACTTCTATGTCTGATAGGGCTGTCTTCGTTTGAGGGTCCCAGTTAATGATGTATTCGCCGCGGTAGATCAAGCCTTTCTCATAAAGCTTGACGAACACTTCTTTTACGGCTTCAGAAAGACCTTCATCCAGCGTAAAACGCTCGCGAGAATAATCGAGACCAAGACCTAACTTTTCCCATTGAGCACGGATGAATTTCGCGTACTCGTCTTTCCATTCCCAAGATTTCTCCAAGAATTTTTCACGGCCAAGGTCATGACGGTTGATGCCTTGCTCGCGCAATTTTGCATCCACTTTAGCCTGTGTTGCGATACCAGCGTGGTCCATTCCTGGAAGCCATAAAACATCGTAGCCTTGCATACGCTTAACACGTGTCAGAATGTCTTGAAGCGTTGTATCCCAAGCGTGACCAAGGTGCAGTTTCCCTGTTACGTTCGGGGGTGGAATGACAATCGTGTATGGCTCTTTGTTCTTATCACCTGTTGCTTCAAAAAATTTCCCATCTACCCAATACTGATAACGATCGTTCTCTACAGATTGCGGATCGTACTTTGTGGGCATCGAAAGATCTGTTTGATTCATATCGATCTTCCTCCTTTTCTTTTATAAAAAAATAAAAAATCCCCTTCATCCAAAAAGGACGAAAGGGATTGCTTTCCGTGGTACCACCTTAATTTACAGGAGACACTCCTGTACACTCGATTCTAATAACGGCTTCTAACCGGCTTCTCCTACTGCGATGTTCAAAGAAGCTGCTTCCGGGGCGACCTTCCATCAACAAGATTCCTGGAAAACTCTCACCAACGTGTTTTCCTCTCTGAAGGAGTTGTTCATGTACTCTTCCCCATCCCTGCATTTCACGCATATTCAATATATATCATATTGTATATAGAAATACAGGTTTTAGTCAACTATTTTCAAAAAAACGGGCTTCGTGAACACGAGAGGAGGGATTTCATTGAGTCGCTTTTACCGTTACAAATTGCCTTCCTGGTGCCGTACTTGGCTTATTGTCATTGAAACTTGGCTGCTTCCTATCCTTGTCTTTCAGGTTATCCGCACCATCTTCTGGCCAACTACGTTCGATATTTTCCTGCTTGGCATCATTGTCGGGTGCTTCCTAGCCTTTAGATATAAATGGATTTAGTTAGGGATGTAGACGATCTCTCCTGGAGACACATCTTCTGCATCCGACCGATTCACGCGTTCTAACTGTTTTACAGAGACATCATACTTCTCTGCAATGGATTGAAGCGTTTCTTGTTCCTGGGCAATATACATCTTCATTTGCGTATAGGTGTCTTCCCGGTTCGGGAAAAGATGCTTGAAGATTTGCTTGATCCCATCCATTCCTGAAGGAGCTTCTTTTTCACTCGACTCATGAGAGGATGATTCAACCTTAGATTCTGATGATGATTCAGGTGTCGATTCCTGGGACGACGAGGAGCTTTCCTCGATACTTACACTTTCTTGAGAGGTGACATCAAAAGTCGCCTCTTCCTGCTTTTCATGGCCGAAAAACTCGGAAAAAGATTGGGACTTCTTATATAACCAGCGGCCGCTTTCCTCTTCTGATTCTGTATTAAGCTGGACCACCGGTGCTTCCCGCTCAGGAAACAGCGGTTCTTGCTTCTTAGTTTCTTTCGGCATGTTATATGGTCCGATGGTAGTGGATTGATCAAACGTCTCATCGTTCGTCGCTTGCTGTTGACTGCTCTGAGGTTCAATTCCGTTGATATTCAATTGTGCATGAAGGCGCAATTGATTGTTAGCGGGAATCTCATAGTCGAATGCCTCAATGTCGACGAACACTTCATCCAGACTCGTGACACGGTCTAGAGGTACGGTGACTTCTACCGGGAAAGCATGGATGAATTGATGTTCACCTTCTTCCCCAATCTCTACATGATCGATGACCCGAACAGAAGAATTAAAGGATTCCTCTTTTTCTTGACTGTCCACAGCCAGGTATTCACCGGCCAGTTGGACCGTCCCTTTCAGGCAAACTTCATTCCCTCGTTCTTCAATCGTAATCTCTGGTTCGAGCGAGATCCCGATCAGCTCACGAACGCCCTGTCCTTCCTTAAACCAAACAGATTCATCTAAATAGAATGAAAATACATTTTCTTGATTTTGCAACGTTCATTCCCCTCCCAAAGACTAATGTGGTCTCTATCACCAACTTATGCACGACCACGGTCAATAGAACCCAAAATCTCATATAGAGAGGGAAAGCTACTGAATCTAGTACTTACAAATAAAAAAGCTCAGAGGAAATCCTCTGAGCTTACTTCTTATAACGATGCAAACACCTTTTCAGCAGCCTGAATAGTATTCTCAATATCTTCGTCACTGTGTTTAACAGATAAGAACAAACCTTCAAATTGAGAAGGCGGTAAATAAATACCTTCTTCAATCATACCCTGATAATAGCGAGTGAACATGTCGAGATCGGAATTACTTGCTGTTTCAAAGTTGATTACCGTCTCATTTGTAAAGAAGAAACCAACCATAGAGCCCGCACGGTTTACGGTCAACGGAATATTGTGTTTTTCCGCTGCCTCCGTGTATCCCTCGATCAAGCGATCTACTTTACGGTTAATTTCTGCATAAGCCTTCTCATCCATGGCAGAAATCGTCTCGAGTCCTGCTTTCATCGCAAGAGGATTACCAGACAGCGTACCGGCTTGGTAAATGTCTCCGACAGGTGCAACTCGCTCCATAATTTCACGCTTTCCGCCATAAGCACCGACTGGCAGACCACCACCGATCACTTTTCCAAGACATGTCATGTCCGGTGTCACACCGAAATGGCCTTGAGCACTATGGAAGCCCACACGGAATCCAGTCATAACCTCGTCGAAAATAAGCACCGTTCCGTTCTCTTCTGTCATTTTGCGAAGTTCCTGTAAAAATCCTTCATTCGGAGGAACGACGCCCATGTTACCAGACACCGGCTCCATGATCACTGCAGCTAGGTCATCTCCATATTGTTCAAATACATATCGAACACTTTCCAGATCATTGTAAGGAACTGTTATCGTATTCTGAGCGATCGAAGCAGGAACACCAGGGGAGTCCGGTAGTCCAAGCGTCGCTACACCAGATCCTGCTTTGATCAACAGAGAATCCCCGTGACCATGATAGTTCCCTTCAAACTTCAAGATCTTATCGCGACCAGTATAGCCACGAGCGACACGTAGTGCACTCATCGTAGCTTCTGTACCTGAGTTGACCATGCGCACCATTTCGATGGAAGGGACACGATCAATAACGAGTTCAGCTAAGTCATTCTCTAAGTGTGTAGGCGTACCAAAGCTCGTACCTAGTTCAGTCACTTTTTTAAGAGACTCGACCACATTCTCATCAGCATGGCCTAAAATGAGCGGACCGTAGCTCAATACATAATCGATATACTCATTTCCATCGATATCGTACAGCTTGGAGCCTTTCCCCTTTTCCATGAAAATCGGGTCCATGCCGACTGATTTAAAAGCACGTACCGGAGAGTTGACGCCTCCTGGCATTAGTTCCTTCGCTTTCTGATAAGCTTCCACAGATTGATCCAAGTTTCTCATCACTAAACACCCTTCCTTACTTGTTTAAATATCTCGCCGCATCTTTGGCGAAGTACGTAATAATCAAGTCAGCACCTGCACGCTTCATCGATGTCAATTTCTCAAGCACGATTTCTTCTTCATTGACCCAGCCGTTCTGAGCTGCAGCTTTGATCATGGAATACTCTCCGCTGACATTGTACGCCACTAGCGGAAGGTTAAAGCGATCCTTCACTTCCCGCATAATATCAAGGTAGGCAAGCGCAG
Source organism: Halobacillus salinus (assembly GCF_004684905.1). Lineage (GTDB taxonomy): Bacteria > Bacillota > Bacilli > Bacillales > Halobacillaceae > Halobacillus > Halobacillus salinus. The sequence continues at coordinate 701,755 of NZ_SRJC01000001.1, read as the reverse complement.
GTTTCACAATAAGGAAATCCGCTCCTTCTTCCACATCAGATTCTGCTTCGCGCAAAGCTTCCAAACGGTTGGCAGGATCCATTTGATAGGCACGACGATCTCCGAATTGAGGGGAACTGTGCGCTGCATCACGGAAAGGACCATAGAAGGAAGAAGCATATTTCACAGCGTATGACATGACTGGAATTTGACTGTAACCAGCTTCATCCAAGCCTTGACGGATGGCTGCTACGAACCCGTCCATCATATTGGAAGGTGCGATGATATCCGCACCAGCCTCTGCCTGAGTAATTGCTGTCTGAGTCAAATAGTGAAGGGACTCATCATTGACAATCTCCCCATCACGTACGACTCCGCAATGACCATGGTCCGTGTACTGGCATAAACAAGTATCCGCAACGACGGTCAAGCTAGGGGTATCTTGTTTGATTTGGCGAATCGCACGCTGCACAATCCCCTCTTGTTGATAGGCTTGGGTGCCAACTTCATCTTTCTCTCCAGGTACTCCGAACACGATGACAGAGCGAATACCTAAATCAACAAGTTCGTTCATTTCTTCTGTCAAGTGATCTAATGAGACTTGGTGGACGCCTGGCATAGAAGCTACTTCGTTTTTTACCTTTTCTCCCTCAACGACGAAGATCGGGAAAATCAAATCCTCTGTACGCAAATGGGTTTCTCTTACTAACGCTCTCATCGAATCGGTGCGGCGCAAACGACGGTGGCGCTTGAACTGTAATTCTGACATACTATCGTTCTCCTTCTTGAAAATACTGAGAGAGACTATCTACCATATGATCGATGGTATAACTCTCTGGTATGAATATATGGCGAAAACCTGCTCCTTCCGCTTCGGAAGCCGTTGTGGGACCGATGCAGAAACAAGGAATAGAGCAAACGTCTTCTATCTCTATCATTTCACTAAATGCTTCTACAGTGGACGGGCTCGTAAACGTCAGTGCATCGATTTCTCCGTTTTCTACAAGCTTTTCGATTTTGTGCTTATCATTCTTCACCAATAGCGTATCATAAGCGGTGATCGTTTGGAAAAAGACTTGCTGTTCTTTGAAGTTATCAACGAGATCATCTCTCGAACGATTCCCTCGGACATATAGAATAGACATAGAAGGTTCGAATCGTTCGAAAAACTCCTTGCCCATCTTCGATCCTTTAAAGGAGGATGGGACAAAATCTGCTTGATAACCGTATTTCTCTAGCGTTCTCTCCGTCTTCTCCCCTACCACTGCAAAGCGTAGGTTCACGGGGACTTCTATATTGATATCGTTAAGTATAGTGAAAAAAAACTTCACGCCATTCGAGCTTGTAAAGAAAACCCAATCGTAGTCGTGAAGTTGTATTAATATCCGTTGATTCTCACTGGTGTTATTCACTTGGAACGTCACAAGGGGGGTGTGAATGACATTTCCCCCTTGGCGTTCAATGGCATGAACCATGCTGGCAGCTTGGGTCTTCCCTCTCGTCACGAGAACCGTTCTGCCCGTTAAGGAAGACATTACTGGTCATACTCCTCTTTCGCTTTGTCGACAATCTCTTGAGCTCCCTGCGCTTTCAAAAGATCCGCCACCTCTTTACCGACAGCTAATGGATCGGTACCTCTCGCTGTTTCATGAAGGATCGTACTGCCATCAGGTGTGCCGACAAGTCCTGTCAAAACAATCTCATCACCTTTACGGTAAGCATATCCTCCGATAGGAACTTGGCATCCCCCGTTCAGATCATGAAGAAATTTACGTTCTGCTTTGACCGTTGTTTCCGTGTATTCATGATTCAATTTCAGAAGGAAATCGCGGAGTTCAGAGTCGTTCTCTCTACATTGAATGGCCAGAGCACCTTGTCCTACTGCTGGGACACACACTTCTGGTTCCAAGTATTCTGTGACGACATCGTCATCCCAGCCCATCCGCTTGAGTCCTGCTGCTGCTAATACAATCGCGTCGTAATTCTCTTCTTTTAACTTTCTTAACCTAGTATCGATATTGCCTCGGATCCATTGAATCTCCACATCAGGACGTACGGCCTTGATTTGTGCACTACGACGGAGACTGCTTGTTCCGACGATAGCACCCTCTGGTAAATCTTTCAGGGCTACATGATCATTCGATACAAAGGCATCTCGGTGGTCTTCCCGAATAGGAATAGAAGCAACCGTCAGTCCATCTGCGACAACCGCAGGCATGTCTTTCATACTGTGAACAGCCATATCAATTTCTCCGTCATACATAGCTTGTTCGATTTCCTTAATGAATAGCCCTTTGCCTCCCACTTTTGACAAGGTGACATCGAGGATACGGTCTCCTTTAGTAGAGATCCTCTTAATTTCAAACTCGTAAGAAGGATCAATCTCCTTAAGTTGTTCAATCACCCATTCTGTCTGCGTGATCGCTAGGTTACTCTTTCTTGAACCGATGACGATTTTTCTCACACTACTTCCTCCTCAAAACTAAAAATGAAAGTTCGATAATGACCCGAATAAAAAGAAATTAATGAGCAGAAATAGGAATGCTGCTGCATTGAAAAGGGAAATCGTCCTCCCTTGATACCCTTTGACGACGCGTAAGAACAAATACGTAATATATACAAGTAGGACCAAGAAGGATCCTAACGTCTTCGAATCGTACCAGTAGAACACGTCTGGGGAAACGTAACCCCACGTTACACCAAGGATGATCGCAATCAGCAAGAGGGGTACACCAAGTATTACGGCGATATAGGAGAAGTGATCGAGCTTTGTTAAATCTCCAAGCCGGAACAACTTCGCATTCCACTTTTTCTGCTTTAACAATCGGTACTGCAATAAATACATAATGGAAAAAATGAAGGATAAGGTGAAAAAGCCATATGATAAAATCGCTAGACTTATATGAACGACCAGCATTTCATTGACAAGATTTACCCCTTGGTCCTGCAAATTGTTCTGGGCTCTAGTAGATAGGTGGATCAACATCACCAAAAAGCCTACAACATTCGTGAAAAAGACTAGGAAATCAACCCTGAACAACCGGTTGATCATCAAAGAAAAGGTCACTAGAATCCATGTATAAAAGTATAGCCCATCATAGACAGTCATAACCGGAAGATTGTCTTCGACTAATATTTGTGTCAATAAAAAAAAGGTTTGTAAAACCCAAACCATACTAAGTAACCAGAAGGCTGTCTTGTTAGCCTTCCGGTTTGTCTGCACAAAATCAATGAAGTATCCAATTATACTTAGTCCATAGAGCAGCAGAATGAGTTCATACACCCATTTAATATCCAACATATGGACATCCCATCCTTAAGAATTCACAATCGGAGGAATGACAGAGAGCGACGGTGCGCTCTTATTGTCAGACTGTCCCGCCGGATTATTTTTCTTCTCCTGCTTCATCATTTCATCTTCTACCTGTTCTTCAATCCCGAAGATTTGCGTGAACAGCTGAAGAGTTTCGTCGGCGTCGGGCTGAGCTGCAAGCTCCTTAGCCTGCAGAATAGGATCTTTAAGCATTTGATTGATAATACTCTTCGTATGCTTACTGATCACTTTCTTCTCACGCTCGCTCATGTCCGGCATTTTTCGCTCGATGCTTTTCATCGTTTCCGCTTGAATAGAGAGTGCCTTAGAACGAAGAGCTGAAATGACTGGTACAACACCAATTGTCTGCAACCACTCTTTGAACTGGATGATCTCTGCTTCAATCATCAGTTCTATCTGTTCCGCTGCTTGTTTTCTCATCTCCAAGTTTGCGTCTACAATTCCTTGCAGATCATCGATATCATAAAGGAAAACGCTCTCTAAGTTCTCCATGGCAGGATCAAGATCACGCGGTACTGCTATATCCACAAAGAACAAAGGCTTCCCTTTTCGTTTCTTGTGGATCGGCTCCATTGCCTCTCGGGTGATTACATAATCCGAAGCTCCTGTAGAACTGATAACAATATCTGCATCCGTAAGAACGGTCTCCAAATCTTCCATCGTATGAGCATAGCCATTGAATTGATCGGCTACAACTTGCGCTTTGGCAAAAGTACGATTAATCACAGATACTTTCTTCACACCAGAACCATGCAGGTTCTTCGCTGCTAGTTCTCCCATCTTTCCAGCACCGACAATGACGATGTGCTTGTGTACTAGGTCACCGAAGATCTTCTTGGCAAGTTCGACCGCAGCGTAACTAACTGACACGGCATTCTCCCCGATCTCTGTATCCTTGTGACCTTTCTTAGACATCGTAATAGCCTGCTTGAAAAGTTGGTTGAAGATAGTCCCTGTAGTACCTGATTCTTGCGCACGTAAGAAAGCTTGTTTCATTTGCCCAAGGATTTGTGTCTCCCCTAGCACCATAGAATCAAGCCCGGATGTTACTCGCAGCAAATGCTCGATAGCACCATCTGTTTCGTAGATAGAAAGGTACGAAGTGAATGCCTCTTTATCCACATCGAACCAATCCGATAAAAATTGTTTAATATAGTAACGGCCCGTATGCAGTTGATCGACAACGGCATAGATTTCCGTGCGGTTGCATGTAGAAATAATCACATTTTCCAGGACACTTTTTCTTCCGTTCAATTCGCGCATCGCTGCTTGCAATTGGTCCTCGGAAAATGTAAGCTTTTCTCGTATTTCCACAGGGGCTGTTTTATAATTTAAACCGACAGCTAGAATGTGCATTACATCTACCCCCATTTAAAAACGTTCGAATTCCATATCTCCAATTATAACATGTTTCTACTGATATTTTTTACTGAAATATGAACAGAGTTTGAATCTCATGTGATAGGATAATGTTACATCAGATAGAAAATTATCACTATTTCATTAGAACAACTCTAAATTATAATCCGTTTGTAATATACCAGAACACGAGCGCTTTCGCAAGGAAACGACATTTCTTCACTATAGCAAAAGGACGTGAATTCCATTGAAAAAACAAAACTCACTTGTCGGCTTTTTACTGGTAGGATTCGGAATATACTTCCTACTGAGGCAGCTCGACCTCCCAGGTTTATCCCCTTATTATGCTTGGCCCACTCTACTTATCATCGTGGGAGTCGCCATTCTTTTACACAGCTACATAAGTAACGAATACTCCAATATCTTCATCGGCGTCCTATTACTCGGTTTGGGCATCCATTTCCATGCTGTTAGTCATTTCCCTTTCTGGACCGATCACTGGGGTATCTATGTACTGATTGTCGGCATAGGCTTTCTGTTAAGGTACCAAAAAGTGAAGGCAGGTCTTATTCCAGCACTTATCTTGATCGGAATCGGTGCGTTTGCACTGTTTACACCTTATACACCAGGGTGGTTCCGATTTCTACAGGATACGGTCCTCTTCATTAAACGATTCTGGCCACTCGCCTTGATTGGACTGGGTGTTTATCTAGTTTATAAAAAATAAATCTTTTCTATTCTATGTTTCCCATAAGTATGATTTTCACACAAGGCAATGATGTCTGATCATTGCCTTTCCTTATAAACAAAAAAGACGGAGAGCACAGCTCCCGTCTTTTTGTTTACAGTATAGAACTTAAGAATTCCTGCGTACGTACCTCTTTCGGGTTTTCGAAAATATCCTTTGGAGCTCCGGTCTCTACTATCTTTCCATCGTGCATATACACAACACGATCCGCCACTTCACGAGCAAAGCCCATTTCGTGCGTTACGACCACCATGGTCATTCCTTCTTGGGCAAGGTCCTTCATCGTTTGGAGCACCTCTCCAACAAGTTCAGGGTCCAATGCAGAAGTCGGTTCATCAAATAGCATGATTTCTGGTTTCATAGCTAGAGCACGCGCAATCGCGACACGCTGTTTCTGACCACCAGAAAGCTTAGAAGGATACACATCTGCTTTGTCCCCCAGCCCTACCTTCTCCAGTAATTCATGGCCCTCTTTCTTGGCTTGGCTTTTTGATATTTTCTTCACTTGAATCGGTGCTTCAATCACATTTTGAAGCACTGTTTTATGAGGGAAAAGGTTGAAATGTTGGAATACCATCCCAACCTGCTGCCTAACCCCATTCAAATCATCTGAATTCGGGTCGATGCTTTCTCCTTTAAGCTTGATTTCCCCACTGTTCTTCATCTCTAAAAAGTTCAAGCAACGGAGCATCGTACTTTTCCCGGAACCACTGGCACCTATCAGGCAAACCACTTCACTCTCGTCCACGTTGAAGTCGATACCTTTCAGTACGTGCAAATCTCCGAAGTATTTATTTAGCTCTTTCACTTCTATCATTTTCTTACTCACTCGTAACGTCCCCTTCCATTAATCACTTACCGCCAATTTCTTCTCAACTAATCCCACAACTAGTGTAAGGATGAAGACAAGAATCAAATACCAGACCGCACAGACGAGCAGCCAAGTCATGTAATCAAAGGTGTTGGCTCCTCTTGTCGTAGCAAGTGCGAAGATTTCCTGTACACCTATGAAGGCAGCTAGTGATGAATCCTTCAAACCAATGATAAACTGGTTTCCGAGTGGTGGCAATGCACGCCTGAAGGCTTGTGGAAGAATAATACGACGCATTGTCACCATTTGGCTCATCCCTAATGAGCGACCAGCCTCGGTCTGACCTTTTCCAATCGATTGAATCGATCCACGGAAAATTTCAGCGATATAGGCTCCGTTGTGGAAGGCGAGTCCGAGCGCAACGGACCAGAAACCACTGATCATCCAAATACTCGTGAGTCCGTAGAAGAATACGAAGATTTGTACAATAAGAGGTGTTCCGCGAACGACATATATATAAGCGTTCGCAATCCACTCAAGTGGTTTGACATTGGAGATTTTAAGAAGTGCAAAAAATAATCCAATAAAGAGTGCTATGAAAATGGAAACAGCCGTAAGAGCCAATGTCACCTGGGCTGCTTTAAAAAATACATCTCGGCTTTCAATCAATGATTGAAAAAAGCCTGACCAAAACGTTACAAAACCTAAATACAAATCGATCCACTCCTATCCATTTAAGCATCGAACTTTGTGTAAGTACGATGAAAAAGAGCACGCTCTGAGGCGCACTCTTTTTCAACTATGATTGACTCAGGTGTTTATTCAGGTACGGAAGTAATGTCATCACCAAAGTACTCGTCACTAATATCAGCTAGCGTGCCGTCTTCACGTAATGTTTCTAAAGCAGCGTTGATATCTTCGAGTAACTTCTCATTTCCTTTGGCAACCGCAATAGCTTGCTCACTTCGCTCGATCATGTCTTTCGCTTCGATTTCAAGGTCTTTCTGCATCGCTTCTTTACCTGTTAAGAAGTCTGTGATTACTGCATCATGACGACCCTTTGCCAAAGATTGAAGTGCAACGACATCACTATCATATGTCTTGATGTTATCAGTAACTTCTTCTGCGAATGCACTATATGTCGACCCTTTGGATACTGCGATTTCCATGCCCTCTAAATCTTCGAGGCTTTGGATGTCGCTATCTGGTCTAGTAAATACTTGTGCTCCAGAGTAATAGTAAGGTGTCGAAAAATCCACTTGCTCGGATCGCTCTGGTGTGATCGTGTGACTTGCTACTGCCGCATCAAAACGACCAGTTTTTACACCTTCTACGATGGAAGCGAATTTCTGTTTCTGTTGATTGGCTTCTAAGCCAAGTTCCTCAGCTACAGCTTTTGCTACATCAATATCAAAACCAGTCATTTCACCACTGGCATTTGTCATACTGAATGGACTGAATTCACCGGATGCTGCATATGTAAACATCCCATCCTCTACTAGATCGTAATCGGAACTAGCTTCGGTGCTTTCTCCTCCATTATCACCTGACGTTTCGCCTCCTGAATCGCTCTCTGTTTCTCCCCCATCTTCACTGCTTCCGCAAGCGGCTGCGAAGATCATTAGAAGTCCCAACGTCAGAACTAATAACCATTTCTTCAAAACTAACTCCCCCTAATCTTTATTTTTTAAGAATTACGACAATTAACATTATACCCTATTAACAAAGAATTCCCAAAATTTAAAATTAGGCATTTGCGGGTAAATCCGCAATTTAGCGCTAAAATTTGCATAAACATCCGCTTTATCCTGCTAAATGCATGAATATACTGTTTTCATGCATACAAATGAGTGAATCTATGAAAAAAACCGCTCCGTAATCGGAGCGGTTTCCACTTATAGCTTTAGATGAGAGAGCATGGTTCTCCAAGCGACGTCTTTCCCTTCACCAGTTTCAGATGAAAAAGGAATTAGATCGTCCTCCTCTTCAATCTCCAGAACTTCTCGGATCATCTTCAATTGTTTGTGTCTTTGGCCTTTTTTAATCTTATCCAGCTTTGTGGCTATGACCATCACTGGTAGGCCGAAATGCTTTAAATAATCATACATTGTTACATCATCTTGCGTGGGCTTGTGACGAACGTCTATGATGAGAGCAGTTGCACGCAACTGCTCCCTCTCAGCAAAGTATTCCTCCATCATCTTCCCCCATTTTGCGCGTTCTTTTTTGGATACTTTCGCATATCCATACCCCGGAACGTCTACAAAATGAAACTGATCATTAATGATGTAAAAGTTCAATGTCTGTGTTTTTCCTGGCTTAGAACTAGTTCTTGCCAAGTTCTTCCGTTGGATCATTTTGTTTATAAAAGATGATTTACCAACATTCGAACGTCCCGCAAGTGCTATTTCTGGGATCGGTTGTTTCGGATACTGCTTCTGACTCGCAGCACTGATTACGATATCTGCTGTATTAACCTTCATTTATTTCCTCCGTTAATGCATGCTCAAGCACTTCATCCAAGTGTTTGACGGGCACAAACGTCAAGCCTTCTTTAATGCTGTCTGGAATGTCTTCTAAATCCTTTTCATTCTCTGAAGGGATGATTACCTTCGTAAGTCCCGCTCTATGAGCACTTAATGATTTCTGTTTCAACCCACCGATAGGAAGCACTCGACCACGGAGTGTAATCTCGCCTGTCATGCCAACTTCTTTTCGCACAGGGCGACCAGTAAGTGCTGAGACTAAGGCGGTGGCCATCGTAATGCCTGCAGATGGACCATCTTTTGGTGTAGCACCTTCCGGGACGTGGATGTGAATGTCATTCTTCTCTAAGAAGTCGACTTCAATATCCAGTTCATCTGCACGTGAACGGATATAGCTGAAGGCTGCTTGAGCTGACTCCTTCATCACATCACCTAGTTTCCCTGTCAGGGTCAGGTTGCCTTTTCCAGGATAGACGGAAACCTCAATAGAGAGTGTGTCTCCACCGGCTGTCGTATAAGCGAGACCGGTCGCCGCTCCAATTTGATCTTCTAGTTCTGCTTGACCGTACCGGAACTTAGGACGTCCTAACAACTCCTCTAGCTGTTTTTCTGTCACTACGACGCGTTGTTTCTCTCCGGCAACAAGGATCTTCGCAGCTTTACGACAAATACTGGCAAGCTCCCGTTCAAGTCCGCGCACTCCCGCTTCACGTGTGTACCTGCGGATGAGCTTCAGTAAAGCTTCTTCTCTGATTTGGATTTGGCTTTTCGTCAGACCATTTTCTTTCACTTGCTTAGGTAATAAGTGTTCTTTTGCAATATGAAGTTTCTCCACTTCTGTATATCCAGCAATCGAGATAACTTCCATGCGATCCCTTAGAGGTCCTGGGATGGCACCAATGTTGTTCGCAGTGGCGACAAACATGACCTTGGACAAATCATATGTTTCTTCAATGAAATGATCACTGAAGTTGAAGTTCTGTTCAGGGTCCAGCACCTCCAGCATTGCAGAAGACGGGTCCCCACGGAAATCGCTTGCCATTTTATCGATCTCATCCAATAAAAACACCGGATTGACTGTTTCCGCACGTTTCATACCTTGGATGATACGTCCTGGCATAGCTCCGATATAAGTACGTCTGTGGCCTCTGATTTCCGCCTCGTCACGAACTCCTCCTAGAGATATACGTACAAATTTCCGATTGATTGCACGTGCAATCGACTTAGCCAAGGACGTCTTACCTACCCCTGGTGGGCCGACTAAGCAAAGAATTGGTCCTTTGATCGATTGAGTCAACTGTTGAACAGCGATATACTCAAGCACACGCTCTTTCACTTTCTCAAGACCGTAGTGATCCTCGTCCAAAATCTTCTCCGCGTTCGTAACATCTAAATTGTCTTCTGTCTCTTTCGTCCATGGAATGGACACGAGCCATTCGATGTAATTACGAATGACAGAGCTTTCAGCTGAACTTTGAGGGACTTTTTCATAGCGCCCAAGCTCCTTGTAAGCTACTTTCTCTACACGCTCTGGCATTTGGGCTTCTTCAATCTTTTCTTTTAACTGGGCTACTTCACCAGACTTCCCATCTTTGTCACCAAGTTCGTTCTGAATGGCTTTCATTTGTTCGCGTAGGTAATATTCTTTTTGCGTCTTCTCCATTGATTTCTTAACGCGTTGACCGATCTTCTGCTCAATCTGAAGAACCTCACGTTCGTTTCCGATCAATTCAATCAGCTTTTGAATACGCTTTTTAACATTCTCTGTCTCAAGAACCTTTTGTTTTTCCTTCAGTTTAATCGGTAGATGAGACGTGACCATGTCGGCAAGATGGCTTGGCTCATCGATGTCTGAAACTGTATTAAAGGTCTCCTGACTCACCTTTTTAGACACTTTAACGTATTGTTCGAACTGATTGATTAACGTACGCATCAGCGCCTCTTCTTCGTTCTTATCTTCATGCTCATCTTCAAGCATTGTGATATTCGCTTTATAGAATTCCTCATCATCTGTAAGGTGATCGATTGTAGCTCGATAAAGTCCTTCAACCAATACACGGTTGGTGCCATTCGGAAGCTTCACCATCTGCTTCACACGTGCTACCGTCCCGACACTGTACATATCCTCAGCACCAGGTTCGTCAATGTTCACTTCCTTCTGTGATACCAAAAAGATTTCGTTGTCGTCCATCATGGCCTGCTCTAGGGCCTGGACGGATTTTTCGCGTCCTACATCTAAGTGCAGCACCATGGAAGGATACACCAACAAACCTCTAAGGGGAAGGAGGGGGATTTGAGTTTTGTGTTTTTCTGTCATTTCTAGCACCTCCGTATAATGCCAATTCGTATTCTAATCATATATAAAAGTAATTGGAAAGTAAATGCAAGTACACCGTAGTATGCCAACACGGAAACCCCCTCACACGAAGCGTGAGGGGACCGTAATAGGTATTCGTATTATGAGCAAACCATCAGGCATTCATCCTTAAAAGGGTCTCGATATACAATTAAGCCGCGCTACCTCTTGTGTAGCGCGGCTTATTTCAAAAGGTATTCCCTATACTAAGAAAGATTAAGCACTCTCTTTAGGTGTTTCTTTATTCTGATCTTCTATGGTTCCGTCCGTCAGGATCAATTTAGGGCGACCGCCGTCTTCCTTAACGGTTTCCTGTGTAATGATACATTTCTCAATATCATCACGGGATGGAAGTTCGTACATAACATCGAGCATGATTCCTTCGATGATGGAACGAAGTCCACGTGCACCAGTCTTACGCTCAATTGCAAGACGAGCGATTTCACGTAAAGCCTCTTCCTCAATCTCAAGCTCCACATGGTCGATCTGGAATAACTTCTGGTACTGCTTCACAAGTGCGTTCTTCGGCTTCGTAAGGATTTCTACAAGAGCATCTTCATCAAGCTGCTCTAGGCTTCCGATAACCGGTAGACGTCCGATGAATTCTGGGATTAACCCATAGCTCAATAGGTCTTCCGGTAGAACTCTTGTAAGCAATTCTTTCTTCTCCGCCTCGTCTGTAACTGCTTCAGAGCCAAATCCGATGACTTTCTTACCTAAACGACGTTTGATGATCTGATCGATCCCGTCGAAGGCACCACCAACGATGAACAATACATTCGTTGTATCGATTTGGATGAATTCTTGATGAGGATGCTTACGTCCACCTTGTGGCGGTACGCTGGCTTGCGTTCCTTCCAAGATTTTAAGCAAGGCCTGCTGTACACCTTCACCTGAAACGTCACGAGTGATAGATGGATTCTCTGATTTCCGAGCGACTTTGTCGATCTCATCAATGTAGATAATGCCTTTTTCGGCTTTCTCGACATCATAGTCAGCCGCTTGAATAAGTTTCAGAAGAATGTTCTCCACATCTTCCCCAACGTAACCAGCTTCCGTAAGGGAAGTCGCATCCGCGATGGCGAATGGTACGTTGAGAATACGCGCTAATGTTTGAGCTAGAAGTGTCTTACCACTACCTGTTGGTCCGAGCATCAGAATGTTACTCTTCGCAAGCTCAACATCATCATTCTTAACACCTGCATTGATACGCTTATAGTGGTTGTAAACCGCTACAGACAAGTTCTTCTTCGCTTGGTCCTGACCAATGACATAATCACTCAAGATTTCACGAATCTCCTGTGGTTTCGGAACTTCTTTGAATTCTACTTCTTCTTCGTTGCCAAGTTCCTCTTCTACGATTTCCGTACATAGTTCAATACATTCATCACAAATATATACGCCAGGTCCTGCGACAAGTTTACGAACTTGATCCTGACTTTTACCGCAGAAAGAACATTTCAGTTGTCCTTTTTCATCGTTGAACTTAAACATTAAATTCACCCCTTAATAAAATGACGCAATCGTTGCGACTGAAGTTTTAAGATATGACTTAAACGATTCAGTGTCTTTTGCCCATCATATCAAATAAACTCCAAACAAAAAAGCAATACCTATTACAGAGGTGTGCGAGCTCTTTTGCACCAACCTCATTATGTAGATAAGTCGTGAATAAGTCAAACAAAAGGATAGTATTACTAGTCTATGTAAAATGAGGTGGATATCATACATCGTATCCAGATAAATTGCTCCTTATACAATCATCGGAAAATATATGAGAAGACAAGGTACGCTCATTCGCACCTTGCCTTCTCCAGTCTTATTATTGAACTTTAGCGTTCGCTACTAGTACATCGATTGCTTTGCGGACTTTAAGATCTTCTCTGATCATATCAGTGTTTCCACCAAGCATTGCTGTCAATTGTTGAACATCTGTTTGATACATAGATGCCATGTTCTCAAGTTCAGCATTTACGTCCTCTTCAGAAGCCTCTACTCTCTCTGCATTAGCGATCGCTTCAAGTGTCAAGTTTGTTTTAACGCGTTTTCCAGCGTCTTCTTTCATTTGTTCACGTAGCGCATCTTCGTCTTGACCAGTGAACTGGAAGTACATATCTTTCGTCATACCTTGCATTTGAAGGCGTTGTTCGAACTCTTGAACCATGCGATCTAGTTCAGTGTTAACCATTGCTTCTGGGATTTCAACAGTTGCGTTATCAGAAGCCTGATTTACAAGGATGTCACGCTTGTGGTTGTCTGCGTCCGTTTTCTTCTGCTCTTCAAGACGCTCGCGAGTTTTCTTCTTAAGTTCATCTAGAGATTCAACTTCGTCGTCTACATCTTTAGCAAATTCGTCATCAAGCTCAGGAAGTTCTTTTCCTTTCACTTCATGGATTTTCACTTTGAAAGTAGCTTCTTGACCAGCAAGGTCTTCTGCATGGTATTCTTCTGGGAATGTAACGACAACGTCCGCTTCTTCTCCAGCTTTCTTACCAACAAGCTGCTCTTCGAAACCTGGGATGAATGAGCCAGATCCTACTTCTAGAGAGTAGTTCTCAGCTTGACCACCTTCGAATGCTTCACCGTCAACGAAACCTTCGAAGTCCATAACGACCGTATCGCCGTCTGCAACTTCTCCGTCTTCTTTGACTACAAGCTCAGCTTGCTTTTCTTGCATTTGTTGAAGTTCGTTCTCTACATCTTCATCCGTTACTTCTGTGCTAAGCTCTTCAACTTCAAGGCCTTTGTACTCGCCAAGTTCTACTTCAGGCTTAACTGTAACTTCTGCTGTAAAGACAACACCTTCGCCTTTTTCAATTTCTTTAACGTCTACTTCTGGCTGATCAACAGGCTCGATTCCTGTTTCTTCTACAGCTTCCGTATAAGCTTTTGGAAGTACGATATCAATTGCATCTTGATAAAGTGACTCCACTCCGAAGCGCTGTTCGAAAAGTTTACGAGGTACTTTCCCTTTACGGAATCCAGGTACCTGTACCTGTTTAACTACTTTTTGGAAGGCTTGGTCAAGTGCTTTGTCGAACTCACTTGCGGATACTTCAACCGTTAATGTACCCTGATTGCCTTCATGCTTTTCCCATTTTGCTGACATAAAAAATTCCCTCCAACATCTATTCATTCAATTTTCGCCGTAATAGGCGATTTTTTAAGTTGATTCTATGACTCTGTTTACATACGAATCTCTTTTGCAACCACTACATTATAACATAAACCTGTATGCTTTCAACATATGTAGACATGGAGCAATCAAATTCTTAAGATTCTCCCACTAACAAAGTATAATGTTGCTCGCACAACTCGATTTCTTGCTTGTATTTCTCCACACCGTCAACAGCCTCATCAAATCTGTAAGGAAGCTGCAAATACTCATGACCAAGCTGCTTTAAGGCTTCGACGATAACGGGAACTTCCTCCTCTTGTGGGAAGATCGGATAACGAACGAAACAATAACGGTAAAGAAGCTGGTTTACCATATCATACATGCTGGGGTTGCTCTGCTCCATATCTCCAAGACGCAATTGAATTTGTTTAATCATATAGTCAGACTGGAACTGGTTCAGCTCAGAGGGTACCAATTCGAACGTCTGGCCGAATTTAGATACAGTAATAGGATTATTAACTTCAGAATCCCTAAACCATTGGATGATGGCGGTTTTGATTATAGGATGAATGCTGGAGTCAACCAACAAACCCTTGAAATCTTCCAAGAATCTCTCTGCAGACTGTTCTTTCAATGTGTCTAGAGCACGCCACTGCCCCGGAGAATCATTCTTATCAAGAGCTTCAAAGAAATTCACTTTCCACTTCTCGCCCTGCTCTTGTTGATGGCCCTCTAGCAATTTTCTGCTCACCTCAAACATCTGCCATAACTGAGTTCGACTTTGGTGAGGGATATCTTCTGATTCAAACACTTCTTCTAACAAGTCTACAATTTCTTGATAACGGTTTCTTTGGAACAAGATTGTTATGTACATATGTAAGTAATGATAGTACTGCTCATCCAGGCTTTCTTTCATTTTTTGTTGACACAATTCCTCTGCGCGATCTAATTCCCCTGTTTCGATCCAACTCATCAATAAGCCAGTCACTACATCTTCACTGGCAACACCATACTCTATGAGCGGGAGTAAGGAATCAACGGCATCTTGGTAGCGCTTCTCCTTAAGAGCTTCCAGACCTATCCTCTCTAGTCTAGACTTCCACTTAGGAAACATGACCACATTTTTGTTTTCATTCTCCATAGAGCACCCTTCCTGTTATGTAAATTTCACACACTTTCCTCTATTCTTTCCTAAAACATATGAACTCAAACGTGCGAATATATTTTTCCATTGCAAAATCATGAAAATCATCCTATTGAACAATAATATAATACACTTTTTCATAAAACAACTTAGCCGGTTTTCATTTCCTTCATGCTGACGCTAATTTTTTCAAAAAAATAAAAAGTTAGATAATTATCGCGACAAACAGTACTTTATCCTCATGTGAAGATGTCCGTATCTGTTAGAATAAGTCATTGTGTAGCAACAACTGAGATTAAACATAAATACATTGACATAACTCATTGAAAAAAGGTAAGGAGATGTAAATATTGTCTATTCTTGACGATCACACTTTAGTGAAGACCTACGAAGAATCCATAAAGCTTGGGCTTGATAAAGAGTTTCTACAACTTCTGACAAAAGAGATGAAAAAACGCCGCTTGATTATACCCTTCAAATTCTAAAAGGTTGCCTCTATAGAGGCAACCTTTTTCTTTTGACATTATTGGTGTTGTGTGGACTGTCCAGGCAATTGATTCGTCATCTTTGCAATCCCTGGTAAAGCATTCTGCAATTGACCACCTTGACCTGTCATCAAGCTGTACGTTGCAGCACCTACACCTACAGATGCAAGGATCGGCAGCCATTGGATGTTTTTCTTCATCGTAATCACTCCCAATAAGTTTGGCCTTTTTAGCCTGTCTTATTATGTGAAGTGAATCGGAAACTAACCAATATAAGTTTTACCAATATAAGTTCCCTTCTACATCAACACGAGAGCTCGGTACATAATATGGAAGAAACTCGTCATAAAAACTCATTTTTCGCTTTTCCTTGTCGAAATTCGCTTCTTTTTCTTCAAAGCTTATGTAATAAGGAACAAGGTCGCAAAAGCAAATATTATAAAACCAATCCAACCAATCACTTCATTTTTCTTCTCATTTTGAGCTCGGAAAACAAAGTTCATCATGATGATCACTACTCCCAATAATGTATGTACTGCCCACTGTAGATAATCGCTATCCCCAAATACATTTCCAATGACTTCATTTACAATGAATAAGAAACTAAGTACAAGAAGCAAGTTGCTTTTTGTTAAGAATTCAAACACCCCCAACTTTGAATTTTCTTATAACCCATAGAAAGAGATAAGAAAAAACGTTGAACTTTTTCACACGAAAAAGTTCAACGTTCTAAATTAGCGTCCCAGGAGAGATTCGAACTCCCGACCCACAGCTTAGAAGGCTGTTGCTCTATCCAGCTGAGCTACTGGGACATAGTATTAGGTTGTGAATGACTGCCCATAATTCCAATGAGCTGTCGTCCCGATTTTCTTGGGTGAGACAATGAAGATAGTAAAATCGGTACGTTGATGTCTAGCTTCGCAGTGGATTCGATCATGCTCTATCCAGCTGAGCTACTGGGACATCATATTTGATTGTTAATATGTATGGAGCGGGTGAAGGGAATCGAACCCTCGTCATCAGCTTGGAAGGCTGAGGTTTTACCATTAAACTACACCCGCAATTAGAAGAATCAATCAGCTCACTGCAAGCAAGTGAAAAGTTGTCTTGTGAAGCGGACAAGAATAATAATATAACGAATCACGTTATATGTCAATGGATTGCAGCAAAGAAATTTAATTCTTTGCTGCTAGGGATGTTTCCATTCTTAAATCAGTCATAGGTTCTCCATCGACGTGATAAAATTGGACGCTTACTTCATCCAAGGTACTCCACTCTAAAATAGCATAGGAGGGCTCTTTATGATCACGTGGAAGTCTTATACTTCCAGGGTTAATGAACAGTTTGTCGTTCACTTTTTCCGCTCCTGCTATATGTGAATGGCCAAAACAGGCTACTTTAGCACTTACTTCTTCCGCACGGTAGGAAAGAGGCATAAGTGTGGATTTGATCTGATATAAATGACCGTGTGTGGCATAAATAGTCAATTCTCCCACAGTTACTACTTGATCATCTACCATTTCCGGTTCGAAATCGCAGTTGCCTTTTGCATAGTAGTACCCTTCAAGTTCTGGAGCATCATACGGAAGTTCTGAGTCACCACAATGGATCATCGCTTCCACTTCTCCTCTGTGGCGAGACTTGATCTCTTCCACCTCATCTGTCAGTCCATGACTATCACTTATAATCAATACTTTCGGCATGTTCATTCACCTCGAGATTTAAGCGTTTTTCAGCCACTCTTCTAACTGGATTATCGCATTATGACGATGGCTGATTGCATTCTTTTCTTCGGACGTGTATTCAGCAAGCGTTCTCTGTGAGCCTTGCGGAATAAATACCGGATCATAGCCGAAGCCATGTTCACCTTGTGGTTCCTCAGCAATATGCCCTTCGCAAGTACCGATTTTCACGAAAGTGTCATGGTCCGGTCTAGCTACGGCAACAGCACAGACAAATCGAGCTGTTCGTTGATCAGTCGGGACGTCTTTCATGTTTTCAAGTACTTTATCCAAGTTCTTTTGGTCATTTTTTTCAAGGCCGGCGTAGCGAGCTGAGTAAACACCAGGAGCACCCTCCAAGGCATCTACTTCAAGCCCGGAGTCGTCCGCCAATACAGGAATGTTGTACTGCTTTGAAATGGCCTCTGCTTTGATGGTGGCATTCTCCGTGAATGTAGTTCCGGTTTCTTCAATATCTTCAATCGGTTCGTCAAACTCTAATAGTGACTTTACCTCAATTCCATATTTCGAAAACATTTCACGGAACTCACGTACTTTACCTTCGTTTTTTGTGGCAATGACCAATTCATTCATTGCTTGCTTTCTCCCTAAGGTTGTCGATTACTTCCGCGTAGCTTCCGATCGCTTCTTTTTGCATTTCAACGAGTTCTTCTACACCTTTTTGCGCAAGAGAAAGCATCGTTTGAAGCTGAGGCATTGTGAAAGTGGCTTCTTCACCTGTGCCTTGAAGCTCGACAAACTCCCCGTCTCCTGTCATGACGACGTTCATGTCTACATGCGCTTTACTATCTTCTTCATAGCAAAGGTCCAGAATCTCTTGACCATCAGGCAGCACACCTACAGATATAGCAGTTAAGTAGTCCGTGATTGGGAGCTTTTTGATTTTTCCAGCGTCTACAAGCTTCCCAAGTGCAAGTACAACGGCAACAAACGCGCCTGTAATGGAAGCGGTACGTGTGCCTCCATCGGCTTGGATGACATCACAGTCCACCCACAATGTACGTTCTCCGATCGAGTCCAAGTCAACGACAGCACGAAGCGCACGGCCGATCAGACGTTGGATTTCCATTGTACGTCCTGAGACTTTCCCTTTAGAGGATTCACGAATATTACGTGATTCTGTTGCACGTGGAAGCATCGCATATTCAGCGGTAATCCACCCTTTTCCTTGTCCGCGTAGAAAAGGAGGTACACGATCCTCTACACTAGCATTACAAATGACTTTCGTATCTCCAAAACTGATGAGAACAGAGCCTTCTGGGTGTTTCACATAGTCAGTTTCAATTGTTACATTTCTTAATTGGTTTACTTCTCTTTGATCACTTCTCAACGTAAATGACCTCCTTCATCATCTCTCTTATCCTTGCCCATCTTAACACAATTTCATATGTGTCGGTAGTAAACCTACACGTTTACGAAACAAAAAAAGAACCCCCGCGAGAGGGTCCTTCCGTTACAATCCTATTGCTTGGTTCACTTCTTGACGTGTGACTGGCTCAACAATTGGTTCACCTAATTCATTGATAACCTGTTCTGAACCTTCCACATTCACCTCGACAGACTCCACTTCCTCAAAATCAGTGAGGCTCATAACCAGACTAGCTAACGCTGCATTGGATAATGTCGGTTGGTCTTGTCCAGTGAGAATCGCTTCATTAAATGATAGGGACAGTACTCCGTCATTCAACTCGGTCTTTAATACTTCTGCTTCATCATTGAAGGGCTGCAAGAGGGATGTTTCAAGTGCGGGCCCTTCCAACAATGCTTGGACGACAGTTGTATAAAGGTCGTCTCCCTTTTGGACCCTGGTCGTTACTGGAACTTGATAGATCTGATCCCCTGACTGGGCTGGGAAGTAAACAGTGACAGCCTCCGTATCGAGAACATCTACATGGTCCGCACCTTGTACGTTAATCCCGTCAGAACGGGAAACCCCTTGAGAAACCGGGGTTCCGTCTACAGGCATCACATTTTGTTCATATCCGTTGATCCATAACTTAATTCGTTTAATTCCATCAAACTGCGTTAGTGTGTAGGTCATCGCTTCAAGAATTTTCTGTTCATCTTTTGCATCGTAATTCTTAAATTCCTCTGACAGATCAACTACCATCGTTCCATCCGCTTCTGGATTAAGCCCTAGAACTTCAGTTCCAGCCGGAAGAACCGCTTGGAATCCATTAGGCAATAAGTTCGTAACAGGACCATCTTTCACTAAGTATTCAATTGCTTGAGAAGCAGCTTCTTGGGATGCAGGCAATTCAATCGTCTGTGGAACAATCATCCCGTTTTCATCCATGAGGTACAATTCTCTTTCAACTGTTTGGGAGGTGGGTTGTTCCTCACCTTCCTGCTCCTCTTCCCCTTCACCACTCGGCTCTTCCCCTTCTGGCGCATCCTCTTCCAATGCTGTATCCGTTGTATTCACAGCTTCATCAGGACTATCCATTTTTTCTAACGTCTGTTCTCCTTCAAACAAGCAGCCAGAGAGCAGCCCTGTCGTTAATAAAAGAATAACCGATATGATCATAGGCTTGAAACCGAGGCTCTTCATACTTTTCCCCTCCTGAGATAGATTGTACTACCATATATACGAGCCCCATCATGGTTTAGACCATCGAATTTTCAGGTAGAGCTGTCAGGAAAAGAGTAGAGAAAGAACTATACAAAAAAAGCTCTGCTTCATTAAGCAGAGCTTCTGGTACCTTCAAGTTCAACAAGTTCGAGGATCCGAACAGGATCTTCAAACCAACTGTTTGCGACAACTCGGAATTTTTCGATATCACCCGTTGTATAAAATTCATGAACAGGTTCTTCATTTGAGGTGTTCAAGGCTTTCTGATAAGCAAGAATCAGGCTTGCTTCTCGGGCCGTTTCTTCGCCAGAACTGATCACTTGGATATGGTCTCCCATCTCTTTCTGGACAAGTTGCCGAATTAACGGATAATGGGTACAACCTAGAATGAGTGTGTCGATATGATTCATTTCCTTCAAAGGTTGAAGCGTTCTTGCAACGACCCCTTCAGCCATTGGTCCAGCTAATATCCCATCTTCCACCATTGGAACAAATGGAGGGCATGCCAGGTCATTGATTCGGATCGAAGCATCTATGGAGCGAAGCGCGTTTGGATAAGCTTTGGAGCTGATCGTTCCTTCAGTCCCTATCACACCGATTCGCTTATTCTGACTGACCTTAATCGCAGCTCTTGCCCCTGGTTCTATAACGCCGATCACCGGAATAGAAAGTTGATTTTGCAATTCCTCTAGCGTATAGGCAGTTGCCGTATTACATGCAATGACAAGCATTTTAATATCTTTATCAAGTAAATAATTCACCATTTGCCAAGTGAATTCCCTTACTTCCTCTTCAGGTCGAGGGCCGTATGGGCATCGTTGTGTATCACCTAAATATATAAAGCGTTCTTTCGGGAGCTGCCTCATTAATTCTCGCGCTACCGTTAATCCACCAACACCCGAATCAATAACTCCTATCGGCTTTCTCACACTACATCCCTCTTTTACTTTTCTTCTACTTGTTGTTCAGTCTGCAACATATTTTCGTGAAGCAAATGTAGAAGACGATTTAATGTATTGACGTCCTCATCTGATACGTCTTTCAAAACGTTCAGAAGGTATTCCTGCCGTTTATCTATCACTTCATGAATGATTTGCTTTCCTTTATCAAGTACTTGAATTCGAACAACACGTCGATCTTTCGGATCACGGATGCGCTCAACAAGTTCATTCTTCTCCATACGATCGACCAAGTCTGTTGTCGTACTACAGGCTAAATGAATAGAATTAGAAAGCTCCCCAATAGTCATATTCCCTTTATCAAGCAACCACTGTAAAGCAACAAACTGTGGAGCCGTAATAGGATAATGGTTTAGAATCACACGCCCTTGCTGTTTTATGATCCCAGCTATGTATCGTAATTCTTTCTCAACATCAGCCACTTTGGTCATCTGTTCCGATTTTGGCACAACCAGCACTCCTTAACGGTTTTGTCTTTAATCTTCATTGTCGTGGTTTACTAAGTAAATTTCAAGGTATAACCATCATATTCGACAAAAAACCCTTCCAGGTACCGCTACACATCAGCACCTGAAAGGACCCCTCTCTCCAAGTTACATTTTCTATGGAAAAGTTATAATTCCAGTTCACCCATTCTAAGCAGCTCTACAACTGCCTGCGAGCGTCCTTTCACACCTAACTTCTGCATAGCGTTCGAAATATGGTTTCGAACGGTTTTCTCAGAGATGAAAAGCTCTTTTGCGATCTCCCTTGTCGTCTTATCTTGCACCAGAAGCTCAAATACTTCTCGCTCCCGCTTGGTAAGAATTTGCGTTGGCCGATAGCCGTCCTCCTTCACAAGCGTACCCCTCCTTGTTCTCTTGAGCTTTATAAGGGGAATTATTTAGTCTTTGTATCGTATGAGCGGAAGGGCGGCTCTGTGCTACAGGTTCATGATTTAGACACAAGCCCGAGTTCTTGTGCTTTGTAAAGCGCTTCTGTTCGTGATCTTACATTCAATTTATTGAAGATACCAGTGAGTGTATACTCCACGCTACGCTGTGACATATGAAGCTCTTGAGCGATTTCTCTGTTCGTTAAACCAGAAGCAACTTCCTTCAGTATGGACTGCTCCTTCTCGTTTAAAGAAATCTCTGACCCACTTGGAGTTTCTGTTGTTTGGCTTACGCTCGCTTCTGATCTTCTCAACTGCTTGAACAGATGAAGCGGAATAACTACTTCGTCACGTAATGCACATTCAATAGCCGTCACCAGCTGTTCACTCGTCGCTGTTTTTGAAACGAAACCATTGACGCTCGCTTCAACCAACATGTTGAAATGAGTACTCAAGTCGAACCCGGTGTAGATCAATATAGTGATATCTGGATATTCTTTCCGAATCGTTTTTGCTAATTCGATTCCGTTCATCCCCGGCATATATAAATCGAGAAGAAGTACATCGTAGTCCTTCTCTTTCAGTAAATGCTGCACTTTACCGCTTTGTTCAATCACATCAACGCTCATTCCTGATTGTCCCTCGAGCATGGACCTCGTCCCTGCTCCGACAGCGGGATGATCGTCTACGATTAATACTGTCGTCATACATGTACCTCCTTAGTTGCGGTACAAGGAAATGTTATCACAGCTTCAAAGCCTTGACCCGGGGCTGTTGATATATCCATACTTCCATTCAATCCGTTTACGCGCTGCTCAATACCGGACAAACCAATATGAGAGAACAAATCCCGTTGAAAGGAGAAATCCATTCCTCGTCCATTATCTGAATAGTGTAATTCCACATTGTCTTTATCATTGGATAGAGATAACTTCACCACTTTTGCACCTGAGTGTTTCACGGCATTGGTGAGAAGTTCCTGCACAATCCTGAATATTGCCAGTACGTGCTCCTGGTCCAATTCTGTAGTAAAGTCTTCTTCCGAGAAGTAAACCGTAAAGTTCGACCTTAGTTGATATTGTTGAATAAGGTTATTAAGAGACTGTACAAGCCCCATTTCCTCGATAAAGGCTGGTCTCAACTCGTTACACGTCTCTCTGATTAGATGGATACTGTCGAGCAGTGACTCTTTATACATCACAAGTTCAGAGTGTAAAGTTTTCGGTAGATCCTTTCTCTGGCGTAACAAGTCATCCATTTTTCTATAGAGAAACAGTTGTTCTTGAAGAACTGTATCGTGTAAATCAATAGACAGCTGCTTCCTCTGGTTCTCTGCAATTGTGAACAGCAACCTGGAAAGCCATGTAGGATACTTCTGGGTTTGGTCATTTCTCAGTCTTCTTAGTTCCTTCACGAGATCTTCAATCAAATTCATATTCTCAATTGCAATGTTGGCATTATGGGAGATGGTTTGTAAATAGGTCTTCTCATCACGGTTTAAAGTAGTAAAGTCACGCTTTCCTTTACACCAAAGCATCGTGATTTTATCTAAAGAAAAGCCGACAATCACACCGAACCCCTTCGAAGACTCAATAATCGAACCAACATCATAATTATTCTTATCCAGCTGTTCGCGAATGTTTTCCATAATGTCATCAGGAATCTGATCATAGACACAATACATATTGCGTTTGATGTGCTTGGAGTAAATGTAAATATCACGTACATTCATGACATTATTCACTTCCCCTCGCATCACCTTCATGAGATCGACCGCATTGGATTGGTCTTTCATATCCTTCGCCATCCGGTGCATACTCTCCTGGAAAGAGTATCTTGCAGAGAATAGATGCCGCTGCAGTCTAAAATCCAATATTTCTTTCATAGAGAGAAAAGAAACCAGCGTGATATAAACAAGAAGAAACACCTGAATATATACCACAGGGGACCGATCGACCTCGACAGCCCAGAATGAAATGAAGGTCAAAAGAATACTCGGAATGACCGACAACAGGGCATAATACCTTACACGATTCATGACAAACGTGATATCAACCAGCTGCTCTCTGGTAATCAAATACATGAACGTAATCGGTAATGCCACTAAGAAGAAAGCTCCAATCTCCAAGGAAATGATCTTCACACCAAAGGTGAGGGCTGGAATTAAATATAAGAAAATATACGGAAAGAAAGCGATGGACACACCTACGCTCATATATTTGAAGATAGACCCGACAGGAGTAGACTTATAAACGTATAAACCCCTGTATATGATCGTAAACAATATGATATAGAGAAGCAGTAACAACCAATGCGGAACCGGATTGAACCACGCCGGATAGTTTTTGGTGACTAAATAATATTTCTCAAGCAAAGATACCATTATTGTTACAAAATATAAGAAATAGATGATTTTCTTCGAGAACCAATACACATTAAGTTCTTGAAAATACTTATAAAGAAAATGAATTAAAATGACGGGAGAGGTGAGAAACATAGAAGTATTAAGAAGTACACTATACAAATCGTCCCGCACTGCACCGCTGTTACTCATATAACCTAACGCCACAGCTAAGAAGTACAGAATAAGCGTCCCCATGGAATATCTTGTAGGCACTCGCTTATGAACTAAATATGAAATACCAAGTACACTTACAAAGAATAATATCGGGATTAAGATATAGAACGCCCAGTGCATCGCACTTGAGTCAGTGATATCATCGTAAACCATCCTGCTTCCGTCGAATTGCACCGTGATACTATCTGCCATTTCCACCTCTGAAAACATTGAAACAGAAGTATGTTCCTCTGGGCTCTCGCCATTCACAGATACCACTTCTGCTCCTATCGGTACAAAGTGGCGGTCTGCCCAACCTTCATTATTTATCTCAGAAATGACGTAATTGCCATCTTTCTCTTCCAAATCTATGCCGATGAATGGTTGATTCATAGATAAAAATGCTATATAACATCCTGATATGATAAAAAATAATAATACAAGTATATGAAACCATTTCATTTTTTTCATGAGATCACCCTAATAAAAATTAACAACCACGTCTATTATACTACTCATTGTTAAGACGGCAAACCATTTAAAAATGCTTTGCTATATGATTCTTTACACACAAGAACTTATCTTAACAAAAATCACTTCCAAAATAAATCCATAAAAAAACCACCGCCCCAAAAGAAAGGCGGTGGTTTCTATTATTAGATACGCTGGTCACTTCCGAAGAAGCTTTTGAAAGATTCAATTGCAGTATCACGGTTCAATGCAGCAATTGATGTTGTCAAAGGAATTCCTTTCGGACAGGATTGCACGCAGTTTTGCGAGTTACCGCAACCCATAAGCCCTTCCTCATCCATAATCGTCTGCAGACGTTCACTCTTATTCAGTTCACCTGTCGGGTGTGAATTGAAAAGGCGAACTTGTGATAAAGGAGCAGGTCCAATGAAATCAGATTTGCTGTTCACGTTTGGACAAGCTTCTAAGCAAACACCACAAGTCATGCATTTCGACAACTCATAAGCCCACTGACGCTTACTCTCAGGCATCCGCGGTCCAGGCCCAAGGTCATAAGTACCGTCAATCGGTACCCAAGCCTTCACCTTTTTCAGTGAATCAAACATACGGCTTCGATCAACTGCAAGGTCACGATTGACTGGGAATGTTGTCATTGGCGCCAAGCGGACCGGCTGTTCCAACTGGTCTACAAGTGCCGTACAAGATTGTCTCGGAGTGCCGTTGATTACCATCGAACAAGCACCACAAACTTCTTCTAAACACCCCATGTCCCAATAGACAGGTGTTGTCTTCTCGCCATTTGCATTGACTGGATTACGACGGATCTCCATCAACCCAGAAATGACGTTCATATTTTCACGATAAGGGATCTCAAATGTTTCCTCATAAGGCTGTTCGTCCGGGTGGTCTTGACGCGTAATTATAAACGTTACGGTTTTATTTTCGCTCATCATCAATGACCTCCTTTATTTACTTTTCGAGTAGTCACGTTTCCGTGGCTCGATGAGTGAAGTATCCACATCTTCATAAGTGAAGACAGGCTTATTGTTCTCTGCGTCATATGAGGCAATGGTTGTCTTCAACCACTCTTCATCATTACGGTCCGGGAATTCCGGTTTGTAGTGTGCTCCTCGGCTTTCGTTACGGTTAAGAGCACCTTGTGTAATAACACGAGCAAGCTGCAGCATATTCCATAATTGACGAGTGAACATTGCCCCTTGGTTACTCCAGCGGGATGTATCGTTAATGTTGATGTTCTTATAACGGTCCATCAGCTCAAGGATTTTTTCATCTGTCTTTTTAAGCTTTTCGTTTTCACGTACAACCGTTACGTTATCGGTCATCCACTCACCAAGTTCTTTATGAATCTGGTAGGCATTCTCCTCGCCGTCCATTTTCATAATTTCATCGAATTTGGCTTGTTCCTCTTTGACTTTCTCTTCGAAAAGAGTTGAGGACATGTCATCTGCAATCTCATCTAGCCCTTCTGTATATTTCACTGCGTTCGGCCCGGCGACCATTCCGCCGTAAATAGAAGAAAGAAGAGAGTTAGCACCAAGACGGTTACCACCGTGTTGTGTATAGTCACATTCTCCGGCAGCGAAGATTCCTGGAATATGTGTCATTTGGTCATAATCGACCCACATGCCACCCATGGAATAGTGGACGGCAGGGAAGATTTTCATTGGAACTTTACGAGGGTCATCCCCAACAAACTTCTCATAAATTTCAATGATTCCGCCCAATTTAACGTCCAATTCTTTCGGATCTTTGTGAGAAAGATCCAGGTACACCATGTTCTCTCCGTTAATGCCGAGTTTCTGGTTCACACACACGTCGAAAATTTCACGTGTTGCAATATCACGAGGCACTAGGTTTCCGTAAGCAGGGTATTTCTCCTCAAGGAAGTACCAAGGCTCCCCGTCTTTATAAGTCCAAACTCGTCCACCTTCTCCACGAGCAGATTCACTCATAAGGCGGAGCTTGTCGTCTCCAGGAATTGCTGTCGGGTGAATTTGGATGAATTCACCGTTTGCGTAGCGGACACCTTGTTGATAAAGAGACCCAGCTGCTGAACCTGTATTGATGACAGAGTTCGTTGACTTACCAAAGATAATACCAGGGCCACCAGTTGCCATAATGACCGCATCAGCAGGAAATGCTTTGATTTCGTGACTGCTTAGGTTCTGACCTACAACTCCACGGCCAACACCCTTATCATCAACGATAGCAGACAAGAATTCCCAGTTCTCATATTTAGTTACCAAACCGTTCACTTCATGACGACGAACCTGCTCGTCAAGAGCATACAATAGTTGTTGCCCTGTCGTTGCACCGGCAAACGCTGTACGGTGGTGCTGCGTGCCTCCGAAGCGTCGGAAGTCAAGGAGTCCTTCCGGCGTACGGTTGAACATAACCCCCATACGATCTAGTAAGTGAATGATTCCAGGTGCTGCATCACACATCGCCTTAACCGGAGGTTGGTTCGCAAGGAAATCCCCACCATAAACGGTATCATCGAAGTGTTCCCAAGGAGAGTCTCCCTCCCCTTTTGTATTGACGGCTCCGTTGATTCCACCTTGTGCACATACAGAGTGAGAGCGTTTAACAGGCACAATTGATAGCAGATCCACGTGAATCCCTTGTTCTGCTGCTTTAATGGTTGCCATCAGACCGGCTAGTCCACCGCCGACGATAACAATATTTTTATTAGACATGATTGAAGCTCACTCCCTTAATTACGATATATCTACGTTAGTTATGCTATGACTGAATTTATGCGCCGTAGGCAAACTGGATCAATGTACGGACGCCAACGTAAGAGATTGCGACAAATACAATGATGCTTGCATACGTCATAATTTTTTGTGAGCGAGGTGATACAGTAATTCCCCAGCTTACACAGAATGACCACAGTCCATTGGAGAAGTGGAACGTAGTTGAAACGACTCCAATTAAATAGAACCAGAAAAAGAATGGGTCAGTAAGTATTCCTTCCATCAACTGATAATTCAATTCCGCTCCGAAGAAGCCCACGGCAATACGGGTTTCCCATACGTGCCATGCGATGAAAATAAGTGTAATGATCCCCGTAATACGCTGGAACATGAACATCCAGTTTCTGAAATATGAAAAGTTCCCTAAATTGCTTTTGGCCGTGAATGCAATATACACCCCATAAATGGAGTGGAATAGTAGTGGTAAGAAAATGATAAAGATCTCAAGCACATAACGATACGGTAGACTCTCCATAAAATGAGCTGCCGCGTTAAATGCTTCTGGACCACGTGTTGCAAAATAGTTCACAGTCAAGTGTTGGATCAAGAAGATCCCGATGGGAATTACCCCTAATAATGAATGTAATCTTCTGTTAACATACCCGCGCGTTCCCGCCATATTTACCCCCCTCAAGATATATAACTCTTTAGAATTTGTGCATTTTTCAGACAGTTAAGCGCTTTTATGAAACGCAAAAAAATAAATCGAAAATCCCCTCTTTTTGTAACATCGTCTGATTCGCACACAATTTGTGACATATTTATTGTACTTCTATCCAGTAATAGCGTCAAGAAAGCAAGCGGATAAATTAGACATTTCGACAGATTGTTACCTAGATGCATAAATACGAGAATAAAGATTGCGTGAGGATGGCTTTCGCGAGATAATGGAGGAAGGGAGAAAGGAATGAGGGTATGAAAGAATCAACGAAACTGACAACATCGAATCTATCATCATTAGTGGGGACAGGCGCTGCCTACGATATTATGCGCTACTATACACTTCCGGATTTTCTTGGGAAAGATGCCCCCTACTTACTCTATTTGATGGGTAAGAACATCGCCCGTCAAAGTGATTTGCATCAATTTGAAGAGGTTTATGAATTTTTCCAATATATTGGATGGGGCGACTTGCAATTAGAGAAAGAAAAGAAGAAAGAATTGGTCTTTCGCCTTTCCGGCCATATTGTCGAGAAGCGACTGCACCAGAGTGTATTCAAAGTCGATTTCCGTGTAGAAAGTGGCTTTCTGGCAGAAGTAACCGGCCAGCTGACGGGTGATACATATGAGTGTTTCGAAGAGATCAACACCAAAGGGAACTACGTGGAATTGACGGCGGTTCGCGCCTAATGTAAAGAGCCAGGGGATTACTCATCCTCTGGCTCTTCTTCTTTTTCCTCATTTAAATGGATCAAAATCGTCTGCGCAACAGGTTCCGGAATGCCTAGTTTGGTCATTGCAGATAGATCAGCCTTCTTGATTTCCTGCACAGACTTGAAATGACGCAACAATAGCCGCCTGCGTTTCTCTCCGACTCCTGGGATTTGATCCAGTTCAGACTGGATAGCCCCTTTACCCCTTAACTGCCTGTGGAAGGAAATAGCGAATCGGTGCACTTCATCCTGAATTCGCTGTACGAGGTAGAATTCCTGGGACTGTCTGTTCAGGTCGACTACGGTAGGAGGGTCGCCATATAACAACTCACTCGTCTTATGTTTGTCATCCTTAGCTAGGCCACATAAAGGAACGTCCAACCCAAGTTCATTTTCTAATACATCTTGAGCAGCAGACATTTGCCCTTTCCCTCCATCCACTACAATCAAGTCTGGTAATGGAAGGTCTTCTTTCAGCACCCGTTTATAACGGCGACGAACCACTTCCCGCATCGTTTCATAATCATCTGGTCCTTCTACGTCGCGTATTTTATATTTGCGATATTCTTTCTTGTTCGGCTTTCCGTCGATAAAGACGACCATAGCAGATACAGGGTCTGCGCCTTGGATATTAGAGTTATCGAACGCTTCGATGCGATGAGGCGTTTCAATGTTCAAATGATCCCCAAGTGTCTCAACCGCTTTAATGGTTCGCTCTTCATCCCTCTCAATAAGCGCAAACTTCTCCTCGAGCGCAATTTGAGCATTCTTCATGGATAATTCCACAAGCTCTTTCTTTCGCCCGCGCATAGGAATCATTACTTTCGGATCAATGATTTCCTCAAGCGCCTCTACGTTTGTCGCCACTGGTACGAGTACTTGTTTTGGATAAGGATGATTCTGATGCAAATAAAAACGACCGATATAACTTAAGAACGTCTCTTCCGGATCGTCAAAAAACGGAAACAGTGAGACGTCACGTTCTATCAGCTTCCCTTGTCGCACAAAGAAAACTTGCACACACATCCAGCCCTTGTCATAGGCATAACCGAAAATGTCACGATCCACTTTATCGTTCATCGACATCTTCTGTTGCTCCATGACAGATTCAATGTGTTCGATTTGGTCGCGCAATTCTTTTGCACGCTCAAAATCCAGCTCTTCTGAAGCTTCATACATTTTATTCTTCAGATCTTTCTTGATCTCCGTATGCCCACCATTAAGGAAGGAGGTAATAGATTGAACGATTTCCTGGTTGGTTTCTTTGGTAACTTTGTATTCACAAGGTCCTAAACATTGGTGCATGTGATAATACAAACAAACGCGATCAGGCATCGTGTTACACTTCCTGAGCGGATAAAGGCGGTCTAATAACTTTTTCGTCTCCCTTGCTGCAATGACGTTGGGGTAAGGACCGAAGTATTTTCCTTTATCCTTTTTCACGTTCCTCGTCACAATCAACCTAGGGTGTCTTTCTCCTGTCACTTTGAGATAGGGATACGTTTTGTCATCTTTAAGGAGAACATTGTACTTCGGATCGTATTTCTTAATTAAATTCATCTCTAGTATGAGAGCTTCAATTTCAGAAGTGGTGACAATATATTCAAAGTCAATGATCTCTCTTACCAAACGTTGTGTTTTGCCGTCATGGGCACCGGTAAAGTAGGAACGAACCCGGTTCTTCAAAACCTTGGACTTCCCGACATAGATGACTGTTCCATGCTTGTCCTTCATCAAGTAACAGCCAGGTTGGTCCGGTAAAACGGCTAATTTTTCTTTTATGTTTTCATTCATGATTGGATCAACTCCGTTATATTGAGAAGGTTATTTATTCAAAAATACCATATAGAAGGGAGATAGAACAGCCATTCGCCTTTTTAAATGCTTTTCAACCTGCACTTTCATTCTTTTCTTTTTTGCTTTATTGTGTGATGTAAGGAATTGGTTAGGAGGTATCACGATTGAGCAAAAAAATGTTTCTGTTTGAGATCATATTCCATTCTCTACTTTTGCTGTTAGCATCCTTCGTGGTCACTGCTTATGTACTTAGCGGAGAGCAAGCATTTTATATCATTATCGGTGTGTTGATTGCCGTCAACAGCCTGATACGTATCATTAGAGCAGTCAACAAACGTTCCAAAAACAACCACTATCAGCCAAACTGACAATTGTATCAATTACAAAAAAACCGCACTGCATATGCAGTGCGGTCCTTTAATGGATTAAGAATGTTTTGTGATCAATTCAGCAAGTGCTTCTTTTGGTTGGAAACCAATTACTTGGTCTACGACTTTACCATCTTTGAATAGAAGCAATGTTGGAATACTCATAACTCCGTATTTACCTGCTGTTTCTTGGTTTTCGTCTACATCCAGCTTGACGATTTTAACCTGATCGCTCATTTCTTCATCAAGTTCTTCAAGAACTGGTGCAATCATTTTACAAGGTCCGCACCAAGGTGCCCAGAAATCGGCAAGTACAAGACCGTCATTAGTTTCTTCTGTAAAGTTTTGATCTGTAGCTTTCACAATAGCCATTTATATATTCCTCCTATGAACAAATCTTGATTACAGTTTATCACTAACTATTTTTAGTGACTACCAATTTGTTTATACCTTATTAAAACACGGAAAAAAGCCGAAGCCAAATAATCGGCTCGGCTTTTTTTGGAAATTTTTATGCGTTCACTTTCATTTGTTTGATTTCATCGACCAGTTTTGGTACGACATCAAACAAGTCACCGACAATACCATAATCCGCCACATTAAAAATGTTTGCTTCCGGATCTTTGTTAATGGCTACAATTACTTTGGAGTTGGACATACCGGCTAAGTGTTGAATGGCACCGGAGATACCACATGCAATGTAAAGGTCCGGTGTAACAACCTTACCTGTCTGGCCGATTTGAAGGGAGTAATCACAGTATCCAGCATCACAAGCTCCACGAGATGCCCCTACCGTACCGCCAAGAACCTCCGCCAAATCATTGAGGGGTTCGAAACCTTCTGCACTCTTCACGCCACGACCACCAGCAACAATAACTTTAGCTTCGGATAAGTCGACACCATCAGAAGATTTTCTGATGACATCTTGGATGATGGTGCGGATGTTTGTGATCGACACTTCTTTTTCTGTTACTTGCCCCGTAAGAGCTTCGTCTCTCTCAAGGGATGGAATGTTGTTAGGACGGATCGTTGCAAAGACAAGTCCGTCTGTAATCTCTTTCTTCTCGAAGGCTTTACCAGAATAGATCGGACGCGTAAATACGATATTCCCACCTTCTGCTACCACTTCTGTAGCATCCGAGATGAGTCCGGATTCCAAACGGCTTGCAAGTTTAGGAGTCAAATCTTTCCCTACTGCTGTATGACCCATGATGATTCCTTCAGGTGATTCATCATTAATTACTTCCATTACTGCCTGAGCATAACCATCAGATGTATACGTTTTCAATTCTGGGTTTGATACAGTGATAACTTTCTCCGCTCCGTAATATACCATTTCCTGTCCAAGTGCACTTAAGTCACCGTCTCCGCACAGTACCCCTACAACTTCTCCACCATCGCTAACAATATTTGCAGCTGCGATCGCTTCGAACGTTACATTACGTAGTGATCCTTCTCTTGCTTCCCCAATTACTAATACTTTTTTACTCATACCGATTCTCCTTTCCCCTTATCGAATTACAGAACTTTGGCTTCCGTTTTTAGTAACGAGACGAGTTCCTTAACTTGATCGTCCGTTTCCCCTTCAAGTACTTTACCTGCTTGTTTTTCTGGTGGTAAGAATATTTCTATTGTTTTCGTCTTCGGTTCTACATCGTCTTCATCTAAATCCAAATCATCGATTTCTAGTTCTTCCAGCGGTTTTTTCTTCGCTTTCATAATTCCAGGAAGTGATGGATAGCGTGGTTCATTCAAGCCTTGTTGGCAAGTTACAAGCAGTGGAAGAGAGGTTTCAACTTTCTCTACATCTCCTTCTACATCGCGTTCGATGTTCGCTTTCTCACCATCAACTTTAATGCTTGTAATAGTGGTAACGCAAGACATGCCAAGACGTTCAGCCAGACGAGGGCCAACTTGACCGCTTGCTTCATCAATCGCTACGTTTCCGGCCAACACTATATCTGCTTCTTTGTCTTCAAAGAAGGCTTCCAGTATTTTCACAGTCGTGAACTGATCTCCTTCTTCCAAGTCATCCTCAGTATTAATTAGAACCGCTTTGTCTGCGCCCATAGCAAGGGCTGTGCGCAACTGCTTCTCTGAATCCTCTTCCCCGATTGTCACGACCGTCACTTCACCGCCGTGCTCATCACGAAGATTGATCGCCTCTTCTACTGCGTATTCATCGTATGGGTTGATGATGTATTCGGCACCATCGTCTTCGATTCTTCCATTTGAAATTGCAATTTTCTCTTCTGTGTCAAACGTTCTTTTTAATAGAACATAAATATTCATATCAGTACCCTCCTAAACTATTGATCCGAAAATTGTGGTTTTCTTTTTTCAATGAAGGCTTGAATGCCTTCTTTGGCATCTTCGTTTCCAAACACTTGCCCAAAGGCAGCAGCCTCTTGTTTTACGCCATCTTGGAGCTGTGACGTGTGAGCATATGGAATCAACTTCATTACATGGTGGATAGTAGGTCCACTCTTCGAAGCGATTGTCTTGGCAAGCTTATCTGCTTCCGGGAATAACTCCTCATCTGAGAAGCTTTGGTTCGCAAGTCCAAACTTGGCTGCTTCCTTGCCAGAGATCGGTACGCCTGTAAGTGTCATCTCATAGGCTTTTGCAGAACCTACGTACCTCGGAAGACGCTGCGTACCTGCAAATCCTGGTATGATTCCAAGGTTCAACTCCGGCAACCCAATCTTGGCATCGTGGGTCACATACCGGATATGACAGGACATCGCAAGTTCCAACCCACCACCAAGTGCCGCTCCGTGAATGGCAGCGATCACCGGTATATGAAAATTCTCTATCCGGTTAAATAACTGCTGCCCCTTACTCGCAAGAGCTTCGTAATCAGAAGCTCCTTGCAAAGAGGTGAACTCTTTGATGTCTGCACCTGCTGAGAAGAACTTCCCTTCTCCTTTCAGCAAAATCGCTTTTATAGAAGAATCTTTTTCTATAGCGTCCAGTTCATTCGACAAATCTTGAAGAATAACACTGGACAATGCATTAGCAGGTGGACTCTCAATAGTAATCGTTGCAACATGATTTTCTTTATGAACCGTGAGCGTTGACAAAAGAATCTCTCCTTTACTGACT
The DNA here is from genome assembly GCF_004684905.1 of Halobacillus salinus. GTDB lineage: Bacteria > Bacillota > Bacilli > Bacillales > Halobacillaceae > Halobacillus > Halobacillus salinus. The sequence continues at coordinate 667,340 of NZ_SRJC01000001.1, read as the reverse complement.
GGATCGGGCTAATCCATGAACAATCAAGCTATGGACTTCATGAGCCTGGTCTACTATGTTATAACGCTGTTCCTTCATCACCCAATTCGTCACCGTCTCATCCAATGTCCCAAAAATCATTTGACGAACAAGACGGCGATCTAGGTTCGGACGGAACAGCCCTTCTTCCACACCTTCACTAATGATGGCATCAATTACATTTAAATAAGGTTTTAACACACTGTTTATCTTCTGCCTTAAATCCTTATTGGACTGACGCAGTTCCAACTGTGTCACAATTGCCAAGTGATGATCGGCAGACAACTGTTCAAAGTGTGTTTCAACAAGTTTCAACAACTTCTCTTCAGCTGTCTGACGGGAATTGGTTTCTTGCTCGATCTTCTCAATGAATTGCCCCATCTTCTCCTGAAAGAGGGAAACGAGAATATCTTCCTTATTCTTGAAATAAAGATAAATGGTCCCGTCTGCGACGCCTGCTTTCTTGGCGATCTTCGACACTTGGGAACTATGATAGCCATTCTCGGCAATCACTTCTACAGCTGCATCGATGATTTGCTTATATTTAGGTTTATTCTTTTTCATGATATCTCCTACCTTACCGAAAAATGAATGACTGTTCATTCACCTTCATTCTACAGGCAAGAAAATATTCTGTCAACTTTCTTTCAGGAATTTAAATGACACTTTATTGTACACTCTCAGAACCTTCTAATTTCTCTCTTTCTTCATCGACAAGTTTCCGTCGCAGAATCTTACCAACAGCTGTTTTCGGTAGTTCATCACGGAACTCATAGATTCTTGGTACCTTATACGCTGCCATGTTTTTACGGCAGTATTCGTTCAATTCATCTTCCGTAATATCGCTTCCTTGCTTCTTCACAATGAAAGCTTTGACCGTTTCCCCTCGATAAGGATCAGGCACTCCTACTACCACTGCTTCTTGCACTTCAGAATGCTCATAAAGCACTTCTTCCACTTCTCTTGGATAAATGTTATACCCACCAGCAATAATCATGTCCTTCTTGCGGTCTACGATATAGAAATATCCATCTTCCGTCATATATCCCATATCACCAGTACGGAACCAACCATCTTCGCTTAGGACTTGAGCTGTTTCTTCCGGACGGTTCCAATACCCTTTCATCACTTGAGGTCCTTTAACAGCAATTTCACCTATTTCTCCCGCTTCTGCTTCCTCATCCATATCCATTCTAAATATTTTGGCATCTGTGTCCGGCCAAGGGACTCCGATGCTTCCACTGATTCGTTTGCCCCAAACAAAATTAGAGTGGGTGACAGGAGAGGTCTCTGTCAAACCATACCCTTCAACGAGCTTTCCGCCTGTTACTTCCTCAAATTGTTCCTGTACTTCAACCGGTAGAGGAGCAGAACCACTGATACAAGCCTCGATAGACGATAAATCATATTTCTTTAAGTTCGGGTGGTTCAGAAGAGCAATATAAATGGTTGGTGCTCCAGGGAATAACGTTGGCCTCTGTTTATCTATCACCTTCAGTACATCTTCTGCTTCAAATTTCGGCATCAGAATCATTTTATTCCCCATCATCACGGAGAGGTTCATAACAGAAGTCATTCCGTACACGTGGAAGAATGGAAGAATGGCAAGTACTGTTTCCTCCCCGTCTTTACACTTATACAGCCACTTTTTAGACATTTGTGTATTAACAATCAAATTAAAGTGCGTTAGCATAACGCCTTTAGGAAACCCAGTAGTACCACCAGTATATTGCAATAATGCTAAATCCTCTGAAGGGTCTACGTCTACTGGAGCCACTTTTCCATCCGTCGTTTCCATCATATGCGTCCAGAGGTGTGTATCTGTCGACTGTTCTGGCCTGACAAGTACTTGGTACTGACGCTTCTGAATAAATGGATAGATTTTGTTTTTAGGGAATGGTAAGTAATCCTTTATCCCCGTCACAATGATATGCTCAAGTGGTGTGTTCGGTTTTACATTGGCAGCTTTCGGATAGAGGACATCAAGACAAATAATCATCTTGGCACCAGAGTCTGTTAACTGGTACTCAAGTTCTCTTTCCATATAAAGAGGATTGGTCTGTACTACAATCCCACCTGCCATTAAAACGCCGTAGTAAGCGATGACCGACTGAGGACAGTTCGGCAGCATAATGGAGACGCGATCTCCCTTTTCGAGACCGAGGCTCTGCAAATAACTCGCAACACCTTTGGCCTGTTCATGTACTTCTCGATACGTAAGCTCCTTCCCCATAAAATAAAGCGCTTTCTTTTCTCCGTACAACGATGCACTCTCTTCTAAATACTGATGCAATGGCTTGAGGTCATAATGCAACGTTGCTGGTATTTCAGGTGGATAATGTTCGTGCCAAGGACGTTTGAAATTCGACATACACAACTCCCCCTTTAAGTGCTATATATTCATTATAACGATTTTAATGTTGTATTTGAAATAAAATTTAAAAAATTGCGATTAATTACCATATTTAATTTGTAAAATTTAGTAAAATTGGATAGAAGCAGTTATCTCTTTTGGATAGCTGCTTCTATTGCTGAGGTGGGCTTATTACTGATTCCCTTTTAAGAAAAACACTTTAAATTGCATACTTCTTGCTCAAAAAAAATAACCGTCCAGTAGGGACGGTTATTTCTATAGGATGAAGAATAGGACGCCGACAGCTAGGAATACCGCTGCGACAACCAGAAGTACTTTCGCTAAAGTTTCCATTGCTTTTTCCCCTTAGATGATATTCGCACCGATAACATAAGAGAGCCCCACAGAAATGATGAGCGATATGAAACCGACAGCTCGGTTGTCACTTGCAATCTCTTCATCGATCTTAAAGGATGGCGTTAAAAATTCGTAAATAAAATAACCGGACAACAATAGAAGAAAACCGAACAATCCCCATCCCATCGTTTGGAGTAGAGAGTCGTTGTGTTCTATTGAATATCTAAAAATATTCGCAATCCCAAAGATCTTACCTCCCGTAGCCATAGCAACTGCTATGTTTCCCTGCTTGATTTCCTTCCAATTATTGTAGGAGGTAACCAGCTCGAACACGGCCATGAATAACACGAGGCATAGGATGACCACGCTGTATCTTGCCGCTGTTTCAATTAGTGTATATTCCCAAAAACCGCTCATTTCTGTTTGCTCCCCTTTGAAACGTCGTTTACTTTAATTCTAACACGGTTACGCCGCTTCCGCCTTCATTCATTCCACCGGCGCGATAACCTGAAATACTACGATGGTTTTTAGCATAGTTTTGGACACCTGTTCGCAAAGCCCCCGTCCCTTTTCCGTGAATGATGGAAACGGTCGGATAGCCTGCGAGTACCGCGTCATCTATATATTTCTCAAGACGATTCAAAGCATCTTCATACCGTTCCCCTCTAAGGTCCAGTTCCGGTTTTACATGGAAACCTTTACCTTTGACCTTAGCCATCGGTTTTTCCTTGTATGGAGTTTCTGCTTTGATGAACTCTAAATCTTTTTGTTTAGCTTTTACTTTCATCACACCGACCTGTACCTGGTATTCGTTTTTACCCGTTTGCTCAACAATTGTACCGTTTTGGTTTAGTGTGAGCAGTTTCACTTCATCACCAGGCTTAAGTTCTCGTGTTTCATTCTTCGGCTTAGATGCCTGTTTCTGCTCAGGCTTCTTCTTTGCAAGGTTAGGCTGAGCTTCGTCAAACATTTTTCTTGCTTCAATCCACTCATGTTCTTTCATTCCTGCCCGCGACTTCATATTACGGATTTCACCGACGATGGTTTCAGCTTCTTCTCTTGCCTGCTGGATCGCTTTCTCTGCTTTGTCTTCCGCTTTCTTATATAGTTTCTCACGCTTTTCTTCGAATTGATCCCATTTCACTTGAAGCTCTTGACGAAGCGTTCGGGCTTCTTCCAAAATACGTTCTGCCTCTTCGTAGTCTTGCTCTGCTCCGCGCTTCGACTCTTCTAATGATGCAATCATATTTTCTACGCTCTGAGAATCGACACCCACTTTCTCTTTCGATGACTCGATGATCGACTCATCCAAGCCAAGCCTCCTAGAGATTTCAAAAGCGTTACTGCGCCCTGGTACACCAATCAACAAACGATAGGTCGGCTTCAATGTTTGGATATCAAACTCGACAGACGCATTTACGACACCGGGACGATTGTAACCGTAAGCCTTAAGCTCCGGATAATGTGTTGTTGCTATGACGCGCGCATCTCTGTTGACGACTTCGTCCAGAATCGACATCGCAAGCGCCGCCCCTTCTTGAGGATCCGTACCTGCTCCTAGTTCGTCGAACAATACAAGCGAACGATGATCGACATTCTTTAGAATATCAACAATGTTCGTCATGTGAGACGAGAAGGTCGATAAACTTTGCTCAATAGACTGCTCGTCTCCTATATCTGCATATACCTCATCGAATACGGACAGCTCGCAGCCATCAAGTGCTGGCACTTGCAAGCCGGATTGAGCCATCAAAGTGCAAAGACCAACAAGTTTTAACGTAACCGTCTTACCGCCGGTGTTTGGGCCTGTAATGACAATAGATGTATAGTCTTCTCCTATTTCGATGTCATTTGGAACTACTTCACTCGGATCGATGAGTGGGTGTCTTGCCTGCTGCATCTTAATAATGCCTTTATCATTCATACTTGGCATCGATGCCTTCATCGATTGGCCCAGTTTTGCTCTTGCAAACATGAAATCTATTTTTCCGAGGACAGATACATTGTGGTATAACATGCTGCTTTCCTCTGCAATTTGTTCGGAAAGTTCTTTCAAGATACGCTCCACTTCATGCTTCTCCTTGACGCGAGCTTCTTGAAGCTGGTTATTCACTTCGACCACTGCCTGAGGTTCTATGAACAGTGTTGCCCCTGAAGCCGATTGGTCGTGAACGATTCCACCGATAGACCCACGATACTCCTGCTTAACAGGCAGAACATAGCGATCATTACGAATGGTTACAATCGAATCAGATAACATGCTGGATTTGGAGCGCGTAAGCCCATCCATTTTTTCACGAACTCGGCTTTCGTAAGTTCGAATGCTTGACCTGATGGAACGTAGCTTGTCAGAAGCACCGTCCATTACGGTTCCATGGTCATCGATACAATTCCTGATTTCTTGCTCCAGTTCTTTCATCGGAGCAATTTCGTCAACTAGCTCCCTCAAGATTGGCATTTCCGGCTCTTCCATATCTTGAATGAACCGTCGAAGCATTCGTCCTCCATAAATGGTGCTGGCGACATCTAGCACTTCTAAGGCTGATAATATTCCACCGATTGTCGTTCGTTTCAAGCTCGGTTTAATGTCAAAAATGCCACCTAAAGGTACATGCCCTTTCAGACGAAGTACTTGAGCAGCTTCGTCTGTTTCCCGTTGCAAAGCTTGGACTTCTTCCAAGTCAGAAGAAGGCTTCAAAGCAGCAACCTTTTCCTTACCTAAAGAAGATGCTGCCTGCTCGCTCAGTTGCTCCATAATTTTTTTATATTCTAAAACTTTAAGGATTCGTTGGTTCATCTATGTCCGTCTCCTTTATTGCCTATCGTTTATCAAATTTCTTCATTAATTGTTCTTTGGTCCACGTGTTTAGAACAGTATCTTTCCGAAGCCAGCCTTTTCTCGCTGCCCCTACTCCGACCTCCATGTGTTCGAGCATCGGATAACTGTGCGCATCTGTATTAATAGCAACCGTGACGCCCTCTTCCTGTGCTCTCATCAACCATTGCCAGCTCAAGTCTAGGCGATTTGGGTTGGCATTCAATTCTAAAATAGTACCCGTACGTTTCGCTCCCGCAATAAGTTCCTCCAGATTAATCGCATAGCCTTCTCTTCGGCCAATTAAGCGTCCAGTCGGATGAGCAATCATATCTACATACGGATTTTCCAGTGCTTCCTTCATACGCGCCATGATTTGTTCTTCTGACTGTTGGAAGCTGGAGTGGATGGATGCAATGACAAAGTCCATCTCTTTTAGAAACTCACTGTCAAAATCAAGGGACGCATCTGGTAAGATATCCATTTCGACACCGGCGAAGATATGGAAATTATCCATACTCTGATTCACCTTTTCTATTTCTTCCCGCTGCATTCTCAAACGCTTTTCATTCAAGCCATTGGCAACGCGTAAGAATTTGGAGTGATCCGTAATAGCGATGTAGTCGTACCCTTTTGCCTGAGCTCTTTCAGCCATCTCTTTAATGGACTGTGCGCCATCACTCCACGTCGAGTGCATGTGTAGGTCGCCTCTTATGTCCTTTAACTCTACAAGATCAACAGGTTCTTTGAATCTCTCGACTTCTCCGTAATTCTCCCTCACTTCTGGTGGAATGAAGTGAAGATCGAAGTGTTGGAAGAATGCTTCTTCTGATTCAAATGTCTTTATTTCCCCTGTTTCGGAATGCTCAACACCATATTCATTTATTTTCTCGTCTTGCTCTTTGGCAAGTTGTCTCATTGCAACATTATGGTCTTTAGAACCAGTAAAGTGATGGAGAGTGGTTGCGAACTCATCAGGAGCTACAATCCTGAAGTCGATTCCTATGTCATAGGTTTCACGAACAACGATGGAAACTTTCGTCTCTCCAGAAGCGATAACTTCCTGAATCTCTGGGAAAGACAGCAATTCATCTCTCGTAGCGGCAGGATCTTCCGAAGCTATGATGAAATCAAGGTCTTTGATTGTTTCACGCATACGACGCAAACTCCCTGCTCTTGAAAAGCGTTGAAACGTCGTCGCTTCACTCAAGAACTGTTCAATCTTCTCTGCCAGTGGAATCATTAAAGCAATCGGCAGGCGCTCGGGTCTACTATTAGCATCTTCTAATGACTTCAGCATTTTCTCTGCAGATTTTTTTCCGAAGCCGTCTAATGCTTCTACCTTGCCAGATTCAAGCGCCTCTTTCAGTGATTCCGAATCGGTTACACCGAGCTCTTTGTATAGTTTCGCAAGCTTCTTACCACCTAAGCCTTGTAAATCAAGTAGTGGCACAAGACCTTCCGGCACCTCCGCCTGCAATTGTTTCAACGTATCGGACTCACCATTCTCGATATATTCATCAATAACCGAGGCAGTTCCTTTCCCGATTCCCTTCATCTTGGTAAAATCATCTATTTCACTCAGGGAACGATCATCCCGCTCAAGAGCCTGGGATGCCTTCCGGTAAGCAGATATCTTAAAAGGATTTTCTCCCTTAAGCTCCAAATATACAGCAATCTTTTCAAGTAGTTTAATGACTTGCTTTTTATCAATCGTCATAAGTCGAACATCTCCTTCTATCAATGTGACGAAAAAAGCCGCCATGATCGCAATCATAGCGGCTTTCCTTTACAGCGCCTGCTTCCATCAGCCAGCTACATGTTCTATCCATAGTGTTCTCAATTGTTCTGAAAACACCGGTGTTCGTTCAATGATAAGCTGAGCTAGGAAAGACCCATCTAAAGCATTCTGTACCGGCTCTAATGGAACCAATGCCGCCATATAAAGGATGACGAATAGTATTACATAGGTTTCCACGAATCCTAGCACACCACCGAGTAAACTATTGAAAGAATTCAATATAGGAAGCTCAGAAACAAAGTCGAGCATAGAAGCGATAATATGTAGGACGATTTTCACGCCAAAGAATAATATTGCAAAGGCTACTGCCTTATAGAATGCTTGCTCTAAATCGAACGATTCAGCGAACACTGCCCAAGCTGCATCTTCCGGCAAGGCAGGGTACGGAACCCATAGCGTCAGCTTCGGACTTAGATCATCGTAGTACATAGCTGCAACCACAAAGGCTACGACAAAGCCGAGCAAATGGAACAACTGTAAAATAAATCCTCTTTTTAAACCTGTAAAGATACCCATCAGTAATATAAACAATAGCAATAAGTCAATCATGATTCTTTTTGTCCTCTTCCTCTTTCTTTTCGATATAGTTCATTAACTCTGTACATTCTTCTTTCAGTTTTATATATTCGTTCATTGTGTTCACTGCGGTCAGCACAGCGAGCTTCGCCGTATCCAAACTTGGATTCGCCTCATGTATTTCTCGCATCTTCTGATCGACAAGGCTCGAAACCATGCGGATATGATGGGGCTCTTCATGACCAACTATAGTGTAAGAACGTTTATTGATCTCCACTGTAATTCTTTTTTTCTCTTGGTCCGACTGCGACACATTCATACCCCCTAGTTCTTCAATCCTAAACTTAATATTAACATGAAGGTTTACAATTAGGAAACCAATAAGGATGTTTTTCACAAATGTTCTTTTTCATGGCGCGCTCTGATATAATGATGAACACGTTTAAGTTCAGGTAGAAAGGACCGACTCATGTCACATATCGTTATTAAAGTACCAAAAGCCAAATTAGAAAAGATGAAAAATCATTACCAAAATCAGCTGAAACCGACTCCGAACAATGCCTATTTCCAAGCGAAGACTCCATCCTGCGTCATAACGGCTTACCTTTCCGGGAAGGTTCTCTTCCAGGGCAAGAGCCCGGAAGCGGAATCACAGAAATGGGGAACAGCCGAAGAAAAAGCAGCTAAACCAAAGAAACAGGCACACAATTACCATCCACCAGAGTCTCTATTCACAAGCAGTCATATTGGCTCGGATGAAGCTGGTACTGGTGATTTCTTCGGTCCCATTACCGTTGCAGCAGCCTATGTAAGAGAGCATCAAATCGGTCAACTGAAAGCGATCGGCGTCCGGGATTCGAAGCACTTATCTGATCCGCAAATCACAGACTTGGCGAAACAGATTGTCGAGATGAAAATTCCTTACAGTCTCTTACGTCTCCCGAATAAAAAGTACAACCAGTGGCAGCGGAAAGGCTGGACACAAGGTAAAATGAAAACGTTGCTCCATCATCAAGCAATCGCTAAACTTCTTGAGAAGATAGAACCGGAGACACCGGATGGCATTTTGATAGACCAGTTTGCTCAGCCTAGCGTCTATCAAAAGCATCTCAGAAGCGAGAGACTTTCCCTCCAAGATAATGTCTATTTCATGACGAAAGCGGAAAGTTACTCGATTGCCGTTGCTGTGGGTTCCATCCTTGCCCGATCTGCATTCGTCAAAGCGATGAATAAGCTCGAGATGGACACAGGACTTGATGTCCCGAAAGGAGCATCAGGAAAAGTGGATCGTGCAGCTGCGGAAATGATCCGTCATTACGGAGAAGATAAGCTTGAAGAAGTCGCAAAAGTGCATTTTGCAAATACCGAGAAGGCTAAAAAACTCGTTTAACCACAAAAACCGTCCAGGGCTAAATCCCTGGACGGTTTTTTGCTACATTAGCTTCGAAGTTCCGCTTTGTGTTGTTCTTTAACAGCATTCAGAATGTTCTCATGAGCTGCTTCTACTTCTTCGTCCTTAAGCGTACGATTCGGATCCAAGTAGAGTAAGTTATAAGCAAGGGACTTCTTGCCTTCTTCCATATGCTCCCCTTGATACAGGTCGAAAACTTGAACGTCTTTCACAAGCGGGGCTCCTGCTTCTTCAATAGTTGCAGCGATATCACCTGCAGCAACCGTTTCGTCGACAACGAGTGCGATGTCACGGGAAACGGATGGATAACGAGGGATCGTCTGGAACGCTTCCTCTTTCTCATATTGGCTCATTAGTTCTTCGGCATTCAAATCGAATACGTACGTTTCTTTCAAGCCGAATGCTTTCTGAAGTTTCGGATGAACCTGTCCGATGAAGCCGATTTCTTTGCCACCAGCTTTAATGATAGCTGTACGACCTGGGTGCATGTCCGGAAGTTTTCCTTTTTCATATTCAAACGGAATATCCAGCAGTTCACTCAAACCTTCAACAATACCTTTCACAACAAAGAAGTCCACTTCTTTCTTCTCTTGCTGCCAAGGGTGAGCAAGCCATTGTCCTGTCAAAGCTCCGGAGGCACGTAGAACTTCACGAGGCTGTTTCGTTACGTTCTCTTCTTCACTGATGAATACCGTTCCCACTTCGTAATATGCAAGATCGTTCTGCTTACGCGCTACATTATAGGACAGTGATTGAAGCATTTCAGGCAGCTGGCTTAAGCGCAAGTGACTGTGCTCTTCACTCATCGGCATTGCAAGGCCTACAGGTGACACAGCCTCACGCTCTACTTCTGGACTGACTAACTTGGTAGCCCAATCTTCTTTCGTCAAGGAGTAAGTGATGGTCTCATCAAGTCCGGCACCTTCGAAGTAAGCTTTGATTTTGCGCTTCAACTGTTGATTCAAAGATAGACCACCCGCTTGAGATGCTCCTTGAGGAAGCGTAAATGGCAAGTTGTCATACCCGTAGATACGAGCTACTTCCTCTAACATGTCTTCAAAGCGCTCGATATCACCGCGGCGTGTTGGAGCAGAGATATGGAACACTTCTCCGTCTTGTACGAAAGTGAATTGAAGGCGACGTAGAATTTGACCGATTTCTTCTGGTGAAATTTCCGTCCCCAAACGCTTATTGATGACGCTTGTTTCGATGGTCACTTGTTTTTCAGAGCGATCCAGCTCATCAAAACTCACGACACCTTGTAAAACCGTTCCGCCTGCGTATTTCTGAAGCAGTTCTGCTGCACGCTTTCCTGCACGCTCCACGCGGTTTGGGTCTACGCCTTTCTCAAAACGCGTACTGGATTCACTGCGCAGTCCGTGATCACTTGATGATTGACGGACAACAGACGGACTGAAGTAAGCCGCTTCTAGAAGAATTGTCTTCGTATCATCCTGTACTTCAGACTTCGCACCTCCCATTACTCCAGCAATGGCATGTGCTTCTTCTCCGTTGGTGATGACAAGGTGCTCAGGTGTCAATGTACGTTCTTGGTCATCCAATGTCTTGATGACTTCTCCGTCTTTCGCACGACGAGTCACGATTTGATCTGACCCAAAACGATCGAAGTCAAAAGCGTGAAGCGGCTGTCCGTACTCGAGCAAAACATAGTTGGTAATATCGACAACGTTATTGATCGGACGGATCCCTGATGCTGTCAAACGATTTTGGATCCATAACGGAGAAGGTCCGACCTGAACATCCTGAATGACGAAAGCACCATAGTATGGGTTAGCTTCTGCGTCTTCCACTTGTACCGATACATAATTAGAAGCTGGTTCTTCCACCGTATCGAGTTGCTCTTCTTCCAACGTATAGCTGCCATCAATCGCAGCTGCTACCTCATAGGCAACTCCGGCCATACTCATCGCGTCAGCACGGTTCGGTGTTAATCCAAGTTCGATGATTTTGTCATCTAAGTTCAAGAGTTTAATGGCATCCTGTCCAGGCTCTACATTTTCAGGGAATACGAAGATGCCCTCTTTGTATTCTTCTGGAACGTCTTTCTCATCGACGCCAAGCTCTTGAAGGGAGCAGATCATACCGTTTGATTCTTCCCCACGAAGCTTTGTCTTCTTGATTTTGAAGTTGCCAGGTAGGACAGCTCCTGGTGTTGCGACTGCAACTTTCTGACCTTCTGCAATGTTCGGCGCACCACAGACGATTTGCAGCGTTTCCTCACCAACATCCACTTGGCAAAGAGAAAGTTTGTCTGCGTTAGGGTGCTGGCCGCAAGATTTCACATAACCAACAACAACGCCGGTCGCTGCTTCCGCTACAGGATCGACTCCCTCAACCTCGATTCCGGTTTTCGTAATGATTTCTGCTAACTCTTCTGGTGTATAATCACTAACATCTATAAGTTCATTCAACCAATTTAATGATACGAGCATCTATGATCTCCTCCTTTAGGCTTTATGGTATTGCTTTAAGAATCTGGAATCGTTCGTATAGAAGTGGCGAATGTCATCCACACCATACTTCAGCATTGCGATACGCTCAGGCCCCATTCCGAAAGCAAACCCTGAGTATTCTTCTGGGTCATACCCTGCCATTTCAAGAACGTTCGGGTGAACCATACCGGCCCCGAGTATCTCGATCCAGCCTGTTTGTTTACAGACTGAACAACCTTCGCCACCGCACATTTTACAAGAAATATCCATTTCAACAGAAGGCTCTGTGAATGGGAAGAAACTAGGACGTAGGCGGATATCACGATCTTCCCCGAACATTTGCTTCGCGAATGTATTCAAGACCCCTTTCAAATCACTCATGCGGACATCTTTATCGACCAGAAGTCCTTCCATTTGCGTAAACTGGTGAGAGTGTGTCGCATCATCTGTATCACGACGATACACTTTACCTGGACAAATCATTTTAACAGGCTCTTGTCCATTCTTCTGCCCCATTGTACGTGCTTGAACTGGTGACGTGTGGGTACGCATAAGAAGCTCCTCTGTTACGTAGAAAGAATCCTGCATATCACGTGCAGGGTGACCTTTCGGCAGGTTCAATGCCTCGAAGTTATAATAGTCGGTTTCCACTTCTGGTCCTTCTTTGATTTCAAAGCCCATACCGATGAACAAGTCCTCGATTTCTTCGACAATGCTCGTAAGAAGGTGCGGTCCCCCTACTTGTACAGGACGCCCAGGAAGTGTCACATCAATGCTTTCCTCTTCCAATTGTTTCTCAAGTGCTTCGTCTTCTAAACGAGACTGCTTAGAATCGATTGCTTCAGCAATACTTTCCCGTACTTCATTGGCTAACTGTCCGATGACAGGACGCTCTTCTTTGGACAATTTTCCCATGCCTCGAAGAACCTCGGTGATTGGCCCCTTTTTCCCTAAGTACTCAACTCGTACATCTTTCAAGCCCTGGACATCTGTCGCTTGGTCGACTTTTTGCAGCGCTTCTTGCTTCAACTGCTCTAAACGTTCCTTCATCTGTGTTTTCCTCCTTTAAGAAAAATAAAAAAAGCCCCATCCCTGTAAAAAGGGACGAGACTTGTCATTTCGTTTCGCGGTACCACCCTTGTTGACACACGACACGTGTGTCCACTTTGGTTTGAATAACGGCCAGAAGACCGGATCTGTCAGATCAGCTCCAGAGTGAAATTTCAATCATTGCCACGATGGAAGCACTCCCAGTCTATGATGCTTCCTTCCTGGATCGATGCTGCAACGATTTACTTTGCTCTTTCAAAGCATTTACGTATATGTGTTATAACTCGTTATAAATTATAGTCAAGAACGATTGAATTTGCAAGCCTAGCTTCGCAAATGATACATCAATACAGCTGAAGCAATGGCAACATTCAAGGATTCTGCCTGTCCATATATCGGGATGTACACCCGTTCATCTGCAAGGTCTTCCGCCGCTTCGCTAATGCCTTGTCCTTCATTCCCCACAATGAGTGCCACTTGGTCAGGCGACTTCAATTCTTGGAACGGTGTAGCACCTGTGAGCGTAGAAGCCCAAATGCTCGCTCCGGAACTCTTCAACTGCGCAACATATTCATCCATCTCACCTTGGAAAAAGGGGATATGGAATAGAGAACCTTGGGTCGCTCTGATTACCTTATCGTTATATGGATCAACAGTGCCTTTTCCAAGTATGACAGCATCGAACCCTGCTGCGTCAGCTGTACGAATCATCGTCCCTAAGTTTCCAGGATCCTGTACAGCATCAACAATTAGCGTTCTCTTCCCAGGCTCATAGGGAATAGCCATTTGTTCAACGACAGCTGCCATTCCTTGAGGTGTCTCCGTTTCGGCAATCGCTGCAAATACTTGCTCACTCACTTCCGTCGCCGAAATATTTTCAGGTATCTCTAAATCGGTGCCTTCACGGACAATTAACTCTTTTACTGTAAAGTCACTTTTTAATACTTCTTCCACGAGGTGGTGCCCTTCTACAAGAAAGACGTTTTCCTTGTTTCGGTACTTTCGTTTATGTAGTTTTTTCCATTCTTTCACTTTTTGGTTTTGTACGGATGTAATCATCTCTGTCCCTCATTTTTCATTCATTTCTTATACATCATACATACACGCTAACAGTTTGGTCAAACTAATACAGAATGAAAACATGAACGAGAAAGGAGCGTACAACATGAACTTAAACTTAAGACAAGCAATTTTGCAAAATGTAAGTGGCCATGATGCCCAACAACTACAAGCAACGATTGACGACGCTTTGCAAAAAGGGGAAGAAAAAATGCTTCCAGGTTTAGGAGTCTTCTTCGAACTGCTATGGGAAAATTCTGATGACCAGGAGCACCAAGAGATCCTCGACACTCTTGAAAACAGCCTTAAACAAATGTAAAAAAAGCCAACCCGCATCGTCGGGCTGGCTTTTTTCTTATCAATCAATTGAATGTGATTTCATTTACCTTATCTGCATCTAGTCCTTTGATGACTTCAACGATCAATTGAACCGCATTATCAAAATCATCACGGTGAAGCATCGCTGCGTGAGAGTGGATGTAACGAGTCGCAATCGTAATCGAAAGCGCTGGTACACCATCATGGCTCAAGTGGATAGCACCTGAGTCCGTTCCTCCACCAGCAAGAGAATCGAACTGGTATGGAATCTCTTTCTCATCTGCTGTGTCCGTTACAAAGTCACGAAGACCTTTGTGTGACACCATAGACGCATCGTAAAGGATGATTTGAGGGCCTTTACCCATCTTACTGGAAGCGTCTTTGTCAGAAACGCCCGGTGTATCCCCGGCAATCCCTACGTCAACTCCGAAAGCGATATCCGGGTTGATCATGTTTGCTGCCGTACGCGCACCACGAAGACCCACTTCTTCTTGAACCGTACCTACACCATATACAACGTTCGGGTGCTTCTCGCCTTTCAAGCGTTTCAATACTTCGATCGCAATAGCACAGCCGATACGGTTGTCCCAAGCTTTCGCTAGAAGCATTTTCTCGTTCTTCATTTGAGTGAATTCGAAGTACGGTACTACAGAATCACCTGGTTTCACTCCGAATTCTTCCGCTTCCTCACGACTTGACGCACCGATATCAATGAACATGTCTTTGATTTCAACAGCCTTCTTACGCTGTTCTGGTGGCAAAATGTGCGGTGGCTTGGAACCGATGATTCCAGTAAGATCTCCATTGCGCGTCATAATCGTCACGCGCTGTGCAAGCATAACCTGACTCCACCAGCCGCCTACAGGTTGGAAATAAAGATAGCCATTGTCATCAATACGAGTAACCATAAAGCCTACTTCGTCTAAGTGGCCGGCAACCATGACGCTTGGTCCCTTTTTATTTCCGACTTTCTTAGCAATCAAGCTCCCAAGGTTATCAGTGAACACTTCATCCGCATACGGAGAAATGTACTTTTTCATGACATCACGAGCTTCTTTTTCATTACCCGGTACACCTTTAGCGTCCGTTAAGTCTTTCAGCATCGTTAACGTTTCATCTTTTTTGAACATATGTACTCCATCCTCCTTTTGAAATCCATCTTCTATTATAATATGTTTAAAGCGATTTCACAAAGAAAGGGCTCAGTAGCCCTCCTCCTGACGCTGGTAATTCACTTCATTCTTAGCATAGTAGGCATTCATTATACCTTTTTCTTCAAACCCAAGTGTCTGGCCCAAACGTAGAAAGCTTGTGAACATGGTCTGATAACTAGTTAAATCCTGAGATTTCTGGAACGCATCAATTGCTGCATAAGTTGCGAGGAATCCGGTTGTCAATTGCTCGTAGCTCTCCAACGGTTGAGGTTGATAGCGCATCTCTAGGTCTAAACCTATTGACAGCAAGAAATGGAGACCATCTACGTATTCTTCTAATATCGTCTCCCCATCACTCGGCCCTTTCAGACTCCAAAACTTAAAGCAGCGCGTTTCATTCGCAAGTTCCCCAAGTTCCACTAACAGCGCCAAGGTTTTCTCTTTTACATTTGCCGCCTTCGGGAGATTATGAGTTTCTTCTATATAGTGGTCAAGCTGTTGCTGCATCTCATACAACGTACCCCAGTTCACATCCACCACTCCTTTTAATAAATTTCTTCTATAAATGTATCATTTTTTGAAACAAAACGACACGCTGAAACGTATGTATGCTAATAACCCAGATGTAGGGGGACAAACAGATGATTATCGTATTATTTCGGCTATTACTCCTTATCGCCCTGGCCTTCCTGATCTACACTGCTTATCGGTTCATCGTGAATCCAAAGCGCAAATTAGACGTTGCAAGGGAACAAAAGGAATTTTATTTCCATGACAACAAAGAAAATACGAAACAGAACTTCCTCATGACGTATAAAGGGTATGATTTTGTCGGTGAGAAATACTTAGGGACAACCGATCATGCATTTGAGGTTGTTACCGTTTATGTCAGCGCACAGGACCCACAGCAGCTACAAGGACTAGAGCGGGAGGACTTATATTTCATGGAACAAGAAATACTCATGCGCTACCCTTACACATCCATTGAATGGAAATACCCTATCAACCGCTTAATGATCACTCCAGTGAAAGACGATCATTAAACCCTGTTAAGAATCAGAAAGGAGGGCTTCCCATTCTTTCTGATTTTTTTATGTGCTTTTCCATACAAAAAGCTCCCGCAACAATGCAGGAGCACTTGAACTATCCCTTTTAAGAGGAGGTCGTTTGAAAAAAGTCATTCCAAAGCACGACTTCGTATTTTTTGCGGATCAACACACACAATCCGACCAATCCAGCGGAGAACACGACCATCGCCGGTATGGAAAACAGTGAAATCCATTGGCCTACAGATGTATAGATGACGGCAAGCGGGAAGTTCGCAAACAAGGATGACTTCGTATATTGCTTGAAGTCGGCACTGATCTCTAATAAACAATAGGAAAGTAAATGAAAATGTATGAATGGCACTAAACGCAGAATTGCAACTTGCTGGACTGAGAGTCGAGCATGCTTATTCAACCATTTCTCCTTTAACCCTCTCAAACGTTCGAAACCTGACGGAAGTATGCGAATCGTCCGGTAAAAAAGCAGACTCGATAACATCGTTCCGACGACGGAATAAGCGGTTCCTGCGATTGGACCAAACAGAACTCCGCCTGTTATACACACAAGCATGACTGGTAAAAATAATAACGGACGCAATAAGTGGATGGCGATGAATAAGAGTGGTGCCAAGGCTCCCTGATGTTCTAACCATTGAAGGATTGCAGATGATGTCTCGCCCATTACACTCCCCTCCCTATCTACAGCTTATGAGATAGGTCTAAACCCTAGAACATCCCTTCTAACAACAATAACATCGTTAAGTACACAATTGATAAGCCAGGTAATCCGATCGCAAACGCTTTATGTTGGGTTTTATGTCGGAACAGTCGCATCGCAAGCCAGCCTCCTACAGCTCCCCCAAGAAAAGCAACGGTCCACAAAGTTCTTTCTTTGATTCTCCATTTCTCTTCTACAGCTCTTCGCTTGTCAGTCCACATCATTATATACATTGTGACATTCATAACGGAAAAGTACGTGAACAGGATCAGTCCCCATAACGGCATAGTAATTCCCTCCTATATGAAAAAAGCCATTTCCTACCGAACGGAAATGGCTTTAATTCTTTGAAATTATTTAAGAGCAGCTTTTGCTTGCTCTGCTAGGCTTGCGAAACCTTGCGCGTCATTCACAGCAAGATCAGCTAGCATCTTACGGTTCATTTCGATACCTGCAAGCTTAAGACCGTGCATCATACGGCTGTAAGAAATGTCGTTCATACGTGCCGCAGCGTTAATACGTGCGATCCAAAGTTTACGGAAATCACGTTTTTTCTGACGACGGTCACGGTATGCATACTGACCTGATTTCATTACTTGTTGTTTTGCAGTTTTGAATAGTGCGTGCTTAGAACCATAATAACCTTTTGCTAGTTTAAGGACACGGTTACGACGTTGACGTGTCACTGTTCCACCTTTTACTCGTGGCATGGTAATCCCTCCTAAATGTGTTTCTATCTATGATTAGTCGTTTGGAAGCATGTGCTTGATGCGGCGGTAGTCTCCAGCAGAAACTAGTGCATCTTTACGCAATTTACGCTTTTGCTTCGTAGATTTGTTAGCGAACAAGTGGCTAGTGTAAGCGTGAGAACGTTTCACCTTACCTGTTCCAGTCTTTTTGAAGCGTTTTTGAGAACCTTTGTGGGTTTTCATTTTTGGCATGTGAATTTCCTCCTTTTACTGATTCAGTTCTTACTTCTCGGCGAGAGGAGCAAGCATTAGGAACATACTACGACCTTCCATCTTAGGCTTCGTTTCGATTTGGGCAATATCTTTACATTCTTCAGCCATACGCTCAAGAACTTCTTGTCCCAATTCTTTGTGGGTGATTGCACGTCCGCGGAAACGAACAGATGCTTTCACTTTGTCGCCTTTAGATAGGAATTTGCGTGCGTTACGCAATTTCGTGTTGAAGTCGTGTTCTTCGATGTTCGGGCTAAGGCGAACTTCTTTCACCTTAATGACCGTTTGTTTCTTACGAGCTTCTTTTTCTTTCTTCTGTTGCTCGAAACGGTATTTTCCGTAGTCCATGACGCGGCAAACTGGAGGTTTCGCATTTGGAGCGACCATAACTAGATCCAGATTTGCGTTTGCAGCAATATCAAGCGCTTCGTTACGGGATTTGATTCCAAGCTGCTCCCCATTCACGTCGATCAGACGGACTTCACGGGCACGGATTTTTTCATTAACGTTCATGTTATCCTTGCTAATATTGAGCCACCTCCATCGTATTAGAGAAAACGTATAAAAGATCTGTCATCGACAAGGTTTTTGAAACCATAAAAAAAAGCGTCGGTACACATACTGCACCCACACTGATCCTGTCAAAAAAGGAATTCATGACCTGCCAACTGCTTTTCGCGTCGATCAGGTGAGAAGCGGGTGCTTCTACTTGTCTCTAGATCCGTTCATTCATTTACCTAAACTATATTAGCATGCCTTTATCAACATGTCAACAAAAACATGCAGATAATCATGACTACCTTTACTAGAATAAGGGATGGTCCAAGAAAAATCAAGACTTTATCTTGAAAGAGTTTAATAAGATGCTTTTGCATTGAAACTGAAAGCGATTATAAGATAAGCAAGACAGCAGATTTTTGCATATAAAAAAGCCGCGGGATAGTTCCCGCGGCTTTTGCTATTACTTACGTAAAAGCTTCTGATCAATTTCATTTCGTATTTCTGATTTGAATGTCTCAACAGGCTTTGTTTCAGAATCCTGTTCCCCGTAGCGACGGACATTCACAGCATTATCTTCAATTTCCTGATCTCCGACAACCAGTTGGAACGGTACTTTCTGCATCTGAGCTTCACGGATCTTGTAGCCGATTTTCTCGTTACGTTCATCAAGCTCCACACGGATCCCCGCTTCACGAAGTTCATCTTCAAGTTTCTTAGCGTAGTCAAGGTGCGCCTCGACGGATACTGGGATGATCTTCGCTTGAACTGGAGAAAGCCAAGTCGGGAATGCTCCTTTGTATTCTTCAATCAAGAAGGCAACAAAACGCTCCATAGTAGATACGACACCTCGGTGAATGACGACAGGACGATGATCGTTCCCGTCTTCCCCAACGTAAGTGAGGTCAAAACGCTCTGGAAGGTGGAAGTCGAGTTGGACAGTGGATAACGTCTCATCTTTGCCTAAAGCTGTTTTCACCTGTACATCCAGCTTCGGACCGTAGAACGCCGCTTCGCCTTCTGCCTCTACGTATTCAAGTTCCATCTCTTCCATAGTTTCTTTCAGCATTGCCTGAGCTTTATTCCACATCTCGTCGTTATCTACATACTTCTCCTTATCAGCCGGATCGCGATAAGATAAGCGGAAGTAGTAATCGTTCAGACCAAAGTCCTTGTAGACGCGCTGGACAAGGTTCACCACACGTTTGAACTCATCTTTCAATTGGTCAGGACGAGCGAAGATGTGCGCATCATTCAGAGTCATGGCACGTACACGCTGCAGGCCGGCAAGGGCTCCAGACATTTCATGACGGTGCATTGTGCCAAGCTCAGCAATACGTACCGGCAAATTACGATAGCTGTAGAACTGGTTTTTATAAACCATCATGTGGTGCGGACAGTTCATCGGACGAAGCACAAGGTCTTCGTTGTCCATTTCCATAGTCGGGAACATATCGTCTTGATAATGATCCCAGTGTCCACTTGTCTTATACAGTTCCACATTACCTAGTACGGGAGTATAAACGTGATCATAACCTAGGCGTTCTTCCGTATCGACAATATAACGTTCAATTGTACGACGAATTGTTGCGCCTTTCGGAAGCCAGAGCGGAAGGCCTTGTCCGACTTTCTGATTAACTGTGAAGATCTCAAGTTCTTTCCCGAGTTTACGGTGGTCACGTTCTTTCGCTTCTTCTAACAAGTGAAGATACTCTTCAAGATCGGCTTTTTTCTCGAAAGCTGTTCCGTATATGCGTTGCAGCATCTTATTGTCGCTGTCTCCACGCCAGTACGCACCGGAAATGTTCAACAGCTTGAAGATTTTGATCTTACTTGTCTGTGGTACGTGGACACCACGGCAAAGGTCGAAGAATTCTCCTTGCTTATACAGTGTCACCTGTTCTCCTTCCGGAATATCCTCAAGTAGCTCAAGCTTCAAGTCATCTCCGATTTCACGATACTTCTCCTTCGCTTCCTCGCGAGAAACTTCGATACGCTCCACTTCAAGGTTCTCATCAACAATACGCTGCATTTCTTTTTCAATCTTAGGAAGGTCTTCCGGTGTTAAAGAATGCTCCATATCAATATCGTAATAGAACCCGTTTTCGATGACTGGGCCAACTCCGAGTTTGACATCCTCTCCATACAGTCGTTTGATGGCTTGTGCCATTAAGTGTGCTGTCGAGTGACGAAGCACCTCGATACCTTCTGGATTTTTGTAAGTCAGAATCTCGATGTCACCGTCTTGCTCAATCGGACGTCGCAAATCGTATGGTTCGCCGTTCAGCTTAATAGCAAGAGACTGCTTCTTTAAACCTGGAGAAATAGAATGGGCAATCTCTTCTCCTGTCGTACCCCGATCAAATTCCTTTGTATTGCCATCTGGAAAAGTGATTTGAATCGCATTCGCCATGTGTAACACTCCTTTTATATAAAATGAAAATAAAAAACGCCCGCCCCTTAGCTGATCTGCTAAGGGACGAGCGTATCACTCGTGGTTCCACCCAAAATTCCCGTACAAAGGTACGGCTTCATTCATCCTTATCGCGGACCAGACGCTGTTCATTACTAGTTGATCGTTCACAAACAGAGCTCCAAGGTGGTAAACATATGAGACAACATCAAGGAGCTTTCAGCCGGTGACTCCTCTCTCTATTCATGCGTAACTCACTGTTCTTGTCCTTATCTAAGCCATCAATATTTTGGTATGTAGATATTATATCCATATGCAGTCATGAAATCAAGCAATTTCAAAAGGAAATTCTGCTGTATTTCTCCACACCACTTTTTCTTCAAAAATATTTTGCAGCAACTCAAAACTAGAACCTTCCCGATCGTCCGAGTAAATAATAAGTTCATTCGGAGCATGAACAAGCGCAGGCGTAAGACACCAACTCTCCGGAAGGTCGATGATGGAATCATCTGGATACAGGCGCAAGTACAGGTCCGTTTCAGATGGACGAATCCTGTTTCCTTCATCATGAAAATACCTCCACCCATCCTGGTCAAGAAGGTGGATTCTCTGAACACCAGTATCCTTCTGATGAACGCGCTGACGCCAGGAATCAAGTAACAATTGATAGGATTCCTCTTGCTTGTATTCGTCAATAAGAAAACCTGTATATTCCACCAGTTCACTGTGTACAGTTTGCAAACACGAAACAGAAAGATCGTCGAAGTGAAGCCACCACTTGCCGCGCAGTTCGTCTTCCACCGTTGCTCTTATAAGATCCAAGACCGGAGGGAGCACCAGGCCTTTTGGAGCCTCTGCTTCAAATTGTTGACCTATCTCTAAGATTCGCTGTATTTCCTGTTCCTCATTGAAATGGTAGCGATGCCTAAGCACCCCTTCAATCCAACCGAGCCACTTCCTCGCTAAGATAAGCTCCATGCACGCATGCACCATTTCGGTGAACGTCTTTTTACAAACGTCTCCTTCTTCGAGGTACACATCATACGTATCCATCTGCAATCTCCAACGTTTTGATTCCCGGACGACTATATTATAAAAATAACGCGCTTCCTTCTCTTTTGAGAAATGTACACATACCACCAAGATTCCTCCTCATCCCAACATTCCTATCCATGCTTGTCTCTTTCACATGTCCGTTCTTAAATAGGTATAAGGTGATCTATTCCATCTTATATTTATGTGAGGAATGAGGTGTTCATGCCATGATCTCTTCAATATGTGAATTTTATGAGCGACGGTTTTCTCCATTTACCACAACGGTTCTGCTTAATTGTCGAATCCTTTCTGTAATCCGCTGTGCCTTCACCTTCTCAACATCCCCTCGATTACTTGTCATCATGACTTTCTCAAGGTCTTCCATACTATAGTTGGAGCTGAAGAAGACAGGTAGTCTCTCCATCATTCGGTATTGCAAAATCGAACCAAGGATCTCATCACGGAACCAAGCAGACTGGGACTCCGCACCGATATCATCCAGCATCAACACTGGAGTCTCTTTAAAGGCTTGAATCTTTTCGCTCATAGAATCATCTTTTATCGATGCTTTGATCTCCCTTACAAATTCAGGCATATAGATCAACATAGAGGGAATACCTTTAGCACTTAATTCGTTGGCAATCGCACCCAGGAAGAACGTTTTTCCGACTCCGAACGGGCCATGGAAATACAGCCCTTTACTTGGCAATTCGTCTCCCAAATCCTGAATATACTGAATCGTCTGCTTGACGGCATTACTTCTTGAAGGATCATGAGGGTCTATTCTATTGAGCGTCGCTTCTAATATCTCTCTCGGGATATGAAGACTCTTGATAAGGGACTGTTGTTTTTCCTGCTGTTCATGCTGACGTTGTCTTGCGCACTTATCATAGGCGAGCTTAATTTCCTGCCCTTCTAGTTCGATACGTGGCACATAGCCAGGAAGCATATTAATACACTCATCTCTTGATGGACACTTCTCACAATTCTTCGACTGCGTTTTATATTCATAAAGCTTAATTAAGTGTTTTTGAAGACTTTCCTCTGTTACGGATGGGTGCTCTTTCTTCCATGCCTCAATTTCAGGGGATTGCAGCACCTCTTCTTGCATATGATTCATTCTCTTCTGAAATTCTTTATGGTCTTTCATCCAGTTTCTCAAAGATCTCTGAATGGGTTCCAAGGTGGCACCTCCTTATTCTACCTTCCTCGCTCTGTCAACTGTTTCAATTGCTCGGCAAGTTCATTCGTATCAACCGCTGCTTCTTCGGTTGTTTGCTCGTTCCGTTTTTTCTGTTTGTAAAACCAATCTGGAATGACTTCCTCTTTGGAGCCCTTCCGTTGATAAGACTTCTGCTGTTGTCCCCACTGTTGATACTTTTGGTGTTCTGCCGTTGCTAAACTCATAGCCTGATGAACGGTTTGGACATTCTTCCTAGCCCAATGGCTCGCAATCTTTTCGACATATGGTTTAGAAAGTTTTTTATCCGTTCTCAGCATGACGTAATGAATCAGAACGTTCATGACCCCTGGTGCCAACCCTTGCTCCGTCATAATGTCTCTTACGACTTTCAAGTCTTGATCTGCAGCACGGTTTCCTCTAGAGAGGTCTTCTAATAGTTCACGAGGTGAAATTTGTTCAAAGCGCTCTGCCAGTTGGTCACGCTTCGTCTTTGCCGTTTGTTCAGAGCTTTGGACTTTCTCCCGCAAGTCGAGCTTGAAGTCTTGTTTAGCTGCTGGCTTTTCTTTCATGAAATCATGACACGCTGTCTTTAGTTCTTCCACTACAAGTTCATTATTTTCATCTATCGCCCAGGTAACGGCTTTCTCAAGTTCTATAGACGTTAAATTGTAAAGCGTAGCCAATTGCGCAATCAAGCGTTTATTGGACCCCGTCAGGATCTTCTCGCTCATATACATTTTATCCTTCAACGCCTGATTCAACCAATCAAAGTCGACCCGGTTCTCTTGGAGTACCGGTCCTTCTTGTTTACCGTCTGAAGGTTCCGTGTGTACAGGAGCAGGTCCGTTCGTAACGGCATGGTACACTTCATCAAAGTTTGACGTTACTTCTTCATATCCCTCTAAAGAGATCGGCGATTTAACAAGCCTCTCTTTTAATTGCTCATACTTCTCCTTACCAATTTCATGATAAAGAAGCAGCGAAAGCATATCATCACGAAAGAATTCAGCAGGGGAGAACGGCGGATACAATACGTAAACATATTCATCATGTGTATCCATCTTACCCTTCTGATAAGTGCGAAGTAGTCCGATTGCTTCTAAATGCTTCCTCGCTTCGTAAATTTGATCAAGAGGAGCTGATAGATACGACATAAGTGTATGATGAGATTGAACGTGGTCACTATCATTTATTTCATATTCAGAAACAAGCGTCTGGTATAAAGCGATCCCTAACCTTCCGACGATAGGTTGATATAAATGAGTCATCGCTCTTTCAGAACCTTTAGGGAGTTCCCCTCGCTTCATCAGTTTAAAACCGTCAACAGGTAACAATTTTCCTATTGATGAATTCACAGTCGTCACCTCCGACACCTTTCTTGAACGAAGATGTTAAGCAAAACCTCCCTGAACCAAGATCCTGCTTAACATCTTCGTTTCTAATGGATTGAAAAAAGAAAATGAGCCACCTCAAGGCTCACTCCTCATCTTCGTGTTTAATTAATTCTTTCAATTCATCGATGAATACATTAATATCTTTGAATTGACGATACACCGAAGCGAAACGTACATACGCCACTTCATCAATATCAGACAATCTCGCCATCACCATTTCACCGATATCTTTACTCATAACCTCCGAAACCCCGCGGTTCCTAAGTTCTTTTTCCACTTCTAGGGTAACTCTCTCTAATTCCTCTACAGCAACAGGGCGCTTTTCACATGCACGGATTAAGCCCCGCATCAGCTTCTCACGGCTGAATTCTTCCCTTGTTCCTTCTTTCTTCACAACAATAAGAGGCACTTCCTCTATTCGTTCAAACGTCGTAAAACGGAACTCACACTTCTCGCACTCCCGACGTCTTCGAATGGATTGTCCTTCTTCAATCGGCCTGGAGTCAAGGACTTTCGTGCTCTTATAGTGGCAATTAGGACATTTCAAATTTGATCAACTCCACGTCGTCTTCTTAATATTAATCGGGGTCGATGACCGTAAACTTTTGGTCCAATTGATCATAAAAGTTAAGGATCAAATTCCGACTGTAACCAAAGTCAACTGGGCCACCAGAATCGGTTGTTACCGAGAAATCGACAGCTGTACGAAACGGTCGAACCATGATGACTGTTGCCACAACGAATGCTTTTCTTTTCCCTTTATACCTAACAGTGATTTCGCCTCGTTCTCTTGAAGATCCTGCGATTGTAGATGATGAGAACAGCTCTTCCACCGCTTGAAAGACATCGTCTCGTTTGGCTTTGTAATAATGTGTAACTAGTTGTTCATCTTTATGTTGTTCATCTGTTTCTGAATGTTTACTCAGATACTTCGAAATAAATGCCTTCAAATCCCCCAACCCTTTCCTACCATTCGACATATTCTTTCTCCATTTTAACACGTTTCATAGAAAGAGGGAAAGATACCTTGTAGAGATGACAAAAGCCACACAGCGTATCGATTGGCTGCGTGGCTTTCGGTTGGGTTTCATTATTATAAGGCTCGGGACTGTTGTACTTCAACTGGTCCCATACCTCTTGGTACTTCGACCGTTTCGTTTCTTCCAGCTTCCAAAGCTTCCACGATGAAATGCGCGGCAACATTTGGATCAATCCGGTCTCCACAAGTGTATACATCTATACTTGCATATCCATGTTCCGGAAAGCTGTGAATCGTCAAATGTGATTCTGATATAATGACAACTCCGCTGACACCGTGAGGGGCGAATTTATGAAAAGCAACCTCTCTCACTTCTGCACCAGCCTTAAGTGCTGCATCCACAAAAACTTGCTCTATATACGACATATCGTTCAATTTGTCTTCATTACAATCCCAAAGTTCAGCAATTACATGTCTTCCCATTGTATCCATTTCAGGATCCCCCTTTGTACATTAACTTCTATCTGCTTCTAAATGACAGTCATGAACTACCACGGGGGAAAGTTAGTCCTGAGAGGTCCTAACCCTTTGAGTAGACATGATATCCATATAAATCAGAAGTTCAAAAAGAAGTATATACGGTTTATCCCCATATTGCAAGGCTTATTTCGATAAACCTAAAAAACTGGATGGTTTATTTTCCCTGCTCCTCATTATAGGACACAATAGGCGAATTGGCTAGTTAAGAAACGCGAGCCGTCCGTTCTTGCTGCATGAATTGACCGACGTATTTTGCCAGGTCTACTACGCGACAGGAATAGCCCCACTCATTGTCGTACCAAGCAAGCACTTTCACTTTCCTGTCCTCCACTACTTGGGTAGATAGACCATCGATTATCGCGGATGAAGGAGAAGTCGTGTAATCGATCGAAACAAGCGGTTCGTCATTAAACTCTAGTATTCCTTTCATCTCGTTCTCAGCTACATCTTGAAAAGCTTGATTTACTTGTTCAGCCGTTACATCTTGTTTCAAATCGACGACAAGGTCCACCAATGAAACGTTAGGAGTAGGCACTCTCAAAGCCATTCCATTAAGCTTTCCTTTTATACTAGGGATGACCTCCCCAAGGGCTCTCGCCGCTCCTGTAGAGGTAGGAATGATGGATTGCGTGCATCCTCTTGCTCGTCGTAGGTCTTTATGGGGATTGTCGAGGTTTTTCTGGTCATTAGTAAATGCGTGAACTGTTGTCATAAGTCCATTCTCAATGCCGAACCTGTCTTCTAACACCTTCACAACAGGAGCAAGGCAGTTCGTTGTGCAAGAGGCGTTTGAGATAACATCATGTTCTTTCGGTACGTAGGTCTTTTCATTGACACCCATTACCACCGTAGCGTCGACCCCTTTTCCAGGAGCTGTAATGATGACTTTCTTCGCACCTGCTTCTAAATGAAGTTCCGCTTCCTCTTGTGTACGGAACTTTCCAGTTGCTTCGATTACAATATCTACACCTAAGTCTGCCCACGGTAATTCTAATGGGTCACGGGTGGAACAAAGCTTTACCGTCTTCCCGTTCACTTCAATCCCGTCTTCCGTCGAAGAGATCTCCCCATCAAAGCGTCCATGGACACTATCATACTTCAACATATGGGCAATGGTTTCTGCAGGGTAACTAGCATTAACAGCCACCAAATCTAAAGAATTATCTGTTACTGCCTTTCTAAATACCATTCTCCCTATTCTACCCAAGCCATTAATGGCAATCTTTGTCTTCTTCATCACCCTAGCCCCCTATATATGATATACTCTTTAATCGCTTTTTTCAGAAATAGTATAACATATTGTAAGCGCTTTTTCGATTTAGTTTACGAATAAAAAGAAAAAAACACGTCAGGGTCACCCCGACGTGTTATTATACGATATCCCACCGATGAAGTATGTCTTCTAATTGTTTAAAACTATCATTGATTGTTCCTGTGTTGTCAATCACTTCATCCGCTCTTTCCCGCTTTGATGAAATTGGGATCTGGGACTGAATACGTTGCATCGCTTCCTTCTCAGCGGACTGGTCCCTTTCCATCAATCGTTCGAGCTGTGTTTTTTCATCTACGTAGACCACGAGAATACGGTCCACATAGTCCATCAGTTCACTCTCAAATAACAAAGGTATATCTAGAACGACCGCTTTTCTATTTTCTTGTTTGAAACGGTCACGCTGGTCCACCATTTCCTTCCTTACTTCAGGGTGAACAATCGCATTCAGTTGCTTACGCTTCTCTTCTTCTTTAAAAATGATGCTGCCAAGTGCTTTACGATCAATTTCTCCATTATCATGGAGTACGCGTTCTCCAAACGTGCGTACAATTTCTTCATAAGCTTTCTGACCCGGCTCCACCACATCGCGCGAAAGTTGATCTGCGTCGATGACAGGAATATCGAATTCCTGAAACATATTAGATACCGTACTTTTCCCTGTTGCAATACCACCAGTTAAACCGATCACGAGTGTCATGATATTCATCCTTTATGCTAGCTTTATTAGTCCGATAATGATTAATAGTACTCCAGGTAAGATAGAAACACTTGCAGCTTTCTCATTCCATTTCGCCCCGCACGTAACTCCTGTAAAAAGCATCAGACAGGTTGAGATCGTGATGAGAACAGCCGTCAAGAAAGGAGAAATGCCTACGAATGCACCACTCACCCCAGCTCCGACAGTATCCAGCGAAAGGGCCGCTCCGAGCAGCCAGACTTCTTTACCGACGATCCCGCCTGACCGGTCGACATCAGCAGCGAGCGGGTCGTTCAAAATCCGCTCAGGATGCAGCCATGGCTCATCCCCTCCTGCGTCATTCGGCTTTCTGAAATACTGCCACAGAAAATAAGCGCCAATCATGATTAATGCAAGAGCGCCGATACGCTCTGCGGCCTCAGGAGATATGAAACGCAAGAGGAAGTGTCCGCAGTAGGAGGAAATACAGAATACGACTCCAGATAACATGGCTATGAGCAACATGCCACCCAACCGAATTCGGACACCTTGCATACCAAGCACACAACCAATACCGAAACTATCTATGCTTACCGCGAGTACAAATAAAAACGTAAAGATCACCGTGCCCATATACGTCACCTCTGGTCCGATTTAAAGAGATGGAATAGTATATGGGCTCTGGTCTAAGGTGTGATTACTTCTGACAAGTCGGACAGATGTGTGTCCCTCTGCCCCCTACCTTCAATTTCACAATTTCAGATCCACACGTCGCACAGTTTGTATCCTCTTTACCATACACGTTCAACTTCTGTTGGAACATGCCGATCTGCCCTTGACTATTTAGATAAGAGCGAATGGTCGTTCCACCTTGGCGTACAGCTTCTTCAATAATTTCAATACTAGCTTCTCTGAGACTTTCCGCCTCTTCAATCGAGAGGGTGTTGGCCAATCGCTCAGGGTGTACCTTAGCTTTATAGAGTGCTTCATCGACATAGATATTCCCTAGTCCTGCCACGACTGATTGGTCGAGTAATACAGTCTTTATATTCCGCGTGGTTCGTTTCAGCTTGTTATGGAAATATTCGAGCGTGAATGCTTCATCAAACGGGTCAGGTCCAAGCTGATTGAGCGGCTTCTCTTGGAACTCTTCCCCTTTGTTGAAAATATGCATCGTTCCAAATTTCCGAACATCGTCATATCTTAGCTCTGTTCCATCTGTGAAGTGGAAGATGACGTGGGTGTGCTTCGGTTTATCTACTGATGCATCATATACGCCGAATTTTCCTTCCATTCGCAAATGTGAAACGAGAGAGAGGTCGCTCAGCTCAAAAATCATGAACTTCCCCTTTCGCTTAATATCTACTATCGTTTGACCTTGCAGTCGTCGTTTAAACTCCTCAGGATCTAAAGGACGCTTGATAATATTTCCCCAATAAACAGACACCCGCTCGATAGTCTTGTCTTTGACAAGTTGAAGGAGCGTCTGTCTAACTGTTTCGACTTCTGGCAATTCTGGCATGTTTCATTCTCCTCACTTACTTCGCATCGTACCAGGTAGGACCGTAGGAATAATCGACCTCAAGCGGTACATCAAGATCGACCGTTTCCACCATGACGGATGCTACAACCTCTTTCAGCTTTTCTATTTCTTCCTCAGGTGCTTCTAAAATCAATTCATCGTGCACTTGCAAAAGCATGCGCGCTTCGAAATTTTCTTCTTTCAATCGATGGTCAAGGTCAATCATCGCTTTTTTGATAATATCCGCTGCGCTTCCTTGAATTGGTGAGTTCATCGCCGTACGCTCTGCAAAACTACGCTTATTGAAGTTGCGGCTTGTGATATCAGGAAGGTACCTTCTTCGGTTCATAAATGTTGTAACGTAACCGGTACGCTTCGCTTCTCTCACAGTCTCATCCATATATTCTTTGACTCCTGGGTAACTTTCAAAATACTTATCGATAAAAGCTTGTGCTTCTTTCCTTGTGATTCCAAGACTTTGAGACAACCCATAATCACTAATACCATAGACAATGCCGAAGTTTACCGCTTTCGCCTGACGACGCATGTCTCCTGTGACCTCTTCTTGGCTGACCCCGAACACTTCACTTGCTGTTTGAGTGTGGATATCCAACCCTTCCTTAAAGGCCTCCATCAGTTTTTCATCTTGAGCAATGTGAGCGAGCACCCTCAGCTCAATCTGAGAATAGTCACTTGCAAACATGACCCAACCTTCCTTGGAAGGAACAAATGCCTGTCTGATCTTACGGCCTTCTTCCAAGCGAATCGGGATATTCTGTAAGTTCGGGTCGATGGAACTTAATCGCCCGGTCTGAGTTAAGGCTTGGTTGAAGCGGGTATGAATTTTGTGCGAATCTTCGTGCACCACTTTTAGAAGTCCCTCAATGTAGGTAGACTTCAATTTCCCTAACTGCCTGTACAAGAGGATCTTAGGGATAATCTCATGTTGGTCTTGCAATTGTTCCAGCACATCAGCTGATGTAGAATAACCCGTCTTTGTCTTTTTAATAACAGGAAGCTCTAGCCTTTCGAAAAGGACCGGTCCTAACTGCTTCGGAGAGTTTAAATTAAACGATTCTCCGGCAAGCTCGTAAATCTCGGCCTTGACCTTTTCGAGTCTTCCTTCCAATTCTTCTCCCATGCCTCGTAAGCGATCTACATCAAGAAGTACGCCTCGATGTTCCATTTGACCGAGAATGAGGGCAAGAGGCATCTCCAGTTCTTTGTATAAATCGAACTGTTCATTTTGCTTTAATTGATCTTCTGCTACACTCTTCAGCCGGTAGACCATGTCTGCCTTACGCCCTATATGATGATGGAATGTGTCCTCATCATCAGGACGCTTCATCTTGGCCCCTTTACCATACACTTCCTCATCATACTGGACACCTGTTTCTCCCATACGATGACTTATAGCTGGGATATCGTGATTATTTTCTGCGGGATTTATTAAATAAGAGCCAAGTAGTAAATCAAAAGAAATACCCTTTACATGGATATCGTAACGAAGCAAAGCAACTGTCACTGCTTTTGCATCAAACACCCATTTCTCTTGACTTGGATCTTCCGCCCACGCTTTGAACGCCTCCGATTCAGCTGCCTGCTCAATCGTCATGACGTATTTATGATCGTCATTAACAATCGCTATCCCTTCGATTGGGGCTTGATGGTAGTTATCATATAACATCTCGACAACCATAGACTCCTTACCAGTGAATAAATCAGAGGTGATTTCTTCCACCTTCTCCACCTTGATCTCTGGCAAGTCTTGTGTCGTCTCGCCCTCCTCCCCTTGCACTCTGGAAAGCAAGGATTGGAACCCTAATTCCTTAAAGAATTGCGTCACCTTCTGTGATTCATATCCAGGAAAAGCGAGGTCCTCTAATGTAACTTCGATCGGTGAAGTTCGGTTTATCGTAACAAGTTCTTTACTCATGAACGCGTCATCTTTATGAGTTTCTAGCTTCTCTTTCAATTTCTTTCCGCTCACGTCTCCTAGATTATCGTAGACTTGTTCTAATTTATCGAATTGTTTCAGTAGTTTAACAGCCGTTTTTTCTCCGACGCCTGGAACCCCAGGGATGTTATCTGAACTATCTCCCATCAAGGCTTTTAGGTCGATGATTTGATCAGGACGTACTTCCATCTTTTCCATAAGGAAAGCAGGATCATATGTATCGACATTCGTGATCCCTTTTTTCGTTAAGCTAACTGTGATGTTATCACTTACGAGCTGTAACATGTCTTTATCTCCTGAGATAACCTTAACGTCCAACCCTTTATCTCCAGCCTTTGTTGCTAGGGTACCGATGATGTCATCCGCTTCATACTGAGGGAGCTGGTAATATTTCACCCCGAAAGCATCCAGCAATTCTTTCAGAACAGGAAACTGTTCGGAAAGTTCAGAAGGTGTCTTCTGTCTGCCACCTTTATATTCTTTGTACGTTTCGTGTCGGAACGTCGTCTTTCCTGCATCGAATGCAACAAGCAGATGATCAGGCTTGTCCTCTTCAAGTATCTTTAAAAGCATTGTTGTAAAACCGTATACGGCGTTTGTGTAAACACCTTTGTCGTTATTTAACAAAGGTAAGGCGAAAAACGCCCGATAGGCAATACTGTTCCCATCTATTAATACAACTTTTTCAGCCATTCCATCCACTCCTCTAAACATTAAAATACGTCTTTTTTCTTTATTCTACCATGATTGCAGTAGAGAAGAAAAAGACGTACAAGCGTTACTATTCAAAAATCCCGGATTACCTATTTAGTTTTACAAATTATTTCATAAAGATGACGATAAATTAATATGACATAAAAAAAGACAGAAGCGAGGGAAGCTTCTGTCTAAAAGAGAAAACACCTTGGATGAAAGGGTTTCATAGGTAATTTAACAAACAAATATGAACACAAAGTGAACTAACTATTAATTTTCTGTAAACTTCTTGGGAATTTCCACGTGAAATGTCGTTCCGCGATCAATTTCGCTCTCCACATGAATCGTACCATCGTGCCCTTCCACTATATGCTTCACGATAGCTAACCCCAAACCTGTACCACCGGAATTACGACTTCTGGCTTTGTCGACTCTATAGAATCTTTCGAAGATACGGGAGATCTCTTCTTCTGGAATTCCCACGCCATTATCTGAAACGGAAACCCTCGTAAGGTTCTTAGTATCCTCTAGGGTAACGGATACCGTCCCTCCTTCAGGTGTATAATTCACAGCATTCGTCAACAGATTCATAAACACCTGTTTGAGACGGCTCGAGTCTCCCTCTATATAGGATTCACCTTGTAAGTCTGTTTCTAATTTTACCCCTTTTTGTTCGGCATGCTGCTTCACAATTGGAGTCAGGTCTTCCAACAACTTGTGAATGTCTATGGACTCTATATTCAAACGAAAGTCTTCCCTCTCGAGTTTAGACAACTCCAGCAAGTCTTGAATAAGGGATTGTAATCTTCCACTCTCTTTTAGAATGATTTGAAGGAACTGTTCAAGCATAGCCTCATCTTTCATTGCACCATCCAGCAATGTTTCCGAAAAGCCACGAATCGATGTGATCGGGGTCTTCAATTCATGCGAAACATTCGCAACAAAATCTTTACGCATTTGCTCCAATTGTTTCAGTTCTGTAATATCATGAAATACGAGCACGACACCCTTCCACTTTTGATTTTCACTTAAGATAGGAGCACCGGTTACTTCCAAGTGTTTCCGATTAATATTTACCGGAAGAACGAACGTCTCACTAATGGTCTCTTCAAACATAATGATCTTCTGCACAGTATCATGGATGGCAGTATGAGGAATTGCATCGTGATATAAATAACTGATGTATTCATCGCCGTCGCCACCAAAGGTTTCGAGGAAGGCTCGGTTCACGAGCAGAATATAACCTTTCTCATCAATTAATACGAGACCGTTACCCATATTGTTGATGACCGCTTCCAGCTGATTCTCCTGCATTCCTTTAGTACTGGTCATCTCCTGTAAATTGCGCGCAAGAATATTGATCGAACGACTCAGCTGACCAGCTTCTCCGAAGTGTCCCTCATAGGTTCTGGCTTTATAGTTCCCTTCCGCAAGCTCCGTTGCAACCACAGAAGCAGAACGAATCGGCCGAATGTATTTAGAGAAAATATTGAAACCTATGAAGAAAATAGCAAGCAAACCGAGTAGTAAGGTAACTCCGATCAGTAACCAGATATTTTTCGTAATGTTCGTCAACGATTTCACAGGAGATAGCAGAAGTAACGTCCCATCTATCCGCTCGTAATCGATATTCACTGGATAGTAGAATACATTATCCACGATTCTACCTTCTTGATCGACAGAATCACTTTCCATTGCCTGTGCAACAATAGATTGCTTTTCTTCCTCTGTGATGGTCGGGAGGACTTCTAGTGTATTGATCAATTCTTCACCATCATCCGAAATAAGGACCATCCCTGTCTGGAACTGTTCACTGAAGTCCAATAACTCAGCTTCGTTCACGTCATTGTCTTTTGCATATTGTTCAATGTAATTAGCAAAGTATTGACTCTCTACTTCAATACGTTGTTCAAAGATGTTAACGAAGTAGCCTCTAGTTAGTTGTGCCAGAAGGATCCCAAGCCCAATCATAACGATGACAACTAGAACTGTATAAGTTAATAGCGGTCTCGTATTGGAAGACATCTATTTCGGCTCCTCCATTTTATAGCCAAGACCACGAATCGTCTTGATATAGGATGGCTTCTTCGTATCCGGTTCGATTTTTTCACGAAGATGACTGACGTGAACATCCACTATTCGCGTATCCCCGGCAAAATCATAGTTCCATACGGCACTGAGCAACTGATCCCTTGATAACACACGTCCCAGATTCTTTGCTAAGTAGAGAAGAAGTTCAAACTCTTTCGGTGTGAAGGTCAATGGGTCTTCTTTAATGGTGGCTTCATATTGCTCTGGATAGATTGTTAAATCGGCAATCTTGATAAAATCTTCTTCCACTTCTGCTGGTTCCCTTACCATCCTTCTCAAAATAGCCTTTATTCTCGCTACTACTTCACGAGGACTGAAGGGTTTCGTCAGGTAGTCATCCGCACCTAGTTCAAGCCCTAATACTTTATCAAATTCATCATCTTTTGCCGTAAGCATCAAAATTGGTGTATCAACCTGTTTCTGACGGAGCTGCTTACACACTTCCATCCCATCCATTCCTGGAAGCATGACGTCCAAAACGATTAAATCAAACGAAGTCTCGGATGCTTTCTCTAGTGCATCGTTTCCTGCATATGCTACTTCTGTCTCATACCCTGCTTGTTCAATATTATATTTCAGTAACGTTACGATCGATTCTTCATCGTCCACTATAAGTATCTTTTGTTCCATTCCTATCACTCCAAGCTACAAGTTACATTCATCATACAATGAAGTTTACAATTTGAACACGGATGTTAATGATATTTACTGAATCTTAATATAGGGCTTGTATCAAGTATGTGTATTTACAGCATTAATACACCGACTAATGTAATGTCTTAGTCTTTGAATTATTAATAATAAACCATATAAAAAAGGAAGGCTTGTCTCAGCCTTCCTTCTCTTAATAGAAATTCTCCAAAGAATTTGCATTCATGGAACTCGGCTCATATGGAGGCTGAATAGCAAGGTTGCCTCTCACGACTTCATCCCCTTCATTATCGTAACCAGTCACTTGCATTTGAACTAAATGATTATCCATATCGACCTCTTTAATTTCAACATTAAAGCGGACTTCCGCATAATGGTATACCGGCTTCGGATATTCCAACTCTTGTTTGACAATATGACTGCCTGGTCCAGGCAAATGCATGGACACGATAGATGAAACCATACCGAAAACCATCACACTCGGTACAACCGGTCTTTTGAATGGAGTTTGAGATGCATAGTCGTGTTGAATATAAAGAGGGTTTGCATCATCGGTCAACCCTAGATACATCAGTAGATCCCGATCCTCTACAGTAAAGGATGTGGTGAACGTTTCCCCGACTTTGATATCTTTCAACTTTCTACCTAACTTTCTCTTCTTATCTAACATACCCTCACCTCTTTGAAAGCGTTTTCTGTTATCGTTGTAAAAAAGGATCCGAGGACAACCCCGAATCCTTCTACTCTTATTTTAATACATTCAGCACGTTTTTAACAGAGTCAGCTGATTGATCTAATTGCTGCTTCTCATCTTCCGTCAATTCCAGCTCAATCACTTCTTCAATTCCATTACCTCCAAGAATAGTAGGAACACCAA
This sequence comes from Halobacillus salinus, assembly GCF_004684905.1. Lineage (GTDB taxonomy): Bacteria > Bacillota > Bacilli > Bacillales > Halobacillaceae > Halobacillus > Halobacillus salinus. Next base: position 631,524 of record NZ_SRJC01000001.1, on the reverse strand, counting down.
GGTAAATTCCTTCGTATCCGTATTCTCCTTCTAGGTATGCGATGGCTGGCAATATACGACGCTGATCCTTCAAGATCGCCTCTGCCATTTGGACAAGGGAAGCTGCTGGTGCATAGTAAGCACTACCATTACCTAGCAAGCCTACAATCTCTCCTCCACCTTTACGTGTGCGCTCTACGATAGCGTCCAAACGATCTTTTGAAATCAATCTTTCTAAAGGGATTCCTCCAGCAAAGGAGTATCGTGTTAAAGGTACCATGTCATCACCATGGCCTCCAAGAACGAATCCTGTCACATCTTTGATCGATACGTTCAATTCTTCTGCAACAAACGTACGGAATCTTGCCGTATCCAGTACTCCCGATTGCCCAATAACGCGGTTCTTCGGTAATCCCGCCTCTTGGAATACTGTATATGTCATCGCATCAACAGGGTTTGTCAAAACAATGATATAACAATCAGGAGAGTATGTAACAATCTCCTTCGTTATACTTTTCATGATTTTAGCGTTGGTTGCGACTAGGTCGTCTCGACTCATGCCAGGCTTACGCGCAATTCCGGCTGTAATGATGACTAGGTCAGAATCCTTTGTATCTTCATAACTGGAAGTACCTTTCACCTTAGCATCGAAACCTTGGACCGGACTTGCTTCCAGCATGTCCAGCGCCTTGCCTTTCGTTGGATCCTCCATGTCTGGGATGTCCACAAGTACGACGTCTCCCAGCTCTTTCTGGGCGGCCATAAGCGCAGTCGTTGCACCTGTGAAACCCGCTCCTATAACGGATATTTTATTTCTTCGAATAGCCATAGAAATCCCCTTTCCTAATCATACATTTTGTGTAGGAACTTAATCATACAACAAGAGGCTAGAGAGAAGCTACCCCGCTTAACTCTAGCCTCTATTATTCACTGGAGATTAACCCATGTTTTGAATCAATGCATCACCGAATTCAGAACATTTCACTTCCGTAGCACCGTCCATCATACGAGCGAAGTCATATGTGACCGTCTTACTTCCGATCGTTTTGTCCATGGAATTTGAGATAAGCTCAGCTGCTTCTCTCCAACCAAGGTGTTCTAGCATAAGGACACCAGAAAGAATAACAGAAGATGGGTTCACTTTATCCATTCCTGCATACTTCGGTGCTGTTCCGTGTGTAGCTTCGAAAATAGCATGTCCAGTTTCGAAGTTGATGTTAGCTCCCGGTGCAATTCCGATTCCGCCAACTTGAGCTGCAAGTGCGTCAGAAATATAGTCACCATTAAGGTTCATTGTAGCTACTACATCAAATTCTTTCGGACGAGTAAGGATTTGTTGAAGGAAGATATCAGCAATTGCATCTTTCACAATCAATTTACCTTCTGCTTCTGCAGCATCCTGTGCTTTGTTCGCTGCGTCTTTTCCTTCTTTTTCAACAATACGGTCGTATTCTGCCCATGTGAATACTTTATCAGCGTATTCTTCTTCGGCTACTTCATAACCCCAGTTCTTGAAAGAGCCTTCTGTGAATTTCATAATGTTTCCTTTGTGCACGAGCGTCACATTCTTACGACCTTCGTTCAATGCATAGTCGATTGCAGCACGAACTAGTCGCTTCGTACCTTCTTCTGAAACTGGCTTAATACCAATACCGGACGTTTCAGGGAAGCGGATGTTATGTACACCCATCTCATTTTGAAGGAACTCAATGACTTTTTTCACTTCAGGTGTACCCTGTTGCCATTCGATACCTGCATAAATATCTTCAGTGTTTTCACGGAAGATAGCCATATCTGTATCTTCAGGGCGCTTCACTGGAGAAGGCACTCCTTCGAAGTAACGGACAGGGCGCAGGCAAGTGAACAGATCCAGCTCTTGACGAAGTGCTACGTTCAAGGAGCGGATTCCTCCACCGATTGGGGTTGTTAGTGGTCCTTTGATTGCAATTTTATAGTCACGAATCGTATCAAGTGTTGCTTCTGGAAGCCATTCGCCTGTTTTATCGTAAGCTTTTTGGCCAGCGTACACTTCTTTCCACTCGATTGACTTTTCGCCATTATATGCTTTATCAACTGCCGCTTCAATTACTCGGCTCGCTGCTGCCCAAATATCGGGACCGATTCCATCCCCCTCGATGAAAGGAATGACTGGACGATTAGGTACGTTCAATTCTCCGTTTTGTTCTACTGAAATTTTTTCTGCTTGTGACAATGGAAACCCTCCTAAAAATGTTTGCATACTTTTCTGGGATGATACATCCTCTTCTATCATACGTTAAACTATAAAGAATAAAAAGTCTGTCTGATTTCTGTCCGATGTGTTATCAGCGGTCCTCAATTGGCGTGTAGGTCTGCCCTTTAGGTCCTACATATTCCGCTCTAGGACGGATCAGACGGTTGTTTGAGTATTGCTCTAAGATATGTGCCAACCAACCAGAAACTCGGCTCACAGCGAAGATCGGTGTGAAAATATCGTGATCGATTCCAAGGCTATGATAGACAGATGCAGAGTAGAAGTCTACGTTTGCCGGAAGTCCTTTGTTCTCTTTAATATAATCTTCGATCTTAACAGACATATCATAGTACTTAGATTGACCTGTAAGTTCTGTAAGTTCACGAGACATTTCTTTAAGGTGTTTGGCACGTGGATCTCCCGTACGGTATACACGGTGGCCCATACCCATGATTTTCTCTTTATTTGCTAACTTCTCTTCAATCGCAGGAATTGCATTATCAACGCTGCCGATTTCCGTTAGCATTTTCATAACGCGCTCATTTGCCCCACCGTGAAGTGGACCTTTTAGTGCGCCAATTGCAGCCGTAACTCCTGAATACACATCAGAAAGTGTTGCAACACAAACACGGGCTGTGAACGTAGATGCGTTCAATTCATGGTCTGCATGAAGGACAAGCGCTTTGTTGAATGCTTCTATTTCGATGTCTTCTGGATCTTTCCCATTCAACATGTACAAGAAGTTCGCCGCAAAGCTTAATTCTTTCTTCGGAGATACAGGTTCTTCTCCTTTTCGAATACGTGCAAAAGCAGTTACTACTGTAGGGATTTTCGCTTGAAGTCTGAGCGCCTTACGCTTGTTGGCAGCCTCCTCCATTACATCCGATTCCGGGTCGAACAACCCAAGCATAGATACTGCTGTGCGAAGAGCAGCCATCGGGTGTACAGTGGATAGGTCATACGATTTCAAGTGATTGATCACTTCTGAAGGTATATCCATATTTGAAATGAGTTCAGTTTTGAATTCATTCAACTCGCTTAAAGTTGGAAGTTTTTGATTCCATAGTAAATAGACAACTTCTTCAAAACTAGAGTGATTCGCTAAATCATCGATGTCGTAGCCAACATATGTAAGCTTATCATCAATGATTGAACTAATAGATGAATCCGTTGCTGTAATTCCTTCTAAACCTTTAGTAGATGCCATACAATCTCTCCTTTTAAGTAATTCAAAAGTCTTCCTGTCCATTCGACAAGAAAACGCTTTACTTTTTCGGTATGAACGATTAGGAAATGAACCCCAAATTCAATTATAAAGTATTCTGAAGAGAATGTGAATTGAAACCGGTTAATTTCTGGTATTTTATCGAAGGAATCAAGTTTTAAGATGTTCTTGTCTATCTTTGGTACAAAAGGAGGTTTGCCTTGAACAGCCCTCTATACTCACGCGTATTTAGATTCTTGTTATTGCTTGTTTCATTGATTGGATTTCTATATGCCGGCTTTTTCACATGGAGGTATCTTGCTCCTTTCATCATTGCTCTTTTTATCTCCTGGAGTGTACAACCTTTCGTAAACTTACTACATGTCAGGTTTCATCTACCAAGGTCACTTGCCAGCTTGTTTATTTTAGTCCTCTTAGGTTCATTGATTGTCTCTCTTATTCTGTTAGTGATAGTTGAAGCAATTAATGGGATCCAAGTCATCGGTAAAGATATCCCCATAAAAGTCGAAAAACTCGTTTCTCATGTGATCGAACAGCTCGCATCCATTCTAATTCAGGCAACCAGAGGACTAGAGACTTGGCTTAATTCGCTGGAACTATCGAATCACTTTTCTTTAGAGGATACTCTTTCCCTTATCCAAATCAAGATAAGCGAACTTTCTTCTGCATTTATCGACTCACTATTTGGTGCGCTCTCTACTGGACTCGCCAGTCTGCCTATGTCTATGACATCTATCATTGTAGCTGCTCTTGCAACGTTCTTTTTCACTAAGGATTGGGACAAGCTCCATTCAGTATGGAACACTCTGACACCAGATTTCTTCCGTGATACCGCCGGACTAATACCGAAACAGGTTAAGGAGACGATGGCAGGTGTTGTGAAGGCTCAAGCTATCCTTGTCCTGATCTCAAGCTTGTTGATTTGGGTTGGCCTCTCTATATTAGGTATCGAACATACATTGAGTATTACGATGGTAGCAGCAGTCGTCGATGTCATCCCTTATATCGGCACAGGAGTCATTTTTATTCCTTGGGCACTTTTCGAATTTTTCCAAGGAAACTTTCCTTTGACCATCGGGTTATGCATTCTCTATATGATTGTCGTCTTGACGAGGCAAGTACTCGAGCCGAAGCTGCTCGCCTCTCATTTCGGGGTACATCCGGTGTTTCTGCTTATGGGACTTTTCCTCGGGTTTCAATTGCTAGGCGTTTACGGAATGGTATTAAGCCCATTTATCATTGTTTGCATCAAAACCTTGCACTCTTCCGGTGTTTTTCATTTAGCGATCGATTTTATCATGGGAAGGACCCGTATATAAACATGGTATGCTCCCGAGCAAAAAAGGCATTCTCCTATTAAGAGAATGCCTTTCTAATTATCGACGATAAATGGTCACAGAACCCTTGTCCATCATCCGCATTATAACTTTCCTTAGTAAACGTTTAATAGGTGCACGGGTAGCTGGCACGAGCAAAATGAACCCGATGGCATCCGTTATGAATCCAGGTGTCAAAAGCACAGCACCGCCAACAAGGATACAAGCTCCATCAAGCAAAGCATCTTGAGGAGGCTGCCCTCTAGACATGGAATCTTGTACATTCCGAATGGTCTCGAGACCTTGCTGCTTGGCGAGCCAAGCACCGATGATTCCTGTTGCAATGATCAATAAGATCACCCACCATGGACCCATCCAATTACCAGCCCATATGAGCACCCCTATCTCCAATGCTGGTACAATTAATATAAACAGTAATAACCAGCGAAACATACGATCTCCCTTTCCTTGATTCTTTTCTTTATTATACCCTGTACAGTGCTATTCATAAAGTAAAAGGAATATAGGCGACGGGGCATTATAAAGATACAAAAAGCGGAGAAGGATACCCTCTCCGCTTTAGCTTTGAACTTATATTACACTGGAATGACCTTCGTAGATATCACCACGAGAGCTATCCACGGTTAAGTCAGAACCATCTTGAATCACATCAAGAGCATCCTTCACACCTACGACAACCGGGATTCCAAGGCTTAGGCCAACGACAGCTGCGTGAGATGTCAGTCCACCTTCCACAGTAACGAGTGCTGCCGCTTTTTCAATAGCCGGCATCATATCGCGGTCCGTTGCATCAGTGACAAGGATATCTCCGTCTTCTACTCGGTTGTTTGCATCTTCACTGTTCTTGGCAACGATCGCTCTTCCATAAGCGCTTTTCTGACCGACACCTTGACCTTTGATCAGTACATCGCCAATGACGTGAACTTTCATCAGGTTAGTCGTTCCACTTTCACCTACTGGAACACCAGCTGTGATGATGACGCGATCACCGCGTGTCGCCATTCCGGCAGAAAGACTCTTCTCAACAGCAAGATCAAGCATCTCATCTGTAGAATAAGCACGTTCTCCCATTACAGCATATACACCCCAAAGAAGGGACAACTTGCGGTTAACCTTTTCACTTGCCGTAATCGCTACAATAGGAGCTTTCGGGCGATACTTGGAGATCATGCGTGCAGTGTGTCCACTTTCTGTCGGCGTCACGATGACGTTCACATCCAGGTTGATTGCTGTGTGTGTAACAGATTGGCTGATCGCATCTGTAATCGTCATATCACTATGCTTCGAACGATCATCCAAAATACCTTTATGGTTTAGACCAGTTTCTGTTTTGCTTGCAATATTGTGCATCGTTTGAACAGCTTCTACTGGGTAATCCCCTGCTGCCGTTTCACCAGATAGCATAATCGCATCTGTACCATCGAAAATCGCATTCGCAACGTCGGATGCTTCCGCACGAGTCGGACGAGGGTTGCGCTGCATGGAATCAAGCATTTGTGTAGCGGTGATGACTGGCTTACCTGCTTTATTACATTTTCTAATAAGCTCTTTCTGTACAAGCGGTACATCTTCTGCTGGAATTTCAACACCAAGATCTCCACGTGCAACCATAAGACCGTCACTAACTTCAAGAATCTCATCGATGTTATCGACACCTTCTTGGTTCTCGATCTTAGGAATGATTTGGATATCAAGTGCATCGTGTTTCTCTAGCAGTTCTTTGATTTCAAGAACATCAGAAGCACGACGTACGAAAGAAGCAGCGATGAAGTCAACACCTTGCTCAATACCGAATTCGATGTCTTTCGCATCTTTATCCGTGATTCCTGGAAGGTTCACGCTGACATTCGGTACGTTAACACCTTTTTTATTTTTAAGTGGTCCATTGTTTAGAACCGTCGTCTTGATTTCATTATTGTCTTTATCAATTTCTTCTACTTCAAGTTCAACTAGACCGTCGTCCAATAGGATCTTAGATCCAGGGTGTACATCATTGATCAATCCAGGATAAGTGACAGAGAAACGCTCTGCATCTCCTTCGATGTCATCCATGCTTACATAAGCAGTAGACCCTTTTTCAAGATAGACTTCTCCTTCTTTTAGCGTGCCTGTACGAATTTCAGGTCCTTTCGTATCAAGAAGGATCGCAACCGTCTTACCAGTAGCCGCTGCCGCTTCGCGAATGTTCTTAATACGAGCGCCATGCTCGTCAAAGTCACCGTGAGAGAAATTCAGGCGAGCAACGTTCATGCCTGCATTAATGAGATCCGTCAGCTTCTCAACAGATTCTGAAGCTGGACCAATCGTACTTACAATCTTTGTTTTTCTAAACATCTTTATTCTCCTCCTCTAGTACCACTTGCATATTATATAGACAACTCTTTAGAAAGACGATACATATCCAAATCAACTTGATGCTCGGTATTCAAAATATCGATAATATCATGATCGACGAGCAGGTTTTGTTGTATACCTACCATTCGCCCTGCATGTCCATTAAGAAGTAAGTCTACCGCATGAGCACCTAGACGACTCGCCAACACACGGTCAGCTGCTGAAGGAGATCCACCGCGCTGAGTGTGACCTAGAACCGTTACTCGTGTCTCAAGCTCCGTCTCATCTTCAAGTTGCTGCGCTACATCGACACCACTGCCGACGCCTTCTGCAACAATGATAATACTGTGCTTCTTACCACGCTCATGCCCGCGCTTCAAACGGTCTACTACTTCTTGCATCTGATCGGTTGATTCAGGAATTAAGATACTTTCCGCACCGTCTGCAAGACCTGACCATAACGCAAGATCACCAGCGTCTCGTCCCATAACTTCAATGACATAAGTGCGTTCATGGGAAGTAGCTGTATCTCTTATCTTATCGATGGCATCAATAATGGTATTTAATGCTGTATCAAATCCAATAGTGAAATCTGTACCAGGAATATCATTGTCAATAGTGCCCGGTACCCCTATACAAGGATAGCCCTTTTCGGTTATTTTCTTGGCCCCCATAAAAGTACCATCGCCACCAATTGCAATCAAGCCCTCGATACCATGTTTTTTAAGCTGTTCAATACCCTTCATCTGACCTTCTTCGGTTTTGAACTCTTCACATCGCGCAGAGTATAGCTTCGTACCACCGCGCTGAATGATGTCACCGACAGAACCGAGTTCCATCTTTTCGATATTGCCATCAATTAAACCTTGATAGCCATACTTAATTCCGTATACTTCTAAGCCATGATAGATCGCTTTACGGACGACAGCACGTATAGCTGCGTTCATGCCTGGTGCATCGCCGCCACTAGTAAGTACACCGATTCTCTTCATTCTCATCACCTCAAAAGTTTGACTAGTTATTCTGTCCCCACCCAAGGGTTTAGCGAAACCTATTTTCAACTACCACTGTTTTACCTTTAGCATGCGCAACTTACGAAAAAGGAGTATATCATTTGCAAATGATAGCGTTACCAACCCCTCAAGATGCGAAAAGTCGCACTAGGTTTGTGCGACTTTCTTCCACTAAATGGGAACTGTATTCTTTCAACCGTACCTATTATAAATCAAGATGCGTATATTCGCCAATGTTTTTATATTTCTCAAATCGCCCTTCTAATAACTGGGAGTCACCTAGATCTGTAAGTTCATTCAAAGCTTCCTCAATTACCCGATCAATGTTCTCAGACTGAGCAGCGATATCTCGGTGAGCACCGCCTCTGATCTCAGGGATAACAGTGTCTACAATCCCTAAATTCTTCAAGTCATAAGAAGTGATTTTCATGGATTCTGCAGCTTTTTGAGCATAGGCTGCGTCTTTCCAAAGAATAGAAGCCGCACCTTCTGGAGAAATGACGGAGTAGGTTGAATTTTCAAGCATGAAGATACGATCACCAATTCCGAGTCCTAGTGCACCGCCGCTACCCCCTTCTCCGATTACAATACAGATGATCGGGACGGTCAGTCCGGCCATTTCCATCAGGTTCCTTGCGATCGCTTCACTCTGACCTCTCTCTTCTGCTGCTTTCCCTGGGTAAGCGCCCTTCGTATCAATGAAAGTGATAATCGGGCGATGGAATTTCTCCGCCTGCTTCATTAAACGGAGCGCCTTACGATACCCTTCAGGATGAGGCATTCCAAAATTACGGCGAATATTCTCCTTCGTATCTTTACCACGCTGATGGCCGATCACAGTAACAGGCTTGCCTTTATACTTGGCAATTCCTGATATGATCGCTTCATCATCACCATACAACCTGTCCCCATGAAGTTCTAAGAAGTCAGTGAACAGATGCTCGATGTAATCTGCAGTTGTGGGCCTTTCCGGATGGCGGGCCATTTGGACGCGGTCCCAAGGCTGCATGCGGTCATAGACGTCCGTTTCAAGTTTCTCAAGGCGAGCTTCGAGCTTCACAATCTCGTCACTTAAATCCATCTCACTGTTATCCGTCAGTCTCTTCAACTCCGCTATTTTATCTCGAAGTTCGATAACTGGCTTTTCAAATTCCAATACATGTTTCACTCTTCTCCACCTCCCGGAGTATGAACATCCAATACGGTGTTTAGTGTCGAGCGCATCTCATGTCTATGCACTACTTTGTCAAGTTGACCGTGTTCCAAAAGAAACTCGGCTGTTTGGAAGTCATCAGGTAACTTCTCCCGAATGGTTTGTTCAATGATACGACGCCCTGCAAAGCCTATCAGCGCCTTCGGCTCTGCAAAATTATAATCTCCTAGGGATGCAAAGCTTGCAGATACTCCTCCAGTTGTCGGGTGGGTCATTACCGAAATGAACAGGCCACCTTCTGCATGCAGTCGTTGCAAGGCAACGGATGTTTTACCCATCTGCATTAAGCTGAGCACACCTTCTTGCATACGTGCTCCTCCAGAAGCTGTGAAAATGATGAAAGGAATTTTTTGTTTCCTCGCATTTTCGATGGCGTTGGTGATCTTTTCTCCTACAACAGATCCCATACTTCCCATCCTGAATCTAGCATCCATCACTGCAACAGCTGTTTCTTTCCCTTCTAAGGATGCTTTACCAGTTACTACAGCTTCGTTCAAGTCAGATTTCAGTCGGTCTTTCTCTAACTTCTCCTCGTATTCTGGAAATTGAAGAGGATTATTTGAAATCATATGCTTGTCCCATTCTTCAAAGGAACCCTCATCAAATAAGTGCTGCAACCGCTCGTATGCAGTTAGACGGTGGTGATGGTCACAATGTGGGCATACATTCATATTTCGTTGTAATTCTTTTCTGTAAAAAATCTTCTGGCAGTTTGGGCACTTCTGCATAAGCCCTTCTGGTACATCCTTTTTTGCTTCTTGTCTAGGTATGGATGCATAGCGTTTTTTCTTGCTGAAAAAATCTCTTAGCAAGGTGATTTCCTCCTTTGGGACAAAGCTTCCTTTCTTCCAATATACATGAACGACTTCTCAGAATCTCTCTGTTCATGTCGAACTTATTCGACAATCAAGGAGTGGCAAATAAATCGAGCACATCTTCTGGTGTGCCAGATTGCAACAAATGTCGGACAGATTCATACCAATCTGCGTCATATTCTATAATATGAACTGTCTTCGTAAATCCAGATATAAATTGCCACATAGACAACAGCAAGTGTTGTCCACAAACTTCAAATAAATAATGAAAAAGTTTCAGGTGCATCTCTTCTCCATTGAACTCTTCGAAAATATGATCAACGACCTTTATTTGGTCTGTTGAAACCTTGCCTGCCACCCTCATCAATGCTTCTTTCTCAAGCATTCGTTTAGCTGCTACAAGCTCTTCTCGGGTTCTTGACTCATTCAATAAAAAGTTGGAGAGTAACTCGACCATATGATAAGGCCTGTAAGCTCTCATGAATGTTCCTTCTCCACGTTTAGTCTCAATCAGCCCCAACAACTCCATCGCCCGAAAAGCTTCACGGATTGAAGATCTGCCAACTTGAAGTTGCTCGCTCAACTCTCGCTCAGATGGAAGTTTGTCTCCAGGCTTCAAATGATTCGTCTCAATATATGCTTTCAGCTGATGCAGCACACCTTCATATACCTTTCCGTTATGAGAATGAGCCACAAAATGCACCTCTCTTCATTTGGACAACCTTTTCATTATGTAGAAAAAAAGGGGAGGTCCCCTCTTTTCCTTTTATAGATAAGACCATTTATTCTTCATCAATCATGGTGAGCTGCCTAGTCTTCTCAGCCACTTCTTCCGGATCAACGTGATGCCTCGCAACACCTGACTCCATAGCCGCCTTGGCAACGCTAGCTGCCACAGCCGGTGCTACTCGAGAATCAAATGGAGCTGGAATAACATAATCGTCACTCAACTCATCATCACTGACGAGGGAGGCGATAGCTTCCGCAGCTGCAATTTTCATTTTTTCATTGATCCGTGTAGCTCGTACGTCTAACGCACCTCTGAAAATACCAGGGAAGGCAAGAACATTATTCACTTGGTTAGGAAAATCAGAACGACCAGTACCAATGACACGAGCTCCAGCTTCTTTGGCGTCATCAGGCATAATCTCCGGCTCAGGATTGGCCATTGCGAAGATGATAGGATCATCATTCATCTTTTCAACGACTTCCTTAGAAAGTAATCCGCCAACAGATACACCGACGAATACATCGGCTCCTTCCATGACTTCATCCAACTTACCTTCTACACGGTCTTTGTTTGTGATCTTCGCGATTTCATCTTTTACTTCATTCATTCCATAGTCCCGACCTTCGAAGATCGATCCCTTCGAATCACACATGATGATGTCGCGCACGCCGAAATGATACAAGAGTTTGATGATCGCAATCCCTGCAGCACCCGCTCCGTTCGCAACCACTTTAATATCAGACCAGGACTTGCCTGTCAGCTTTAAAGCATTCATTAAACCGGCAACTGTCACGATAGCCGTCCCGTGTTGGTCATCATGGAAAATCGGAATGTTCGTTTCCTTTTTCAAACGATCTTCAATGATGAAGCAGTTAGGTGCTGCGATATCTTCCAGGTTCACACCCCCGAAAGTCGGTTCCATCAGTTTAACCGTTTGGACAATCTGATCGATATCCCGGGTGTTCAAACAAATCGGGAACGCATCTACCCCAGCGAAACTCTTGAAAAGGGCTGCTTTTCCTTCCATGACGGGGAGGGCAGCCTCTGGTCCGATGTTTCCAAGCCCGAGAACAGCAGAACCGTCACTTACAACAGCGACCATGTTTCCCTTCATCGTATAATCATAGACTGTTTCCTTATGATCATAGATTTCTTTACAAGGCTCAGCTACACCTGGAGAATATGCCAGACTCAGGTCTTTTGCATTTCGTACAGGGACCTTAGAAGTGGTTTCTAACTTACCTTTATTTACTCTGTGTATGTGCAGTGCTTCATCTCTCAAATTTGACACGGGCGACACGCTCCTTTTAATCAATAGAAATATCAACCGGACTCTGGTGGTCTGACCACCATGAACTACTTTATTATAACAGATGGTTATTCAGTGTAAAGAAATACAAAAAGGTGGACTGAGTAGTTCTATCCATCAGCGTAGAACTACAGAGTCCTCATCGAAAAACTGGTGGATTTTCCTCATGAATTCTTCACTAGTATTCACTCCATAATCCAGCTGGTACGTACTTCGATCTTCGGCTCGAAAAATGACGACTGGTGTATTTCCCGGGAAATACTGCGTGAGTTTCCGGACGTGTTCGACCGACTCTTTCTCATGTTCCGTCTCTACTTTAATAAATAACCTCTGGTCAGAAGCTGAAACCTCTGTCTCTTGTAAATGTTCGATACCATTAATAATCAGCTGCGGACTACCCCTACGTTCCTCGACCTTTCCACGGATGAGAACCAGGCATTGTTCTTCTAACCACGGTCTAACGTCCCGATACGTATCAGGAAACAGCACACCATCCATCTCAGCCCTTTCATCACTAATCGTAACGAACGCCATGGACTCTCCACGCTTCGTCCGTATTTCCTTTATAGATTCGATAACAGCAGCCGTTTGCACCTTTTTATTTTTCTTCTTGGTTATCGCTTGGATTGTTTCGTAATCTTTTTCTTTCTTGTCACGAAAAGCTTCTAAGGGGTGATCAGACAAGTATGTCCCTAACACATCTTTCTCCATCGAAAGTTTCTTTAACTCTGGGAAAGGTTCTATATCGTGAAACTCCCCCATACCGAAATGGTCTGTGAACAATTCCGGCTGATCTTGGAATTCCTTAAACAACTCTCCTTGTTCAAGTGCCTGGTCCACGCTAGCAAGCAGCCTTGCTCTATTTGTATCGAATTCATCAAAGGCTCCAGCAATGATCAGAGTTTCGATTACGCTCCGGCTCACAGCTTTTGATGTGACCCTTAAACAGAAGTCATTCAAACCCCTGTATGCCCCTTCTGCTCTCTCCTTCAGAATTTCTTGAGCCGCTTGGTACCCAACACCTTTTATAGCTATCAACCCCAAGCGTATCGATTTCTTTTCATCTCTTGTCACAAGACTGCTTCGGTTAATTCCGGGTGGCAATACACGTATATCCATGTCTCTTGCTTCTCTTATATACATAGATATCTTTTCTTTGTCACCAAGATTGGCATTCATTAACTCGGATAAGAAGTACGTCGGAAAGTGGGCTTTTATATATGCAAGTTTATAAGAGATTACACTGTAGGCGACAGCGTGACTACGGTTGAAACCATAGTTCGAAAATTTCACAATCCAGTCGAACAATAGGTTGGCGACATTTTCGTTGTACCCCTTCGATAAGCACCCTTGGATAAATTCCTGTCTCTGCTCCTGAAGGACATCTTCTTGTTTCTTACTTACTGCACGACGTAAGAGGTCCGCTTGACCTAAAGAGTACCCTGCGACCTTCTGTGCTACTTGCATGATTTGCTCTTGATATACAAGTACTCCGAACGTAGACTCGAGGATCGGACGCACCTCAGGATGGGGGTATTCGACTTCCTCCCTACCATGTTTCCGGTTGACATAGGTTTGGATATATTCCATCGGTCCCGGGCGATAGAGCGCATTCACCGCTACGATATCTTCAAAATGAGAAGGTTTGAGCCTTCTCAAAACGTGCTTCATCCCTTGTGACTCTAATTGGAATACCCCGTTCGTCCTTCCTTCTTGCAATAATCGAAAGGTATCGGGATCATTTAAAGGAAGGGATTCTGTTGTAAACTGACTTGACTCATATTTTTGGATCTTCTGTTCCATCCGTTCTAATAACGAAAGGTTTCTGAGGCCTAGAAAATCGACTTTCAACAACCCGATCTGTTCCAGTTCATTCATTGCTAGCTGTGTTAAATAAGCCTCACCTTGTCCACTCATGAGGGCGGTGTAATGGATGAGTGGTTTTTCACTAATGATTACACCTGCTGCGTGCGTAGAAACATGTCGAGGCAGCCCTTCCAGTTTCGCAGCGACCTTAAATAGCCTCTTGAGTTTCTCATCATTTTGAACATATTCCTTCAACGTATCTGATTCCCTGACAATCCGAACTAGGGAATCGTTGGAATTCTTCGGAATTTGTTTGAGGATAAACGAAGCATCGTGATCATTTATACCAAGTGCTTTAAATAAGTCCCTCAGAACACTTCTAGCACCGAAAGTCCCGAACGTACAAATTTGAGCGACATGGTGCCGTCCGTATTTCTGTGCTACGTACTGGATCACTTCGTCCCTTCGATGGTCGGGGAAGTCTATATCGATATCCGGCATATTCACTCGCTCTGGATTCAGAAACCTTTCAAATAATAAATGGTACTTAATCGGATCCACTTGTGTAATGTCCAACAAGTAGGCAACCAGTGATCCCGCCGCAGAACCACGCCCCGGGCCAGCATGAATCCCCTGGCTCCTCGCATAACGGATGAAGTCCCATACAATCAGGAAGTAATCACTGAAATTCATAGATTGAATCACACGAAGCTCATGCTCTAAACGCTCGACCGCTTTACCCTTATCAGACTCTCCATACTTATCCAATGCACTCCAACACAGCTCCCGCAAGTAATCGTCCGCCGATTTGCCTTCAGGCGTCGGGTACGAAGGAAGTAGCTGTTGGTCCAAATCAATTTCCACATGGCACTTCTCTTGAATCTTCTCTGTTGCCTGAAGAGCTTCCGGCCACCACTCTTTAAAATACTTCTCCATTTCCATAGGAGACTTAAGATAATGATGACCATGATCCAAGACTTGATCCGATACGCGATCTCCTCTCTCGATTGCTTGTAAGCAGCGATGAGAATCAGCATCCTCTTTATGTAGATATCTCACGTCACCAATGACAACTACGGGGATTTCTTCTTGTTCACTCCAAGTTTTTAAAGGCTGGTGAAGCTGTCTCTCTTCGTGCAGATCAACGTCCTGTATGGCCAGAAAGACATCCTCTTTGCCGAATACACTCTGCCACTCGGTTACTTCAGTATGCACGCGCTCTTCTTCACCATTTGCAAACCAATCTGCCCAGGGGGTTTGACCTGTCTTAACGATTGTAAGAACCCCTTCTTGATATTTCCTTAACTGCTCAAGGTCCGGCACAATGTTTTGTGTTTGCATCCAGGAACTGATTTTCATTATATTACGGTATCCATTTAAATCCTTTGCAATAAGAATACTTGGAAAGGATAGGCTGTCATGAATAATGTTTAATTGCATACCCATTATCGGCTTGATGCCATGGTTATGGCATGCCTGATAGAAGGCGACGGAACCATGCATCACACTGTCATCTGTGAGGGCTAAGGCTTTATACCCTAACGCTTTTGCCTCTTTAGCTAATTCTTCTACTCTAATGGTACTTTGCATTAAGCTGTATCCACTTTTCACTTGGAAGTGAGTAAACGCCATTAGGTTCACCTTCTTTCTATATAAATTATAGCGGCATCTATTTAGATAGAAAACCCCCTTGCATAACAGGCAATTCTTTAGAATATTTTGTTAACAGAAGAACATTCTCAAGCGAAAAGAGGGACAAGAATGGAAGACCGCATGATCGTATCCATAGTACAATGCTTCTTTATCGCTTTTGGGGTAATCGTAGGTGGTACTATTATCGGGAGTATCGGAAGCTATTTAACAGGTGAGGCTCCTTTGACATCGATGTTTCGGATTGCAAAAGGACTTAGGATTTGGGCCATTGTTGCTGCTATTGGAGGAACATTCGATGCAATCAGTAACTTTGAAAAAGGAATATTGGATGGGTCGACATTTGACATTTTCAAACAAATGGTTATTATCGTATCGGCTATGGGAGGTGTCAAAGCAGCATTGTTGCTATTCGAGTGGCTTCTAGGAGAAGAGGTGACCTGATGCACATCCCTCCCTTGTATAAAAACAAAGAATGGAGGCGTTTCCTGGCAGGTATCGCGCTAGGAGCGATTGTGGGCTACAGTTTTTTCATCCTTATTCATGGACAACAACAAGAAACAATCATCCAAGAGCACATACAGCTCTCAGCCCAACTACACGAAGCAGAGAAGAAATATGAGAACCTGCTCAATAACCCTCCTGAGGAAGAAGACAAGCCATTGAAAGTCCGGGAGTTGCAGGTTCGTTATACTAACGCAAAAAAACTAGAAGTAGACCTTCTCACCCAGCACCAGCTTACTTCCTTGGTGAAAGAATTATTATCTTCCGTTCATGGGCAAAACCTTGAAACTGTTGCAGACCAAGTAGACCTTATGATTTCTACGATAGAAAGTAAAGACTACGTGATCGATCAGCTTACCTATCAACTACAAGTAAAAAAACTGATAGTTACAGAGCAAGTATCCTTCGATTTAGAAATCAAGCTCGCCCCTTAGAGAAAGGAAAGACCTTCCTAGATGAAGGTCTTTTCTTATTGGATATACGCCATACAAGCTTGCTGTAATTCCTTCTCGATCTCTTCCGTTTCTGCCCAATCACTCGCCGTAGCGCCCGCTGCCATTGGATGGCCGCCACCGTTATGTTGAGCAGCGATTTCGTTGATAACCGGTCCTTTAGAGCGAAGTCGTACGCGAATGGAATCCTCCTCTTCTACGAAGAAAACCCATGACATAATTCCCTCAATATCCCCCAGAATCCCGACTAAGGCACTCGTTTCAGACGCCGTCATATCATACTCTTTCAATACATCAGCCGTCAGCTTCACCGTTGCATAGCCCGGTTCTTTCCTCTCTATATTTTGAAGGACATGCCCTTTCAATCTCGCTACATTCAAAGGGGTTTTATACATCTCATTGTATAAACTGCGTCGATCAAAGTCATAATGAACAAGCTCCGCCGCGTAGGACAATGTCTTTGGTGTAGTACTCGGGAATAAGAATCGCCCCGTGTCTCCAACGATACCAGCGTAAATGAGTCGAGCTGATTCTTCATTCATCTGTGCTCCATCTTGTTTCATATGTAGATATAATTCATAAATGAGTTCACATGTTGAACTCGCCGTCGTATCTACCCATTGTAGATCACCATATTGATCCACCTCAGGATGGTGATCTATCTTGATCAACTCAGCCCCTTGATGATACCTTTGGTCATCGATACGCGCTTGATTAGCCGTATCACATACGATAACAAGCGCTCCTTCATACGCTACGTCCGGCACTTCATCCATTGTAACGAGGAAATCCAATGAGGAATCTTCCTTGCCTGTGGTATAGACTTTCTTATCGGGATAATTCAACTCAATCAACTTCGCCAATCCAGCTTGAGAGCCATAAGCATCTGGGTCCGGCCGAACGTGTCGATGAATAATGATGGTTTCGTATTGCTTTATTTTATTAATGATAGCCTGCTTCGTCATAGTCATGCTCCTTTCTTCCTTCCTTTCATTAAACCATAGTTTTTTTCTGACAGGTAGCCATTTGGATGAAAACAAGCTACAATAAGAAGAGAAATTCAATACACTTCAGGAGTCGATCCATTTTGATACTTTTCCCTATACTTATATTACTGTGTCTCGTACTATATATTTATTACAAAGTAATGGTTACTCGTACGAAAGAATCTCTTACACAAGTCTATTTGAACAGCAAGTCGAAAATTTTCCTCGGTGGCTTCATTTTCTTCTGGGGAATCAATCAGTATCTGTTTTATGAAACAAAGCTATCTTTATTGATAGGGATTGTATTCGTATTACTAGGAGCTTTCCAAGCAAGAACGGGATGGAAAGCAACGAAACACTATCGGAACGAGTTCCAAAAACATCAAACAACTTAATGCATACTAAAAGGCGATGACCCACGAGGTTATCGCCTTTTTCATTATCTATCTATCAATTGAGCCATCAGAAGAGCTTTTCCGACAATCGCACCTTCGTGATGCACTTCGATTTCCACTTTCGCAAATTTCCGGCCTACTTCTAATATTTGAGGGTACAAATCAATCTCACTCTCTATTTGCACAGGTTTTATAAAATAGACTGAAATATTCTCAACAACTAAGTCACCCTTCTTATGCTTCTGAAGAAGTCTGCTGGAAGCCTCTGTAACCAATGTTGTGAACACACCGTAAGACATCGTGCCGAGCTGATTGGTCATTTGAGGGGTCACCTTCGACCTAAGGTGCTGAGAGCGCCCAGTTGATTCGAGCACTTCCAATTGTTTAGTCGCTAGGTCGTCTATGGTTTCACCCACTTGAGGTTGGCGCTGTATGTTCTGCAAAGCTTTTAAAACGTCCTGCCTCGAAATGATCCCTTGCAAATGATGCGCTTGATCGACAACCGGCATCAATTCAATCCCTTCCCACACCATCATGTGGGCTGCATTCGCAAGAGAAGTCGTCGTATGCACCGTCATTGGATTCCTAGTCATTACTCTACTGATACTCACTTCAGGTTCTTTAGCGATGACATCTTTAGAAGTCACGATTCCGACTACACGGTTACTGGCATCTACGACTGGATAACGATTATGTTTTGTCTCTGAGTTGTAATCGTACCAGCGCTGTACAGTATCGGTTGTCTTTAAGTATTTAGAATCCTCGAATGGTGTATATATATCGTCTACTAACACGATTTCTTTCTTAATTAGTTGGTCGTATATCGCTCTATTAATCATCGTCGCAACTGTGAAGGTATCATAGCTAGTCGAGATTACAGGGAGCTGCTTCTCGTCGGCAAGCTGTTTGACGGTTTCATTTGTATCAAAACCACCCGTGATCAGTACTGCCGCTCCCTCTTGAACAGCCAATTCATGAGCATTGGTCCGGTTCCCTACAATGAGTAGCGACCCTGCTTCTGTGTATCTCATCATCGCTTCAAGCTTCATCGCCCCTATGACAAATTTGCTCAACGTTTTATATAGGCCCTCTCTACCTCCGAGTACTTGGCCATCTACAATGTTTAAGATTTCAGCAAAAGTCAAACGCTCAATGTTTTCTTTCTTCTTCTTTTCGATGCGAATCGTCCCTACACGTTCCATCGTGCTCACAAGATGTTGATTCTCTGCTTCTTTGATCGCACGATAAGCTGTCCCTTCGCTTACATTCAGCGCTTTAGCGATGCCGCGGACAGATATTTTACTCCCCACCGCCAAGGATTCGATGTGCTCTAAGATTTGCTCATGTTTTGTTGCCATCACGTCCACCAAACTTTCTAACTGTACTAATCGTTTTGTCTTTAATTGTTATTATACAACTGATACAGATTCATCGCAATTAATGGCAGAAATCTCTTTCTATTCACACAAAAAACCTTCCATCTCACGAAAGATGGAAGGTCTGAACTTTGTAAATTACAGCTCTATGGACTCACCAGGCTTAAGCGCTTTTCCTTTACCTGGACTTACTTTAGATGCAAATGCTTCTCCGTCCTGATTGATAAGATCAAAGGTGTTATAGTGAATCGGAACGACCTGTTTTGCATTCAGCCACTCTGCAGCTGTTAATGCATCATCCGGCCCCATAGTGAAATTGTCTCCAATCGGCAGGAAGGCAAGGTCGATGTCGTTTCTTTCACCGATCATCTTCATATCTGTAAACAGCCCTGTATCACCGGCATGATAGATCGTTTTCCCATCAATTGTGAGAAGAATCCCTGTCGGCATGCCCGTGTAAACAATCGTTCCATCTTCTTCTGTAAAGGAAGAGCCATGGAAGGCTTGAGTAAACTTCACCTGTCCAAAATCGAACTCATGCGCACCGCCTATATACATAGGGTGTGCATTCAGCCCCTTGTTTCCCAGATAATCTGCTAGCTCAAAAGGAGCAACGACTTGGGCATCATTTCTCTTGGCAATGTCAAAGGTGTCTCCAACATGATCATTATGTCCGTGCGTAAGTAAGATTACATCCGCTTTCACTTCGTCTGCCTTTAGATCTGTATTACCATTATTCGAGATAAAAGGATCAAACAAGATGGTTTTCCCGTTTGCTTCAACCGTGACTACTGCATGTCCATGAAAAGATACTTTCATACTCACCACTCCTTATGTCATTATTCACCCTCACTTAATAATGAAGCCAAGCACTCTCGTATTTCTGTATCAAGTGAGGATCAATTAAAGTGTTTGGCTTTAACGCCACTGTTTTCCCTTCACTCGTTACGATTTCCCCATCTTCATCTTTCCCAAACACAGTAAGGGCTGGAAGTATTTCTTCTGAGAGGAACTCCGTATCCACCCCAATTTCTAACTCGGAGACATCTATTTTCTCACGGCTCGCCATGACAAACCCCCAGTTACCAAAGCTCGGGATATCGACATGCAAATTTTCGGTGTATAGACCGGTTGATTCCACCGTTTCATTAATTGTCCAGTACACTTCTGTTGCAAATACAGGCGATGTCGCTTGAATCATCGCTGCTCCTGACGGGGAAAGGTGGTTTCGTACCAGCGAATAGAATTCCCGTGTGTACAATTTGTTCAAGCTCTCATTATTCGGGTCTGGTAGGTCTACGATGATCACATCGTAGAACTCTTCTGATTTCTCGAGAAAATTGAAGGCATCCTGATTCAATACTTTCACCCGTTCATCAGACAAGCTGTCTTGATTCACTTGAAGCAAGTGGTAATTTGTTTCCGCGAGTTCTGTTACAGCAGGATCTAAATCGACTAGTGTGATTTCACCTATATCGTCATACTTTAGTAACTCTTTTGTGGCAATGCCGTCTCCCCCTCCAAGTACTAAGATGTTTTGGTGGGATTTTGCATAGGCCATTGGCGGATGCACAAGCGTCTCATGATACCGATATTCATCGGAAGAACTGAATTGAAGTGAGCCATTCAGGTAAAGACGAGTATCGCCTTGTTCTTTCGTGACTACGATTTTTTGGTAGGCACTCTCTTCCATATGGATTATAGGATCCTTGTAGAGTTTCTGTTCAAAGGAGAACGCCATTTCTTCGCCGAAGAACAACCCAGCGATCAGTAACACGGCAATAACGACTCCAGATGAAACATGGAGGGCCATTCGCTTAATGTCTCTTCTGAATAAATAGAGTACAACTAAAGCTACTGCCAAGTTAATACACGCAACGAAGAAGGCACTCTTGACCATTCCCATTTGCGGCCGTAAATAAAAGGCGAACAGCAAGCCGCCTATTAATCCACCTGCATAGTCTGAGAATAGTACCCGAGCCGTACTGCGATTAAGCTCGACACCTATCTCATTCGCTTTCCGAATCAGAATAGGCAACTCCACACCTGTCAGCGCACCAATGGTAAATGTAATCAAATACAATAGGAAGGCGTCTGTTCCAGACGGGGCGAATGCCGTCATTCCGAACATGGCAAAACTCGAAAACCCTCCAATAAGGGCGACCATGAACTCGATCCATACAAAGGTGATAATGAGATTCTTCATGACCCTTTCACTCATGCTTGCACCGATGCCCATTCCAGTAAGGAACAGACTGATTGTCAATGTGTACTGCTTCACTCCATCACCAAGGATATAAGAGCCAAGCGCTCCGAACAGAACCTCGAAAATAATACCACAAATGGAAACAATCCCTGATGCCCAATAAATAAAGTGACTCTTTCTGATGTTACTTGCTTCCAACCTTTTCACTCCTATAACACATACTACAAGTAAGAAAAGCCACTATGGAGACTATCCTAGTGGCTTTTGACATATATGAGGACCGTCAGCGTTATGTAATGGAAGCACCAATTACAAAGGCAAGACCGATCGAGACCCCCATGGAGATAATACCTACAGCTGTATTGTTTTCCTTTAGCTTCGTCTCAACAGAGAAGCTGCGTGTGAACATCTCGAATAGTAAATACGCAATCATTTGAAGTACCATTCCATAAGCACCCCAGATCAATGTATCCCAAACCGTAAAACTGTGATAAATAGCAAAAGACAACACGATACAAATACCGATGATTTTTCCGGCGATTGACATCGCTACCGCCTGGTTTCCACTTTTCACTTCATCCCAGTCTTTATACTGCTTTGTCAAAAATTCAAAAATAACTAATCCGATTAAGACGACCGCAACAGCGATCACAAAATAACCTAGCGTTGCAATAAATGGTCCCATGATTAACAGCCTCCTTTATTTTCCTGTACCTGGTCCGCCCCCGCGGTTAGAAGATCCACGGAAAGATCCAGAATTATTGGATTTCAAACCTCCGAATACGCCATACCCTCCGTAACAGTCATTCGTTTGACGGCATGTATTCCTTCTCTTCTTGAACCAATCGTCTACATCCAGTACTTCGTCCAAAATATAATAAGCAAGCAGTCCGTCGAAAAAGCTCGGAGAATAATTGTTCCGTACAAACTGATCACCAGCAAGTTCAATAGTGACAAGTCCCGGCTCTTCACTACTTTCTTGTATGATAACAAATGTTTCTGGATAGACAAGAACTTGTTTATCACTCTGCCGCTCACTTATTTCCTGAGGCTGCACTTGATCTGATAACTGGTCTGCCACTTCCGGCAGGGTCAATTCTCGTGTCATATAAATCTTTGATACACCATTATCACTTTGAACCGTATCTAGTAAAGGAAAAGCACGTTGAATGAGTTCTTCTATCGATGAGGATGTATTATTCGAATCTCCGTTAAATTGATCAATTGTATTGATAATTTCACTACGATCCGGTTCATCCGGTAATTCATTATATGTATCTTCTACGTTAGAACCAGTCATCCCTCTAAGCGGGTTTTTATCCGGGCCGAAAACGTTGAATAACAGAACAATAGCAATAATTCCGACAACAATTATTCCAGCAAAGTCCTTCATGTAAGATCCTCCTCTCTCAGAAAAATAGTGCGTGCCTAACAGCGTATGTCAGGCACGTCACTCTATTCCTTATTTCGGACAAGTTAGGATTATTCTTTATTCATTTTTTTCTTTAATGCAGCCAGTTCATCGTCTACACTGTCTTTATCATCCAACGCATCGAACTCATCATCAAGAGAACGACTCTCTTGAGACATGTCTTCACTTGTCTCCGCTTCCGCTTCGTAACGCAGAACTTTCTCTTCCATGCGTTCGAACCCTTGGCGTGATTCGTCGCCTCCGATATTAGACATTGTACGGTTCATCTTCGTACGCGTCTTCGCTGATTCAGCACGAGCTTTCAAGGAATCCTTCTTGAGCTTCATCTCCTGATATTCTTTTTTCATATCATCGAGCTTCGAACGAAGGTTATTGGAGTCTTCCTGAGCACGTTCCCAAGAAGCTTTCAACTGCTCAGCCTGCTCTTGTTGGTTCTTCTTGTCTTCAAGTGCACGACGAGCTAAGTCCTCATTACCTGCTTCAATAGCCTTTTCTGCCTGTTGCATACGTTTGTCAACTAATGCTTGAGAATCATCATATTTACGCTTCAACATCTTTTCATTTGCAATTTGCTTGGCAACTGCCGCCTCTGCTTCGCGGATGTCGCTTTCCATGTCGCGCATGAATTGATCTAGCATTTTCACCGGATCTTCTGCCTTGTCTAGCATGGTATTCAACTCAGAACCTACTACTGTCTTAACACGTTTGAAAAACTTGAACATGTAAATGCCTCCTTATTATTTTGAACCAGCGATAATTTTAATCTCATAGGATTCGATATCATAGCCATAACTGACTTCTACCTCACTACCCCATGATTCCAAACTCAAATAACTGCCTTCATCTTCTGCCACATAATCTGCATAACGAGTTGTTCGTCCGTTTATATTCTGACTTCGACCTTCTCCCGTTACTCTAGCTTCCCCTTCTTCATCTTTAAAGTAGGTGGCACCTTCATACTCTAACTTCTTAGGGAATGGCAAGGACACCGGCAGTTTGACTGTTTCATATATGCCTAACTCGAGTTCATCGTCCATTTCAGCAGACAACCATTTTGTTGAATCTCCTTCAAGGAGCTGATAGGCATACCATTCGTAAGAACCATCCCGGTATGTGATTTTCCCCACGACTTCGTAATCCACAAGATCGTAAGTGATAATGTCACCAATTTGAATGTTCAATACAGTTCTTTCTTTCACTTCAGGCGTTTCTTTTTTGTTTGAGAACAACTTTGAAAAGAATCCCAAGTGCTCACCTCTCCTTCCACTTTGACCTCGTGTACCTGTATGTACGGTTGAGTCGGTACAGAGGTTTCACGTTTTTACGATATTTTATTTATTTTCGTTCGTTAACCTGTATTCCCTAAGTATAGTATAACAAGATTCTTTAACCATGATGTAGGATTTTCTTTTTTATCGCTTTGACCATCCTGACACTTAAATACGCTTTGAAAGTTTTCCTTCATAAGAAAAAGCCAGCAGAATGAGCTGCCGGCTTTTCTATTACTTGTTAATTAAATTCTTCGCATCAGCAAATTGCAAATCCTGTGCCTCTGCAACTGCTTTGTACGTTACATACCCTTCTAGCGTGTTGATTCCTTTCAACAAGGCCTCGTTATCTTGGCAGGCTTTGACATATCCCTTATTGGCAAGCTGCAAGGCATATGGCACCGTAACGTTTGTCAATCCGATTGTCGATGTACGTGGGACTGCACCTGGCATGTTGGCAACGGCATAATGCAAGACGCCATGTTTTTCGTAAGTCGGGTTATCATGCGTTGTAATTCGATCTGTTGTTTCAAAGATACCTCCTTGATCGATGGCTACATCTACAATGACAGAGCCTTCTTTCATGGATTTCACAACATCTTCACTTACAAGCTTCGGCGCTTTGGCTCCTGGAATGAGAACTGCTCCTATTACTAAGTCCGATTCTTCCAGAGCTTCTTGAATGTTCAATGGGTTAGACATCAGGGTATTGATATCCGATCCAAAAATGTCATCTAATTGACGGAGGCGTTCCGGGCTCAAGTCGATGATCGTCACATCAGCACCTAGCCCCATCGCGATCTTCGCAGCGTTCGTCCCTACGACTCCTCCACCGATAACCGTCACACGACCACGGCGAACGCCAGGAATACCTCCCAAGAGAACACCCTTTCCTCCATAGGACTTCTCAAGGAACTGAGCACCGATTTGAGAGGCCATTCGTCCTGCCACTTCACTCATTGGCGTTAATAAAGGGAGAGAACCATTCGGTGCCTGAACCGTCTCATAGGCAATTGCTGTTACTCTGTTTTCAACGAGCGCTTTCGTTAATTCCGGTTCCGGAGCTAGGTGCAGATAAGTAAATAAAATAAGTCCATCATAAAAATAATCGAATTCTTCCGGAAGTGGCTCCTTCACTTTCATAACCATTTCTTTGCTCCACGCTTCTTTAGCTGTCGATACAATTGTTGCTCCTGCCTCGACATACTGTTCGTCCGTAAAACTAGAGCCCATTCCTGCCTGTGTTTCAACGAATACTTCATGACCTTCATTCGTCAAACTGACGACTCCTGAAGGCGTCATAGCGACACGATTTTCATTATTTTTGATCTCTCTTGGTATTCCGATTTTCACGGTCGTCTACCTCCCATTCCATTCTTTCTGTATCCCACTGCTTTCGATGTTCGCACGCATGAAAGCCCTTTCATTGTAACAAAATCGACACGGAAAACAACTCTTTTTTCGCTTTGTTCATAAATGTCGATGAATGACGTCAAGACCGCCTGTTACTTCGTAAATAGTACCCGTGATCATATCCGAATCTTCGTGACAAAGAAACTCGATTGTACGGGCAATGTCCTCTCCCGTACCAGGTCTTCCGATCGGAGTTTCCTCGTCTTTCACCCGCTTCCCATCTTCAATCGATGCTTCTTTCCATTCTTCCAATATCTTACCCGGGCAAATCATATTCGAAGTGATACCGAACTCCGCCTCTTCATAAGCAATAGTCTTCGTTAACGATACGAGTCCGACTTTTGCTGCAGCAAATGCGGAACGGTAGATCCAGCCCGATGCCTCACCCGCTCCTTGAAAACCATAGTTGATAATCCGACCAAAACGCTGTTCCCTCATATGAGGTACAGTCTGCTTCATAAGGTGAAACACCGCATCAAGATTACCTCTAACCATAGCTTCCCATTCTTCCGTCGAATAATCCATCAATTTTTTTCGTTCAAAAATATAAGGTCCAGCATTATTAATTAAATAATCCACCCGACCGAACCTGGAAATTGCCTCTTTCACTACACGCTCTAAGTCAGACGTATTGGTAACGTCAGCTTGGAGCAACTGGATCGATTCCTTTTGACTAGGAAACTCCTCCAATAATTCGAGCGCTTTATCGCGGTCACTTCTGTAAGTTGCTGTGACAGAAACACCTTTGGCTAATAAACGTTCCGTCACTTTCTTGCCAAGTCCTTTTGTGCCAGCCGTAATAATAGCGTGCCTCACATTACATTCCTCCTCCGTTACTTCTGTCATTGGTATGTTTTAGTTTCACTTTGTTTACAAGTTTTATAGCCTTCTGTACAATTAATGCG
The DNA here is from genome assembly GCF_004684905.1 of Halobacillus salinus. Classification (GTDB taxonomy): domain Bacteria; phylum Bacillota; class Bacilli; order Bacillales; family Halobacillaceae; genus Halobacillus; species Halobacillus salinus. Next base: position 604,943 of record NZ_SRJC01000001.1, on the reverse strand, counting down.
GCAGAAAGGACGTGAAGTCTCATGGGTGCAAACCCCCGCAAGTCGATGATTGAGACAATAGGATTAGAATCGGTCCCTAAGGATCAGCAGAATACTCCCTGGTACCGATTTGCCATTATACAAATCGCTATCGCAGCAAACGCTGGTAACTTTCTCGTTCCAGCTCTTGCTGTGTTGGAAGGCGGACTATCTTTTTGGGCAGGTATCATTTCCACCTGTATTGGAGCGCTATTAGGATTCTTGTTTGTATCTTACTTGTCATTACCTGGTGCAAGACTAGGCATTCCAGCGCAATATGCGATCCGGACAATGCTTGGTGTACAAGGAGCACGGTACTTATCTTCTCCGATACGGAGCATTACTTCTTTGTACTGGTTCAGTGTGCAGACAATTGGTGGTACATATGTCATCCAGCAGTTAATCATTAGAATTTCAGGCAAAGAAATACCGTTTCTACTATTCTCTATCCCACTTTCTATCCTGATGGTTGTGCTTGCCATTATCGGCTTTGACGCCGTTAAAAAGGCAACAAGTTATTTCCTTCCTCTTCTTCTCATAGGTGAAGGAACGATGATCTATCTATACTTTACTACAAATGATATGCAGGGTTCATGGCTTACGCTTGCCAATAGCTCAACATCTATCTCTTGGCCGAGCTTCTTTTTCTTTGCCAGTCTCGCTTTTGTCCAATATGTATCCGGAGTTAGTGCTTCTGCAGATATGACAAGATACGCAAAGACACCGACTCATGGTTTTTGGGGGCTTCTAGTAGGGAATGGAATTGGATTTTTCATTACTGCTTTCATCGGTTGTGCCTCTGCTTTTCTTTACCAGGATATAAACCCTTATGTCTCTTCAAGTGAACAAACGCAATCACCGATTTTCATTGCAATCATCACCTTGACGGCTATCATTTCCATGGTCTCGATCAATATCAGCAATGCTTACACCGGTGGTTACAGCCTCCTGAACACATTCAGTCGTTTAACCCGTGTACAGAGTGCGGTCTTGTTCGGTACTGTGGGGGTCATACTGAGCGGATTTCCGGATCTGGTCAATGAAGCAGAATCCTATATATCTCTTCTAGGGGGCTTGATCATACCGATTTCAGCTGTCATCACGAGTGATTATTTAATCGTCAAACGTCTTTATTTGAACGAACAGGCTCTTGCTCAACTCACTAAGACATCAAGCATCAACCCATGGGCTATGTTCCACATCATTTTTGGAGGAATATTATACTTCCTGCTTCCAGATGCATGGTCCCCTGGGTTCACCACCTTTATAATTGTCGCGTTCCTCTACCCTCTTATCATGAAAGGGAAGACGTGGGGTGCTTAAATATAGAAACCTCCCATCAAATTCGGAAGGGAGGTTTTTTTTAATGTTTTTCTCTTTCCGTGGCAGCACCTGACTGATAACTCTCATTCAAAGCATTCATCAGCTGCTGTTCTTGTTCCATCTCTTGTTCGATAGGATTTTTCAGTTTTTTCTCAGCCATTTTCATCACCCCCTCACTACTTTTCACAAATTAGTTCGAATTATTCGCATTACTCAAAAAATGACGTGGTATAATAATACTAACAAGGAAGGGGGAATCTTAAATGACATTTGAATACAAAGATATTGTGGTGGCTGTGGACGGATCTGAAACGGCAGAGGTTGCCTTTAACAAAGCCATCGATATTGCTAACCGTAACGAAGCTAAGTTGATATTGTCTCATGTTGTTGATACTAGAGCATTTGCAACGGTGGAAGCGTATGACCGTTCTCTCGCTATCCGTGCGGAGAAGTATGCAACGGAGTTACTGAATGATTATCAGAAGAAAGCGGAAGAAGCGGGTATCAAAGATGTTGTGATTGATATCGAGTACGGTTCCCCTAAAGTGAAGATCGCCAAAGAAGTAGCCCCTAAGTATAAAGCGGATTTGATCATTTGCGGAGCAACTGGATTAAGCACGATGGAACGCTTTTTCATCGGTAGTGTTTCCGAGCACATCACCCGCTATGCAACATGCGACGTATTGGTAGTCAGACCTGACCGAGTAGAAGACGAAGCGTAAACAAAACGAGACGGCCGAATGGTCGTCTCGTTTTTGTTTATCAGCTGTCTTTATTCAGTTCCCTTACGACGTGAGCGAGTTCCGGTACAATCAATTTTCCCATTGCCAGTCGAACGGCACCACTTGAGCCTGGCGTGGAGAAGACTGCCTTATTCCCCTTTGCACCTGCCACTGCTCTTGATAGAAGCGCTGTAGAGCCGATATCTTCTGTATAGCTAAGCATCCTGAATAGTTCCCCGAACCCGGGAATTTCTTTGTCAATCAATGACTGAACTGCCTCGATTGTCACATCCCTTTTAGCTATCCCCGTGCCCCCATTTGTCAAAATCACGTCCACATCTTGACTTTGTACTCCACTCTGAACGGCTTCTGTTATCGCTGAAAACTCATCTTTGACGATTCGGTAATCGACAATCTGGTGTCCTTGCGCTTCTGCCAAGTCCATCATGAGTTTGCCGCTCTTATCTGTTTCTTCTGTTCTAGTATCACTAATTGTCACCACCATGCACCGGACTCTTGCAGGAGCATGTTTTTTGTGGTCCTCTACAGCCATCAAGTTTCCCCTTTCGTCCATTGTAAATGTCTATATTGATAAAACCTCAATGCAAAGTCTGTTACTTTTCGTGTCAGGTGGTAGTTGGAATAGGCTCCGATCGCAATACTAATAAAAGGCAGACCTTGAACCAGTTTTTTGCGGAACATCACTATGAAGAGAGACTTAAATGCCTGTTTCATCGGCTGTTCTAACCATTGTTCATTCGTCAGTCGATCGTCCCCACCGTAAATGTACGGATGCTCTTTATCCTGAATTTCTTTAACTAACTCACGCCATGCTTCCGCTTGTAGCCTTTTCGGAAGCGTTGCAGCATGAAATACCTTCAATGAAATCATCATCTCATATGGATGATTCATCTCGTGACCGAATGTCAATCCAATCAACTGGACAGCCCGAATGTTCATCACCATCATTAATGGAAAATCGAGCCCCAGCAGCAACCACCCTCCTGTGCCCGTCAATCCGCCTTGTGTGAAAGAATACAACCTTCCTCTCGCCTTATGCTGTTCTGCTATGTAGGTTAATTGGTCAATTGTCAGAGCATGCTTCATGTCTTCAATATTATGAATGTCCCCTGAAATAGCACGACCTACAGTCAAGATTCTTGCTCTAGCATCATTCTGAAAAGAGGTACCCTGTAAAAAAGCGTGTGTGTGAAAAAACCAATCATCCAGCTTAGAGAACATTTTTTCCCTTATCCCGTGATCCATGCGGTCAAAATTCTGAATCAACCAATCATCATAGATCTTTTCAAAGTCATTCGGTTCATAATAATGATATTGGTCCAACCACTTCTTAACATCCTGGGTGATACGTTCTCGAGACATTGCAATGACCTCCTACCCATTATCCTTTTCTATATTGTATCCCTACTTAAAACAAAAGAGCAAGCCACCTGTTATCTACAAAAAAAGTGGTTCCCTACTATTTTCAGCAGGAAACCACTTTTATAAAAAAGCTCTTATAGTCCTTTTTCGACTGTATCACGTGCAATCATGACTTCTTCGTTAGTTGGAATGATCATAACTTTAACTGGAGAGTGTGGGTAGTTGACAAATGCTTCTTTCCCACGAACTTGGTTAAGAGATGGATCCCAATAAACGCCCATGAACTCAAGGCCTTTCAAGACACGTTCACGGATGGACGTACTGTTTTCCCCAACACCTGCTGTGAAGATGATTCCATCAATTCCGTGCATACGAGATGCATAAGAACCGATATACTTGTGGATTCGTGCGGCAAACACCTCAAGTGCTAGCTCTGCACGCTCATCTCCGTTTTTAGCAGACTCTTCGATGTCACGAAGGTCACTTGAGAATCCAGAAAGGGCAAGCATACCACTCTCTTTGTTCAAGACATTCATCACTTCGTTAGCTGTCTTGCCTGTCTTCTCCATAATGAATGGAATAAGGGCAGGGTCGATGTTACCAGAACGAGTTCCCATTGTTACACCAGCAAGAGGTGTGAAGCCCATGGAAGTATCAATGGATTTGCCACCTTCGATTGCAGCGATACTTGCACCGTTACCTAGGTGGCAAGATAGTAGACGAAGCTGCTCAACAGGACGTCCAAGCATTTCTGCTGCACGTTCTGAAACGTACTTGTGAGAAGTACCATGGAAACCATACTTACGAATTCCGTAGTTTTCGTAGTATTCGTAAGGCAGGCTGTATAGGTAGGACTGTTCAGGCATCGTTTGGTGGAATGCTGTATCAAACACCGCTACGTGAGGGACGTTTGGCAGCACTTCACGGAATGCATTGATTCCCGTTAAGTTAGCCGGGTTGTGAAGAGGCGCAAGATCAGATACTTCTTCGATCTCCTGAATAACTTCATCTGTAATAAGAACAGATTCGCTGAAGCGTTCCCCTCCGTGTACGACACGGTGTCCTACTCCATTGATCTCATCTAAGGATTCGATGATTCCGTTAGCTGTAAGCTTGTCTAACAGCATTGTCACTGCTTTACCGTGATCTGGAATATCTGTAACCGTTTTGTCTTTTTCATCGTTCACTTCGATTGTAAAAACGGCGTCATCTAGACCAATTCGTTCAACGAGGCCTTTTGTAATGACTGTTTCCTCTGGCATTTCGATCAACTGAAACTTCAGTGAGGAACTACCTGCATTTATAGCTAGAATTTTATTACTCAACGTTGCTCATCCCCTTAAAATTAGGTTCGTTTGTTTCTACCACTACTATTTAATCACCCGTTTCATGCGATTTCAAGGCGGAAAGAACATGATAACGTTTACTTCTTATATTCTCTATTTTCACACAATTATCTCGCCTTATACTGATCGAACCATTGGTTCATCTGAGCGAGTATATCTGCCATAGCTTCCGGGTTCTTGAAAGAAGGAAGCTGGACTAAGAGAGCTTGCTTCGGTGGCTTCGTATTTCCGCCTTTCTTCTGCAATATCAAAATGCTCTTACCATGTTTTTCATTTTTGAACAATGAATCAGATAATTGCAGCATGCCAACAATATGAGCGTGTTCTCTTAAGAACGCATTCAACTGCTTGGATTGCTCACTTTCAAACAGGAAGTTAGGCACGATAAACATCAAATACCCACCTTCTTCTGTATAACTTAATCCTTGCTCAATGAACAAGTGGTGAGCATAGGACATGCCCTCTTCTGCTTTCAATTCATACTTAGATGCAGTCGCTTCGTCAGGATAATACCCAACTGGTAAGTCAGCTAGGACGAGATCGACCGGCTCCATTAAGAACGGGCGAAGACTATCCTGATGGAAGAATTCGATATGGTTCTTCTGTAGATTAGCGTTCGTTACAGCTAGCTGGATCAACGTTGGGTCCACCTCACTTGCATATGCTGTAAGCGGCATTTCCAGCTGGTTCATGATAGATGTTAATAAGTTACCCGACCCTGATGCTAAATCAAACAGTTTAAGCTGTTCTCTCCCTTCGAAGAGCTTGGATGCTAAATAGCCCATGAACATGGCCACGGAATCAGGAGTGATCAGGTGTTGTTGCTGAGTGGCACCTTTCATCCCTTTAAGGATGGTCAGCTGCACCGCTTTTCTGATTTCTTCTTTCTGATAATCATCTTTAGAGATTTTGGTCAGCTCGTTGTTCAATTTGGTCTGGAGGTTCTTGTCCATATCGTCAAAAGGATGTCCATTGAACAAGACATCTAATGTTTCAGCAATGGCCTCTAGATAGGTAATATTCATGTCATGAGACACGTCCGTTGCGGTATCATCGATCCATTGGAAGAGTTGTTCGACGTTTTCTTGTTTCATCGTCATTCTCCTTCAAACTTAATTTTTCAAAAGAAATCGACGCATCTGTTCTTCAACAAAATGCGCCTTCAGTGTGTTGCGTTCTTCATTCTTCTATTGTAACCATATCGAATAATCCAATGGGATTCAACAACGACGCAATTGACAAACTTGTATGAATATTGAGTGCGGTTTCATAACGAACGTGATAAAATAGCTACAGCTACTACATAAAGGAGGATTCATAGTGTCCGATCAACGCAGAAACCTTTATTTCTATTACCATCCAAGTCAAGAGCTGGACGAGAAAGTGAAAGAGTTGTTCCAATTAGCACAAGACAATGATTTCCACCTAACAGAAAATCCGGAAGAAGCCAATATCATTTTGGCTATCGGGGGTGACGGAACTTTCTTACAAGCAGTAAGAAAAACGGGATTCAGACAGGATTGTCTATATGTAGGCATCAGAAGCCATAACGAAGCTGGATTATACTGCGACTTCAACATTGATGATCACGAAGAAATGATCTATGCAATGAAGAACGCGGAAGTGGAAGTGCGACGCTTCCCGATCATCGAAGCTACCGTCAACGGAGAATCTACTTTTAAATGTCTGAATGAGTGCAGCGTCCGTTCCACTTTAATCAAATCGATCGTTGTCGATGTTCACATTGATGACTTGCACTTCGAAACATTCAGAGGGGACGGCCTTGTCATTGCAACACCTACGGGAAGTACAGGATACAATAAGTCTACTAAAGGAGCCGTAGTCGACCCGAAGCTACCTTGCTTCCAAGTGAGTGAACTAGCCTCGTTGAACAACAACCGCTACCGTACATTAGGCTCCTCTTTTATCTTGAGCGGGGAACGAACGCTCAAGCTTGATGTTCGCCAAGACGGCAACGATTACCCAGTTATTGGCATGGATAACGAGGCCTTCTCCATCCGTAACATCCAGGACTTGACCATCAAACTAAGTGATGATGTCATCAAAACCGTCAAAATGAAGCACAATACGTATTGGGACCGCGTCAAACGTACATTTTTATAAAAAGAGAGCGTCCTAGCCTTGGGCTAGGACGCTTTTTTTTACCGTTGATACACAACATCTCCGTCCACGACGGTCATTGTTACCGTCGCATCTGCAAGCTCATGTGGTTTGAGAGCAAATAAGTCTCGGTCCAGCACGGTGAAATCTGCGACGTAGTTCTCCTCAATTATCCCTTGGGTGTCCTCTTTCTTAATGGCCTGGGCACTACCTTTTGTATATAAAGAAATGGCTTCATATACAGAAAGACGCTCTTCCGTTTGATAGACCTGATTGTCATAAGTAGCCCTGCGATCTACGGCTGCGCGAATACCAAGAAGCGGATTGATCTCTTCAATCGGAGCATCCGATCCACCTGCACACATAATTCCAGCATCAAGCAACGTCTTCCAGGAATAAGAAGTCTTTAGACGGACGTTCCCGATACGATCCATAACCCACGGGAAGTCAGAAGCCACAAAAGTCGGTTGTAGATCCAAGACGACATCGAGATCTTTCAACTTTTCAATCAGCTCTGGACGTAAAATCTGCGCATGAATGATGCGATCTCGCTCTCCAGTTTCCAGAGGTTGATTCGCTATTTCATCAGCTACCGCTTCCACAGCCGCGTCTCCAATAGCGTGTACGGCAATCGGCATCTGGCGCTTCCTAGCTTCTCCGATCAAAGATGCCAAGCCCTCTTCTGTGTGAATGGCCACTCCCTTATTGCCTGGGTCATCTGTGTAGTCCTCAGAGAGCCAAGCCGTTCTCCCTCCTAAGGCACCGTCAGAGAAGATCTTCAGTGCACCAAGCTCCACATACTTGGTCCCTTTTTTAAATCCAAGCTGATGGGCGTCCACATCTTCTATTACTCCGTGATGAACTAGAAGGTGGGCGCGGAATTTATAACGATCCTCATTAATGATATCCGTAAACGCATCCAACGTTTTCTTGAATCCACCATAGTAGTTCAAATCTTCGCTGTGTCCACCGACCAACCCATAGGTATGCATGTCATTAACAGCTAGTTCAGTCGCTTTACGTAAGTATTGCGGCGTAACTTCAGGCATTGCATCTTTGATCAATTCCTGTCCCTGATCGTGGAAATAGCCTGTCGACTCTCCCTTATCATCCCTCACGATCACTCCACCTTGTGGGTCTGGTGTATCTTTTGTAATACCTGCCATTTCAATCGCTCTCGAATTAGCTAGCAGGGCATGGCGACAGACCCTGGTGAGCATCATTGGATGATCGGTCGATATCTCATCCAATTCATCTTTATGTATAATCCGTTTATCTTCCCACTGATTCTCATTCCAGCCATCCCCGATGATCCATTCTCCAGCAGGTAATTGTTCTGCGTGCTGCTTCAGAGCTTGAATTACTTCTTCCGCCGATTTCATAAAGGAAAGATCAAGACGCATTAAACGCTCTCCGTGACCAATGATATGCAGGTGACTGTCTGTAAAGCCTGGATACATTACAGCACCCTTCAGGTCGTGTTCTTCGTCTATCTGTTCTTTATAAGTTTGGTAAAGTCCCTGAGTATCGCCCGTTGCAGTAATGACACCCTCATTCGTTACAACTGCTTCCACCCAGTCTCCTTCCTTTTTCATTGTATAAATCTTACCACCGTACCAAAGTTCCATATCCCTGCACCCTTTCTAATGTTTAGTATTACATATACCACAATATTGAGAAAATTAAAAAGAAAAGAACCGCTCCACTAAGTGGAACGGCTCCCTTCATTAGAAGAGGTCACTGAATTCATCTTTCTGTTGAATTTGTTCCCCGTCTTCTACTTCAATCACATAACTCTGGTCGATTGCCTGGGCAATATCTTGAGAGAAATCGCTATTTGACTCATAGTAGTTAGCATTCTTTCGAGTAGGTTTCGTCTTAGGCGCTTTCGGAACGAAGACAGTACAGCAGTCTTCATATGGGCGAATGGAGATATCATACGTATCAATCTTTCTTGAGATATCGATGATTTCCAATTTATCCATCGCAACTAGAGGGCGAATGATAGGATAATTCGTCACTTCGTTGATCGTATTCATACTCTCCATCGTTTGGCTGGCCACTTGACCTAGGCTCTCACCAGTTGTAATAGAAAGTACCCCTTCACGTTCCGCTAGCTGTTCACTAATGCGCATCATCATTCGACGCATGATCGTCATGCTATACCCTTCCGGCATTTCACGATGAATCTTCTGCTGAATAGCTGTGAACGGAATGACGTGAATTTTTATTTTCGTTCCATAATTACTCAGCTGAGCTGCTAAGTCAATTACCTTCTGTTTTGCTCTATCACTCGTATAAGGTGGGGAATGGAAGTGGATAGCCTCTAGTTCCACACCGCGCTTCATTGTTAAATATCCAGAAACAGGGCTGTCGATTCCGCCTGAAAGCATCAGCATCGATTTACCTGTCGTACCCACTGGAAGCCCACCAGCACCAGGTAGGTCCTGAGCTGTGACATATGCCGCATCTTGACGGACTTCGATTTTGATTTCAACATCGGGATTATGCACATCAACTGTTACATTTTCCGTGTTCTTAAGAATATACCCACCTACAATCGGGTTGAAATCCTGTGAAGAAATCGGGAAGTTTTTATCTGTCCGTTTAGCGGAAACCTTGAACGTTCTCGCTCCCTTTGCATCTTCAAATGCGAGCAAGGCAGCCTGTTTGATAAGCTCTTCTTCCTTCTCCACCTTGACAGCAAAGCTCAAACTGTGGATACCGAACACTTTCTGACAAATCTGCATCACTGCATGTGGATCTTCACCGTTCAACAATATATACATACGATCACGTGTCTTTTGTATTCTTGTCTCTGGGAAACCCCTCAATTTTCTTATTAAATTACGCTGAAGTTTCTGTTCAAAGGAACGGCGGTTTTTACCCTTCAATGCCATTTCGCCGTACCGAATCATTATACGATCAAAGTTCATGGTTACCTCCCCATTGTCGCGTGTAGTTGTTCTATTGTCTTCCTTAATGTCTTCACAAATACAGCTAATTCTTCTTTGGTATTCTGATAAGACAAGCTTATTCTTAAAGCAGAAGTCGTCCTATCTCTATCAAGATTACATGCGCTCAGGACAGAACTGACATCCGGCTGCTTTGAGGAGCAGGCAGACTTCGTCGAAATGAAAATGTCTTCTTGTCCTAGTGCATGAATCACGACTTCCGGCTTGTAACCAGGAATCGATACGTTCAATATGTGAGGAGCACCTTCTTTTGGAGAATTAATTACCACTTGCTCTATATCCTCCATTCGCTCCCATAGATATTGCCGCATTTCTTCCAAATGGTTACGTTTGGCATCGTTGTCCTGCATCAAGAAACGCAAAGCTTTAACAAAAGCCACATTTCCAGGCAGATTTTCTGTGCCTGCCCTTGTTTCTTGCTCTTGACTTCCTCCGTGAAGAAGAGGGAACAACGAAACATGATTCTGTATGATTAGTGCACCTGTCCCTTTTAATCCATGAATCTTATGGCCAGAAACCGTGCACATATCTATATGACAATCCCGAATTGAGAGATTGATTTTTCCAAGCCCCTGCACGTGATCGACGTGAAAGAATGCTTTCGGATATTGTTCAACAACTTGTCCAATTTCTTGAATAGGCTGTATCGTACCCAATTCATTATTCACTGACATCACACTGACAAGGATAGTATCTTCCCGCATGGCTTGGGCCACATCATCAGGGTTGACCCGGCCACTTGAATCTACCGGAAGATACGTCACATCAAAACCCAAAGACTCCATAGCGCGATACGCCTCTATCACAGACGGATGCTCTACTTGAGAGGTTATCATATGCTTTCCTCTCGATTGGTGCATGAGAGCGATACCTTTAATCGCCATATTATTCCCTTCTGTCCCACCAGATGTGAAAATGACATCCTTTGACTGGACACCAAACCATTCTGCCGCTTGACTTCTGGACTGTTGCAGCAAACGCTCTACTTCACTTCCAAGCCGGTGAACGGAAGAAGGATTGGCATAGTAAAGGTCCGCCACTTTTTTATAACTTTCAAGAACTTCTGGACGAGGGTGTGTCGTAGCACTATTATCTAAATAAATCATGAGCTTTGTGCTCCTTTTCTTTAAATTCCAATCCATAATATTATCATAACATGACAGATAAATAAATATCCTATGCCCCAGGTAGCTAAGCGGACTTGAAACTACACTCCTTCTACAAACCGAAAAGCCACTCACCAAGAAGGTAAGTGGCTTTCATTCTCAAAATGATCAACTGTTATCTGCTGTATCTTCATTCAAGTTCAATGAATCAAGAACAGTATCGATACTGAGCTTTCCATCTTCACTAACGTCATTTACCCAATTCTGAGTAATGACTTGTTCTCCAAAGATGGTTTCGGCTTTGTTTTCATGTATGGCTCCGCCTGTCGTATCATTTAAAAAGTGAGAGGCAATTTGATCGTCCGTGATCGATTTATCGTAATGGGAAGGCTCTAGTGATGAGCTATGCGTTTCAGCTAATTGAGTCGGTTTGGGGGTGTGTACATAAAAACCGATCACCGCTGCCCATAATAGAATCGTGAACGCAGCCAGACTAATGAGTCCCCATTTCTTCATCCTAACACTCCTAAGCGAGTACACGCTCCTTATTTTCCAAACGAGAAACAGCTTGTGGGTCCACTTCATTCAAACCCTCAGTTGCAAGCTCTAACGCTTCCTGGTAATGGCATTCCCTGAATGCTGATTCTGCCTCTAACAACTTCGCTGCTAGCAACGGGTTTTGACTTCTGTAACGATTGGCGTATTGGATAATTCGCTCTGAGCGTTCTGCCAATTCCAACGTCTCGTTAGCCGATTGGTTCAACTCTTCTGTCAATTGCACAGCCTCTTCCAATTTCTCGGCTACATCGTGCATATCAAGCGGTTGTTGATCCAGACATTGGAAGACATAATCAAGCTTCGCCCCAGCGTCCTGCATCGCTTTGTAAAGCTCTTCCGGAATACCCGGGAGATTACTGCGCTTCAATCGTCTATGCGTATCGATCAGAAGCTGCTCCATTTCGCTAAGCTTGTCTTTTGCAGCCCTTTCATCTTTCCTTAGAGCCTGTACATTCTCACTGAAAGATTCTTGTTTCTCTTCAAGTTCCTTCAATTGTTCTTGCGCATCTTCCAGTTCTTTCCTCAGTTCAACGAAAGAAGCGTTGCTGTTCTCTCTCTTTTCATTCAGGTTGAACAATCTACCACTGAGTTGGTTATACCAAGCTTTCAAACTACGATACATCTCAATATCTTCATCATCTAAATGATAAGAATGTTGTATCTCTTCTATTTCCTTCTCAGTCTGTCGCAAAACATAATCCAGCTCATCCAACTGAGCTTTCAAAGGTTCATACTGTTTATCTACGTAATTGTGTGCAACTGCTTCCTTCTCCAACAATACATACATTTCTTGCACGCGTGTTTCCATTTCTTCCAGTTCTCTGGCCACATCGCTCTGGTCCGCTTGTTGAAGTCTTGCAACGATTTCTCTCAAAGAACGCTCGAATTTATGTATCTCAGGTTGGAAGCTGAAGTGGGATACTCGATACCCTTCTTCTTTCATCTCATCCAAACCAGCTGATAACTCTCTGAGCTGTTCCGGGAGTTCCGCGTGGGACTTCTTAAGTAACTCGGGGAATTGCTCGATTTCCGCCTTCAGCTGAGTTACCTTTTCTCTCGTCTCTTGTGCCAGTTCATCAGCTTCAATATAGTCCCCTTGAGCGACAAGGCTTTCGTAGTCATCAAACTTCGTCTCAAGTTCCACAATTTGACGTTCGAATACATGAACTGCCTCGCCGTACAAGTACCTGTCTTCTACCAGAGTCTTCGATAGCTCCTTCAGCTCAGGCCCAATGGCATCCATTTGTTCCCGGCTATGTTGCTCAGAGTTCAACAGCATATCCAGCTCTTCGTACATAGATGCAATATTACCTTCAATTGCTTCCAGCTTTTCTTCCGTGTGACGGATGACTTTCTTCACACGTTTGAATTGATACTTGTCCGCTGCTTCCTCTGCATCGAATAGATCTTCTTCAAGCTCCGGCAGATCTTTCGTCAAAATTTGATCCCATTTCCCTCTCCATGCCTCAAACTTCTCCTGTGTTTCACCGGAAAGGTTCAAATTCTTCACTTTTGACAATTCATCCGTGACCCTTCTGTTCATAATGTCCATCTTCCAGCTTTCGAGGCGATCCACCTCATCGTATATCTTCTTTCTCCAAATCAGACCTACGATGAACAGTACGATAAGTAATAAGATACCCCCAACGACGTACTTCATAATTATCCTCCTAACAAGATACACGCCCAACGGTTGGAACTGCACTGAATTTATTGATTAGTTGCTTATTATGATACCATGTAATTAGCAATTTTGGCTAAATTATTTCAAATTTATCAATCGATTGACAAATACTTGCAATAGAAAGGAATATCCGCTCATGAAAGATGGTCACATCCATACGCCTTACTGCCCTCACGGAAGCAAAGACGTATTTAAATCCTATATTGAACAAGCGATTTCATCTGGTTATAAGAGCATGACCTTCACAGAACACGCACCTTTACCTGAATCGTTTCAAGACCCGGTTCCTGATAAGGATAGCGCCATGGATATACGGGATGTAGATCAATATATATCCGACCTTCAAGAGTTGAAGAAGGAATATAAAAAAGACCTATCCATCTTGATAGGTTTCGAAGTGGATTATATCAGAGGTTATGAGAACGAGACGAAGCACTTTCTCGATGACTATGGACCCTATCTCGATGACGGGATTCTCTCTGTTCATTTTTTAGAAGGGAATAAAGCTTGGTATTGTCTCGATTTCAGCCCTTCCATGTTTCAAGAAGCGACAGAAGATTTCGGTTCTATCGATAGAATATATAATGCTTATTTTGACCACGTCACCTCATCCATTCAGTGTGACCTTGGTCCTTTTAAGCCGAATAGAATTGGGCACATGACGTTAATAAGGAAGTTTCATGAGCTTTATCCGTCACCTCCGAACTGGGAGAGGCTTGCTACACAAGTACTTCAAGCAGCGAAACACCATGGAATGGAACTAGATTATAACGGCGCAGGAACAAAAAAACCCCATTGCAACGAAACATACCCGACAAAATCTATTGCCGAGCACGCGATCGCAATGGAGATTCCTTTAGTATATGGTTCGGATGCACACCATTCCCTGGGTATAAAGCAAGGGTATGATAAGCTATCCTCAAAATTCTTTAAGAGTTAGCACTCAAGTATTGGACCGTTTTCTGCTCCATCATTAACTCGCTGTATACTTCAACGAAGTGGTCGATAGATGCTTCTGTAATGAAGGGGTCCTTACACTCATGAGGCATCATGAAAGGGGCATTCAATAACCCTTTTAATTGCAGTAGGCAAAGCTTTTCTCGGAAGGTTACTTCTACTTTAGACCGTTTATTAAAGAGAATCATATTAAACAAATGGTTTTCTTTCGCAATATATGTGACGAGCATCTCCCGGGCAAAGACCGTATTGAGGGAAAGCTCTCTATAGACCAAACATGATAGTTGATAATGCGTTTGTTTATAATGTAGAATTTTTTTCAATAAGGATTCTACATCCTGCTGGAATTCTGAGACTGCTTCTTGTTCCAGGATTTCTAAATAAGGTTCAAAGTAATTGACAGCTAACGATTCGAATAACCCTTGTTTACTTTTGAAATAGTAATGAATCAAAGACACGTTTACATTGGCTGAATGAGCAATGTCCCGAACGGAGGTCCCGTTGAAACCTTGGCTGTAAAAAAGACGGCACGCTACATCGAGCACCTTATTACGTGTATCATTCTGTCGGTTCATTATTTTTCCCCCTCAAGGGAATAGTTCTTTGTAAAAGGGGAATTTCCTGCAAGTAATCGTTCACCAAATCACGACATGATTTTCAATATGGGGAGGAATGAACATGTTTCAATCAAGTGCTTACACAGGCACGAAGCAAGATAACTATGAACTTCTACTTAAACAATTAAAGGCGTTGATCGAGGACGAACCTGACAATATCGCAAACCTATCCAACGCCTCTTCTCTTCTGAACCAGTTCTTGGACGATGTCAACTGGGTAGGGTTTTATCTATGGAAAGAAGAACAACTTGTGCTCGGACCATTCCAAGGTCTTCCTGCATGTGTACGCATCCCATCTGGTAAAGGGGTTTGCGGCACAGCTGTTTCAGAAGGAAAAACACAGCGAGTTGCGGATGTACATGCATTTCCTGGTCACATCGCCTGTGATGCTGCATCCCGATCAGAGATTGTCGTTCCCATTTATAAAAACGGTGAAATCTATGGTGTACTGGACATCGACAGTCCCTCTACGGATCGCTTTGATGAAGAAGACGAATCTTATTTGGACCGTTTCGTCAAAACAATTGAAAGCTACTTGTAATCGACAAAGCTCTCTACCTAACCATAAGGTAGAGAGCTTTTTTTATGGAGATACGATAATCCGGTTTTTACCGTATTCCTTGGCAATATAGAGAGCTTGATCCGCGTCTTTCACCACTTGTTTGACGTCGGTTCTCGCGAATGCATCCCAAGAAGCCAAACCGCACGAAACTGTAACCGAAGGATTAGTAGAGGCAGAAACATCCGCGCGAATGTTGTCTGCTATTCGGTAAGCGTCTTTTTCTGAAATATTTCTTAAATAGACCGCAAGCTCCTCTCCTCCCCATCTAGCACTAAGCCCGGAAGGAGCAATGGACCGCTTCATGATCTCTGCAACCTGGCAAATGACATCATCCCCGATTTGGTGACCATAAGAGTCATTGACCCTCTTGAAATTATCGATATCAAATAATAAAAAGTGTCCTTTGTTATCTTCGAGCAAATACTCTTCTACTTGCTCATCTAAATAATTTCTGGAATGCAGCTTCGTCAAGTAGTCTGTGATGATTGTCTTCTCCAGTTCCTCATGCAGCATAGAGTTTGCGAAAGCAAGTGTAGAATGATGCACCAGAGATTGAAGTAACTTGAAAGACTCAAAGCTGAAATAGTAGGGATCCCGATGTACAACAATTGCAAGACCATCTAAATACTCATGGTCCGTCATCGGAACAGCCATCAAAGACTTATAAGGACAAGAGTGATCCCAACGTGTAGAAAGGTCACCAATGAAGACAGCTTCATCATTCTTTACAAACAGCTTATCGACACAGGATATAAAAGAATGGCAATCTCCCGAATCAAAAAACAAGGAACTTCCTTCTAAAATATCAAATGATTCGTGTTTCTCGTCTTTAAACAAAATGAACCCTACTTCATCAGCCCCGAACGACTGGTCGATCTGCTCTGCCATATAGGAAATCTTATCTGACAATCTCATTGTGGAATTCAATTGTTTAGAACTGGAGTTGATAAGCTGCAAGTCATTGTTCAAACTTCTTGATTGTTGGTACAGCTGGGCATTTTCCAGAGCATTCCCGGCGTCCTGTGCCAAGAGATCAAAGAAGTCGATATGGGATTTGGGGAAATGAAGAAGCGTTTTCGATACCACTTGGAGCACCCCGTAAACACCCTGCTTTCCTCGCAATGGAGCATATAAAGTTGATTGATTGTTCTCCGTGACGTTCTCTACTTGCAATTCCCCCATCAAATAGGCCTTAGCGCTAGCCTGAGATGCTTTTTCAGGATCATATGATAAGTTCTTGATCGGCAAGTCTGGACGCGTTGTATAATCTTGTGACAGTAATAAGTAATAATCAAATTGAGGATAGATCCTCTGTATTGTCCGAATGACCTCTTGGAGGACATCATCGGTGTGATTGGAAGCGTGGAAATCTGACGTCCCTTGATATAACAATTCGTATTTTTCTTTCTGTTCTATAGATGCAAATACTGTACGGACTTTCTTTATCGCTCTCTTAATTTCTAATCTAATTAGTTCTAATAAGTCTTGATCCCTTTCTTCCATATGATGCAATGGAATGATAAAAAATCCGTGCAAATAAGATTCATTTAATAACGGGATATAGAAGAATTGACCATACTGTTGGTTGCGATCAGCTATTGGATTGACGGCATACCCATTGTAAAGTATGGTTGGACCCTGATGTGAAATTTCATCGCTTCTATAATATCTCGTCCAATGGTCATCTTCTAAGGAGTAGGTATTTCTTAAACGAAAGGCACTTTCCCATTCGTCTAATAAATATACCCCGCAGTGATCGACTTGAAGAAAGTCTCGAATTTCCAGGGAGAGTAAGTCAATGAACTTTTCAAAGGTATACGTTTCATCCTTCATTAGTAATTCAAAAATCCTGGACTGAAGGTGCTGTAAGGTTTGTTTACTATGTAGCTGCATGACCAATCATCTCACCTTTCTATCTTCACTTCTTCATTTGAGTCTATTGTACCACTACTTTCCACCTTGAAACGAGATTAAGCATGTAAATTTTGCATTTTTTCTTCTCCACCCAATAAATGATGAAGAATAGATAAAGGATTTTCGTATCACCCTTGACTTCTGCACCGAAGAAACTATATAATATTCGTTGTGTAAAATAAATGGCAGCCTACGTGAGCCGCCGTTGTCTGTATTTTGTTCCTCTATACGAGGTGCATCGTGTAACTCTCTGCTGCTGGAGCGATGGTGCATGAAAACATAATGCGCAACGGAAGAAGGACACACGGTTTTTATTTTATGCAAAATAAAAATAAAAAGGAGGAAATTCCTATGGCACGTTATACAGGTCCAACCTGGAAAAAATCACGTCGTTATGGTATTTCTTTAAGCGGAACTGGTAAGGAACTAGAAAAACGCCCTTACGCTCCCGGACAACACGGTCCAAACCAACGTAAAAAACTATCTGAATTCGGTCTTCAGCTTCAAGAGAAGCAGAAGCTTCGTTTCATGTATGGATTGACTGAGCGTCAATTCCGTCGTCTATTCGACCAAGCTGGTAACATGAAAGGTATCCACGGTGAGAACTTCATGGTACTTCTTGAGTCTCGTCTAGACAACATCGTGTACCGTCTAGGTCTTGCACGTACTCGTTCACAAGCTCGTCAGCTTGTAACTCACGGTCACGTAACTGTAGATGGTGGTCGCGTTGACATCCCATCTTACCGCGTAGCACCTGGTCAAACGATCAGCCTTCGTGAAAAATCTCAAAAACTTAACGTCGTAGAAGAAGCGATCGAAGTAAACAACTTCGTTCCTGAATACCTTACATTCGACGAAGACAAGCGTGAAGGTACGTATTCTCGTTTCCCTGAGCGTTCTGAGCTTCCTTCTGAAATCAACGAAGCTCTTATCGTTGAATTCTACTCTCGTTAATAATGGATTGGAAAACCGCCGTTTTGTTACGGCGGTTTTTTTGTGAAAAAATCCATAAATAATGCAGTCGAGTTGGATGTTAAGGGATTCGACATGGCAATTAAGGAATTGCATACCAAAAAGCCCCAACCTCGATAGGTTGGGGCTTCACTTTATTGAAAACGAATCAAGAAGTATTTTTTCTTACCACGACGAATGATCGTAAAGCGATCTTCAATCCGATCCTCTTCGTTGAGCGTATGCTTCATATCTTGGTTGCGTTCACCATTAATGTAGATAGCACCATTTGAAATATCTTCGCGCGCTTGACGCTTAGAAGAAGCAATACCTGAGTCAACTAGCAGTTGAAGTAGCTGAGGTTCTTTCTCTTCTGATGTGAAAGCAGGGACATCTTTGAAGCCTTGCTCTATTTCATCACCGGAAAGGGATTTGATATCTCCACTGAACAACGCTTCTGTAATACGCTGTGCCTGATCCAACGCTTTCTCATCATGGACGAGTGTTGTCATCTCCTCTGCCAGGCGACGCTGCGCCACTCGTTTCTCCGGTTGCGTTTCTACTTCTTTCTCGAGCTCTGCAATCTCATCCATAGATAAGAAGGTGAAGTATTTCAAGAAGCGGATCACATCACGGTCGTCTGCATTGATCCAGAACTGGTAGAACTCGTATGGCGTCGTTTTCTTAGGATCAAGCCATACCGCGCCTCCCGCTGTTTTACCGAACTTCGTACCATCCGCTTTCGTAATCAATGGAATCGTAAGTCCGAAAGCGTCCACTTCTTTTTCTCCGGCGGCTGTACGACGTAACAGCTCAAGGCCTGCAGTGATATTCCCCCACTGATCACTTCCACCGATTTGAAGTGTGCAATTCTCTTTCTCGTAAAGCTTTTGGAAGTCTAGTGATTGAAGAATCATGTACGTGAACTCTGTGAAGCTGATCCCATTTTCAATACGGGATTCTACAGAATCTTTTGCGAGCATGTAGTTAATGCCGAAGTGCTTTCCTGTATCACGTAAGAAATCAATAACAGTGATTTCAGAAAGCCATTCATGGTTGTTGCGGGCAACCGCCGCATTCTCCCCTTCGTCAAAGTTCAATACCTTCGCCATTTGTTTCTTGATCGCTTCACTGTAGCCAAGTACGACTTCTTCTGAGTTGAGCTGTCTTTCTGTAGAACGTCCACTCGGGTCACCAATCATACCCGTTCCGCCGCCAACTAGTGCGATTGGACGGTGCCCAGCTTTCTGGAAACGTTTCAGCATCATCAATGGAAGCAAGTGGCCGATATGAAGACTGTCGGCTGTCGGATCGAATCCACAGTACAATGTCACTTGATTCTCACTTAAATGTTTTTCTAAACCTTCCTCATCTGTCACTTGGTTAATTAACCCACGTTGGTGCAGATCTTTTAATAGTTCCATTCTTAACACCCCTTTGTTATGTTAGATACGTTACCGAAAAAGGGATAAAAAAATAGACCTCATCCCTGGAAAGGGACGAGGTCTATTCGCGGTACCACCCTTGTTGCGCATTACACGCCACTTGTATCGATAACGGCTCCAATAAGCCGTCTTCTGATTCATACCAGAAGATCCGCTCCAGATCGTACTTCGAAAATCAAATATGTACTGACTCGCACCACCGTCAGCTCTCTGTAACAGGGATTTGTCTTCTACTGCAATCCTTCAACGCACGCTTATAAATCTGTATATCTATATTTATCACATTTGTTTATAAAAAGCAATAAGATGATTCGATGGAAATATGTCCTAACTCCTTGTCGTATGTTATAATTATGTGTGGATTTTTTAGGGGGTATAATGATGTCTGATAACCAGAAAAATGGTCGAAATAAACTGGATTTCAAGTCCCTTTGGAAAAAAGGGTCGATTCAGAAGAACACACGTATCACGTATGATGTCGTTTGGAATATTATTTTATTTTTTATCATTATCGGTGTGATCGGTCTCTTTTTTGCTGGAGGTGTAGGCGCAGGTTACTTTGCTTCTCTAGTCAAAGACCAGCCGATCGAAAGCAAACAAGAGCTGACTCAAAATATTTACAACTATTCGGAAACGTCCGAGATGTTCTTCTCTAAGGAAGATCAAATGTTAGGAAAAGTTCAATCGGATTTGTACCGTGAAGAAGTTGACCTGGATAACGTCAGTGAATATCTTCGCAATGCTGTCATTGCAACGGAAGATGAGTATTTCAAAGAGCACGAAGGGGTCGTCCCTAAGGCCGTCATGCGTGCCATTGTGCAAGAGGTTACGAACTCCAGTGTGAAGACAGGCGGAAGTACGCTAACGCAGCAACTCGTAAAAAACCAGATCCTCACGAATGAAGTTTCGTTCGAACGTAAAGCAAAAGAGATGCTCCTCGCATTACGAATAGAACGTTTCTTTGAAAAAGATGATATCCTTGAAGCTTACTTAAATATCGTACCGTTCGGTCGTAACGCTAACGGCGAGAACATTGCTGGTGTTCAAGCAGCTGCAGAAGGAATCTTCGGAAAAAAAGTGGAAGAGCTTAATATTGCAGAGTCTGCCTTCATTGCAGGTCTGCCACAGTCTCCATTCGGGTACACACCTTTCACGAACAGTGGTGAAATCAAATCGAAAGATGGGCTCGAACCGGGTATCGACCGGATGCATGAAGTTCTCGAACGAATGCTTAAAGCCGAGTACATCACACAAGCTGAGTATGATGAGGCTATGAAGTTCAAAATCAATAAGAAGACTTTAGCAAAATCCACAGAGTCCGCCTTCGTCAAATATCCTTACTTGACAACTGAAGTACAAGAGGAAGCGAAAAAGGTTCTTAAAGAACAACTTGCCAAAGATGACGGCTACACGATGAAAGACCTTAATGGCGATGAGAAATTGAACGAGCAGTACACTACCCTCGCAGAACGTGAACTGAGCTCTGGTGGTTACAAGATTCATACTACAATAGATAAACAAGTCTATGATGTAATGCAGAATGCCAAAAATGCCTACCAGAACTATGGACGGAATAAAACCATCTATGAAACAGATCCGGAAACAGGAGAGCGTATTGAGGAGAATCTCCCTGTCCAAGTCGGAAGTATGATCATTGAAAATGAGACCGGGAAAATCCTAGGATTCATTGGTGGTCGCGACTTCGATGTAAGTGAAATCAACTATACGCAGCGGAGACGTTCTCCAGGAAGTACGATCAAACCGCTACTTGTGTATGGACCGAGTATGGACATGGGCGCCGCTCAGCCGGGTACGGTTATAGCCGATGTGCCATATAATTACCCAGGCACATCAGATGATGTACAAAACTACTCAGGTGGATATAAAGGATTCGTGTCCGCCAGGTATGCACTAGCTTGGTCTTATAACGTTCCAGCCGTTAAGCAGTTCGTAGAAATTTTGCCGAACAAACCATACGAGAACTACTTGTATAAGATGAACTTTCCAAAAGTTGAATCAGAATATCCTTCTATGGCTTTAGGAACTAAGAATATTACTGTTCAACAAAACACAAATGCTTATGCAACATTCGGAAACATGGGAAGCTTCACCGAAGCTTACATGATTGAAAAGATCGAAACGAAAGACGGAGACACCGTCTATCAGCATGAAGCAGAGAAAAGAGATGTCTATTCCCCTCAAACTGCTTACTTGATGATCGATATGATGAGAGAAGTATTGCGATACGGAACAGCTAGCGGTGTACGCAGTCAGCTCGCCTACCCTGGTGTCGACTGGGCTGGTAAAACCGGAACGTCTCAGAACTATAAAGACTCCTGGTTTGTCGCAACGAACCCTAACGTCACTGTCAGCATGTGGACAGGTTATGATAAGCAAGCAGAACTCGACCGCGGGTACAGTGGCAGAACCCAAGGCATATGGGCTGATGTCGTCAATGCTGTATCAGAAGTCCGCCCTGACTTGATGGTTCCAGACCAAGGATTCCAAAGCCCTGGAGGTCTAGTACGCAGATCTTACTGTGCTACATCAGGATTACTTGCATCCGATTTATGTGCATCCATGGGACTTGCGAAAAGCGACCTTTACAATGCCAAGTATGTTCCGACGAAAGTTGACGACAGCCTGATCAGAGGTGACTTCGTTAAAGTAAACGGAAAACTCGTTGTCGCTGGACCGAACACTCCAAGCGAATTCGTACAAGGTAGTGGCGGCGTGACCTTGAGTCCTTCCTTCCTTAAAGAGAATGGCTACACGTCACCAGCTGTCCTTCGGGAATTACTTCCGAACACACAAGCATTCAGTAACGTGGCATTGCCTTCATCCGGAAGCATCGGCTCTGCTGCGTCTTCGATTTCGAATGACGGGAAGTCACCAAACGCACCAGCTAATATATCCGTTAACGGAAATACAATTAGCTGGCCAGGGTCATCGAGTAATGATGTTGTCGGCTACAGAGTATATCGTGCTTCTGTTCCAGGAGGATCCTTCTCGCTAATTGGAAGCACAGTAAACAGATCCTTTAACTTCTCAGGTAGTGAAGGAATCTATGCCGTTCGTGCAGTCGACTATTTCGGTGCTTCGTCCGGTTTATCCAGTACGGCAAAAGTCGGGAACCCTGGAGCTCCGGATCCAGAACCAGAGCCAGATCCTGAACCGCAGCCGGAACCTGATGAGAACAACGATTCAGGCGAAGAGAACGCTTCTGATGGTAACGGAGAAAACAACGATACCTCAGAGGAACAGAACAACGACACCGATGGTAACAATGACTCTGATACCGAAGAATCGGACACTTCCCAAGATGATGGCTCACAAGACCAAGGAGACTCATCTAGTGATTCAAATGATGGAAGCTCTGATTCTGGTAACGGAGAATAAATTAACTTAGAGCAGTACCTTTCATACAAGGTACTGCTCTTTTTCTTATCATGACATTTTCGAAATTTGCTGTATAATTGGGAATAGCCAATATTTTCTACAAAAAGGCGGTGGATACATGAACCATGAAAAAACGTATCACAAGGAAGCGTTCGATTCCGAGCATGGTCCTGTCGTCATCGAAGGCCCGCTTTCATCAAAGGAATTAGCGGCCTACACATTTGACGAACAACTAACTGCATTCCGGCCAGCGGAAAAACAATTCGAGGCTGTACAAAGTATCGCTGACTTTGAAGAAGGCCGAATCATTATTGCGAGACACAACGAAAACATTGTAGGATATGTAACCTACCTCCATCCTGATCCGCTCGAGAGGTGGTCAGAGGGAAATATGGAGAACCTCATTGAACTAGGTGCCATTGAAGTCATTCCGCAATTCAGAGGGTACCGCATCGGCTCGAGATTACTTCGAATTTCTATGATGGATGAGTTCATGGAGAATTATATTGTCATTTCAACAGAATACCATTGGCATTGGGACTTGAAAGGGACCGGACTGAACATTTGGGACTATCGCAAAGTGATGGAAAAAATGATGGCAGCAGGAGGACTTACTCCCGCTCCTACAGATGACCCTGAAATCATCTCCCATCCAGCTAATTGTTTAATGGTCCGGATCGGCAAGCACGTCTCTGAAGAATCAGTTGAACAATTCGATACGTTGAGATTTTTGACTAGACATCAATATCGCAAGGCCAGGAGGTAACATTATGCTCGTGGAAGAAATTATGAAAACAGAAGTCATTACTTTACAAAGAAATGATTCCGTAGAAATGGCGTTGAAGCTCCTTCACGAGAATCATATACGGCATATTCCTATTGTAGATGAGGAAAACGAAGTGATTGGGATTGTTTCAGACCGCGATGTTCGCGATGCCTCCCCTTCTATTTTTGATGAGGATGTGAACGCTAAGGAGTTGCAGCACCCAATCGAATCAATCATGACTACTCCTGTCATAACCGTACACCCTCTCGACTTTGTCGAAGAGGTAGCTTCGATTTTTTATGACCATGAAATTGCCTGTGTCCCTGTAACAAGAAACGATCAACTTGTCGGTATCATTACAGAGAAGGATATGTTGTACACCTTGATCCAATTGACGGGGACGAATGTTCAAAGTTCTCAAATCGAGGTTAAAGTATTGAACAAGCCAGGGATGCTGCCACAAGTCACGCAAGTATTCGGCAAGCGTAAAGTCAACATAAGTTCTGTGCTCCTCTATCCATACAAGCAAGATGATGCCTATAAAATTATCGTGGTACGGATACAGACCATGAATCCCCTGCCGATCATAGAAGATTTGAAGGCGGCTGGGTATGAAGTGTTGTGGCCAAAAATGCCAGGGATGACACCATGAGTTGTAGATCAGGGTTTGTTTTTTCAGAAGACTTTACGAACTACCGCTTTAGGGATGATCATCCTTTCAACCAAATGAGAGTCGTTCTAGCCAAGGAATTACTGGAAGCTTCAGGAGCTCTTGAAGAAGGCGACTACATCTCACCTAGATATGCCACTGAGGATGAGTTAGCGCTCTCTCATAGCAGAACCTATATAGAAGCTGTCAAAAAGGCAGGGGCCGGGCTTTTGACAGAAGAAGCCGGTATGGAATTCGGCATCGGGACAGAGGACACTCCTATGTTCGACGGTATGCACGAGGCTTCCTCTCTTCTAGTCGGTAGTACGCTCTCTGCTATCGACGCGGTGATGGAGGGAACCTATGATCATGTTCTGAATTTGGGTGGTGGATTGCACCACGGTTTCAAACGGAAAGCATCAGGATTTTGCATTTATAATGATGGTGCAGTTGGCATCCAGTATATCCGAGAGAAGTACGATTGCAAGGTGCTGTATGTTGATACGGATGCGCACCACGGAGATGGCGTACAGTGGGCTTTCTACGATGATCCTAATGTATGCACAGTTTCGATTCACGAAACCGGCCGCTACTTATTCCCTGGTACCGGAAATGTGAATGAGAGAGGCTTGAAAGAAGGCTACGGGTACTCCTTCAACTTCCCTATTGATGCCTTTACTGAGGATGAATCTTTTCTAAGCGTTTATGAAACCGCTCTCAAGGAAATTATGGAATACTTCCAACCTGACGTGATCGTGACACAGAACGGTGCAGATGCTCACCATCTGGATCCTCTCACTCATCTCTGTTCGACAATGAAGATTTATGAGCAGATTCCCAAGGTAGCCCACGAACTTGCTCACCAGTATTGTGATGGCAAGTGGATCGCTTTAGGGGGAGGCGGATATGATATTTGGCGTGTTGTACCAAGAGCATGGGCTCAGTTGTGGAAAGTGATGGTCGATGATACCCCATTTCAAGGAGAGTTACCAAACAGCTGGTTAGAGAAATGGCAACCTCAAGCACCAGTATCTCTACCCGGCCATTGGCACGACCCAGACGGCAGTTATCAGGCAATTCCAAGAAAGAATGAAATTACAGAGAAAAATGAGAAAGTGTTGGAAAAGGCACTGCAACTCATATACAACCAGAAGAAGTTCAATAATTCTGTTTGACTCAAAAGGCAAAATAGCCCATGCAACGATTATTTATCATAGAAAAAGAGGATGCGGTTAAGCATCCTCTTTTTAATTATATTCTGGTTTTAGAATGACAATTTCTACCCGACGGTTCTTACCCCAGTTCTCCGGAGAATCGTTCGGTGCCACCGGTCTTGTTTCCCCGTAAGCTACAGCTGTGAACCGAGCAGGGTTCAGGCCGTCTGTGTTATTGGTTAAGTAGCGGATCACACTACTTGCACGTGCACCTGATAGCTCCCAGTTCGAAGGATAGCGGTACGTTGAGATTTGGCGGTTATCTGTATGCCCCTCGACCTTTACAAAGTTCGGGATGTTCATGAGCAAGGTACCTACCTTATTTAAGAACGGCTTAGCACCGTCTAGTACCTCCGCTTCACTCGTATCAAAAAGCAATTGCTCTTCTAGAACTAAGACAACGCCCCGCTCCGTCTGATTAGCAGAAATGATATCGTTCAGTTGATTGTTTTCTAAGTATTGGTCAACCTCTTGTTTCAGTTCTTCCAAATCCTCCATCGCCTGTTGCCTTGCTTGATCCTCTGCAACGTTATCGGGAGTCTCGGCTGGTTCTTCGAATTCATTATTCTCCTCCCCATCCTCCTGTATTTTGGTGGACTGAGTAGGATAATCATCTTCTACTGGAGAAGGATAGAAGTCGAAAATCATCCGATTCCTGAAAGATTCTGCAATCGTTTCAAACTTCACCAAGTTGATTTGTGACATCGAGAATAGAAGAACGAAGAATACTAGAATCAAAGTAACCATATCAGCATACGTAGTCATCCATTTCGGAACATTCTTTTCCTTCTTCTTGCTACGTCTAAGCTTCATTGGCCGTTTCTCCTAAAGCGTCCTCCTGCTTCTCCTCTTCCACGATCTTCTTATCTTCTTCGGAAAGAAAAGCACTCAACTTCTCTTCTAGAATCTTAGGGTTTTGTCCTGATTGGACACCGATTACTCCTTCGATTATGACTTGCTTCATGAAGAGTTCTTTCTCTGTCTTATTCTCAAGCTTTGAGGCCATCGGTATAAAGACGAGGTTCGCTAGCAGCGTACCATAGAAAGTAGTCAATAGAGCTACCGCCATTTTCGGCCCCAGTGTTTCTGGGCTTGTCAAACTTTGCAGCATAAGCACAAGACCGATCAACGTTCCGATCATTCCCCAAGCAGGAGCATATTCCCCCGCCTTTTCAAAAATTGCTCTACCGCGTTGGTGGCGTTCTTCAACAGCTGCAATCTCTGCATTCATGATGTCATTGATGACTTCAGGCTCAATACCGTCGACAGCTAACAAAATGCCTTTCTTTATAAACGGATCCTCTACTTCTTCTAGTTCCGCTTCCAATGCAAGCAATCCTTCACGTCTTGCCCGCTCCGAAAGTTGAACAAAAAGAGAGATCAACTCTCTCAGGCTCATCTCACTACTCTTAAATGCTTCTTTCGTAACCTTGAAGGTCAGTCTGATTTCGCTCCAATTGAAGTTTACAAATAAAGCTGCGATCAGTCCCCCTAATACAATTACGATCGACGACATTTGGATAAAGGATGCAATGCCGCTGAAGCCTGTATTCACCATGATTCCAAAGATGACCATCATGAATCCAATGGTAATCCCTATGGGAGTTAATAAATCTCTTTTTGTCATATTACTCTCTCCTCAGTTTCGTACAGATAAAGTCTACTCACTATATCGGTACTATTTCTGCTGAGTTGAGTTTCTTTCGATAATTCGGTGAGGTAAAATGACACTTTGGTCTTCTACTTCTTCTTTATTCATGAATTTTGTAAGCAGGCGCATCGCTACTGCCCCAATGTCATACATCGGTTGAACGACTGTCGAAAGTGTCGGACGGACCATAGTGGCCAGGCGTGTGTTATCGAATCCGAATACTTCTAGGTCTTCCGGTACACGCACTCCATTATCTTGTGCTCCATGAATAACGCCAAGCGCCATCTCATCAGCTGATACGAACACAGCAGATGGCTTGTCTTCCATCTCCATAAGCTGTTCAAACGCTTCGATACCAGAGTCATAAGAATAATCACCTGTAACAATCCACTGATCAGGGTTGTGCCCTTGATCTTTCATGGCGCGCTTGTATCCTTCCAGTTTCTGAGTGTTTACTACTGTATCTTCCGGTCCGGAGACAAATGCCACTTTCTCGTTATTATGAGACAGCAGAAGCTCTGTTGCATCATAAGCGGCTTGTTCATAGTTGATGTTTACAGAAGGTGTTTCCCCTGATTCATCTACCGTTGCAGCAAGTGCAATAGGCACAGAGGCTGTCTTGAATTCACGAATGTGGTCGTCTGTTATTTTTCCACCCATGAAGACAAGCCCGTCTACCTGTTTACCTAACATAGCATTGATCAAATGAATTTCTTTATCTTTATTCTGATCAGAGTTACTCAGAATGATGTTGTAGTTGTACATGGTTGCAATATCTTCGATTCCTCGAGCAAGTTCTGCGAAGAAAATGCTTGAAATATCAGGGATAATTACACCGACTGTTGTTGTCTTTTTACTAGCTAGACCTCGAGCCACCGCATTTGGACGATAGCCTAGTCGTTCGATTGCATCGTGGACCTTCTTTCTTGTGGCAGGTTTCACATTCGGGTTCCCGTTCACTACCCTAGAAACTGTTGCCATCGATACATTCGCTTCTCTTGCTACATCATATATTGTTACATTCATCGTACATCCTCCTTCGTCGATTCCCTCTAACGACTTATTTTCAATAAAATAATCATACGATAGATAGGCTTGTTCCGCAATCTTCGAGGTATTTCTCTATTTATAGCATACCCTTATTATTATATCGAATAACGAACCATGAAGAAAACAATCTTCTTCAATAAAGAAGAGTACGAAACATACTGAATGTTTCGTACTCTTGAAGGTTTGAAGAGAATTATACTCTATGGCCTTGTAATTCATGCATGAATGACTGGAATGTCGGAATGTCCATCTGCTGTGCAGAGTCGGAAAGAGCAACCGCTGGGTCAGGGTGGACTTCCGCCATGACACCGTCCGCTCCGATGGCGAGAGCTGCTTTAGCTGCTGGCAGGAGAAGATCACGGCGTCCTGTTGAGTGCGTTACGTCTACCATGACTGGCAGGTGCGTTTCCTGCTTTAAGATAGGGACAGAAGAAATGTCCAGTGTGTTACGTGTCGCTTTTTCGTATGTTCGAATCCCACGCTCGCACAAGATGATATTTTCATTCCCGCGTGAAATGATGTATTCGGCTGCATTAATGAATTCAGAAATAGTAGCTGACATCCCGCGTTTTAATAATACAGGCTTATTGACGGAACCAGCTGCTTTAAGCAATTCAAAGTTCTGCATGTTTCGCGCACCGATTTGAATGACATCTAAGTAATCAAGCGCTTCTTCAATATCAGCTGGGTTGACGATTTCACTTACTACAGCTAAGCCCTGTTCATCGGCAGCCTGTTTCAACATTTTCAAGCCCTCAAGCCCTAGACCTTGGAAATCGTAAGGAGAGGTGCGTGGTTTGAAGGCTCCGCCACGGAGTAAGGTCAAACCTTGTTCTTTCACGGCTCTTGCAACTGTAGAGACTTGCTCGTAGCTTTCTACAGCACATGGTCCCATGATGAAGCTAGGGTCTCCTTCTCCTACTCTCTCCCCTTTGATATCCACAATAGTATCTTCTGGCTTTTTCTTACGGGAAACAAGTAGAGCTTTACGGTGGTCATCTTCTTGTAACTCAAGCCCTGCTTTGAAGATTTCCTTGAACAAATGTGTCACAGTGGAATCTTCGAATGGACCTTGGTTATGGTTAGAAATATGATCGAGCATGGCGCGTTCGCGTACAGGATCGAAGCGGTTTGTACCTTGCTGTTCCTTGATTTGACCGATTCCCTTTACCAGATCACCGCGTTTATTTATTAAATTCAGAAGCTGTAAATTAACATCATCTAACTGGCTACGCAACTGGTCAAGCTTTTGATTACTCATCTTTCTTCCCCCTCGTATTGTTTAATGTTTAGACAAAATATGATACTTTTAAAATAATTAGGGACAATTATAGCT
This sequence comes from Halobacillus salinus, assembly GCF_004684905.1. GTDB lineage: Bacteria > Bacillota > Bacilli > Bacillales > Halobacillaceae > Halobacillus > Halobacillus salinus. The sequence continues at coordinate 575,196 of NZ_SRJC01000001.1, read as the reverse complement.
AATATTTCGAATGTTGTCACCCGTTTTAACAAAAAGAAATTGAATAAATTTCCCGCCCCGGAGGTACTGGAGTCATGAATGAAAAAATCTTTGCTTTAGATATAGGAACGAGATCCGTTGTAGGTATCATAATGGAAAAAGCGGATGACTCGTTTCGCGTAGTTGACCTTGTAACACGAGAACACGAGGAACGTTCTATGCTGGATGGACAAATTCACGACGTGTTATCTGTTTCTCGTGTGATCGAAGAAGTGAAGAATGAACTAGAGCACCATCATGGACCATTACATAAAGTATGCGTAGCCGCAGCAGGTCGTGCACTAAGGACCTGCCGCACTTCGATCCAAAAGGATGTATACCATCAACCACTGATGACAGATGAAGACGTTTCACACCTTGAACTCACTGCCGTTCAACAAGCTCAGTACGAAATCGCCCAAGAGTCTTATGATGCAAAGACAACGGATTACTACTGCGTCGGTTACTCCGTATTGCACTATTACTTAGATGACCAAGCAATAGGATCTTTAGTAGACCAACAAGGGAAAGAAGTGAGAGTCGATATCATAGCAACTTTCCTACCAAAAGTGGTTGTGGAATCACTCCTATCTGCTCTCCAGCGAGCTGGTTTAGAAATGGATGCACTAACACTGGAACCGATTGCAGCAATTCAAGTCCTGATCCCACAGTCCATGAGGAGATTAAACGTCGCTCTCGTCGACATAGGTGCAGGTACGAGTGATATTGCATTGACGGATGAAGGAACCGTCACAGCCTACGGAATGGTCCCTGTAGCGGGAGATGAAATCACCGAAGCGATCAGCGATGCCTACTTGCTTGACTTCCCTTTAGCAGAAAAGGCAAAGCGTGAACTCACGTCGATTCAAAGTACGAAAGTGACCGATATCCTCGGGTTCGAAACGACGGTGACATTGGATGAGGTTGTAGAGGAAGTCAAACCAAGTATTGAATCGCTGGCACAGCGCATTGCGGATGAGATTCTTCTCTTAAACGGAAAAGCACCTAAAGCTGTCATGTTGGTAGGTGGCGGAAGTCAAACACCTTCTCTGACAGAGAAACTCTCAGAGAAGCTGCAACTTCCTTTCAACCGAGTGGCCATTCGCGGTATTGATGCGATTCAAAACTTGCAAGAAAAAGAGCAATTACCTCAAGGGCCAGATTTCGTGACACCGATTGGAATCGCTATTGCAGCCAAACAAAGCCCTGTCCATTACATTAGTATTCAAGTCAACAATCGCTATATTCGTCTGTTCGACATGAAAACACTCACCGTCGGAGATGCCTTGTTAGCAGCTGGGATTGACTTCACACAACTATATGGAAAGCCAGGTCAGGCATATATGATCAAGGTGAACGATAAAGCCGTGCCACTAAAAGGATCGTACGGCAAAGGACCAACTCTGAAAGTGAACGGCGATTCCAAGCCAATTGACACACAAGTGCTGCACGGTGACACCATTGAAGTGGAACAAGGACTGGATGGGGAGCCTCCTTCCATTACTACAGAAGACTTAATAGGAGACCTATCCGATATAAAACTTAACTTTAACGGGAAAGACTATTCATTCACTTCACCCCTAGTCTATATCAATAATCTTAAGGCATCCCAAAGCCAGGTGATCAAAGATAGCGATCGTATTGAACATTACCCATTAAACACGATAGCTGACTTGATGCGTGCCTTAAAACGTGAAGATGAGTGGGTAGACCAGTCAGAAGAACCTATAATCTATTTAAACCAGACCAGACTCCCCTTCCATGCAAATGGCCATGGACTCACTAGAAACGGCGAGAAGGCGTCGATGATGAGCTCCATTCAGGACGGGGATACATTGCGATACACTCTTACTCCAGAGTCTACACTTGAAGCGATTCTACATCACAACGGAATTACGCTTTTTGAAAAGGCTGATATTTTCTTCGATGGACAACCCGTTCAATTGAAAAAGCAAAAGATGACCGTAAAACGTGATGGAAGGGTATTGCAACCGGAGGATTCAGTGAAACCAGGAGATTCCTTACAAAGTGAAGACCAGAACACAGCACCGTTTATTTACCAGGATGTATTCCGTTATGTAGACATCGACTTGGAGTCGGTTCCAAGACCATTTCAGCTCTATAGAAATGATGAGGAGGCTTCCTTTTACGAACCGATCCATCCTGGCGATCGTTTAAGTATTGGTATAAAAACAAGAGCCTAAATGAAAGAAGCATCGATTACCAATGCAAGTAATCGATGCTTCTTTCATTCTTTATGGAAGTGCTTTTTGAAGGTTACGTTTTGTAATAGAACCGTGACTATCATTCCACACCACTTTTCGGTTGCTAAACAATAAAGCTTGTGGAGACTCATGCTGAATAGAGAAGTCCTCGGCAATCTGATTGGACAACTCACGTGCCTCCTGTACATGAAGCATGTAACATGGTACCTCTGACTCTTTACTGAAACTGTTGTAACGATTCCTCGCCATCGCACTGATAGGACATGTCAAACTGTTCTTCAGCAGAAAGAAAGTCTTGTTCTCGTCCAAAGTACGCTCAAATTCTTCTTTCGAAGTAATAACAGGAACACTCATGAACGTTTCTCCCCCTTTTAAAAAAAGTGAAGGCAGCTGCCTTCACTTTTTTGTCGTATTATAGGTTGGATGAAGTAGTGGAGTCTTGTTGTCTCTCAAGCTCCTGAGCAGCTTCCTCGATTGCTTCTGCAACCTCCTGAGCTGCTTTCTCTGCCTCATCGTCTTCATTTGTACGGATGTTCTTCACTTTGTCCTGCAAGTTCTTCGTAGAGTCCTTCATCTTACCAGACCACTCTGTAGACTTTTCGGATACGTTCTTAGAAAGCTGTGAAGAAGTTTCAACAGCACGGTCTTTCCACTCTCCGCTTTTTTCGTAAGCTACGTCTTTCCACTCCCCAGCACGCTCTCTCCATCCACTGGATTGCTCGTTGATGTTCTCGCGTAGTTCACGGCCTGACTTCGGAGCGAATAGTAAAGCAACGACAGCTCCTACAAGTCCACCTATTAAAGAACCTAGTACGAAATCTCTTCCATTCGAATTGTTTTGCTGTGCCATGTTAATTCCTCCTCGTAAAATTTAATTATCTTTTTTTGCTTTTTTCCACAAATTAATTGCGACCTGGCCCCACTTCATTGCTTGCGCGGCCGTTTCATTATGGTCATTAGCTGACTGCGAAAAGCTTCTGGACACGGATCTTAGAGATTGATTGAATTCTTGAACGGAATCTCCGATGCCCTTCACACCGTCTACCAGCGTATTCAGCTTTTGAGACTTCTCGCCAACATCTTCTGCTAACTTGTTGGTTTTATTCAAGAGGGCCGTTGTCTCTAAGGTAATACCCTCCATTTGTTTTTCAACACCTTCTAAGGTGTCGGCGACATTATTCATCGTACGCCTAACGGCTGTCAGTGTTCGTGCTAAAAAGATAGCAAGAACGGCAAAAGCCACTGCTGCAATAAGCGCAGCAATGTACAAAATGATGATCATCCCCCTGCACACTCCTTCTCAACTATGTAATTAACATTTTAGTTATTACCCCATTAAGAGCAATTTTAAACGCTTTTAGTTAATATTCGTTACTAAGGATACAATTTCCTTCTCCAAATTACAAATGTTGTTCCATTTTGACTATCCATGTGTAAAAAGAAACGTGTGGGTTCAAAAGGACCCACACGTAATAGATTAGTTTTCTTCATATGCTTTTTGGAATTTTTGAATGTCCCCTGCTCCCATGAACAACAATACTCCGTCTTCATAAGATGTAAGAGAGTCTGTCTCATCCAATTGGAGAATTTCGGACTCAGGAATCAGCTCCTGTAAGTTCTGAATCGTCAACTTCCCTTCGTTTTCTCTGGCAGAACCAAAGATGTCACAAAGGTACACATGATCCGCTTGTTTCAAACTTTCCGCAAATTCGTTCAGGAATGTCTTGGTCCTGGTAAACGTGTGCGGTTGGAAGATAGCTACGACCGGACGATCCTTGTATTTCTTTCTTGCAGAATCGATCGTTGCCGTAATTTCAATCGGGTGGTGAGCATAATCATCTACCAATATTTGATCATTCCACTTCTTCTCTGTAAAGCGTCGCTTCACTCCACGGAAAGTGGCAAGCTTCTGAATTTGTTCAGGCTGCATATTCTCGTAATGGCAGATCGCAATAACGCTCAGAGCGTTCAGAACGGTGTGATTACCATACTGCGGAATCGTAAACGTTTCATAGAAATTGTTTCGTACGAATACATCAAACGTCGTCCCTTCATCCGTCTCTCGGACATTCTGTGCTTGAAAATCATTCGTCTCAGAGAAACCATAGTAAAGAACCGGAACATTCGCTTGAATGTGCTGAAGATGCTCGTCATCCCCACAGGCGATGATTCCTTTCTTCACTTGCTTTGCCATCTCTTGAAACGCATCGAATACGTCATCGATACTTGTGAAGTAATCTGGATGATCGAAATCGATATTTGTCATGATGGCATAGTCAGGATGATAGGCTAAAAAGTGTCTGCGGTATTCACAAGCCTCAAAGGCGAAATACTTACTATCTTCATGCCCTCTGCCAGTTCCATCTCCGATTAAGTAGGAAGTGGGGTAATTCTCTGAAAGCACATGGGCAAGCAAGCCTGTAGTTGAAGTCTTTCCGTGTGCACCTGTAACAGCAATGCTCGTGTATTTGCTCAACCATTCCCCTAAGAACTCATGATACCAATAGAACGGTAGCCCTAAACGTTTGGCTTCTTGTATTTCTTCGTGATCATCACTGAAAGCATTACCTGCAATGATTGTCAGACCTTCACGAATGTTTTCTTTTGCAAACGGCATAATATCAATATTTTTCTCTTCTAATACTTCTTGGGTGAAAAATCGTTTCTCTACGTCAGATCCTTGGACTCTTTCTCCAGAATCATGCAGAATTTGAGCAAGCGAACTCATTCCTGTTCCTTTAATACCAACAAAATGGTAAATTGTCATAAACAAGAACCTCCAAAATAAAGTGGGTCACTTTAAGTATAGTGTATGTAAAAATCATAAAGTTGCGATTTATTCTCAGGAACATCCTTTAAGGAGACCAGGAATAGCTAGAACGCTCTATTAGTTTATCACGTAACAGTGAACAGAGAAAGTGTTCATGCTCCTAGAGTGTTCATGCATAAAAAGGCACCAACGATTGGTTCGTGTGTGCCTTTTGTATGATTTATTCCGATTCATGATATTCTACATACTCAAGCCTTGGGTTGGGGTTGAACTTCCTTCCCTCTTTTGCTTCATGCTCTCCGTTGATAAATACGTTATCACCTGTGAACCCTATTCCGATCTTCAACAGGCTTCCTCCGACACCATACATATCAACAGGAACCTTTTGTTCCTCAAAGGAACGGATCCGTTCTTTAGTAAATCCACCACTGACAACAATCTTCACGTGACGGTACCCTTCTTTATCAAGAGCACGACGCAAAGCGAAGACAAGCTCAGGATTTACTCCTCTTGGGTCGAAAGTACCCATGAGGTGTTGGTTTCTTAGAAAGTACTTATCGACGAGGTTTCGGGAAGTGTCCAGGCGAACCCCTTTCAACTTATCTCCGAACTCCCTGGCTACTTTCAAGGAATCCGTAATCACATCGTTATTATAGTCCACCAATGCCATTAGTTGGTCGTCCGGGAATTGCTCATGATAAGCTTTCGTCGCTTTAACGACATCCCCTTGGAACATCTGGATAAGGGCGTGGGGCATAGTCCCCATACCTTCTTTCCCCCACCATTCGTTCATAGCGTGCGTAGCCTGAGCTGTCGACCCGCCGATAAAGGCAGCATAGCCATCACCTGATTGCTGAGTGAAATGGTCGTCACGATCTCCCATGAAGATGATCGGCTTTTGGCGACCTGATGTCCGTGCTGCTTTTACAACGTTATAGACGTTTGTTGCAACAGATGTACGGCGTGCTAGAATTCCATCGATGATGCCCTCTAAGAACCCGAAGTATTGATAGGGGCCCGTGATGGTTAACACAGTCTCATAAGGACTGATTTTATCTCCGTCCTTCAAAGAATAGATGTCTAGCTCTTCCGGATGTTCACCAAAAGTATGGATCAGAGCGATAGCCTCGTCTGTTCCACACAATACGGCTTCGTCCTTTTGGAAGAACTGCATCGTCACTTCATTGTCCGGCAGATGGTTCTCCACGATATCACGTGTTTTCAAAAAGTAGACCGCAGAGAACCAACCATCTGCGACCCTTTCATCAAATTTAAATGTATTGTTTGTTAAACGGTCGATCTCCCCGTTCAACTTTCGAAAAATTTCCTTCATGACTTTACTCCTTAAACATTCGGTCATAATTAAAATTACTCATGTTCAATCATATAAAATTGCTGCTCTTAGTACAAGCATTTACCACGATTCATCATATCAGGCATTCATCAATTCTTCAATTTGTTGTTCATTCATCAGAATATCCCGAGGTTTGCTACCTTTTTGTTCCGAGATAATGCCATAATCCTCCATTTGATCAATCAGTCGAGCAGCGCGATTATAACCGACTTTGAACCTTCTCTGGATTAATGAAGCACTCGCTCCGTTGTGTTGGAGAACAAATCGAACCGCTTCTTCAAACAACTCGTCTGTTTCTTCTTCAGATGAGATCTGCTTCATCAATTCTTCCTGGTGGAACAAGTATTGCGGCGGCGCTAAACGCTTCACATGATTGGTAATGCGCTCAATTTCATCATCTGAAACGAAAGCCCCCTGGATTCTTCTAGCTTGACCAGACCCATTCTCCACAAACAGCATGTCGCCTCTACCAAGCAACTTCTCTGCACCTGACGTATCGATAATGGTTCTGGAATCGACTTGAGATGACACACTGAAAGCAACTCTTGTCGGGATATTCGCTTTGATCAATCCCGTAATGACGTCCACGGAAGGACGCTGGGTCGCAAGTAATAGGTGAATACCACATGCCCGGGCTTTTTGAGCAATCCTACAAATCGCGTCCTCCACATCCTGAGGAGAAACCATCATCAAGTCAGCCAATTCATCGATAACGATGACAAGATAAGGCAACTTCTCATCTTCCCTGTCCTGCTTGATCATTTTGTCATTATAACGCTCTACGTCTCGAACGCCTTCTTCCACAAACTTCTCATACCGCTCTTCCATTTCTTTCACAGCCCACTTCAGTGCTGTCGTCGCTGCTTTCACATCTGTGATCACAGGGGACACAAGGTGCGGCAAGTCATTGTAAGGCGCAAGCTCGACCATTTTCGGGTCGATCAACAAGAACTTCACATCGTCATAGTGAGCCTTGTACAGAAGACTGACCAGAATCGTGTTGATACATACACTCTTACCTGAACCAGTCGCTCCGGCGATTAGTCCGTGGGGCATCTTCTTCAAATTAGTCACGATTGGGTCTCCTCCGATATCAAGGCCAAGACCTACAGATAGCGGTGACGTATCCTTTCGGAATGAATCCGACTCGAATATTTCCTGCAGACCGACCATTTGAGACTGCTGGTTCGGCACTTCGATTCCAACCGCCTGTTTGCCTGGAATAGGAGCTTCGATCCGGATATCCCGTGCTGCCATGCTCAGTTTGATATCGTCCGAGAGGTTAGTGATTTTACTGACTTTCACCCCTGGTTCTGGCTGTACTTCAAAGCGTGTAACAGAAGGGCCTTTCATAGCATTTACGACTTTAGCCTTCACATGGAAATGACGTAGAGTTGTCTCTAGAAGATTCATTTGTTCTTCGATCCATGTGTCATCTTCATCTGTCGACCTAGTTGCGTCGTCCAGAAGGTGCATCGGAGTTTGGTACGGAATCCGTTCGTACTTCTCTTCTGGCTCGCTTCCTTCCTCCTCTTCAGCTGGAGCCGGGGTTGGTTCCGGCTTGTGGTCATTCTTCACCGGCTTCGCATGTTGATCGCGTGTCCGTTTATCTCTTGGTGTCATGATGACATTGAAAGGAACCGAACGCTTTTTAGGTTTTTCTTCCTTTGGCTCCTCTTGTATCGGCTCTTGTTCAGCTAAGGTATCTTTCGGTTCTTCCGAAACCAGCCTATCCTCATCTGCTGTTTCCTCGAGTAACTCATCAGTATGTGTAACGACCGGTTCTATTCTGTCTGACTCTAGTTCTTCTTCGGATTCTCTTTTTTCAACCTCGTCAATAGGAAATGCAGGTTCAGGCTCAGCTTCCACAGGAGTCTCTTGAACGTGCTCTACCATCTCTACAAAGGGTTCTGAATGAACTTCTGTTTCCTCTAGCACAGGAATACTATCGTCTACATCCTCTTGTTTTTCCTCCGTATAAGTTACTGATTCTAGGTGAGGTGCAGCTTCGTCTGTACCGGAAATCTCAATATTGGATGGTGTGTCTTCCTCTTGATCGTCACTCAATGTATTCACATGTTCCACTGATTCTTCAACACCCTCCTCGTCACTTGCTGACGTTTCAAACTCTGCGGGCTTCTGTTGAGTAGGAATTTCCTCTTCCACAGAAAGGGGATCCCGCCGGGCGCTCATCCGATCACGTAGTCTTGCTCTCAGCATCTCCCATTCCTGATCATCGTTGTTTACAACTGGCTCTTCTTCCTGTTTCTCTTCCACAACCTCTTCTAACTCTTCTACTCTTGTTTTCACCTCTCTTGGGTTGTACCCATAGATAGGTGAGGGCACGTCTGTCGGGGTAAACGGAATCGATGAAATCTCAGGCAGTTCTCTTTCTTCAGGCTGCTCAGGCGAAACCTGCTGTTCTTGCTGAACCTCTTCTGTTCTTTTCTCTCTCCGTTTTCTTGGGGGCTGTTCTTCTTGTTCCGGTTGAAAATCTAAAGATTGTCTTCTCCGCTTTGGAGCTTGGTCAGGAATGACAGGAAAGCGAAACTCTCCTTGCTTAGGATATTTATAGGTCATTTTTGTTTTTGCGTTCGTTTCATGTCTTTCATGCTTTGGTTGGCGTGGAGTAGGTGCTTCGTCTGTTTCGTTCGCTTCGTCTTCTTGAAACCAGTCCATCCACTTCTTTTTAAAATCTTTCCACATTATTTCTCACTCTCTCTTCATATGTAAATCACTCTTGTAGTTATTAATATTTTAACAAATTTAAGACATGAATTGGTTTACAATCCGTTTAAAAATTGCTTTTACCCTATAAAACAGTAGGAAGTAACCATAGTGCGCGAGAAGTGGATACGTTTACTTCAACATTTCCTGAGCAATTGGTACAAATTATTGCAAAAAAAGAAGACCTCCGTTAAAGAGGTCTTTATCAACTGTATATTAAAATTCGAATGGTTGTCCCACTTCATAAGAATCTTCCAGTACAAGAATACCTTTTTCTTGTGGAGCATCCGGAAGATCCAATTCTTTCGCAGAGCAGATCATGCCGCTTGAAGGAACGCCACGTAGTTTAGCATCCTTGATTTTCATTCCACTCGGCATCGTCGCACCGACTTTCGCAACAACAACCTTTTGCCCTGCATCAACATTTGGTGCACCACAGACAATTTGGAGTGATTCCTCACCGACGTCAACTTGGCATACGTTCAATTTATCTGCATTCTCGTGAGGGCTTTTTTCTTTCACGTAGCCTACGACGAATTTAGGGGCGAGGTCAAAATCAAGTACATCGTTTAATTGGTTTTTAGTGAAAAGGTCTTTGATTGGAGAAAGCATATCTTCTGTTAGACGCATCTTCCCTTTTTGATCAATATCAAAGTATTGGGAAGCATTGAAAATATTATACCCAAGCAATGAACCGTCTCGTTGGTCCGTAATTTTCACAACATCACCATAAGTTTCATGTTTGATATGGTTGCGATCCCCCTCCTTGATCGGAAGGATAAGTACATCTCCAATACCTTGCTGGTTATAGAATACATCCATTTCTTAATCGTCCTTTCGGTCTGATTTCGGTTTTTTCTGAGCCAAGATGAAGATAGGCTCCAGTTGTTTATCTTCGTATAGGAAAGATAGGGAAGTGATCGGGACTGTTCCTTCTGCAAAGAATTTCATCGCCATTTGCGCAAGGATGTCATACCCTTCCGGATTCTGAACATCTGCAAAAATGATGACGTCCTGGTGAGGAATACTGATGGCTAATTCCCCTTTAATTTCAGCTTTCAGCTCTTCCAGAAGCGCCTCATTCAAGATGCGGCTGGCATCATATCCATCCTGTGTAGATAAGAAGTAAAAATCGTTTCCGTAAACGTTGTCTTTCTTCATCTCTACTGGAAGGGAGCGCACATTGAATGTTGCTACTTCCTGGATTCGATCCTTCGTCCAGCCTTCTTGCTCAAGCATTTGCTCATCAATAAGCTGAAAGGACTTACCGAGGTCCAGTGCATAATAGATGCGAGTTTCCGCTGTATGTTCTTGGTGGACCAGTTTCTTTCCATCTTTCGTCTCCACAGGGAAAGATCCTGCTCGGATGACAGGGAAGATCTGTTTTTCTTTGCCTTCTAGATCATGGTCCTCATTCATCACCCGAAGGGCCTCTTGCACATGATCTTCAAGCTCGTCCAAGGCAGCTTCTCCACGTGATTCGTACTTTGCTATTACATTAGGCAAGGTAATCGTAATGCCATTTCCACTATCACGCCACTCGATGCGGAACGTGTCTTTATCACGATTGAACGTCGTTTCCCATTCTTCATTCGCAAGACGTTCTTCTAATTTCTTTTTCATTTTGATACTTGTCATTTTCATATTTTTTCCTCCTTACAACATGGAAGAAATCAGTGCCTCGACCATTTTATCATACGTCCATTCCCATTATACACATTTATACTTTCGGAATAAAAAAATCCACGTTCCTTTTTGAACAGACCCCTTCTACTGAAGTCTCGCACCTTTCTCCGCATGAAGCAGAAAATGTAGAGCAAAGTATAGGAAAGGAGGGATTTCATGTACGTTGGACGAAACTTATCTGCTCTCAGTATGGAACCGAAGTCTTCATGGAGAGATAAAGAATTAGGATATTTCCATTATGCACTATCACAATCAGCCCCTTATTTAAATGCGGAAGGCGTTACGATGTTAAGGGAGATCAACGAAGAAATAAAACATCGTGGCGGACTTGAGCATCCAGAGGCTACTTGGACAAGCGGCACGCATACTGTCACAGACTAGTATGCTTGTGTGCCTTCTGGTGTGAAACAGGGAATGGGTAGTCGTTCAATTCCTCTTTGGAAACGAAACGGGCACGCTCATGATCAAGCTCTCCGTTTATGATATGGGCTTTGACGACTTCCATTTCCCAAATAAGATGGGAGAAGACATGTTTGATATTCTCAAGTTTCTGCCCCCACTCCACTTCCAGACCGTACTGATCCTCGAACCATATCTTTGCTGATTCTTGCCCTAAGTCCTTCATCGGGATCATCGGATACTGCCACAAGGAAGCAAGCAACCCTTCATTTGGTCGTTGCTCGATCAGTACCTCTCCTCGATTATTTTCGATGATCACTATTTTATAAGGGATTTTCTTTTGTTTCTTCTTCGATGACTTTACAGGAAGCGTTGTTTCTATTCCCTCGTTAAAGGCTCTGCAGTGCTCCTGAACTGGACATAGCATGCAAGAGGGAGTCTTCGGTGTACAGACAAGCGCCCCTAGCTCCATCATTCCTTGGTTGAAAGAGGACGGATCCTCAGTCGAAATGACGCCTCTTACTAACTCTTCAAAAACCTTTCTAGTTTTCGGTTTTGCGATGTCGTCTTCCACATGTAGAATGCGGGACAGTACTCTCATCACATTCCCATCTACAGCAGGCTCTGGTGTATCGTAGGCAATACTCAAAATAGCACCTTTCGTATAAGGTCCCACACCTTTTAGATCGCCGAGCTCTTTAGGGTCATGCGGAACAACTCCGCCATACTCTTCGACGACTTCACGAACAGCGGTTTGCAAATTGCGTGCACGGGAATAGTATCCTAAACCCTCCCAAGCTTTCAAAACCTCCTGTTCGTCAGCTGTTGCAAGGCTTTCAGGATCAGGAAATTTCTCCATAAAATGATTAAAATAAGGAATGACAGTATCAACCTTCGTCTGTTGGAGCATAATTTCTGATACCCACACTCGATATGGATCTTGGTTTTCACGCCAAGGTAATATACGCTGTTCATCTTTAAACCAGCGAATCAAATCTTGTTGAAATGCTTGTATATCAAAATCATTAAGAATCTGTTTCGTTCTATCTTGATTATTCATGTATTATCATCCTTCGTGGTAAACTTACTTAAGAAACATCGTGTTGGTCAAAGGAGGTATTTCATTGGATACAGGTACACACGTTGTCATGGGGGTTGCGCTTGCCGGTATAGCTACATTGGACCCAGTAGTACAACAAGATCCAGCGCTATTTAATGCCGTGCTCGTAGGAACATTAGTCGGATCACAAGCACCCGATTCTGACACCGTTTTGAAATTAAAAAACAACGCCGTCTACATCCGACATCACAGAGGAATTACACATTCCGTACCAGCTGTTTTATTATGGGGTATCAGTATCCCAAGTCTGATCTACCTCTTCAGTCCTGAGGTCAATTTCTTACATTTATGGCTTTGGACGTTCTTGGCCGTTATTCTTCATGTCTTTGTGGATGTGTTCAATGCCTATGGTACACAGGCCTATCGACCATTCACAAAACGATGGGTGGCTTATGGATTCATCAACACATTCGACCCGTATATCTTCATTCTCCATTTAGCGGGTATCGTCGCTTGGAACTTGGGTGCAGATCCTGGGTTAATGTGGCTGATCATCTATTTTGTCATTGCTCTGTATTATGTGAAGAGATACTTTGATAAGCGAGAGCTGGTCAAACTCATTCACAATCATTTCGATCAAGTTCAACAAATCGCAACCTCTCCGACGATCCAACAAAACATCTGGAGGATTGCCATTACGACACCGACGAATTATTATGTCGGTCGAGCAGAGAATGGACACATTACCATACTTGACTCCTTTGTGAATAAACCGATTGATTATGAAGACCCGGTGGTACAAAAAGCATTGTCCGACCATAACATTAAAGCTTTTCTATCCTTTTCTCCGGTGTATCGCTATGAAATCACTTATTTTGATGAGTACACAGAAGTGCGGTTCATTGATCTGCGTTACCGCTCTCGTGGACGTTATCCCTTTGTAGCAGTTGCTCAAATTGATGATGAACATGGAGAAGACAAGTTAAAAATACTCAATTCCTACACTGGCTGGGTATTTACAGAAGAAAAGCTGCAAGACAAACTAAACATTGTGAAAGCTTAAAAAAACCGTGCTGCTCATCGAGCAACGCGGTTTTTCACTAGTGTAAAGGACCTTTTTTGTCGAAGAGTTCTTTGTACTTAGGGTTTGTGGCTACAAATTCGTGAAGTCGAGAACCATATTGTTCTACCCACCTGCTCACGATTTGTTCTGTCATTTTTCTCCCCTGATATTCATGACCTGCTTTGGCATAGGTTGCTTCAAAGTCTTCCCACAAAAGTTCAACCCATGTCCTTGCTTCTTCGATTGTCAAGTTTCCGTTCAACTCGTATAAACGTTCAGCTAAACGCTGGTAAGTCTCCTGCATATTCATGCTCCTCTTGGCAATGTTTACAGTCGTATTGTACCACATAGAACCCACAAATGAACATAAACTAACCTTGTCTCACTAAGAGACAAAGGAGGCTCATCCATGCGAAACAAAGCGAAGAACTTTCCGAATGTCCATGTATCTCATGCCCCTGCCGATCAGAGTGAATATTTAGCAAAGAGACCGAACGGTCAAATCAATAGCGACCCTCAGGGAAGGGCTGCTCACTCTAGAGAACGAGATGTCAATCAAATCGGGAGGAATAAACGTGGCTAAGTACAAATTTAAGGAAAAGAAAAACGCATTCGCCGAGCATCGTACGAACAAACATTTAAGTGACAGGGTGAATGGCGAGACGGAGCAAACGCTCTCCGAGCAGATTACCCAAGTACAAGCAAGAAAACGCAGTTAATTAACAAAAACGGCGCACATAGTATTGTGCGCCGTTTTATTATTTTTATAGTTTATCTCCAATCATTGCAATCGGCAAGGCCTCGTGCTCTTGTCCTGAAACCCTTTGTCCGTTTTTCGTCTGGCGAAAGCCCCAGGCGAAAATGCCGTTCATGTAATCAATGTAAAAATCATGCTCCAAATCCCCTTCGAGTGCATATACCGCTCCGGGTTCAAAAGTATTTGGGTCAAGTATATAAGACTTCGCCATAATAATTTTTCTTTCATGGACAGCGTACTCGTTCACCATCCCCATCTGCTCCGCTTTCTGCGCTTTTTCTGTAAGGGCTGCGATTTCATTCCGCAATTCTTCTTTTGTATAATCACTATATCTTTTTTCCATGTTAATCCCCCTGTTTCTCTGTTTCTTTACATTTTATCAGGCTTTCTTCACAATAGATATACGTAAGAATAGGAGGAGATCATATGGGAAATGTAATTATTACTGGAGCTGGAACCGGACTCGGACGAGCTCTAGCCCATCGTTACGCCAAAGAAAATCATCAAGTATTCCTTCTTGGCCGAACAGAAAAGAATTTATTACTAGTCCAAAGTGAAATCCAAAAAGAAGGCGGATCCGCTGAAGTTCTGATTTGTGATGTGACAGAGCCTGCATCCGTCATAGAAGCTCTGCGTCAAATCGACCAAGTCGATATTGTTATCAACAATGCTGGAGTCGGAGTGTTCGGAGCACTTGCTGAACTGACAGTTGAAGACATCGACCTTGCATTGAATACGAACATTAAAGGTACCATCCTCATGACCCAGCTAGCCTATCCTAAGTTGAAAGAATCAGGGGGAAGGCTACTGAACATCATTTCAACAGCTGGCCTACGAGGCAAAAACAACGAAAGTGTCTATTGTGCAAGCAAGTTCGCTGTCCGCGGCTTTACAGAGAGCTTACACAAAGAGTGGGAACAAGAAGATGTATCAGCAACCGCTGTCTATATGGGTGGAATGAACACCCCGTTTTGGAACGAGACAGATCACGTCGACAACCCAACCAGTCTGAAAGGACCAGGTGGTGTAGCCGAGCAGATCTTCCAAGAAGACGACGGACGCGAAGCTATATATATCGATAAATAAGAACCTCCAATTGGTGGTTCTTATTTTTTAGCGACATTTACTAATGAAAAGAAAAAAGAGCCGGGCATTTAAGCCCGGCTCTTCGCTTAGAGATTACTCTCCAAGACCTTCTTCTTTTGCTTTAGCTACTACAGCTTCAACAGCTTCCGCTTCATCGGAACCTTCTGCTGAGAATTTCACTTCAGCGCCTTTTGGAATACCAAGAGACATAACGCCCATGATGGACTTCATGTTAACGGATTTTCCGTTATACTCGATATTTACGTCTGATTGATATTGTCCTGCAACTTGTACAAGAGCAGTAGCTGGACGAGCGTGTACGCCGTCTGCAGCTGTGATTGTCATAGTGTGTTCTGCCATGATAATCTCTCCTTTATCCTTTAATTTCTACAACATCCGGCTCGCTGTGCTTCACATGACCAGATGCTTTAACATTTACAGACTGTCCTTCTTCGAGGTTCGTGAAGACAATTGGAGTAACGATTGACGGTGCATTCTCCTTAACAAAGTCAAGGTCCACTTCCATCAATGCTTGTCCCTGCTTCACTTCGTCTCCTTCAGAAATCATAGCTGTAAAGCCTTCGCCTTTCAAGCCAACTGTATCGATACCGATGTGAATCAGAATCTCCATACCGTTCTCCGCTTGAAGACCAATTGCGTGCTTCGTAGGGAAGACGGTCATGACTTTTCCGTTGACTGGCGAAACTATCTTACCATCTTGTGGCTCGATTGCAAAGCCATCACCCATCATTTTACCAGAGAATACTTGGTCTGGAACCTCTGTGATCGACATTACTTTACCTTCAATTGGGCTAACGAATTCAAGTTCACCTTTTGAAACAGGCGCTTCTGCTTGTTTCTTCTCGTTTACTGTTTCCGCTACATCGTCACGGGAACGAGGTGTCTTACCATCGATAATATCCTGCATTTGTCCTCGAAGCGTATCGGATACTGGTCCGAAAATAGCCTGGATGTTGTTACCGACTTCCATTACGCCAGATGCGCCCAGCTTCTTAAGTCGGTTCTTGTTGACATCGTTCTTATCGTTAACGGATACACGAAGACGTGTAATACAAGCGTCTAAGTGGCTGATGTTCTTCTGTCCGCCCATGGCTTCTAGAATTTCGAATGGCAAGTCGCCTACTTCACCATCATCTTCTTCATCTTCTGACTCGTCTTCACGACCTGGTGTAGCCAAGTTGAACTTCAAGATCGCCCAACGGAAACCGAAGTAATAAACGACAGAGAAGATAAGACCGACGATAATGACCCACCACCAGTCGGTACGGTTAGGCAACACACCGAACAAGATGAAGTCAATTAGTCCACCTGAGAAGGTTTGTCCAATTTTGACACCTAGGATCTCCATGATCATGAAGGAGAAACCTGCAAATACTGCGTGAATACCGAATAGTACAGGAGCTACGAATAAGAATGAGAATTCGATAGGCTCTGTGATACCTGTAAGGAATGAAGTCAGTGCGGCAGATGCCATGATACCACCAACGACTTTTTTACGTTCAGGTTTAGCTGTGTGATAAATAGCTAGTGCAGCTGCAGGAAGTCCGAACATCATGAACGGGAACTTACCAACCATGAATGTACCAGCTGTAAAATCAACACCGTCTTTCAACTGTTCGAAGAAGATTGTTTGGTCACCACGGACAATTTCTCCAGCGGCGTTTGTATAAGATCCAAACTCAAACCAGAACGGTGAATAGAAAATGTGGTGCAATCCGAACGGAATAAGGGAACGCTCGATCACTCCGAAGAAGAAAGCAGAGATTGTCTGGTTTCCTTCAAGCATCAAGTGAGAAAGTGCGTTCAAACCGTTCTGTGCAAACGGCCAGATCCACAGCATGATCATACCTAGGAATAAGGATGTGAACGCTGTGATGATTGGAACGAAACGTTTACCAGCAAAGAATCCTAAGAATTGCGGTAATTCTATATTAAAGAACCTGTTATACATCGAAGCGGCTAATATACCAACGATGATACCTCCGAATACACCTGTCTGTAAGGTCGGTATACCGAGGACTTCCGCATAAGCGGGGTCTGACGTCATTTCTGGAGTGACATTTCCAAGTACACCCATAACAACGTTCATAATTAAGTAACCGATGATTGCAGCAAGACCTGCTACCCCATCACCTTTTGCCAAGCCAATCGCGACACCTACAGCGAATAGAAGCGGCAAGTTCGCAAATACAATTCCACCAGCCTCAGCCATTACTTCAAGTAATGTCTGAACCCATGGTGTTCCGAAGAAAGGTACTTTATCTACAAAGTTGTCTTGTGCGAAGCTTGTACCGAATGCCAGCAGAATACCTGCAGCAGGTAGCAAAGCAACCGGCGTCATCAACGCTTTACCGACTTTTTGTAACGTACCAAAAGCATTTTTAAACATGTATTTTCCTCCTTTTTTGATTGTGAACAAAACAGCATCCCCATTATTTTCAGAAAAATAAAACGGTTACATGATACGGGATAAAATAAACGCCTGATGGCGCATTAAAAATGAGAACAAAAAAAGGCATGAGTACAGAAGATAGACTGGTCCTTAAAGAGGATATACCCCTCCCTAAGGTAACCACTTTCTCTTCTAATACTCATGCCTGATCGAATCAGTAACACGTATGTTAAGATTTATGGGTTAACCGTTGTAGGTGAATCGTCAAATAAATGGCTTCTGATTCATCTACTGGTTTATTCAACTGTTTTTGCATCACTTTAATCAATTTCCAAGCTAAATTATAGCATACCGGATATTCTTGTTTCAACATGTTTGCGAGTTTTATTTCATCTCCAACTTTTTCCTCGTGATGAACACGGTCGATCGCACGGTGTAAATGTTGAACAAGCCGGTGGTAATCGACACTATTCTTATCAATATCAATTTCCATCGTTTCTTCTACTAGCGAAACTAGCTTGGTGATCAACTGATTGTGACGGTTAATTTCCCTCAACGTCTTGTCTGTAACAGCACTATGGATATGCAGGGCTATAAAACCTACTTCTCCTTCAGGGAATTGAATGTCCATTTCATCATAAATCATCGTCACGACTTCCATCGCAATTTGATATTCCTTCGGATAGAGAGACTCTATCTCCAGCAGAAATGGATTAGAGAACTTCATCCCTTGTTTTGCACGATTGATGGCAAAAGCCAAGTGATCGGTCAGAGCAACGTGAATGTGTTGATTCAACTCCTGCCCCATCCTGTTCTCTATATGAACGAGAACATCATTCATAAAGTCAATCAGCCTTTCATCAATAAAAGGCAAAAGATTGACGTATTGTTCTTTTTCCTTCTCATTACTTAATAAAAAAGTCTTATCTGCTTTACTGAACGAGATATCATCATCTTTCTTCCGGTTAAAGCCGATTCCTTTTCCGATCAAGACGACTTCTTTGTGCATTGGGTGCTCAGCAATGACGACATTGTTGTTCAGGACTTTTTTAATTTTGACTTGTTGCTCCATCATACGTCCCCCACTTGATTCTTAAAGCGTTTACAGTCTACTCATAAATTCTATCGTATCTCTGATTCGAGATTTTGACAAGTAACAAACTAGAACTTCTTGATTGTTAGAAAGCCTTTACGTGCGGTACAATACTCTTCGTGATTAATTACAGGTTCAACTAAAGAAAGGAGCCTACCAATGATTAAACTGTTTGTCAGTGATCTTGATGGTACATTATTAGGAATGGATCATTTTATAAAGAATGAGGATATTGATGCGATTCGTCGCTTGATTGAGAAAGGGGTTCCCCTTACTGTTGCTTCAGGAAGGATGGACCACGAAATTAAAGAGGTGCTCAAACGTGTCGGCGTGAGCGGCCATAGAGTAAGTCAAAACGGTGCCTTTGTATTCGATGACGAGGAGGAGCATATTCACTCCAAAACATTCGATGAACACCTAGCAAGAAGAATCATGCACACCATTGATGAAGAGCCGATGATTAAGACGGTTTCAACAGCTGAAGAAACCTATACAGAGTCCCATAATAAGTGGATCGATATCATCTCCGAACAACTTTTCCACGACATCATCGTGGAGCCGAACATGAGAGACAAGTTCGGTAAAAGCATCATCCCTTCTAAGATTTCGTTACATGGCCAAGAACCAGATGTGATGGAAGCGTATAAGCGTGTCGATCAAACATTCGGAGAAGAGATCGACAGCTTCATCTCTCACGAAACATGTGTAGACTTAATGCCGAAAGCGATCAATAAGGGGACCGGTCTAAAAGCCTTAATGAAGGAACTTGACATTAAACCTCATGAGATTGCCTGTGTCGGCGATTCCTTCAATGATATCTCTATGTTCGGTCTGACCGAGCACAGCTACGCGATGTCATCAGCACACGAAGAAGTTGCTTCTAACGCTTCTACCATTGTGGATCACGTCCATGAAGCAATTGAAGATTTAGAAAAGAAAGGGCTCCTGTAATGGAACCCAAAAAAAGCTGCTGGCGTTCACTCGTCAGCAGCTTTTTCATTTTCCAGTCTATATATGACTTGATAGGGTTTAACATAATAACTTTCCAAAGATACAGCTTTACTCTGAAGCGCATCCATCAGGCGAACTTTGAAATGCTCCCTCGTCAGTAACGTGCTCATATTATCTTCTGTCACCTTTTCGAAGAAAACTTCTTGCGTCTCTCCTGGTTGGATTGTAGGTATTCCGGATACGTATTCTCCCTTAAAGACGATACAGACGACACCAATCGTCAGGTTCTGATATACACCAGTGATCCCGGTTATGTTTGCTTCGATTCCTGTCTCTTCCAACACTTCCCGCTTCACGGCCTCTTCAAGCGTCTCCCCTTTCTCCATCCTTCCGCCAGGAATTTCGTATGTATCATTACGGTGCTCGTTCTTAACGAGCAGCACTTCGCCATCTTCATTCGTAATACAAGCAGCGACAGACACTATATGTTTAGGGAAGTGGTAATCACCTGTTGCTTCAATGAAGTCGACTTGCTTCTCTACAGCGAAAGGGCACAGCTCCTCTTTTCTCTTCTGGGCTCTTTGGAAAAGGTCGGATTGCCTCACTTTTCTTTCGATTGCTTCATAATGATCATAAGAGTCATATTCCCAAATCGATGTAACCTCATCACGGTTCCTAGTCGTGAACCTTCCAACGATCCGAGCACCATGCCCTAGTTGGCTGGGTAATATAAACTCATGAAAGTATTGTGTGAACTTTTCATATTGCTCAGGCTCTATCTTATAGACCCTTCTTTGATAGATCATGCCTCAGACCTCCGCTTGGTTTAGTTCCTCTGTTCCAGTCCCCAGTATACATTATATTTCTGGAAACATGGGTGATTACACCCTGGAAGATAGAGAACCGTTCTTCTTCTACACAAAAAAATAATCTCGGAACTCGTGATCCCAAGATTATTCTTCCGTGTATTCGTCTAGAAATCGGTCGATCAAATCGAAAGGAAATCCTTTTCGATAAAGAGCTGCTTTTATTTTTTGCTTCCTCTCATACCCTTCTGCTTTCCGTTCATATTTACGGACTAGCTTTTCCCCTTGATAGACCACAGCTTCCCATTCTGAGTTATCTTCTTCTTCCTTTGGCAATTGGGATAATGCCTCTTGAATCACATCACCAGAGAACCCTTTTTGCATCAGTGTCTGTTGAACATTCTGGATTTGCTGGCGTCGGGATTTCTTCACACCACTCTTCATTTTCTTTTCAGCAAATTTTGTCGCTTTCTCTAACTGTTGATCATAAGGGAAATAAGCGAGCGCTTCTTCCGCCTCTGAACCTCTGACACCTTTTTCTATCAATTCTTTCTTAACCAGTAACGGCCCCTTGGATGAGGTCATGACCCTAGTTCTTACTAACGAATTAGCGAACTCTTGGTCATCAATCAGTTTCTCTTCCCTCAATCGCTTCACTATCTCATCTACATGCTCTGGTTCCACTTCTTTATCATCCAGGTATTGCCGGATTTCCTTCTCAGAGCGCATTCGGTAGCTTAAATAGTTGATAGCTTGGGTATAAGATTTGTGTAAGGTATCTGTTTGGATCAAGGCACGAATCGTAGCATCATCGAGCTCCATGCCTTTTTGCAGCCTATATTCCACTAATACATCAGCATCGACACTGAAACCATAGTCTTCTCCATGACCATGATCTAAGTAGATATTATAGCGATTCTTATTTTTCTTTTGCGTCGTGATTCGAGTAAGTGTAGCCAATACCTTCACCCCTTCTAACCTAATTGTATCGTGTAAATCTTACTCGGTCACGGATAAGAATCGCTATTTTTCATTATCTGAAGTAAAATAATGTAAAACCGCCTTGTGAGGAGGAAACTCAATGAATATCGTTGTTACGGGTGGTACCGGCTTCGTCGGACGCCAATTGACTGATCATCTTGTTAAACAAGGACACCATGTGTACATATTGACACGCAGTCCTGAAAAGCATTCTGATACGGAGAGTATCACATATGTGGGATGGCTGCACGAGTCTTATAATCCTGTCGAGAGCCTCCCTTACATCCACGCTATTGTCAATCTAGCAGGAGAGTCTCTCAACAGTGGACGGTGGACAGATGAGAAAAAACAAGCAATCTTAGATAGCCGCGTCCAGGCAACGGAGGGCGTAATCGACTTGATCGATAAGATGCAAGACAAGCCTAATGTACTTGTGAATGCTTCAGCAGTCGGATTTTACGGAAGGTCAAAGACAAAAACGTTTACAGAGGAAACCACAAAAGCAGGAAGGGATTTCTTAGCCAATGTAGTGGAGGAATGGGAAGAGCGAGCTGAAGCTGCGAAAGAATATGATGTCAGGACTGTATTCGTCCGGTTCGGTATCATCTTGGGTGAAGAAGGTGCACTTCCGAAAATGATTATCCCATATAAAATGATGATCGGTGGTAACTTAGGGTCCGGCGAACAATGGATGTCCTGGATACATGTCGATGATGTAGTCGGCTTGATCGACTTTTCTATTCATCACGAGGATGTCAATGGCCCTTTGAACGGTACTGCACCAAACCCTAAGCGGAACAAGGACTTTGGGCGAATCCTCAGCACGGTGTTGAACCGACCTCACTGGATTCCCGCTCCATCGTTCGCATTGAAGCTTGCGCTCGGGGAGATGAGTACCTTACTGTTAGACGGGCAATCGGTCATACCCAAGAAGGCGATAGAACACGGGTACAACTTTCGCTACCCTGAATTAAGACCAGCATTAGCTTCCATTCTGAAATGACCCTGAAAGGAACGGAGTATTCCACTTCGTTCTTTTTGTGCTCCTTTCCCATGATTTCCAGTATAATAGTAGTAATCCCTTTCGAAAGGCTGTATGTACTATGAATACGGTAATTACCAACGTAACGATTCACCCAATAACCTCCTCTGTTATAACTGGGGGAAGTGTCCATATTCTAAACGGGAAGATCCATGATTTCGGTCAGAACATCCCGATGCCCGAACAGGCGGAAGTAATTGACGGCAAAGGAATGGATCTATACCCAGGGTTCGTCGATGTCCATACTCATCTAGGCTTATATGACGAAGGAACCGGTTGGGCCGGAAGTGACGCGAATGAAACAATCGAAGCTATCACTCCTCATCTTCGCGCCATCGATGGAGCTCACCCTCTTGATCCCGCTTTCTTCAATGCAAGAAAAGCAGGTGTAACAACTGCTCATATTATGCCAGGAAGTGCCAATATCATTGGCGGTACGACCAGTGTAATCAAAACAGTCGGCCACACCATTAACGAAATGATCATTCGTGAAAGAGCAGGACTGAAGCTTGCACTAGGCGAGAATCCCAAGCGTGTCCACTCCCAGTCCAAAAACGCCTCCATTACGCGGCTCGGGATAATGGGCACCCTTAGAGAGACCTTTTACGCTGCAATGAAGGATCCAGACCCTGGCCTTCGAGTTAAACCGGTTCTACAAGCGTTGAACAAAGAGATTCCAGTTCGAATCCATGCCCACCGAGCCGATGACATTATTACGGCGCTAAGATTCGCAGATGAGTTCGATCTCGATTTACGAATTGAACATTGTACGGAAGGACACTTGATTGCAGATGAATTATCTAAACGGGACTTACAGGTAAGTGTCGGTCCTACCTTCACTCGTGCTTCCAAGATTGAATTACGCAATAAAACTTGGCAGACTTATCGAATTCTTCACGAATACGGTATCAAGGTTTCGATTACTACCGACCACCCTTATACACCCATTCAATACTTGAACATATGCGCTGCCCTCGCAGCTAGAGAAGGAATGGATGTGGAAGATGCTTTGCGGGGCATCACGATTATTCCCGCTAAGAATTTGGGCGTAGATGATCGGGTAGGCTCGATTGAGAAGGGTAAAGACGCAGACCTTGTCTTATGGTCTGGTCATCCCTTTGAATATCTTTCCAAGCCACTTTGGACGATGATTGATGGTAAACTTGCATACTTTCAGGAATAATGCCGCATTCTAACACCGGAAGGAAAATCTTCTGGTGTTTTTATATGCATTAAAACACACCGGGAGGTTTCGACAATGATTAATGTGGCTATATAGGGTTATACAAAGGTTGAACATAGGTTGTTCAAACCTGTTCATTATCTTTATTCAGATAAATGACTAAATCATGACCGTTGAAGCCTTCTTCAACGTTTCATATAAAAAAACCCTAAGGAGTGGAAAAAAAACATGAAAAAATTGCTGTCGTCGCTAGCTGCTGTAGTATTAATCTTTGGAGTCTTTGCACCTGTCGCATTCGCTGATAACCATTCAGGTGGAGACATGGCTATGGTTCGTGTCCTGCATGCCTCCCCTGACGCCCCGGCGGTTGATGTCTACGTAGATGGGAATGCGGTTGTAGAAGGTGCTGAGTTTAAAGCAGCTACTGATTACATGGAGCTTCCTGCCGGTGAACATACGATTGAAGTTTATGCCGCTGGAACAATGGGTGAACAAGATCCTGTCCTTTCTGCTGATGCTACGGTCGAAGCTGGTATGGCATATACAGCTGCTGCTATCGGAAACTTGGACAGTATCGAATTGAAAATTACACAAGATGAGACTGAAGCAAGCGAAGGAATGGCTAAAGTCCGTGTAGGACACTTCATCCCTGGTGCTCCTGCTGTTGATGTCGGTCCAATTGGTGGAGACGCTCTATTCTCCGGTGCTGAGTTCCCAATGGTTACAGACTACAGTGAGCTTGAAGCTGGAACATATGACCTAGAAGTCCGCACAACAGATGGTACTCAACTTATCGATCTTTCTGGTACAACCATTGAATCAGGTAAAGTGTATAGCGCATTTGCTGTAGGTACAGCAGACAGTCCTGATGTTCTATTACTAGAAGATTCTTCTGCGATGCCGTCTTCCATGCCGGAAACTGGTTTTGGTGGAGCAAGTCAGAACTCTAACACTATGGCTTATGCCGCTATTCTAGGTGTACTAGCTATGGGTGCTGGGCTAGTGTTGTTCCGTAAACGCTCAGAAGCCTAACAAATGAAACAAATTCTATACTCCATAACCCTGGGCCTCCTTGTTTTCATCATCAGCTATTATTGGTTGGATGAACCCGTGAAGGAGGCCAGGGTTCTTTCTTCATCAGATGCAGCGGAATTAAGAGTAGAACAAACACAGACCAGAGGTGCTCCACCACCTGAAAGAGACCTATTAGAAACAGAGCCTATAAACAAGGACTATGAACCAGCAGTCGTTGTAGAACCCGATGACCAACCTGGAATTATACCTGAAAGAATTGAAATACCTGCAATTGGGGTCGATGCACCCGTCGGGAAGGAAGGCTATACAGAGGAAGGTGGCATGGCCGTTCCCGATAGCGTAACAAAGGTAGGTTGGTTTGAGCCTGGTACAAAACCAGGTAGAAAAGGAAATTCCGTCATTGCTGGTCACGTTGATGGGAGAAATGGACCTGCAGTATTCTTTGATTTAAAAGATTTAAACGCAGGAGATGAAATATTCGTTTACGGGGAGAACGGCTCGAAACTGACCTATACCGTTCAGAAAGTAGCAGCCTATCCTGTTAGCGATGCCCCATTACGTGAGATTTTCGGGCCGACAGACCAGAGAGCTTTGAACTTGATTACTTGTACAGGCCCTTACGACCGTGAAGCGAGTGGTTATACCGAGCGCCTGACTGTTTTCACTACACTAAAAGACAGCCGATACGCACCATCGTGAGTTGATCCTTATCTAATTGTTGATAAGGATCTTTTTCTTCAAAAATTTTTCTTTCGACATGACAAAAATTGATTCACTTTTTCAGAAAAATCGATTATGATAAGGGTAGAAATAAATGTCGTATAGTGTAGGGAAGGCAAATGGTGCGCCACCAGTATAACTGGTTCTAGTGGGTTCGATTCCCACCCCGAATTTTTGTGTGCAATTGATAAAAATTCGAGGGTGGTCCGAATGGACTTACGGCTGGCTATTTGTCCATGCCTTTTTTCCGATCACCCTCCAACCATCAAGGAGGGATTTTTTATGCTTAAAAAACGTGATTTGCATGACGCCCCGGTTCTTTTTGATTTGATGAGTCACCCTGACGTGTTTCCTTATGTTCGTCACAAAGCCGCTTCCAGTGACGAGTTTTACTTCTTAACCAAGCAGACCATAGAAGCAGAAGACCGAGGTGAATTGATTTCACGTACCATCCTTGATGAGTGGGAGCAGCCAATTGGTACCATCAATTTGTTCGATATTAATGAGAATAAGGGTTTTTTAGCTACATGGATCGGCCAGCCTTACTTCGGTAAAGGCTACAACCAAACGGCTAAGGAAGCATTTTTCGAAGAACTGTTTTTCCAATTAGGAATTGAAGCTATTTTTATGAAAATCCGAAGAACTAATCTCCGATCGATGAAGGCCGCTTTGAAAATCCCTTACATTAGCGAAGCCAACGAAACATTCCCAGATGTCTACGAATGGATCAATCAACAAAGCGATGTATATGACCTATTCGCTATTACCAAAGAGCAGTACTTGTTCCACTACTACGGCGAACAAACCGAAAGCGAAGAAGCATTGGAAGCTTAGTCAAAAAAAAACGCTTAGAGTCTGCACTCTAAGCGTTTTTTGTTTTATACAGTCGAAGGAATCGGTGCTTTGTATGGGTCTTCCCTTTCCTTCTCTATCCGATCTAGCGGTATTTGAATTTGTGGTGTACCGTGTACACCAGCAGCTATTTCGAATTTATTAAAGACAAGGACAAGATGTTCTTCTTCAATGTAATAGGCTGTATCCTCACGTACTTCTTTAAACTGCTTCGTTAAATAAGTTTCGGGATCTTGAGCGATAATCCTTCTTACCTCTTTATTCAAAACATCCATATGGACCATTTCTTTCAACGGGAGCAAGTCACTCTTCTTACCGTTCTCAAAGTTCACCGATGTTACAGAGGAAGTGTGCTCATTTCCCGTCGTTAAGTGGGATGTCATCACAACCGAATAGAACTCTTCTTCCGCATACACATCAGACTCTTCATAGTACAGGATAGGGGCTCCATTCGTTTCATCAGCCCCCTGTTTCACCATATCGAATTGGTGATCTAATTTACTCGTAATGGAGTTGTTTACCTTATCTTGCAGCTCTTTATTTTGCAACTGATCGAACAGTGGATAATCTACATGAATTTCCCAATCCTGCGTCACTTGATCTTTCCGCTTAATTTGAAACAAACTCTCGGCGTGAACGGTTGGTGCCAATTGAAGAAACATCAAACTTGCGACCATAATGAGTACGTACCGTTTCACTATTCATCCCTCCTGTTCTTTTAGTTTGACCAATTCAGGAAATATTAACGGGGGACGGAGTTTTTTTATCATTTGGTGGAGAATTCTTATGGTACTATGATAGTAGTTCAAACGTTTCAGAAAGGAGCATATCGACGTGACCAATAATCAAGAGGACTTCTCTAGACAACTCCTTGATTCCCTTCGAGGACGTAACCATAAGAACGCTATACATTATTTATTGGAGCAGACGTGCCTATACTTCCAGTGCGACGCTGCAAGTATTTATCTGTTAGAGAAACCAACTACTCAAACCATTCATCCCTACAAAGAGTTTGTTCGGAACACTAATTTGTACCCATTATCCTACTTCAAGCGTGATTTATTACTTCAGTTGTCGAATGACACCCCTACTCAGGTTGACGCAAGTATATATGGGGAAAATGCAGCAAGCTACGGCCTTCTTCTTCATGATGACAACGAAAGACCGCTTGGAGCTCTCGTCCTTATCAACCAGCGACCATTCGAATTGAATAAAGGAGAAGCTCTTCGTACCATCTCCTCTTGTCTCAGTAAGTATGTCTCTCCTATCCAATCTTCAACAGATTGGAACAGTTCCACTTACATAGAAGAAAGGATCAGACGGCAACAATCTGACTTCATGCGATTAATGAAGGATGAACGTCTCACCTCCATCGATTTGGTCCCTGCCTTTCAAATGATTTGCGAATCAACAGTGGAAACCTTACAAGTCGATCGTGTAGGAATCTGGTTCTACCATAACGACCACTCCACCCTTCAATGCCTGGCAATGTATGATCGGCCCGCTAAGAAGACCTTGAACTTAAGTGACTTACAAAAAAATCAATTTCCTACTTATTTCTCAAGCTTGGAGGAAAACCGCTCCATCGTCATTGAAGATACGCAAAACGATTTTCGGGTCAGCGAATTAAGAAAAGAGTACCTTCTCCCTCATGATATCCGAGCTATGATGGACATTCCGATCATCAGCGGTGGAGAAACAATCGGCGTGCTCTGTTGTGAGCAGCATACAAATTCGAGATCCTGGACATTTGATGAAGAAGCATTTGCCACTTCCATCGGTGACTTGATCGCCTTTATTAACGAACACATTAAACGCAGAAAGGCTGAGAAAGAGGCCAAGCACCTTGCTTATACAGATTTGTTAACAAACTTCCCTAACAGGAATGCGTTGGAAGAGAAACTCGATTCGAGGATAGAGCAAGCGGATACTAGTCAGGCATTCGCCCTCCTTTATTTCAATATCGATAACTTCTTAGAAATGAAAGAACGACTAGGTTATCGTATTGGAGATCAATTGATCATGGCTGTTGCAAGAAGACTGAAGTCAGAGCGGCAACCGGAAGAATTCATTTCGAAACTGGAGTATGATGGATTCATACTAATGACAGACTTCTGCGAACGAAAGGCGTCTTTATATGAACGCATCCAGCAATATAAGAAGTTATTCCGTGAACCATTCGTTGTCGATCACCAAGAATTCTTTATCACAGTTAGCATAGGAATCGCAATTTTCCCTGAAGACGGCGACAGTCCCGCTACGTTAATCCGAAATACAAGCAGAGCAAACACGGAAGCAAAACGCTTAGGACGCAGCATGACAGCTTTTTATCAACCGTCTTTGGACGAATCTGAATTTGGACGTCAATGGTTTCACATGGATCTGACAAAGGCGCTTGAAGAAGAACAGTTCCGTCTGTACTTCCAACCCCAAGTCAATACGAAATCGAACGAAGTAACCGGTCTAGAAGCACTGATCCGTTGGGAACACCCTGAGAGAGGAACCATCTCTCCCGCTGATTTTATCCCCTTAGCTGAAGTGACAGGTTTGATTGTGCCTTTAGGACAATGGACCTTAAGAAAAGCCACAGAACAAATACTTGATTTAGAAAAGCTGGGGTTCATGGAGTGTGTAGTATCAGTCAACATTTCAGCTGTTGAGTTTCAACAACCTACATTCGTGGATCAGCTGGAAAACATCTTGCAGGAAGCAGGAGTATCTCCAGGAAAGCTACGCCTTGAAATTACAGAGACTATAGCAATGGACTATGAAGAATTTATGATTGAACAATTGAACCGACTTAACGAATTGGGTGTGTCGGTTGCGTTGGATGATTTCGGGACAGGATACTCTTCCCTGAAGCACCTTAGTTTGTTTCCTATCCATTGTTTGAAAATAGATAGAAGCTTTATTAAAGATGCAACGACCAACGCCAAAAACGAAGGTATCACCAGATCTATCATCGACTTGGCTGAGCACTTACAATTAGAAGTCGTAGCAGAAGGAATTGAAACGGAAGAAGATTTGCTTCATGTGCAATCTATGGGTGGCCAGACAATTCAAGGGTATTATTTCTCAAAACCGCTTCCACCCTATCAACTGAACGAATGGTTAAGCAATTTTTATAAATCCTGAAGACCTTCCTGTTTTTAGAATTTTCTGGTATGATAGGTAGAACTTTCAGATGGGAGGGATTGAATGATTCGTCAGCTGGATTCACAAGACCGAGCGGCGTGTGAAACACTGCTTTTTCAAAAGCCTGCGGAGAACCTTTTTATTATTAGTGATATCGAGAACTTCGGGTTTGAAGAAGATTTCCAAACGTTATGGGGAGATTGGAACGCGGAAGGTGAGCTCTCTGCTGTACTTCTAAAGTATCATTCCAACTACATTTGTTATGGAGACGGTCCATTCGATGGCAAAGGATTTGCTTCTATTATCAACCAAGACCCTGACTTCAGAGAGTTATCAGGACTAGAAGAAATGACGAATGAAATCCTTCCATTTATTGCTCGCCGCAAGAAACACTCTCGCCAACTTTATTATGCTAAGATGGACCAACTTGTACCATCCCCTTCACCAGATGGTGGGGAATGTGTACAATTAGCTACCGTAAAGGATATTCCATCGATAGCACGACTCTTCGATGAAATAGATGATTTCGAGGAATCAGAGAACCGTGAAGGAAGTTTGAAGGTGGGAATGGAAAGCAAATCAGCTCGAACTTACTTTATTAGAAAAGGCGGTAAGCTTGTTTCGTCAGCTTCTACAACAGCGGAAAACTCCGCCTCAGCGATGGTTGTTGGAGTATGCACACATCCTGATCACACAAAGAAAGGCTACGCAAGCCAGTGCATGGAAAGGCTATGCGAAGAACTTATAAATGAGGGTAAAAGTTTATGCTTATTCTACGATAATCCTGACGCCGGTCGCATTTACAAGCGACTTGGGTTCTTGGACATAGGCTTTTGGACAATGCACATATATGAACCACAAGAAGTAGGCATTGTGTAAAAGGGCATATAGTACCTTAAATGTAAGAAAAGGCACGGGAATCATCCCGTGCCTTTTCTAATGGCAATTTATTCGTTTAAGAACGATAGATCGACTAGACCAGTCAGGTCCGGCTTCTCTTCGAGGAAGCCTAGGTCATAAGAAGAGTTAGCGAAGTCTTGAAGGTGTTTTTCATCCACTTCATACGTGAAATCTATACGCTCCCACGCATTATCGATAACTTCTTCAGAAAGTTCCTGGTCAGTGATTTCTTTTATTTTCTTAATGGCAATTTCTTTTGCTTCTTCAGGATTTTCTTGAATGAAGTCTGTCGCATTCTTGTGAGCGTCGACAATGTTCTGAACCATTTCAGGATTGTTTTCTACAAGATCATGAGAAGTGACGAATACAGCAGCAGGTAGTGTTTCACCATATGCAACATCCGGAGTATCGATCAACACATTGCCATTACCTTCTGCTTCAATAGAGGAAGCCCATGGTTCTGGCACAGTCGCTACGTCTACTTTTCCAGCTTCGAAAAGACTTGCGTAAGTCGCGGGTTTTCCTGTAACGTGTTTCATCTCTCCATCTACACGGTCCGATGTAATGCCGTATTCCTGTTTCATCAAGGTTTCGAACTGAACATCATGAGTACAGCCAACACGAGGAGAAATGAATGTCTTTCCTGCCATATCTTCTGGTGATGAAATGTCTGCGCCGTTCCTTGCCATAATGACGGTTCCACCAGTAGATCCCGCTGCAACAACATTAATTTCGGCTCCTGAAGTAAAGTGGTTCATGGCAGGACCAGGTCCCACTAATCCACCTTGTATGTCACCAGTTTCAATAGCCGTCATGAAGGATGAACCATCCGGAAAGTATTGATAATTGACTTTCGTTCCATCTGGTAACGTTTCAGAATACAGATCCTTCTCCTCTGCCACCATGCCGGCAACGTGGTTAATGTTAGGAAAATAACCGATTGTAATTTCATCGCCAGCTTCTTCAGCACCACCTGTGTTACTGCCACACGCCGCAAGCACCGTTACAGCAAGTATCCCAAGTGCCAACCATAATTTTTTCATATAATTCCATCTCCCCTTATTTTAAGATTTAAGTAATCCCCATCGTCTCATCACGTTCCGCTCTAATTTAGAGAAAACGAGTTGGTCGACGACAGCTCCGATAACTCCAATAATGATAATAATACCGATGACTTGATCCATCTTGGCATAATCCTGTGCAAACCTTAATGAGTAGCCAAGCCCTGGACCGTTACTCAGAAACTCCCCAGCCATCAGGGCACGCCAACTGAACGCCCATGCAAGACGCACTCCAGACATGAAGTACGGGACGCTCGATGGGATTTCCACGCGATAGAACAACTGCAGACCGTTCGTCCCCATCGTTCTTGCTGCTCTCACCAATTGAGGAGGAACATTATGAATAGCAGACCTTACGTTTAATGCCATGACGAACGTTCCGCCTAGCGCAACAACAAATACCACAGCAAACTCTGTAAAACCAAAAATCAATATCGATAACGGAACCCAAACAATACTCGGGATACTTTGCAGTGCAATCAAATACATCCCAGCCGTTTCATCCGCCTGCCTCGACTTTCCTAGTAGCACTCCGACCGCTGTTCCAATCAAAAGAGCAAGCGATAATCCAACTAACAGGTGTTTGAAACTTGCTCCGAGGGCTTTGAGCAAATCACCGTCCGCAAATCCGTTATAGAGAGATTGGAAAACCGTTACGAGCGAAGGAAAGGCGATTTCCGGAAACACGTTGGAGACATAAACTAATTGCCAGATTCCCATAACAGCCAGTAGAAATAGGACGCGTTTACTAAACACTTTCATGACTAAGCTCTTCCTTCAACACTTTATTAATTTCTCCCTCAAGAAGATTCATCACTTTCTTCTCTAGTGCGATCACTTCTTCATCATCTCTCTGTCTTGGCCTTGGCAAGTCGATGTTAAAGTCTGCGATAATTCTCCCAGGACGAGTTCCCATCACGACAACGCGGTCGGAAAGTTTAATTGCTTCTTGAATACTGTGCGTGACAAATAGAATCGTTTTCTGGGTCTCCTGCCAAATCTTCATCAGCTCTTCGTGCAGAATATGACGAGTCTGCTCATCTAGTGCACCGAATGGTTCATCCATAAGGAGTACCTTGGGATCCATTGCAAGTGCACGCGCAATGGCGACACGCTGTTGCATTCCGCCGGAAAGCTCATGCGTGTAACTTTCTTGGAAGCGGCTCAAATGAACCATCTTCAAAAAGTGTTCAGCCAACTCCTCTGCACCCTTCTTCTTCTTTAAAGGGAACATGACATTCTCTTTCACGTTCAGCCACGGAAATAAGGAAGGCTGTTGAAAGACCATTCCCCTGTCTGGTCCGGCCTTTGTAATTTGCTGCTGATCGAGTTCAATGGTCCCCTCTGTGACAGACTCAAGGCCAGCCACCATAGATAA
This sequence comes from Halobacillus salinus, assembly GCF_004684905.1. GTDB lineage: Bacteria > Bacillota > Bacilli > Bacillales > Halobacillaceae > Halobacillus > Halobacillus salinus. The sequence goes on along the minus strand of NZ_SRJC01000001.1, from coordinate 542,501 downwards.
CAGTGTGGACTTACCACATCCAGAAGGTCCTAACAACGAAACAAATTGGTTTTCTTGTATGGATAAATCAAGATCAGAGAAGACTTCGAAGTCATTATCGAATGCCTTTCCGACACCTTTCACCTGTAAAAACAAATCCGCTCACCCTTATGTTTATAATTCCTATCAAATTAGTATGCTTTATAACTATAGTTTTAGATTATACAGACATACGGAAAGATGTGTCAACAATATTCGAAAAACTTTTCAGTTGCCTATTCTTACAGGGTTAATCGCCTTCTATGATAAAATAATGTCGAAAGGAGTGGAGAGATAATGGAACAATTAATGTTCATTCAGACAGGTATGGGCACAGATGTCCATGGACAAGACATTACGAAAGCGACTGTTCGAGCTATTAAGAATGCCATTCATACGAATTCAATGCCTGGCATAAGAACTGTATTGCCGGAACAGTCTTTAGACAATATGAAAATCAATGTGAAATTGGCCCTGCCTTGTGATAAGGAGAAACTGGACCACGACGAAGTTAGGAAGGCAATTCCTTACGGTGAGGTCCATATAGAAGTGATGGACGGCGGCATGCTAACGTCCAGCGGGATCTTCCTAGAGGAAAAACACGATAAAAACGACCTCATGTACATTGTCAACGCAGCAATAGAAGTCGGTTATTAAAAAGAAGGGGTCCTCGTGTGAGGACCCCTTCTTCAATATGCCGGGAAAACTGTCGGTTCTTGAGCGTGAGAGGCGGTGTTGGAGAAACAATTCGCTTTCCGCGGGCGTCCGCTGAGCCTTCTCACTCCCTTCGGTCGTTGCGGGGTCTCACCCAGTACTATGCTCCCGCAGGAGTCTCATTGTTTCTCCCACACCTTTTTTATAAAAAGCATGAACCTCTTCGACTCATTGCAATACTATGGTGAAACTTGATAGGGTAACATTATTGCTAGGTTCTGTTCCCAACAAACCCTCATGTAGTGTGGTGGAAAATGGGGCGACTCCTGCGGGATGCACGGACAACGGCGAGACCCCACAGGGCTAGCCCGAGGAGGCTCGGCGTCCGCCGCGGAAAGCGCCCCATTTTCCACCATACGGTCCTCTTATTAATGTAACAGAACCGGTCTGCATACTTTATCAACAACAGGAAAAGAGATCCTCATTTGAGGATCTCTTTTTTTAGAATTATAATAGATCGATCGTTATGCGTTTGGATCTTCTTCGTCCATGTATTTATCATAGTGTACATTCCGCTCGAAGTGTACGCTGTCTGGTCCAGTAATCCCTTCCATATCAGTGGAGACAAAGGACTCGTACTCCTCTACATATCCTACTCCGTCCTCACTCTCTATATTCGAGGACCCATCATATGTCATACTCGATTGATTGAATTTCGCTACTTGCTCATATGCGTCTTGTTCATTGTAATCAGGATCCGCACTGCTCTCCCCATATGCACTTTCCATCGAATGGATCACATCTTCTTCGACTGGTCGATCGGTTGAAATATCTTGGTTAGGCGACTGATGTGCGATCGTTCTTGCTGTAGGTAATGCTTCCAAGCGATCTTCGGGAATAGGTTGTCCTGTTTCTTCGCAAACACCGTACGTCCCCTTCTCCATCTGTTTTAGGGAATATTGAATATCAGAGAGCTCTTCCCGTAGGTGTCCTAGAAGTGCAATATCTTTCTCACGATCATATAGTTCTGTACCAGAATCGGCAGGGTGGTTGTCATATTGAGAAAGTTCACCGGATGCCATATCACTGGCAAATCCTCTATTCAGACCGAATTTATCGTTTTCCATCAACCGGGTTTCAATTTCATATTTACGCTCTTCCAACTGCTTTTGGTAATGTTTATAATCCATGCTTTGCCTCCTGTTTTTTCTTAGTCTGCCTTACCAAGGTCGCTCTATACAGGAGGAAACCACAAGAAAAAAACACTCCCGTAAGGAGTGTTTCTTCTCTTATTTACGTAGGGCTTGCAGGAAATCCTCTTTTAGATCTTCGATATCTTCAAGACCGATGGACACTCTGACAAGACCGTCCGTGATTCCAAGTTCCAGGCGGCGTTCTGAAGGAATGGAAGCATGAGTCATCATTGCTGGAACAGAGATTAAACTTTCTACAGCACCCAAACTCTCCGCTAAGGTGAAATAGTTTACGTTCCGCAATACTTGATCTGCTTTCTCTCCACTTCCAACATCAAAGGAAATCATTCCGCCATTTCCTCTTGCTTGTTTCTGATGTACATCGTGACCTTTGTGAGCATCAAGACCAGGATAATAAATGTTAGTTACTTCTGGTAATCCTTCAAGGAATTCGACAAACTGTCTCGTATTGTCTTCAATCTCTTCCATTCTGATTCCAAGCGTCTTGATTCCTCTCATTAACAACCATGAATCCTGAGGTCCTAAGATCCCTCCTGAGGAGTTCAATACAAAGTGTACATCATCGGCTAATTGTTCTGAGTTCACAACGACGAGACCCGCGACAACGTCACTATGTCCTCCAAGGTATTTTGTTGCACTATGCAGGACGATATCAGCACCGAATTCAATTGGGTTTTGCCAATATGGCGTACTGAACGTATTGTCGACAATCAGCTTCAGGTCACGTTGCTTTGCCAACTTAGATACTTCTGTTAAGTCGGTGATTTTCAAAAGCGGGTTCGTAGGTGTTTCCACATATATAGCTTTTGTATTATCCTGAACTGCTTTCTCCACATTAGCCGGATCACTTGTGTCGATAAAACTTGCTTCCAACCCGAAGCGGGTGATTACGTTATTTACTAAACGGTAGGTACCGCCGTAAACATCATCCGTAAAAATAATATGATCCCCTTGATTGAACGTCATTAAAACAGCTGTAATAGCAGCCATTCCTGACCCGAAAGCAAACCCTCGATAGCCACCTTCTAAATCTTTGATCAATTCCTCGAGAGCAAAACGAGTCGGATTACCGGTTCTGGAATATTCGTATCCTCTGTGCTTGCCTACACCGTCTTGTGCATAGGTGCTTACTTGGTAGATCGGGACACTAACGGCACCTGTTTTGTCATCTCCACTGATTCCACCGTGAATTAATTGTGTTTTCTTCCTCATATCTATTTCACTCCTCGTCATAAATCCCTTGGCTTAAATATCGCTCACTACTATCTGGAAATATCGTTACAATTTTCGTTCCAGGCTTCGATTGTTCCGCTTCTCGTAAGGCCGCTTCAAAAGCCGCCCCTGAAGAACTCGCTACTAGCAACCCTTCCGTCAGTGCGAGTTCTCTCACCCGCTGGAAGGCAATTTCATCCGTTATAGTGTGGATCGCATCAAAATATTTCTTATCCATATAGAAAGGCAGAAATTCCATACCGATTCCTTCCGTCTTGTGTGGACCGGACGGACCTCCGTTCAGAACGGACCCTTCTGGCTCAACAATCGAAGTCTTAATAGAAGGGTTCTTCTCTTTCAAATATCGGGCTGTGCCCATGAATGTGCCGCCAGTGCCTGCTCCAGCAAGAAAAACGTCAACATCCCCGTCCATATCTGCATAGATTTCCGGACCAAGCGTTTCATAATAAGTATCTGGGTTTGCCTGATTATGAAACTGCTCCAAACTGAACGTCCCCGGCATTTCCTTACAGTACTCCGCCGCCCGTTCAATGGCCCCTTTCATCCCCTTCTCTGTCGGGGTGTTGATCACCTCTGCTCCTAAAGCACGCATCAACGTCTGCTTTTCTTGACTGAACTTCTCCGGGGTTACGAAAACCACTCGGTACCCTTTTCCGATAGCAGCGAGCGCCACACCGATTCCTGTGTTTCCGGCGGTCGCCTCTACAATTGTCCCACCCGGTTTCAGCTTTCCACGAGTTTCTGCATCATCAATCAGCTTTAAACCCAGGCGGTCTTTTATACTGCCGCCTGGGTTCATAAATTCCAGCTTTGCAAATATGCGTGCTTGATTCGGGATGACGGAATGGGTCAATTCAATCATAGGTGTCTTACCAATTAAAGACTGTACATCCTTAACAAAACCCATCTTCTTCTCACCCTTCTTATTTAGAAGACTTCCGTCCATTCATTACGTTTACTCAATAGTTCACGAGCAAGCTCTTGAGCCCCTTCCAAGCTATGGCTGGCAGCAAATCCGCATTGTACTTCATTGCAAGCAGGCACTTCTTCTGCTTCCAATACATCGTTCAATGTTTTCTCAATCACTTCGAGAATATTATCATAACTATCATCATTGAGGACAGCGATATAGAAGCCCGTTTGGCATCCCATTGGACCAATGTCGATGATGCGGTCGTGGTGATTACGACTGTTTTCTGCCATTAAGTGTTCTAGTGAATGGAGAGCAGGCATTTCCATATGCTCTTTATTCGGTTGCTTGATGCGGAGGTCGTATTTATAAATCTTGTCTCCGTTATCTCCTTCTGTTACTCCAACAAGGCGTACATAGGGAGCTTTGACTTTCGTGTGGTCCAAGTTAAAACTTTCAACGTTCATTTGTGTCATACATCATTCTCCTTTTTTCGCCTGGATGAGCCAAGCGTATTGGTTGAGCTGTTTCACAGATACCTCAAAACCTTGATGTAAAAACGCCTCTTGTATTTCTTCGAGATAAGGGTAGTATTCTTCCTGCAAATCTTTCGCTAAATTGTGGAAACCTTCTTTCTCCGCCTTCTCGATGAGCTGTTGCTTATGTTCTGCATCGCGGAAAAGGGTATCCACAAAGGTCACTTCGCCACCAGGCTCGAGTTGAAGATGAAACTTTTCGATAGCCTGTGCTTTTTCCTGTTTATTTAAATGATGAAAAGCAAAAGAGCTTACAATGGATCGAATAGGTGTCTGCAAGGGAGGATATTTGAGGAAATCCCCTTCGTATATAGCCGCTTCCGGACACTTGACGATCGCAATACGCCTCATTCCATTCGAGGGTTCAATTCCGATTACGACTTTGTTTTGGTCGACCATCTTCCTCGTTAAATTAGCTGTTCCGACACCGAATTCCATAACAGGTGAGATCGATAGGTCAGCTAATTGCTGCAACATTTCCTCGTACCCTTCAAAAACCTCTTTATATTCCGGGTCCTTCCCCGCTACCGTGTCATCGTAAGAGCTCGCCCATTGATCGAACAGGTCGATGAATTCTACTCCCATCTATCTTCCACTCCTTAATATTTATAATCCCTATCAGATAACTAGGGATTATGCTGTTAGAATATCATATTTCATACCGCTCGACAATGTTTCTATTTTGGGTGCCTTTTTTCAAGGAAGCTTAAAATCATAAAGGCCGAGGAGTATGATACTCCTCGGCCTTTTCTCAAATTCTTATTCTTCTCTTTCTTTCTTAGGGGAAAGATGGTCCAAAGAACGGCGGTTAAGGGGCTGGTCGATCGTTTTTTCTATTTCCCTTAACGCCTGGCGATCTTTCGAAGTGGAGAAGGTAATCGCAAGCCCTTTCCCTCCTGCACGTCCGGTCCTACCGATCCGGTGGATATAACTCTCGGGATCCCCGGGAATATCATAATTGAACACATGCGTAACTCCCTCTACATCAAGACCCCTAGCGGCGACATCTGTCGCAACCAAGTATTGGATCTTCGCATCACGGAAGCGCTGCATCACTTTCTCTCGTTTGGACTGGGATAGGTCGCCGTGCAGTTCATCTGATTCGTAACCTTCCCGTTTCAGTATGCCATTCAATTTACTCGCACGACGCTTCGTACGACAGAAGATAACGGCTAAGAACGGTCGGTGCTCTCTCATAATCGAGAGCAATGTCTCTTGCTTGGCGCGGTCCGTCGTTTCATATAAGAGCTGTTTGATGTTTGTCAGCGTCACTTGCTCTGCTTCCACTTTTACACGCTTCGGTTCCTTCAACATCATTTTCGCCAGTGACTGCACCTGTTTGGTTATGGTTGCAGAGAATAGAAGCGTCTGTCTCTCTGACGGCACAGCTTTCATGATTTTTTTGACATCTGGCAAGAAACCGACTTCTAACATTTGATCTGCTTCATCAAGCACGACCGTTTCTACACGTTCTAAAGAAATGGTTTCGCGTGCCATATGATCGAGCAGTCGCCCTGGTGTCGCTACCACGATGTGAGCCTGTCCATCCAACTTCTTCGCTTGTTTCATTACATCTTGGCCGCCATATACCGCCAACGTCTGGACTTGGTCCTCTTTCATCTTCTCGACTTCTTTTGTCACCTGCAACGCGAGTTCTCTTGTTGGTGCCACGATAAGCGCTTGTAAGACTGGCTTGGATGGATCGATCTTTTCTAATATAGGTAACAGAAAAGCATACGTCTTCCCTGTTCCTGTCTGTGCCTCTGCAACTATATCGTTCCCTTCCCTGATCAGCGGAATAGTTTCTTCTTGGATCGGAGTCGGCGAAGTGATGCCTTGATTTTTCAATCGCTTTATTACGTCTTGTGTTATTCCTAGTTGTTCAAATGATGTCATGTTATTCCCTACTTCCTATAATCGTTCTCCTAGTATTGTACATGATTTCCTATCATTGATGTTCCATTCTTTCCATATATATTACTAAGTACAGCAAGGAGGTTTTGCGAGTGGACGTACAAGTAAGAAGCGGCGATTCGATATGGTACTATTCCCAATTGTTCAATGTCCCGCTGAAATTCATTATAGATTCCAACCCCGGAGTGAATCCTTCGCAGTTGCAGATTGGGCAGACAATCCGGATTCCCGCCTATCGCAGCGAACCCTACACTATAGAAGCGGGTGACACCTTTTGGAAAATCGCAAGTGATCGGCGGATTGCTATGGATTCGCTCGCTCTATTAAATCAAACAGTTAACCCACAACAGCTTCCCATCGGAGCCATGATTCAGATTCCCAGCCGAGTCACGGAACGGATTGTTAATGGGAACCAAAACTACGATTCCACGGTTCTCCAATTTGACCTGGATGGTTTACTTCAACTTTATCCTTTTGTACGCACGGAAACAATCGGAAACAGTGTAATGGGAAAAGACTTGATTGAACTACAGATTGGAAAAGGGACGAAAGTCGTCCACTGGAATGGATCTTTCCATGCAAATGAGTGGATTACAACGGCTGTAATCATGCAGTTTTTAAATGATTACTTACTTGCTTTGACGAATAAAGAGACGATACGTGGTCTGGACGTGAATCCTTACTACGACCAGGTGACACTATCCATCGTGCCGATGGTTGACCCGGATGGTGTGGACCTCGTCGTGGATGGGCCTCCTGCTGGACCATTTGGAGACCTTGCCTTAGAAATTAACAAAGGGAACACAGACTTCTCCGGATGGAAAGCGAATATACGCGGAGTTGACTTGAATAATCAGTATCCTGCTAATTGGGAAATTGAACAAGAACGAAAGCCAAAAGAGCCATCTCCTCGTGACTTCCCAGGTTATGAACCACTTACTGAACCAGAGGCCATCGCAATGGCAGAACTTGCACAAGCACGGCAGTTCAATAAAATGCTAGCTTTTCATACACAAGGGGAAGTGATTTACTGGGGTTATGAAGGCTTAGAGCCCCCTGAATCACTGGTCATCGTCAATGAATTCGAGCGAGTCAGTGGGTATCAGCCAATCAAAAACGTCTACAGCTTTGCGGGATACAAAGACTGGTTCATCCAAGTGTATAGAAAACCTGGATTCACGGTAGAACTCGGGCGTGGTGTTAACCCTCTTCCTCTCAGTCAATTTGATGAGATATATCAGGAGACAATTGGCATATTCCTAGCCAGCTTATATATGTAAAAACGGCCTCTAAACGAGGCCGTTTTTTTATAGATGCTTCTCATTCATGTGACCACTGTGCTTCCCGATCTTTTCAATGGCCCGATCAAAATGTTCATCACTCAAGTAAAAGTGTAATACGTGCGTGAGATGCTTCTTGCCCGTGTCATCTTGGCCGGGGTGCACGATATTATCATAACTGATTCCCGCTCCACCTACGTTCGTTGAACCTGCAACAGGAACGATCGGCAGGACATCTGCCTCCTCAGGGATCGGCTCAACCAGTTCCTTTTCAATGCCTAACTCTTGCAAATCGGCTTTTGCGCTTTCTGCATCATTCTCCGTCTCGAAAAAAGCTTCAATGTGTTTCGTCATCATTCTGCCTCCTCAATAGCTTCGTTTTACTTATAATAACCTGCTCAGTATTTTTCAAACGTTTTCAAAAGTATCGGAGTCCTGTGTTGATGAACAGAAATGAAAGAGAGAGATGCTCTTACAGAACAAACGCCCGGAGGTCATCCGAGCGTTTGCTTAGCTAGCTTCAGCTGGTTCTGCACTTGCTCGAATCCCGTACCACCCTCACTATTACGGGCAGCAACGACTTGATCCGGAGCCAACTTCTTGTAAATATCCTTCTCGAATAATGGAGAGAAATCTTGATATTCCTCCAAAGAGAGATCCAGCAAATATTTATTTTGTTGAATGGCATACAAAACGATTCTACCAATGATTTCATGTGCCTGACGGAACGGTAAACCTTTGATGGCTAGATAATCGGCAATGTCTGTCGCGTTCGAATAGTCTTGGTTGACCGCTTCTCTCGTGTTTTCCGATTTGACTTCCATCGTTTCGATCATTGGAGCTAATAGAGATAAAGCTCCATCCAGGGTTTCTGAGGTATCGAACATGCCCTCTTTGTCCTCCTGCATATCTTTGTTATACGCAAGTGGTAAGCCTTTCAGCAACGTAAGAAGCCCCATTAAGTTCCCGTAGATTCTTCCTGTTTTTCCTCTGAGCAATTCAGGAACATCCGGATTCTTCTTCTGTGGCATGATACTCGATCCTGTGCAGAAAGCATCATCCAGTTCAATAAAGTCGAACTCCTGACTGCTCCATAGGATAAGTTCTTCAGACAGTCTCGAGATGTGTGTAATTAATATAGAAGAAATCGATAGAAATTCAAGGATGAAATCCCGGTCGCTTACGGCATCAAGGGAATTTGGATAAGGTTGATCGAATCCGAGAGCATCAGATGTCATTTTGCGGTTAATTGGATAGGGAGTACCAGCTAATGCTGCGGCACCAAGTGGTGACCAATTGATTCGCTTCAAGCTATCCTCGAGACGTTGTTTGTCTCGCTCGAACATCCAAAAGTATGCGAGTAAGTGATGAGCGAACGAAATCGGCTGAGCACGCTGCAGGTGTGTGTAACCCGGAATGATGGTCTCCACATGCTGCTCGGCCTGTTTCATAAGTGCTGTCTGAACGTCCTCTACTTGTTGGATGAACACTTCCGTTTTTTCCTTCATATATAAGTGCATATCTGTTGCCACTTGGTCGTTCCTGCTTCTACCTGTATGAAGTTTCCCTCCGACAGGTCCGATTTCTTCGATCAGCATACGTTCGATATTCATATGGATATCTTCATCGGAAACGTTGAATTCTGCTTCTCCATTCACGATTTTCTTCTCGATTGTGTGAAGTCCATTCGTAATTGTCTTCACTTCGTCGAAGGAAAGGATACCGCACTCGCCCAGCATGCTTACGTGGGCGAGACTCCCCTTGATATCCTGCAAGGCCAGCTTTTGATCGAAACCGATCGAAGCCGTATATTCTTCTACTAATTTATTGGTTGGTTTAGTAAAACGGCCTCCCCATAACTTAGTCATGGACTTTCACCTTTGGCTCGTTCTTGTGGACATCTGCGTGAACCTTCGTTGGAAGCCCCCAAAGCTTGATGAAACCTACTGCCGCATCATGGTCGAACGCGTCCCCTTTGGAATACGTAGACAGTTCTTCATTATAAAGGCTGACTGGTGACTTCTTCCCGATGACATTGTGGTGACCTTTGAACAGTTTCACCTTCACCGTACCTGTTACGACTTGTTGCGTAGAATCAACAAACGCAGATAGTGCGGGCTGCAGTGGAGAATACCATAGACCATCGTAAATGACCTTAGACAACTGTTGATCCACGTTCACTTTATATTGGGAAACTTCTCTTGTAAGAGTCAAAAACTCCAATTCCTTGTGTGCGTTGATCAAAATCATCGCTGCAGGATTCTCATACACTTCTCTTGATTTGATACCGACGAGACGATTCTCTGTATGGTCGATTCTTCCGACACCATGTTTTCCGCCGAGCTCATTTAAGTATTCGATCAGTGGTACAAGCTCCATCTTTTTACCATTGAGCCCGACAGGCTTCCCTTGCTCGAAATCAATCTCGATCGTCTCCGGAGTGTCCGGTGTGTCTTCGATCGGATTCGTCCAAGCATAAGCTGCTTCAGGAGCTTCCTGCCATGGATCCTCTAACACACCCGCTTCACAGGCACGTCCCCAAATATTGGCGTCGATGGAGAAAGGATTCTCTTTGTTAACGGGGACAGGAATCCCTTTTTCCTCTGCATAGATAAGTTGTTCATCACGGTTCATGCCCCATTCCCGTACAGGAGCGATGACTTCAAGGTCCGGATTGAGCGCCTGAATGGACACTTCAAAACGTACTTGGTCGTTTCCTTTTCCTGTGCAGCCGTGCGCAACTGCGACTGCTCCTTCCTGCTCCGCCACCTCAACAAGCAGCTTCGAAATCAGTGGTCTAGATAGAGCAGAAGATAATGGATACTTCCCTTCATATAGAGCGTTCGCTTTCAAGGCAGGCATCAAATACTCCTCTGCCAAAAGCTCTTTCGCATTGATCATGATCGCTTTGATTGCGCCAACGTCGAGCGCTTTCTGACGAATCTTCTCAAGATCCTTCCCTTCTCCTACGTCTAACCCTAATGCGATGACATCATATCCATATTTCTCTTGAATCCATTTCACTGAAATCGATGTATCTAATCCACCTGAATATGCTAGTACTACCTTTGGCTTTGTCATGTTTAACTGCCTCCTTTTTATTGGTACAAAAAAATCCGTCTCTTCCCCTAATTAGGGAGAGACGGATTCGTCATTTAAATATCCGCGGTGCCACTCTCATTGTCTATGAAAATCAAAGACCAACTTGAAACTGATAACGGGTGCTCCCGGTTCAGGCTACTTACTTTCACCGAACATCTCAGAAGTGCGTTTCCGAAGGCTTGATCATCAGGCTCCCACCACCCCTGATTCGCTGAAGGATCAATCGCGATCGTACTCTCTTCGTCTGTGAATGTATATTTATTATTTGATATTTATAATTATACATGCGAGATGCAAGATGTCAACGGATAAATTCAAAAAAGTCTCAAAGCTTTAAACTTAAGAAGAGGAAGGTTGTTCCTCCCTCTTCTCAGGTTACATCACATATAGAAACAATATTCCAATTCCCCCTGTTAGGAGTACGTAGAACAGCATAGGAATCATCGTGATCCGTATAATTTCTCCTTCTTTCCCTACAAGGTTGACGACGGATGCCGCTGCAACGACATTTAGAATACATACCATGTTTCCTGCATTGGAGCCAAGAACCTGAAGGGCGACGACAGATTGTTCTGATATCCCGATTTGGTCTGCTGCACTAAATTGAAACAGAGAGAACATCATGTTACTGAACGTCGCACTGCCGGAAATGAAAGAACCAAGCGCCCCAATGATCGGTGCAACCAAGGGCCAGGCTCCGCCGACTGCATCAGAAACTAGAACAGCAAGTTCCATCGGCATACTTAACAAATCGGCTCCGTTCACACCAGAGTTGATGAAGATGCGCACCATCGGTACAGCTGTACCTAGAGCGACGATACTTCCAAGCATAGAAGAAGCAGAGGTTGAAAGTGTCTTTTTCACTTCTTCTCCATTCATCTTGTGATAAAAGATGGTAATGATAATAGCAACAACAAATAGACTGCCAGGTAAATAGAGCGGTTCAAACGATGTAGATATCCCTGTTCCTAGAATGTCATTCCACTGCACTTTCAAAGAGCGCAACAACTGTTTGAACGGCAGTATCTCTAAACGAGTGACAACAAGCAAAAGAGCAACAAGAATATAGGGAATCCACGCTTTATACAATGGCATACGCTCCACCATCGAAACCGCTTCCTCTGCTCCTTGTTCTTTCTCTCTTTTCGGAAAATCCCAAGCTTTCTCAGGTAAAAGGAATCCTTTCCTTGCAGCTGGTACTACAATCGCCAAGCCCACAAGACCACCGATGATGGAAGGGAACTCCGGTCCGAAGAATGTAGCGACCACGAAGGCGGGTACCGTAAAACTCAGACCCGCAAACAAAGCAAACTTCCAGACTTCGAGCCCTTCTTTAAAAGAACGGTTTTCTCCGAATATCTTGGTCAACATGACGACAAGAATAAGCGGAATCCAAGTACCAATGAATAGATCCATCATCACAGCAGATTGAGCTACCCCTTGAATATAGTCACCCATCGTCTGTCCTTCCAGCGCCTGTTGGACAGGTGCAGCAAGGTCCGCCCCTTGTCTCAATCCTTGATCGACACCGACAATCAGAGGTGTTCCGACTGCCCCGAATGATACAGCACTGCTATCAGCGATCAAAGCTAAAGAAACAGCTGCAAGTGCAGGAAATCCGAGTGTTAATAAGAGCGGAGCTGCAATCGCCGCAGGTGTCCCAAAGCCCGCAGCACCCTCAATGAAAGAACCGAATAACCAGGCAATGATAATGACCTGTACTCGCCGGTCAGTAGAAATCTCTGAAAAACCGGTCCGGATGGTCTCAAGGGCCCCGCTGTTCTTCAAAGTATTCAATAGAAGAATAGCCCCGAATACAATCCATAGAATAGAAACCGCAATCATGAGACCTTCTATAGACGCAGCCACTACTCGTATGACAGGAACCTTCCACACCATTACTGCAAGCAGAGCAACTACAAGTAGACTAATAGGCATCGCCTTCACAGCAGGTAAGCGCAGCATCACTAATAGGATCAATACAGCAAGAACAGGCATCAGCGCCGTCATCGTTTGTACAAAGTTCATACCATCACCCCTCTTACCAATCTATACTTCTATTATAATGGAAAAAGGTGGTGTTAAGACACTTATTTGTGAATTGTTTCACAAAGTTTACTTATTTATCGTTTCCCGCTCCCACCACCTCACTTTTCTATTCCTTTTCCTTTTGTGACGTGTTACACTATGGAATAGTCAAATTAAATAAAAGTCCGCTTTACAGTGCGGGAGAGGTTCTAGCTACACCCTCTATAAAAAACTAAGGATGGAACGATACCTTACCTTAGGTATGGTTTTTTTTATGTTTTTGGGTGAGTAGAATTCTCTTTTTCGATTATGAAAGGAGAATTTTTTTTATGGAAACAAATCAAAAAGCCGTCGTGGTATTCAGCGGCGGTCAAGATAGCACCACTTGTCTATTCTGGGCAATGCAGAAATTCGCTCATGTAGAAGTGGTGACATTCGATTACGATCAGCGCCACAAAGCAGAGGTTGAAGTAGCGAAAGAAATTGCCGAGGATCAACAAGTAACGCACCACGTGCTGGATATGTCACTTTTAAACCAGCTAGCACCAAACGCACTTACACGTGACGATATCGAGGTCAAAGACGGTGAAGACGGAGAGCTCCCTTCCACGTTTGTCCCTGGACGTAATCTATTATTCTTGTCCTTTGCGACGATTCTTGCTCGTCAAATCGGTGCAAAGCACGTCGTTACAGGAGTCTGTGAAACGGACTTTAGTGGATACCCAGATTGTCGCGATGTTTTCGTCAAATCTCTCAATGTCACCTTGAATCTTTCTATGGACGATGAATTCGTCGTACACACTCCATTGATGTGGTTGGACAAAGCAGAAACGTGGGGTATGGCAGATGAGCTGGGTGCCTTCGACTATGTAAGAACGAAGACCTTGACTTGCTACAACGGCGTTCGTGGTGATGGTTGTGGGGAGTGTCCTGCCTGCCACTTGCGTAAAAACGGCTTAGACACTTATCTTGCACAAAAAGGAGAGAGCCAATAATGTTCGGTTTCACTATCGTTGAGAACTTGCAGAAGATCGACCAAGACATCAAACGGGAAGAATTGAAGTACCACCAGAAGCGCGTGATGGTCAGCAAAGAATTCACATTCGACGCAGCCCACCACTTGCACTGTTACGAAGGAAAGTGTAAGAACCTGCACGGCCACACATACAAAGTGATTTTCGGAATCAGTGGCTTCGTAGATGAGATCGGTATTGTCATGGACTTCGGTGACATCAAGGAAATTTGGAAAGAGCAGATTGAAGTCCACCTCGACCATCGCTATTTGAACGACACACTCCCGAATATGAATACGACGGCTGAAAATATGGTCGTTTGGATTTATGAGAAGATGGAAGAAGCACTCAAAGGACATCCTCAAATCTGCCGTGTAGAATTCGTGAAGTTGTATGAAACTCCGACTAGTTTTGCTGAAGTAAGACGGGAGTGGATGACGAATGAATAAATTCCCGGTACTAGAAGTGTTCGGCCCGACCATCCAAGGGGAGGGAATGGTAGTCGGTCGCAAAACGATGTTCGTCCGTACTGCCGGCTGTGATTACAGCTGTGCATGGTGCGACTCCGCCTTCACATGGGATGGTTCTGCCAAAGAAGACATCGAGCGACTGACAGCAGACGAGATTATCGAACGACTTCTCTCTATCGGAGGTCAGCAGTTCGACCACGTTACCATCTCTGGCGGAAATCCTGCTCTACTCAAGAACTTGGGCGAATTGATAGATCCACTCCACCAAAGAGGTATTGAGGTAGCACTAGAAACCCAAGGAAGTCGCTGGCAGGATTGGTTTACGGACATCGATGACTTGACAATTTCCCCGAAACCTCCTAGTTCGAAGATGAACACCAACTGGCTCGTACTGGATGAGATCATTGCTCGTCTTAAAGAGAATGGTAGAGACCGCCACACCAGTTTGAAGGTTGTCATTTTTAACGAGGAAGACCTCGGATATGCAGAAGAAGTACACGAACGATACCCGGATGTGCCCTTCTTCTTGCAAGTCGGAAACGATGATCTAGAGGAAAATCAGCCTGCTAACTTAGCAAGCCACTTACTCGATCAATATGAATGGTTGATCGACCAAGTCGTCGCTTCTGAGAAGCTAAATCGGGTTCGTGTCCTCCCTCAAGTACACGCCCTTGTGTGGGGAAATAAACGAGGTGTATAAAAAAAGCGAGAGGCCGTGATTCAGGCCCCTCGCTTTTTCTCATCATAATGACCTTTTACGACCACCGCAGCGTGAACCGCCCCCGGTACGTAAAACAAGAGTGTCAAAACGAGATTCAGCAATGCTTTGAACGGTTTACCAGTGAACAATACTGCAAGTGGTGGTAGAAAGATTACTAGAATGTATAACATATCATTTTCCTCCTTTTTGCCTGCGACGCTGATTCCAAAGCGTCACTTCTAGCGCTGATATACAAACAAGCAGCCAGGCTAGGCCAAACGTAAAGCCAGCCGCGATATCTGTCAGGTAGTGAACCCCTAGGTAGACCCTGCTGATTCCGATTAGCAGAATAACTAAACCAAGGAAAAGGTTCAGACCCCATTTCCACTGTTTGGACAGCGAACTTGAGACGACAAGATAAATCAGAAAGCCGTAGTACGTGATGGCTCCCGTCGAGTGACCACTAGGAAAACTGAATCCTGTTCCGTCATATTCAGCCAGTACTTCCGGACGACTCCGTTCGAAAGATACCTTCAGCACCTTAGTCAGAGCACTGATTCCAAGCATATTTACTGCAAAATAGACCAACACCCATCGACTGAACAAAGATGATAGTAGCAAATAAATTGCAAGAATGATGGATGCGATGACGATCCACCTTACCGAACCGAGCTCTGTCACCCATCCGAAGAAGGTACCCAGTCCTCCTGTTCGGATAGCCATGACTACATCGGTCGCCCATTTATCGACTGCGAATTTTTCCTCTTCTAATACTTCGCCCGCTAATTCTACGAAAAAATAAAACGCTAATCCAATAGATATGAATCCACCAAGAATGGTGATTACGGAAGCCTTAGAGAGGTCGGATAGTTTAGTTCCTGTAAAAAACAACTCCAACACTCCTCCCCACGATTATATATACTAAACTTCCCTGCTGATAAGCATCTAAAACGATAATCAATAAAAGAAACTCTTCACGCACTCTTGCTTTGCTTCAATTTCTCCCGCTTCTGCTTTTCATCCATTTTCGTCAATATGGATACCACCAAGGCAATCACAAACATCCCAGCAAAATAGATCAAGCTGTTTTCGTAACTGCCGGTTGTATCCTCCATCCAAGCGGAGAAGAGAGGACCAACGAGACCGGCTGCTGCCCATGCTGTCAAAATGTAGCCGTGGATTGCACCGAGCTCTTTCGTACCAAATAAGTCACCAATGAACGCAGGCATCGTCGCGAACCCGCCTCCATAACATGTGTAAATGATAGCGAGTGCAGCTACGAAGATCCATGCTTGTGACGTAAATGGAACGACAACAAACAAAATGATTTGCAAAACGAAGAAGGTTAAGTACGTGTTTCCACGTCCGAGGAAATCGGATGCACTCGCCCATCCTATACGACCGGCACCATTGAAGATCCCCATGATTCCAACTAGTGTTGCAGCCGCTGCGGTGGACATCCCGATACTTCCTTCTGCAAGTGGCTTCGCTGCTGAGATGACCGCAATTCCACACGTAACATTTATAAACAACATGATCCAGAGATAATAGAAACGCCTCGTCTTCAATGATTCTTTAGCAGTCAACTGCGCTAAATCTTGAGATTCACTGTCTTCGCTCTCTTCCGGATTGTAGCCGTCTGGTTTCCAGCCCTCTGGCGGACGGGAAATATACAAGGAAGACAAGATCATGATAATGAAGTAGCTGATGCCAAGGGTATAGAAGGTTGCTGCAATTCCGGCACTACTGATCAAGTAATCCATGACAGGACTCGCAATGGCTGCTGCAAATCCGAACCCCATAATTGCCATTCCTGTCGCCAGTCCACGTTTATCAGGGAACCACTTGACCAACGTGGAAACGGGAGCGATATACCCTACCCCGAGACCGATTCCGCCTAATACTCCATAGAACACATAAAGTAACCAGAGCGAGCCGACATTGACAGCAATGCCAGACCCCGCTACTCCTATTCCGAAGAAAATGGCAGCGGTGATCCCCGCAACCCTTGGTCCGTATTTCTCGACAAACCAACCAAGAAATGCTGCCGATAAACCTAGAAACAAAATAGCCAGGCTGAAGGTCAACTGGACCTGACTTGCTGACCATCCGAATT
The DNA here is from genome assembly GCF_004684905.1 of Halobacillus salinus. Lineage (GTDB taxonomy): Bacteria > Bacillota > Bacilli > Bacillales > Halobacillaceae > Halobacillus > Halobacillus salinus. The sequence goes on along the minus strand of NZ_SRJC01000001.1, from coordinate 525,313 downwards.
CATCACTTAATGGTGTTGTGAAATTACTCCATGCGTAAACCGAACCAATGGAAATATGAATGCCGACGGCACATAAAGCAATGAGCCATCTGTTTTTCACTTTTCTTTTCGCCATGATTGAGTACACCTCTCCATTTCAAGTTAATAGACATTCTATTTCCTTATTTTTCTTGTTTCAAACAACAATCAGACGATACTGTCAAAAGAAAAACTCCCTCCAATGTTGGAGGGAGTTCAACTACTTACTTATTCTTCACTTTAATAACAGCAGTTGTTAACGGAGCAAGTGTGACGTGTTCCTTTTCGACAGTCACACCTGACGGATTCTTAATTTTCTTCGTACCGGCCTGTTCTCTGTCAACAAGCACTCTGCCTTTCTTCATAGGTTCTTCTAACGTCATCGTCCGCTCCTGATTGTCTGCGTTGATCAGGACGTAATACGAATACTTCTCATCCTTTGTTACGGCTTTGTATCCGATTAGTAAGTCCGTAGGTTGTATCTCAGGGGCGTCGGTCAGTGTAACGTTCTCGTTCACCAATTCCTCGGACCCTAGAGAAAACGCGTCGGTCGACCTTTTCAAATCGATAAGACCTTTCGTGTATTCCATCGTCTGTTTATGGATTCCGTCTTGCGTCACTTTATCCCAGTCAAACTTATTAATGATGTCTGAGGAATCATAGGAATCATGAATGAAGTAAGGGTGTTCAAACGGTTCACCGTTTTCATCGACCATATAAGTGAACTTAGCTTCTGGTACCCCGTCTCCCTTCCATTGCTTCGTACGACCATACTCCTGTCCGGCATGTAGGAAAGAAACGCCTTGACTGAGCATTACCATCGCATTCCCGATTCGGATACGTCGTTGGATCTCTTCCTCATGATAAGCAGGATCCTTTTGAATCGACTGTGCGATGACGTCGTGAAGCGTCAGGTTATCATGAGCGGCAATATACTGAACGATATCACCCGGATCATTCTCCGAGACGTTGCCAGGCTGGGCTTTAATGTTTGCGAAAATGGTTCCGATGTCTCTCGCTCCACCAGTAATAAAGCGAGGTTCACCTTCACTTCCAAACCCTGATTTCAATTCGTTACGCATTTCGTCTGAGAACACTGCAGCACTATCGGTGTCTCCCATCCAATCTTGATCGGCTGGTGTCACTTCGTTCTCTGGACTGCCATCTCCGACAAATGTCCTCCATCCTTCTCCAAGCATAAGAATATCAGGATTCAATTTCTTCGCCTCATCATAAGCTTTCTGTACGCTCTCAGCGTCTAGATCGCCCATCAAATCGAAGCGGAATCCGTCTACCTTGAATTCATCTACCCAATACTTGATCGAATCCACCATCAGCTTTCTGGACATCTCATGAGTGGTTCCGACTTTCCCACCACCGTAACCGGTTTTAGTCTGTCCTTTCTCATCCATGAAATGATAGTAATCTGGAACTAGGTCTTCGAGAATGCTTACTTTGGCAGTATGGTTGTAGACGACATCAAGAACGACCCCCATCTTCCGTTTATGAATTTCTTTGATCAATTGTTTGAATTCAGCAATGCGAGCTTCCGGATCCTGCGGACGTTCCGAGTACATGCCCGACAAAGCGAAGTAACTGTGCGGATCGTACCCCCAGTTGTAATTGTTGCCTGAGGAGGAATAGTCTAGTTCACGCACGTCATTCTCTAATTCATTTCCGAAATAGTATTTCATTACCGGAAGCAGCTGTACATGAGTAACCCCTAACTCCTTCAAGTAGTCAAGCTTTTCTCCGAATGCATCAAACGTTCCGAACGAAGCATCTGTTTCTATATCAGGGTCTGATGTGATATCCCGTACGTGTGCTTCCCAAATGATTGCATCTTCCCTTTTCTCATACCCTTTAATCTTGGCAAAGTCGAGCTTCGGTCCAATCGAAGAAGGATCCACGATCGCTGCTTTACCGACCGTGTCCTCATCGTTATCACTGGAAGCGGCCATCGACTTCGCATATGGGTCTAGGGCTCTTTTCGTTTCCCCATTATCCCTAATTTCGTATTGATAGTAGTAACCTTTCAAATCTTCTAAACCAGTATTCGATTCATTCAGCGCGACTCTCCAGACCCCGTCTTCTTTGGTCATCGGAATATCTTCTTTAACGACGTTATACTGATCGCCTTTATCAAAAAGAACTACAGATACCTGTTCCGCTGTCGGCGACCAGACTTTCAGTACTGCAGATCCGTCTTCACGAAGGGTGGCACCAAGGTCGTCTCCGTCGTATGCGAACTTGTCATCGAGCAATGACCAGTCGATTTGGACATCCTCCTCTGCTCCTTCAAAAGCAACAGTATAAGATTTCGTGACATCCAGCGTTTGTGCTAAAGTCAGTTTCACTTCCTGACCATCCACATCCACGCTTTCGATTCCGACGACATTTCCAGTCTCATCCCTCACTACGAAGTCGTCTTTAGTCACATTCTCCACCTGACTCAAGTAGGCACTTATAACCTTTTCACTCGAAAGCTCTGCATATGAAATATCTATATTGATCTCCGGCTTTTCCGTGTAGACCTCTTCATCTCCTTGGACAATCCAAAATTCATTAGCACCCGTACTTGGAAAGCTACGGTCATTTGGAGTATCTTTGTTGTCCCCTTTATGAATGATGAAGTTCAAGCCATTCTTGATATCGACGACTGGAACATCAACGTAAGTCCCCCAGTCATTGGTTTCATCAAATACAATAGGCGCACCCCAGTCTACGATGAAATCAATGGCGGGATCGTCTCCGTCCTGATTCCACAAGTGAAGCCCCCACCCTTCATACTGAGCGTCCAATCGTTTGTAATGGATCCGCACATGATCTTCAGGAATCGGATGTTCCACTGACGTTTCCGCATGCACGACTGCCTGTCCCTCCAGTGATATGGATGTCGCTGGTGAAACGGACGATAGCATGACTACACTACTCATAATCGCCACTAGTTTCTTCCTCCTCATATGTACCACTCTCCTTCTTTTATTTCCTTATTTGAGATCCGAGAAACATTGTGCAAACGCTTTCACATTTTTCAACTATTACTTTATCACAAAAAAGTAGAGAAATTACGTTAAATTATCTGATTTTTCAACAATTGGTATATTGGACTAATTATATTAGACTAATAAAAAAAACGACACGGAGGTGTCGTTTTTGGAAAGATATGAGAGTAGCGGGATCCAGCTCTCAACAATAGACTTGTTGCTGCTTTAAGTATTTGTCATTGCCGTGTTGCTTATAAAGAAGCTTTAACCAAAACTTTCACATAAGAAAAACCCTTGATTTACAAGGGTTTTGGGTAGTGGAGCATAGCGGGCTCGAACCGCTGACCTCTACACTGCCAGTGTAGCGCTCTCCCAGCTGAGCTAATGCCCCATGTTTAATTATTCCGACAAAATCTATTATATACGAATCTCACAATCCATTTCAAGTATTTTTCTTCCAAAATAATCACCCCCTCAAAGCTATCGCTAAGAGGGGGAGTTTTAACATTTATGCGTTAGAAGTCGATTCACGTGTTTGGTAGTTATTGTTGCTCGTTAACAATGTACCCACAATCAAGACGATTACCGCAACCGGAACGGCTACGACAACACTATTGACTTCAAATGGTTTCTGTAAAATAACTTCCCATGTCAGCGTCGCTACGACACCAGCGATCATGGAAGATACACCACCGATTGCATTTACGCGTTTCCAGAAGAATACGGCGAGTACGGCTGGTGTTAAGCCTGCTCCATAAACGGTGTAGGCATACATTTGAACACTTAATACTGTTGGGAAATAACTGATAATAACAAAGGCGAATACACCTAGTGCGACGATGAAGATTCGTGTCATTGATAGAAGCTTCTTATCAGAAGCATCTTCGTTGATGTATTTACCATACAAGTCATACGTTAAGTTCGTTGCTGCGGAAAGCAGATACGAGTTCCCTGTCGTGATAATGAATGAGGCAGCAGCGGCTAGCAAGATACCACCGACAGCTACAGGCATTGCAACAGTCGTCGCCATCAACGCCATTCCTGGGTCGATGTCCGGGAATAGGGAACGGGATGCAAACGCGATGACTGAGATAGATGGTGAAATGAATAGCATAGCAATCAACCATCCTAGTTGAGCGCGCTTGGCTGATTTATTACCTTTAGAAGACGCCAGACGCTGGTACATGTTTTGGTCACCTAGCAGTAAGAATAGAGAAGGAAGCAAGTATCCAATCATTTGGATTGTTGTAAGTCCACCCGTTGCACTCATGTGTGATTCCGGGACATTGGCAACAATTTCGCTCCAACCTCCTGCTACGGCAATAATGGTAGGGACAGTGATGATCAAACCACCGACCATAAGGAAACCACTAATTGCATCCGTTTGGGAAACGGAGCGAAGTCCGCCGATCATTGCAAGGAAGATGATCATTCCTGCACCAATCATGGTTCCTGCCTGGACGCTCATACCCGTCGTAAGATTTAAAATGAATCCGAAGCCTTTCATTTGATACGATACAATGCCGACATAGGCAAGGATGATAATAACACTCGCAATGTTTCGGGATGTGCGCCCGTATTTCGCTTCCAAAATACCGGACACCGTGAATTTACCATATTCGCGGATTTTTGGTGCCACGACATAAAGAATGATAATACCGATTAACGTTGGGAGCATCATCATCAAGGAAGGAAGAATTCCGTAGCTGAACGCCATCGATGTTTCTCCGCCTGAAATACTTCCACTACCTGTCCATGTTGCTAATAATGTACCCATCAATACGAATGGGCCAAGACTCTTTCCTGCGAGTACGAAGTCTTCACTACCCGCAACTTTCTTCGACATAAATATACCGATACCGACCATTACAACACCATAGATAGCTATGTACCATAACAGCGTTGGATCCTGTGTCAATTCCATGACTTATCCATCATCTCCTAGATAGTTTGTTTTGTTTCTCTTGGTGAGTATTCTTATCCATCGGCCGATGTGATAAATCGCTCTCATTTGCGACGTGTTCTACCGTAACACAAATTCGAATCTTGTAAAAATGCCTATTCAGCAATGATTATGAAAGGATTTAGGTACTATTTTTGTATAAGTATATTTTTTCCACCCTTGCTCAGGCTTATAATTTCACCTACTCCAGAATTTGATTGTATTTTTAGAAATTTCAACAAAATAACGTTTACAGGGGACAGAATCTGTCCCAAAAACAGGTCTTTATACCTATAAAAATATTCAAAAAAAAGAGCAAATGTCTTGAAAAGACACTTACTCCCTTCCGCCAATCAGAGGTTGGACACGCTTATTCAGTATATTTTGGATTAACTGCTTTCCATCCTTCGTACCGATCGATTCCGGGTGGAACTGCACCCCTTCAATCGGTAATTCAAGGTGGCGGATCCCCATGATTTCCCCATCGACTGTCGCCGCCGTTACTTCAAAACACTCTGGCAGGCCATCCAAATCTACGATGAGAGAATGATAGCGCATGGCTTCGATTGGGTTGGGTAACCCTTTAAAGATTCCCCTCGCATCATGGAACACATTCGACGTTTTCCCATGCATCAGCTGCTCCGCCCGGACGACTTTGCCACCGAACACTTGGGCGATAGCCTGATGGCCGAGACAAACTCCGAATATAGGCTTCTGTTCTTTGTATTCCTCAATGACACGCAACGTATCTCCTGTCTCATCTGGTGAGCATGGTCCTGGTGATAAGAATATCAAATCAGGATCCAGCTCCTCTAACTCTTCAAAATCGATCTTGTCATTCCGTCTGACAATCACGTCTTCCCCCATCTCGCCCAAGTATTGGACGAGATTGTAAGTAAAACTATCGTAATGATCGATCATATATATCAACTCTGCTCAGCTCCTCTCTGCTCGTTAACCGTTCATCAGTTGTTTGATTTCCTTTGAAAAGTCTTGCAATGCCTCTTCTTTCGCATCGTTTTCTACCTTTTCGAGACCGGATTCTATAACTCGGATAATTTTACTTCCTATAATGACACCATCGGCATGATCGTTTACGAGTTTCACATGTTCATAATTCGAAATGCCGAACCCTACAGCTACTGGCACAGGACTGTACGCTTTTACTTCTTTAATAAAGTTCAAGGCTTCCGCATTCATCTCATTACGCTCACCTGTTACGCCAAGGGTAGAAACGCAGTATAAGAAACCTTTCGCTTGTTCTGCAATCTGTTTGATCCGCTCCTCTGAATTTGGCGCGACGAGCGAGATGAACTCGATTGCCTTCTCATCAGCCAAGTTCCGTACTTCTTCGCTTTCTTCAAATGGCAGATCTGGAATGAGCACCCCTTCTACTCCATTTGCTTCTAACAGGTCAAAGAAAGCATCGTGACCAATTTGCAGCACAGGATTGTAATAAGTGAAAATCACAACAGGAATCTCCACTCCTTGCTTACGCATTTCCGGTACTAATTCAATCGCTTTCCGAAGGCTCATTCCTGCTTTCAGCGCACGCTTGGCCGCACGTTGAATGGTTGGTCCGTCTGCGAGCGGATCCGAATAAGGAACGCCTAACTCCAAGATGTCTGCGCCTTGCTCTTGCAGACGGAGAGCGTACTCAATCGTCATTTCAGGACTTGGGTCTCCTGCGACGACAAAAGGAATGAATAATTGGTTCGTCTTCGTTACTTTGCCTTGAAAGGCCGTTTTAGTGAGCATGGTCGACCTCCTCCTTAAAGTGCTCCATAAGAGTGGCCATATCTTTATCTCCTCTTCCAGACACATTGATTAAAATCGTTTCTTCTTCTGACATGTGAGGTACTTCCTTGAAAGCCTGCGCCAGTGCGTGAGCAGACTCGATAGCAGGAATGATCCCTTCTGTTTCGGTCAGAAGTTTTAACGCATCAAGGGCTTCTTGGTCGGTAATAGCCTCATAACGGACCCGTTTCGACTGGAACAGATGCGCATGCTCTGGTCCAATGCCTGGATAATCGAGGCCTGCTGAGATGGAATAAGGTTCCGTGATCTGACCATTCTCATCTTGCATCAGGTAAGTTAAGGAACCGTGAATAACGCCTGGTGTCCCTTTTGATAGTGTAGCGGCATGTTCCGGTGTATCAATACCTTTTCCAGCAGCTTCTACACCGACAAGTTCTACCTCCTTCTCTAAGAAAGGATAGAACATTCCCATCGCATTACTTCCTCCGCCTACGCATGCATAAATGCGAGCAGGTAAAGCAGGTTCTACTTCTTTAAACTGTCTAAGTGACTCGTCTCCGATCACGCGTTGGAAGTTACGTACCATCCGAGGGTAAGGATGCGGACCGACGACAGATCCGATTAAATAGAAATGATCCTCGCAATTTGCGACCCAGTACCGGATCGCTTCGTTCGTTGCGTCTTTCAACGTACCGTTTCCACTCGAAACAGGGATAACTTCTGCACCGAGAAGCTTCATCCGGAACACGTTCAGTTCTTGACGGCGAATGTCCTCTTCCCCCATGAACACCTTACATTCTAATCCGAATTTCGCTGCAACCGTTGCAGAAGCTACACCGTGCTGACCAGCACCAGTTTCGGCAATGATTTTCTGTTTGCCCATCCGCTTAGCCAATAAAGCCTGACCGATTGCGTTATTCAATTTGTGCGCACCTGTGTGATTCAAATCTTCTCGCTTCAAGTATATTTTGGCGCCTCCAAGATGCTTGGTGACTTTATCACCAAAGGTCAGGGCTGTCGGACGACCTGCATATTCTTGGAGTACGTGATGGTACTCTTTCAGAAATGCCTCATCTTCCATCGCTTCGTCCAGTGCACTCTCTAACTCCTGTAGCGGTCCCATCAATGTTTCCGGAACATATTTACCGCCGAAATCTCCAAAACGTCCTTTGATATCAGGAAATACTTGCAACATTTCGTTCCACCTCTTTCATGATTGCTTGAATCTTCGCTAGGTCTTTCTGTTCGTATGTCTCGCTTCCGCTCGATAGGTCGATACCATCCGGCTCATAAGACAATAAGTCCGCCACATTCCCTGGATTGATACCTCCTGCGATCAGACAAGGTACATCCTGTTCATGCGCAATCTTCTTATATTTCGGGACGGCTTCCCAATCAAATTTAACGCCCGTTCCTCCATCTGCACCTTTCACTTTGGAATCAATCACATATCCATCTGCAACCCCTTGGAAGATATCCATCTGTTTCTCCCCGTCTTGTTCGTGATGGATAACCTTCCAAACGGGTAGGCCGGTAGCTTCTTTCACACTCAACAAGGTCCCTACTGTTTCTTTGCCATGGAGTTGGATGACATCAAGCGGCACAAAACGTAGTACCTCTTCTATTTCACTGATGGTAGGATCTACAAATACGCCGACCAGCTTTTGGTTCGGCCTTACGGTTTTCAGCCAGCGACCTACTTGTTCCGGTCTTACATAACGCTTGGTTCGCTTCACAAAAATGAATCCTATGTGCGTCGCACTAGAAGACGCCGTTTTTGTAAGGTCTGACAGGGAACGGTTCCCACATAGCTTTACAATCGGTTCTTTCACGGTACATACACTCCTGTCATTAGTTGTTGGACCGCATCATGCAAGTTCTCCTTTCGCATCAGAGACTCTCCGACCAAGACACCCTTGGCGCCGTACCGACTGACTTTTTCCACATCTTCATATGAGAAGATTCCACTTTCCGAAACAAGCAGCGACTCTTTCGGTGCAAGAGCAGCCATTCGCTCCGTTTGGGAAAGCTTCGTTTCAAAGGTGTGGAGGTTGCGGTTATTTATACCTAAGATCTTCGGCGTGAATTGAGAAAGGACGTTTTCCAATGTTTCTTCACTGTGCACTTCAACTAATACTTCAAGTCCCAGTTCATAAGCCTGCTCATACAGCTCGTGTAGTTTTTCAGGTTCAAGTGCCTCTCCGATCAGTAGGATTGCGTCTGCTCCGATCAGCGCACTTTCCACCACTTGAATGGATTCAATGATAAAGTCTTTCCTCATCACCGGAACACCGACGACTTTCTTAATGTCTGTCAGGAAATCCCGATGCCCTTGGAAAAAGTGCTGATCTGTAAGAACGGATATAGCCTGCACGCCTGCCTTATCGTAATCATGCGCGATCTTAACAGGGTTGAAGTCCTCCCGGATAATTCCTTTAGAAGGGGAAGCTTTCTTCACTTCTGCAATCAAGCCTGCTTTGTATGGTGAATCGGCTAAAGCATGATATAGGGAATGTTTTTTAAAGGTTTGTTCTTCAGGTAAGTATAGTCGTTCTATTTCTTGCTTTTTCACAGCTAAAATCTTATCAAGCATACTGACGATTCTCCTTTTCTTCGACCATCGAATTTACAAATCGCTGCACAACACCTTCACGAATCGCTTCTTGAACTGCGGTTACTCCCTCTTTCAAGGTCGCAACCTTCCCAGCTACGTACAGACCTGCGGCTGCATTCATGATGACGATAGTGCTTGCACTGTCGTTTGCTTCTCCTGCTATGACTTGAGAGATCATTAATGCACTCTCTTCTTTAGTGTTGATTTGGATATCTTCGAGCTTTCCTCGTTTCAAACCAAGTTCTTCCGGCGTAACCGTAAACCTCTCAATGACACCGTCTTTCAGTTCAACCAAGTCAGTAGGTCCTGTCATCGTAATTTCATCAAGTCCATCTCGGCCGGTTGCGAGGAGAACATGCTTCGATCCTAATTGGTGAAGGGTTTCTGCCATCTTCTCTGCGTGGTTTGTATCGTAAATACCGATCAACTGGCGCTTGGCATTTGCCGGATTAGACATTGGACCAAGCAGGTTGAACACGGTACGGAAACCGAGTTCCTGTCTTGCAGGACCAGCGTGTTTCATTGCTTGATGATAAAGGGGAGCATACAAGAATGTCATCCCTTTTTCCTTCAGAGCCTTCGCACCTTGTTCTGGAGTAGTATCGACTGGGATGCCTAATGCTTCTAATACATCAGCACTTCCGCTCGTAGAGGATACTTTGCGATTTCCGTGCTTGGCGACTTTGACGCCCATGCTTGCAAGCACAAGCGAAACGGTTGTCGACACATTGAACGTTGATGCTCCGTCGCCACCCGTTCCACAAGTATCAACAACCTCATCATCTTGAATAGGAAGCTTTGTCATATTGGCACGCATAGCACGGACAAATCCTGTCATTTCATCTACGGTCTCCCCGCGAAATCTGAGAACACTCAACAGACTCATCAACTGCCCTTGTGTCACTTCTCCGTTCATAATTGCATTCATAGCATCGAACGCCTCTTGTTCACTCATCTCGTCTCCTGCTGCCACTCGGCTCAGCACTTGTTTCATTTCGTCTCCACTCCTTCTCGTCTCGTCTCAAAAACCTGCTCTGCTAACTCGATTGTCTGCTTCAAGGCGCTTGCCTTATTGATCGTTTCTTGAAACTCTGCCTCAGGATCAGAATCTGCTACGACTCCTGCACCAGCCTGAACGTATACGTCTTGACCGATTTTTGTCATGGTTCGTATGGTGATGCATGAATCCATGTTGCCATCGAATCCTAGATAAAGGATGCCACCACCGTACAAATGTCTAGGGGTCGGTTCCAACTCTCTTAAAATCTGCATGGCGCGAACTTTCGGTGCGCCTGACAGCGTTCCTGCCGGAAAGGATGAAACTAATGCTTGAATGGGTGAAACATCTTCCTTCAGCCTACCAGTCACTTTGCTGATGATGTGCATCACTTTCGAGAACCTGCCGATCGTCATGTATTCCGGTACATCCACCGTACCGAATTCACTGACTCGACCAATATCGTTTCGCGCTAAGTCTACAAGCATGCGATGTTCGGCTTTCTCCTTTTCGTCTGATAACAGTTCCTCTGCTAAGGCTTCGTCTTCTTCTACGGTCAAACCTCTTTTTCTAGTTCCAGCGATGGGGTGGATCTCAAGGCGCTGGTCCTGGACTTCAAGAAGTCGCTCTGGAGAACTTCCGATCACCTCTAGTTCCCCGAAGGATAAGTAGAACATGTAAGGGGATGGGTTTACATTCCTTAATACTCGGTACAACTCGAACCCACTACGATCCGTAACAGTATGGAACCGTTGGGATAATACCGCTTGGAACACGTCACCAGCCCTAATATATTCTTTAATTGTCTCGACATCTTGCTTGAATGTTTCTTTTTCGTAATTGCTTGTGAAGGAAAGTTTCTGTTCTGTTGTACTATTTCCGGTCAACATCAAATCAGGAAGTTGAGACTTCGTCCTCAAACGGTGTTGGACATGTTCTAGTCTACTGACTGCTTGACGATAAGCTTCCTCTACATTGTCTTCGACTCTTGCAAACTCGATGATGGTAGTCTCTTTCGTTTTATGGTGATAAACGATCAGCGTCCTGCAAAACAGCAAATGATAGTTCGCAAGGTTCAGGTGATCCTCTTTTGCTTTTGGGACCGGTTCGAAATCGGAGATTGCATCATAGCTTATATAGCCTACGCCTCCACCCTTGAACGGTAGTGGGACGTCAGCTTGTTTCACATTCAGCTGAGCTACTACAGATTCGAATGCCGCTTGAAAACTCGAAGCATGACGAGTTGTATGCTCATGAAAATCTTCAATGAGGAACGTTTGTCCTTGCTGCTTGATTTCAAGCATTGGGTCAAGCCCGATAAATGAATAGTTCGACCAAGTCGATTCCGGATCTTGGCTCTCCAGCATATAGACGGCTTCGTCTTTCAAAGCATGGAACATATGAATAGGAGTTAATGTATCTGTGTAAAAGGATTGGATTACAGGAATTGTCCGATGCGCCTCGGCATCGCTTTTAAAAGTTTCAAATGTGGTCATACGCTCACCTCTCCATTTCTAGGATGGAGAATGAGACGTTGAGGGGTATAAAAGGTGTGGATGAAAATATGGGAAATTCGGCCAGGCTATAAGGGTACACGTCTCCCTTATCCCTAAGCTCACTCTGCTCAACTCATCCTTATGCTAACCTCAACTATACTCTTCTCATTCTCTTCTAAACTCAACTAAATACTTTTTAACAGTCTATAAAATTCAGATAATAATGTCAACAACTAATCTTGATAGAATAGCCACCTAAGGGTTAATAGTTGTCCCTTTGTCAGTTAATCTATATTCTAATTGTAGGAAAGAATTTCAAATAATGCAAAGGAGCGTCGATACCTATGAAACCGACCGCGTTAATCACTGGAGCATCGGGTGGGATCGGATATGAATTCTCCCACCTCTTCGCCAAAGCAGGGTACAACCTAATCATTGTCGCCCGTTCAGAGAGTAAATTGACTCAATTGCAAGAGGAGCTTGAAGGAACGACGGTAACCGTCATCCCGCAAGATTTGGCAGAGCCGGGAGCAGCAGAAGTATTGTACCAGAAGGTCAAGGACCTAGACTTAACAGTAGAAGTACTCATTAATAATGCTGGATTCGGACTGAATGGTCAGTTTGGTGAACTGCCATTATTAGACCAACAGAAAATGCTTCAAGTAAACATCAACGCCCTCACCGAATTAACACATCTTTTCCTAGAGGATATTCAAGCTGCTCCACTCTATGACATCCCGAAAGGCGTTCTGAACATCGCAAGTACAGCCGCTTTCCAACCCGGTCCTAAAATGGCCGTCTATTACGCATCAAAAGCTTACGTCCTCTCATTTACAGAAGCTCTAGTGGAAGAGTACAAAGGGACAGGAATCACGTTTACCACTCTATGTCCTGGTGCGACGGACACAAACTTCTTCAAGACAGCAAATGCAGAACATACGAAGCTCGTCAATACAACGATGGCACCTGACAAAGTAGCTAAAGCAGGATTCTTAGGATTTGTAAAAGGGAAACGTGTCGTAGTGCCTGGCGCAGCAAACCAGTCCCTTGCGTACGCATCTAAGTTTATTCCTCGCTCCGTATCCGCTAAGTTAGCTCACTATATTGATCAATGATAAAAGAAACCTCCGGAATCCGGAGGTTTCTTTTATCATGTTTATACCTGAGTAATCGACACAACACATCCATTTTTGCAGGTCTTAAGGTTAAATGTTATATTTTAACAAAGATGTATGGACTAAACCAATGAAAACTCTCCTTTTCCTCTTGGGAAATCATCACCCTTTTTAAACCCTTAAGCCCTCTTTGGACCACACGACTATCACAACTGCAGATTAAAGGAATTTCCTTTCTTTAGGAGAATGTATATTATGTATCCGACTATCACTTGAAATCATCCACTCGCACGATGATTCATATAGAAAGAAGGTATAGCGTGTTCACTTATGATGAGATTTATGAAGAACTTCTCTTCGAATTCGAGCACAAACTTCAGAGACCACTGAAGGAGAGAGAAGAAGAACTGATCGCGTTTATGGCGGAACATCATTTACAAGATCAGTCCAGAGACTATTCATAAAAAAACCCGAAGCTATTGGGAAGCTCCGGGTTCTATCCTTACATTTCTTCTGATGCTTTACGGAAACCATAGAACGCTCGATAACCGCGACTCTCATAATACCCTTGCGATTGCTGCGTCGCTATCATTTCTATTCTTGTGCTCGGGTAACACTCGTGGGCTAAGCGCACGAGACGTTCCGCAATACCTTGTTTACGATAAGACTCTTTCACGAGGAGTTCACATACATAAAGGGTAGTGGCACCGTCTGTCAGCCCTCTTAAATACCCAATTACCTCATTACCATCCAGTGCAATGAGTGCAGGCTCAGAATTCAGCCAAGAACAAAGCGTTTCTTCATTTTTTTCTACGAGGTTATTCCATCCTTCTTCTTCGTTTAACTGTTGAACGGTTTGAAAATCATTTTCCTGAAATGAACGTACTTCGATGGCTTCCATAATTGTACCTTCCTTCTTGTTGATTTTCCCTCAGTCATTTCACCGGTCGATTTATCTATCTATTGTCTCTACAGAATAATACGAGCCAGACGAAAAATAGTTTCACTTTCGACAAAAATTCTTTTATTTTTTTCATTGGCCTTTATCATCTGCTAAACTATGATGAGGACTAAGGCAAGGAGTGGAAGAAAAATATGAAAAAAATCCTCTTTTTTGTTGGATTCTTACTATTAGTTGGTTGTTCCTCTCAAGATCTTGGAATCACTGACTTAAAAGAAACTTATCCAGATACGTTCGCTAGTGGAGTGGAATCTCTTACAGAGGAACAGCAATCGAAGTTAGGTCTTCCTGACGAGACGCCATTTACCGTTTCTTCGGTTTCCGCTGCAACAAATGACAACCAAACTCAAGTCGAATATCAGTCTGATGGCTCTGAAAAGTTGGTAGTGACGACCGTATATGAGCCAGGTAATGTATTGGAAGAATTGGACCTCCAACTTAATTTGAACTCAGGTGCTGTCGCTGGTGCTGAGGAAAGGGAAGATTCCTTCTATATGGAATGGTATAACGGAGAGGAAGACGTCATCTATCAAATCGAATATTTCGGCAATGGGGAAGAGATGGGTCAAAAAACATTAAAGATCGCCAATTCCATCTGAACCGTAAGAAAAAGACAGGCCTTCATAGCCTGTCTTTTTCTTACGACTTATTCCATTGTTCCGTAATAGAAGCATCTACACTGCGCACGTGCAAATCCCGCTGTGGAAATGGAATTTCGACTTGGTTTTCCCGAAAAATTGCATCAATACGGAAATTCAAAGCACTTCGCAGCCGGATGACATGAGTGGGATCTGAAATCCAGACAAAAAGTTCGAAATTCAAAGATGAATCCCCGAATTCTTTAAAATAGACGAACGGTTCCGGCTTGGATTGAACAGTAGGCGAAACTGCCGCTTCGTCTTCCGCTACCTGAAGGAGCAGCTGCCTTACTAGCTCCACATCACTTCCATAAGCAACTCCGACCGGCATCACGAGCCTCATCACTTTATCGCTGTAGGATCTATTGATGACGTGTTCTTCTAAGAAGTATGAGTTCGGTACGATAATATGCTCGTTATCGAGCGTCTTGATTACAGTCGCCCGCATGTTGATGCGCTGCACATCTCCAATAATGTCATTGACAATTACGCGGTCCCCAACCTTGATCGGTCTCTCAAACAGAAGAATGATACCTGAGATGAAATTGGATGCAATGTTCTGCATACCAAAACCGATACCGACACCTACTACTCCAGCAAACACCGTCAATGCACTAAGCTCAAAACCGACGGTCGATAGGCTGACAACAACAGCCAGCACCATGATGATATAATGGAAGGCTTTATCAAAGGTGAACTGCACCCCTTGATCCAGCTCATACCTCTTATACACTCCAGGGAAAATATAACGACGGACTAAACTGGAAATTCGACTCGTAAGTAAGATGATTAATACCGCAATCAGAATTAGAAATACGGAAACGGGCTCAGAACCGATGGTAAAGAGCGGGCTGAGCATCCACACTGCGCTTCGGAAATAGAACAGAATATAAATGAGCGTACCGTAAATGGTCAACCAATTCACAATTGCTTTGCCCATATAGAACACTCTCGTTCTACTGTCACTCCCCTTCGACCAACGCTTCATCGTGCCGATTATAATCCAGCGAACGACCAATATACCTGTAAAGACAATCAAGAACCAAACAAATGGCTCTATATTAAAAGCCATGCCATCCCTCCCCTTCTATTACTCTTCCACTTTTTCGAGTTTCTTGAAATTCCGGCTGATCGGACGTGGAGTTTTCATTTTATCAAAAAACACTCGATACGTATTTTTCTTCTCATCAATGTCTTCAATGGTACCCACACCGAAGACAGGATGAGAGACACGATCACCGATGTTGTACCCCGAAGTTTGCAGAGACTTGCTTTGATGGTGGGAGGCACGAATATATTCTTTCGCTTCCTCAATCAGCGATTGATCGATTTCGCCAATTCTTTCAAATGACTCCTCTTCCACTTCAAAGATGAACCGAGATGGATATTTCCGTTGCCCACCGTTCTGAAATCCTTCTGACTCGGTGACATACAACTCTTTTTCTGCACGTGTAAGGGCAACGTAGGCGAGCCGGCGCTCTTCCTCAAGAGCTCTCTCTTTCCGCTCGCGGAGTGCTCGTACATTCGGCATCACACCCTCTGTCATACCTACAATGAACACATATGGATACTCAAGGCCTTTCGCAGTATGGATGGTCATCAATTTGACAGCGTTCAACTGGTCATCCCGATCATCGTCGGTGTACAAGCTGATCATCTGCAAATATTCTTCTAGTTCCATTTCTTCTCCTAATGTTTGCTCATACTGAACAATGGAATGCAATAGTTCGGTCAAGTTATCCAGGCGCTCCTGATCACCGTCTTCTCTACGATACGCCTCATACCCTGTCCGCTGCATGGCCTCTTGTAGAAGTTCTGAAACCATCAAGGCGTCCTTTTGCTCTTTCAACGTCTCGATAGCATTGATGAAGGAACGTGCTCCCGTACGGCGCAGCCTGTCATGGTCGATGTATTTCTTCAGCGTCTCGTAAAGAGATAATCCATCCTGCTCTGCCATCTTCCGCAGGAACTGCATTCTCTTCTTCCCAATTTGTCGTCTCGGAACATTGATGATACGGGAAAAAGATAGATCATCTTCCATAGCGATCATACGTAAGTGGGCAAGGGCATCCTTAATTTCCATTCGATCGAAAAACTTGAAGCCACCGAAAATCGTGTACTCTATATTCGCACTGATCAGTTCTTGTTCGATAAAACGGGATAAGTAATTCGCGCGGTATAATACAGCGATATCACGATACTCGGCACCATTCTCAACAAGCTGCTGCATCCTCTTAACGATCCACTGCGCTTCTTCTATTTCACTCTTGCCGTGATAATGGACCACTTTCACCCCGCCTGGATTCTCTGTGACCATATCCTTATCCACCCGGAAGTAATTGTTCTTAATTAGTGCATTGCTGAGTGACAAGATCTGAGGCGTCGAGCGATAGTTCTGATTCAAGAAAATCGTCTCGGTCCCCTCGAAAAACTGATCGAAATCTACCATGTATTTCGGATCGGCACCACGCCACTCATAGATCGTCTGGTCAGGGTCACCTACTACGAATAAATTACCGTGTTTCCGAGAAAGCTTCTTCACCAGTTCGAACTGCTTCAGGCTGCTATCCTGAAATTCATCGACTTGGATATAAAATAAACGATCCTGCCATTTCTCCAACACTTCTTTGTACTGTTCGAAGAGTACGAAGACAAAATTAAGTAGATCGTCGAAATCAAGACCATATACTCGCTTCTGCTTCTTCAAGTACCTTTGAATGATCTGTCCATCCAAGTCACCAGCATCGTCCGGAATAGGCATCTCCCCGCGCAAGATCATCTGCTGCACATAATGGGTATTCCCTTTCAGCTTTCCTATCTTATCCAGTATTCGTTTGAACGTTTTATCATTCATCTTTAATTCCATATCTTCGAAAATCTCTCTCAATAAAATCTTCTGATCTTCAACGTCCAATATAATGAAGTTCTTCGGATAGAACAGACGATGTATGTCCTCTCTTAAAACCCGCACACAAAAACCATGATACGTTGTAATAAATCCAGTATCTTGCTCGCCACCGATCAACTTCTTCACACGACGACGCATCTCATGAGATGCTTTATTAGTAAATGTCACAGACAGCACATTTCCAGGATCGATACCCAGTTCATTTACGATGAACGCATAACGGTGTGTCAAAGCACGAGTCTTGCCAGAACCTGCACCTGCGATGACACGGATGTATCCTTCAGTAGATACGACCGCTTGCTGCTGGGCCTCATTTAATCCTTCTAATAGCTCCTCCATACTAACCCTCCAAAAAGAACATCTGTTTGTATGCTATTATACCAAAACTATTATTAAGTCGTAACATACAAAAAGCACCGGAGAGGATCTCCGGTGCTTTTTAGCTCAAGCCTTTTCCATCTTATCTGCTTTGACGACTTCGATGTTCTTTAAGTTTCCTATCGCGTCGAAATCAATGTAAAGCTCATCGCCAGGTTGGGCAATGGCCACTAACCGTTCTTTAAGAACAGAAAGCTCGTTATGGTACGGATGTTCCTGGATTAAAATAGCGTAAGTGCCTTCGAATCGGTCTAGTCGATATTTATTCACGTATCCCGCTCCTTAAGTAGGCAAAGTATAAAAATGAGTACTTTACTAGTACTATTCCCAATTAGCAGAATGACTAAACGTGTCGAATACTGACCGCTGGACAAGTGTACTAAGTGGTGCTAGAATAGAGACTAACAACCGTTAGTTAGTCATTGAATGTGAGGTGTTCCTAATGACAAGACAAAGAATTATAGAAGAAAGCCTCTCGCTATTCGCTAACCATGGTTATGAAAACACGAGTCTTACCATGATTGCAGAACTAGTAGGGATCAAAAAACCGTCTTTGTATAATCATTTCAAAGGAAAAGAAGCGATATTTTCTGCTGTATTGGATGATGTTGCAGCAAGAGAAATGGAAGTCATGCAAACAGAAATCAATGTCCCGACGAGCGACAGTATAGATGATCAGCTATTCGGAATATATAAAAACTACTTGGCTCACTTATCGAATTCGATGGAAGGATTATTTTTCAAACGAGTCACTTTCTTCCCTCCGGATGAGTTCGCTGAGGAGATCAAACGTGTCTTTTTACTCGTAGAAGAATGTTTAACGAACATTATTCGACCTATTTTCGAAGAAGGGAAAAAGACTGGTAAGCTGCGCGCCCTTTCCACTGATACAATGACGAGCGCCTTCTACACGTTGATCGATGGGCTGTTTTTAGAAGAAAACTTTTATCCAAGAGAAGTATTTGAAACGAGAAAACAAGCAAGCTGGAAAGTCTTCTGGCTGGGCATTCAAGCATAGGAGGGGATCTCTATGGCATGGATCTATTTACTGATCGGAGCTTTGTTTGAAGTAGGATGGGCCGTCGGTTTGAAAATGTCGGACGGCTTTACTCGTCCTATTATTTCGATTGTAACGGTCGTTCTGATTATAATCAGCTTCTTCTTTTTCACGAAAGCATTGAAAGAAATCGACGTTGGTACTGGGTATGCCATATTCACTGGAATAGGAGCAGCAGGTACAGCAGTGATCGGTATGACATTTCTTGGCGACAGCGCAAGCGCCGGGAAGGTCTTTTTTATTGGGCTTTTACTTGTGGGGATCATCGGCTTGAAGCTGACGAATTCGCCTGAAGAAACAACGTAAGGAGGGGTGCCACATGGCATGGGTATTTTTATTGTTCGCAGGATTCGGTGAAATGACAGCGATGTTCTTCCTGAAGTTATCAGATGGGTTTCAGAAAAAGGGCGCTGCAATCGGAGCGATTGCAGCTGGTGGTGTCAGTTTCTACTTTCTATCCTTGTCTCTGCTGGACCTTCCAGTAGGAACGGCTTATGGCATTTGGACTGGGATCGGTTCTGTCGGAACCGTCCTACTTGGTATCCTATTCTTTAAAGAAGGGTTTCACGCGAAGCGTCTCCTCTTCATACTGTGCATCATATCTGGTGTCATCGGTCTGAAGCTCGTTTCATAATTCTGATTATTACCTTGAATTAAGAGGAGTTTCCACGTACAATAAGGATTGGATATTGCAAAAAACGACAGATGAACAGTTCATTTGTCGGATTTTGCCTGAGAGTTTTTTCGTTTTAGGTAAAATGGAGGAAAGTAGTAATGAGGAAATTTCTATTCGCTGTTCTATTATTGATAGTCGCGACGTTCGGTTATGTAGGATATTCGGATATGGATGCAAACGATGCGATCCCGCAACAAACGGAACAATATTGACTTACACACAAATCCCCCTCACACGGTATGAGGGGGATTTTTTTATGATGCTTCTTTCTTTGGTAAATCTAATTCCCTATCGGTTCCCCAAGTTCGATCCAAATAGTCATCTCGCCCGGAGTTGCCACGATAGTAGTCATAGCGAAACTTATTCTTCTTATAATAATCCTGATGGTACTCCTCAGCCTTGTAGAAAGCCTCCGCTTCCCTGATCGGGGTTACGATTTCTTGGTCAAAACGCCCGGAGGAAGCCAGTGCTTGCTTCGACTTTTCAGCTATTTCTTTTTGTTGTTCATTATTGTAAAAGATAGCCGTAGTATATTGGTAACCTCTGTCCACAAACTGCCCTTCATCGTCGGTAGGGTTAATCTGTCGCCAAAATACGTCTAATATCTGGTCATAAGAGACTACCTCAGGGTCGTAGTAAACTTGGACGGATTCGATATGTCCGGTACCTCCTGCCGACACTTCTTCATACGAGGGATTTCTAACCTCTCCTCCGGTATATCCAGAAACGACCTCCTTGACGCCTTTCAGCTTTTCAAAAGGGGGCTCCATGCACCAGAAACATCCGCCAGCTAATGTCGCTACTTCATATCCGTCTGGAATCTCTTCCACAGCCTCACTTTCGTAGTTGCGCTTCGTCAAATAGGCATAAGCTTCCGGCACAGCGAAGATTCCGATCAACACGATAAGGCCGATCCATATCCACCACTTCTTCATGATGATCACCTCACAGTAGGATGAATTTGTCTATATCATAGCACGAGGGATCCATTCCTTCGAACAATTACTCTTCGTCATCGAGCGTCAAACCTTCCACATGTTTTTTGTCCAACTGTTTATTAATTTTCCGATATTCTTTCGATTTGAATAGGATATCAAAATCATAGTTCTCTGGATACAGTTCTTCCGCTGGAATGGATAGTGTTAAGCGCTTGTGATTGTAAGTCCTCTTCTCCCCTTTTACTTGAACACGATAATTCCCTTTCGCATCAGGACCAGTGTACACGATTCCGTTTTCCTCTTCTGAAGGTATGTGGACGTTATCTCCCATCTTGAATTTCGGTTTTACCTTTTCTTTCTTAAGAGATGATTTCGGTCTACCGTAACGGTTTATGGACACTTGGCGCTTGTAAGAATCCGCCTGCAGTATCTCAGGGGCTAAATCGAATTTGTTTTCTTCATTATAGGAGATAGCATAGGCTTCCTCTAATATATCCGGGTGCAAACCCAACTTAAGTGCAATGTCGAAAGCCTGACTTTTCCCTGATGTTCCGAGATGCAATTGATAAGTAGGTTGTAATGTTTCCAAATCGAACTCCATCGCACCGTTAATAAAGCCTTCTTTCTGGTCCGCAAATTCCTTCATCTCTCCATAGTGTGTAGTAGCAAGAATCGTCGAACCTTTTTCCGATAGTTGGTCGAGGATCGCTGTCGCTAATCCCATCCCCTCGCGTGGGTCTGTTCCAGAACCTATTTCATCTAACAATAAGAGCGAATGATCGTTAGCCTGGCGTAAGATATCGATTAAGTTGACTAGCCTGGAACTGAACGTGCTCAAGTTCTCATCAAGGCTTTGACCATCACCGATGTCTACAAAAACGTGCTGGAAGATAGGTAGCTGACTCCCTTCGCCTGCCGGAATAGGAATACCAGACTGCGCCATGAGCGCTAGCAGCCCAACGGTTTTCAACGTTACCGTCTTCCCTCCTGTATTCGGGCCTGTAATCAGAAGTGCTTGCTCGCTTTCTCCCATTCTAATCGAAAGCGGAACAGCGTTCTCCCCGAGCAAGGGGTGTCTAGCCTCGATCAAATCGATTGTAAATCCTTCTGAAAAGACTGGTGCTGCGCCATTGATCGAGCGGCTGTATTTTGCCCTGGCAAATAAGAGATCATATTGATGCATCGTCTCCATCGCAATGTGAAGTTCTTGTTCGTGACCAAGAACTTCTCCTGTCAAAGTATAAAGAATCTGTTCCACTTCCTGCTCCTCAGACATCTTCAGCATATGCAGCTCTTCTTGTGCCTCGGTCATCTCAGCAGGCTCGATGAAGAGCGTTGCACCAGATGAAGATTGGTCGACGATGGTACCTTTCACTTTGTTACGATTTTCCCTTTTAATAGGCAGTGTATAGCGCCCGTTCTTCATGACAGGATGCGATTCCTGCATAGACGTACGGTACTTCTTCTTCAAGGACTCCAGTCTTTCTTTGCGCCTCTGTTCTTTAACACCGATTTGTTTACGGATTTTTGTCAGTTCTTTTGACGCGTAATCATCCACTTGCCCATGGCGAATCGTCTCTTGAATGGCTCCCTCAAGGGAAGATAAATCGGAAATAGACTCTGCATACAAGTAAATGGTAGGAGCTACAACCTCTTTATCCGCCATAAACCGTTTCAGTTTCTGGCAATGATCAAGAAAAGAAATCAAAGCGGAAAACTGTGATGGTCGAATATAGAGCCCCTTCTTACCTTGATCCAGTATCTGTGAGACATCTTCGAGGCTATGGATGGGAACATGGCTATTGATGTTGATAATAGCGACTGCCTCCTGCACTTCTTCATGCAAACGTTCCAGATGTCGACGTTCTCTTGTCGGCTCCAACTCCAAAATTGATTGCTTAGCCTCCTGGGTCATCGCAAATTGGCTGACACGCTCCACTATTTGATTGTACTCTAGTGTTTCAAATGTTCGTGTATTCATAATAGACTCCCTTTCACTTTAAAGAATAAAAAAAGCCGCGACAAGCTAAGGAAAGCTCGCCGCGACGTACGTGTTCCGTCACTGGATCAAATAAAAAAAAGCTACGACTGAATAAGCAGTCATAGCTTCATTGATCGTTCTGCTACGCTTATGCTCGTTCTTAACCACTCTTGTTCAACAGGCAAAAGAGAGCGAATATCTATTACAGCTCTACTTTCGACATAACGAAACAGACGTGCCTTGGCACATCGTTTTGAACAAGATGTTATCCAATTGATGGATTAGTTAAGAACGACCACACTCATAAATCATTCTCCTCTTTAGTAAGGAATTCAGTGACGGAACGATTTTTTGTTCCACTCTCACTATAAAAGGAAAATCTGAAAGAGTCAACAATCAAATAGCTTTAAAAATCTCTGGTAGTACGGGATAATGTGTAAGTAGAATTCTTCTAAGGAGTGAGTCCCATGATTAAAGAAGAGAACCATGTACTTGTAATTTTCCCACACCCGGATGATGAAGCCTTCGGAGTGTCTGGAACGATTACTTCTTATATAAAACAAGGAACCCCCGTCACCTATGCTTGTCTGACATTAGGAGAAATGGGCAGAAACTTAGGACAGCCACAATTCGCCAACCGTGAAACTCTTCCAGATATCCGTCGGGCTGAATTAAAAAAAGCTGCCGAAGCAATGGGTATCACGGATCTTCGTATGCTTGGCCTGCGTGATAAAACATTGGAATTCGAAGACGATACGGACATGAAAAACATGGTCCGCGAATTGATTGATGAATTAAACCCATCACTAGTCATCAGCTTCTACCCTGGCTACGCTGTTCATCCTGACCATGAAGCAACCGCTCGAGCCGTCGTTCGTGCTCTTCGAGAAATCAATGAAGTAGATCGCCCTACGTTCCATGCAGTCGCTTTTGCCAATGATACGGAAGAGAACTTAGGGCAACCGGATGTCGAGAATGATATCCGAGCCGTCCAAACTGAAAAACTAAACGCAATGCGCGCCCACATTTCCCAAACGGCACGTATGTTGGAAATGCTTGAAGAAGGAATTAAGACCAATGACCCAGAAGCAATGAAATGGGTTACGTACGAACGTTTCTATACGTACGACTGGAATAATGACCAAGTGACATAATGTCCTTGGTTTTTTTCTAGATGAGGTTTTGTCAATAGATTGTCTTATTTCATTTATTCAAGGGTAGAATGAGCATGATATCCTAATTGTAGATAAAGGAGTGTAAAGATATGAAAATGCTTTTATACAGTTTCTTACTAGCCACTCTCGTGTTGAGTGCCTGCGGTACCGATACCCCACAAGAAGAGAACACCGCACAAGGAACTGAAGACGAGAAAGAAGAAGCCGAAGTGGCTGCAGTTCCAGAAGTAGAAGTCATCACGGATGAGGAGCCACTTCCTGTCAGTGAAGAGACTACTATTCAAGCGAAAGTAACGCAAGACGGTGCACCTGTAGATGACGCTGAGTATGTAGACTTTGAGATTTGGAATGAGAAAGACGGGCAAGATTCATCCAACACAATAGAAAGCGAACACGTCGGAGACGGCGTCTACGAGATCCAATATACATTTGAGAAGAAGGGCACCTATCAGATGTATGCTCACACTCAAGTCGGCGACTTGCATACGATGCCGAAGGTGACCGTACAAGTGGGAGAAATGAAAGAAGACAAAACAACTGCTGAAAGCGGCCACGATCACAAAGAAGGACACGGTGACAGTGAATTTATGGTTCACTTGATGACAGAGCAAACCTTCACAGCAGGAGAGGATAATGAGCTAGTCACCCATATCAACCGAATGGAACAACCCTTCGAAGAAGCGAAAGTTCGCTTTGAGATCAGTTCTGACCAGCTGGAAGCACACAAATACATCGAAACAGAAGAAACGAATCCCGGGGAATATACGAGTACCTTCAGCTTCCCTTCCGCCGGCACATACACCGTCAACGTGCACTATGAAAAACCGGATAAGGAAATTCACGGACATAAAGAAGTGAAAATAGAAGTAAAATAACGATAAAGCCCTGAACTACTTAGTTCAGGGCTTTCATATTGTTGAAAATGGGTGGAGTTTGGTTTTATTATAATCTAGTTTTCCGTGGTCTGGAAAACAACTCGCTTTCCGTGGGAGAGTCTGGATAAAGCTCTGAACTAGTTAGTTCAGAGCTTTTCTTTTAATTGGTTTAGTAAATGAGAAACCGTTATTGGATAAGGAATGATCAAGATACAAAAAAAGTGAGCAAGGTCTCCCCTGCTCACTTCCTGCTATTATTGATCGACGTTCTGCATTTTCTTCTGCTTCGCCGCACGCTTACGTTCGCTCTCGTTCAGATATTTCTTACGAAGACGTACACTTTCTGGTGTCACTTCGCAGTACTCATCGTCATCCAAGTATTCGATTGCTTCTTCAAGCGTCATCTGGCGTGTTTTCTTGATAGTGTTCGTAGTGTCTTTGTTTGCAGAACGGATGTTAGTCAAGTGCTTCTCTTTCGTGATGTTGACTGTTAGGTCGTTCTCACGGTTGTGCTCTCCGACGATCATACCTTCATACACTTCTGTACCAGGTTCGACGAAGATGACACCACGGTCTTCAAGGTTCATGATTCCGTAAGTGGAAGCTTTCCCTTTATCCATAGAAATCAATACACCTTCACGACGTCCGCCGACTTGTCCTTTAGTAAGGGGTGCATAGCCGTCGAACGTGTGGTTAAGAATTCCGTAACCACGTGTCTGTGTCATGAATTCTGTCGCATAACCGATCAAACCACGGGATGGAACGATGAACTCAAGACGTACTTGACCGTTTCCGTCGTTGACCATATCCTGCATTTCACCTTTACGATAACCGATGGATTCCATTACGGCACCTTGGTATTCTTCAGGAGTATCGATTTGAACGCGTTCCACTGGTTCACACGTTTGACCGTCTACTTCCTTCAAAATAACCTGCGGCTTGGACAATTGTAGTTCAAAGCCTTCACGACGCATGTTCTCGACTAAGATGGATAGGTGCAATTCACCACGTCCAGATACAGTAAATGCATCAGGAGAATCCGTTGGCTCAACGCGTAGACTCACGTCTGTTTCAAGTTGTGTCAAAAGACGTTCTTCGATTTGACGCGCTGTGACATATTTACCTTCGCGACCAGCAAATGGACTGTTGTTCACGAGGAATGTCATTTGAAGCGTCGGCTCATCGATTCGTGGAATTTCCATTGCTTCTTGGTTATCTGGAGGACAAACAGTCTCTCCTACGTTGATATCTTCTAATCCGGCAAGCGCAATGATATCCCCGGCTTTTGCTTCTTGGATCTCAATGCGTTTCAGACCGATAAAGCCGAACAGCTTAGAAACACGGAAGTTTTTAACTGATCCGTCTTTCTTCATAAGGGATACTTGTTGTCCCACTTTAATCGATCCGCGGAAGACACGTCCAATTCCGATACGACCAAGATAGTCGTTGTAATCTAGAAGCGTTACTTGGAATTGAAGTGGATCCTCTGTCGTGTCAGCAGGTGCTGGGATGTTTTTCATGATCAAGTTGAAGATCGGGTCCATTGTCTCCTGCTGGTCTTCTGGCTCATCACCAGATGTTCCGTTCAAAGCAGAAGCATAGACAACTGGGAAGTCCAGTTGATCGTCGTCAGCACCAAGTTCGATGAATAGGTCTAGTACCTCATCGACAACTTCTTCCGGACGGGCATTCGGACGGTCAATTTTGTTCAGAACAACAACTGGTGTAAGTTTTTGTTCTAGTGCTTTCTTCAATACGAAGCGTGTTTGTGGCATACACCCTTCATATGCATCAACGACAAGCAGTACGCCATCTACCATTTTCAAGATACGTTCTACTTCGCCACCGAAGTCCGCGTGGCCAGGGGTATCCAAAATGTTGATTCGAGTGTCGTTATAGTTAATCGCAGTATTTTTGGCTAGGATCGTAATACCACGCTCTTTTTCCAAATCATTGGAGTCCATCGCACGGTCATCTACGTGTTCGTTGTCACGGAATGTACCAGAATGGTGAAGCATTTGGTCAACGAGGGTTGTTTTTCCGTGGTCAACGTGCGCGATGATCGCTATATTACGAATATCATTTCTGTGTTGCATAAAAGCACACACCTCTTTCGTCTCACTTAGTTTTCAACTTATCAAGTATAACACAGATCATATGAACGTCGAAACCTAAGGGTTATTAGGATTGCGTAAATCTTTCTGTTAGCCTAAACTACAGATATTATGAAACAATGGTCGAATTAAATGAAAAGACAGGTGCTGAAATATGAAAACAAAACGAATCGGCGAATGGCTCGAAGTAACCGTCCCGGAAAAATGGAAAGGCGTTACCGTCGAGAAAATCATGAAGAAGCGATGGAATGTCCCGAGGAAACTGATCCACCGCTTCCGTACTAATAAAGAAGTGACAGTGAATAACGAGATCGTTCACTGGAAAGACACGACCGTTCAGACCGGCGACGCTCTACGGATACGGTTATTTGCACCGCAACCTTTAGAGGTGACACCAACGTATATGGATGTGGATGTACTTTATGAAGATGATCACCTGCTTGTCGTAAACAAACCGGAAGGCATGTTTACGCACCCAAACAGTGAGGGACAAACCGATACGCTGGTCAACGCTGTCGCCTCCTACTTTCAAATCAACGGGATTGAAGCGACTCCGAAATACGTCCATCGTCTCGACAAGGACACTTCCGGTGCGGTTCTTTTTGCCAAACATGACTTGGCGATTGCTATGCTTGGGGAAGAATTAAAGGAACGAAATATTAAACGGACATACCTTGCTTTGGCACAAGGGAAAGTAAAACCTAAGAAAGGTATCATCAATGAACCGATTGGCAAGGACCGTCATCACCCAACAAGAAGGCGTGTGTCTCCGAATGGACAAACTGCCGAAACCCATTATGAACGGATTGAGTACCTTCCTTCCCTTCAGGCTTCTCTAGTGCGTCTCCAGCTCCAAACCGGTCGTACTCACCAGATCAGAGTGCATATGAGCCACGTCGGTCACCCATTGATCGGGGACGAATTGTATGGAGGAAAAGGAAATTACAACGGTCAGCAGGCTCTACACGCTGCTCAACTCACCTTTATCCACCCATTTACAGAGGAATCCGTCTCAACCTTTGCCATGCCTCCTGTTGATTCTCCGTTTTTCACGGAGGAACATGTCCACAAGTTACAAGAAAATTAAAAGTTTATTATTTCATGTAATGTATTAGATTTCCTTTTTATGGTGTGTTACAGTAAGTACACTATAGGAGACACGTACCCCTATTACTTACACAGAGAAAATTTAAAAAGACGACAACGGTTAACTACTAATAAATCGTTGGAAAAGACGCTGATTCGAAATCAGCGTCTTTTTTCGTATTATGGACGTCTTTCTTCCTATTTAAAATAACAATTTTCAAAAAGTCTTTACTTGAGAATCATTTTCAGTATAATAGAAACAGATATTGATAATCATTTTCAATGAACTGAAGGAGGAGCCTTTACATATGAACAAATTTACAAAAGTCGCATCCATCAGCCTACTTATCCCAGGTTTGCTGCTAGCTGGGTGTAACACGACTGAACAATCTCAAGCCGAAGAGGCTAAAAAGACAGAAGAAAGTAAGACGGCAACTTACTCTGAAGAGCTGGAGAAAGCGGTTGACAGCTATCGCCAATACGGCCTTGAGCAAACGGATCTATTCGTTGAAGGAACCACTGCTTTCGTAGAAGCAGTGAAAGCCGGAAACCTAGAGAAAGCGAAGGAACTATATCCGACAGCGCGTATGCCATTCGAACGTGTAGAACCTATTGCTGAGTCCTTCGGTGACCTTGATCCGAAGATTGACGCACGAGAAGGAGATGTTCCGGAAGAAGAATGGACAGGATATCACCGCCTCGAGAAGATCCATTGGGAAGAGAACACGACAGAGGGAACTGCTGAATATGCAGATCAGCTGCTGAACGATGTTAAATCACTTCGCGCTAAAATTGAGTTAGCGGATGTCGCTCCTCAAACACTAGTAACAGGGGCTGTCGATTTATTGAACGAAGTCTCCGCTTCCAAAATCACAGGAGAAGAAGAACGTTATTCCCACACCGACCTTTACGACTTTGCAGCAAATGTCGACGGCTCGAAGAAGATCGTTGACCTTCTGAGCCCGATTCTGGAAGAAAAGGATCCGGAACTTCTCGATACACTCGAACAACGCTTCGCTGACGTATATACTGCACTAGAAGATTATAAAACAGAGAATGGGTACGTTTCTTATACAGATTTGACAGAGGAAGATACACAGAAGCTGAGTAAAGTCATCGATGCCTTAGCAGAGCCTCTATCACAAATTGGTGTTGTTTTAGAAGGATAAAGACTCACGTGCCACTAGACTAGTAATCTAGTGGCTTTCTCAAGTTTCCCCTTGAAAGGATGTTCCACATGAGTGACGAAAGCAAATCAAACAAAATCACTAGAAGAGAAATGCTTTATAGAACCGGCGCTGGAGGATTAGGACTGCTTGTTGGTGCTAGCGGGTTCGGTACGATCTCAGCACTCGGTAAAACCCTGGACAAAGAGGATAAACAAACAGCAGAAGATGCAATTCCTTTCTATGGGACTCACCAATCTGGAATCATAACAAAGCCTCAGACCTATATTTATCTCATCTCCTTGGACCTTACGACCAACCAGCTTTCAGATGTACGTGATTTGTTCAAAGAATGGACGATGGCCTCTGCCCATATGTCGAAAGCGGAACTAGTTGGACCATACACCGACAACTCTTACGTTCCCCCAGAAGATACTGGAGAAGCGGATGGGTTGAGCGCATCGAAACTGACGATTACGTATGGATTCGGTCCCACCTTCTTCGATAAGAACGGCTCGGATCGCTTCGGTTTAGCTTCCAAAAAACCAAAGCAATTGAAGAGTCTCCCTTCCTTTGCAGGGGATCAAATAGAGGAGCAGTGGACAGGCGGTGACTTATGTGTCCAGGTCTGCGCTGAAGATAAGCAAGTCGCTTTCCATGCGATCCGTAATTTGATCCGTATCGGCCGTGGCATTGTAACCCTTCGATGGATGCAATCAGGCTTCCAACGAACTCCTCAAGCAGACAAAAAGAAAGGGACACCCCGTAACCTGTTCGGTTTCAAAGATGGAACGGTAAACCCGAGCACGGATAAAGAATTCAACGACATCGTTTGGTCCAACGGTTCAGAAGCTCCGTGGATTAAAAACGGAAGCTATATGGTGATGAGACGGATAAGAATGTTGCTTGAGGTATGGGATCGTACGCATTTGAATGAACAAGAAATGACATTCGGACGGGAAAAAAGATCCGGTGCACCCCTTGGTCATCAAGACGAATTCGATGACATCAATTTCGACAAGAAAGATGAAAGTGGGAATCCCCATATACCAGTAGATTCTCATATTAAACTAGCTCGGGGAGATGGTTCAGAGAAAATCCTCCGCCGCTCGTATTCTTACTCAAGCGAAATGGACCCTACCAGAGCTCAGCTTGATGCCGGATTATTATTTATAAGCTACCAAAAAGATCCATTCAAGCAGTTCGTACCTATCCAAAAAAGGATGGCTGGCATGGACCGCATGAACGAATACATCCGCCATATCGGATCTGCCGTGTTCGCATGTCCTGGCGGTGCCTCTAAAGGTGGCTATATTGGAGATTCTCTTTTCTAAGAGAATAGGAAAGGATGACCTGAATGAGTAATCAGAAACTACGAAAAAAAACACTTATATTGCTAACCTTCCTTACCATATGGTCCGCCTTCACCTTTACTGTCCATGCAGCTGACGGGAAAGACCGCCTACTCCCTACCGTCGGCGATGCTCTGGTTGAAGTGCGTGCGGAAGACTATTTGGCGTTGCAAGAATCTCTTCTCACCTATCAGAAACTTTGGGAACAACAAGAAGCAAAAGACCCTAACATAACAGAAGAGCTAACAACTTCCCTCGAGCTCTTAGAGGATGAAGAAATCAAACAGGACGCGCTATATGAGCAAATCGTGCAACTTGCTAGCGCTACTGATGATTATGTGAGCGGGGAATCTAGTTCACCTGACGCCGTTGACCATGAAAGTATAAAGCAATTGGCGGATGACTTAGACCCCATCATTCAAGCTATTAAAACAAAAGAAATAGACAAAGCTCGTATTCTTAACGATTCCTTTGTAGCGAGTTGGACCGCTATAGAAAAACCGATTCGTGAAACAAACCTTCAAGCCTACGGGGAGATTGAAACAAAGATGAGTATGGTCCGCGTTTCTCTGAACAAAGATCCTCTACAACCTGAACAAGCTGTAAAAGCAGTGAAAGTTCTTCAAGAAACCCTCAAAGGCTATGCAGAAGGGAAAACGGAAGGAAATAATGAAGAGAACAGCAACGTTTCGTTAGCTGGATTAATTCAGAATCTGGAACGTGCTGAGGAAGCCGCCAAGAATGATGACTTCACCTCTGCTTCAGAAGAAATGGAGACATTCATTCAACTGTGGCCGATGGTGGAAGGACAAGTATTGACGAAATCACAACAAGTCTACAATCAGACGGAGCAACAGATGACAGAAATATTGACGATGACCAGTTCTTCTAATCCTGATCCACAAGTCGTTGCGAAAGCAGTGCAGGAGATGCGTTACGACCTCGAACCTTTCGCTGAACAAAGCAGTTATTCCGCTATTGATGCGTTCTTCATCCTTTTCCGCGAGGGGTTAGAAGCGATCTTAGTCATTGCAACGCTTCTTGCATACTTAAGACGTACCAATAATGAAGCCCAACGTGTTTGGGTTTGGAGCGGGCTTAGCGCCGGCCTTCTATTAAGTGGCGGAATGGCCGTTCTACTGACTATACTCTTTGCTGGTGTACAATCAGGTACCAGCAGGGAAATGATTGAGGGAATCACAGGGCTAGTTGCAGTAGTCATGATGTTGACTGTCGGGGCTTGGCTTCACAAGCAGTCGAACATTCTGGCGTGGAATCAATTCGTAAACAAGCAGCTGCAAAAAGTGATGAACCGTGGAGCACGTTGGATGCTTGCCCTTGTCACATTCATTGCTATTTTCCGTGAAGGAGCAGAGACAATCATCTTTTATCTAGGAATGGCTCCCTCCATTGAACTTTCCCAACTACTATGGGGCATGGGAAGTGCTCTCCTTGTATTGATTGTCATCGGATTCCTATTAGTCAAACTGAGCGTACGAATCCCAATCCGTCCGTTCTTCCTTGTTGCCAGTGCCTTTATTTACTTTATCGCGTTCAAATTCACAGGTGTCAGCATTCACGCCTTGCAGATTACCGACGTACTGCCGGTACATCCGATCCAGGGATTACCGGTCATAGACTTCTTCGGCTTTTATCCTACATGGGAGACGGCTGTTCCCCAAATTGGACTGCTCGCTTTCATCGGTTATCAATATCTGCAAAAAGAGAAGAAGACACGCGAGATGAAATCAAAACAAGCTTCCTAAACGAAAACCCGCTCTAAATTCTTAGAGCGGGTTTTCGTCATTCGGTTATGGATTTGTATAATTCGTCGTATTTTTTTGCGCAGCTTAGATCGAGTTCGGTAAGTCCTCCAGCTTCCCAAGAAGTCAACTTGAGCGTTACCATCTTATAATCGATACTGATAAATGGATGGTGCTGAATGTCTTCAGAATACTCCGCAACCCGGTTCACGAACTGAATTCCTGTTAAGAATTCCTGGAAACGGTATCGCTTCGTAATGAACTTTTCATCCGCCATTTTCCATCCATCTAGCTCTTCCTTGACCCGTTGTTCTTTTTCACCTTCTGGAATACGTGTTTCATCCGCCATACTTTCACCCCTCTATCAAAGTCTCTTTATTCTTGATACCCTTTTTCAAGAAAGTTAAAGCTTCTCGGCTACTTCCATAAACTCTTCTAGGTCAGCAACACATAATTCAAGTGCATTTTGCCAGAATTCCTTCTGTTCTATATCGACTTCGAGGTGCTTCTTGGCTAAGTCTTCTACATTCATTCGCCCTGTATCTCTGAGTAGAGCAATATATTTATCCTCAAAACTCTCGCCCGCTTCCAGTGCGCGTGCATAGATTCCCATACTGAATAAATAGCCGAATGTATAAGGGAAGTTGTAGAACGGAACGTCTGTAATGTGGAAATGAAGCTTGGATGCCCAAAATGTTGGATCATACTCATCCAGACTATCCATATAAGCTTCCCGCTGAGCGTCCCTCATCAACTGTTTAAGGCGCTCTGCTGATACTGTACCAGACTTTCGCTCTTCATAGAAACGCGTTTCGAATAGAAAACGAGCATGGATATTCATAAAGAAAGCGACACTACGCTGCACTTTATCTTCAAGCAACGTCAGTTTCTCCTCATCGTTCTTAGCTTCTTTAACAGCTGCATCTGCAACAATCATTTCCGCAAAAGTGGAAGCAGTCTCTGCCACGTTCATAGCATAGCCTTGGTTCATCACTTCCATGTCATTCATCACGTGTTGATGGTACGCATGCCCAAGCTCATGGGCAAGCGTCGCCACATTGGATGGTGTACCGGAATATGTCATGAAAATCCTCGTCTCTTCACTGTCAGGAAAGCTAGTACAAAAACCACCTGGTCTTTTCCCTGAACGGTCTTCTGCTTCTATCCACTGTTTCTCGAAAGCCATTTCTGCGAATTCAGCCATTTTCGGGCTGAATTTACGGAACTGTTCCACGATGAATTCCGCCCCTTCCTGGTAACTCATCGTCTGTTCACTCTCTCCAACTGGAGCTTCCACATCGTAAAAGCTGAGTTTTTCAAGTTCAAGCATTTCCGCTTTTTTATTTAAGTAATTCTTGTACTTCGACTTGTAATCAGAAATGGTTTCCCACATGGAATTCAACGTTGTCTCGGTCATGCGGTTATAGTCTAATGGCTCCTTGAGAACATGGTTCCAACCTCGTCGCTTGTACATTTGCAGCCTGAAGCCTGACAAATGATTCAAGGTCTCACTGAAAAGGTCCGATTGCTGATCCCACGCACTTTGGAGCTTGTGGAAAACTTCTGTTCTTACCTCCCTGTCACTAGCGCTAAGTTTGTTCGCAGCCTGCCCAACCGAGAGTTCTTCCCCATCGTATTCGATTGTCATCTTACCGACTAGGGCATCGTACATCTGCCCCCATCCATGATAACCATCAACCGACAGGTCGTTGATCAACGATTCCTGACGAAGCTCTAATAGATCCTTTGCATGTTCTCTCTTTTCATTTAACACGAAAGAAAGTTCTTTCAACTCAGGTTGTTGAATCATAGTTTTAAAGATAGATTCGTCCACTTGTACCAGTTTCTGATCAAAAGCTGTAAGCGCGTTATCAAAGCGTGCTCCCATCTCTGTACGCTTAGACTGCCACTGTCCAGCCTTTTTGTCCTCTACGTTCTGAGCACTGAGACAGCTTACGAATGCCCCGAACTCTGATAACCTTTTCATCACTTCTTGGATATGCGCGACCACTTCCAATAATGGCCCGGTCTGTTCTGTATTCTTAGGAGGTGTGTATAATTCTACTAGCGATTCTAAGTTGGCTAGCTCCTCCTCTGTTTGTTCCACATACTTATGTAACGATTGTGAGTCACTACCACCACTGAATAGCGTATCTAAATCCCATTTCATTGAAAGTTTCTGCATCCGTATTGTCCTCTCTATAAAGGATTTTTTATTTCACCTATTTCATATTAATGGTAACATTTATTATAAGATATAGCATTTTACATTTTCGCGGACGTTAGGGGGGATTCTAAATGATGCGGTACCGTCGCCATGAAACATTGCGCTACCGATTCGATGAGCCTGTTGAAGCCAAGTATCGAATTGTGAAAGTGGGAGGACGAACCATACAATCTTCTTTAGGAAATGCGCATATCATAGACCTTAGCCCTGGTGGAATGAAACTCTCGACAGATATGAACATTTCACTCGAGAAAAAAGTTCAGTTCTTCGTACAAACAACATTAGCCGGCAAGGAAATCGAAGTTACTGCTAATGGTGTATGGTGTAAAAAAGTGCACGGGAATTATCACTATGGTCTGGATTTCTTAGAGGATTACGACCAAGATGTCGTCACCGCCCTCAAAACGTTCCGAAAACACTACAACAATAAGACAAGCTGACTTCTAAAAAGAAACTAATAAAAAAATCCCCTGAGCGGGGATTTTTTTATTGAAGCTGTTCTTGGACGGCTTTTACTAGAAGATGATCTTTTTCTAATTCTGCCACTTCTCGGAAAGCTTCTACAGGTCCTTCTTTTTCCACCAATTCTTGCAACTGAACAGCTTCTTGGTCGGATGTTACGTCATATTGAAGAGCCGCAGCAATCACTTCGACCAAATGACTTGGGGTCTCATTGAACAAAGCAGTGAACTCTGATGCCGGCTTCACCAGGCGATCTTCCTTGCTCAACTTCCTCATCGGAGCCCGACCTACCCGCGTCACTTCATCTAACAGATCCGGGTTCTCAAAACGTGAGATGATCTTTTCAATATACTGATGGTGCTGATCTCTTTCAAAACCGTATTTCTCTATTAAAACAGCCCCGGTTTCAGAAAGCGCGCCTTTCACTTTCTCTTTGATTGCATCGTCTGAGATTGCTTCTTTAACCTGCTTATATCCATATTGGTAACCAAGGTAGGCTGTCGCAGCGTGACCAGTATTCACAGTGAATAGTTTACGCTCTATATAAGGCTCTAGGTCGTCTACATATGTGATTCCTGAAATATCTGGGCGAGTTCCATGGATGTCTTTTGTCTCAACTACCCATTCATAATAGGGTTCCACTTTGACTGTTAACAAATCATCATTCGTCTGGTCCGGCACAATACGGTCCACCGCCGCATTCGGGAACCCGATTTTTTGATTTACCTGGTGCTGCTCTTCTTCCGTTAACGCCTCCCAAACGTGCTTCTTCAGAATGTGACTTCCTCCGATTACGTTTTCACAAGCGATTACGTTAGCTGTACCTTGTTTCTTAAGCAATCCTTTCGCAAGTAGGGGCGCAATCATAGCAAGCACATGTGGCCCGACAGCAGTCGTTATTAAATCTGCCTCCACAATGGCTTGCACTACTTTCTCTTCGTCTGCTTGACTATGAAGGCCGGATACTCCTGTTACAGTTTCCGCTTCTCCGGTGCCCGCAAGTTCAACAGTATAAGAGTTCTTTTCATTCAACTCTTGAATCAATTCCTGATTAACGTCAACGAACACGGTGTCGAACTTGGCATCCGCCAACAAAGCCCCAATAAACCCTCTGCCTATGTTTCCTGCTCCGAAATGGACAGCCTTCATCTTACTCTACCTCACTGAACATATCCATGATTTCTTGTTTGGAAGAAGCATTCAGAATCGCATCAATGTTTTCTTCCTCAGAACATACGATAGCGATTTGAGAAAGGATTTCTAAATGTTCATCCCCTTTACCTGCAATACCGATCATCAACTTCACGATGTTGCCGTCGCCAAAATCGACACCGTCTGGAACCGTTACAATTGCAAGTCCTGTTTCAAGAACTGATTTCTTTGCGTCCTCTGTACCGTGTGGGATCGCTACATAGTTGCCCATAAACGTAGACGTTACTTCTTCTCTTTCCAGCATCTTATCTACGTACTCTTCATTTACATACCCTTGCTCTTGAAGTAGACCACCGACATAGCGGATTGCTTCCTCTTTGGTAGAAAATTGTTGGTTCTGTTCAATCGTTTTTTCCGTTAGGATTTGGTCAGACATGATACATTCTCCTTTATGATGATATTTTTTCTTTCATTAAACGATGTAACTGATTCGATACATACTCTATTATCTCTTCTTTCGTTCCCTGGTGAACAACCTGTACACTCTTTGGTTCTTCAATGAACAGAGTGCTCAAAAAGCTTACCACTTCCAAGCCTTCTTGACTTAGATCGTGAGGAGCCAGCAAAACAACAAATGCATTCACTTCCATCATGCTGCCTTCCATCGACTGTAATGCCAACGGCTCTTTGAGAGGTACGATGCTGAAGGAAGGTTTCTTCGTGTACTCGCTTCTAGTGTGGAAAAGGGCGATTCCCGTTTGAGGAACTCCCAATCCACCAGCTGCCTCTCGTTCCAACAAAGCTTGCCCTACTGATTCCGGATGTTCCAAAGCATGCCTTTTGGCTAGATACTCACACGTCTCTTGAATGATGTCTGATTTAGAATCCGCTTTTGCTTGAAATACATGTAGACCATTCAAAAGATGACTGATCGTCTGAACATACTTTTGAACTGCTGATACCGAATTCCGGATTGATTGGAGTGTCTGATCCTGGACCTTCATCTCCTTGGACGCTGTCCTTTTCAGACTTCCCCTTATTCGTACTTTACGAATTCGATGCTCCACTTGATGAATGTCACCTGTTGATAACATAGGATTGACTAGTACATAATCCTCCAATTGATCGATTGGGATCGTCGAAACAACCAGATCATATTCTTCCACTTGTAAATGCTTCAAGTCGAAAAGAGATTGGTGATCGACCGTTTCAATCTCACTGAATTGACGCTTCAATTTCGCAGCCAGAATCTTCGCTGTCCCTATACCACTTGAACAAACAACAAGCACGTGAAGGCGCTTTGTCTCTTCCAAATTCAATAACGCACTTGCAAAGTGCATCACCAGAAATGCCGCTTCTTCTTTCGGAAAAGTTAAGTCAGGAAAAACATGTCTCACAGCCTGCCCTACAATTTCAGATAGCTCAGGATAGTCTTCTTCTATCTGTTTTGTAAGGGGATTATGAATATCCATTCCCTGTTGAATACGATACAAACTTGGCTTCAGATGAATGACAAGATCGTTTAACAGCTTCTCCGAATGATGCAAGTCCTTCTGCAAGGAATTGGATACGAATTCAATCAGTTGTTTGGCGTGGAACGCTATACTCAAACTACTTTCTTCCATAACCGAATCTTTGTTATATCGTGACTTTGCCCCCATTAGGTGCATCGTGATATATCCGATTTCCGCTTCTGGAATAGACAGTTCAAGCTGTTTCTCTAATTCTTCAATCATTCTACTTGCTACTTGAAACTCTTTCGTTTCACGGAGATCATCCAAATATTCACTTTCAATTTGGATCCTCTCCCCTTGTTTGATTCTTTCCATTGCTAAGGCCAAGTGAATCACGAGTCCAATATAGGCACTATCTGCAAGCGGGTATGTCAACTCTGAACGGAACGTCTCCACCACATGTTCAATCGTGTGGATTCTTTCCTTACTTACCAAGCCGAGTAAATGTTCAGAAACCGCATCCCATTGAGTCTGTACTGGAGATTGACTGATATGTTGCCGCATCAAACGTAGAAAGTCGTAATCATTCATATGCCGCATCATGATATGCTGGATAGCTTCTCGAATGTTCACTTCTTTCCCAGTAACTTCAACCCCGTACCCTCGTCTGCGTACCAGTTGCAAATCAAACGATAACAAATCATTTTCAATTTGATCCAGGTCATGACTTGCAGTCGCTACCGTTACCCCAAGTTCTGCAGCTAATGCTACTATTTTCATTGGTTCTTTTGCTTCTAATAACCACGAAAGGATCAGTACCTTTCTCTCTTCCGGGGTATAGTCGAAAGTACCTTGTTGACGTAGTCCCTCTTTAAGACTGGCTACACTCTTGTCATCCCCCATTAACGCAATCCCTTTACCCGATTGCTTTTTCAAAGCAACCTGGAAGTCTTGGAGCGTAGATTCAAGCCCGTTCAAATCTCTGTGGATAGTTCGCGAACTTACTCCTAGCTCTTCTGCTAAGGTTTTGACAGGTACAGCATCTCGAGCATCTAAGAGGTACTCGATCATTTTTCGTTCTCTAGCCGATACATACAATTCGAGCCCTCCTCCCTCCTAATCGAGTAAAGACAGGAAAGGACCCATTCGGAACCTTTCCTGTTACAAAGACTATTAGCTCTTCAATTGCTCTACAAGTTCATCATACTTCGGACTGTTCAGGAAGTTATCTACTGAAATATGACGAGCATTAGGGACTTTCTGTTTCGCACGCTCCGTCAGATCTTTGTGAGTGATGACGATGTCAACATCTTGCGGAAGGTCGTTGATTGCCATGTTCGTCACATCAATATCAATAGAAGCTTGTTTGAACTTCTTCTTCAATAGGGAAGCACCCATGGCGCTTGATCCCATTCCGGCATCACAAGCAAAAATGATTTTATCTACATTTTCTTCTTTCATACTATCTTCTTGAGACGCTCCGGCATTATCATCGCTCAGCTCTTGTACCAATTCATCGTATTTCGGACTCTTCAAGAAGTTGTCTACAGAAATATGATGGGCGCTTGGAACTTTTTGCATAGCACGCTCTGTTAAGTCTTTATGCGTAATGACAACGTCAACATCTTGAGGTAAGTCGTTGATTGCCATGTTCGTCACTTCGATATCGATGGAAGCTTCTTTAAATTTCTTTTTCAATAGGGAAGCACCCATAGCGCTTGATCCCATTCCGGCGTCGCACGCAAAGATGATTTTATCTACATTAGAACGATTTAGGGCAGGAACTTGGTCTGAATTTGTTTGTGCTGGCTCTTCCTTATTTCCGGACAGTTGACCAGACACACTACTCTTCTTACCTTTCATTCCTTCCATCTTAGCTGTTGCAGCTTCAAGGTCTTCTTCGTCCTCACTGCTTGTTGCTTTCAGGATGACAGAGGATACTGCAAACGATACGATTGTCGCAACAGCAACACCTGCTATAACAGCTCCGTAACTTCCTCTAGCCGTCATTCCTAAAATTGCGATGATACTACCTGGGGAAGCAGCTGCTGTAAGACCTGCACCTAGGAATGCAAAAGTAGCTGTACCAGAAATACCACCAGCAATGGCACCTAGGATAATAATTGGCTTAGATAGGATGTACGGGAAGTAAATCTCGTGAATACCACCAAGGAACTGGATCACTGCAGCACCTGGGGCTGTTTGTCTGGATGTTCCTTTTCCAAAGAACATGAATGCTAATAGAACACCGAATCCTGGTCCAGGGTTTGCTTCAAGTAAGAACAAAATGGATTTACCAGTGTTCACGGACTGCTCTGTACCAAGTGGTGTCAGAATACCGTGGTTGATGGCGTTGTTCAAGAAGACTACTTTAGCAGGCTCAATGAAGATGTTCGCTAGTGGAAGCAGCCCTGCTGAGATCAGAGCATCTACTCCCATGCCTAGCACTTCTGTGATACCTGAGAATAATGGACTTAATGTATATAGTGCTAGAACAGCCAGTACAGCACCTAAGATTCCGGCAGAGAAGTTATTGACAAGCATTTCGAAACCTTGGCGGACCTTTCCTTCAAGGAATTGGTCGACCTTTTTCATCAAGTAACCAGCAATCGGACCTGCTACCATCGCACCCAAGAACATCGGAGTGTCAGGTGAACCTACAATTACACCCATTGCAGCGGTTGCGGCTACTACTCCTCCACGCAAACCATGAATCAATCGGCCACCGGTAAAAGCAATTAATAATGGCAGTAAATACGTAATCATCGGACCGACCATAGCGGCTAACGTCTCATTCGGGAACCAACCGTCTGGGATGAACAATGCCGTGATGATACCCCACGCTATAAAAGCGGCAATGTTCGGCATGATCATACTACTCAGGAAGCTACCGAATTTCTGGACTCTAGCTCTCATTCCTGTTTTTTGTTGATCGCTCATATCAACAAATCCTCCTTCATTACTTTTGATTTTCTTAATATCTTTATTTTAATGGCATGAGGTAAGCGTATTCAACAAAAGGTAAACCCATCTTTGTCACTCTTCTTGTTGACATTATTAAACTGTGTCAAATTTTGTTGAAATAAAAATGAAATATTTATGTAATAAATCTGAAACTTTAGACAGGCCTCATCCGTCTATATTAGTACAAGCAAAAAAAGGAAGGGGCTTTTATCTATGAAAAAACGTATTGAATATGATGTAACCGAAATTGCAAGTGTTGCTGGTGGTTCTGCCATTTTAACTGGAGTCCTTTACTTCGCTATCTACTTTATGTAATCTCAATTCTCTTTGAATACCGTTCCCTATCGTTCACACAATTATGCCTCCTCTAACTAGGAGGCTTTTTCATTTGAGACTCCTTATTCGCACTTTCTATTGCCTGTCTTTATAATAGAAACACGACGAAATGTAGGAGGCAAGACGATGAATTCTTATCTATCTGCTTTGAAGAAAGACCAATTGACCTTAGGGTTGTCTGTACCGATGGAGAACTACGAGGTGAATGCCCCAACTATGGAAGATCAGGTCGAACGAGCTCAACAAGCTGAAGACCTCGGTTTTTCGGCATTG
This sequence comes from Halobacillus salinus, assembly GCF_004684905.1. Taxonomy (GTDB): domain Bacteria; phylum Bacillota; class Bacilli; order Bacillales; family Halobacillaceae; genus Halobacillus; species Halobacillus salinus. Next base: position 484,450 of record NZ_SRJC01000001.1, on the reverse strand, counting down.
TGGTTACAGGACGTCTTACTTGAAGACCCTACCTTCGAAGACCCAGCAACCGGTCAGATTTTTGACAGTCTCATCTATTTAACCTATTTGGCTTCGCATACTAAAACCATAGCTCTTGGGACAGCTGCTCTAGTTGCTCCGTTACGTCATCCTCTCCGCATGGCGAAAGAGATTGCAAGTATAGACAAACTATTTCCGGACCGACTAATGCTAGGAATCTCTTCAGGAGATCGAAGGAAAGACTTTGAAGGTTTAAACATCCCAATCATGGAGCGCGGAGAGTGGTTCCGTGAAGCTTATCATGTATTTCAAGAAGTTCTTTATAACGAATTTCCTGACAGTGAATCGAGGTTCGGTAAGATCCACAAGTCCAACCTTGTACCAAAGCCGTCCGAGCAAATTCCAGTATTTCTTACAGGGTATTGCCAACAGACATTAGATTGGGTGGCAGAACACGGAGACGGCTGGATGTTTTATCCACAGAGGCCTGAACAGCAGAAAGAAACGATAAAAGCATACAGAGAAAAGGTAGCGCACTACCACGGGGACGTTTTCCGCCCCTTTTTCATGCCGCTTCCTATTGAACTAACAGAAGATCCAAACTACCAGCCTGAGAAGATCCCTGCCGGTTACCGGACCGGACGTCACGGTTTAAGAGATCTACTGGATGAGTATCAATCCATTGGGGTGAACCACATCATGTTGGGGCTATCCAAAAATAAGCGACCTGTAGAGGATGTCATGCAGGAACTTGGAGAAGAAGTGGTACCTTTCTTTACGAATGGAGGGAAGAAAGATGAGTAAAGCTGAAGTATTACTTGTAGGAATGATCCATATGGCAGTTGAGCCTTCTCATGTAAATGAGGAGAAAGATGAAATAGTGAAAGCTCAACAATTATTAGAACGATTCGAACCCACCAAAGTGGCAGTGGAGAAATCGTACTATGTAGAAGAAGAGATGAACCGACGATTCAAAGCCTACCGGAGCGGGGAGATCGCCCCGGCTTATGATGAGGTGGAGCAACTTGGCTTCCCTGTGGCTAAGACTCTTGATCACCAACAATTATACGCTGTGGATGAAGTCATAGATATGTCTTCCCCGACTATAGATGGTGTCTTCGAGTGGGCCAAACAGTATCAGCCTACTCTGTTTCAAGACATCATGAAGCTCTACCAGTTGTTACTGGAAGAACGCCAGAAAGAAGCCAGTCTGCTAGGGAAAATTAAAGCAATTAATGATGCGAAATACCTTCAAACACTCCGGAAAGTGTATATGAAGATAGCTCAAGTGGGAGACCGTCAGCAACGTGTCGGGGTGAACTGGCTGAAACAGTGGCACCACCGCGATCTTGCTATCGCCGCAAATATTCTAAAAATCGCACAGCCCGGCGAGCAAATCCTAATCATCATTGGTGGAGATCACCTTCCGCTCCTGCAACAATTTCTATCAGAAAGTGATGAAGTCGAGCTGACTTCCTTGTCACATTACATATAGAAAGTTAGGAAGTAGGACGGTCTCCACCCTCTCCTTCTACTTGAATCCATTCTGTGTCGTCGTGGAATTCCCGATCTGAATGACCAGTGATGTAATCAAAAGGCGTATACGAATTCGAGGTGTCGATGGGTTGCTTTTTAATCCATACCTTGTAAGCGACTAGCAGCATCAATCCCAACATTCCGATACCGAGAATTGTCATCGCGACTACGTTCAATAACATGCTACTCCCTCCTTTATTCATTTATATTCCCTACTTACTTGAGGAATCTACCCTAACCATTGATAAAAACATAAAAAAACAACCTCACATCGTTGTGAGGTTGTTTTTTATTACTTGTCGTCATTATCTGGTTTGTCTTCTAGCATCTCTAATGCAGAACGCTTCTTCTTGCGTTTCTTCTTCTTCCAACGCTCAATGTGAATTGTGCTGGATTGGTAATCATCCGAGGCTCGAATGTCTGTGTTCGAAGCTTTCATGAATGACCACGCTAGTAAGAACATGATGATGATCAACGGGAACCCGCCGACGATACTTGCTGTCTGTAACGTACCAAGTCCTCCGAGGAACATAAGCACAAGCGGCATTAAGCATAGAGCGAATGCCCAGAATAATCTGTTCCAACGCAACGGTTCGCCTTCTACGTTCTTCTGTACAACAGAAGCAAGAATGTAAGAAGAGGAATCAAATGTAGTTGCTAGGAAGATGATGGCAAGAATCGTAAAGAGAAGCACCATAAACTTCGCCAGTGGCAACTGGTTAATGATTTCAACGATGGTTGCCGGAGCACCATTTTCATTCATAAACCCGATAACATCGAAGCTTCCTGTCAACTGCATGTACAATCCGAAGTTACCCATAATTCCGAAGAAGAGGATACAGCCAAGAGTACCATACACCATTGTTCCAAGTACCATCTGACGAATGGTACGCCCTCTTGAAATACGCGCAACAAATAATCCAACAAATGGTGCATATACAAGCCACCATGCCCAGTAGAAGACTGTCCAACTTTCCGGGAAGCCTGTTTGTTCAAACTGACCCAAGTTTCCGAACGGTTCCACCCAAGTAGCCATCTTGAAGAAGTTATCCGTTAAGATTCCGAGTGCGTTAAATGTTGTTTCACTAATAAATCGAGTTGGACCCACTACGAAAATGAAACCAAGAATGAAAATTGCTAGCCAAAGGTTAATATCACTTAACACCTTGATTCCGCGCTTCAGCCCCGAATAAGCACTGACCGCAAAGATCAGTGTACATAGAAGCATGATAGCAGACTTCATCCCTAGATTCGCAGGTATTCCAGTTAAGGAATGAACCCCTTCTGCAATCATTGGTGTACCAAGTGCTAGCGTAGTACCTGCACCTCCAAGTAAACCGAACATGAATAAAATATCAATGACGTTTCCAAGTGGACCGTCTACACGATCGCCTAGTACCGGACGCACTGCCTCACTTACTTTAAGTACGGGTTTCTTTCGAACATAATAGAAATAGGCAATTGGTAAGGCAGGTAACGTGTATATTGCCCACGCAATCGGCCCCCAGTGGAATATTCCGTATGCAGTAGCCCATTGAATGGCTTCTTTAGATTCCGGCTCAACTCCGAATGGAGGTCCTTGGTAATAATACGCCCATTCGATTACTGCCCAATATAAGATACTAGAACCGATTCCGGCAGCGAACAACATAGCCGCCCAGGAGAACGTGTTGAATTCAGGCTTTTCCCCTTCATCACCAAGTTTTATCGATCCGTTTTTACTAAATGCTACGTAGATAAGGAATGCAAATATGACAAGTCCCATGACCATATAGAGAACACCGAAGTTCCCTGTCATAAATGTATTAGCTTGATCTACAAGTTCTTTCCCTGCTTCAGGGAAAAGTACGAGTGGCACGGTAACACCTATGAGTAGAATGAATGCGCCAATAAACGTAGGCCAATCAATCAACTTTGTTTTCATCGTTTCCATCCTTTCCTACAATCCATGTGTTCATTAGTTTGTTCGATTTGTAACTGTTCATGCAGCGATAGCGAGGTTTAAATAAGAGGCAGCACCTTGCACAGAGCAGTGAGGGGGGTACTAATGATAACAATACCCTATAAAGAGAGAAAATAACGATATTCATGAATAAAGTGAAAATATAGAGGACTTCTAAGTAAGGTTTCGCTGCGTGTATAATGAGCATAGAACGAAACAATCGATATTTCTTTCTAAGGTTAGTTCTGGCTCTTTAAGGTTCATTCGAATGGAATCCACCAGTTGCAAATGCACCTCTTCCCCCAACCGGTTATACAGTATAAACTGTACAAAAAAATTATTCAAGATTGAATTTATAAACTGCTATTTGTTAAAACGCTTACCAAAGGAGAATACCACCATTCATGAAGAAAATTAAAAAGTTTTTTAACCCATTGTATGTACCACTATATACGGCAATCCCAGTAGGAACTTGGTCACTTTCAAAATCTTCGCTTACATCAAGCACTGATGTCTCCTTAGTATTGGCACCGATCGTATTTCTGTTATTTGCTGGGTTCACAGAAGCGAACAGCGAAGAAACAAAGCACCGGCTATTTGGAATGATCTATCTTGTTTCGGCACTTCTGTTTCTTGCTGTTGGAATTATAAGATGGCTTTATTAGATGGTCATATGAAGAAAAGCCACGGAAGGATCATAGGAATCATGATAATAATAGTGACTATCAACCATGCACTAGAGTTCTCGCTCGTGAGTTGTTTCCTGTAAGACATTCCCCAAGCAAGGAGCAGGATCATTGTCATGATAATGCTTCTTAAATGAAGCTCCCCATCCTTGTTATTCCAAAAAATGTACACAGCACCTTCTACTACAATCAATACGCCTACTATTGTGTTGAATATATGTGTAAACCATTTACTCATAGATCTACCTCTCCTTTTTGTAAGGGTTCAACGTATAGTATAAAATACTTTCCCCTAAGAACGTAGAGAAGATTCTCATAAGAGGTTTACATCATCTATAATTTGGTAATTTCTTATGTGTAGGAATTTCAGAAAGGAGTTAAAGATGAATTCAAAGTTTGAAAGTTACTTTTTCGAAGATGACGGTTACTTTCCAAACCACCGTTTCTTACCGACTTTAGTTTATCCGAATGCAATAGAACATTTTCATGAAGTGCCTGATACACTCAAGGAAAACCAATGGGGAAATCAATGGACTGGCGGGATTTTTGATTATCATCATTACCACAGTAAGACCCATGAAGTCCTGGTCGTCTTAGAAGGCGCAGCTACCGTTACACTAGGTGGGCCGCACGGAAACGTCCTTGATATAGAGAAAGGTGATGTCCTTATCCTCCCTGCAGGAGTTTCTCATAAAAATCAAGGATCGACAGACGACTTCAAAGTGTTAGGCGCATATCCTTTTGGAGAACCTTTTGACTTGAAAACCGGTGACAAGCATGAGTATGAACAAGCGATCCAAGAGATTCCGGAAGCTCCCTTCCCCTCTTCTGACCCGTTACTCGGTGAAAAAGGACCGCTTATGGAACTGTGGCATAAATAGAACAAAGCTGCCCCGATATATTCGGGGCAGCTTTGTTTGTTATACAATCCTCTGTTAGTCTGTTTAATTCCCTTTTTACTGAAACAGAGCAGTTGACCTCTACTGGTCTACTGTTTCGCTTTTTCGTTTTGACGTAATTCGATACGACGGATTTTACCGGAAGTGGTCTTAGGTAACTCTTCTATAAATTGGATTTTTCTCGGGTATTTATACGGAGCCGTTAGTTCTTTTACATGGTTTTGTAATTCTTGGACTAACTGGTCACTAGGTTCATGTCCTCCCTGGAGTACAATAAAAGCTTTTACCACGCTTCCTCTTACTTCATCTGGACTTGCCACTACCGCACACTCTTGTACAGCAGGGTGTTTCACAAGAGCATCCTCCACTTCGAATGGCCCAATCGTGTATCCAGAACTGATGATGATATCATCACTTCTTCCCTCAAACCACAAATATCCATCTTCGTCTTTTTTCGCTTGATCTCCTGTAACGTAATATTGTCCTCGTCTTGACATCTGAGTACGTTCAGGATCTTTGTAATATTCTTTAAATAACGCAGGCGTATCTAAGTGAACAGCAATATCTCCGACTTCTCCTGCCTCTACCGGTTCTCCCATCTCATCAATGATCTCCACTTGATTTCCTGGTGTCGGTCTCCCCATCGAACCGGGTCGGACTTCCATATCCTTTGTAATACCTACGAGTAAGGTATTTTCCGTTTGACCGTATCCATCACGTACAGTGACTTGGAAGTGCTTTCTGAATGTATCAATGACTTCCCGGTTCAGCGGCTCCCCAGCCGAGACAGCACTGTGAAGATTAGAAAGTTGATAATCATCTAAATTATCCACTTTAGCCATCAGCCGGTATTCTGTAGGAGTACAACACAGCACATTGACTTCGTGTTTGTCTAATAATTGGAGATACGTAGTCGGATCAAACTTGCCCTTATACACTAAACCCTTAGCGCCTGTCCCCAGTACAGATAAGAACGGACTCCAAATCCATTTCTGCCACCCTGGTCCAGCAGTCGCCCATACGGTATCCCCGTCTTTGATTGCCAACCACTGCTCGGCTGCCGTCTTCAAGTGGGCATACCCCCATCCATGAGTATGAACAACCCCTTTAGGATTTCCGGTCGTCCCTGACGTGTAGGATAAGAATGCAAGATCATCTCGCGAGGTGTCTGCTAACTCCATCGTGTCTGGATAATCATCCATAAGCGAATCCAAGTCGAGCCATCCTTCCTCTGGACCTCCAACTACGAAGGAAGTTAACTGGTCTATTTGGGAAACGCTTCTAAACTGTTCTGTGAAGGGCTGATAGCTGATAACAGCACTTACTTCTCCATGAGTGATTCTATACTGAAGGTCTTTCGTGCGAAGCATTTCTGAACTTGGGATGACGACAAGACCTGCCTTTAACGCAGCTATGTACACTTCATATGCTTTGATTAGTCTTGGAATCATCACTAATACTTTGTCGCCTTTCTTCAACCCGCTGTCCAAGAAAGCGTTTCCAATTCTGTTCGCTTTTTTCATCAGATCTTGGTAAGTAATTTCTTCATTGTTGCCATCATCATCAAGCCATAGTAGGGCTTTTCGTTCTGCGTCAGCAGCATATCTTTCCATTTCAGCAACGACGTTGTACTTTTCAGGAGCTATCAATTCTTCACGATTCATCGCATTTCCCCCTTTGTAAGTGAGCGACTGTTCAGTCTGCAAAATAATTATATCAAATTTTCTAAATTATTCAAATACTCATTTTTAGCTTAAGGCAAATCTATTGAGTGCGCGAAATTGACAGAAAACTTCATTTGGAGTAAACTCTTAATCATATAAAGTCGGAGGAGTGTTGAAAGATGAGAGGAAATGAGTATGTATTCCTAATTGCCGTTTTTGCATGCCTAATAAGTATATTCCTACTTATTTCCTTTGTTACGAGCAACTTCACCTATGTGGCCGCCTCCATTCTTTCTGTTCTGCTCGGGACTTCGAGCATATTATTTAAAACCATACAGATTAAGAACTCCAATAAAAAAAGCCTTTAGACATCCCTAAATGTCTAAAGGCTTTTTTGGTCGTCTTTTAAAGTGGACGGAATGGATGGTAAAGACAAGTCAATCCCCATGTAGGTTAAACTTTCTTCCATGTGCTGATCAACTAATTGCTGCAACCTTGCTAAATCACGATTGCGTAGCCCTTCCACAATCCATTCATGTTCTTTAAAACGTTTCTTTTCATCCAAGTTCTCGTCATAAAATACGTCATATAACATTAAATATACATTGATTTGGTCTAGCATCCGCTCTGTAAATTCTATCAGAAATGGATGATTGGTCTGATAAGCCAAGGTCATGTGAAATTGCTTATTGACCTCAATGTACGTCAAAATATCCCTCGTGTTGTACGTTTCTTTCTCGTGCTCTATCCAGGATTCCAGTTTTTCTATTTCTTCCTCAGGAAGCGTGTAACAAACCATTTCTACCGTCATTCTTTCCAACTGTCGCCTCATGTGGAAAGCTTGCTTGATTTCTTCGGTGGTAGGTTCCACAACAAACGCTCCCCGATTCGGTATGATTTGCACAAGCCCTTCTTCTTTGAGTTTGTTCATAGCGTTCCGAATCGGCGTTCTTGAAACCTTCATATCTTTCCCAATCGTTTGTTCCACTAACTGAGTCCCTGGTGCAACTTCCCGAAGCAAAATAGTTCTTTTCAATTTTTGATAAACGGTTTCCGTCATTGAAGGACGATCTTTTACCGGTGTTGGCATAAATAACTGCTCCCACCTTTTTCACAGGTCATGCTAGTCTCTTGAAGTTCTCTCCAAGAATTTCATTCATAGAGTGTACAGTAATGAAAGCATTATTGTCGATACTCGTCATATATTTCTTCAGTCGAGTGTAATCCTTGCGGTTCAGAATAGTCGTAATAACTTCCTTATCTTCTTGATTGAAAGCACCCTTCGCATTGTGAATGGTAGCTCCTCGTCCTAACTGGTTGACTATGAAGTAGCGTACCAATTCGCTTTCACGGCTAATGATGACTATTTCTTTATTATTATCAAACTGCTGTAACGTATAGTCGATCACAAGACCATTAAGGATTACACCGAAGAAGGCATACATTCCTACAGTCGGACCGAAGATGAAGATGGAAGAGGTTGCGATCGCTATGTCTGAGAATAGGACTCCTTTTCCAACTTCAATAGAGAAATACTTATTTAATATCATCGCTAGAATGTCTGTACCACCAGTAGAAGCCCCCTGATGAAAGACTATAGCCATTCCAGATGCTGCGATGATCTGGCCGATAATTAACTGAATGAGAATGTCATTACTCCATGCTTGCTGCATTGGGAAGAATACTTCTAGCCCCCAAACCATAAAGGAAAGGGCAAAGCTTGCATAGATTGTCTTTGCTCCAAATTGGAACCCTAAGAATATGAATCCCACAATAAATAGTAAGATGTTAAGAATAATCATGATAAGTCCAAGAGATAATCCTGGGAATACTTTCTCCAGTACAATCGATAGACCACTTACACCACCAGTGGCTAAGTCGTTAGGAGATAGGAAAAAGTGAACGTTTGTGGCAACCCCTAGCGCACCGATATTCATAAGTAGAAATGACCATAATTTCTTGAGCATCAGAAAGCCTCCTTTTATATAGAAATATGAAAGATTTTGTCGAAAAAAAATTGTAGTACAATCGGGATTATAGAGCCCTACAATACGTTTGTAAACAGCTTTTTATGTAAAAATGTAATTTTATTTTTGTAAGCGATTGATGAGGAAATTTTCCTAAAATTCGGTTCGTTCTTCATTTCTTAATGTAACTGTATCGGTTAGGTTAATGATGTCGAATGAAAGCAAAAAAAAACGACAGTCCATGGACTGTCGTTTTTTTAATAGCGTGGGAGACGGACGGTAACTTTCGTCCCCTCTCCTTTTTTACTTTTATAAGAAATAGTCCCATTCAGATCACCGACGATTTTCTTCGTCACCATCACTCCGAGTCCGGTACCTTTCTCTTTTGTCGTAAAGAACGGCTCTCCTATCTTCGCAAGTTCTTGGGCACTCAATCCAGGACCATTATCACTAACGGAAAGCGTTAGGTCATTGCTCGATAATTCAGCCACGATCGAGACAATCCCTCCGTGGTCTACAGCATCAATTGCGTTTTTGACCAGGTTGATCAATATCTGATTCAATCGCTTCGGTTCCGTAGAAATCGTATCGTTCAAGCTCTTAGGATTATAAATTAGTTGAACATTCTTTTCGTCCGCTTCTGGTTCTAACAGACGCGTGACATAAGTTACAACACTACCTGGCTCGACCTCTTCCTTCTGCAAAGAAGATTTCGGCTTGGATAGCATCATGAAGTCCTGAACTATGGCTTCAATTCTGTTCACTTCATCTAAAATGATATTCTGATAATGGTCTCTCAAATCAGGGTTAGCGGCACCTATTTGCAAAAATCCTTTAATGGCGGTCAGTGGATTCTTGATTTCGTGGGCAATTCCAGCCGACATCTGAGTGATTGTCGAAAGCTGCTGCGACTTTTCTTTTAGCTTCAACATTTCATTCTTTTCTGTAACGTCTTCATGAATCCCGATGACATATACCGTCCCATTGTTCTGAACAGGGAACCCTTTGGTCATCATACACTTCTCTTCTCCATTAGGACCCACCAGACGATATTCTACTTGGTGTTTCTTAGATCGCATAAGAGCTAAACCTGACTTGACTCTGTTCAAATCATCAGGATGGACGACATTCAAGACATTCTCTGGTTTGGATAATGCTTCCCTTCTCGACATCCCAAATACACTTTGGAAAGAGGGACTCAAGTAATGAATTTGTGTAAAGCTGTCATTAGAGATCCAAAATACGTCTTTCATGTTGTTTGCAAGTATAGCAAATCTTTCTTCAGACTCCTTCAGTGCCTGCAGCTGTTGCTTATAGTGTGTAATGTCTTGTAAAAAGATGGACAGTCCCGCATCTGTCGGGTGCACCGTAACATGAACGGTAATTCCTCTATTATACAAATGACCTTCGAACTCTACCTCTTCCTGCTTTTCCATTGCTCTTAAATAGTGCTGGAAGAAGTGATAATGCTCTTCGATAGAGTAAAGGTCCCACAGCTTACGAGCTTTATTACGATCGAAGGTATAGCCCGTGATCTCTTCCATCTTTTTGTTTGCATATTGAATCTCCCAATTGTGTCCGATAATCGCCATACCTTGTGGGAACTTGTCCAACAAATCAGACAGATGTTTCTCATTCGTTTTTGATTGCTCTGTACCGGAACGACACTTCGTTTATATGGCAACTGGAATGAGGTGAACATGGGCTGTTGTTCAGGTTTAGGCTCAATACTTTGACGTTCAACTGATTTCTCTTGGATAGCATCCTTGATCGTCAGTGCAATTTGTCCATTTGTTAAATGGATCAGTTGGCCTTGTCGGTTCCATTCAGAAATATGAAATGTCTTATCTTTTAATCCTTCCGTCATCAGCCTATGCATCAAGCGTTGCAACTTTTGCTGAGCGGATCTTGGTAATAGAAGCATCCATTTAGAAACTGACATTTCTGTTTTCTCTAAATGCAGCATATCCTGCATCTCTTTATTAACAATGACATGCTGTTCTCGTAGGTCGAGTAAACACGCAGGTGTTGCATTCAAACTAAGAACTTCCAAAATCTCATTGCTATGAACTTGGTCAGAATACCTCTCTCTAATCACCAATATTAAGACCTCTTTCCTTTACCGCTCATTTTTCAAACATGTTTACATTATAACGCAGGATTGAAAAATTTTGAATATCACCTTTGAACTTTTCCACCAATATTTTCTATTCATTATATGTCGTTTTTACCTATTATATGACTAAATCTGCCTTTATCCTTCTATACTGCGCCAAAGAGTCAATGAAGCGTAACTCATAAATGGTTCCCAGGATTCACTCCAAGCTTCCATCTGCTCCTTATTAGGCTTTTGGTCCAAATTAAAATAGTACTTCAACGCATTTTGAATGCCGATGTCCGCTTTTGGAAACATGTTTTCCCTTCCAACTCCGAACATGAGCCAATTCTCAACCGTCCAAGGTCCAATCCCTCTGATCTTAAGCAATTGTTTCATGACATCTTCATTTGATAATGCGGCTACTTCGTCTAAATCAATCTCACCTTCAACAATTTTCTTAGAGGTATCTATGACATACTCAGATTTCCGCTGGCTGAATTGTAGCTCTCTTAATTGCTCATAAGAAAGTTCCGCCACGACGTCTGGGGTAGGATAGAACCATACGCCGTCCTTTTCACTGCCGAAATGCTGAACGAACCTTGTACTAAGTGTATAGGCAAATTTCATGTTGAGCTGCTGATGGATAATCACTTTCATTAGACAATCATACAAGTGAAAATCTTTTACAATAGGTGTGCCAGGGTGTTGGACAAAAAGCGTCTCCAAATTCGTATTAAGGAAATGTTCGTGAACCTCTTCTAAGTCTCTGTCCCATTGAAAAAGGTTGTATATATGTTGAAGGAGCTCTGTTTTCACTTGATCGCTTTCACTTGAAACTTCAAATAATGGCTCTTCTGTCGTTCCTAACCCTTGCACACGAACTATATGCCTTTCCTTGTTTAAACGAACAGGAACATCCACCCATCTTTCTTCACGGTTCAGCTTCGTCAGCGGATCGAACTGCCATCTAAGCAACGTATAGTCAAAGTCATAAAAACTTTTCGCATGAACTCTTTCCTTCCACATTCCAAAACGTCCTCCCAGCGACAAAAAATCTAGTCTGTCTTCATCATAACTTGTTCTCCATAACTCGCAAAGTATCCTTCAAAAAAATGGGCTTTTGTTTATTTATTTCCCAAATATTCACTGAAACTAACGTCCTGTATGGCGGAAAATGAATTATGCTTCAGATGTCCTATAAAAAAATCACTGTGCACAAGTGCACAGTGATTGCTTCTACAAGTTCCAAAGTGGAGCAGGAATATACTGTTTGATCATTAGATCATTCAGTGTCCCGAATTTGTAACCCCGCTTACGGAGTTCATCAATTAATTCAGACAGTGCATCTGCGTTATCTTGTGAAACAGAATGCAATAATATAACGGCACCGGGATGAATTTGATTCAACACGCTGTTGTATGCATATTCCCATCCTTTTTGGTTATCGGTTTCCCAATCTTTGAATGCTACAGACCAAAACGCATGTGTGTACCCGAATTCTTCAGCCCATTTCAATGTCTGATCATTGAATGTGCCCCGAGGTGGCCTGACAAATGACATCGTTTCTTGATCGGTCAGCTCACGAACCGCCTCATTAACTCGCTTCAACTCTTCTTCCATTTTGTCTTTCGATACTTTCGTGAAGTCTGGGTGGCTCCAAGAGTGGTTTCCAATCAGATGACCTTCTTTTGCCATCCTCTTTACCAATTCAGGTGCACTCTCAATGTAATGCCCTGTAATGAAAAATGCTGCAGGGACATCTTTCTCTCTCAGCACATCCAACACTTGTCCGGTATATCCTTGTTCATAGCCATTATCAAAAGTAAAGTAAACGGTTTTGTCTCCTGAAGGGTCGACATAGAAACCATCATACTCCTCAACCATCGGGCCGTACCTTCCGACATCCGGTACCTCGCCTTCCTGGCTCTTCTTGTAACCCCAACCTTCTGCGAAAGTAGCTTGAGGAATAAACAGCATCAGTAGAACGAATCCTATAAGTGTACGCTTTAACATGGAAATCACTCGCTTTTTTCTTAGTATGCGTGACAACTGATGACTCATTAATAAAAGCGGTTGGCAATAATCTCCACAAAAAAAACGGATGGAGATCAGCTCCACCCGCTTTCTTTTATAACATGATTGCTGCAATCCATCCGAAGATGAACAGTGGGATATTGTAGTGTAAGAAGGTCGGTACACAAGTATCCCAAATATGATTGTGTCTTCCGTCTGCATTCAAACCAGAAGTAGGTCCAAGCGTACTATCTGAAGCAGGTGACCCCGCATCTCCAAGTGCTCCTGCAGTACCTACTAAAGCTGCAATCGCCATCGGAGAGAATCCTGCTTCTAAACAAATCGGAACAAACAATGCGGCAAGAATCGGTACAGTTGCAAAGGAAGAGCCGATTCCCATTGTGACCACAAGACCGACAAGGAGTAGTACAAAGGCAATCAGCGCCTGTTGATCTCCGATAAAGCCAGAGCTCTTCTCCACAAGGTCGGATACAGAGTTTGTTGCCGTCAGTACATTCGCATACCCTGAAGCTGATAACAACACGAATGCAATGAATCCCATCATCGCAATGCCGTCATTGACGACTTTATCCCCGTTCTTGTAAGGAACCACGCGGAAAACAAACATAAGAATAAGTCCTGCTAAAGCCGCTAGGATCAAGTTAGACAGGAAGACTTGAATAAGCAATGTAACAACAATCGCTACAAGAGTGAAGAAGTGCTTAATGGTGAAGCGATCCACCTTTTGTTCAGGCTGTAAGGCGTCTAATTCATTTTCTTGAGTGACTGCTTTTGGCTCTCTTGGTTTTCTATATGAAATAAAGATAGCAACAAGTAAGCCGAGTATCATTCCTGCCCCTGGAAGAAGCAAGGACTGCGCGATCGAATAAACTCCAAGTTCTACGCCTTGATCTGCCAAAGCATCCCGGATCGTCTTGTGGAAAATCAGCCCGAATCCTAACGGAATCATGACATACGGTGCTTTCAACCCAAAGGTTAGTGCTGCCGCTACGGCACGACGGTCCAATTTCATACGATCAAACAAGCGTAATAACGGCGGAATTAATATAGGAATAAATGCGATGTGAACCGGTATTGCATTCTGTGAAAGACTTGCTATTAGTGCAATGACTATTACGAGCAGCGTCTTCATATCTTTAAGCACATTCAATAATCCATTTACCAATAGAGACGTAATCCCGGAGTAGCTGATTGCTACTGCAAAAGCCCCTAATAATATATAACTTAATGCCACATTTGCTTGGCCACCCATGCCACCTACAAATAACTCTATCGAAGAAATCAATGTTTCCCCGTTCATTAGTCCAGCAGTAAGACCAGCAGCAAGAATGGCAATAATGACGTTTACCCTGAGCAGGCTCAAGATTGTCATAACAAGGACAGAAACAACTACCGCCCAAGCCATAAGGCAATCCCCTCTCTTTCGTTCTATCATTCACCTCATTAACGATTTACCATGATAAAGCATAGAATTAAAAAAATCAACCCTCCTGAGAAGAGAGTCAATTTTCACACAACATTGACGTACAAAAGAATCAGCACCAGCGCGATGAAAGAGCCACCCCAAAGCTGTTTGAGATTCCTAGGAACAGCTCGACCTGATGCCATACGTACGAACGACATGATCATAGTCAACATGAAGACAAATCCGACAATCGGTGAAATCATATAAAGAATGGCATCCATCCTCTAAATCCCCTTCTATTCCTTCATTTTATTTTCAAGTTCCTCCAACATAGAAATGAGGCGATCGATGTCCTCTACCGATGTCTCTTCCGGATCAAGAGCTTCGATACGATCTACAAACTGAGATAGACGCACCTTCAAATCCTGAATCTGTTCTTGTTGTGCCATCATTACATACCCCTTTTCGTACATTTTACTGTACTTAATGATAATACAAGTGTCGATGTATGTCTAACAGGGGATAAGAATGGTAAAAATGCTATAATACAAACAAATGTCGACAGGAGGTATCTTATGGATTGGATAAAAAGTGATTGGTGGAATAACGTTGAGGAATATCCTCCCTTAGCCATCCTAATTTATGCTATCGTTTTAATCATTATTGTCATCACTTCAAGAAGGGTGATTCACTCCTTCTTCAAACGGACGGACTTCATCGAAGAAAAAAAAGAGCGCACTCTGGAGTCGATGTTCAATTCAATCATCAGCTATACAGCTGTCATCGCTTTCATCCTTCTTGTGCTTGGTGAATTTACCGAGATCAATAAACTGCTTGCCGGTGCAGGAGTTATCGGAATAGTAATCGGTTTTGGTGCTCAAAACCTGATTAAAGACTTCTTCGCAGGACTATTTCTACTATATGAAAAGCAATTACATAAGGGGGACTTCATCACCTTAAATAACACCTTCCACGGTACAGTCGAGGATATCGGACTGAGGTTTTTGAAGATCCGTGAATGGAGTGGTCGATTGTTAACAGTCAGCAATGGCCAAATTACGACAATTGAGAACTACAACTTTCAATACATGCGTGTGATTGAAAAAGTAACAACAAATTTCAGGCAAGACCCTAGAGAGGTGTTCACAGCACTTGAGGCTGCTTGTAAGAGGCTGAACGAAGAGTGTAGTGATTACTTGAAGAAAGACTTGAAGGACGAGCCGATCGAGCCTTTCCAAGTTTATGGTATGAACTCTTTGAACGATCAGTATCGTGGATATCAGTACACGGTGACAGGAGTAGTGCACGATCTTATCTATTGGACAGCAGCAAAAGAAACGCGCCGGATCATTGCCGAAACGATGTACGATCATAACATCGCTATGGCTGAGCAGCGCGTCGAAATGTCTGATTACTCTCCTGCTAAGGAGAAATAACGATTTATTTCAGTTCAAAAGAGAAGCTTACGTGATCTTGAACAGGAATCCAAGCTCCAATACCTTGTCTTGTCACGTTTTTGACGGAAAGCATCTTTTTGGATCCTTTCAACTTGATATACACATCACCGAAAGCGACCTCACCTTTCTCATTTACAGCTGGTGCAAAAGCATGCAGGCGACCAACCTTGTTCATCGGAACGGCATAGGTATTGTTCTGTTTTGTTCCTTTGCCAATGACGGTTGTAAAGGATAGCGGAAGCTTCGTATTCTGCTGCGCTTCCAGCAATATCAGTTTCATCATTTGGTCACTATGACTGATCCTTGACGTGAGCCCACCTTTCACCTGCTTCTCTTCCTTCTGGACGTAGCTGATCTTCTCGGTCAGCTCCCCTCCATGGTTATTAAGTTCATTCGTGTTGATCTCCTGGTACTCCCAGTTGATATTAGTTTCTTTCGAATCATAAGCAAGCGGCCAACGTCCAAGAAACACTTCTCCTCTATAACCAATTGCAAGAGGAGACGGCTTTAAAGAGGTTTCGTTTAACATCTCAATCAACTGCGGATTCGTAATGCGGACATCCGAATCCTCCAGCAACTCTTTAGTCAACTCTTCTGACTCCAACAGTTCTTGGTCATCTGTCGAGTTTGGGTACGTGTTATCTTTGGAAATATTCAATACGTGATTAGGGATTGCGTTTTTCTCTTCTGACTTTTTATCCTCAGCCGAAGTGGGCAAAGCATTCACAACGGTTAGAAGTGCAATAAGAGCGATGAGGACTACCCATCTTTTGTTCACATCTTCAACCACCTTTCTTTTTACTTATCATGTGAAAGGTGGCGGTTGTCTATACCCTATGAAATCATTTTGTCCATTGCGTTTTTAGCTTTCGGCTCAAAAAATTGTATGACTGGCCCGATTCCAAATAGGATCACCAGTGTACCAAGGCCAATCGGACCTCCTATCAACAAAGCCATCACGAGTGCGAACGCTTCTGTCAACGTTTTTGCGAGTCCTATTTTAAATCCGAATCGCTTCTGTAAGGCAACCATGAATCCATCGACCGGATTTAATGAGAACTTAGGTTGCAAGTAAAGCGCAGCTCCGAAAGCAATAATGACGATTCCGAGGATTAGCGTCAACAGTTGATATAGGAACGTTTGAACCATGAAAGAATCCAGTACAATAAGCATCCAGAAATCAATCACCTGTCCAAGAACAAGGATTGTGACGACCGCCAATATGTCCGGCTTTTCCTTGGCAATAAAAGCATTGACGAGAATCAATATTGCCCCTACTATCATTACCCAGTTCCCCACCGTCAATCCGATGGTTTCCGTCAAACCTACGTTCATGGCATCCCATGCACCAGCTCCGAGGTCCGCTTTAATCGTAAGCGTAATTCCAAGAGCGATAGTAATTAGACCGATTATGTAGAACAGCACTTTCACAGCAACTTGTTTCATGGTGTATCCCCCGTCCTTCTAAAATGACAAAAAAAAAGAGCTGTACATCCAAATTTTCGGATATACGCTCTTTCTATTTTATCTGCTGAGCTCGATACACTCAAGCGTTTCTTCTACTTCAATACTATCTTTTACAGATTGGACCATAGAACAGTTCTTACTCGATACCTGCAAATTCTTCAATAGCTTATCCTGATTTAAGTGGTACCCCTTGATAACGAAATGAAGCTTAATGCTTTCAATCCGATTCGCTTCATCAGAATTTCTTGTGATGTCTGCTGTCACTTTAATGTCTTCATATTCTGTACGCTGCTTATCGAGAATTTTGCGGAACACTCCAATGCTGCATCCAGCAATGGAAGCGACCATCAATTGATAAGGTCGGTATCCAAATGTTTCGTCTCCTGAGATATCTAGCTGTCCATACTCAAATGACGTGCGGACACCACTCTCTTTAATGTAAAAATCCATTTTCACTCACTCCTTTTGATCATCTGCGCCTTTACACCTATAATAACCGTTTTACGCTTGAAAATAACCTAATCCTGAGAAGAAACAGTTGCCCCGCTTCATCCGCTTCGTTTACGATAAGTGGGTAAGGAGGCACCCTGATGGTATCAAAACAAACACGATTCTGGATTCTAATTGGACTAGTCACCATATCAGGTTTCTCGCAAGGGATGTTACTCCCTTTGCTTGCGGTGATTCTAGAACAAAACGGGACATCTTCATCCGTCAACGGTTTGCATGCAACCGGGTTATACATAGGTATCTTAATTTCTTCTCCCTTTATGGAGAGGCCTTTGCAAAGACTAGGATACAAGCCGATGATTATGCTCGGCGGTGCGCTTGTCTTTGTTTCTTTAGCTTTGTTCCCATTCTGGCAGGCGCTTTGGTTCTGGTTCATGCTGCGTGTCACGATAGGGATAGGGGACCAAATTCTACACTTCGGAACCCAGACGTGGATAACAGCAACGTCTGCCAAAGAATCGCGCGGCAAAAGCATCGCCTATTACGGTCTGTTTTTCAGTCTCGGGTTCACAATTGGACCGTTAATGACCAACCTGCTGGACATTAGTCTTTTTGCACCGTTCCTGATCTCTGCTGCATTGAGCTTAGTTGTGTGGTTAGGCATGCTGCGTGTCCGTAATGAAATGCCTGAAAAAGACCATACCACAGCCTATGGAACCAGTTCAATCAAAAGGTTCTCTAGGGCCATTAAACTGAGCTGGGTAGCCTTTCTACCTCCACTCACCTACGGCTTTATGGAAGCTACTCTGCACGGTATCTTTCCTGTTTACGGAATGAGAATCGGCCATGAGGTCAAGATTTTATCTCTTATCATTCCATGTTTTGCTGCCGCTAGTCTTTTCTCACAAATTCCGCTAGGAGCTTTAAGTGATCGAATCGGCAGAAGAAAAGTCATCTTGACTGTCGTTGGCGGAGGAACACTCGCCTTCCTGTTAGCCGCATTCTTCGAGCATTCTATCGTTTGGTTGTTTGTCACTTTTGCTTTAGCTGGTTTGTGTGTGGGTTCCTTATTCTCCTTAGGTATTTCGTATATGACAGATTTGCTACCGAAGGAACTTCTCCCAGCAGGGAATATTTTGTGCGGAATGGCATTCAGTGTTGGCAGTATTCTAGGACCGTTTCTCTCAGGTACTTTTCTCGATCTCTTTCCTGGCTTGTCCTTCTTCTACATCATCGTAGGGCTATTAGTAATTGTCGGTGTTGCGACCGCATTCAGCCGAGAAGAACGAGCAACCAATGCCCCTCAGACCACTTAAAAAAGCAGCAGTCATTTAGACTGCTGCTTTTACTATTCGGATAGAGCTTCTTTCAGTTTGGCAAGGTTCTCTCTCATTAGAGTGAAATAATCATCCTCATTCTCGATATCTTCTTCCGTCAGAACCGACAAATTATGAATACGGAGCGACTCTGCACCGATTTCATTTTTAACGACATTAGCTACTTTCGGCGTAATGTTCTGCTCAAATAAAATGTGGTTCAGCTCATGTTTTTCAGCCGTTTCAATGATGGATTCTACTTCTTTCTGGGAAGGTTCATTGGATGGACTCACGCCAGAAATAGGTATCTGATTCAGGCCGTATGCTTTTTCCCAGTAGCTGTAAGCGGCATGAGAGACGATGATGTCATCTTTCGGGAGTGTCTCCAACGTTTTATGATAATCGTGATCTAAATCCTCCAACTTTTGCTTCAACCGTTCGAAATTATGGTTGAAGGTTTCCGCCTCTTCAGGTTCTATTTCAACTAATAATTCACGGATGTTATCTGCCATTTGAATGGATCGCAAAGGATCCAGCCATAGATGCGGATCGTTCTCTCCGTGTTGGTGGCCATCATGTCCCTTTTCTTCATCGTGATTGTGATTTTCCTGTTCCCCTTCGTCGACTTGTCCCTCATCGGCTTCGAAGGAATGGATATCTTCTTCAAGAGGGACTCCAGCAGAAGCTTCTAATATATCGACTCCTTCTGTTTCAATCGTATCTGAAATCGTCTTGGCATATCCCTCAAGTCCTTCCCCGTTGTAAATGAAGGCATCCGCACCTGCGAACTCAATCATCTCTTTCGTCGTCGGTTCATAACTGTGAGGGTCTGTACCGGGTGGCAGAATTGACTCGACTTGCGCCATATCACCAGCAATTTGGTCTGTGAAATATTGAATAGGATAAACAGTTGTATAAATATGAATATCATCTTCGTTTGATTTATCAGTCGCCGCTTCATTACCTTGACTACATGCTGTTACGATCATCAAGGTGAATAAAAGAACAATTACGCGTTTCATTAGTTGTCTCCTCTCGCACCAATCGGATTATACCGTAATGGTTACCCTTTGTAAAAATGTAATGATTACAGTTTGTGAAATACCAAGAAGAAAAGCCTGCATCAGATGCAGACTTAGGAACAAGCAGGGCATTTTCCGTATATTTCAAATTTATGATTTTCAATATCATAGCCTTGAAGATTATCCTGTACCTTATCCATCGGACAGAACTCAATGGATTTCGTTTTCCCACATGCTGTGCAAATAAAGTGATGATGGTGGCCATGAGTGTCACAGCTAAGCCGGAAATGCTTCTCTCCACCAAGCTCCGTAGCCTCCAAAATCTCTTCATCTGTCAGCAAATATAAGTTTCTGTAAATCGTATCGTAACTTACACCAGGAAAATCTTCTTGAAATGTTTTCAAAATATCTTTTGCCGCAATATATTGGTCTTGATTCGTAAATATTTCAAGCATTCTCTCTCGTTGCTTCGTACGCTTATAGCCTTTTTCCCGCAATCTTTCTAGCGCCGTTTCCATTTTCATGTCGCTTCACCCTTTACCAGTAGTTGCTTTTGAACACGCTTATACATAATGGTCATAACAAGAATCAGTACAGCAGTCATCACAATCGTTCCTCCTGGTGGAACACTTAAGTGATACGAAGAAAACAATCCAATAATGACCGAGGTTTCCCCGAACAAAATCGAAAGGCCAATCGTCTGCTTGAAACTTCTAGACAAACGAAGGGCAGATGCGACCGGTAAAGTCATCAATGCCGAGACTAGTAAAATCCCAACAACTTGCATCGAGGAGGCAATTACGAGTGCAACCATGACAATAAACAGAAGATGAATGAAACGTCCACTCACACCAGATATTGATGCATGCTCCTCATCAAAGGATAGAACAAAGAGTTCCTTATAGAATAGTATAACAATCGCAATGACGCCGAGTGTAATGAAAAGAACCGTCCACATACTGGAGCGATCAACGGCTGTAACACTTCCGAACAAGTAGCTGAATAAGTCGGTGTTAAAACCGTCTGCAAGCGAAATCAGAATGACGCCGAGACCAATTCCTCCAGACAGAATAATTGGTATGGCAAGTTCTTCATAGTGTTTGTACACTTTGCGAAGTCGCTCGATCAGAATGGCGCCAGCAACCGAAAACACCATCCCCATATAAACCGGGTTCCAATCGTTGATAGCGGATACTCGTTTTTCTAGTAATAAACTCGCAGCAATTCCTGTCAGTGTTATATGAGACAAAGCATCTGCAATTAAAGATAAACGACGAACAACGATAAAGACTCCTAACAAAGGAGCCACAACCCCGATCAGTAAACCTGTGATGACGGCATTTTGTAAAAACTGATACTGCATTAGACTTTCTATCATGATCGATTCACCTCATCGTGGCTGTGGTTATGCGTCAGTTGATGGACAGAATGACCGTAAAGCTCATTCAAATCATCATCGTCGAACTCCTTGTAGTCTTCAGATGCCCCGTGGAAATGGATAGACTTATTCATACAGACAACGTGTGTAGCGTGATTGGTGATCGTCCCGATGTCATGTGTCACCATTAACAGCGTAATCCCCTGCTCTTTGTTCAACTTACCCAGTAAGTCATAAAAAGCCGTTACGTGTTTCGCGTCTACTCCGACTGTCGGTTCGTCAAGTATCACTAAGGACGGGTCGCTAACTAAAGCCCTTGCTATGAAAACACGTTGTTGCTGACCACCTGAGAGCTCTCCTATATTCGAACCCGCGAACTCTTCCATTTCCACTGTCTTCAGTGCTTCTAAGGCTTTCTCTTTGTGCTTTCTCTTAAAAAAGGAAAAAGCGCCCATTCTTGAAACCAATCCACTCTTAACTACTTCAAGAACGGTTGCAGGAAACCCTGAATTGAAGCTATTTGCTTTTTGCGAGACGAAGCCGACCTCTTCCCATTGATCGAACTTCTTAATGGGTTCACCAAACAGACGGATGCTGCCTCTATCTGGGCGTGCTAAGCCAAGCATCAATTTGATCAGTGTGGATTTCCCGGATCCATTGGGACCGACCAACCCGAGAAACTGCCCTTCATATATAGACAAATCTACGTCTTTTACAACCCATTCTTTTTCATATTTGAAGGAGACTTGTTCCATCTCCACCATTGGTTTTTGTTTCATCACGTTACCTCTTTTGTAAATAATAATGATTACGAATTAATTCTTTCCTTATGATAAACCACACACTTGTAAGAATCAAATGATTTTCATCAACACTTATTATGTACGAAAAAACCAGAGTTCAGAGACTCTGGTTTTTGGTTATAGATATTTGTTATAGCGCTTTTCCAAGTAATCCTGTAAAGCTGAGAAAACCATAGTGAGCGGCCAGTATATCAAAGCTGCTGTAATGTACATAGTCATTGAATCTACTGTACGTCCAGCTGCGATTTGAGCTTTGTTCAAGATTTCTGGTACAGAAATCATAGCTGCTAAAGATGTAGCCTTCAGTAAATCAAGAAATACGTTCCCAAGCGGTGGAATCGCAATTCTTGTTGCTTGTGGCATAATAATTCTCCGGATTGTCTGCCAGTACGTGAACCCAAGTGCACGCGCTGACTCCCATTGCCCGTAGGACACACTATTCAAGGAAGCTCGATTAATCTCTGCAATATAGGCTGCACTGTTTGTACCGAACCCGATGATAGCAGCAACAGTCGCCGGAAACTCAATGCCAACCACAGGCAAACCGAAATAGAGAACAAATAAATAAACTAATATAGGTGTTCCTCGCATGAAAGATATATACAACCTCGCCGGCCACCGTAATAAGATACGATCCGAACCTCTGGCGAGTGCGAGGAAAAAGCCTAGAACAAGACCAATCACCATTCCGATCACAGCAACTAAAAGAGTGAGCGGAACCCCCTCCAAAATGAAGGGGAGATTCGACCAAGCATTCTCAAATCTGAACAGCTTCTCTATTTGGATAGAATCGATTTCGATACCTAGCATAGGATACCTCTTACAACTCTAATCCTTCAATCTCGCGAATATCTTCTTCTGGTTTCTTGGAAGCGTCTTTCCCACCGAAGAATTCTTCAGACAGTTCCGTAAGCGTACCGTCTTCTCTCATTTCCTGCAATGTTGCATCAATTTCTTCTTTCAGTTTGTCTGCATCTTTCGGCATGACAATTGCTGAGTTAGTTGGGTGGAATTGAAGGTCAGGATGTAGTTGAACTTCGATATCCGGAAGTGCTTTCAATGCAAGAGACTGCAAGTAATAGTCATTGATGATAAAGTCTGTGCGTCCATTCTCTACGTCAAGCAAATATACATCATTTGTTACGTTTCCATAAGTTTTCGTAGTAGCGCCGAAGTGTTCTGCAATTTCAGAGAAAACTGTCGTAGCACCACCACCGTGTTTTTTCCCTTCCAGGTCTTCCAACGTTTCGATTCCAGACAGATCAGATTCACGGACGATCATCGTGGAATAAGAATATTTGTATGGTTCACTGAACGTGAACTGTTCTTTCCGATCCTCTGTAACTTCCATATCATTAATTACAGCATCGATACGACCACTGTTAATAGCGGAAAGTAAACCGTCGACTCCGTACTCTTCAAATTTCAGATCAAGGTCAAGACGTTTAGCAACCTCTTTCATGATTTCCACATCGTAGCCAGTCATCTCATCCGATTCCTCTGGATAGTAAGATGCCGGGAAAAGCGTACCTGAAGTACCGACTACAATTTCACCATTTTCCTGTATTTCATTCC
Source organism: Halobacillus salinus (assembly GCF_004684905.1). Taxonomy (GTDB): domain Bacteria; phylum Bacillota; class Bacilli; order Bacillales; family Halobacillaceae; genus Halobacillus; species Halobacillus salinus. The sequence goes on along the minus strand of NZ_SRJC01000001.1, from coordinate 460,751 downwards.
ACTTTTCAGCAGAAGCTTCCTCTTCATTATCCTGTTTATCACTCTCTTCATTGTTGCTTGAGCCACAAGCGGCAAGAAGAACTGTGAAAGAAACTATAAGTATAAATAATAACCCTTTACGCATAGGTATTTCCACCTTTCAAAAATTTTTTACACCTTATTCAATATAGCAAGTTTACAGTTGTAATATCAACTGTACGACTCGGTTTTTTAAAGTCCGAATTTTGCAACAATATCTTTTTCACCTTGACTACGAACTTTTTTAGGTTAAAATAATAACATATACTAAATTAAAATCATTCTAATCTAAACGATGTTCATTCTCAATTAGAACATATCGAAAAGGAGATGACCGGAATCATGGCGGATGAATTACGTACATTAACCAATAAATCATGGCGCCCTTCCTCTTTGTTTGAAGTACCTTGGAGGGAACACGCTGAACTAATTGCAGCTCTTTTCAGTGGAGCGCTTGTCTTATTCGCTTGGATTTTTGAAAGTTCTTTATCACCAGCTACTTATATAACGCTTCATATCATAGCTTTTATCATTGGTGGGTTTGCAAAGGCCAAGGAGGGTATCGAGGATACAATCCAGGAGAAAGAGTTAAATGTAGAACTTCTCATGATACTTGCAGCTATCGGTTCAGCAGCGATTGGTTACTGGACGGAAGGTGCTATTCTTATTTTCATCTTCGCACTTAGTGGTGCCCTTGAAACGTACACAATGAACCGTAGTCAAAAGGAAATCTCTTCTCTGATGGACCTTCAGCCCGAGGAGGCAACTCTTCTTACAGAAGGGCGTCATGAAGTAGTGAACGTATCGTCGCTTCGTGTAGGGGATCACATCCTGATTAAACCAGGGGAGCGCGTACCAGCTGATGGAGCTATCTTGAAAGGTGAATCTTCTATTGATGAAAGTACCATTACAGGGGAGTCTGTTCCGTTGACAAAAGGTAAGCATGAAGATGTTTTTGCGGGGACAGTCAATATGAGCGGCAGTTTGACGGTTGAAGTGAATAAGCCTTCCAACGAGACGGTGTTTCAAAAGATCATTCAGATGGTGCAGTCCGCTCAAAGTGAGAAGTCACCTTCTCAGTTATTTATTGAACGTTTTGAGAGCACTTATGTGAAGGTCGTTTTAGCCGTGGTAGCCATCATGATGGTCCTTCCCCACTTTGTATTCGGTTGGTCATGGATGGATACGATTTACCGCGCGATGATTCTTCTCGTTGTTGCTTCCCCATGTGCCTTAGTTGCATCCATTATGCCCGCGACGCTGTCTGCAATCTCGAACGGCGCACGGAAGGGGTTATTGTTTAAAGGCGGCGTCCATGTGGAGAACTTATCTCACATAGAAGCCATTGCCTTTGACAAAACTGGTACTCTTACAAAAGGAAGACCCGAAGTGACCGATGCAATTTTTTCAGAAGACATCGATCAGCGGTACGCAATCCAAATGACCGCATCTATTGAGAACGAATCCAATCACCCGTTGGCTAAAGCGATCGTCGCCTACTCAAATGACATGGATATCCCTCTCACTGGTGTAGAACAAATGAATGATGTAAGTGGAAATGGAGTCACTGCCACCATAGATAAAACCGAATGGAAAATCGGAAAACCAGAGTTCGTAGGTAAAAACGAGGCGTACCAATTCGAGTCAGGCATTGCCGAAACTTTAGCCTCTCAAGGAAAAACCGTCATCTTCATCAAAAAGTCAGACCGTATCATTGGTCTATTCGCTTTGAAGGATACGGTGCGTGAGGATACGAGGAAGGCAATCGAAGGACTTCGTAAACGAGGCGTTTATACAGTCATGCTGACCGGTGATAACCCGATGACAGCCGCTGCCATAGCAGAAGAGGTAGGTATTGATCAATTCATAGCCGAGTGTATGCCAGAACAGAAAGTAGACGAATTGAAAAAAATGAAAAACCACTTTAATCATGTAGCCATGGTTGGAGACGGAATCAATGACGCCCCTGCCCTTGCAACTGCAGACCTAGGGATTGCTATGGGAGAAGGAACGGACGTAGCACTTGAAACAGCTGACGTTGTATTGATGAAGAACAACCTACCGAAGATTGTTCAAGCAATGAAACTTTCTGAGAAAATGAACAGGATCGTCAAACAGAATGTCGTCTTTTCCATTGCGATCATCACCCTTCTCATCATCAGTAACTTCTTGCAAGTACTCGATCTGCCACTAGGCGTAATCGGACACGAAGGAAGTACGATATTAGTCATATTAAACGGTCTGAGATTGTTAAAGTGATAAACGATACAAGCGCACAGTCTTGAGAGACTGTGCGCTTGTTATTGTTTCAAATGGTATCGATTATTACGCTTTCGTCGATTGTATATCATGTTCCCTACGGAACATGATGGCATTGATTTCTCCACCTAAAATGATAATGATACCTGTGAGGTAAAACCAAATCATTAGGACGATTACACTTCCCAGGCTGCCATAGGTCCCCGAATAATTCCCTAAGTTGCTTACATAAAAAGAAAAAAGCAGCGAAGTTCCTTGCCAGCCGACTGTACTGAAGAGCGCACCGATCGATGTATTCTTATATCTTATCTTTTTGTTTGGTGCCATGGCGAATAAGAACGACAAGACAATGAAGAATATAACCGTCGAAATCACCCATCTCAATGCCTCCCACATCGCAATAAAACTATCCGAAAGGCCAATATAGGAAAAGATATAAAGACCGATACTATGGCCGAGTACAGGAAGCAATAGTGCGATGCCGATCACGACAACCATGGCTATAGTGAGGACGATGGCAATCAACCTAGCTACAATGAAATGCCGATCTTCTTCGACATCATAAGCTCGATTAAAAGCACGCATAATGGCATTCACACCGTTTGATGCAGCCCACAACGTACCTATAATCCCAATAGAAAGAATTCCTCCATTTTCATTTTTCAATAAAGAAGAAACGTTTTCCGTGATCATATCGAACGTCTCGGGTGGTGCGTATGTACTGATGAAGGCTAGAACACGCTCTTCATCGATACTTATAAACCCAAGAAGTGTAACTAGGAAAATCATAAAAGGAAACAATGAAAGCAAAAAGAAATAAGCGAGTTGAGCTGCCATTCCGCTAACATCGTCTTTTCCGAATCGATTGATTAGTTCTTTTCCTATGGATATGAGATCTTTCATGACTTTCCATCACCTCGAGTTACATTAAGAGGCTTCTTTAGAGTCAACAGACTTCAGTTGATTTTCCACCTCTTTATTAATTTCTCCTACTTTGTTGAGCATATCCTCAAGCTTGCTCAACAATTCAAGAAGCTCTTCTACACCTTTATTCAATTGCTTGGACACATATTCATAATTCAAACGCAATGAATGAATAGCCTGAGAAGGTTGTTTAATGTACCCCTTGCATGTCGAACCTGCCGAACGTCCTCTTTGCCCTACATAACTTCTAGTATCCTTATCGAGCAACATGAGTCCTCCTCCGACCGCTGCACCAATCAACATGCCTTTCCATAACTTTTGCTGTCCCATTATTATTCCTCCTTCAAAGAATGTTCATTTTTTATTCTTTCAAGCAAGCGTGAGCAGCCTGCACTCACAAGATTATACACATAATCGAAATTACCTGTGAAATATGGGTCCGGCACATCCGTCTCAACAGCATCAGGAACGCCATTCAATAATTTGTCGACGACTACACCATTCTTTTCACGAATCGCCTTCAAATCTCCCATGTTTTTCTCATCCATTGCAATGATGTAATCAAAGTCGTCCCAATCAGAAGCTTTGACTTGCCTTGCTCTCATACCTTCATATGAAATCCCTTGCTCATCCAGGATTTTTCTTGTCCCTTCATGAGGTTCTGAACCTTCATGCCAATGTCCAATTCCAGCAGAATCAATTCGAATCTGTGATTCCAACCCCTCTTTTGACACCAAATCGCGCAAGATCGCCTCCGCCATCGGTGATCTACATATGTTCCCTAAGCAGACAAATAGAACTCGAATCATATTTCTTTCCCCCAAACATAGTATTTCATTTTTCCTTATTTCTATAAATAGACCAAGAAGGCATTCCATCCTCCTTCTCTTATAGCATATTTCCTCCAAACCTGTCTCCTAAACGCATCTTAATATGAAGAAATAGGAATTGTCCTTGACTTTTGGTTGAAATTTTCTGAATATTGTATATAGAAACCATTTTATCACAAATTGTAGGGGGTTGGAGAACGATGTTAGAAGACGTATTAGGGAATATAAGTTCCATTGTCTGGGGCCCGGTCCTGCTTATTTTGCTTGTCGGGACAGGGGTTTACTTGACGCTCAGGCTCGGATTCTTACAGTTCAAGACACTGCCGTATGCATTACGGCTTGCGTTCGTCCCGAAAAAAGATAAGAAAAAGAAGAAAGAGAAAGGGGATATCTCCCATTACGAAGCGTTGACGACTGCACTTGCCGCCACGATCGGGACTGGTAACATTGCAGGGGTAGCAACGGCCGTGTTCCTTGGAGGACCAGGAGCCGTCTTTTGGATGTGGATCACCGCTGTATTCGGGATGGCTACCAAGTATGCGGAAGCTGTACTTGCCGTCAAATACCGTATCGAAGGACCGAATGGAGAGATGTCCGGCGGGCCGATGTATTACCTTTCTAGAGGATTGAAAACGAAGTGGCTCGGAAAATTGCTTGGTGTTCTATTTGCAATATTCGGTGCTGTTGCTGCATTCGGAATCGGAAACATGGTACAGTCCAACTCTGTCTCTGACGTCATGGAAACAACGTTCAGCGTCCCTACGTGGGTGACTGGTCTTATACTTACTGTTTGTGCAGGGTTAGTGTTACTAGGCGGTATTAAGAGCATCGGGAAAGTGACTGCTTTCTTTGTCCCGATCATGGCCGTCTTTTATATCATAGGAGCACTTATCATTATTTTCACGAACTTAGGAATGGTCCTTCCCGCTCTCCAAACGATCTTCACAGATGCGTTCACAGCAAGTGCTGTCGGAGGTGGAGTGCTAGGTACTGTCATTCGATTCGGTGTGGCTCGAGGAGTATTCTCCAACGAAGCAGGGCTCGGATCCGCTCCGATTGCCGCTGCTGCTGCAAGAACTGATTATGCTGGTCGTCAAGCACTTGTATCGATGACACAAGTGTTCATTGATACGATTCTTGTATGTACGATGACGGGTCTTACCATCGTAATGGCAGGTCAGTACCAAGGCGATTTGGACGGTGCAGACTTGACGACTGCTTCATTCGAGATTTTCCTTGGAGATGCAGGTGCTTATATTGTCACAATCGGTTTAATCTTCTTTGCCTTCTCGACTATTGTAGGTTGGTCTTACTATGGGGAGAAATGTTTCGGGTTCTTAACGGGACAAAAGGGTATTGGAATCTACAAGATCGTGTTCGTCTTATTTGTATTCATTGGAGCCGTTGCCCAACTCGATATCGTTTGGAGCCTCGCTGATATCATGAACGGACTTATGGCCTTCCCGAACTTGATTGGTCTACTCATCCTTTCTGGTGTAGTAGCCGCCGAGACGAACAAGTTCCTGAAAGTTGCTAAGAAGGAAAGACAAGAAGAGAAGGAAGCTCGTTATTCAAACGGATAAAGAAAAACGCCACATTCATTGTGGCGTTTTTTTGTTTCTGAAAAGATCCTATATTTAAATTGCACAAGGAGAAATACTGTTATGAGTAAGATTGCTTCTTTACGAGCGATTTCTCCATCTCTTCTGGTGGAAGTGGCTTGCTGAAGTAGTATCCTTGATAATAATCGCATCCGTTTTCTATTAAAAAATGAAGAACTTCTTCATTTTCCACTCCTTCTGCAATCACTTCCAACTTGAATGCCTCCGCTAATTGGATCATGACCTTTACGATCTCTGAGTCACTCGGGTCATGGAGTACCCCTTTAATGAAAGCTTGGTCGATTTTCAAATAGTGAATAGGGAATTTTCGTAGGTAACTTAAGGAGGAGTATCCCGTCCCAAAGTCATCAATGGATAAGGAGACACCTAAGGCTTTTAAGTCTTGCATGGTCCTTATGCATTGATCGGTATTTTGCATTACGCTGTTCTCGGTCACTTCGATCTCTAGGAACTGCGGCGCTAATCCTGTTTCATCCAGAATACGACGGACTTTGTCCGCGAAGTCTGTACGCTGTATTTCATTTGCAGAGACGTTTACGGCGACACGCTCCGGCGCATATCCATCCTCTATCCACTCTTGATTTTGCCGGCAGGCTTCTTTTAGCACCCATTCATCTACTTGAGTAATCAGCCCTGTCTCTTCTGCCAGCGGAATGAATTCACCCGGAGAAATAAATCCCTTCTCTGGATGATTCCAACGTACAAGGGCCTCCATTCCACTAATGAACCCCGTTTTCACGTTAACTTTCGGCTGATAATTCAAGTGAAGTTCATTCCGGCTGATCGCTTCCCGAAGGTCCCCTTCAATGGTTATACGATAATCATGATACTGATTCATATCTGGGGTATAGAAAAGGAAATTGTGCCTCCCGTTTTGTTTACAATAGTGCATCGCGACATTGGCGCATCCGATTAATTCATCTGCTCTTGAGCAATCTGTAGGGTGACGGGCCACTCCGATACGAGCAGTTATGAAAATTTGTTTTCCCATGATACGGATTGGGTTAGAAATCTCTCTCAAAACAGACTGACCGAGCTTGGCGATATCTTCACTGGAGTGGTCATTCAGTAGACAGACCATGAATTCATCTCCGCCTAAACGGTAAAGCATATCTCCCTTTGGTAGAATGCTCTCGATTCGCTTCGCCATTAGTTTGATGACTTGATCCCCAGCGATATATCCCATTGCATCATTTATATACTTAAAACGATCCAGGTTACAGAACATCAAGGTAACTTTTTCATGCTTTTTGAGAAGAGTTGGCAGGTCCGCTTGCAGTTTCCCGCGGTTTGGCAAGTCTGTCAATGGATCGTGGGAAGCCATATGTTCAATCCTGTGCTCCGCTTCTTCATACGAAGTAATTTCAATCGAACTTCCAATCACCTCGGCAATTTTGCTTCCCTGCATGACCGGAGACAATGTAGTGTAGAAATAGCGGTCTTGATAGCAGTGCTTATACGATAGCACTTCTCCTTGAAACCCACGTTCGTATTTCGTCTGGTAGAACAGTGCTTTGGACTTTCCGAATATGTCCTCTAAAGAACGGTTCTGAACAGTGTCAGTTGTCAGTCCAATATCTTCGGCTAGTTTCCCTTCAAAAAGGGTATAGCCAAAATCATCAGAACCTCTCCGCTCTACCTTAAACACCAGATTTACTAATGACTGCACTGTACGGGAGTAATCTCTGTGAGCTCGCTCGAGCTGCTTCGCTTCCTCCTGCTTCTGGGATGTAATATCCATTCCGAACATCATATATGAAGCCTCATCAGATAACGGAACCATTATAGTCCTCATCCAGAAAGGGACTTGTTTTTTCCCGATGAAGCTGAGATCCCCGTCAAAGACCTCATCCTCATTCTTCTCCCGCCAATAATTGCGGAATATATCATTGTCATCAGCATTAGTAAGAAACTGTTCGAAGTTGTTGTTCTGTACTTGACTAGATTCATAGCTTGCTAAGTTGGCAAAATAGTCATCACTATATAGAATTGTACCATCCTCATCTAGCATCAAGACGCACATTACATGACTCAAAGAGCGAAGCAAATGCTGTTGGGTATGTATGTAAGGTACAAGAATCCGCCCCAGGTCTTCTACCAACTTTCTCGATGTGTCATCTAAGGGGTGACTTTTCAGGGTGTGATAGAGTTGAAATATGTTATCCATGTCTATTTCTGTAGATTTGATAAGTTTATTCATAGGATTCCTCTCATGCTTTTTTTCTGAATAAGGAGCATTTGTCAGATGATAATGTTCAGCAGTGTTTATTCTTCAACCAGCGGTTCGATACAAGCTGGCCCTTCATTTTTTGCTGCATTCACATACGTACTTACAGAGTAGGCATCCAAGTCTTCCATCGTCAATTGTTCCACAAATTGATGAGCATGATCACTACTCCACTTTACAGGTTCAATCCATTGTTCCTGCTGTTCTTTCGGGAGGATGACGGGCATCCGGTGGTGAACTTGTTGCATGAACTCGTTTGCCTCTTGAGTCAAAATTGTACAAGTGAACCGCTCTTCGTCTTCTGTCTTCCAATGATCCCAAAGCCCAGCGAAAGCAAACAAACTCCGATTTTCAGGAAAAATGCGTACAGGCTGTTTTCCACTCTCCGTTTTCTTCCATTCATAAAAACTGTCGGCTATAATCAAACATCGCTTCTCTGCCATTAGTCTCTTGAAACTCGGTTTTTCATGAGCAGTTTCGCTGCGAGCGTTAATCATTTTATAACCGATTTGAGGATCTTTTGCCCAGGATGGCACCAGTCCCCAATACATCATTCCAGCGCGCTTCCCCTCTCTAGTCTGAATGACTGCCAGAACTTTCTGACCGGGTGCTATATTATAACGAGGCTCATACTCATGAACGAGTTTCTCAATACCGAACTCTTCCATTATTGCTTGTTCGTCCGCTGTTAACGTGTATCTTCCACACATATACCCTGCCTCCCTTTGTCACTTGAGAATATATCCTGAAATAAATCTTTACTATAATTCTTCTATTTGTAAAAAGGAGGAAGTCTACGAGACATCATCCTTAGTACTATCGGCACATTTACGTCTACTTTTATCTCATCAAGATATTTTCCGGCCATTAATAAACCTTACACCATGGTTCAAAGCTACACCGCCAGTTACAAGCAACCGTTTTCATCATTATTCACAGAAAAAGGCGCTTTTAACCTCTATCCTAAAAGCACCCTTTTCAAACGTATTGTAAATTTATATACCGAAGCGACGATTTATTTTCCCTCCGTATTGTCTGAACGCGCTGGACTGGGATATCTTCCTTTTTTCCATCAGCATGTCGAAGCGAATTTTCTTCTCAGTCAATTGCCTTCTGTATGCTTCTTTTTGTTCAGGGTCTTGAATCGTGTGAACTAGTTCCTCTATCTCTACGATTTCTTTTTTAAGCTGCATCTCTTCTGGTAACATATTCGCATTCTTCAAAATCCGATAGCTGTTACGCAATTCATCAGGTACATATCCGAGTTCATCTTTGGGTAACGGTCTTCCTTTGCCAGGCAAATGATCGAAATCACCGTCTCTGATAGACTGTTTGATCTTCTCTTCAATAATATGTTCGAAACTCATAAGCTTCGCTCCCTATCCCAGAATAACCCATGCTCTTCAGGGTTCAAGACGTTTACTCAACGATTGGCGCAGACTACTTGCAAGGGGCTCTAACGCAAGTACCTTTTCTAACCTCGCTTGGTTCTTCCTGTCGTGATAGCGGATTTCATTTACTTCCGCTACGGTCACCTCAGCCGGATGACGTTCAACTAGATGCATCTCGTCTCCGGGAGCTACGTACCCCTCACGAACTACTCTCAAATAGAAGCCAGTGTATCCTTCTTTTGTCACTCGGGCAGGAAAGTCATCGATCCCGTGAGTTCTAGCTATAATGTAGCACGGCTTCCTAGGTTCTGAGATTTGCAGGAGCGCTTCCCCTAATTGAAAGATATCCCCTATGCAAACATCCTCTTCTTCTATCCCTTCCACTGTTAAGTTCTCACCAAAAGATGGGAAAGAAAATGACTGGTCATACTCCTTTTCCCAGTGGCGATAATGTTGAGCAGGATAAAGACAAACAGCCTTATCCTGCCCGCCGTGGTTCTTTTTGTCTGCCTGCTCATCCCCTTGGAAATTCGTCTTGGTCAAAAACGTGGGCTCATTTACTGGGGTCTTTCGGTAAGCGCTGTTCAATTCTCCTTTATCAGTCTGATAAACTTCAGGTCTGCCGACATTAAGTGACAGAAGCTTATACTTCATGAAGGGTCCCCTCTCTCCATTGGTTGATCCATGCAGGCAAATAGTCATAACTCCACGCATCACTAGGATAATCCACCATAACTTCTTCTCCATTTTCGTAGAGAACTTGAATCAGCTCATTAATAGCACCAAAGTAAAAGGTGTAAAGAAATTCGTAACTAAAGGGTTCTTTAGGCATATGCTGTTCTGCACAAACGCTGGGATTGCTGTAGTTCAAGTAAGTCCGACAAGGAATCGGTCGAACTTCATAAGCCATGCATAACTGTGTTTCCGGGTCCAGCATCGGACAAGGCAAATTCAACTTCTTATATTCCAGCTTGGTTTCTGGATCTTCAGAATCCATTGCCATCCCTTTGGCAAGCTTCTCTTTATGTTGTAGGAAATAATTCTCCCAATGAGCGAAAATCGATTCTTTCCTGCCCTCATCAAACTGCTCGATGGAACGGAACATCATCTTAGCTTCCATACGGCTGATAATGATCGGGAAATAGCAGCAAAAAGCACACCCCATGAAACAATTCGGCCGCATATCTGCAAAAGATTCCATTCTTTCGATTTCATGGTCCACTTCGCTTAAAAGGCGCTGAAACCCTGCCAGGACGATATCCTCTGCCGGCTCTTCCCTGTCGAGTAGTTCGTCGACAATCCCGTCAAAGAACGATGGGTCGATGTCATAGTCTTGATTTATTTTTTCACATTTATCTAGAATTTCCTGATGCTTCAAAAAGCGATCCATTGAAAAGCTCCTTTGTCCTATCTTATCCTCTATTATACATACCCTTAGGTCTTCTTTCATAGTCTGTCTAAAAACCACTAATTTCCTATTGTGAAACCCCCAGAAACCTTCTATCATAGGAGAAGTTCTATAAAAGAATATAGCATCTATGGAGGTACGTCTCATGTTTTCAAGTGCAGAAATTGGTATCGACCTTGGTACTGCCAATATATTAATCTATTCTAAATCAAAAGGTATTTTATTAAATGAACCATCTGTTGTCGCTTATAACACAGAAACCAAAAGTGTCGTTGCTGTAGGTAAAGAAGCTAAAGAAATGGTCGGTAAGACCCCGAGAAATGTCATTCCAGTCCGCCCATTGAGAGATGGGGTTATTGCAGATTATGATATGACCGCTCAATTGCTGAAGGAATTGATGAAGAAAGTTGCCAAGAAGTCCGGAATTTCGATGCGCAAGCCAAGTGTTGTCGTGTGTATCCCGTCAGGTTCCACTTCCGTAGAACAGCGTGCTATTCACAATGCCGTCAAAAGTTATGGTGCAAAAGATGTCCAATTGATTGAAGAGCCTATTGCTGCTGCGATCGGAGCTGATCTTCCTGTTGACGAACCAGTCGCTAACGTAATCGTGGATATCGGTGGCGGTACGAGTGAAGTGGCAATCATTTCATTCGGTGGCGTCGTTTCCTGTAAATCAATTCGAGCTGGCGGGGATGTAATGGATGAGGAAATCGTCAAGTATGTCCGAAAAGCTTATAACGTATTGATCGGAGAACGGACAGCGGAACAAATCAAGATGGAAATCGGGTACGCTCTGATTGATCACCCTGAAGAACGAATGGAAGTAAGAGGACGCGATATGGTTAACGGTCTTCCGAAAACGATTGAACTGACGTCTACAGAGATTCAATCTGCGTTACGAGAAACACTTGAACAGTTATTAGAAACCGTTCGTGCGACACTCGAAGATTGTCCACCAGAATTGAGCGGAGATATCGTCGATCATGGTGTCATCTTAACAGGGGGCGGCTCTCTGCTTAAGGGAATGCAAGACTGGCTGTCTAAAGAAATCTACGTTCCTGTACATATGGCACCGAATCCACTCGAATCGGTTGCTATTGGAACAGGACGATCCCTATCTATGATGAAAAAGCTTCAAAAGGCAATGAAGTAAAGACAAACAGTACAAAAGGACGCTCTCACGTGTAGAGCGTCTTTTTTTTGTCTCTTTCTTTTCGTTCCAACAGTCGAAGTTTCCCGCCTAGCTTGAAGATAAGGACCCCAGCGACTAACAGACCAAGACCGATTCCTTTTTGAATAGTAAAGTCCATTTCTTCAAAACCGAAGAGACCGAATGTGTTGACGCTAGACGCCATCGCTAACTGGGAGACCATGACAATACTGACAGCATAAGCAGGACCTAATTCCTGCATACCGCGCATTAGCCCATACACGATTCCGACACCGAATACTCCTCCCAACAGATAAATGGGATTTATTCCTCCTAAATCTAAAAGGTTAGCATCATCCATGATAAAGAATACTGGAATAGACACCATTAACCCTATACCGAGTACTATGGTTGTTGTAGCCCATGATCCTCCTTTTTCACTGATACGGGTGTTGAACACATTCTGCATGCTGATCAAAACGCCAGCCACAATAGCTAATGTTATGCCGAACATATAACTTGCCCCCTCATTCGTAAATATTTCCTTTCGCTTTTTCACGCAATAATTGTAAATCGATGATCTTGATCGAGCCCCTCTTCCGCTCGATGATCCCTTGTCGATGGAAGCTTTGAAGGATGCGATTCAAGTGCCGGTAACTCGTTCCCATCACATCGGCGAATTCCTGTAAATTGGATGTTCTCATTTCTTCATGGAACATCGACCCTTTACCGTCATCTGAAATGGACAAGAGATAACTCGCTAAACGGACGTCCACGGGATACAACATGTTCAAAGTGGAAGCATGGGATTCTGTATAGAACTTATGGCTGATCACATCTAGAAGAAAATGAAGGAACTTCGTATTTTCATGCTCTAGCTTATACAAGTCATCAAAAGAAACGCCAACCATGTATCCGTCCGTAACAGCCTCTACTGTATGGAAAACTTCTGTGTTTTGGATGTACTCGACATCTCCGATGATCGCCATCGGTGTTTTGAACCTCATAATCAAACCCTTTCCTTCTTGGGAAACAGTATGGATCTTGATTTTACCGCTCAGCAGGAAATACATGTGATCGAGTTCATCGCCTTTGACACAAAGTATATCGTCCTTCTCGATTTCATAATATTTCATTCGATTCAAAGTGTCCGTAGTGAACACGTCACTTAGACCATAAGATTCAATCCCTACTGGACTGTTCTGTATTTCTTTCATTTGTTTTCCTTCCTTACCATTTAAAAATAATGACCCCCGCTACAATCATGACAAGGCCAAAGATTTGATGGGGTTCGATCCTGTTCTTTCTCTCACCGAACCATCCCCTCCATTCTACTAGAAAAGCAGCGCCTAACTGTGCTACTAATAATATGGAGATGGCTGGAGCTGGTCCGAGTTGCTGTATGGCAGTCAGTTCTGAGAAAACGACAGGAACGCCGAAAGCTCCTCCTACAAAATAGAATGGCGGGACGCGCTTGATTCCGAGTATATCCCCGTCTCTCTTCTTCCAATAGACAAGGGCAGATAGAGTGAAAGCGACGGCATGAACAACAACAGTAGTATGCCACCCACTCAACTCAGCTCCCATTTTCGAGTTGAATATCCCCTGCAGCGTTATGCATAGCCCTGCAAGGATTGAAAAAAGTACACCTTTCATTGATAAGTTCTCCTTTGAAATTTCTCTCCTCATTAAACCTCATATCTATATAGGAGAAAAGGACAAATGTCCGAAACAAGCAAGGAATTCCCAAAAGGAATTAAGCCGATTATGTCGAATGAAATCTATTAAGTAGGGAATACCCCTTACTAGGTAGCATTTTGTTAAAATGTAAGAAGACGCTGGATCCGAAACGTGTGGAAGACCGTTGCAGCGAACTCAAGGAATAACAAGGAGTATCTAATATGAAGTTTTCAACGATTTTGAAGTGGATCACAGGAATATGTGAAGCTTTACTAGCCATCCCTTTCGCGGGCGGCTTGTTCGTGCTCACCAGTGGTTGGGGACCACTCTTATTCATGTTTATCATTCATGCTGTCACCTTGGTATTGTCTATTCGGGATAACCGAACGTTCGGGGGCAGTATCCTCGGATTGATTACCAGTGTATTAGCAGTCATCCCTGTCATCGGATGGGCACTACACACGGTAACCGCGATTGTACTTCTCATAGACGGCGGAAGATCCACCCGCGCTGATAAAGCGGTGTAAATTATTCAACACAGGGGGAAGGAATTATGTTTACTGTCGTTTGTTTCTTTCGAGTCAAAGATAACAAACTGGATTCATTCTTGAAAATGGCGAGACAGTCCGGTGAGATCCTAGAGTCTCACGGGACACTCCACCACCATATGTTTTTCTCACACGAAACAACTGGCCGCCAAGGGTCGATGGGAATGTTAAATCTCATTGAACTGGACGACAATGAAGAACTTCTTATGGGACAGACGATATTCAAGAGTGAAGAACATTATCATGAGGTAATGGCTTCTATCGGTTTCAACGATATTATCCACTATCTGAACGATCATATTAAAGATATTGTCGAAATGAATAAAGTCGTCACCTCGACTTTCAATACAGAAGGTCCAAGAAAATCCAAATCGACCGGACAAATCAATTAAGGAGGCATCATCAATGAAAATTGTAGTCTTAGGTGCAGGAGCACTCGGAGCATATTTCGGAGCACGTTGGCAACAGGCGGGACATGACGTAGTCAACTTGGTACGAGACGGCCGTGCAGAGCAATTGGAAAAAAACGGCCTCAAGCTACATAGTACAAATGGTGACTATACGATCGAGCAGCCCTCCATTGCGACAAGCCCGGAGCAGATTGAGGCTCCCGACCTAGTGTTTCTTGCAGTCAAGGGGTACCACCTCCACGGGACACTAGATTGGCTGAAAGCCCTTGTCCAAAAAGGGGCTAAGGTATTCCCAGTCTTGAACGGCATGGAGCACATTCCCATTCTCCAAAAAGAACTAGGAGAAGAAGCAGTACTCGGAGGGTTATCTTACATTATCGCAACACTGGATCGTGAAGGACACGTTGTGCACACTAGTGAATTTCATGACCTTGTCTTCGGTCCCCTTCATCCATCTCAGCAAGGGATCTGCGAAGAATTAGCCCTCGCTTGCAACCAAGCGAATGTAAACGGAACATTAAGCCCGAACATTCTACAAGACATGTGGAAAAAGTATATGTTCATCACAGCATTCTCCGGTATTACAACAGCTGTTAATCAGCCGATCGGTGTTGTAAAGAGCTACCCGCAAACTTTCCGAATTGCCGAGCGTGTTCTTGAGGAGATGAAATCCCTTGCTGCTGCCCATAAGATAGATCTGACAGATGATCACGTCCAGCAAGGTTTCGAGCGTTTGCGAGGATTCGATCACGACATGACATCGTCGATGCACCAAGACCGCAGGAAAGGACTCCCCCTCGAAGTGGAACACCTTCACGGTGGTGCGCTACGGCTTGGAAGCGAAGTGAACCTCTCCATGCCATATACAGAAGCAATCTACGGCATGATCAAACCATACGAAGCCTACGAAAATTAATTGATTCTAAAAGGAGAAGCATATGCTTCTCCTTTTTTTAGGTTGTTAAACAAGAATTTCGCACTTTGAGAGTGCGGTTTATTCAACCTGTTGAGAAAGTATTATCGGTTATCCCATATGTAGAAAAACGGCGTTGGAGATACTGTCCGTTTTCCGGCTCAACAGGGTACCTTAGTCATTCGATGTCGCCACGTAATGTGGTGGTGATTTTAACTTGAACCACTCCTACTCTAATACCATGAATAGGAGGTAATATGGTTCGCATTTGAGATATTAGCAACGAATGAAAGGTTTTGTTCGCAGAGACTTTGGAAAAGTGGTCTGGAAAACATCGAGACTCCTGTGGGATGAACGGGATAGTCGAGATCCCACAGAGAGCGAAGCGAGCGAGGAAGCTCGACACACGCCCACGGAAAGCGAGTTGTTTTCCAGACCACGACACACACTATATTTGTAACAAAACCAAACTCTACACTTATTCAAAAACCTGAATAAACCGCACTCCATCGAGTACGGTTTATTCTTCAGCATATTCATCTATTTCCGGTCGTTCGCCACGTTTCAAATCACGTATAGTCAAGCCGAAATCCATTTGAAGGTGGGGGTAATCTTTGAAACTGACCCAATCTCCACCCCATTCAAACCCCATGTCCTTTGCGATCGCTACAACTTCCATCCAATCGGATTTACCATTGCCATTACCGTCTCGCTCTGTGTCCCAGACGACGTCTCCTTTAGATGTACGCAAGGCAAAATCGATCGCCAACCCGTAATTATGGTAAGACTCTCCCGCCTTTGCGTTTGTAACAACCCTGCCATCGGTCGAGCGGCCACGCTCATAAAGCTCATTCTGCCGTTCTTCTGTCCGATGTCCTTCTGTAATCACGACATCGATTCCTTTCTTCTCTGCACGCGTAACAAGGTCATCTCTATACTTTTCTACAAGCGGATGTAGCATAGTCGGTAATGGTTCTTCTTTTCCGCTTTGTGAATTGGATTGAAGTAGAAACGATGGGTTTGGATCGGCTTTCGGAAACATAAACAATACAAGCATTGCAACAAAAATGAAAAACAAGGCAAATGCAACAATATTGGAGAGAATCCTCACTTGCACAATCCTTTCTCTGAAGTAGTCATCTTACTTACTAGAATACCATATGAGAAGATTGATAGAAATTGTTGTGATGCAAACACGAGTACTATAAAATGTAAAATATAGTCTATCGACAAAATTCACGTTTAATAGAGGTGTAAGTATGAAATCCGTTTATATCCTACTATCCAACACTGGCTCGTTGCCAACCCGCGCCATTAAAGCGGTCACCTCAGCCCCGTACAATCACTCCTCTATATCGTTAGACAAAGATATGAAACGGATTTACAGTTTCGGGCGCAGAAAGCCGACTAATCCGTTTTGGGGTGGGTTTGTCGAAGAGGATTTTGTTCAGGGTACATTCAGCTGGTACCCTTACAGTACATGTGCGGTTTACGAATTAAAGGTATCTCGCCGCACTTATCAAAAGCTTGAGAGAATCATTCAAGCTTTTATCCGCAATCATAAAACGTATTTCTACAACTACATCGGCTTGCTCGGGGTACCCGTGAACCAGCCGATAGATGTACCGGCCAGCTACTTCTGTTCGCAGTTTGTATCAGAGACACTCCGTCGTGCCGGCGTCACGTTATTTGAGAAATCCAGCGCTCTCGTTACCCCTGATGACTATAGAATGCACGAAGATTTGACCCTGATCTATGAAGGCCCATTATATGAATATCCTTTCCTACACTCATACGCTTGGTACCACCCGAAGAAATATCGTTCCTTTCCATTCCGGAAATACATGAAGCAACAGGTCAAATCGGAAGTATTAGGTATTTATGAAGAAGAAGGACGCACGTATCAATTCCGGGACGGTTTCATAAAGCCTAAGAAGATCCTCATTTCCCGAAAATGGAACAACTTGAAGCGTCTCTTATCGATACATAGCTAAGCAAGACCAGTGATAATTACAGCACAAATCTACTAACTGGTTAACGGACCCCTTTCATTCACATTTCTCCCTAATGGTATAATAGAACAAGTTTACGAGAATAGGAGTGCACAATGTGAAACGCTTTAGAAAGAAACCTACTCAAACAACATATGAAATCTTCATGATTGTGCTTGCCGGACTGTCTGTTGCAACAATTTGGAAAAAGACGGGTTATGACAGCTACATCGTTTGGGGCACTTGGTCGATCTTCTTTATCGACTTTATATATCGATTAATGAAAAGCGAAAGCAAGTGGGAATTCATTAAAAAGAACCCCTTCATTGTCATAGCTGCCATCCCTCTAGATGCTGTCTTTCAATTTGCCAGATTCGCACGTGTCCTTCACCTGCTAAGGCTGAAGTCGATGACGAAGTATTACACGATGCCGTTCATCAGGTTCTTGAAACGCCAGCACTTGCTTCTCGTTGCTGGTATAACATTCGGTCTCGTCTTTCTATTAATTATTCCGTTGCATATGCTTGAGGAAGGATTGCCTACTTACTCAGACGCTTGGATGAGCGCTCTTCTCTCCCTCACCTTCTTCGGTCGAACAGGTTTTGAGCCTGAAACAGCTGGAGGGCAAGTAATCATAGTCGTCTTTACTATCCTCGGCGTTATCCTCCACGGCTTGGTAATCAGTACAGCCGTAGACTACTTTCTACACACTCCCATCGCCAAAAAGATGAAACAACTCTTCGGTCGCTGACCTCTTTTTTTACGAAAAGGATCAGCGACTTTTCTATTTCGAGATAAAATAGCTTCACTATCTTAAACCTTAAATGTCCTCCACTTTATATGGACATTTTTTTATTTAAGGAAAGCATTCCACAAGTTTAAAAATGGATAATAAAAGGAATAACCACCTTGTAAGTCATTCGAATGGAGGTGCTGATGTGAGCGGAGAGTCCAAAAGAAGACACGATGAAGATTTTGAGAAGAAGCGCGAGGAAGATTCGTTGACGGACCGCATTCCTGATGAAGAGATGAGGAAAGAAAAGAAAGAAGAAAAAGAAGGCACCCACTCCAAGAACGACTCCATGACCGAACAGAAATACGACGAAGATCTACGTCCATAACGAGGTGTTAAGATGACAACCTTTCAAGCTTATCGAATCCATAAGAATGAAGATGGTGTGGAAGGTCAGATTGAAGAGCTATCTTTGAAAGACCTTCCCAAAAGCGATGTCTTAATAGAAGTGCATTATTCAAGCGTCAATTATAAAGACGGCATTATTGGTCAGCCCGATAACAATATGGTAAGGGAATACCCGATCATACCGGGTATCGATCTTGCAGGCGTCGTCGTTAAGTCCCAGGACAAAAGGTTTCAAAAAGGCGATCGTGTCATTGCCACCAGTTACGAAATCGGCGTCAATCACTATGGTGGGTTCAGTCAATATGCGAGTATTCCAGCAGATTGGGTGGTACCGTTGCCCGATGGCCTGACATTGGAAGAGTCCATGATATACGGAACAGCTGGCTTCACTGCAGGATTATCTATTCATCGCTTGGAGCAAAACGGTCTCACTGCAGATCAAGGTCCCGTCCTAGTAACAGGGGCTTCAGGAGGTGTCGGAAGTATGGCAGTTGCCATGCTTGCGAAACGTGGATACAACGTAGAAGCTAGCACAGGCAGTAAAGAACACACCGAATACCTGAAGCGTCTTGGCGCAGAAAAGGTCATTTCGAGAGAAGAAGTCTCAGGAGAACAACTCAAACCTCTCCGTTCTGAACGTTGGGCCGCTGCAGTAGACCCTGTAGGCGGAGAACAGCTCGCCTCGGTTTTAAGTCAACTGGAATACAACGGCGGGGCTGCAGTGAGTGGTTTGACTGGAGGAACTAATATTCCGACACAAGTTTATCCTTTCATTCTTAGAGGAATCAGCCTGATCGGAATAGATTCCGTGAACTTACCGATGGAAACACGCAAGAAAGTATGGCACCGACTAGCAAATGATTTGAAGACAAAAGAGTTTTTCGACGATATGAAAGTCGTCATATCCTTAGAAGACGTTCCCCATCGTCTGGAACAAATTCTTGCCGGGGAGACACGCGGAAGAACGATTGTTAAATTTGATAGGTAGTTTTAGACCAAGACAAGCACTTGACTTCTGAATGTGTATGATGTATTATAATCAATTAGTGCCTTTGATAAGGTAATCGGAAAAAGAAAAGAGTGATTGTATGAGACTGGCATTCTGCTACGTTTTGATACAACTTAATCACACTGGATCAGCTTCGGAGCTGTAAGGATGCAATAGAGGTAGGGATTGCGTCGTTTAAGTTGATAAAACTACCATGTAGAATCTTATGAACCGCGGCAAAACCGGGAAACAACCCCGTACTTGGAAACAAGTGATTTCCGAATAATAAACACATTCTTCTGCCTAGGGCTGCGCAAGAGAAGTAGTGGATCAGAAGGCACGTTTAGTGACCCACAATAGAAAAAAAGACAGCCCTTCATAAAAAGCGAGTTGGACCAACGTCCGACTCGCTTTTTCAATGATTAGACGTTTACAATCCTCCCATCATGGTAATATAAGTCATAGAAGAAATAGAGGAGGAACGAGTCATGTCCCGTTACTTACATCAAATCGAACCAGAAGAGGTACGATTTTTATTAGATTTCAACGAGTTGAAAGAGTTAGTCATTGACATGTTAGGTGATGCAAAAGATCTCGTTACGGTGGAGATCAGCTTCGACCAAATGGAGGACTTTACAGGTGCCAGTATTATCCGTCCTATGGTTAAACTGAGAGAGATCAGCAAGTTAAATGAAGAACAGCGCCACCTTATCCTAGATACCGGCCTATCCATTGACCGCGAGCCTTTTGATAACGGGGATTATATAATGGAAGAGATCTTCGGTCCGGAATACACCGTTGCGAGTGCGACAAATGATGCGGACGGTCCATTCTTTACCATCGAAATGCCGTATCGCTTCTATCTTGAACAAAAAGAAAAAAAATAATTACAAGCTCAGACTTCTGTCTGAGCTTTTTTTATGTCTGACATCCTCCTGACACATTCCGTTTGTAATATACAGATGTATCATTATTAAACAGGAGGTTTTTAACATGAAAACTTGGTCAAAGAAAACAGTTGTGGGAGCTGTCGCTCTGGCTTTAGCAGTCCCAACGATCTCGTACGCCGCTTCTTCTGATTCTTCAACAGAGGAAAGTACAGTACAAGATAAAATGCAAGAAATACAGGACAAGCGTTATGAATTGCTGGATCAATTCAAAAATGGAGATATCACAGCAGATGAGTTATTAGAGGAATTCCGACACATGCGTCCAGGACACGGGCCTCATCATCACTTAGGCGATCTTGATGAAGAAACGCGCACCAAACTGGAAGAAATAAAACAAAAAGTAGAAGCTGGAGAGCTGTCAGAGGAAGAAGCGAAAACGCAGATTGAAGATCTCGGAATCACTCCCCCTCCTTTCCTCGAAGACCTAACTGACGAACAAAAGCAGCAACTGGAAGATATTCGCTCCCAAGTCGAAGCTGAAGAAATCACAAAAGATGAAGCGAGACAACAATTGCAAGAACTGGGCATCGACTTTAAAGAACTGCACCATCATAAGCGCCCTTTTACTAGCCCTTCTAAGCTGGAAGATACAGACCTAGAAACAGATCTATAAGATCAGAAGAACCGCTATCAGCTATAGCGGTTCTTCTCTATTTTCCGATATAATGAACAGAGACTAACGGAAGGAGCCTCGAAATGGAAAAGATACTTATTGTAGAAGATGAAATCACCATTATGCGAGTCCTGAAAGCCTATTTATCTAAAAATGGCTATGAGGTCATCATAGCCGAAACGGGCGAGCAGGCTCTTTCTCTGTTTGAACGGAACCCTCCCCACCTCGTACTTCTTGATATTATGCTACCTGATCTTGACGGGTGGTCGGTACTAACTAGAATTCGAACACAAAGTACCTGCCCAGTCATCATGCTCACGGCTCTCGGCGAAGTGAATGATCGACTAAAGGGCTTTCAGAACGGCGCCGACGATTACATCACTAAACCCTTTGTCGGTGAAGAAGTCGTAGCCAGAGTGAAGGCGATATTAAGAAGACCGCAGACGATGTACCAAGACGAAGGCATACTGCGCTATGGTTCTCTTACCCTTCATCCTAATTCCCATTCAGTGATGCTGAACGGACAAGAAATAGACCTTACGCCAAAAGACAAAACCCTCCTTCTATTTTTAGGACGTCACCCTAATCGTAACTTTACGCGGGATCAGTTACTAGATCAGGTATGGGGCATGGATTATGAGGGAAGTGATCGTGCTGTCGATTTATCAGTCAAGCGGATTCGGAAGACGCTCAGAGCAAACGGCATTACTAACGGGGCTATCAAGACGATCAGAGGATTGGGGTATCAATTCCGTGTTGAATAAGAAGGAACGTAAGTCCATCTTGGGATACTGGTCTCTGCGCTATCTATTCACCCTTATTGTAGGGTTAGTGATAATCGGAGCTATATCAACTCTTTGGATTCGGCATACGACAATCGAAAACCGATTGAATGTAACACATTTAGTAGCGCAAGAAATAGCGGACCGGATTGTCAGCAGTAATGGGCGAATCCTTGAGGGACCCTTATTTGAGAACATTTTGAAAGACCGCAGCCAGGCACTTAATTTCCCGGAAGCTCCGACTGCTGTTGTTCTGGATGGAGACGGAAGGGTCCTCACTAGCAACAGAAGACCAGGGAAAGGCGTACGCTTAGGAGAGCAAGTTCCTTCCTCCCTCTACGAAGAAAGAGAATCGACCATAAAGCTTGATCAGAAAACAGCATATATCATCAGCGAACCTATTCAAAATAATGAAGAGACCATTGGTTATGTCCTTCTTGCCCAGTACAAGTCTATCCTTGCGAAAAGCAACCAAGAATACGGACTTCTCTTCATACTCTTATTTACACTTGGTCTTCTAGGTTGGCTAGTCATTTACTATTTAACTAAACAACTAACAAAGCCCATACAAGAAACGATTGATGCAGCAAAGGTAGTTAGTGAAGGTAATTACGAAGTAACAATCACCCAGCAGCCCAAAGAAAAAGAACTAGCGGAATTAACAGAAACGTTCCAAGACATGGCGGGTAAACTTCAGAAACTAGAGCTGGTTCGCTCTGAATTGCTGGCAGGGGTCACACACGATTTGAAAACGCCTGTCACATCGATCAGCGGATTATTACAAGCTATTCGAGATGAAGTAGTGTCAGAGGAAGAAGCAAGAGAATTCCTCGATCTATCATTGAAAGAGACAGACCGATTAAAAGTGATGATTCAAGATTTACTGACATTTAATACATTTGTTGCGGGTTCTTTACCCGTTTATCCAAAACGACAATCAATGAATGATCTATTGAACGAACTGAAAAGACAGTGGCAAACGACGGAAGAAATCCCCTTCCTCCACCTGGACCTTCCGGAGGACCCCGTTATGGTTTTTGTGGATGAGAATCGTGTCAAACAGATTCTGATGAATCTATTACTGAATGCGAAACAAGCTATGACCGTTAGCAGCGGACAGATTAAGATTTTGCTAGAAACCGAAGCCAATACAGCTCTCATTCATGTACAAGATGAAGGCGGGGGTATTCCGGAACAAGATCAGCCTTATATATTCGAACGATTTTATAGAGGATCTAACAAAAAGTTAGTTGTAAGAGGATTGGGGCTCGGCCTCTCGATAAGCTCCCTCCTTGCAAAAGCGCAAAATGGGGAATTGCACCTGATGGAGAGTTCAATAAATGGTACAACGTTTACGTTACGTCTCCCTCTTGCCGAATAAAAAATGCCTGACGGAAATCCCGTCAGGCTAACTATCATTCGATAATATGTTTTACTCTGCCTACCTGTCCATCCTCAAGTCTCACTTTGATTCCGTGAGGATGAGAAGGAGACTTGGTCAGAATGTCTTTAACCGTTCCGCGGGTTAACGTGCCCGTTCGTTGGTCCTTCTTCAATACAATATCGACTTCTTGACCAGATTGGATGTTCTTTCTACTTTGTCCATTCATTCTACGTCCACCTCAATTCTTCTCACATCATACCATAAGTGGAGAAGAAGTGCGTGACGACTTACTTTTCATACGAGAACTGGTTCTGAATACTTCCGTCTTTCTTATGAATGACGGCTATTGTCCCTTTATTCTCCGCAATTTCCTTTGCGCGATCAATGGCGTCTTGCTTGTTTTCAAAAACCTTCGTCGGCTGTTCTGCGCCTTCTGCTTTCACTGCCCAACCTTCCTCATGAGCTACAACGTGTTCAGACTGATTACGAGTTTCTGCCATGGTGAATATGCCTCCTTGATTTTTGATTCATAGTTAACATTCCACTTGGGAAATATTTCAAACTACTTTTTATGCATTTTAGTAAGATTTTTTTTCTTGAATCGAACCATCTTTCTTATGGATGATTACTTGCGTCCCTTTGTTTCTGGCAATCTCTTTCGCTCGGTCAACGGCATCCTGTTTCTTTTCAAAAACGTCAGATGCCTGCTTCGCGTCTTCTGCTTTCACTGCCCAACCATCTTCGTGCGAAACGACATGTTCCCCTTTTTCTAATAATTCCGGGCGACTCTCATACTCGTCCTCATCGTGATCCTTGAGTTCGTGATCACTTGCTTGTTTCATCTGTTGCACTTCCTTCTCACTTGCATTCTCATACCACTCTTTCGCTTGCTCTGTCGCAATCGGAATTGCTCTACCTTCATCGTACCCTTCATCTATCATGGCATTAGCTATATCGATCGCTTTTTTCCTGACGGCTGTATCTAGATTCTTAAACGAGCTCGGATAATCACTTGTATCCCACGGCATAAGTGCCACTCCTTTATTTCAATATTCTGGTTATTCAATTCCCGAAATCTTCTTCTAAGTAAACACAAATTTACGAACGTTTTTCTAAACAATAAAACAGAACGGAGAAAAGAGTCCCCTCTCTTATCTCCGTTCTTAATCATTTGATGACCTATTTTAATTTTTCCATCCCAATGCTGATCGAATACTCTTGCTTCTTCTATGTAATCTTAATTCCTATCATCTCATCATGCTTTTCTTCACACGCACTGAAGCAAGCTGAGGAAGACTACTAACACACAGCCCCCATATACTAAGTCCTTTTTCTATTTTTCTCACCTAAACGATCCAATACTCCATAAACCGATCACTTGCAAAAAGGATTGGCTGAAAATTATTAGTAAAGTCCCTGCACTTATATAGAGTAGAAATCGACGCTTGTTTTCACCACTTCTCAATTCCCACGCTCCAAGAGCAGATAGAATAACCCCTGCGAATAAGATCATCCATTTCAATAACATTAAATAGGCCCCAGTAATCATACTCCCACCTCCTCGTAACTAGCTAGCAATCTCTTCCCGCTCCCTTTCTAGAAGAAGGATTTCCCTCTTCTTCTGTATAATTAGTATTAAAGAAGGAATGAAAGGGAGGTAGAATACATGAATTCACCGAAAACGTGGCATGAGTTTGATCAATACACGACAGATAAACTGATTTCATATGATCCGGTTTTAGAAAATGTGTTGCAAACCAATGCAGAGGAAGGGTTGCCTTCCATTAATGTTTCTCCTGTTGAAGGGAAAATGCTTCATATGATCGCATCTCTATCCAAAGCGAAAAATATTCTTGAGGTCGGTACGCTCGGAGGCTATAGTACGATATGGCTTGCACGCGCCCTTCCTGATGATGGTCAGTTGGTTTCACTTGAATATTCAGCTAAGCATGCAGAAGTAGCAAAGCGAAATCTTAAAAAAGCCAGATTAGACGATAAGGTCGAGATTCTCATCGGGGCTGCCATAGAGACCTTCCCTCAGTTGCCTGAAAAAGGGTTTCATGATTTCGACTTCGTCTTTATTGATGCCGATAAACAAAACAATTCTCGCTATGTGGAAGAAGCACTGAAACTATCACACCCAGGAACATGTATCGTCGTGGACAACGTCGTCCGAAACGGGGCAGTTTTAGATTCTGATCATGAAGATGAAAGCGTCCAAGGTATCCGCCAAATGTTCGATTACCTTTCAGACCATCCGAGTATCGAATCGACCGCCATACAAACCGTAGGTAGCAAAGGATATGACGGCTTCCTTATTGCCATCGTAAAATAAGAAGAACGCTTGATGGATCCCCCTCATCTATCAAGCGCTCCCCATTGTATTCTTATGGCTGTTCGATCGTCTATATGAGCATTTTGTTCTCCTAGCAATTCGGTTAACTGCTCTACATAGTCATTTAATCCACTTTGTTGGATTTCGTTGAATACTCTATCTAAAGACCAGTCTGGGTGGAACAATCCATCCGATAGTATAAGAATCTCTCTCACTTTCTCCATTGATACATTACCCGCCTGTAAAGCGTCAATAGCGGCCGGCATTCCATCCGCAACTGTATATCCACCCTCCATATTAGCTAGGGTCCGGTTATATTTCAAAGCTTCTATTCTATCTTTGAAATAAGACTCTTCTGGTACTGGAACTCCTCGCTTACGATCGTCGTCTCGTTTCTTCCTCGCACGCTCACTTATTCCTTCCACGGTATCTTCCGTTAAGATTACCTTCTCGCCATCCTTATCTTCAAAGATGATCATACAATCTCCCAAATGAGCATACTCAAAGTGGGAGTCTTCTATTTTGACTGCAGCAACACAAGTGGTCCAGCGCTCATACCCTTTCGACAAATCAATGTTTGCGGAAATCATTTGCTGCCGGAGATCTCGATTTGCTTCTTTTATAACACCTTTCAGTGAATCGCCTTCCTCCATCTGGTCGAAGTGCCTCTTAAAGGTATTAGAAGCCAAGTAAGCGCCATTGT
This sequence comes from Halobacillus salinus, assembly GCF_004684905.1. Classification (GTDB taxonomy): domain Bacteria; phylum Bacillota; class Bacilli; order Bacillales; family Halobacillaceae; genus Halobacillus; species Halobacillus salinus. Next base: position 434,484 of record NZ_SRJC01000001.1, on the reverse strand, counting down.
GGTCGTCGCTATCTCGAAAGGGGACTAATGGAGTCGCCCCGTCGAACACGGCATAGACACCCGCTCCCTTGTTCATCGTCAGAGCATCTTCACACTCTTCCTTAGCTGGTGAGGTTCGTTGGATCGATTCAATCTTTATCATCATGCCACTCACCCGCTAACATCCCGTACACCACATGGTCTGAAGGCTCATCATAAAGCATAGCCGCCGCACGAATCGTTCCTTCGTTCACAAAACCTAATCGCTCTGGTACAGCACGACTCTTCGTATTTCTAACATCTGCCCTAATTTCTATTCGGTTAAGATTCAACTCACGAAATGCATAGGTGAATAGAGCTTTACACGAACGAGTAAGAAGCCCTTGCCCTTTGAACCGCTCCCCCATCCAGTAACCAATGCTCGTCTTCTTATTATTCCAATCCAATTCATGCAGATCGATTGTTCCTGCAATCTCCCCTTTGAAAACGATACACACGACCATCCCATTTGCTTCGCCGTATCTCTTCATAGCGGACTTTATAAAGTCTTTAGTATCCGCTTCGGACTTCGTATGTTCGATCCACGGAAGCCATGTCCCCAAGTGATCTCTTGAACGATCCGCTAATTCATATAGTTCTTCCACATCCTCTAAACCAATCAGTTTCAATTCCAATTCTTCATCTATTTTATGTACAAACATGTCGATTCTCCTCTTATTTTAGGGTGCAACATATCTTTTTCCATAAACATCCTGCATATTCCTGCAAGAAGCAAAACAACATTGTAGAAAAAAAGACTTCCCATCATCAGGGAAGTCTTTGGATCCATTAAGGTGTAAGCACAAGCTTTCCTTTTGTTTTTCTTGCCTGCATGATCTCATGGACATGAGCCGCTTCCTCTAACCCGAACACGCCTCCGACTGTCAGTTTCAAATCTCCATATTTCACTAGAAGGAGTAACTCTTGTAAGCTCTTCTCAAACAAGACCGGCTTTTTCATAATTTGAGGTAGGAAGAATCCGATCACAGATAGATTCCGGTTCATCAAGCCCGCTGCGTTAAGTTGAGGCATCTCGCCACTGGCAACTCCGTATGTGACGACCCGGCCAAACGGCCGCATGCATTTGATCGTCTCATGAAATACCTCTCCGCCTGCCATTTCCAAAGCTACATCGACACCTCTACCATCACTCGCCTCGAGAACAGCTTCACGCCAGTTCGGTTCTGTATAGTTAACAACATGATCAGCACCTAATTCTTTCGCCAGAGCAAGCTTCGCGTCAGAACTTGCAGTAGCAATTACATTACCAGCTCCATAGTGTTTCGCCAGCTGAACAGCAAGAGAACCGACACCTCCTGCTGCAGCATGAACCAGGACTGTTTCCCCTTTTTCCATCCGACCCATCGTAAGCAAAATGTGATAGGCCGTTAATCCTTGTAAAGGAAGCGCAACTGCCATTTGGTCGTCTACGTTGTCCGGTATCGGGATAAGCGTTTGTTCTTTCGCTGCTACATACTCCGCATAACCGCCTGACCCAATCAAAGTAACCACACGATCTCCTTTTTTGAAACGGGAATCGGGGTTTCCTACATCCTCTACAACACCAGCCACTTCCGCACCTGGTATGAAAGGAAGCGGAGTCGGAACAACATAAGCGCCCTCTCTTCTGGCCGTATCTGCATAATTCACACCGATCGCCTTCACTTTGATGAGCACTTGGTCACTCTCAAGAATTGGTTCATCCACATCGACCGGTTCTAAAACATCCGGACCTCCAAATTGCTTAAATTGTATGGCACGCATCATTATCCTCCTTATTTCCCTGCAAAGACAGGTTTTCGTTTTTCTTTAAAGGCTTGAACGCCTTCTTTATGATCATCCGTTGAAACCATCATCGTCTGCGTTACTCGTTCTTGCTCGAGGATCGATGCTAAGTCTGCATGGTCCGCTTCATCGACTAACCGCTTCATCATCGCCATCGCACGCCCAGGTCCTTTAGACAACGCTACAGCATAGTTCATGGCTTCCTCTTCCAGTTGATCCAGGGGAAACACTCGATTGACAAGACCCCATTCGACTGCCGTTTCCACAGGAACCGGCTCCGCTCGGAACAACAGCTCCTTCGCACGGTAAGGTCCAAGTATTCGACTAAGGAAATAATGGCCGCCTCCATCAGCAACGAGTCCCACTTGAGCAAAGCTCAACACGAACTTACTTTCTTCACCTGCTAAGATTTGATCACAGGCAAGTGCAAGGTTGAAACCTGCCCCGGCTGCATACCCATGAACGACTGCAATGACCGGTTTCGGTAATTCTTTGATTTGCAGAATCAACTCATTTAAGATTCCAACATGATCATAGATGTGCTGAGCTGTCGCATCCCCCATATTCTTCACATCTCCTCCAGCAGAGAAGGCACGCCCCGCTCCCGATAAGACGACTGTTTTAATATCTTCGTTCTCTTTCGCTTCCCGTAATGCTTGTTGTAGTCCGATAATCATCTGATCGGAGAAAGCATTAAGGGCATCGGGTCTATTCAACACACAAGACATTACCGGACCATTCACCTGTACTGCTACATGCTCATTTCCTAAACTCATTTTCTCCAGCTCCTTTAAGATTAATAGTTTTTTTGGTCATAATAGTAGTCTGCAAGTTCTCTTCTGCGCTCGATCGAATCCGGCCAAGAGTAGGCAGCGAGAAGCATAGACACTTGCCCTACCGTTTTCGTTCTTTCCTCTCCCGTCAGTAACGTGGACAACATCGGGATAACGGATTGCTGCACTTGTAAGCTGGTATTCTCAAGGAAAGTGTATGCAAGCTTCTCTTTCCATTCAGAGTCTTGTACTTTTTCCGTTCTTAAAATCACGGACTCACATGCATAAATAGCAATAGCAAGATCCGCTAATTTCATCAAAGTCTCCTGCTCAGACTTCATGGAATCACCATATTTGAAGAATGCTAGACCAGCACAAATTAAGTACAAGTCTTTGAATAAGGCAAGTGGCTGCTTCAATTCATGCAGAGGGCCTTCTTGGTTTTTAAATGCCCCTGTTCGAAGCGAGCGCTGTGCTTTTTCAAGAAGGGACTGTGAATCAAAAGAACCTTTGGCCATCTTCTTGTAGAAGTTCCCTGGAATTAGAAGACGGTTGATTTCATTCGTCCCTTCGAAAATACGGTTGATTCGCGAATCGCGGTAAGCCTGTTCAATTGGATACCCTTTAATGTAACCTGCCCCACCGTGAAGTTGGAGCGCTTCATCCACTACTTCATCAAGCGTCTCAGAGCCGACAATTTTGCAAATAGCAGACTCTAAGGCATGTTCATTCATCGCTTTCGCCGTCCCTTTGAAGTCATCAGAGTCTTCATATGGAGCAAGTGCCGATTCAACATGCCCTGCAGTACGGTATAAAAGGGATTCTGTCGCGTAAAGTTCCGCGGCCATGTTTGCTATTTTTTCTTTGGTTGCGGGGAACTCTCCGATCGGCTGTTTAAACTGCTTCCGTTCTGTAACGTGTTCAAGTGCAAGCTTGAAGCTATGCTTCGCTGCACCTAAAGTGGCGAAACCGAGATTGAACCTACCAAGATTCAATACGTTCAAGGCAATCAAGTGCCCCTTTCCAACCTCTCCTATCACGTTTTCCACAGGAACCTGACAATCCTCCATATGAACTGAACACGTTGAGGATCCTTTGATACCTAGTTTATCTTCCTCCGGTCCGATTGAGAGGCCAGGAAAGTTCTTCTCCACGATAAATGCAGTGAAATGTTTGCTGTCGACTTTAGCATAAACAATGAAAGTATCAGCAAATGACGCATTTGTAATATAGATCTTCGTTCCATTCAATAGATAATGCGTGCCGGTTGCATTCAATACTGCTGTTGTTTTCGCTGCCAGGGCATCAGATCCAGCTTCCGGCTCGGTAAGGCAATAAGCTCCTAAGTATTCTCCCGACGCAAGCTTCGGTAGGTACTTTTCTTTTTGCTCCTTTGTACCAAAATACGTGATTGGAAGGGTAGCAATACAGGTGTGATTGGAGTGAGCTACGCTATATCCACTTGCATTTCCAAGCGCCTCCCCAACAATACCTTTACTGATTTTATCCAAGCCGAGCCCTTCATATTTTTCGGGAATGCTATGAGCGAGTAACCCCAATTCACCTGCCTGCTTCATTTTCTCTGCGACAAACGGAAAGTCCCCTTGTTCCAACCGTTTGATGTACGGATGGATTTCCCGGGAAATAAATTGTCGAGCTGTGTCTGCAATCATTCTGTGTTCGTCACTTCGATCTTCGGGGGTGAAAATTGCTTCTTTCGCGATATCTTCAATTAAGAAGTCTCCCCCTTCAACGAGATGCTTCACTGGATTCATAACTCCACTCCTTTATTTTTCCTTCCACTCTGTCATATACAGGAATAGTGTTCCAAAGCCCTTCCTGTGCCACAAAGTCAATTTCCTTTTGCTCCATTCCGGCCCCAAGCAGTAAGCTTCCGATTTTCGATTGACTTAACAGTTCAGCTGCATGATCTTCATTACCGTTATAAAAGAGAAGGGCCGTCTTTGCTCCATCGGAAAGAGACCACTGTTTCTTTTTAACAAGATGGTGAATCAAGCTTCCCGCACCGAAGAAATCCTCCAACGTATAGTGACCACTCGAACCAGAACAGACCATAACTAAGTCCTGATCATTGTGATGCTTATTCAAATGATCTGCCATCGCCTCGTTGTTCAGAAGAGAACATGCATACAGCACATCTGCCTCACTCGAATTTTGCAAAGCCACCGTTCCATTCGTCGTCGATAAAATGAGGGTTTGGTCTCTCACTACATCTTTTAAGTGGGGTCGAATTGGTGGATGAAACCCTTCAATCAGACGACCTTTGTCTTCCCCCGCTAACAAGTAGCTCTCCCTCATCTCTTTCGCTTTTTCTCTGCCATGGGTTTGGTCTAAAACCGGAATAACGGACCTAGCCCCGTCGGCAAGAGCAGCAGTGATTGTAGAGGTTGCGAATAACACATCAAACACAATGGCTACTTTCCCTACCATCTTGTCTCGCTTGATGTCTTCCTTTTTAAAGATAAGGTGAATATTAGCCATCTACGAGTCCTGCCGTTTTCTCTGCGTGTTCAATTAGATTGTTAACAAAATGGTTCATATGAGCGAAGCGTGGGTCGTTCGTTTGACCCTTTTTATAACGGGAATAGATTTGCTGAACGATACCGGCTAATTTGAAGTAAGCGAATGTAAGATAGATATGAATACCGGATACGTCCCTTCCACTCTTCTCCGCATACCGCTGAATAAATTCTGCTCTTGTATAAAAACCTTCTCGGACGGTTACCGGCGGCTCTCCGAGTCCGGTACGCAGCATGTCAGGGTCGTCTGGTTGAATCCAATAGCTCATCGCCGCTCCAAGGTCAGCAAGCGGGTCTCCGACCGTTGTCATCTCCCAGTCGAATAACCCGATCATCTTATCAGGGTCTTCTAGGTCGAACATGGCATTATTCAACTTGTAGTCATAGTGGATGATCGATGCCTCATCGGAATGCGGAACGTGATCAATCAACCACTGCTTCAACTTTACTGCTGAAACTACATCATCAGTACGCGCCCGTTCGAAGCGCTTGATCCAGCCGTTCACCTGTCTCTGCATGAACCCTTCTGGCTTCACCATATTGTTCAAATCCGTTTTTCGATAGTCGATAGCGTGAAGTTCAACAAGTCGGTCCACCATCTCCTCAGACAGCCTCCTCCCAAGAGAAGCAGTATAAACAACTTCATCTGGGAAACTGGTATCATACACGTGTCCATATCTTCTCTCCATGATGAAAAACGGAACGCCGATCAAATCCCCCGCGTTAACATGTAAGGGTTTCGGAGCAACCGGAAAAACTGGATGAAGGGCTTTTAATACTTTGAACTCCCGCTCCATATCATGCGCTTTCGGTGCCACTGGTCCGAGCGGTGGTCGCCTCAGCACTGCACTCCATTCCCCTACAGATAATTCGTAGGTGAGGTTGGAGTGTCCAGCTCCGAACTGGCGAACCTCCAGCTTTCCTTCAGGGATATCCAACCTATCCCTCAGGTAAGGCTCTATCGTTTCAAGATCCAGCTCCTCTCCTTGACGAACGGTTCTTGTATCCGTGTTAAGAGACAAACCTATCCCTCCTTAACTGTCTGGCGATGTGACTCAAGCTGCTGTTTCATTTCATCGGTCAATGCTTTGCTTTTCTGTGCATCAAAATCGAACTGGACGATAACGGACTGCCCCTTTGCCACTAAGTCCCCCGACTCTTTCTCATACATGTCCTGCTCCAGATGAAAACTGGAGTTCCCTATTTTCACGACATGACTCTTGATGATCAAGGTCTGGTTGAAATAGACCTGCTTGAGAAAATCACACTTAGTGGAGGCGAGAATAAAGTTCCAATCGTTCCCCACCATTCCAAGGTCATTGAAAAAACGGATCCTCGAGTCCTCCATGTAAACGAAATAATTGTTGTTATTGACGTGCCCTAACAAATCGGTCTCACAAAAGCGCACATTGACTTCTATCTCATGCATGCTACTTCCTCCTCAACTTCTCACTTTTTTGTCATAAGAATAAAAACCTTTACCAGTCTTGCGGCCTAGCTCACCTGCTTCTACTTTCTCTACAAGAGTCTTAGAAGGTCTGTCATTCGGATCATTCGTTTCTTGGTATTGTTGCTGCATGACATAATAACCGACATCAAGACCGGATAGATCCATCAACTCGAACGGGCCAATCGGATGGTTCAGTGCGTGACGCACAATTTTGTCGATATCTTCAAAGTCAGCATAGCCACCTTCGTATAAATGCATGGCTTCTTTCTGTATCGCGAACAAAATCCTATTGGCTACAAAACCTGAGATTTCTTTTTTCAAGAGAATCGCTGTTCTACCCATTCGTTCACAAACTTCCATCGCTGTTCCCGCTGTTTCATCCGATGTGTGTTCACCTTTGACGACTTCTACACAATCCATCACCAATGCCGGGAAGAAGAAGTGCATGTTGCACACCTTATCCGGTCGTGAAGTTGCATCTACTATAAGAGAACTAACGATGGTGGAAGAGTTAGTTGCTAGAATGGCATGAGCTGGGGCAACTTCATCGAGCTGAGCAAAGACTTGACGCTTCACCTCTAGTTTTTCTACCACCGCTTCAATGACGAGATCCGCTTTGCCTGCTGCTTCCTCAAGGCTCGTTGTCATATGCAGACGGCTGAAAGCAGCCTCATAGTCTTCAGCTGATAGCTTTTCTTTTTCTACCCACCGTTTCATAATTCCCCGCAACTTCTGATCTGCCGCTTCTAGTGAATCTTTGCTTATATCCTGGAGGTACGTCTCGTAACCCGCAAGAGCGCCTAGCATTGCAATTTGATGACCCATAGCACCTGCTCCGACAACGGTTAATTGATTAATGGTCATGTTTTCTCCTCCTCGATTCCTTTAAAGATCATTTCCATGAAGATGTGCGTCAGTTCCTTTTCTGAAACTTCTCCCTCCGGGTCGTACCAGAAATAACTCCAATTCGCGATCCCTAAGACGCCGAAGGAAAGCATGTCCGCACGTAGATCAGATCGGAATTCTCCCGACAGCATCCCAGTTTCGATAACAGAAGCAATATTCCTCTGAAATTGGTGTCGCTTAGGCAAGATGTCTCTCGTCTTTTCATTACTTAAATGCCGCATTTCCCTAAAGAACACCATGGCACTGTTAGCGTTGGTTCGAATGTTCTCTATTAACATCTGGACCATCGCTTCGAGCTTGTCATGAGCTGATAAGTCCGCTTGGATAATTTCTTGTTGCTGCATCAGTAATGATTCAATGAACTGTTCATGAATCTGAACCAGTACATCCTCTTTATTCTTGAAATAATAATAAAAGGTTCCCTTCGTCAGATCGTTCATGGACACGATGTCTTGAATCGATGTCTCTGGAAACCCTCTCTTCCCAAAAAGTTCTGTACTCGTTGCTAGAATCTTTTCTTTCATCGTTTTCTTCTCCTTAACAAGATGCGTGCATGCCTCCATCCACTACAATCACATCGCCTGTTATATAATTAGATGCACCAGAGGCTAAGAACAGCGCCGCCCCTTTCAAATCTTCCTCGCTTCCGAACCTTCCGAGAGGTGTACGATCGAGGATGAAATCTCCTCCCTGTTCCAGAACCACTTTGGACATTTTTGTAGGGAAGAACCCTGGGGCGAGCGCATTGACCTGGATGTTATGCTGCCCCCACTTCACAGCTAAATCTTTCGTCATCGTTATGACGGCTCCTTTGCTTGCATTATAGCCGATCGTCTCCATAAAACGTGGGTCTGCTCCACCAAGTCCAGCTACAGAGGAGATATTGATGATTTTTCCTGACTTCTGCTTGACCATTTGTGCGCCTACTTTCTGCGACATCAGGAACGTACCGGTGACATTGACATTCATCACTTTTTGAAAGGCTTCAACTGGCATTTCCAATGTCTGGGCTCCCCAAGTCGCTCCGCTGTTATTAATGAGGATGTCTATTTGGCCAAATTGATCGATTGTTTCCTCGACAACCGCCTCTACGTCTTCCGCATTGGTAACGTCGCAACTGAACGCCACGGCTTTTATGCCGTGTTCCTCCCGCAGACGGTTTGCTACTTGCTCACATGCATCGATTTTCCTCGAACAAAGCACAAGGTTCGCTCCTGCCTCAGCTAAGCCCTCCGCCATCTGCTCCCCTAATCCACGACCGCCACCTGTTATGATTGCGGTCTTTCCCGTCAAATCAAATAATTGATGTATGTGCACCCCGAGTCACTCCTTATATTTGGATAATTCCAGCTTTGCCACTTGTCTTCTATGGACTTCATCCGGCCCGTCCGCTAGTCGCAATGTCCGACTGTTTGCCCACTGTGCGGCCAAAGTGAAGTCCTCACTCACTCCTGCAGCACCGTGAGCTTGGATCGCTCTGTCTATTACACGAAGCGCCATATTCGGAGCAACCACTTTGATCATCGCAATCTCTGTTTTAGCTTGCTTGTTGCCTACCGTGTCCATCATATAGGCAGCTTTCAATGTTAATAGCCTGGCTTGTTCTATCTCAATTCTTGAATCTGCAATCCATTCCCGTATGACTCCTTGCTCTCCCAACGATTTATGAAAAGCAGTTCGACTTTGAACACGCTTACATAATTCTTCAAGCGCACGCTCCGCTGCTCCAATTAACCGCATGCAGTGGTGTATTCGCCCAGGACCTAGTCTCCCCTGCGCAATAGCGAACCCTTTCCCTTCTCCCCAAATGATATTTTCCTTTGGAACCCGGACGTTGTCGAAATCAATCTCGGCATGCCCATGGGGAGCATGGTCGTAGCCGAATACAGGCAGCATACGTCGTATATGTACGCCAGGTGTATCCATAGGGACGAGTATCATCGACTGCTGATCGTACTTCGGCGCATCGGGATCCGTTTTCCCCATAAAGATGGCGATTTTACACCGGGGATCGCCGGCACCCGAAGACCACCATTTACGACCATTGATTACATAGCTATCTCCATCTCTCTTGATACTCGACTCGATATTCGTTGCATCAGAAGAAGCGACGTCCGGCTCTGTCATAGAAAAGCAGGAACGAATGTCGCCGTTCAATAAAGGAGTCAGCCATTCTTTTTTTTGCTCTTCTGATCCATACCTGGACAGCACCTCCATATTCCCTGTGTCAGGAGCGTTACAGTTAAAAACTTCCGGTCCAATCATGGATCTTCCCATAATTTCACATAGGGGCGCATATTCTAAGTTCGTTAGCCCTTGACCGTTCTCCTCATCAGGCATGAATAAATTCCAGAGCCCTTCTTGTTTCGCTTTTGCCTTTAATTCTTCCATAATCTCAGGAACGACAGTCCATCGTGTCTCCTGTTCATTGAGCTGCTCTTCAAATGTTCGTTCGTTCGGATAAACATATTCGTACATAAATTCTCTCAAACGTTGCTCGTAGCGTTTCACTTTCTCACTCTTATCAAAATGCAAAGGAATTCCCCTTCCCTTCTGGTAACATACCAACCGGTTAGTATGTATTTTCCATTTTACCCCTATAATTCTGAAAATTCAATTAAAAATGAACTACTATTCATTACTCATATTTTCCCATTTTGCTCATAGCATGGAATGTATAAAGATTTTAAGGAGGAGATCAACGATGAGCAAAAATAACAACAATGAGTCCTCTAAGCGCGATGACCAAGGCTTGGTCAAAGGGGTTTCGGAAGAGGCGAATAATATCATCCACAACACAGTGGATGCTTCAGGAAAAATCATCAAATCCGTCTCTGGTGAAGGAGGACTAGTCGGAAAGACCGTCGATTCTTCAGGCAACATTGTGAAGAAAGTTTCCGACAAAGGGAACGAAGCCATCGGAAAAACAGTGGATGCTTCTCAGAAGACTTTCCAGAATATTAAAGATCGAGCCTTCAATAGGAAGAAATAAAAAAAGCTGCTCGTTCATGTAACGGGCAGCTTTACATATGGACGTCTTCACGTCACCGTTTGGGAAAATTCCATGGTGTGGCAAACCATGATTCTATAACTCTACAGCTATAGATAGTTTACTATATGTCAGAATCCTTTTAGACGGAATGGCTAATGCACTAGTGCAACCCATTTATAGAAAGATAGACTAATATACAAGCATCTCTCTCCTACTTCCATAGAATGATATGGAAAGACCTATTAAAAAAAGGAGATGGATATTCATGGGTTCATGTCATTCTAAAGGAAGCCATTGTGTGAAAGATATTCTGAAAGAGATTGTTCGCGTTCAAAACGAGGTGGCTGCTCTAGATCACTGTTGCGATACAAGCTGTGAACGCTCGATTCGTGACTTGCTCTCTCCAGCTTCAGAAAACGGGAATACTACAATTCCGTTCCTGCTATACTGCAAAGACTGCAAACCGTTCTTTGCTAGCGGGTTGAAAAAGAAAGCAATGGAAGCTGGCTACTACTGCATCGAAACACCAGTGTTCAAAGCGAAGAAATTCGTAGACGACAACTGTGTAAAACTAGAGCTTCTTAAGCCGGTTTCTGCTCACGCTCACTGGCATAAGTGCGACAAGAAGAGTGTATGCGACGCGCTTCACCACGTAGAAGAATTCGAGTCAACTGGAATTTGTACTACAGTCGATGTAAACTGCTTCTGCGGCATCACTTGCCTAGATCCTATTACACCAGCAGCATTCACCGCTCCTACTTCCCATCCAGCATTAGACTCCGAATAAGCTATGTAACAAAAATGAGCCTGTGTCATATGACGCAGGCTTTATTTTTTTACCCTTTCAATAAAGTTCTTTTATTCCAGGCTCCGAATTCTTTTCGGATGTGGACAATTTGGCCGATATGATAGGCGTTGTGCAGCCAGAGCCTGCTTAATTCACTCGACCACATTACCATTTTTTCATCACTGGAGAAGCGGATCGCTTTTCTAAAATCTCGATACGTCTTATCAGCTTCCCCTACTAAACGATTTAATGTTGTGTTTCGATCTACCAGAAATGTATTATAAGAACTAGGCAACAATGTGACTTCTTCGCCTCGAAACCGGGATAAAAAACGATCATTGTAAAAATCGAGATGATGGATGATCTCAGCAATTGTGTTGACTTGACCAGCCTCTGCCCTATAAAATGCTTCATAATCATTTAGCTCATCTACCGCTGTCACAAAGCTTGCAAAATACAGATCATGGTCATAGATAGCAGCGAGTTGTTCTAATGCCCATTGCTTCATTTTCTTCACCTCTCTATTTTATTACCCCCTTCTGAGCCCCATAACACCAAGACTTTGAAAAAATATGTTTAACCCTTACAAAAATCGGATATAGAGGAAGTTTGAGAGGAGTTTTGATATGCTGAAAAATGAACAGCTGCACGATTTTTTATTAAATAGAGCAGAACAACTAACCGAAGATTGGTATGAAAGCCTGGACAAATCAGGAACCGGTGTTTACGCCTCCACCGATCCGAGAGTAATTAATAATTTGAAGTCCCAGAATTTTGAATTCCACAGGCGGCTATGCAAACTTTTCACTTTGAACGAAGGTGCATTTTATGACCAATTTGAAGGTTGGATCAACGATGTAGGCAGCGATCCACAGCACTTAGAAACCCCTACCCACTTAATCATGAGAGAATTCTTCCGGACACGGGAACAATACTTAACCTTTTTAAATGAGTACGTGGAAGCTCAATCACCAATTCCAGACTTAGAGAAAGTCAGAGAATGGAGAAAGGCCCTAGTTGCTGCCATTGATACCATAACGATGAGGGTCGTAGAAGAGAAATCCAATGAACTGAACGAACAGATTGAACATCAGCAACAGACAATCAACGAGCTAAGCTCACCTCTCATTCAACTCTCAGAAGGGCGTGCCTTACTTCCTTTAGTAGGTGATATCAGCTCTGAACGTGCGCAAGCTATTTTGGAAAATACATTAAGAGGGTGTACAGACAAATCCATCGATCACCTTTTCATCGATTTGTCCGGTGTTTACCTTGTAGACACACTAGTCGCTCAACAAATATTCGAATTGTTAAAAGGGCTTGAGCTCATCGGTGTGACAAGCACCTTGTCCGGCATCCGTCCTGAAATCGCTCAGATGGCAACACAGCTAGGGGTCACATTCGGTCGTGTCTCGATTACGAATACACTAGCTACCGCCTTTTCTCTTGATCCGATTTATAACAAATAACCCCTCACTTTTGAGGGGTTATTTCTTTTACCATTCTTTCTATAAAAGGATAAGTGTACGCACTAGTTGGCAGCTCTTGTTCAAGCCAATCCAAGTGCTCACGAACAATAGCAGATAGTAAACGAGCCGCTTCAGCATGCGTGTCTCCGTTCAAACGATTGGAAATCATCTCGATCTGACTGAACACTTCGTCAGGTAACTGAGTCGAGGCAGCTTTTAGACCAAGCTGAGCACGGTTCGGCTGATACTTCTGCAGAAGCACTCGTCCAAGCTCATTGAGGCAGTCTTCTAAAACCTTGACTGCCCAAATCTCATTCCCTCTTCCAGCAGCTTTTTTATATTGGAGAAGATAAAAAGCGACATCATCCGCTGCGTCTTGAAATTCCTTATCAGATAATACAAGGGTCTGGTGCCTTCTGTACTTTTCCATCCTATTCTCCGGGTCATAAAGCACTCTGAAATAATCCTTATGAACGAGGCTACCCTCCGTTACAGTGAAGAGATCCACATGAAGCAGGTTCTCATAGATAGCAATGATTTGTGGGGCAATGATGAATATATCATCGTAAAAAAGTAAAGATTGATAACTTTCTAGATGCTCTTTGCGATGAGTCAGAAAAGCATCACGATCCTCTTCTTCTACTAAACAATACAAATCCACATCAGAATGCTCATCTTCCTCCCCACGCCCCATCGATCCTTTAAGAAACACTGCCTTCACAAGTGGATCATTTTCTAAGCTTGCCGTAATTGTCTGAACGGCGTCCCACTGCCTCATGCCGAATCCCTCCTTTTTCCAAAAATGATATACTATTATGAAAAAGGTTTCAAATAGGAGCGTGATACACTTTGCAGCGAATGAAAACTAGTGAACTGGTGCAATTGGACTGGAGTCCAACTCCACTTTCTATCATAGTTTGCAAGAAGAACTATTGAAGATTGCATCAGGCCACCACGGAGAGAAAAACACCGATTACTACCTTCAATATACTCCAGACCACATGACCCACCTCAAAGATATACGTCTTTTTGACGGAATCCAGCACTTCCAGGTCGATTCCCTTCTCACTTCAGACAGCCACCTGACGATCATCGATGTCAAAAATCATAAAGGGAAGCTGATCTTCGACTTTGATAACCAGCAGCTTATCCGAGATTACAAGGGGCAGAAAGATTACTACACCGATCCCTTCATTCAAGTAGAGCATCATAAGCTTCAACTGACACGATGGCTTCACCACCACAACTTCCCCCAAGTTCCCATCGAACCATACATCATCATTTCTAACCCTCAAACGGTTCTGAAGACTCATGGACGTGATGCCCATGGCTATAAGAATCGCATTATCCGCGCGAAACGCCTCCCTCATCTCTTAAACAAACTTCCTTATCGGCAGAAACCAGTGCCATGGAACTCCGAAGAACGAGAGAGATTCCATCAGTTTGTACAGAAGAAAAACACACCTTTTACGGTTTCAGTTGTAAAAAACACGGATTAAAAATGAGTGACTTTGTGTGGGGAGTGGAATGTCCAAGTTGCGGAACTATCGGAATGGAACGACGAAGAGACCATTGGCGATGCCGGTGTGGTAGGAAGTCGAGCGATGCGCATCTGAAGTTGCTGCAGGAATATGCGGTGTTGTTTGGGAGTGAGATTACGAATGCAGTTTTTAGAAAGATTGCTAGGTTGAATTCTGCGAAAGTTGCAAGAACACTACTTGTTCAGTGTTGTGAGCACAATACCAAGCATTCTAAAGCGAGAACTTACTGCATTTCTAAATAGTTTTATGGTGGTTTTGGGGTTAGGGCACTTTCACTTGGAGTTAGGGCACTTTGTTCTGGCGTTAGGGCACTTTACCGTCTAGTTAAGTCACATTTCCCCTCAGACAGGGAACTTTCTACCAGAGTTGCGGCACAATCCCCCACCATCCCAACCACACAAAAAAGGGAAACTCTTAAAAGAGTTTCCCTTCCATCCGATTTATCGGATTTGGCCAGTACCTTTCATAAGGAACTTAACCGTTGTAAGCGCCGGTAGACCCATTGGGCCACGAGCGTGTAGTTTTTGTGTGGAAATACCGATCTCAGCACCAAACCCTAGTGCACCACCGTCTGTGAAACGTGTGGAAGCATTGTGGTAAAGAGCTGCAGCGTCGACAAGTGCTAAGAATTTCTGAGCAGCTTCGCCGTCTTCTGTGATGATTGCTTCAGAGTGCTTGGTACCGTACATTTCGATGTGTTCGATTGCTTCGACTACATCATCTACGGATTTCACAGCGATGTCTGTGCTCAAGTATTCGTTAGACCAGTCCTCTTCGCCAGCAGCAACGGATCCTGGAATCAGTTCAAGCACGTGGTCATCTCCGTGTACTTGGATATCATTCTCCTGAAGCGCGCTTACCAAAGCGTCGCGGTTAGCAGCGAGCCACTCTTTGTGGACAATCAGAGTCTCTGCTGCGTTACATACTGCAGGACGATCCGTCTTCGCATTCACAAGAATGTTGATTGCTTTTTCAACGTCTGCTGCTTTGTCGATATAGATGTGGCAGTTACCGACACCAGTTTCAAGAACTGGTACTGTCGCATTTTCTACTACAGCTTGGATGAGTTTGCCGCCTCCGCGTGGGATTAGGACGTCGATGTGTTCTTTCATCGTGAATAGTTCATTCGTTGCTGCACGGTCTGTAGAAGCGATGAATTGCACGGCTTCTTTTGGAATCTTCGTTTCTTCCAGACCTTTGTGCATCACTTCAACGATTGCAGCGTTAGAGTTGATTGCGTTGGATCCGCCTTTTAGTACAATC
Organism: Halobacillus salinus; assembly: GCF_004684905.1. Taxonomy (GTDB): domain Bacteria; phylum Bacillota; class Bacilli; order Bacillales; family Halobacillaceae; genus Halobacillus; species Halobacillus salinus. The sequence continues at coordinate 418,960 of NZ_SRJC01000001.1, read as the reverse complement.
GCGTTACCTGATTTCAAGGCAAGACCAGTTGCGTCTACTGTAACGTTAGGGCGTGCTTCGTAAATCATGCCGATAACACCTAGTGGTACAGTTACTTTCTCGACCTGGAGACCATTTTCAAGTGTCCAGTCAGATAGCACTTGACCAGTCGGATCATCCAGCTTCGCAACATCGCGTAGTCCTTGAGCGAAATCTGCGATACGTTCTTTGGATAGAGATAGACGATCCATGAACGCGTCTGTGAATCCCTTCTCGCGGCCTGCCGCCAAGTCTTTTTCGTTCGCTGCTAGAATCGTTTCGTATTCGCGTTCTAGTACATCAGCAAGATGTAGAAGGGCATCGTTTTTCTCAACCTCAGAAAGTACCATCAATTTCTTGGATGCTTTCTTCGCTTCAATCGCTTGCGCTTCAACGTTCACTTTATTTAATACAGTCATCAAAGACCTCCTATGAGTATTTTAAACACCTACGGGCATGGAAACTTCTAAATGACAAACAAAATCTTTACGTTCGATTGCTGGTTTTTCATATGATTCAAGCTCTGGTTCTGTCAGTCCGATCATTTCTTTCATCTCTTCAGAAGAATAATTAACGACACCAAGTCCGATTTCTTCGCCTTGAAGGTCGTGGATGCGAACCACTGCCCCTTTACCGAAACGTCCGTTCACGTGGTGGACGTTCATCGGAAGAAGACTCTTCTTCATTTCGACGATCGACTCTTTGGCACGATGATCGATAATGACTTCTCCTTCTGGTCCGGAGTTGAAGGCGATCCATTGTTTCTTCTGATCCAGGTTCTCGGAATCTTCTCCTGTTTCGAAGTACGTGCCTCTTGCATTACCGTATACGGCATCATAAACGATGTCGTCGACTCCTGCTTTTCCTAAGAAAGAGGCAATACCGGATGCCATAGTAATCTTGAAGGCATCGATTTTCGACTTCATACCGCCGGTACCGACGTCACTTCCTGGCTCTCCTGCTACAGCTTCGATCTCTGGAGTAATATCGGTGACGGTCTCAAGAAGTTCTGCATTTTCATTTTTTCTAGGGTCGTCATCGTATAACCCATCGATATCAGATAAGATGATCAATTGGTCAGCATCGACAAGACCTGCTACCTTAGCAGATAAGGTGTCGTTGTCTCCGAATTTCAAGCGATCGATCGTGATCGTATCATTTTCGTTTACAATCGGGATGATTCCACGCTCAAGCAATACATTGATGGTATTACGAGCGTTGTTATACCGATTTTCATCGGAAAAGTCACTTCGTGTAATTAAGATTTGAGATCCATTATAACCGTGGGACAAGAACAGGTCGGAATAGGATTCCATCAATAGTCCTTGACCAATGGATGCAGCGGCTTGTTTTTCTGGAAGAGAGCTTGGGCGCTCCAGGCAACCGAGTTTGCGGTACCCAGCGGCTACAGCTCCTGAGGATACTAGTAGAACTTCGTGGCCGTCGTCTTTCAAGCGGACGACTTCATCAACCAATTTTTCTAGCTTACGGCGGCTGATTTCACCGTGCAAGCTTGTAAGGGAACTACTCCCGATTTTAATAACGACTCTTTTCTTCTGTTTCGTCAACATATCACTCCTGCGGTATACATATTTGCTACGTGTTATAGGATTTATTTATTTGGTACGTGTTGTAAAACTTATTTTGCTCCGACTAATAGTCCTTCGATTTCTTTACTCAGTTCTTTTGAACGACTTGCTGCTCCTTTGACCGCTTCTGAGATCGCACGGCCTCCGCCATTTGCGTTCAAAGCATCAAGTCCTGCTGCGGTTGTTCCATTTGGAGATGTTACATTTTCTCTTAGTTCTGTTGGACTTTCATCACGCTCGAGCATCATCTTGGCTGCTCCGAGCAGTGTCTGAGCTCCGATTTCGCGTAGTGTCTCACTGTCCATTCCTTCTGCACGTCCTGTTTCTTCGATGTGTTCCATCAAATAGTAGAAATAAGCAGGTCCGCTTCCGGCAATACCAGTGAAGACGTCCATTTTATCTTCTTCGATGACGAATACTTCACCAATGGCACGAAGCAGCTCTTTTGCTACCTGTACTTGTTCCATATCCGTATACTTACCAGGGCACAGCGCTGTCGCTGACTCTCTCAGCATACTGGACGTATTCGGCATCACTCGAATGACTTGTTGGTTTTCGTTCAAGCGTTCTTCCATATAGGACGTGGAAATACCAGCCAATACGGACACAAGAACTTGATTTGGTTGGATTTTATCTTTGAGATCGGCTAGTACTGCATCAATATCTTTCGGTTTCATTGCCAAAATGAATTGATCGACTTCTGAGAAATCGAGTTCATCTTTTAATACTGTGCGTACGCCATATTTTTCGTGGATTGAATTGAGGCGATCTTGATTACTTCTATTGGTGACGATGATGTTTTCTTTTGCTATGGTTCCTGATTCTGCCATACCGGAAATCATCGCTTCTGCCATTGAGCCGGCACCTAGAAAAGCAATCTTTTTATTGATCATGTGGGTTCATCTCTCCCGTTTTTCATTTTTTTGGTTTCTCTCTTCAAGACGTTTTTCATCATAACACTTGGAAAATCTTTATCAACCGGTTTTTGGCAAGTCATGCCTATAAGAGCCAATTAGTGAGTGTAAACGGTTTCATGGAGAGATATTTCCACTTTATCGTCTCTCATCAAGAATATTTCCGTCTCAGGATAATATTTGCGGGTTGAATTTTCCGAAAAACAAAATTGACTGAATAATCAAACTTCAAATAGAGTAAAAAAACCACCTTTAGAAAAGGTGGTTCTCACTCATTAATGAAATGATTCAGTTTAGCTAATTGCTGGTTCAGCTCGCCCATCGGTACGAAGCGCGCTTTGCGGAACATCTCTTTCCCTTCTACAAAAACCAATACAGCCGGAACGGTCATCACCGATAGACGGCCTGCTATCTCCGGAACCTCCGAAGCATCCATATGTCTCGCTTGAATATCTGGATACTCCTCCAGCAGTTCTTCTACTTGGGGTAGAAGCGCGTGGCAGACGGAACAGTTCGGTTGGGAGATGTATAAGAGTGTTATGGTTTCCGTTTGAAGAAAAGAATCCATTTCTTCTATTGCATGTAATGATTGCATATCTTTCACCTCTGCTATCTATTTTATCAGTAACATGGTCTCTTTATCTCGATATATGCTTATTGCAGATTGTCCTTGTGTGGATAGCTATGATGCTTTGTTTCGACTTCTTTGAAAATATTATCATTCTTTGCCTTACTGACATGCTGGCTACTCAGATGAAGCAATTCGTTTTTCAGTTGTTCGAGATCCTGCTTTGTTGCGGGTTTGCTCATTTCCTTCAGCTCGATGCCCACCTGACCATTAGGGCTCAAGCGTGGCCGATTGGATATCCCGAAGCGAAGTGACGTTCTGTTGACGACATTTCATCTCTAATTGGTCCACTGTCAGCCTCAACTTCTTCATCTCTTTCTCTTGTAGTCGCCCATCTTTAATAATAGAGACCGACCTGCCCGTCAAATACTTCTCGAAAAAGTCCACCTTCACCTGCAGGAATTCCATAACTACGAGGGTCAGAACTAAAACTCCACCTACCCCGAACGTCACCCATATGTTTTTACCAGATACAGGTTGAATCAATAAAGATCCGATTGCAATCATGATCACCGTCTGCGAAAGAGTCATCTGGGATATCGACTTTCTTCCTGCAATGCGCAAAATGAACGTGCCGACTAGAATAATAAGAATGGCTTTCCAAATCCAATCCATCGTCATCCCTCCTCTTCCTATCTTGTGAAAAGCTCTTGCAATTCATCCGGTGGTTCGCTATAATCTTTTCAAATCATATGAAATTCGTGGAAAAAGAGAGTAATGGACAGATTACTTCAGCGAGTCAGGGTTGGTGGAAGCCTGATAGTCAGTCTGTCTGTGAACCGGACTTTGGAGAAGCCTTTTCTGAACGACTAGTAGGAAAAGGCCGGGGATGTTTCCCCGTTATCAACGTAGAGTGGCTGACATCAGCTATAAGAGTGGTACCGCGAGTAGACCTCGTCTCTTTTTAGGAGACGAGGTTTTTTGTATATAAAGGAGGAATGATGGAATGGAAAAACACATGTTGGCCTTACAACTCTCTCATATACTAGGTGAGCCTTACTCACGAGAGTGGGTCTATGAGCAACTCGAACTCCCTAAGAAAGAATCTTTCGGTGATCTTGCATTTCCTTGTTTCCCTTTAGCTAAGGAGTTCAAAAAGAATCCTAAGCTGATTGCCGATGAGTTAGCTGAAAAGCTGAAGCACCCTCATATCACGAAAGCAGAATCTGCTGGCGGGTACGTAAATGTGTTCCTGGATCAATCTTTTTTTACAGAAGAAACCCTTAAAGAAGTGCTTGCAAACGACCGCGACTACGGATCTCATAATTTCGGTGCAGAGAAGACTGTCGTTTTGGATATGTCTTCCCCTAATATAGCAAAGCCTTTTTCCATGGGGCACTTACGTTCAACAATTATCGGGAATGCCATCAGCAACCTGGCAGAGAAGTGTGGGTTTGAAACGGTAAAAGTCAATTACATCGGAGACTATGGCACTCAATTCGGGAAGCTCGTTGCAGCGTATCATCGTTGGGGGGACGACGACGCTATCCAGGCTGATCCCCTAACAGAATTAACTCGTATATACGTCAAGTTCCATGAAGAAGCTAAAACAGACCCAACTCTAATCGATGAAGGTAGAACATGTTTCAAAAAACTTGAAGATGCCGACCCTGAAGTGCTGGAGCTTTGGCGTTGGTTTAAAGATGTATCCTTGCAAGAATTCGACCGCATTTACGACTTGCTCGGAGTGACGTTCGATTTGACCCGCGGCGAAGCGTATTACAACGATAAGATGGAGGGTGTAATAAAACGTATTGCGGGAGCTGGGCTTCTAGAAGAATCTGATGGAGCTCAAGTCGTCCGATTAGATGAACAAGAGCTTCCCCCATGCTTAATTCGTAAGAGTAACGGTACAACGACCTATGCGACGCGTGATTTGGCTGCTGCTATCGATCGATACGAGTCGTTTCATTTTGCAGAGTCTCTCTACCTCGTAGGCCATGAGCAGACTCTCCACTTCCAACAGGTGAAATACGTACTGGACAAAATGGATTTACCATGGGCGAACGACATGCACCATGTACCATTCGGGATGATATTGAAGGATGGAAAGAAGATGTCGACACGTGCGGGCAAAACTGTCTTACTTGAACAGGTCTTGCAGGAAGCGATCGACCGTGCCAGAGAGAACATCGCCGATAAAAATCCTGACCTCAAGAACCAAGAGCAGGTTGCCCGTCAAGTCGGCGTCGGTTCGGTCATTTTCCATGACCTGAAGCACGACCGTACACACGACGTAGAATTTTCTTTGGATGACATGCTCTCCTTTGAAGGAAATACCGGTCCTTACGTCCAGTACACTCACGTCCGCACGAAGTCTCTATTGAAGAAAGCTGGATACGAGAAAGAAGACGCGGAAGTAAAACTTGTGGATGAGAAAGCATGGCCTTTAATCAAGTTAGTCCGCGCCTTTCCGAAGGTAGTTAAAGAGTCATACGAACAGTATGATCCCTCTCGAATCGCCAAATACCTGTTGGATGTCTCAAGATCCTTCAATCACTATTATGCCCACAATCAAATTTTGGATAGTGACCAAGAAGCGGGCCGCCTTACGCTGATCTATTCTGTAAATCTCATTTTGCAAAACGGGCTTGAGATACTAGGTATTGAAGCACCAGATCAAATGTAAAAAAGTATATAAATTCATTGCGTATTGCTTACATCCAACTCCTTTCATCTATATAATGGATACTTGTGAACGTTATAAGTAAAGGAGAGTTGCACATGAGTGAGTCTAAATATGAATTTCTTGCTGACGACCCAAACTTCAAAGTGAAACCGATCATGTTTTCACTGATCATTGGAGCTTTTTTTGCCATATTAAATGAAACATTGTTGAATATTGCATTAACGACATTAATGGGTGTGTTCGATATACCCGCGCCTGTCGTACAGTGGATGGTGACTGGCTTTATGCTTGTCATGGGAATCTTGATTCCGATATCCGCCTTGCTTTTACAGACCTTCACGACAAGACAGATGTTCATTGGTACGATGACCGTATTCACCATCGGTACCACGATATCAGCTCTTGCCCCGAACTTTGGGGTATTGCTTGCAGGAAGATTATTGCAAGCAGTAGGAACAGGTCTTCTGATCCCGATTATCTTTAATACCTTCCTACTCATTTTCCCTCCGGAAAGACGTGGAGGTGTAATGGGAATGGTTGGTTTGGTGATCATGTTCGCACCAGCTATCGGTCCGACGTTGTCCGGAATCATTGTAGAAAACCTTGGTTGGAGATATTTATTCATCTCTGTTATTCCATTCGCTCTATTCTCAATCGCTTTCGGGTGGAAATACTTACGCAACGTAGGAGAAGTCACAAAGCCGAAAGTCGATATTCTTTCGATCGCCTTGTCTACAATCGGCTTCGGAGGTATCGTTCTCGGCTTCAGTCTTGCTGGCGAAGGGGAGTCGAGCTTTCTTGATCCCGGTGTTCTAACACTCATTATCGCTGGAGTTCTTTCCTTGATCGCTTTTACTATCAGGCAGTTACGATTGGATGAACCACTTCTAGATGTAAGAGTATTCAAGTTCCCGATGTACTCGATTGCCGTTGTACTCTTCATTATCCTGATGATTGCGATGTTCTCATCTGAAATCATTCTACCGATGTTCATGCAAGGCCCTTTGGAGCTCACTCCGGAAACAGCCGGCTTAATTTTACTTCCTGGTGCTCTGCTGAATGGACTTCTTTCTCCGGTAATGGGAAAATTGTTCGATAAATTCGGTCCCCGTGTGATGATTATTCCTGCAGCTGGAATTTTGACGACGACAATGTTCACCTTGAGCCAAGCAAGCGCAGAAACACCGATCTGGCAGATTATTGTAAGTTACATGTGCATCATGCTTTCGATTTCTGCCATTATGATGCCAGCTCAGACGAACGGTTTGAACGAGCTACCGAAGAAGTTGTATCCGCACGGAACGGCCATCATGAATACCCTTCAGCCAGTAGCCGGTGCTGTCGGCGTAGCTGTCTTCATCAGTCTGTTGACCAATAGACAGCAAACCTACTTGAGTCAAGCAAGCAATCCAGAGAGTGCCTCTGCGATGTCGCAAGCTACAGTCGCTGGAGTGGAATTCGTCTACTTCGTGGCGTTCGGTATTACAGCAATCGGATTCCTCGTATCTCTATTCATTAAACGGGCAACACCTGTGAAAGAAGAAGGCCAAGAGGTATCAGATTCTGTTCAAACTCAAAGCTAACCCCAAGCGGGTTAGCTTTTCCTATTATATGGTTTTGCTCTTATTTTTCTGTTTCCACGTGATCTTTTAAGGTAAAAGAATAGATACCCCATTCTATTAGGAGGAGATCAATATGGGTGCCATCTATTTTTCCATCATAGCGCTTGTCAGTTTGTTCGCCTTAGTAAGTACTGTCTTGATCGCCATGAACCAGACGAAGTTGCAAAGTATCGCTACTGTCCAAGATGATGTGAAGCAGTTGATGGTCGAAAATAAATCCAACAGCATCCCCCTATTGTTCGCAATCTATTCCGTTTTCTTCGCTTTCCTACTTCTTATGATCACTTGGTTTTTCTGGCTATAGAAAAAAGCTTAGTTCCTGAATAATAGGAACTAAGCTTTTTTTATGGGCACATCTCTACTGAATCATAAAACAATACAATAGTAATGGGAACAGATTCTTCCTCAACACTCTTCTTTCAGTCATTAATCTTCAATTCTTACATAAAATGTACCAGCCCCCTTGAATAGGAAGATCTGGTACCGGGAAAAGTAAAACAACATAGAGATGGAGAGTGGACAACGTGAGGTATCTCGGATTGAAGCTGTTCAACTTAGCGAGTTATGTGTATCTTTTAGTTACTTCGTTATTCTTGGCAGGAGACTTTTACAGCCCAGGAGACATGGTTTATGTCATGCCGTCCCCTTTCGCTTTTTCCATCTGGGGACTCATTTACCTACTACTCTTCCTTTATATTATGAAGTCGTTCTTTGCGGATGAAGCTTTAAATGAGCAAATTAGAAAAATCGGACTCTGGTTTCCGATCACGATGATTCTATCTGGTACTTCCGTCATTCTCGGAACGACGCCATCCATATTGTTTCTTTCTCTTTCTCTAGTAACGCTATGTGTCGTGTACACAAACCAGACTCTGGCTGGGGCGACGAAATTCGAACGGGCTCCGTTCTCGCTTTATCTTGGGTGGACATCCATTGCCACAATCGTCGATGCGTTCGTCGTTTTAAAGGCGAACGGCATTACCGAGCTATTCGGATTAGGCGAGCTTGGATGGTCGGTCATCCTTCTTACCGTCGGCGGTCTAATTGCAATAGCTTTCGGTTTCCTTCAAAAGGATATACTTTACCCACTTGCCTTCGTTTGGGGGTATGGTGCGATTTTTGCTTATCAGGAGAACTCGTTAATTCGTTTCGTTACGGGTGGATTCGTTATCGTTTTATTATTTCTTACTATTTTCCGTTTACTAAGAGTTAAGACTTATAGAATGACAGCCTAAGGAGGGTGGAAGCAGATGGATGCTATTAAGTTCCAAAACCTTTCTCATAAGGACATGGACTTTGAGCAAGTGTTTCAACATATCAAAACATTTATTCAGCAAGAACCGATCAGCGAGTATAAGTTGATGCTTGGAACAGATTCACAGGTTCACCCTACCTATACACGCTTCATTACTGGAATTGTCATTCAACGAGTGGGAAAAGGGGCATGGGCTTGTTACCGGAAGCAGCTTGTAAACAGACAGATGACAACGCTCCACGAGAGGATTTCATATGAAACCTCGCTTACGGAAGAGGTCGCTTCCCTTTTCACCGAGCCTCACAAGAATGAATTGATCGAGATCATTCTTCCGCATATCTATAAAGGAGCAACATTCACCATTGAAGGCCACATCGATATTGGTTCCGGTGAACGGAATAGGACGCGCTTATATGTAAATGAAATGGTCGCCAGAATCGAATCGCTCGGAATGGAACCAAAAATCAAGCCCGATTCGATTGTGGCGAGCAGCTACGCAAACCGTTATACGAAATGATTAACTGACCTTCTCTGCCTTCCGCATATGCGAGAAGGTTTTTTTCTTGCGTGTGGCAAGATAAACTCCTCCAAAGATACAGATGAGCCCTAATACCAGGTTATGGGATACAGGTTCATTTAGAAGGACGTATCCCCAAAACATAGCGGTTAGGGGAATCAAATACGTCACAGATGTTGCAAATTCAGCGCTAGCTTCTTTCACCATAAAGAAGAAAAGCAGGTGCGCAATTCCAGATCCCAAGCACCCAAGTCCAACAATCGCAATCAGAGCGTATGAATCTGTAAACAAATCAAACGGTACCGCGCTCCCCGTCACCAACATACCTGTTGCTCCAACGATCGCTCCGACTACTAATGTACACACTGCCACGACCAGTATCCCCATATGCTGCAGATGACGCTTCGTATATTGGGATGAGAAACCATAACAAATCGTCGCCAACACCATCGTACCTATTCCGACCAGACTATCCGTGAATAAGGTCCCCACCTGAAATTCCATGATGACAAGAACACCAACGAATCCAAGCAAGACGCCGATCCATTGCTGTTTTTTCAACACGATGGAGAAAAATACAAAGCCGATCACCGCTGTACAAATCGGAGTCATGGCATTAAGAACTGCCGCCGTATTACTGTTGATTTGTGTTTCACTAAGTGCAATCAATCCCCAAGGAACCCCCGCATTAAAGACACCGACTATCGCTAGAGCCTTCCAAGGAATCTGCTTCTTGAAATCGTCACGCTTCGACCAAAGAAACGGAAGAAGCACAAGTACACCAGCTGAACACCTGAGAAATACCGTCCCCCATACGCCAGCTGAGCCTACTAAATATTTGATAAAAACAAAAGATAAGCCCCAAATCAGACTTAGCCCCACTAAAGCTATGTATTTCTTCATCGCGCAACCTTCTTTCGTAAAAAGTGAATCCTTTTCCCATTATAAATCGTATAGACAGAGAAAGGTATCTTAATTTGGAACGACCTGGATTTAAGGAGGCGTACGGAATGAACAGCAAAGCGATGACATCTTTCATTGTCGGTATTATGTCTATCTTTATTCCTCTAGTTGGTATAGTGCTCGGCATCATGGGCATATTCTATGCTAACCGCAGTCTGAAAGAAATCGATCGCACCAAAGAGGAAGGAAGGACGTATGCCATAGCTGGGAAGACATGCAGCTCAATCGGCCTCGCCATTCAAGGAGTGATTCTTTTCATCGTGCTCATCAGCTACTTCTTTTTCTCCTCTTTCCATCAAATCTTCCCGTAACTTGTGATCCTGTATAATAAAAAACAACAGGATCTGTTTCTACATAATGCACCCTAGGAGGAATATTTATGTCTAAGGTATTGTCTGAAGCACAAAGAGAAGAGTTGCTCCATTCATTGCAGAAGCGTTTTGAAAAAAATAGCAGCCGGCACCCGCATACAGAATGGAGTCAGGTTAAAGAAAAGCTGGAGGCTCAACCTGAGAAGCTCTGGTCTCTTCACCAAATGGAAGAGTCAGGCGGAGAGCCGGATGTAGTGGGGGATAATCAAGGGACAAGCACTTACCTCTTTATGGATTGTTCCAAAGAAAGCCCTAAAGGACGAAGAAGTGTTTGTTACGACAGGGAAGCTTTAGAGTCTAGGAAGAAGTACAAACCAGAGAACAGCGCGATGGATATGGCAAAATCTTTGGGCATTGACATGCTGACAGAGGATCAGTACCGGATGCTGCAGGAATTCGGAGAGTTTGATAAGAAGTCTTCTAGTTGGATCGAAACACCAGCAGACATACGAGAGCGCGGAGGAGCTCTATTCTGTGATTATAGATACGGCCATGTTTTCGTCTATCATAATGGTGCAGAATCTTATTACGCTGCAAGAGGCTTCCGTGGGTGTCTACAAATTTAGTGAATAGAAAAAAAGCAAGGAATGGCTATCACTGTTCCTTGCTTTTTCATTCTGAACAATCCTCTGGTTTTTGAATCCATAAAACAAGAACCACCGCTAAAACCCCAGCCGTCAGTTTCCCTATAATAACCGGCAAGATCATGCTCTTTTCCACCCCGGCTACAAATGCGAAGTGACTACCGACTACGAAAGCTCCACTAACAGCAAACGCTGCATTCATGACCTTCCCCCGATTATTCATATCTTTCATCGTCGCAAACATCGGCAAGTGATGAGCCATAGAAGCGACTATCCCAGTGACAGCAGTTGTGTTCACCCCTAGTTTCTTACCAGCTCGTAGTAACGGCTTCTCTGTCTTTCTGTTCAAGAAGGCTACAAGAGGATACGCACCAGCAAGGGTGATGGTGATCCTGCCGACAATAACTATCCCTTCAGATATCGGTGCCATTCCAGGGATGACTGTCAATCCAGTCAACGTTTCGATAATGATTGCCATCAAACCTGTAATGATGAGCAACTCTACTCCTTTTCCAAACTTTGAAAACAACCAAATGGTAAATTGAGAAAAGAACATTAGTCCAAAAGCGATAAGAAGAGATAGCAAGAAAGTGGGAAGCAGGTTTCTCACCATCCATAACCATTCATAACCTGCAAGCGCTCCTCCTACCAGACACCCAAATGGGATTGTCATCAATCCGATCAGAATCCCTTTAGCAAAATATGGCTGATCTTTTTTAGAGATGATCGACAATGCGACAGGAATGGTGAATACGAGCGTCGGGCCCATCATGGTACCTAGAAAAGCCCATGAAAAAACCGCCGCTTCTTCTGTTGAAGCAAGCGATTGGGACAAGGAGTATGCCCCCATATCAATAGCGAGGATCGTGGATGCGAACATAGATGGATCGGCCCCAAACCAGTCATACACCGGGGTTATGACCGGAGCAAGCCAAGTGGATAAGACGGGAGCAAGCGAAATGATTCCTACCATCGATAACGTGAGCGGCCCCATCATCATGAACGCTTCATAGAATCGCCAGCCTAGTTCAAGGCGATGATTCAACACATAGTAATCCAATGCTCCTAAAACCATAAATCCACACATAATCACTAATAAGGTATCATTCACCCACATGCCAATCATCCTCTATCTCTTGTTTAGAACAATATAGCCGCGCTCCTCCCACCCAAGTATCTAAACCGATGATGTCGATGCGGCTCCTTTTGCCTTCCAACACTTCCTTCCCTTTGCTGCTAAGTGTCAAATTAGGATTTACCCGATCAGCTGTAAAATCAGGTAATGCACCTTCAACTTCCACGAGAGTACCTAACTGTTTCAATAGGTAAGATAGGTAGAAATCACTTATTCCATCGTTCCTACGTGACTGGATTTCTCTCAATAAGTCATGGAACGTACGGATATGACCGTCGAGATACAATAAGATCCATTCTTCGACTATACTCAAGCCTTTGTCTCCACAAGGTATATAGTCTAGATGAGACACCATAGCCTCTTTCAGATAGGGAAGTGTATGTACAGATTCCAGAATCCACTGCTCGAGTTTCGAAAGCTGCGGGGATGCGTATGCCCTCCACCCCTCGACCGCTTCTTCTACTTGTTCCGGCGTCACCGGCTGTTTTGTTTTTTCTAATGCCAGCAGTTGCTCCTCTGAGAGTTGTCCCATACCGTAAAAACGGTCTACTTCTGGATGCGAATCGAGAGTAACCATGGATAGGCGGTGCCCACTGTTGCGAAGTTCATGTAATAAATACATGAGCATAGTCTGGTCGTAGCGGTCGTGTTCAAACCAAAGCACTACTTCTTCATGCTTTTCCATTCGATGAAGTGCCTTCCATTGCTCCTGGCTGGTCTTGATAAAAAGAGATGCAGGGAGTTCAAGTTGTTCTTCGAAAAAAGCGGCTCTACGGCCGATGAGGTCCGCTGCATCCCATTCGTAATGCAACGGTCCCCAGTCATACATTTCACGCCATATGATAACTTCTCCCTCTACATTCAAACGACTTCCAACTGCATCTCCATTGACGATATGGATCAAAGTGGATCCCCCCTCTATTAGTAAGGTAGTATGGCTTTCTTCGATATTTTCACAGATAATTCCTTCTTTTATCGTGTATTTTTGATAGAGTTAGGGAGGAGGTGACAACGTATGGCAACTGTAGGCATTTTAGGTATGACACACGACCCCGACATGCAGAAGAAATATGGCTATCCGCTCGATCTGGTTGAAGAGCTGATCACAGAATTCAACCCTGATGTCATTTGCGGAGAAGTCGAGCCACGGAGCTTTGAACATTACATACAAACCGGCGACCCATATGACATCCTTGGAGAAACTCAGGAAGAGTACCCGTCTTTGATTTTTCCCTACTGTGAAAAGAACAGTGTTGAATTTGTTCCTGTGAACTGGTTCGAGGAAGATGTGTTTCAAGAAGAACCGTTCGACCGTTACTCAGATAGTAAAAAGAGAGAGTTAGAGATTGAACTCTCTGAATGGAACAAAAAGCAGCTTTCCACATGGAACAGTGGAAAGATCCCTTTGAACTCCCAAGATTATGATTTAGTTACAAAAAGGATGTACGACTGGTTGTATGTAGTGAATCCAGAAGTCCAACAGATTACCTGGAATGCTAGACATGCCATCATGGTCAAACGCGTCAAACAAACTGTAGCAGACTATTCAGGTAAACGGATTCTCTGCATTCATGGTGCCGATCACAATTACTGGTACTATGATGCTTTAGCTAAAGCCGGTCTTGATGTTGTGTATCCACTTCGTTGAATAAATAGGTATCAAAAAAAGCAAAGCCGGGTTTCCTCCCAGCTTTGCTTCTTTTAACCGATTCCGCATGCGACGGAACCATTCTTATGAATATATTTCTGGTGGTATTCTTCTGCCTCATAGAATACACCTGCTTCTACGACTTCTGTCACAATCGGGCGCTTGAAAATGCCCTTCTCATCCCACTCTTTGATTTTTTGCTCGGCAATATACTTCTGGCTATCCCCTGCATAGAAAATAGCTGATCGATACTGATGGCCTTCGTCAATTCCCTGCTTGTTTCTTGAAGTAGGATCGTGAGCCTCAAAGAAGATATTCACAAGTTCTGCATAGGTAATCACCGTTGGGTCGTACTGTAAACGGATCGCTTCCGCATGACCAGTCTTCCCTGTTTTCACCTGCTCGTAGGATGGATTCTCTACATTTCCGCCCGTGTATCCGACACGTGTCGCTGTAATTCCTTCAAATCTTTCAAAGAATGCTTCCACTCCCCAGAAACATCCTGCTCCAAAAATAGCTGTTGCCATTTGTCATCTTTCCTTTCCCTTAACGCAACTTCTACCGAGAGCCTTACGGAGCATTGCTGCATCCAAAAAGACCCCTTTTCTTATCCAAGTAAGAAAAGGGGTCGTAAAGGTTATATCCGTACGATCCTCTCATCTCTTAGAATGCTTGCACATTCTACAGGAATTGGCACCGTTCTCGTCAATCCGTGGATTGATTCGATGGTTGCCGGGCATCAAAGGGCCAGTCCCTCCGCCTCTCTGGATAAGAAGTTTCCGTTATTATTTTTTGTATGTTTCATACTATACATTGTTTTTGTAGTGAAGTAAAGGAGTGTGCTTACATTTTTTCGTACATTAGAACATCCAGCTCTCTTTCTTCCATTGTATTCAGGTTTCCCCTACTCATGCCTGGACGTTTCATGCTTTTTCAAACCATTGATTCTTCATTGCGAAAATGGCTGCCTGGGTCCGGTCGTGGACATCAAGTTTACTTAATACGTTGCTTACGTGGGTTTTCACCGTTTTCTCTGTAATGAATAAATGACTCGAAATCTCTTTGTTACTTTTTCCTAAGGTGATCTGTTCGAGAACTTCCTTCTCACGCTTCGTCAAAGTATAAAGAGGGGTAGTTGTTTTCTGCGCTCCAGTCATTTCTGATAAAAGCAGGTCTGTAGCCTTCGGATGCAAATACTTCTCCCCTTCTGCCGCCTTCCGGATGGTATCTACGAGCAGGTCGGGTTCTACATCTTTCAGTTGATAGCCGATTGCTCCAGCCTGCAACGCCGGAATCACATGGTCCTGATCGGAGAAGCTTGTGAGAACGACCACTTTGACCTCTGGATACTCCTCTTTCAGTTTCCTTGTCGCCTCGACACCGTCCATGACCGGCATCATCAAGTCCATCAACACCACATCAGGTTGAAGGTCCTCCACTACCTTAAGTGCCTCTTCCCCATTTTCCGCTTCGCCTACAATCTCGATGTTCTCCTGTGTATTTAAGAAGAACTTCAATCCTCTTAAGACGACTAAATGATCATCAACGAGCAATACTCGAGTAGCCATCGCATTTATCCCTCCTTCACCCAGGGTATGAATACTTGAATGGTAGTCCCTTGACCGATCTCGCTCTTCCATTCCAGTGTTCCTCCTAGAAGTTGAGCGCGTTCCCTCATACTAGTAAGGCCGAGAGTACGGCAGGATTTATTCGGTGAACGGAAACCTTTCCCCAGGTCTTGAACTTTCAGCTCAACACCTGTCTCCACAGCCTTTAATTTAACCCAAGCTTTGCTTACCCCCGAATGTTTATGTACATTATTCAATGCCTCTTGACTGATACGCCAGAGAGCTTCTTGAGTAGAATGAGATAAGTGCGGGATATCCTCCACATCAAAGTCGATCTCGATCCGCAAATGACTTCCGTATTTCTTAAGTGCCGATAACAAACCTTCCTCAATTCCAATCGGCCGAAGCTGCCAAATCAAGGATCGCATCTCCCGCATGGACTCCTGTGAGAGTGACTGCATTTCGGATAACAATTCTTTCAAGCTCTCGTCTTCTTTCACTACTTCCTTTGCTCCCCTCGCTGTAAGAGACAAAGAGAAAAGCTTCTGATTCACAGAATCATGCAGATCACGCGCCAAGCGGTTACGCTCTTCATAAAGCAAGACCTCTGCTCTTTTTTCCTGTACAGAGATACTCTCGTAAGCTAATGCGACGTGACCAGCTAGTGCATCCATCACTTCTTTATCAGCAGAAGTGAAACTCTCCTCGGACTGGGCATACAGGACACCAAGTGGTTGTTTTTTAACAGTAAGTGGGACAGAGATCATGGACGAAGAAGAGATCGTTTTCCCTTGTTGGAAAGCTTCCGTAACTTGTGCAGAGGAGTCGTTAGTAAAATCACCTTCCATCGACCTAAGTACTAACTCCCCTCCCTGATATGTAAAGAACGCAGCTGTTTCAAAACCATATCCACTTCTTAACCTATCGACGGTTTCCTTTATCAGCTGTTGATGATCCGAAGCTTCCCAGAGCGTTCGGACAAGCTCATTCAAAGTTGCCAGATGTTCGGCACGTTGTTGCTGGGCATCATAGAGTTTGGTCCGTTTGATGGCTGTGCCGATTTGAAAAGCTACCGATTGCAGAAGCGTCAGTTCTTCTTGAGTAAAATGGGTCTTTCCTGGTGAAGCGACATTTAGTACCCCGAACCTTTCTGCTCCTGCAACGAGCGGAATGGTAGCATGGTGCGTAATCCCTTCTGTATCTCCGGTGTTATGTTGCACTGCTTCATCTAAGCGTTTGCATTCGATGATGTTGATGGGACCTGTCAATTCTCCATTCCAATATTTATTCAAGCAATAACAAGAGCCTTGGCACATAGGTTGCTTCCGGTGACGAGAGAGCGCCTCCGGTAATCGGTGATCGGCAACGAGGCTATAGTCGCCACGCTGGTTTGTAAAAAACATCCATCCAGCCTGCAATTGAGTCAGGTTCAGCAGCTTCTCAAGCACTGTCTGCATCATATGTTCTACATTATTCGACTGATTCAACGTTTCTGCAATGAGTCTGAGCGTCTGCAACTCACTCTGCTTTGTAAACATCCTGACCCTCTCCTTTCTTTCATCATAAAGCAATCAGCCTTTCCCACCTTCGTGAGAAGGGCTGATTACAGAATACGACTTTAGACTGAATTTATTCGGAACTGGTTGCATACCCCTCTTCAAAAGGCTGCACAATCACGAATCCATCGCCATCGAATTCCATTTGAATGGATTCGCCGCTTCCTCTTCCTAAGAAGGTTTTTAAACTGATATCTGTTCGGAGTTCGGGTGCAAGGTGTCCCGACCACGCCACTGTCGCATGAGGATCGGTAATGACTGGTTCCCCTGGTTTCACAAGGAGAGTCAGCGGTTCATAATGCGATGTTACAGCAACTCGCCCACTACCACTAAGCGTTACATTGAAAAATCCTCCTGACACCATCCCTGCCGCTTTTTTCATGAATTTGATATCCCAGTTCACACTAGGTTCAAACGCTAATAAGTCATTACCATTCACCGTAATTGTCTCATTATCGAGGTCGAAAATCGTGATTTTCTTCCCCTGATCCGCTAAGTACAATCGACCTCGCCCCATCGCTTTCATAAGCGCTCCGCCTTCACCGGTCATCGCCTTTTTGAATAACCGTCCGACTCCATGTTCTAGCAGTCCTTCCCGCTCGAATTTGATATCTCCATTATAAGAAATCATTGATCCAGCTTTTGCCCAGACTTGATCCATCAGGTTCACTTCCAGAATACGAGGTGTTTCCAGCTCGAAGTAATCATTTTCAGATTCATCTTGTTTTGTTTGTTGAATGAACTGCTTAATAGAATAATGACTCATCAGTTCGCTCCTCACCTTTTTCTATTATTCTAATCGTTACTTCCGAGAATGAAAACCTCCAAGATGGAAAAATGTTTCACTTTACTTCTGTTGTGATAGACTCGAATTATACTTATGAAGGAAGGGTGTAAGAAAAGATGTATGGATTAGATGAAAAACGGAAGCAAGTCCTCGATTTTGTAAATACGATCTCAGATGAGGAAGCGAAGAAGAAGCCTGCTGAAGATAGATGGTCGATCCTTGAGGTGTTGGAACACTTATACCTGATGGAGCAATTGGTAGTCTATCAAATTAACCGTGCAATCAAAGAGGGAGACATCCAACAAACTCCTGAGAAACCAATCGAGAATACGACAGATCGCGGCTACAAAGTCGAAGCACCTGAAGCTGTCCAACCAAAAGGGGAATTCACATCGATTCAAGATGCAAAAGACGGACTTGAGAAAACAAGGGAAGCCACCCTATTCCTCGTTCACAACAAAGACAAGGAGACCCTTGAAAACCGCGCCTTCCCACACCCTGCCTTCGGTGACATGAACTTAGAGCAATGGGTTGAGTTTATCGGATGGCATGAACTCAGACATTTAGATCAAATGAAAGAAGTGAAACAAGCAATATAAAAAAATCCCGCGTGCTGTGGCACGCGGGATTTTGTTCAGATTAAGATTGTTTATATTCTTCTGGTTTCAACTCTTCTCCATTTTTCCCGGAATAGCGAAGTCCCCATCCTGTCCATGCAGCGATGAACATGACGATCAGTAAACCCCATCCTTGGAAGACGAATGGAAAGACTTCGATCGGACTGACAACAGGCACGAAATCATACTGCTCTGCCGCACCCTGAATCGTTGTCCAAGCGATCAAGACACCAGCACTCCAAGGGAAAATATACCCAAGTGAAGAAGTGACCGTATCTAAGAAGTTCGCACGTCTGTAAGGGTGAATATTCATCTCTTTCCCAAGTTTGCGCACGAATGGAGCTGCAGCGATTTCGGCTGCTGTGTTAATCGTGATGAACATGTTCAAGAAAGCTACGATTCCGAACATAGAGAATTCGGCACGACGCGTTACATTGTTGATGATTCTAAGGAAGAAGTTTTTGATTACTTCCATGGTCCCGGCTACTTCCAACAAGTATGCCGAAGCCATAATGAACAGAATCAGAATCGCCATATTGAAGTACCCTGCAATTCCGCTCATAAGCGCTCCTTCTACGACTGGGTCCCCTGCTTCGTTCATATAAATGTGGATCACTTCTGTAAACGGCGTCCCTGTCATCAGAATGAAGACAATCGATGCGACAATGCCCCACGATAAGGAAGTGAGAAGATGTTGCCCGCTTAACGCCAAATATAGGACGAGCACAAACGGAATCAGCATCAAGAGACCATTAGGCGTAACTTGTGATTGAAGCTGATTGATCACTTCCTGGCTTCCTTCCTGTCCACCACTGCCGGTAATAAAGAATAAAAGAATAGCTGGAATAGCAGCAGCAAGCGAATACTTGAACCTGGAGCGAACCACTCCTGGTACATCCGCATCTTGCGTTGTGGCAGAAACGATGGTCGTATCGGATACCGGAGCTAAGTTATCACCGAATACCGCACCACTCAGAATCGCCGCTAACAAAATAACAGGATCAGCACCTAAGATGATACCTGCTGGATACATTAACAGACCGAATGTTGCAACGGTACCGTATCCTGTTCCCACTGCTGTCGCAAATAAAGCAGACAGGAGGAACGTAATCACGACAAATGCTCCACCTTCTAGTCCTGTCTGGAATCCGAGCCAGATCAACCCATCGACAAGCCCCCCAGCAGAAAGCAACTGAGCGAACATCCCTGCCCAGAACCAGGCGATAATCGCTACAATCCCGACTGGTTGAGCCATTCCTGAAATTAAACTCTGTGCATAATCCGCCCATTTAGATTTCACGAAAAACAAGCCAAGTACGATACCTATGACCATACCTAAGACTAGTGCCTGTTCCGTTACAAGTTTTGTAACACTAAGTGTAATCGCCCAAACGATGAAGAACACTAAAGGGATCGTCGCAGTAAAGACACCTCCGCGGAACTGAAGCGTGCCGACGGACTTCTCCCCAACGGCTTCACTGATTTCTTCGTTGTTTTGTTGATCTGCCACCTTAATCCCTCCTCTACATTTTCAGACTATGGCATACCCTATACTCTATCACGTGAAACAAGCCAAATAAACAGAAAATCTTTAATTCTTTAAAGTAAATAAGTGGAAGTGTCACAAGTGCGTCACAATAGGGTTTTCCTCTATAATCGGAAGACCAATTCAGAGATTTTTCACTCATTTAAGCCTACCATTACCTCCTTGGAATAACCCCCTCCCTCCTTATTCATTACACGAATAACAGAAAGACAATATTCGACAAGTTTCCCATTTTGTATTTTACCAGATGAAACTTCTTTAAGGGACCGCAATGCTTATGCAAATTTAACTTCGATTTGATTAGAGATATTAGATACAACCCACATCCGGGACACGGTTTTGGCAATAAAATTCAAGGGTATTATCAACGATAGAAAGGTAGCGCTTACATCTTTGCAGTGACTTCGTTTCCGAGAGATTTGAGAAGGTCTGAAACCTGCACATTACGCGCCGTTACTGGGTTTAAACGTTTGACTATACTAATTATTCTGATAATATTATGAAAACATAGGGCTATTTTTTCATTCGACAAAAATAGAATTATAGGAAGGTGACATTGTGACAACACAATCGAAAACAAATGACCATACAACTCCCTTAAGAAGGGATATCCGAGTGCTCGGTGAGATGCTCGGTAATATTCTTATCCATCATGGTGGAGAAGAATTATTAAACAAAGTAGAGAGTATCCGTACATTGACCAAACAACTGCGTAACCAACCGGATGCATCGACATATAACCAATTAAAAGAAGAAATCAACAACCTGAAGCCCCCGATGCGCTCTCAAGTGATTCGCGCATTCTCAATCTATTTCCACCTCGTTAATATTGCAGAACAAAACCACCGTATCCGTCGCCGACGCGAGTATCAACTTCGTGAAGATCATGGAGCACAGCCCTTCTCGCTTGAAAGTGCCGTACTTAACCTGAAAGAGAACGATTTCTCAAGAGACGTGATTCAAAGTGTTCTGGATCACTTATCCTTAGAACTGATCATCACTGCACACCCGACGGAAGCAACGAAACGGACCGTTCTTGAAATACAGAAACGAATCGCTACAATCTTGAAGCGTCTCGATCATCCACAGTTGACGAAACGCGAAAGAGAAAGTCTACAGGATAGTCTACAGAACGAAGTAACCGTTCTATGGCAGACGGACGAACTGCGCGAACGTAAGCCGACGGTTATGGATGAAGTACGCAACGGATTATATTATTTCGATCAAACGCTATTTGACGTACTGCCTGACATCCACGAAGAACTCGAATTCCGCCTGGAAGAAAATTATCCAGGAGAAGAGTGGGCTGTTCCGAACTTCCTACGTTTCGGTTCTTGGATCGGTGGAGACCGGGATGGTAACCCGAACGTAACACCAGATATCACATGGAATACTCTGGAGAAACAACGAGAACTGATCCTACAGAAATATGAAGGCGTTCTTATCGAATTGATGAAACGCTTCAGCCATTCTACCACTCAAATCAACGTTTCGGACGAGCTCGTTCAATCCGTTGAAAGTGGCGAACAACTTATTGGAAAAGATAAGAAATGGCGTGTCGAGAAAGAGATTTACCGACGCAAGTTTGCCGTGATACTAGGCCGTCTTCGTAGCGTCGGCCATTCAGCGATAGGGTATAACAACTCAGAAGAGCTTCTGGATGATCTGAAGCAAATTCGCGACAGCGCATCTACCCATCAACCGAACAAACGCGAGCTGAAGAAACTGCGTAAACTAATTCGACAAGTAGAACTCTTCGGTTTCCACTTAGCAACATTAGACATCCGGAATCATAGCGGAGAACACGAATCTGCTGTTGCTGAACTCTTGAAAAAGGTCGGCATCGAGTCCGACTATCGTGAGCGCTCCGAACGCGAGAAGCTGCATATCTTGCAACAGATCCTTAAAGATCCACGTCCGATTTCCTTGCTGAACGAAGACTATTCGGAATCGACACAGGAAATGCTGAACGTCTTCCACATGATCCGTGATGCACACCTTGAGTTCGGTCCTCGTTCGATTGAAGTTTACTTGATCAGTATGGCGGAATCTGCAAGTGACGTACTGGAAGTATTGGTCCTAGCTAAAGAAGCCGGTATTTATCGTCTCCATGCCGATGGATCCGTTGAGAGTACAATCAATGTCGCACCGTTACTAGAAACAGTCGATGACCTAATTGCTGGACCGGAAATCTTGAAAACGTTATTCGAAATGGATGTGTACAGCAAACACCTCGACAAGCGCGGAAATCATCAGGAAATCATGCTCGGCTATTCCGACGGAAGTAAAGACGGTGGAACGCTTACAGCGAACTGGCGCCTTTACAAAGCCCAGCAAGAGATCCACGAGATGGCTCGCAATTACGATGTAACCTTGAAATTCTTCCACGGTCGTGGTGGATCACTCGGACGTGGTGGCGGAACGTTGAACCGAAGCTTACTCTCCCAGCCTGCTGAAACATTGGGAGATGGTGTTAAAATCACGGAGCAAGGGGAAGTTCTTTCATCCCGTTACCTGCTACGTGACATTGCCTACCGAAGCCTGGAACAAGGTGCTTCGACGCTGCTTGAAGGAGCTGCGAAGATCTCCCAAGAGTCGGAACAGGCTCACAGCCGCGAACAGGCATGGGTGAAAGCAATGGAAGACATCTCTGATGTTTCGCTTGAGAAGTATCAATCTCTAGTCTTCGGCGATGAAGACTTCTTGACTTACTTCAACGAAGCGACACCGCTTAAAGAACTCGGAGAATTAAATATCGGTTCCCGCCCGATGAAGCGTAAAGACAGCTCGAAGTTTGAAAACCTCCGTGCTATACCTTGGGTATTCGCTTGGACACAAAGTCGTCAGCTAATCCCAGCCTGGTTCGCTTCTGGCTCAGGGCTTTCAAGCTACGCCGAACAAGGCGATGAGAACTTAGAACAGCTTCAGAATATGTATGAAAACTGGCCGTTCTTCCGCACAACAATCAACAACCTGCAGATGGCACTGACCAAAGCAGATATTCAAACGGCCAAAGAATATACGCAACTCGTAAACGACCAAGCGATTGGAGAGCGCATTTTCCAAACAATCGTTGAGGAGTATAATCGTACGAAAGATATCCTGCTTAAAATCACAGGTGATGAAGAACTGCTGGATCACCAGCCGACCATCAAAGAATCCGTACGCCTGCGTAACCCTTATGTCGATCCAATGAACTTCCTGCAAGTCGAACTCATCAAAGAACTTCGCAAAACAGAAGACGTCGATGAGGAATTGTTGACAGAAGTTCTACTGACGATTAGTGGTGTGGCAGCTGGATTGCGTAATACAGGTTGATATGTAGTAGACCGTCCCATTGTGGGACGGTCTTTTTTCGTGTGTGGGGTGGAGGGTTGGAGCGCGAGCTCTTCTTCTCTTCCCTTTTTCTCTTGTATTTGTGGTAAAAGGGCAAAGAGTCTATCTATCTTCCATTTCTACCGACTATATAGGGCAAAAGGTCAGAGAGCATCTCTTTCTCTGACCTTTTCTACAACTTCCAACGTCAAAAGGACAAAGAGCGCCTTCCTCTCTTCCCTTTCTCTCTCCTTTTCACAGCAAAAGGGAAGAGAGCGTCCTCCAAACACGTCCCATCCACCTACAGTCTAACCTCCGCTAGTTGCCGTTTGACGGAACGGATCTGGCCCCGGTGGTTCATCTCATCCTCCATAACATGAAACCATAAATAATGATTGTTGTAAGAGGTACCGTTGTCCCACTTTGCTTCCTCCTTCAACCAATTATCTTCCTTAGACTGCAAGGATTTCAGAGTTTCTTGTCGTACAGACGATAGAATATCGAGGTGGTAAGATAGTGGTTGACCTTTGATAATAGACCTTGCTTCCTCTCCGAGCTGTAGAGCTGCTTTCCACTCCTCCCACTCGCTAGGACTCAAGTCTCTCTTATCAAAAGAGATGACTCTATGTACAAATTCTATTGCGGCGATATGTACAAGCAACGCACCTATGGAGTTGCCATGGTGATCTGGTACATAATCCAGTTCTTCTATAGACAGCCCATCCAGTTCCTCCAGAGTCACCGCTCGAGTGTGCTCAAGCATAGAAACGAGTTCTCCTATTTTAGAATCATAGCCCTCTAGCGAAACGATCCGATAATCAATCATGTAACATCCTCCTCTTTTTCTTTGCACTGCTCATCTTACCAGTTATTAACAACAATAACAGACTCAAATTCCTATAAATGGTATGCTATACTATAGATGAACATACAAAAAGAGCAACGTCATATGGCGTTGCTCTTTTTGTGAATAGGTAACATGTAACTGTTGTATGCAAAGACAGTGGTGCATCCTAAGTACTCAGCAATCGCCACGGATGGATGGTTCTCTTCTCTGAAATCCAAGTAAGGAACAAATAGATTAGTAAAACAATTCCTGACGTATGTGTGCGCTAATTTCTGGGCTAAGTTCTTACTTCTATATTGTTCGACCGTTTCCACATACACCGCATGCCCTTCTTTATGCATATTGGCAGAAAAACATATGCTTGTAACTTCTGAATGGTTAACCGCTACAAAACCGATCCCCTTAGCAAAAAATTCATCAATAGTTGGCCAAAACGAAAGTAGTTTCTTTTGAACAAAGTCCCCATTATTGAAAACATCACCTCAAAGTTGTTCCTTCACTACAAAAACAGGGTATTAAGTAACATGTAGTTAAGGAGGACATTATATGTTTTTAGAATTCTTTTCCATCATAGTCCTTATTCCTTTTGTTGGCGGATTGCTAGCTATAGCAAACGACCGACTGGAATGGCAAAAGGATCACACTTATCCTAAACATCTCAGAATTGTCATAGATAATACCAAGAATATAGAAGAAAAAAATAGACGGCTGCCGTGAGCAGCCGTCTATTTTTTCTTTAATATAGTTTACCTTGACGATACATGATGGTCGACAGTTTTTTCACAGAGTGAATGTAACTGTTCTGACGTAGTGGGAATGGGTCGCCGAAGAATTGTGGAAGAATCGTATCCATAGTCGTTTTCATTTTATCGAAAAGACGTTTGTACACTTCATCCTCCGTCATGAACTGAGCTTCACGGCCTTGTACCCATTCATAGTAAGATACGATAACACCACCGGCGTTGGCTAGAATATCTGGAACGATCAGCACCCCTTTATCAGCAAGGTATTTGTCTGCTCCTTCGGTGATCGGTCCATTCGCACCCTCTATGATGATACGGGCTTGAATATCTTCCATGTTATCTTCATGAATTTGATCTTCGAGTGCTGCTAATAAAAGAACGTCTACGTCCAGTTCCAAGAGATCGTCCCGTTCTTTGATTTCCGCTTTTATCTCATGCTCTTCCAACTGACTTTTATCCGTTGGAAGGTCCCCATCATTGTCTTTTGTGAACTTGACAAGTCCTTGGATGTCCAACCCGTCATCATTATATAACATGACATTATGGTCACTGACGGCTACGATTTTATTTTGTAGATAATTACATTGAAAGGCTTCGAGTGCTGCGACAGATCCCAGGTTCCCGAAACCTTGGACTGCCATTTTCAGCTTTTTATCCGCATGATCGAGAGCGGTATGAGCGAAGCGGTTATCTGAGTCCCTCAACCACTTCTTGTTCTCTTGGACAAAATTGTGCATCATATAGCGGAAGGTGTAATAAACCCCTTTACCGGTGGCTTCACGACGCCCTAGAGAACCTCCGTTCAGAATACTCTTACCAGTGAAGCTGTTTCGATACGGCTTTCCTGGATGAGTGCTCTTATACTCTCCCATCATCCAGTCCATTTCCCTTTCCCCTGTACCGACATCAGGAGCTGGGATATCCTTGTCCGGCCCCAGAATATCATTAAAATATTGCACGTATTGCTTACAAATTAAATTGAGTTCTTTCACGCTGTATTCTTTCGGATTGATGACCACGCCACCTTTTCCCCCTCCAAAAGGAAGTTCATGAAGCGCATTCTTCAATGTCATCAATTTCGCTAGATTAGCGACCTCTTCTTCGTTAACAGATTCGTGAAAACGAATACCACCTTTGTAAGGTCCGACCGTATCACTATGTTGGATACGGAATGACGGAATCCGAACAATACGACCGTTCTCTAATGTAATCCTGAGGAACGATTTATGTATGTGGTTCGGCGTCGACAACAGGGCGACCAGCGATTTGAAAGCCTGTTCTCTCGTTTGTGCTTGTAGATCTGGTAGAAATGTATCATCTTCCATTAGGGCTTTGAGTGATTCTTCGATGATAGTTTGTTGTTTTTGCATAGTCGATTCCTCCGTTCGTGTAATATCGCGCTCTTTTTTTAAGGTTCCCTAATTCGAAAGTATGAAACGTTTTCAATACAGAATCTGGGTACTAAAAAAAGCCCAGGGTTCAACCTGGGCTTCGCAGTTCACTTATATAGTGGTGTACATCTTTGTCACTATGAAGCTTATATACTTTGTCCTCATACGCCTGTAACTCTTGGTGAAACCTGTGCCGCTCCTCGTTTTGATACGTAAAGCTCCAACGAATCATATCTCTCAACATGCGGAGCGAAGGTCGGTAATTGGAGGACTCTCTTCCAAGGAGCTGTCTGAGATATCGGCGGATCACTCTGTAAATCCGAAAGGCTAGCGGTGGCTCTAACCATACAATGTGGTCTGCCCTTTCCAAACTCCCTTTCATCCAATCGTTTAAGTGGACACCTTCGACAATCCACGAAGGATATTGTTGGAACGTCTGGATGAGGTATTCAACCCTCTCTGACTCTGACCGTCTCCGGTCGCCGTCCTTCCGCCTTTCCCACATCACATTATCAAGCTCAATGTGACAACACTTGCTTCTCTTAGAAAGTGTTCTTCCAAGCGTTGTTTTACCACTCCCTACAGGTCCTAGGATGTGGATTTTCATTACCCAAGGATGTTATAGCCTGAATCGACATAGACGATTTCACCTGTGACACCTCTAGACAGGTGACTCATCATCGCAAGCGTCATGTCGCCGACTTCTTCTTTGGTTACATTGCGGCGAAGAGGTGACGTCTCTTCAATCTTACGCAAAATCTCGTTAAAGGAAGGTACACCTTTGGCAGCAAGCGTCCGGATAGCACCAGCAGAGATAGCATTAACGCGGATGTCATGCTTACCAAGGTCTGCTGCCAAGTAACGGACGGATGCTTCTAGCGATGCTTTTGCAACTCCCATCACGTTGTACCCTTCTACAACGCGCTCTGCTCCGAGGTAACTCATCGCAATAAACGATCCACCTTCTGTCATAAAAGGTTTTGCAGCTTTCGCAACTGCTACCAAGGAGTAGGCACTCGTGTCTTGAGCAAAGGAGAAACCACTTCTAGACGTGTCCAAGAAGTCCCCTTTCAGATCTTCTGCATGAGCAAATGCAATTGAGTGGACAACTCCATGGATCACCGGGTTTGCCTCGCCGATTTGCTGGAATGCCTGCTGAATGCTTTCGTCTTCATTCACGTCACATTGGACCACTTCCTTCGCTTCGATTTGGAACTCTTCAAGAAGCTGCTCCAATTTTTTCAGTGAGCGATCCTTTCGATATGTAAAGATGAGATTAGCTCCTGCTTGGTGAAGGGACTGTGCCACACCCCACGCCAGGCTCCGTTTGTTCGCGACCCCCATCACCACGATATTTTTATCTTTCATTTGTAATAAATCTTCCATGATTGACCTCCCAAAAATCTGAATCTACTCCGTAGTGTACCACAAATTACTTTTTGCCAGACCAATAAGCTTGATCGCTCATATGAGCGAATGGAATCTCGGTATCCACTTCCCCATTTATCCGTGCTTCTGTGAGATCTTCCCCTGCCAGCCACTTGCTGAAGTCGAATTCGACAGGCTCTTGGTCACCACCTAGTGCAAACAAGGCTTTCATTTCTTTTGGCAGATAACCTGCTGTGTGGATGGTGCCGGCCCAGTTGCTATATAGTTTAGAGAAAACACCCTTGTCCGTATCGTTCATCATGCGAAATGCATCATATGCGCTTTCGATAGACGGTCGATTACTCTTAATGGCATCCATTCGTTTCATTGAATCGACTAAGTGATGACGGTTCTCTTTTGTCAAAATTTCAAAATGGTTTGTGCAAACGTCGGATTCCCGGACTTCTACTCCACGTGGGGACGCTTCTACGACATACGTCTTGCCACTGTTATCAAAGACCGTATAACTGAAGGAGTGGCGATGTGGAATATCCTTCAACATTTCGACTGCTTCCTCGACGTTTGCGCAGGCCTCTAATATCATTCTTCCGATCATACAACAGATGAAACCGTCGCCGGGGCGTTTGCGGTGCATGAAGTTATAGCCCATCACGAGCCCCTTTTCATTCATGCCGTCCATTCGTCCGGTGATTCGCTGTGTCGGTCCGATGATGGCGTACCCTTGATCAGTCGGTTGAAATAGGCTGTATCGCCCTTCGTAAGTCTTCGGCATATAATCATAATTTCGGATCATATAGCCTTCTCCCGTCATGATTGAACACCCCGACCGCTTATAATCGATACGGTATCCACCAAACTCCATCATTACCCGTTCCATCGGCCAGTCGAGTGCGTCTCTTAGACCTAGCAGTTCGTCCCATACACCTGGGGCGAAACGAGTTATAGAATCCTTCACTTCCTGTTCCTCTACAGTAAAACGGGGCTTACGGACGCGCCATTGCTTCTCCCGGTTCTTGACTGTTAGAGAATCACGTAGCTCTTCTCCCTGCATATATCCAAAATCATAGTGAGTTCCTCTAAACTGTAGGATGTTGCTATGGATTTGTTGCATTGTTTTTCCTTCTTTCCGCTTATGGAGTCTCTTTACCATTTTCTAACCAGATTCCAAAGAATTCAAGCCTCTTTCATCTCATTTTCAACTTCCTCAATGAGTTCAGGAGATTGTTGAATCACCTTACCGATATAAAAGAATCCTCCAATAATCGGGATTGTCAGCCCCCAGTTCAATATTTGTCTAAGGATCAGTCCTTCATCAAACGCTTCGACTCCATACTTTTGAATCAACCAAACCTTCACACTCGCTAATAGGATATCCTGCAGGGCAAATCCGACAACAATCCAATTGAATAGATGTAGCAGCTTCTTTTTGTAAAAAAGGCGTTTGGAAAACTTCCGGTCATATCCTTGCATCTCACTGAAATCAAGCGCAAAATAAAGCGCGATTGGACGCTTGATGATAATAGTCAGCAAAAAGAACGCCCCTAATATATAGGCATAGATGACATTGTTCCATAACAACCTGATAGCAGACCCGGACAGCACATCGACGAGCGTACCGACCACTAAGGTTGTAATCATATAAATCCCGAATAGATTAACTTTCTTCAATGCTAAGAAGCGGTAAATCGTATAAATGATTCCTGGCACAGATGATAGAAGCATCGCATAATAATCCCCTATCGGATCACGCAACAGATGCCATAAAGCAATAGGGAACACTAAATAAAAGATCACATCATATAAGACGAAGTTCTTCTCTTTCAACACGTCACCTCCATTTATCCATACGAATTCTACTCAATAATGTTTCATCAAGAGAAAACTTCTGTGAAGAAATGCTCAGTTCTTGTAGTTTTTAAGTGTATTTTTTGGTAATCTAAACTTGAGAGAATCCGTAAGCGTTTACGATGAATTGCAACTAGATTGGAATTTGAAGAAGGTGGTGTGCAGGGATGAGGAAGCTAGTGATTTTAGGTGGTGGATACGGCGGCATCAACATCTTGAACGGTTTGCTTGAAGAGGTGCCGGATGATGTACAAATTACTGTCGTTGATCGAAATCCGTACCATTCCTTAAAGACAGAATTTTATACCATTGCTGCAGGAACGGAGTCAGACAGACATTCACGTGTTGACTTCCCGACTCATGAGCAGGTCGAATATGTATTTGATGAAATCGAAAAGATCGATACGGACAGCGAAAGCATTGTGTTAAGAGGGAAAGAGGACAGCCTTTCCTATGACTATTTGGTCATTGGACTTGGATGCGAAGACAACTATCATGGGATTGAAGGAGCATCTCAATTTACAGAGAGCGTCCAAACCTTCTCCGCTGCCAGACGTGCAGGGTATCGCATTGGAAACCTGGGAGCGTACAAAAATGTTACGGTTGTCGGCGCAGGCCTTAGTGGAATCGAGGTTGCATCGGAAGTACGTGAAAGCAGAGCTGACTTGAACATCCGCTTGCTTGACCGAGGCGAGACCGTATTGAAAGCTTTCGACTCCAAGATTCAGAACTATGTCGAGAAATGGTTTCATAAAAACGGTGTCGAAGTCATCCACGGAGCAAACGTCGAGTACGTGGAAAAAGACGGCGTTTGTAACAATGGGATTTGTTACATGAATGACGTAACGGTCTGGACTGCAGGCGTACGCCCGAACTATTTAGTACGTGAACTCCCTTTCGAAAAAGATTCCCAAGAAAAAGTGATGGTCAACGACTTTTATCAAGTCCCGAGTCAGCAAAATGTGTATGTCGTCGGAGACTGCGCATCTTCTGAACATTCCCCAAGTGCCCAACTCGCTGGCCAGCAAGGTGAAAAAATTGCAGACATATTAGCTGCAGTGCTGAACGACCGAGTACCAGAAGCACCAGGAGAAGTGAAGTTAAAAGGTGCACTTGGATCACTCGGAAAGAACGATGGGTTCGGCAACATGCTTCAAAAGCCGATGACTGGTGTACTACCGAGACTTGCGAAATCCGGTGTGCTTTGGCTTAGTAAACGACATTAATGGAGAGATCCTGGATGCACAAACACGTGCCAGGATCTTTTTTATATTGACTTACTTGGGCTTGATAAATCTATTAAACTGTGTCAAAGTATGGATAAAGATTCGTTTATACAATGGAATAGGTTATATGTAGGGGGACCAGTGTAGCTGGTTGAGATTGTATCCTTTGATTGATACTGACCCTTAGAACCTGATCTGGTTTAGACCAGCGTAGGGAACATCTGATACGACTATAATTTCGTTCATGATATTCAAGCACCCTAGGTATGGTACCCGGGGTGCTTTTTTGTATTTCAGGTACCCCTCCCGCCTCCATCACATAAACGAAAAATCTATTCTGGAGGGACTCACATGAAGAAAGCTCTACTATTTTTACTTACGGCGGTGGTTTTGACAGCGTGCGCAAACTCTGAAGGTGCTGCCACAGAAACAGAGAAAGTGAAGCTTGTTCTTGACTGGACGCCGAACACGAACCACACCGGGTTATATGTCGCTCAGGCGGAAGATTACTTCAAAGATCAAGGACTCGATGTAGAAATCATGCTTCCTGGTGAGGCAGGTGCCGATCAGCTTGTAGCGTCTGGCCAAGCGGATTTTGGAATCAGCGCCCAAGAAACGCTGACAGAAGCGCGGATTCAGGACATCCCTGTTGTCAGCATCGGAGCGATCATCCAACATAACACTTCCGGATTCGCCTCACCGGTTGAAAAGGACATCACTTCCCCTGCCGATTTTGAAGGAAAAACGTACGGCGGCTGGGGAGCACCAGTTGAAAAAGCGGTATTAGATTCCTTAATGAAGAAAGAAGATGCTGACGTAGAGAAAGTTGAGATCGTCAACATGGGGAACTCTGATTTCTTCACGGCAGTCGAACGCGATATCGATTTCGCTTGGATCTATTACGGTTGGACAGGAGTCGAAGCGGAACTTCGCGGACAAGAGCTGAACATGCAATATTTGACGGATTACTCTGAGAATCTTGATTACTACACGCCGGTATTAACAACAAATGAAGCGATGATCAAGGAAAACCCGGACACCGTCGAAGCATTCATGGCTGCTGCAACAAAAGGGTACCAATTTGCCATCGACAAACCGGAAGAAGCGGCGGATATATTAATCGATGCGGTTCCGGATCTCGACCCAGAGTTGGTACGCGCAAGTCAGAAATGGCTCTCCCCGAAATATAAAGACGATGCAGAACGCTGGGGACAGCAAGAACTTGATGTGTGGAACAACTATGCGGAATGGATGCTTGAGAACAATCTACTAGAACAAGAACTAGATGCAGAAGAAGCATTTACGAATGAATTCTTACCAGAATAAGGAGGAACAAAAACATGAGTAACGCATTAGTAAGTATTCAAATCATCCCGAAAACGAAAGATGGAGAAGATGTAATTCCATATGTCGATGAAGCCATTGCCCTCATCGACCAATCCGGACTACGTTATGAAGTGCACCCGTTAGAAACGACCATCGAAGGGGACCTCTCAGACATCTTCTCTTTGATTGAACGAATGAATGAAGCGATGATCGAACGCGGAAGCACAAACGTCATCTCTCAAATCAAAGTGCTCTATCAGCCAACAGGCGCATCAATGGATCAGCTGACGGAGAAATACCGCTCATGAATAATGTGATTCAAAAAGGATGGAGACCAACTTCGGTCCTCATCCTTTTACTCCTTTTCTGGGAATTATCAAGCAGATGGATGGGGATACCTGAATGGCTCCTCCCTGCTCCGACAGCGATTGTACAAGAGGGTATTTCGGGTTGGAGTGCCTATGCGCCGCACTTGTTCTCCACCATCCGACTCACGCTGACCGGATTCACGATCGGCTCTGCCGTCGGACTGGCTGTAGCGACTCTACTCCACTTGATTCCGAAAGTAAGAGAAGCTGTCTATCCATTATTGATATTGTCCCAAAATATTCCGATCATCGTACTCGCTCCCCTTCTCGTCATCTGGTTTGGTTTCGGTGTTCTTCCTAAGCTGATCATCATCGTACTGGTCTGCTTCTTCCCAATTGCGGTAGCGACGATGGATGGGTTCCGTCAAACGAAGAACGAATACATCCACTACATGAAAATGGCTGGAGCTACCCAAAGCCAGATCTTCCGCAAAGTCGAATGGCCTTATGCACTGCCTTCGATCTTCTCCGGCTTGAAGATTTCCGCTACGTACAGTGTGATGGGAGCGGTCATTTCCGAGTGGCTCGGTGCAAATAAAGGAATCGGTGTCTACATGACGCTCGCTTCTTCTTCGTTCCGGACCGATCGGGTTTTTGTTGCGATATTCTTTATCATGATGCTGAGCTTGCTCTTCTTCTTGTTGATTACACAGTTGGAGAAGTGGGCAACACGATGGAAAGGAGAGAATGCACGTGGCTAAACTGAACATTGATCACGTCAATAAATCTTTCGGGGATAACCTTGTCTTGAAGGACTTAGCCTTTGACGTCAAAGAAGAAGAATTCGTCTCCATCATCGGTCCCTCCGGCAGTGGGAAGAGTACCCTTTTCCACTTAATCGGTGGTTTGTATGAGCCGGATGACGGCATGATTCAACTAGATGGTAAGCGTATCAACGGGCAAAAAGGGGCGATAAGTTATATGCCGCAAAGCCCCTCTCTCCTTCCATGGAGGACCTTGCTAGAGAATGTCGTACTAGGAGCTGAAATTCATGGAAAAATGGAAGAAAAGACGGCAAAGTCCATGATCCAAAAAGCCGGACTCAGCGGATTCGAACATTCCTATCCTCATGAATTGTCAGGGGGTATGCAGCAGCGTGCTTCGTTCATCCGCAGTCTGCTAAGTCCGCAATCTCTTATCTGTTTGGACGAACCTTTTTCAGCGCTGGACGAGTTTACGAGACTCGAAATGCAGAAATGGTTACTAGATACATGGGAGCAACACCAACGTTCCATTCTATTTATCACTCACAACATTGAAGAAGCCCTATACCTCTCAGACCGGATTATTCTGTTAAGTGACCGCCCTGCCACTGTGCAGCGGGAATTCAAGGTCCCTTTCACCAGACCTCGAGACCCTTCTATTGTATTGACGGAAGAGTTTTTAAAGATGAAACAGACGATTCACTCTGAATTGAAGGTGCTCCTATGAGGTCCGTTATCGATGCGCATATTCATCTGGATTGGTATGAAGAGAGAGACCGAAAACGTATTGTAGAGGATCTATCTTCCTCCAACATCGAGAAGTTGATTTCGGTATCTTATGATTTCGATTCTTGCAAGAAGAATCTATCATTTGATCACCCAAAGGTGGTTACTGCTCTTGGATTCCACCCTGAACAAGCACTCCCTTCTCCTGAGGAGGTACAAAATATAACAGAACTGATCTACCAAAACAGGTCAAGCATTGCTGCAATCGGTGAAGTCGGTTTGCCTTACTATACACAACACGGTGATTTTCAAGATTACGTGAATTTGTTGGAGCACTTCATTATATTAGGGAAAGAACTTCAACTCCCCGTTAACTTGCATGCAATTTATGAAGGTGCAGACATTGCTTGCGACCTGCTGGAGAAACATGAAATGACTCGTGCGCACTTTCACTGGTTCAAAGGTTCTGAGACAACACAGACACGTATGAAGGAAAAAGGATACATGGTTTCTGTAACTCCAGACTGTGTCTATGAAGAAGAGATTCGAAAAGTGATTGAGTCCTTTCCTCTTGAACAGTTAATGGTGGAAACAGACGGACCGTGGCCTTTCGAAAACAAGTTTGAAGGTAGACTTACTCACCCCATGATGATCCATGATTCAGTGAAGCGAATTTCTGAGTTAAAGGACGAGCCACTTGATTACGTCTACAAGAAACTACAAGAAAACACCTGTCACTTTTATAAGTTATAGAACGTCCAAACAGGGAATAGATAATCATTACAAGCATGGGGGTTGGATATGAAATCTTTCAATTGGGCGTTACCTACCGGAATTTTCATCGGGTTATTAGCTGGTGGGACTTTGATCGATGGTGTAATAAGTGGATTAGTTGCTGGTGTTACAGGATTTACAGCGGCTTTAATTCTGTCCTTTGCAATGTACAAAAAAGCCTAAGTCCAATCACTTTTCTTTATTCCTAGTAATACACTATGTATAATAAGGAATGAAGGATGGTGATGTTGTTGGGTATTCCAAAACCTCTCGTACAATTAAATCAGGCTTTTATCGTCTTAACGGTCGTCGTCGGTCTGTTCATACCGGCAGTGTTGATTCTTCCGTTTGCGATTGGAGTCATCACACTAATAACGCGCAAAAACCCTGTCATTTCATTCGGTAAAAGATTTTTACGAAAACCGTTAAACAGCTATATACCAGAAGATCCCGAGCAACAACGCTTCAACCAATGGATTGCTACAATCTGTCTAGGAGCAGCTCTTTTCTTCTTCACAGTTAATATCCCAGCCCTCGGCTATGCATTCAGCCTGATGGTCATGGCAGCAGCCGGAACCGCCTTGATGGGTTATTGCATCGGGTGCACAATTCGCTATCGCTATATGATGTGGAAACACAAGCGCTTGAATACTAATCACTAAAACGCCCCTATGATGAGGGCGTTTTTTTGAATGAAGATCAAAGTCTCTCCATTCTCTTACTTGTTAAACTGTCGGGATTCTCCAAAGTTTGTGAATCGTTCTGGGATCCACGGATCACACCTGATGATGCACGGTGACCGCCGCCCCACAGAACGGCGACCTATTTTCCAACTCACGATACACGATTTACAGTGGCAGAATTAGTATTCATACACGTTCAACAGCATAAAAAAAGCCGCTCAATCTCCTGAGCGGCTTTGGTATTATCCGACTTTTCGTTGTGCCAAGACTTCTTCGTTTCGTTTCGTCTTCTTCGCTTGTTTGAGCCTTCCAACAAACCAGGCTACTACCAACAACCAAACACCAGCTCCAAGTCCCATAGAAAGGTTATAAGAAAGTCCCAAACCTTCTGGTGCGTAGAAAATGTATGTGCTGACAACAGCAGTCATGAAGAGTGCTGGGACACTACAAATCCAGTGGAATTTCTTATTTTCAAGCAAATACATCGCGCCAGTCCAAAGCATTACAGTTGCTACGACTTGGTTGGACCAGCCAACATACCTCCACAAGAAGCTGTAATCGATCTGTGTTAAGAAGAAAGCAGGGACAGCTACTGGAATGGCTAGAAGCATCGGCGCCCACTTGCTCTCGAATTTCTTCTTCCGTACATCTTCAAACAAGTCCGCAAGCATCATCCGAGAAGAACGCAACGCGGTATCACCAGTGGTAATCGGTAGAATGATGACACCTAGTATGGCAAGGACTCCTCCAAATGCTCCAAGTGTCGTGCTGCTGATTTCATTCACGACTCCTGCCGGTCCTCCTGCAGCGAGCGCTTCACTCAAGCCACCAGTTCCACCAAAGAACGCCATACCTGCAGCTGCCCAGATCAGAGCGATAATACCTTCTGCAATCATAGCTCCGTAAAATACCTTACGTCCTTCACTTTCCTTTTTCAACGTACGAGCGAGTATCGGGCTCTGGGTACTATGGAATCCAGAAATGGCACCACATGAAATAGTTACCATCATCATTGGCCAAACAGGCAAGTTATCTGGATGAAGGTTGCTGAACGTCAGGTTCGGAATAGGATTATCGAAAAAGAACAGTCCGATTCCGATCGATACTGCCATAAAGATTAGGATCGCACCGAACAAAGGATATATTTTTCCGATAATCTTATTTACCGGCAGCAATGTGGCCGTTAAGAAATAAGCAAAGATAATAACGATAGATGTAAAGAACCCAAGTGGCGTCACTTCCGCCATCAACTGAGCGGGTCCTGCCGTAAAGGCTGCAGCGACGAGCACCATCAGTGCGATAGATAGCACGTTGATGACAGACTGTGCAGACTTCCCTAAGTATCGACCGACAAGGGATGGATATTGTGCTCCGTTATGACGAAGGGAAAGCATACCAGAGAAATAATCGTGGACTGCACCAGCAAAGATGCTACCGATCACGATCCATACGAAGGCGATTGGTCCATAAAGGGCACCGAGCACGGCACCGAAAATGGGTCCAAGACCGGCAATATTCAGAAGCTGGATGAGGGATGCTTTCCACCAACTCATAGGCATGAAATCGAAGCCGTCTTTTTTCGCATAAGCGGGAGTTTTCTGTTGATCATTTATACCGAAAATTCGTTCGACCACCTTTGCGTATACTAGATAGCCGACAATTAATAATAAAATGGATGCGATAAATGTGATCATCGCTGAGCCTCCTCTCAAAATAGAATGTAAGGAGTATTCTAGCGACAACCAACCATTAGCGCAACCCATTTTCAGAATATTTATATTTTTATCATTTTTTTCTCTATTATTAAGCGATTACATCATCAGGAGAAATAATCAGACATTGCTCGCTGCAAAAACTTGCGGTCATAGCCAGTCCGAATATGCACCCTCTCGCCCCACTCCTCTAATGTGTGCAAAGAGGGTTCATGAATGATTCCCTTTGAAGTACTGATCTGACTCTGCCAACCTTCCAACTCCCAGTGCGCCACTTCACCACGGAAAGGGAGACGACATTCTATTAGCGGAGAAGAACGGAAGGTACGTTGAGATAGCTCGGCAGCTCGGAGGAATTCTTTGTAGTCGACTGGAGACAAATCATAGCTCTGGGAAGACCGCTTTCCGTTCGGTCGATGGTAAAAGATATTCACGTGATGTTCGAAAGGCAGGACTTCTATATCTGCAGCAGGAAAAAAGCCTCCATGTCTTCCTGCACGAAAGTCTCTGGATTCCGAATCAATCAGGATCGGCTGGAGCCATTGGTCTCCTAAGTCACATAAATATGCGAAACCTTCCTTACTACTTGCAACAACAGCTACATGTGCCTCTTCCGTGTGAAGGTCATGGCCGATCAAAGATGCTTCCACTCCATTCTCCTGGAACTCCTGCCATAACCAGAGGGCTAAATCGAAGCAATTACCTGTGATTCCGTACTTCGCTCGATGCTTCCTCATTTCTTCTACAGTGCGTTGCTGAAGTTCACGTTGTGGGTCGTAATTCCATACTTTTACAAGCGTATCCATAGGGAAAGAATCAAATCGATTCCATATCTTCAAAATCGACTCTGGTGCTTGCATATAACCGCTACATTGCTTATCGATCATTTATGTTGTCGGACCTTTTTTCGAGAATTCATTAAGTAGAACGTCTAGATCTTGAGACACCTGAAGCAGGCGATCATCCTCAGGGTTTTCTTCATAAATCTGATACATTCGAAGCCTTAGTTGTTCGATTTGTTCTTCTAATTGCTTTTTATCACTCATTACGTCACAGCCTTTCAAGCGTGTAAGTCTTCTATTGTCGATTGACGGTTCATTTCCCCGGGAATAAACTTTTCATTTATTCGTAAAACAAGTCATGGTAGGATAATGGAAAACCTACATAGGAGGAATACCCATGTTCAAACCTGTTTCCACCGACGATGCACCAGCAGCCATCGGCCCTTATTCTCAAGCAGTAGACTTAGGGAACCTTGTCTTCGTTTCCGGACAAATCCCTCTTGATCCAACTACTATGCAATTCGTTTCTGATGATGTAGAAGAGCAGACACATCAAGTGATGAAAAATCTTGGTGCTATTTTACAAGAAGCTGGACTGAGCTATCAAAATATAGTTAAAGCCTCCATTTTCCTCGATTCCATGGAGGACTTTGCAAAAGTGAACGATATCTATGCTAGTTATTTAAGTGAACCTTATCCTGCCAGAGCAGCGGTCGAAGTCAGCAAGCTTCCAAAAGGAGCGAAGGTTGAAGTAGAGGCCATCGCAGTCAGGAACTAGAAAGTAAGCAGCACTCTTTATGGAGTGTTGCTTTTTTAATCTTCGTCTTTAACGTCAGGGTCCTCAGGAATCGGTTCATTCAAGTACTCTTGGATCATGGCGCGGTATTTTTCCATTTGCTCGAAGTACCGTTGGAACTGGTCCTTGTTCACGAGATACTGTTCCCCATCGTGCAGGACACGGATTCGGTTCTGCCGGATCAATTGTTCGATATATTCTTCTGGAAGTTCTAAATACTCTGCTGTTTCACGTACTGTAAGATACATATCATGACTCCTTCTCCCCTCTATAATAGCATATTAAGCCCTTGATGTACGCATCTATCTTGCAACCTGAAGCCTCCATTTTCACCAAAAGAATTGTTTCCTCATAGGCTCAAAAGGGAAACACTTACTATCATTTAGAAAAAAGGAGACGAAACTGATGGATTCTTCACTCAATGCGCAACAAACAACAGAGAAAGCTAAAGAAGAGATCAAGCCCTGGATCAGGAGGATGGGGCGATTCGGTTACATGTGTAAAGGGCTGGTTTACGCTCTTGTAGGTATCTTAACCTTCATGGCAGCAATCGGGGTAGGAGGAAAAACGACCGGTACAAGTGGAGTGTTCCAGTCCGTCGTAAGCGTTCCTTTCGGCGAAGCCATATTATGGGTAATCAGCGTCGGGGTCTTTGGATACATCATTTGGTCATTCATCAAGGCTATTAAAAACCCTCACCATAAGGGAGCGATTACCCGTATCTCCTATGCTATAAGTGGGTTGATTTACACAGCACTAGCGATTAATGCGATTCAGATTGCTTCTCACTCGAAGTCTGGAGGCGGAAACACGAATCAGACAATCTCCGCTATGCTGCTCGGCCAGCCATTTGGACGCTACCTGATCGGTATTCTCGGAGCTATTATCATTGGATATGGGATCAAAGAATTTTATGAAGGATTCACAGAGAAGTTCATGTCCAAATTCCAGTTAGGTGAAATGGAGAAGCATGAGAAGAAAGTAGCAAGAAACTCAGGTAAAATCGGCTTGATGGCACGAGGAGTCGTACTTGGAATGATCGGCTTTTTCTTCATCCAAACGGCGTGGACGACAGATCCATCTAAATCGAAAGGTATGGACGGGGCTTTATCAGAAATTGTTCAAAAGCCGTTCGGACAATGGCTGCTCGGTATTGTCGCCCTCGGTTTTATCCTCTATGGTATTTATCAGATGGCAAGAGGAAGATACCAGCATATGAGTTTTGGAAAGTAGGTCCTGCTGTGGTACACTTTTTTGGTACCGAAAAGTGATGAGGAGGATCGTATGTTATCTTTCGATGAAAAGTTAGCTATTATAGAAGAGTTTGAAGAACTCACAAGAAATGATATATCAATGGGAAGAGTCAACTTCCACTTTGAAGACAGTTTATACGACAAACAAATTGTCGTGTACCGTCTCCACCCTAATGGAAACGGCTTTGTCTATGCTGGGGGCATCGAGGACTACCCTACAGATGATAAAGGAATGGTGAACATCCGTGCTTTCAACGCACAGGCTTTACGTTCCATCATTCAACAGTCCATCGACTCCCTCGGCCTTTCTCCAGCTGAGAAAGATCCAGTCATGGAAGAGTGGCTGAACGAAAACGATCAAGCGCTTGTTCTTATGAGAGAAGATGACGGGTACGCCGTTTATGCTGATGACCAGCTTGAGGGCACGTTCAACTCTTATGAGGAAGCTGCTGAATTCTTGAAACAAGAAGGATTCAGTCGACTATAAGTCCGATACTAACCCGAAAAAAAAGAGCCGTACCCCGGCTCTTTTTTCATATTGTTGAAAGGGTGCTAATCTGTTTGGAATACATAGTTTCTTGCCAAGGAGCACAAGAGGTTCACATTTATTTTAGAAAGGTGTTGGAGAAAAGGGTAGACGCCTGCAGGACCGAAGTACAGCGGGAGATCCCACAGAGACCAACGGGAACGAGGAGGCTCACCGAACGCCTGCGGAAAGCGGACCGTTTTTCTACACATGGAAGAACC
The DNA here is from genome assembly GCF_004684905.1 of Halobacillus salinus. Taxonomy (GTDB): domain Bacteria; phylum Bacillota; class Bacilli; order Bacillales; family Halobacillaceae; genus Halobacillus; species Halobacillus salinus. The sequence goes on along the minus strand of NZ_SRJC01000001.1, from coordinate 378,386 downwards.
GAAAGAACTATCTCGACACATATATGGAAAGAGCCGTATCCCGGCTCTTTTTTTGTGCCTGATTCTCCCCTTTTAACATATAGTACAGCGGGAGGTTTTTTATGTATCCATATGGGAATTACAGACAAGACGAAACGTCGATTCTTTCTTTTCGTGAAGGGGATGTGAACGGAGATCATATCCAGGATTACGTGTACCTGACCGGTGCGAAAACTTCTGACAGTCCCTATACAAAAGCTATAACTCTCGTCATCCAAGACGGGAAGAACAATCAATTTTACACGGTCCCACTAAAGACGGACCAAGGTTACAACCCCAGCCTTTTTCTAGGGGACTTCACCGGAAATGGTGTCGACGATATTTTTATCCGGATCGATTCTGGTGGGAGTGGCGGGTATGGTTATTTCTATATCTATTCTTTCCTAGACAATAAACCGGTGCTGTTGTTTGATTACGAGGTATTCAATGAAATGTTCGACTACCAAGTCCTTTACAAAGACCAATACAAAGTAGAAGTCATCAACCAGACGTTGAACCTCTCCTTTCTTATCGACCTAAGCAACCGGGACTCACAGTATTTAGCGGACATCTACCAAAAAGACGGCACTCTGATCAAGCCTTTGGAAGGTTCTGTATCAGGGTTGAATCAACTTTATCCGATAGATTTTGATGGTGATGGTGTGTATGAATTAGACGCTTATCAACGGATTATTGGACAGTACAACGCAGACCAGCTCGGAGTCGTCCAAACACCACTGAGCTGGACGAGAAGCGGTTTCGGATTATTCATGGATAATCAATATGTATCGGTCATAGGTCAATCTTATCGCTAACCCCTCCTGAGGGGTCTTTTTTTATCCCACGTGATACAATTAATGGTATAAAGAAGAAAAGAGGTGCTGATGATGATTAACGTAGCATTACTTAGTAAATGGCACGTGCATGCTGTAGATTATGAACGGGAAGCACGAGAGAATCCAATGCTCTCTATCAAGAAGGTATGGGACGAAGAACCAGAACGCGGTCAAGGTTGGGCTGAAGAGCTCGGCGTTCCTTTCGAAAGTGATTTAGATACACTACTAGACAGCCCTGAGATCGATGCCGTAATTGTTTCCACCCCTACGAATTTACATACGGAAGTCATAAAGAAAGCAGCTAAGAAAGGCAAACATATCTTCACCGAGAAAGTACTCGCCTTTACGACAAGAGAATGTGAGGAATTATTGGAAATGATGGAGAAGACAGACCTTTCCTTCATGATCTCCCTTCCTCGTCTGACAAAGGATTATTACCTTTATGCGCAGCAAGTTGTAGATGAAGGAGTGTTGGGCACAATCACGATGATGCGGTGCCGCGTGGCCCATAATGGAGCGGTTCCAACAGAAACACATCCAAACGGCTGGTTACCTGAAACCTTTTTCAATGCTGAACAGTGCGGTGGAGGTGCACTGATCGACCTCGGAGCACACCCGATCTACCTCGCTAACCGATTGATGGGCAAACCGAAATCAGTCAGCAGCCGGCTTCCTCAAATGAGAGAACTCGGTGTAGACGATCACGCTGTAGCCATGCTTGATTATGATTCAGGAGCTCTGTCTATTCTAGAAACAAGCTTTCTCTCAGCAGGCAGCCCTTTTCAGCTTGAGCTATACGGCACAGAAGGCACACTGATGATTGAAGATGACCAGATTCGTATCAGACAAGGAACGAAAGAATGGAAAACGCCAGACAATGTGCCTGAACATTTGCCAATGCCGATGGAACAGTGGGCGAATGCCATGGAAAGCGGCGAGACCATGTCCGTAACACGAGAGGATGCTTACTTGCTAACTGCAGTAAACGAAGCGGCCTCTCTTTCGAACAAAGAAGGCAGACGCATAGATTTAAAAGAACTCTAATAAAAAAGGAACTCCAAAGTTTGGAGTTCCTTCTTTTGTCTATAATTAAAATGTTTGAGCTAGATCGCGCGCTCTGCCCTTTGCATCTTCTTTAATCTCTTCTGCTTTATCAGGGTTCAAGGCATGGCCTTCCACAAATAGTCCTTCGAATGATGGTACACCGAAGAATTGCATGATGGTGCCAAGGTAGCGGTGTCCCATTTCCATTTGAGCGGCAGGACCTTCTGAATAAATACCTCCACTTGCTTGGATATGAAGTGCTTTTTTATCAGTCAGTAGACCTACAGGGCCTTCTGCTGTATATTTGAATGCCTTACCCGCTACTGCTACGGAGTCGATATACGCCTTCATCACTGGTGGGAAGGAGAAGTTCCAGAATGGCGTCACGAAGATATATTTATCCGCATTAATAAACTCTTCGCATAGCTCATTCAAACGCTCTACTTTTTTCTTCTCGCCTGCGGAAAGCTCGTCTCCAGACTGAAGTTTCCCCCAACCGCTGAATACGTCAGCATCGATCTGAGGTATATCCTCACGGTACAAGTCGATATGAACTACGTTATGAGACGGATTCACTTCTTTATACTGATCGATAAACTCCTTACCAACAGCCATACTATAAGATGCTTTGTCGTCGTGTGGGTGTGCTGTGATATACAATACTTTTGTCATTACTTCATCAATCCTTTCCTCTTCATTCATTGGATATAGTTTTTGTAATAAACATTAGTTCATGTTTTATCTCAAAATCATTTATTGTGAATCCGAGATATATTATGAGGAATGCTTGAGGAAATTTCAATGATTATGCTCAAAAAAAAAAAGCACCTTCCGAAGAAGACGCCTCATTTTGAGTAAAAAGGATTACCGCTTATGCTTGTGCGCATCTCGTCTGTTACCAATAGCGGTTTTTCATGATCAGTATCCGATTCTGTCATGGTGCTGTGCAGTGACCCATCATAAAACACTGGCTTTTCTTCCATCAGTGACACCACCTCCACAACTTTAGGGTTACCTCTATCATACTAATTATTTAAGACAAAAGATACCGCTAAATGGAAAAAAGTAAGCCTCCAATTATGGAGGCTTCACAAGGTTCGTTCTAAAATGATCAATTTTCTTTCTCTTCCTCGGAACCGTTCGACTTTCACGTTCCCCGTTTTTCGGAAGGAATTTTTCTCAAAGAAGTTTATGCTGTCTAGATTATCTTCATAGACTTCTGCTGATAGATGGTTTAATTCCTTTTGACTTTTTATTTTCTCTATAAACTTCGCTAAAGCTTGTGCCCCATAACCTTCTCCTCTATGGAAACCTAGTACGATCCCGATATACGTTTTGTAGAGTTCGATTTTACCTATTGGTTCACCATCCAACTCTATTACGTTGATCCACAGATGGGGCTTTTCACCGCGACTATAGGAATGGTAAGAGTCTAGAAACTGTTCATACGTCCTAGGTACCTCGATTCCCGTTTTGACTTGCAATGTTTCGTCCATCTCCCACCTGTGCATAGCTTCAAGGTGATGGGACTGGACTTCTACTACTTCAATCACAAGCTCATCCCCTATTCATGTATTACAACGTAAACTTTGGAAAACGGAAGACAATCGCCAAAATTCCGCTCAACGCAAGTAAAATCGGATAGATACAAAACGGCACAATCGCAACTGGCGAAATGCTTGCAACACCGGCAACAGATAGAACCTGAGCGCCATACGGCAGAAGCCCCTGCACGGAACTTGAGAAAATATCCAGAATACTTGCCGAACGTTTGGCATCGATCCCATATTCGTCTGATATCTGCTTTGCAAGTGGCCCAGCTGTAATAATCGAAATCGTATTATTTGCAGTCGACAAGTTAACAGCACTTACAAGACCTGCGATACCGAATTCTCCTCCCCTGTTCGAATTCGCCCTTCTACTGATCGCTTCAAGCAAGAACTGAATACCACCGTTTTGGCGTATCAGCTCTACGAGTCCTCCTAGCAGGATGACAAGCAAGGAGAGGTTCTGCATACTTTGGAAACCATCACCAAGCAGGGTTACGAAATTGGATAAGCCTATATCGCCTGTCGCTACGCCGACAATACCTGCGAACAGAATACCTCCCATTAGGACGTAAATGACATTGACACCGATAATAGCGAAGATGAGCACTCCCAAATAAGGAAGGACTTTCACTAGTTCATATGGTGTATCACCTTGTACCGCATTCGCTGGATCTGATGTTATGAATGCGAATATCACAGCTGTTACGATAGCAGCTGGTAACACGATGAAGAAGTTCGCTCGGAACTTGTCTTTCATCTTTGTGCCTTGGGTCCTGACAGCAGCAATCGTTGTATCGGAGATTATTGATAAGTTGTCACCGAACATCGCACCACTTACAATCGATCCCATCGTGATGGCAACGTTGATACCAGTTTGGTCTGCTACACCCATCCCAATCGGGGCAAGCGCGACAATGGTACCGACCGAGGTACCCATCGAAATGGAAATAAAACACGCGATGATGAACAGGCCTACGACTAGTAAGTTACTAGGTAAAACAGATAGCCCCAGGTTGACGGTGGAATCCACCGCCCCCATGCCTTCTGCCACCGATGAAAACGCCCCGGCCAACAAGAAGATAATCACCATCAGAATAATATCCGGATGCCCGCCTCCTCGTGTAAGCTGCTGCATTTTCGTCTGGAAATCCGTCTCGCGATTCATGAACAACGCGACTAAGATGGCAGCGAATAAGGCAACGAGAACCGGCATTTGATAGAAATCCCCTGTCGCTATTCCTGATCCTATGAACAGAAGAATGAATACGCCAAATGGAATCAGCGCCAGTGGGTTACTTTTTGGTTGATCTGTCATGCTTTGTTTCCTCCCTCCAATGATCCTTTTATTCTTTTCCCTAATAAAGCACGTTTACACTCTACAATATTCGTCATGTTTCGTTCAAGTTTTGAGTAGTTGATGAAAGAATTTAGCCCAAGTAAAAGAACGCAGCACTAACACTGCGTTCTCCCCCTTTAGGACATTTCAAAATATATCGGATAATGATTCGCACAACCCGGATTCAACGCATGCTCACAATGGGGGCACACATTGGTTTGCATGTAGACATTGATCGACATCGTGTTCTGGCAGTGACCGCAGAGTATGGCGTGATGATCCCGATCTGATTTCGACCATTTCTTCAGAGGGTGTCCCGCAATTTCCTCGTGACAGTGGTAGCAAGCATAAAATTCTCCACAGCAAGGAGATTTTAATGCTATAACATCTACTTCTCCGTGATAGTGAGCGCAGCGCGATTCTTGATCGACTTGCACTCCTTTCACTCTTATATGCGTCATCTAGACTCTCCTTTATTTAAAAGAATGTCCAACACTCCGGCTCTAACGGATTATCGAATAACTCGAGTGATTTCTCAAAAGCATCCGCTTCATCATACTTTACAGCTCCCCTGTAAAGTATGTCCTTCAATGACGTACACCCTAGCAGCAAGGAAGAAAACTCACCGATTCCTAATTCCAGCGTGACTTCTGCGGGTTGATCAGTCAAGCTGGGCTTCCCACCCTCGAACTGCCAGACCGCTTCATAGTGCTCGTCTAGTAAAGTATCTTCGATTTTCCAACCGATGCGAATTGTTTCGTCTCCAAACGAATGATCTTGAATCGATTCTAAGAATGACGGAATGTCTACGATTCGATACATCAAGCCCTGGCCCGCTTCGCTCGTTTTATGGTAGATCGAGAAAATCAACGTTTCATCTATGTGACATGAATTATCCAGGATCATGGAAAAACGATCATCGAACGTCGGGAAGAGAATCGAACGCACTTGGTCCTTTTGGTTATGTAGAAACTGCAGCAAAGATTGATACGCTTTGATCGAGTTATAGAAGAAGTTCGATACGATCAAGTCATTCTGCAAAAAGTGCCCTTCTTCTAATTGTTGAAATTCAAAGGTCACATAACCAGTTAACTCCCCATCCTCGAACACCCCAACAGTATGGCGATCGTCTTTTTTCAAAAAGGAGAATGCATACGCTTCTTTATCGCAAGAGACACCATGGGTCGTGTGCGCCCACTCGTTATAGCACTTACTCACAGCGCTTATGTCTTCCTCTCCAAGCTCTACAGTTCCTAAGGTATCTTGAAAAGCAGGGAGTTGGGACGGATGAAACCGATATGTATGAAGCCTAGGTCCCAAACCGAAGCCCATTCGTTTGTAAAAGGACGGTTGGAACGGATACAGCATAGCAAGCGGACGTCGGTTCTGACGGGCATCGTGCAAGAATTTCCGTATGATCCGTTTGGCGTTTCCTTGCTTTTTGTTCATCAGGTCGACCGCTACTGTCCCGATTCCAGCCGAGTTCACTTTAGAGCCATACAAATTAGAGATGAAATCATATTCTATGTATCCGCCAACGAGCTTCTCTTGGTCATATAACCCTATTGTACGAATAGTTTCTTCTTTGTTCATCTTCTCCCGGTGTTCCGTATAGCGTTCCTTTTCTTCTTTCGAGTTCAATTTCATTCCTGGATAGCAGCGCTGCGATAGTTCTGTAAAAGCACTGAAGTCTTTCATTTGTTCAAAGTTCATAGCAGATTCCTCCCTCACCCACTATTATACACTTCTCCAATAGGAAAACCGCACCCTGAACCAAGGTGCGGCATCAATATTATTTGTATTCACCCAAAATGTCTACGGCTTTTTGAGTAAGGGACGTGTCGACAGACTTTTCAAAGTCGAAGTCACCACGTGTTGCGCCGTTTTTCTTATACATCTTATACTGGGATTTAATATCCTCAACGAACATAGCACCATCTGGGTCCAGTCCTGTTACAGCTACTTTCTCCCATAGCGCCGGATCTTTAAGGGCTGTGTATTCCGTCATTATATCGATGATTTCCTCTTTTCCTTCATCTTTTAAGAATGCGTCATTGTAGTCACGGACACCTTTCAAGTAGGCGGTCATGAATCGCAATGAAACGTCTTTGTCTTTCTTGACAAAATCAGGAGATCCGAGCACCATCGCGATCTGAGCTTTCGGTGCGAAGTCGGTCGCATCTTTAAATCGTACGTGAAGTCCTTCCTTCTCGCCTTGCGTGATGAGAGGTTCGATTTGCAAGGCTGCATCAATCGAGCCGCTTCCCATCGCAGCCAACATGTTACCGAAGTCAGACATGATAACCGTTTCCACATCATCTTCCGTTAATCCAGCGTGTTCGAGCATCTTATGATAAATGTAGTCATCAACAGAGTTACGGGATGAGATGGCAATCTTTTTCCCTTTCAAGTCGGAGTAGTCTTTTATTTTATCCTTCAAATCTTCGCGGACGACAAAGGAGAAGTAAGAAGCTCCATCAAAGTAATGTCCTTTATCGGCAATGATTTTGACATCAATGCCTTGTGCAATGGCATTGAAGAAAGAAGCAGTGGAAATTCCCCCGGCAATATCTACTTCCCCAGCTGCTAAAGCGGGAAGCATATCATCGCTGTTAGCGAATTTCGTGAATTTCACATCAATATTGTAAGCGTCGAAATACCCTTTCTCCTCTGCGATATAAAAACCTGCACCAGAAGCAGCACCATCTTCTGCAATCAAGACGGTCGTTTTTTTATCAAGTGGTGAAAGATCTCCGTCTTCTGTCCCTACGGTGCCACCATCATCAGACTGACCTCCACATCCAACTAGCGCCAACAAAAAGAGCGGAACAATCATCCAACTTTTTTTCATGATGTTGCCTCCTACGTTCTTGATCCTTGTACTTCACGGTCCAAATGATTCCGGATTCGGACAAAGTGGTCTGTCATCGTCGCATCTGAGCGGACGTCCTCCATGGTGCGTGGCCTTGGCATATCGATACGGATCTCTTCATTGATCCGCCCAGGCTGTGACGTCATCAGCAAGATACGATCACTCAATAATAGCGCCTCATCAATACTGTGGGTGATAAACAATACGGTTTTCTTCGTTTCCGACCAGATGCTTAGCAGTTCCTCCTGTAAGATGAACTTATTTTGTTCATCTAGTGCTGCAAATGGTTCATCCATAAGCAAAATCTCAGGATCATTGGCAAAAGCGCGCGCAATACTTACACGCTGCTTCATTCCACCTGACAACTCTTTCGGATAAAGATGTGCAAATTTATCAAGGCCGACTTTTTCTAAATAATAGGCGGTTCGTTCCTTTACGATTGCTTTCGGTACATGACGCATCTTCAGACCGAATGACACGTTCTCTTTCACGGTCAGCCAAGGAATAACCCCTCGCTCTTGAAACACCATCGACTGCAAAGGGCGGTCCTGGCCGCTTGAAGCGATGGCAAACTCCCCGGTGCTCGGTTTCTCGAGTCCTGCCAGAATACGGAGCAGCGTCGTCTTCCCACAGCCACTAGGTCCGATCAAGCAGACGAATTCCCCATCTTCGATACCGAGATTTATTCCCTCTAGTGCGGTGACGCTCTGCCCTTTTTTATAAAATACTTTCGTCAGTGCATCCATTGAGATTTTCATCATAACCCTCCTATCTCCACGGAAGAAGCTTACTCTGCAAACCTCTTAACAAGAGTGAGAACAAATAGCCGAAAAATGAAATCAGCACAAGCCCCACAAACATCTCTGGTAAAAGGAAAGCTTTGTATGATGTCCAGATTAAGTACCCTATTCCTGAATTTGCGCCCATCATTTCAGCAGCGACAATAGTGAGTAGTGCAATCGCCTGCCCCATTTGGATTCCTTCCAACATGACCGGCAACGCCCCTGGTAGCGCAATTTTAAAGAAAAAATTCTTAGAGTCTGCGCCATAGTTTGTAGCTACATCCAAGTAAATACGATCAATATTGACGACACCGGCGACCGTATTAATGACAACTGGAAAAAAGACACTGCCTGCTATGGTTACAATTTTCGATACTTCCCCTACTCCGAAGATGATCAAAATTATCGGTAGGAGTGCAAGCGTCGGAATCGGCATTAGTGCCATAATGAGCGGTGAAAAGAAATGACGAATAGGAGAATAAAGACCCATGAATAGTCCGATGACAATCGCAGGAATGACACCCAGCAAAAAACCTGCGAATATTCGTACCAGCGAGATGCCGATATGATGGAACAACTCTCCGCTTGCACTCATAGAAACAAACGTTCCGACGATTTCCGTCGGAGGCGGGAAGAAGCGTGCATCCACTATTCCGGTGCGGGATACAACTTCCCATAACAACAATATGAATACCGGAGAGGCTATGGTTAATAATTGTTTCCCTCGTTCTTTCCACTGCCGCTTCTTCCACTCTTCCTGTTCGACGGCATGTGGGTCGTGTTTCAGCTCTTTCATTGTCACCACCTCTTACCGCCCATATTATGTCGGGAGGTATGATTGTGTGATTGCGACCATTTTGTTTGGTGAATCATGGCAGAACCCAGTATAATCAGGTATATAGTATTAGTTCATAGGGAGGTTTTCTTATTGGGGAGTCAACTCGTCTATATATTGATCGGAACCTTCTCTTGCATGAGCCTTTTATACATTACATTCCATGCATTGAAAAGTGAAGTCAGTACGAAGAATCGTGAGTTCCTTCTTTCCGCTTTTATCGCATGTTTTGCCGGCATAATCCTCAGTGCTCTGCCATTTCTCAGCTTATCTTCTCAGGGGGCATTCACACTCTCTGCTGAACAAATTCCTTCATTTGGATGGGTTACCTTCGCCAATATATCAATTTTATTCGCCTTTTTATTCGGAGCAAGCTTCGCTGGTGTACACAAAATGGAAGTCACGTCCCTCCAAAGGAACAGTGCCTTGTATCATTTCTTCTTCAGCGCTTTGGTTTCTGCCTTCTTCTTAGCTTCTACATACATTACGGCAGGGCTCTACCTTACATCTGCAAGTATCGACCTAGAAAATTCGCTGCTTTCCCTTACATTCGTGACGGGTGGTATCTATTGTACGACACGGATCTTTGAACATTTATACGCAGAAGAAATCATCATGAACCGCTCCGTTCCGATGAAGAAATATATCGGGCTGCTCGGACTTGTTGGACTATCTTTCTCCTCTACGATCTACTCTTTCATTGAACGTCTCTATGCGGAGCAAAGTGTGTTGATGACTTCATTCGAATGGAAAAGTGCAGTCGTCCTATATTTCGTAACCCTTGTTTATATAGAAACTCAATTCAAGGAGCAACAGGAATTGTTAGAACACAAGAACAGGCAAATGGAGGACCAAGAACAACATTACAGGTCCTTGTTCGAATACAATCCGAACGCCGTCTTCACTCTGGATACAAAGGGGAACTTTACAGCCAGCAACCAGTCTGCCATCGATTTGACCGGTTACACACACAAAGAGATGTTGAAGCTGAAAGTTAAAGATCTTGTAGCACCGGACTATGCAGAAAAGACGATGCAAGAATACCAACATGTCATTAATGGTGGAACGGCTCACTTTGAAACGACCCTCATTACAAAGAGTGGTCAGCATGCATACCTGAAAGTGACGGGCTTTACGATTAAGGTCGATGAAAAGATTACAGGAGTCCACGCTATTGCCCAGGATATAACGAAAGAGAAACTGGCGAACGAACAGATCGAATATTTGGCTTATCGAGACGAATTGACTGGTTTGTTAAACCGTAGAGGTATGAACCGCGCCTTTCAAGGGTTGAATCAAGATCATCAGAAACAATTAGCCGTTGTATTATTCGATGTGGATTTATTCAAGAACATCAACGATCACTTAGGTCATTACATTGGGGATCAATTGCTTAAGGAGGTAGGAGATCGGCTGCTTGAGACTTTTAAAGGGAAAGGGTTTACGGCAAGAATGGGAGGGGATGAATTTCTCTTATGTTTGGATCATACGAACATGGAACAAACGATGGATAACATCCGCTTACTTCAAAAGGAAATGAATAAGTTATTCACCCTCGAAGGATACCATAAACAAATCACCTTAAGTATCGGCGTTTCCTATTTCCCTGGAGACGGCACGGACTTCAATACTTTAGTCAAAAGGGCAGACATGGCGATGTACGAAGTGAAATCCAATGGACGAAACGGCTTTCAAGAGTTTTCCGATACAGTCGAGAAAGAAAACATCGCCAACATTCTTATTGAAGAAGAAATGAGAAAAGCGTTGGATGAGGACCAATATGTTCTTCATTTCCAGCCTAAAATGGACTTAAGAAACCAAGCCGTAGCAGGAGTGGAAGCGTTGATTCGATGGGAGCACCCGGACCGTGGACTGATCATGCCTGGTGAATTCATACCGATCGCCGAACAGTCTGAACTCATCGTAGACATTGGTCGGTGGACGATCAGGGAATGCTGCAGGCAATATCAAGAATGGGTGAGGACAACAGGAATGGAGCTTCCGATTTCTGTTAATATATCATCGAAGCAGTTTCTACACCATGACTTCATCGAACAAATTCTAACTGAGCTGGAGCGAAACAGCATGCCACCTCACCATTTGGATATCGAAATTACAGAGACCCTTGCGATTGAGAATAAAGAAGTCACGCAAACCAAGATCGAGTCTCTGAAAGACTACGGAATAACTATATCCATGGACGATTTCGGTACCGGATATACCTCGCTCAGTTATTTATCCATGTTCTCGATCGACCGACTTAAAATCGATCGCACTTTCATTCAAGGCATGGTCCACGACTCGAGTCATGCAGTCATCGTGGATTCAATCGTTTCCGTTGCAAGACACCTGGATATGGTCGTGACAGCAGAAGGTGTAGAAACGAATCAACAGTTAGAGTTTGTGAAGAATTGTGACTGTGATGAAGCACAAGGATATCTATTTGGAGCTGCGATACCAGCTGATCACGTCGCTGACCATCTACTCGATCGACTGTACCAATAGCACGGAACTAAAGGTTCTGTGCTATTTTTTTTGAAAATGTAAACAATACCTTTGACGAATCGTGCAAGAGACTGTATCATTTCTTTATGCATAATTCCTATCTACTTTGTCAGGATTAAAAACATAGAGGAGGTCATTCGAATGAAAAAAGTATTAGGAGCGCTATTATTTGGCGTATTAATCGTTGTTCTAGCTGCTTGCGGAACAGCAGATGAAGACACAAACCAAGAGGAAACAAACGGTGATGGAGGTTCTTCCGAAGAAGAACAAAGCCTTTACGACCAAGTGATGGACAAAGGTGTCCTTACGATCGGAACAGAGGGTACTTATGCCCCTTACACCTTCCACAACGATGCAGATGAACTGACAGGATATGATGTCGAAGTCGCTCGTGAAATTGCAAAGCGCATGGGCGTGGAAGCAGAGTTCAAGGAAACGAAGTGGGATTCCATGTTCGCTGGACTGAACACAAAGCGTTTTGACATGATTGCAAACCAAGTCGGTATCCGCCCGGACCGTGAAGAGAAATATGATTTCTCAAAACCTTATACGTACACAACAGCTGTTCTTGTTGCACCTAAAGGTGGAGACGTTCAAACGTTTGAAGACCTAGAAGGAGCGAAAGCCGCTCAGTCTCTTACAAGTAACTACGGAGACATTGCCCGTGATCATGGTGCAGAAATCGTAAGTGTCGAAGGGTTCAACCCAGCGATGCAACTTCTATCCAATGGACGCGCGGATGCTACGGTCAACGACCGCCTATCCGTTCTTGATTTCTTAAAACAACGTGAAGATGCAAAAGTTGAAATCGTCGACCGCCAAGAAGACGCAGCGGAAACAGCTATGATGTTCCGCCAAGATAATCCGGAATTGATTGAGGCCGTGAACGAAGCACTCGCTGCTATGCGTGAAGACGGTACTCTGAAAGAAATCTCCGAGAAATGGTTTGGCGAAGATGTATCTACTCAATAACATCTTCTTGAATGCAGCAGACCTGCAAACCTTACAGGACTCCTTTCTTCCTTTGATGAGAGGAGTTCTTTACTATACAGTGCCTTTAACTCTGATTTCCTTTTTCATCGGACTTCTATTGGCGGTCATTACGGCACTGTTCCGGATCTCCGGAGTTAAACTACTCAGCGGAATCGCCCGTGTATATGTATCGATCATTCGTGGTACACCGCTACTTGTTCAATTGTTCATCGTTTTCTACGGACTCGGGAACTTGGGAATCGAATTTCTGAAGTTCGATCCGTTTGTCGGAGCACTGATTGCCCTATCGTTAAATACAGGGGCTTATGCATCTGAAATCATCCGTGCTTCGATCCTATCGATTGATAAAGGACAGTGGGAAGCAGCCGAATCAATCGGCATGTCCTACTTGCAGTCATTGAAGCGTGTCATCCTCCCACAGGCCACACGCGTTTCGATTCCACCTTTATCAAACTCCTTTATCGGACTTGTTAAAGAAACGTCACTCGCGTCTACGATCCTCGTAGCCGAGATGTTCCGTAAAGCACAAGAGATTGTTGCGACAACTTACCAGCCGCTCCTCATTTACATGGAGGTAGCTGCTATCTACTGGGTGATCTGTTTCATCCTTTCACTCATTCAAGATCAAATTGAAGCACGCCTGAACAGGTACGTGAAATAAGAAAGGAGGGCCAGCATGCTTTCCATGACAAACATCTCCAAGAAATTCGGAGACCTTGAAGTGTTAAAAGATATCAGTATTAACGTCGACCAAGGAAAAGTAATCGTCGTGATCGGACCATCCGGCTCCGGTAAAACCACCCTGCTCCGCTGTCTAAATGTACTCGAACAGCCAGAGCGTGGGGAAGTGTCGATTGATGATCAGACGATTGATTTTTCTCAAAAAGTCACGAAACCTGAGATTCGTGAACTGCGCAAACAGACCGGCATGGTTTTCCAAAACTATAACCTCTTCCCCCATTTGACGGTTATTCAGAATATCATGGAAGGACCAGTTACGGTACAGAAAGTCGACAAGGCAGAGGCACGCGAGGTCGCTATTCGTCTGTTAGAAAAAGTCGGACTAGGTGACAAGGCGGATGTTTATCCGTACCAACTGTCCGGTGGTCAACAGCAACGTGTCGGCATCGCTCGCGCAATGGCCATCGATCCGAAAGTTATGCTCTTCGACGAACCGACCTCAGCCCTCGACCCTGAGCTGATCGGGGAAGTTCTTCAAGTTATGAAGGACCTCGCTCAAGAAGGCATGACCATGGTAGTCGTCACTCACGAAATGAGTTTCGCTAAAGACGTTGCGGACGAAGTCGTCTTCATGGACGGCGGCTATATAGTGGAACGTGGCTCGCCGACTGAAGTGTTTGAAAACCCGCAACAAGATCGTACGAAACGATTTCTTAATTTGCTACAACACTAATAAAAACCTCCAAGCTCATTGTCTTGTCGCGAGCTTGGAGGTTTTTATTATCTTCCCTTCTGAGTAAATGAATGTTTTGATACGTCACCTATAGGCGTCTTCTCTTACATGTTGAGTGTGAATAACGGACGAAACGTCACTGATAGAGGCTCTCTCTTCCCTTTCAGGATTTTTCACATCGAGAAACGGCACAGAAGGAGTTTCTATCTTCCATTTCGACCTTCCTTTCCTTCCAAAACGTCACTTAGGCAATTAGTAAATACACCGTTACCATCACCAACAACAATACAGCAACAGATGTCATGAAAGCGATGATTCTGTGTGAGGACTGGAAGCGTTCTTCGTTGATGTTACGTCTCGTTTGATAATAATTGATGGTCGCCCCGATGATCGTCATGAAGCCTAAGAACAAAGCAGAAAAGCTGACAATGATGGACAACTTGTCACCGAATCCTCCCATGTCAGGCAAGGCATTGATGTGCAGTGTTGTCGCTAAAAAACCTACCCCGATCAGCGCAATCGCTGTCCGGATCCAAGCTAAGTAAGTCCGCTCGTTCGCTAGATGCTGCTGAATGAGTTTCTGTTCGTCCATGGACGACCACCTCCTTTTATCTTTATCGTACCCTTATTGGTATTCAAATGCACGAATATCGATCAGTCTCCACTAAATATCTTATCAACTCATTTCACCGTTTTGTTGGCAAACACCGTCGGCTTCGTACGGGCTTGAGCAACAAGCACCGGCCACCAAAACGGCGTACCGCGCCAGCCGTGCTCTTTCTTCCCTTCCTGACGCAGCAAGATAAGCGCAGGATAGTCTTCCGCTACACGACGGGCGACGCTGAGCTCGCCTTGCCCACGACCAGGCGTGTCAGGGGAATTTTCAAATTGTCCGGAGCCGTTCAGCCGCTGGATCTGACGTTTGGCGCGGATGACAAGCCACACATAGGCGCCACGCTCGTTTTCTCTCGTTAAATAATCGAGGACACTTTCGTATTCCTCAAGGTGGAATTCACGTCCTTCTTCCATTTCAAGCGTCGAATGGATCAGGCTGAAGATTTCTCGGACGGCTTTCGCTGGAACGAGGTATGCGGCTTCCCGCTTAGCTTTCGCTTGTTGCTTGACCACCGATTTAATGGTGTCGTCGATCTCTCGGACTGTTTTTTGTATATGGGTTTTGTAGCCGGTCTGGAATCCGACGGGCAGCATTCGTTTATGCGGTTGAATCATCGTTAAGCTGGAGAGCATGATCTTGTTCGGACTGCACGGCAGGATTTCGCTGTTTTCTTCCCGCTGGACAAATACCACGCCTTGATCATGACCGCCACGCTCGAATGCTCGTCTGAGTTCCGTATCGAATTCGTGGATCTGCTTCATGACCGAGTAAATGCGCTGGCTTGTATAAAAGCGCGTCACTGCCATGTCTTCGAGTGGACGGGCTCCGTACATACGCGAATGCTGAAGTACTGTGTCCTGCTGGAAGGACTTCGGATTTCGTCCGTAGAAAAAGCCGATCATGTTGCGGATGGTTACCCCGCGGTCGAGGAGCTGCCCTCCGATGAAGATGTTCATCGGTGCACGTAACTGTAATTCTCCCCGCTTATCAAGCAAGTCATGTACATCCTTCTCAGAATTGACGACCGTGCTGATCAAGTACTCCTCCTTCAGCGCTTCCAACACCCCTTCCCACACCGATTCAAAATCAGGCTGTGGTAATTCTTCAAACGTAGCAACGGATTGCATCAAATCGGCATAAGAGCTTTCCGTTAATTCACGTAATAACGCGGACGCTTGATGGGCTTCTGCGAAAAGTTGGTCCTCCATATTGCGAATCAATTCTTTCTGCCAGGCATGCGCCTGTTTGCCACGCTCTGTATGGATGATCATCGCATACTTCTCCGGTCGCTGCCCCGTCTTCATTTGCTGCATGCGCCTGATGACGCTTCCCACCACGAAGTTCATGACAGCACTACGGATATTGGCAATCGATTTCTGCGTGAGCAACTGATCCATCTTTATCTTGCGCCGGTCCATTTTCTTCATTGCGTCCAATTCTTTCTCCGACACTTCATGATATAGATAAGAGGCGAAATGGCCAGCATTCTCTGCCTGATCAAAGTACGTCTCCCCTCCGACATATCGGTCGTGCACAGGCACTAGTTCTGTGAATGCCGGTCGTACCGGTTGATAGACTTTGTTTTCGTGAATCGTCATGTCATCCGGCTGCAGGTATAAAGAGTAAGGAGTTGCAGTCACTTGTAAAAAGGACGAAGCAGTCAGGTTCTCACGAAGCTCATTGATCTTCGTCGCAAGCACCCGGAGATGTGTGACGTTCTGGTCCTTCTTATGTTCGTAGGCAACACTCGCATAGTCCGCCTCATCATCGATGAAGAGTACTTTTCTGTGAGCAAGGTCCGGATACGTCTCGAAGAACGTTTCCTTGATCCGGTCGAGGTTCTTCGTTTCTTTTTTGACAATAAACGCGAGCTTCTGCGACAGCTCGTACTTCCTCAGCGCCTCCGGCATCGCCATAATGTCGTAAACACGCAGATCATCCTCGTCGATCCGTTCTTCAAATTCACTCGTCAGCCTGGCATATGTCTGCCGGACGAGCGCGTTCGTTCCTTTTGTCAAAAGAATGACGGCGTCAAAGCCGTGATCGTAGGCAAGCCCCATCACACCGATGAACGTGCGTGTCTTACCGGATTGGATCTTCCCGAGCAGCATTCCAGGATGATCGATATCCGTATCCTGCTCTACTAATTTCCGTACTGTATTCACCATGCACGTGCGACTAGCTTCGTCATAGCTGTTCTTATTTTGTAAAGACGTAAAAAAGCGTCCATTCGTGTTTATATTCATCCCGTTCTCTCTCCCGTATCATTTCATGCAAGAAATAGTTTATCACATCCCATCTACGACCTTCGACCGAGGGACCTCCCATGCCAATGAATGACAGAACTTTCCTTCCATCCCCCGATTCATAGAAACCCTCTTCTTTATAAAATGAAAGCATCACATTAACAAGAAAGAGGTTTTGTTAGATGAATAGAAGAGTAGCAATCATTACAGGAGCTTCCAAAGGACTAGGAAGAGCACTTGCTCTCTCTTTTGCCAAAGAGGGATATGCACTCGGCATTTGCGCTCGAGGGGAAGAAAAGTTAGAAGATGCAGCTTCTGAATTAGAAGAGCTCGGTGGAGAGGTCGTAGCTGTTCGCGCAGACGTGACAGAATCATCGGATGTCGAACGGTTTGTTTCGATTGTAGAAGATCGCTTCGGGGGAATCGATGTACTGATCAATAATGCATCCAAGTTCGGTCCTGGACCGACGTTACTTGCTGATTATCCAACTGATGCGTTCCGTGATGTCATAGAGACCAACATCATGAATCCATTCCTTGTCACCAAACGGGTGTTGCCAGGAATGCTCGCTCAAAAGCAAGGATCTATCATCAACGTCACTTCAGAGGTTGGAAAGTATGGTGTAGCTGAGTGGGGCGCCTACAGTGTGTCTAAGTTCGGTGTAGAAGGCCTGTCCGCGATCTGGGCAGATGAACTCGAAGGCTCAGGCGTGCGTGTCAATGTCGTCGACCCTGGAGAAATGGACACAGTCATGCACGAGACGGCACTTCCAGACTGTGACTATGAACTTGCAGATCCAGCTGACGTCGTTGATGTCTTCCTCCACCTTGCTACAAGCAAGGACAACGGTGAGCGCTTCGAAGCACAATCCTTTGATGCGAAAGGAGCGTCCGTCTGATGCATGCTTTTTCCATACCAGAGAATCTGAATGCCCAAACACCAGCTGAGATTGTCCGCGGCAGGCGGGACCAGGTTCGTTTGCTGTCAATCGATAAGGACCAGCAGCTCTTTCACAACAACTTTAACGAAATAGATCAATTCCTGAACCCTGGGGACCTGCTCGTCTTGAACAACAGTCGTACGATCCCTCCAGTGCTGGAGGCATCTCAAGGAAATCACACCTTCGAGATTCGCCTTTCTAGAAAACGATCATCCACAAGCTGGGAAGCACTTGTGGTAGGGGATTTCTTGGCAATTGATAGACCGATTCAACTTGAAGAAAAGGTGGAAGCAATGATCACTGGTCATGGTAGTGAACACCCACTTGTTACGCTTGAGTTTTCGATTAGCGGTAGTAACTTGCTCGATTTCATCTATCGTAATGGTGAGCCGGTTCGCTATGAATATATCCATCGCCCCTTCTCGCTCGATACCTATCAAACAGTTTATGGATCGGTTCCTGGCTCTGTAGAGATGCCGTCTGCTGGGAGGGCTTTCACCTGGGGGTTGCTAGAGAAGCTCAAACGAAAAGGAGTCAGGCTTGCGTTCATTCAGCTACACGCTGGGCTAAGCTATTATGAAAAAGACCGTTGGCCGAATCCTAACAATCATCCGGAGGCGTTTTGTGTGCCTGAAGCAACTGCCGAACTCATCCAGGACACTAGAAGAACTGGGAACCGTGTAATTGCGGTCGGCACAACCGTAGTGCGGGCACTGGAATCTGCCGTCACCTCACATGGGGAGGTCGAGCCAATAGAAGGTACGACTAGGCTTTATGTGGATGAGGGTTATACGATCGCGGCAGTAGACGGACTGCTGACTGGCTTTCATGAGCCGGAAGCGAGTCACCTGCATATGCTGACGGCTTTTTTACCAAAGAAGAAGTTGATGAGTGCGTACCATCAAGCGCTTGAGAAAGGTTATTTGTGGCATGAGTTCGGGGACATGAATCTGATTCTCAAATGAAGGTGCATCATCTCGGAGTACCAGTAGAGGAATTGACCAGTTCCGTCGATATATACGAGCGTCTTGGGTTCCAAGTTGTAAAACGGTTTACGCTCGGAGAAGAAAAAATTGCGTTTATGGAGAAAAATGAATGGTTGGTGGAGCTGATCGAGTCGCCTGATTCTCTACAAGGACACATCTGCTTGGAGGTGAAAGATGCTTCCGAGATTCCTGCTGAAGCAGTCTGGATCGAAGGGCCGTTCCGAATGGATGATTGGTCAAGTTCTTTTTACCAACTAGGAGAAGAGGTTATTGAATGGTTGATTGTCGAGGAAACAAAAAGGGGATGAGAAGCTTGATGCTTCTTATCCCTTTTGCTCAACTTGCTTTTTGACGGTTCAGCAACTGCCCGGTCCTGGTGAAGAACGTTCTCGGTTTCTTGACTCTCGTTTCATTCGGCTGGCAGAAAGCGTGATAGTCTACTTTCTCAATAAACGTAATCAAACGGATGACTGCGAACAAGAACGCTATCGTGGAACCGATCGAGAAACTCAATCCATACCCATCAAACCCGAGCGGCAGTAAGGCGATCGATAAGACAAGGTTCGCCGTGAAGAAACAAATGCTCGTGTACATTGCACCTCTCCGGTCTTCAAAGTACAGTAAAATCAACGTAATGACGAGCACCATCGCATTGGCAAAGGCACCTATTGTGGTGAACCGGAAAATCGAAATCAGAATCGGTTGGAGGTTGAAGAACTCTCCGACAAAACCAATCGATAAGATGACCAGCAAGCTGAAGACCCCTTGGCTTCGGACTAGACGCTCCATCTCTTGTTTCAATACGCGCTGCATCTTAGACTTCGATCTTTTGATCTGGTCCAGCGTCCCACCGTAGTTCACGTTGCCGTAAAATACTCGGTAGCGATCATAGAAGCGTGTTTCAACGGATACGACGAATATAATCAGAGCAGGTACAATCGTTAAATAAGACCAGAAGATTGCTGTATCATATATTCGATGGTACACGAAGGTGTCGATCAAAATGGACCGACCTTCTCCAAACCAAATCGTCCAGTTACAAACCCAGACACCAGTATTATAGAGAAACCCCGTCCAGAACAGGGATGGGAAGCGGTCAAAGTAGTGAAAATAACTGAACTGACCACTTGTCTTCCGTTCACCGAACGTAATCAACATCGACAGCAGAAGCCCGAACATGGTCACGACCATACCGAACGTGAAGCCGAGCAGAAGCATGAAACTACTTGTGTGAGGCGGTATGACGAACCGTTCGATATTCATTCCCAAACCAACTACCGCAACGACAGCAATCACTCCACCAACGAGAAAGCTGTAGGCGACTGCCTGATAGTTCTTTGCCGCACTCAAAAACAGAAACAGCACCCAAATCATATTAATCGTTACATAGAGAGCTAGTATCAATACTTCATATAGAAAAGGAAGCGCAGAAAAAGATACGAAACCCCCCCACGTTACGAGAGCTAATAGAAGGGTTACTTTGCTCATCCCGATGAAGGCCGGAAACACGTCCGAAAGTTTTCGTTCATAAATCAAATCGGCAATATATCGAGTGACGACCAGCTGCTGCAAGCCGAATATAACTTGCGAGAAAATGAAACAGTAAGCAACGGAAATGTTGAACAGCTCACGTTCTTCCTGGCCAAGCGCCGTGAATTGAGCAGTCAACCACTGAATCAAAGCGATCGTAGCGATGACAATCAACCACGGTCCAGCCGTCACAAGCCCCGCAAAGGCATATGCTTTGATCCTGGATGAAAAATAATCCTCTTGGAAAAGTTTCTGCAGCCTAAACCCGATGCCCGCCATGCACAACTCTCCTTTCCTCATACAAGTCGACATATTGATCGATGAACTGATGGACTTGGTAATACTTCTCCACCCGTCTCTTACCGTTCATCCCAAACTTTTCCGCTTCTTCCGGATGGTTATAAAACCACTCACAATACTGAGCAACCTCTTCCGGATGGACAGGAGGTACCGTAAAGCCAGCCGGCCCAAACGGGTCTCCTTCTCTTCCGAAGACCAGTTCGGCACAAGCTCCAACATCGGATACGATCCACGGAATACCGGCAGCCATCCCTTCCAATACGGCGAGGGGCTGTCCCTCTGAGATACTTGTCAGCAAGCAGACATCGAACATAGGCAAGTACTCCATAATATTGACTTTCCCAACAAGGAAAACCCTGGAAGATAAATTCAATTGTTCAATCAAGCGATAGCATTCGTCCGCGTACTCCTCGTCTTCATCTAACGGTCCCATAATATGCATTTCAAACGGTATCCCTCGCTCATCCAACAATTTGGCTGCCTGGATCATCGTTTTAATATCTTTGATCGGCACAATTCGGACGATAGCGCCGATGACCAGTTTATTCTCTTGTTTTGGAAGTTTTTGAACAGTCGACAAGCGGTCATATTGGATACCATTCGGAATGATCATCAATTTATCTGCCGAGGCCCCAATCTCCAGCTGAAGTTCACTATTACGCTGGAAAAGGGTAATGATGTGATCGGCGTCTTCATAGGCCTGCTTGGACAGATGATGAAAGAACTGGACCCATCTCTTCTTATAGTAGCTCGCAATCCAACTCGCTTGAAGAATTTCCTCTTCCCTCTCACGAGAATAAATACCGTGTTCTGTCAGCAGAAACGGTATATCCTGCTGACGCTTGATCAATGAAGCTACTAATCCTGCATAACCCGTTGATGCAGAGTGGATGACATCCACTTTCGGAAAATCGAACTGAAGCAGCTCGAGGATTGGTGTGAACATCCCTTGCCACATATAGAAGTAGTCAATAAACGACCCAGTTTGCTGCTCTTCCTGATAACTCTTTTGTACAATCTCCCAAAATAGCGGACTAGAGAAGAACACAGATGAACTGCCAAGCTTACGTCCTAAGGCATCCAATGCCGCTGAGCTTGTACTATTGAAGATCATCCAATCTGTGATCGCCTGTTCATCTTCAGGTGTGAGCGGTTGTTGACGCCTCCGTTGAAACTGTTTCAAATTCAATGGTAGGTTCGTAATACCAGAAATATTGTCCGGGAGCTGATAACGGAAATCCTTCTCCGTCATCGACTCCGGAGTGATCGTGATGATTTCGAATTCATGTTGCGGCATCTTCTGGACCACCATCTGCACCCAGCTCGCAACTCCTCCGCTTACGTAAGGATAACTTCCTTCGACAACCATTCCGATTTTCATTCTGTAACCTCCTTGACTTGCAGTTTGGCCTCAGGCTCCGTCATCGTCACCAAGTACAAGTGGTGACCGTATTCCTCCACCTCACCAAAATCGAAAGTACCAGTTTCTAAGGCTTTTCCTTCTTCCACACGGACGAAAATGGTTGATGGATTCACAACACCAGTGCCATCGATGACGATTTGATCTTTCTGATAGTCGACTTCGATTTCCGATTCTTGATACTGGATCATCTTTTTCGTAGCGTTTGATTGAGTCAATGGTTCCAAGTAGGAATAGTTTGTCTGAATATGTTCTCCCATGTCCACTAAGTGAGATTTCATCGTTTCCCACGTTTGCCCATTGGACCGATACGTATCGAGAACGTCATCCGGGTGAAGGAAGTGTGCGAACACTCCGAGATGGGCAATGGCGTCAGTTTGCGAGAATTTATCGAACTTCGTCTCTAAGTAGCCACTTGTTATTCTTGGGAAATGGTAGATATCCTCATATTCCTCATCAAATTCATATTCTTGCTCGAAGCTAGCTTCATCTCCGGTAATATACAATGATGCTATAGTTTGAAGATTTGGAAGCGACTCCGCCAGAGCAGAGATTCCTGTACGGTTTATGATATTGGATGGTGGGACATAGGATGTCAGTTCTTCGTCAGGAAAATAGTACGAGAACATACTGGAAGCTTCTTCAATTGCATCTTCCATAGCCTCTTGGCTTTCCCATTCACGATAACCAAGATCTGGATTGGTCGGTTCATCCGCGGTTACCATGGACTGATGGTTATAACCGTGAAGACCTATTTCACCATCATAACGAAGTATGCTCCTACCAAAATACAACATAGGAAACTTGCTTCTCTCAATTAATTCTTCACCTTTAACTTTCATGTCATCCCGGTACGTACCGATCATGTATCCAGTCAACGCAAAATCGTAATCGTCTGCTATATCCAGCATATCCTGCCACCAGATTTCTTTATAGAAGTCCTTTATAGAAAGGTCATACTGTTCTAATATGCTTTCTGACGTTTCATATGGGACTGGTGATGGAAAGTCGTCAATATGCAACACTTTGATTGCCGCTTGGGAACTCACGAATTCCGGTGGTAGAAGTGACATGGATTGAAGCAATAGTCCTCGTACAACTTTACTCACTACTGCAGTCGTATTCCAATACAGCACTTTGCCTTCACCGTAAGGATAGGTCCATACCATTGGTTGATCCTCTGCAGTAAGATAAAGCTCTGATTCCGCTTTTAATTCTACCTCTCCCATACTATGGTCCAGTAGTACATCATCAGGTACTAGATCGACATAGCCCGGGAAAAGTTCCTGTTCGAATTCTATTCCATAGATATCTCCTATAAAATCTTTTGATTCTTCAATTCCAACGAGTTCGTTCCAAGCAGGATCTACAAAGCGTCCTGCAATCATCAACCGTCCGCCTTCTTCCACAAACTTCGTGATTGCTGGTTTCGGCCACTTATTCGTATGTTCACCCGAGAGCACTAAAATCGAATAAGGAGACGGTTCTAGCTGTTTGATTTCCTCGATGGAAATCGATTGATGCGGAACTTTTGCATAGTCTAAGGTTTTCTCTACGTTTTCAATGGCAAGACTCGAGAGTTCACTGTCATCTTTATGAAGGTACACCATCAACGATTGCCCTTCTTGTTGGGCTCCGCTTGCCGTCATTGTCTTCACCTGCACTTGTGGTGATGTTTTGGGCGCCAGCCATAAATGCATCTTTTCCATGCGAATCAATTGGAAAAGCGTGATCATGCCAAGTAATAGGAAAACGAGAAACACACTGAGGATGATCGTTTGCTTTTTCACTGCGCAGTCCCCCACATCTGATCCAGAACAAACTGCTGATTATGCGGGATGCGCTCTTTCGGCACACGTTCCCTCAGTTCAGCTAGAGTGGACTGAATCCCTTTCCAATCTTTTTCTTGGTAATAAAAACGAATCTTACTCAAATACCCTTCTGGTTCAGAAGGGAAATGTTCAGTCAACATAGTGAGGGTTGTCATACCCTGCTCTTTCTGACTTCTAGATAGATAAGCTTCTCCTAGCATGTGGAATAACACTTTTGCTTCCACTCCATTGCTTACTTCTTCTTCCATCAAGTCGATATACGATTGCTCCAGCCGCTTATAGGCAGCTTCTTGGAGCAGGCCGCTATTCAAATAACTATCATACGTTAACAGTAATGGTTCAAGCGTCGATGCATTTCCTGTTTCATGTTCCTGCTTACGTAGATGCAGTTCTTTTACGTAGTTGTCTATCAAATGATTCATCGTCGTTGCAGCATAGTGAACGGTCTCTGAATCATTATTGTTCAACCCTAAATTCAAGTATTTCCCTTTATCTACAATACGTGAATTGATCAAACGGAGGATCAGGTCTTTCCGCTGCTTGTTGCCTTCATCAGAGAATGCTTCTGTAAAAGGAAGCAGTTCATCACTCATCTTCGCTTCCGTACGCAGCTGCTCGAGCATAAGTGGTTTATAGTTCACGTATTGATCATAATCATCCAACATATCGTTAGTCCCCCATTTACCAGCGACGAACCAAACAACGAGACCAAACAGCTCGCCGATTACTGGAAGGAACAGACTGACAGCCGTGATCCACTGCCATGTTGCCTTATTTTCTTCTTTCATTCTTCTACTGATCAGCCCATAAATAAGAAGAACAACGATAGCATGTATGACATAAAATAATAATATCGGAAAAGGATTCATCCACTCATTCTGCATAGCGAACACCCTTTTCATGTAGATATTTCGAAATTCGATCTTCTACTATGGAAGACTTCGAGCTTTCTGTACCAGGAAGCAAGAAAAGAAGTTGACGATTGTCCTCGTCATATCCGATGATATCCATCTCTCTTAAATAGGCCCGTAGGATAACTTCTACTTCCAAGAGAGACCTGTCTTCCGTTTCATTGAAGTCCATTCTGAGAGTACTGAAAGGAACCCCGTAGGTCTGACTACGTTTTTCCTGGACATGTACTTTCTCATCAAATGCTTCTTTATAATAAATCCCGGTACCTGGATACATCCACTTCTCTTCTTCTTTCATAATCGCCTTGTGGGATTTCTCTAAACGGTCGGCGAGCCAGTCTAGAAGGATGGATAGAATCTGAATTTCATAGTTTGTCAATCTGGCAAAGTCCAAGTCGCGGATGATGAGGACTTCTTTGATCGTTCCGTTCGACAGGACAGGTCCTGCGAGCACGGGAGCATCTTCCTCGTCTTGCACGGTGCGGATGGTAATCGTCTTCTCCGCAAATAAGCGTTGGTACATCATCGAACCGCGGTCAATGAAAATAGTCTGTGGGAACGAATCGCCGCTCCCTTTTCGGACAAACAGACGCATCGCATGCTGGGAAGAATCTACATGAT
Source organism: Halobacillus salinus (assembly GCF_004684905.1). Lineage (GTDB taxonomy): Bacteria > Bacillota > Bacilli > Bacillales > Halobacillaceae > Halobacillus > Halobacillus salinus. The sequence continues at coordinate 352,798 of NZ_SRJC01000001.1, read as the reverse complement.
AAAGTGCGACTTCTTCCGATTGGAACAGGTCTGCAATCAAACGGATCGCTTCGTTTCTCACCAAGTCTGGAGAAGGCTGATCCAGAGCCTTAGCGACATCATAGAGCCTCTTCAGGGAGTACTCACTTTCAAGGACCCGTTCTTGCATCGAGCGCTGTGACTGTTCCAATAACTCAATGACTTCTTTCATTTCGATATTTTCATCATTCGTTTCTTCATATGTGTAATGGAGAGACTCGTAGCGTTCTTTCCAAGAGGTGGAAAACAAACCTCCCAAGACCGCAACTACTAATATATATAATAATTCCACGTAATTGTCGGGGTCGTAAAACAGGAGGAAGACATCTCCTCCTGAGAGGGACATCTCGATCATGTAGTAGCCGAGAGTGAGTAGAAAACTGGCAAGCCCCATTACCAATCCATAACGAAGAGCAAAAAGAAGGACAATGATGAAGAATGGATTGAACACCCACTCGACCATATTCAAGCTGAAGACTTGGTCCACAAAACCTGCGATCAGCAGAATAACTAGCAATTCTATTACCTTTCTCACAGTACTGGTTTGTTTATAAAACATCTTGAACACCCCTCTAACGATTCTTCACCTTCAAATCATGGTATAGTAATAGTAAACAAATAATCAGGAGGACCTTGCATGAAATCAAGAATACATGTTTGGCTTGTATCTTCTGTTCTGTTGATCAGTTCTGTTGTCTTATCATCGAGTAAACACAATGCCTCAGCCCAAAATCCACTGTACCCCGTTTACGATTACAAGATCTACTATGACGAACCTACCCCAGCAATCATTGATGAAATGGGAAACTACGACTTGGTCATCATTGAACCGATCTACTATAGTCAAAGACAGATCACAGAAATCCAAAAAGGTGGAACACTCGTCTACGGCTACATTAATACGATGGAAGCTGATAAGTGGAACACGGATTTGTTTGGAAAGCTTAACGAAGAAGATTTCTTTCATCGTGATGGAGAACGTATCTACTATTCCGAATGGGACTCTTACCTAACGGACATCACCTCCCCTCATTATCAAAAGGTGCTCCGAACCGAAGTCACGAAGCAGATCGTCGATAAAGGCCTGGATGGTGCTTTTCTTGATACTGTAGGTGATATTGACAATGAACACCAAGGTAATCCGGACGTTCTTTACAAGCAAAGGGAGGGGATGGTTACGTGGATGGAAAGTGTGAGGGAAGAACACCCTGATTTGTCTATGATCCAAAACTGGGGGTTCGACACGCTTGCCACCGCTACGTATCCTTATGTAGACGGCATCATGTGGGAAAGCTTCCATTTCTCCTCCATTGCATACGATGAATGGACTTATGACCAAATCTACAAGCTGCGGAAACTACGTGAAAACCATGGAATTCAAGTTCTTACGGTTTCTATGGAAGAAGAGAACAAGAGTAAAAAACTCTCAAGAGCTAATCGCTTCAAACACTTTCATACGGACAAAAGTTATAATGATTGGTAAAAGGAGGATGATTCCTCCTCTTTTTTCTTTGAGGACTTATTCCTATAATACCAAAATTTCGTTGTAAATTGCTGAAATTTATCACAAAATTTCTCTATATACACTTTCATGGCGCCTTTGTACCTCTCTCAACCAATACCCCCAAGGGATTCTAGCATTTCACAAAAAAGGGAGTCCCTCTTCTGTAGAGGGACTCCCTTTTATTCTGGCAACTCTATTTCGTCCGCTGATTCCCCAAACCACCGCTCTAGATGAGCGTTCGCTTTCTCTTTCACACTATCATCAATCTGACTGAGTATTTGATAGACTGCATAGATGATCACAGCACTATCATCCGTGAATCCGATGACTGGAATGAAATCGGGTACTACATCAGTTGGTAAAATCAAATACCCGAGCGCGCCTGCAATGGTGAGCTTAGCTTTCTTTGGCGTATCAGGATGTTGGAACGCATAATAGAGCACTAAACTATAATAGACGATCTTCGTTCCGATACGGCCACTTTGGTGACGTAGCTTCTGGAAATACGCTTTTTCAGAGAAATGTTTACGTCCTATCCGCACAGCTTTCGCTGGATTCAGTTGTTTTAACTTGTCCATATAAGAAGTTTGCTTCATTTCATCCACCGTCCTCTTGTCATACTTTTCACAAATCATGAATGTACTAAACCTGGTACAGCGTTTGATATATATAGTACACAATCGTCTGGACTTAGTACAACTATCACCATGTTTGGAAAAAATAAAAAAACACAGGCTAGGATAGCCTGTGTTTTTAAGGTTGTAGGAAGAGCGCTTCAAGTGGCGGTTGTTCCCCTGCCAATCCGACGGCAACTGCCGTGTAGGCTTGGTTAGGCTCAAGCTTCACGCCAGGAATGGTCTTCACGACCTGATTAGTTCCTGCCACCCTTACTTCTAAGTCTGCGGTGGTCGGAGGAAGTGTTAAGTAGCGTGTCGCTTTTCCGAATGGCACATTCCGGAATAATACATCTCCGCCTTTTACTGCGATATCTACAGCTGGTGCATTCGGGGACAGATGCCAGAAACGGACTTTCGCTTTTCCAGATGAAACAGATTGATTATCGATTGCGGCAATCAAGCGAATGGAATCCAATTTACCTGCCGCTGCAACCGTATAAAGGTTCCCCGCTTCGACTCCGATATTTTGTGAAATCACGGGCTTATCCGTTTTTCCAGCAGGGTAAACGTCAATCTGATACTGGCCTGATGCTACAGTCAGATAATCGCTTGATTGTTTATAAGACACATTGGAGAGTACTTTCTGACCGTTGACATAAACATCAACCGCTGGTGCATCAGGCGACGCATGCAGTACTCGTACCATAGCATTGCCGCTCATCCCCATCTGTTCCCCGCGTTGCTGCATCAACCTGCACCAATACTGCATGCATTCAAAGTGTCTCTGATAGTAATAGATGTGCATCCGTGGATCCAGGTACTTATAGTAGTCTGCAAGCATCCCATACTTCGCAGCTTGCCATGCTACTTGGTCGACATTTTCATTATGACTCATGATCCTTCCCCCTTATATAAAATCTCCCATCCTAATCCTATGCATGCGCACTAGAAAGAGAACTTGTTTTGACGATGTGAGATAATAGAAATCGGAGGTGATCATATGGAAACAATTAAATACGGACACAACGAAAATCAATTCGGTGAGCTTAGAATACCTGAGGGAAATGGGCCACATCCTGTGGCAATCGTCATTCACGGAGGATTTTGGCGCGCAGGGTTCGGACTGGACTTAATGGAAGACGTCGCAGTAGACCTGACGAAAAGTGGATGGGCCACCTGGACGATTGAATATCGCCGTACAGGGCAGGAAGGCGGTGGCTGGCCAGGCACGTTGCTGGATGTTGCTCAAGCCTCGGATTATGTAAGGACGCTTGCACATACGTACCCCCTAAATCTAGATAATGTCGTCACCATCGGTCATTCAGCAGGAGGGCATCTCGCTTTGTGGACAGCTGCTCGCCATAAATTGCAGGAAGGCAGTGAACTACATACAGAGAACCCACTTCCCATCGCAACGGCTGTCAGCCTTGCGGGGGTCAATGACCTTAAGAAAATGCATGATGTTCATGCATTTAGAGACAATACGCTTTCTCAAGAACCGAACAATCCAGTCGCAGACTTGCTCAGAGGAGAACCAGAAGCACACTATCAAGAAGCGTCACCGTTCGAAATGCTTCCACTGAATGTCACACAAGTTCTTGTACATGGGGCACTCGACGTCCACGTCCCAATCGGTATAAGCGACCACTACTTCCAATGGGCCGAGAACATGGGCGACTTCATCAAATACATCGAATTACCAGAAGCCGAACACTTCATGCTAACCGACACCAACACCAAAGCCTGGTCCCGCATCCGAGAAGAAATGGACCTGCTGAAATGAGACAAGGGGACAGGGAGTCTGTCCCCCTTTTCCAAAAAGAGAAGGGAAGCTGTTGCCTCCCTTCTCTTTCCTACTATTATGGGGCAAATTGAAATCCATATTGCGCAAACATCGCAACTCCGAACACCAGCAAAGTAACGAAAATGTTCACAACCGGCAACGTCTTTTTTGCCCCTGTTTCCTTTACAGTCGCTACAACGGATACGATAAGCGAAGGCACCACCAAAAACCACCCGGCAACAATCGATACACCGAATATTATGAGAATCCCTCCGCCGGATAGAAAGAACAGAGAAACAAGGAATAACAGCAAATAGATCCCCAATAGAACAACAGATATTTTCCCTGTCACCGTACTAGGAAAGTCCATCAACCTCTCCTCCTTCACATAAACAACTGAAACAATTGTAAAACTGCCGTCACATTCGTAAAAATCAGACTCTTCCGTATTCTTGTCAATACATATTTAGTGGATTTTCCTGGTCTATTAATATACATTTTTCCAGATGTGCTTTTCATTGTACTATATAAAGAAATGCAGATGTTGTCGTATTTTTATGACCAATTTTCTTCTGACATAAGTCTATCACTCTACCACTGTAAAATTCATCCTGAAATATTACAAGAAAACCGATGCTAGAATGAGAGTGTGAACAAAACAACAAGAACAAGGAGGATGTTTCATGAAGAAAAAATCATTACTGCTTACAGGCGCCCTAGCGGTATCTTTGTTAGCTGCGCCAACGACATCTCTCGCATCAAGTGGGGAAGGATCGTCTTATAAAGTCGAAACACATAAGGTACAAGCCAATCAACTAGTTGACTGGTTTGCAGATAATAAAGAAGCTCTGAGAAGTGGGGATATTGACATCCAATCCCTATTCGATGAGTTCAAAATAGAACCGAAACATGCACCGAAAGAGCTTGAAAAAGAAGTACCTGAAAAGCAGAAACAGCCTGAAGCTGCCCCTGCCCCAAAAGAAGAGCAGCCTGAAGTAGAACAACCGAAGCAGGAAGAAACAGAACAAGCAAACTCTGAAGTATCGGCTTTCGAGCAGCAAGTCGTAGAGTTGACCAATAAAGAGCGTACAGAGCGCGGCCTTGAACCCCTTCAACTGGATACAGAGTTAAGTGCCGTCGCGAAGGACAAATCGCTTGATATGAAGAATAAGGGTTACTTCTCACACAATAGCCCGACATACGGGTCCCCTTTTGACATGATGAAAGCTTATGGGATCGACTATCGTGCAGCTGGTGAGAACATTGCGATGGGACAACCTTCTCCTGACGAAGTAGTAGATGCTTGGATGAACAGTGAAGGCCACCGTAAGAACATCTTGAACCCAGACTTCACACACATCGGTGTCGGTCATGTGGAAAATGGTGACTATTGGACGCAAATGTTCATTGGCAAATAAGGATATCTGCACAGCCTCCTTCAAGAGGCTGTGTTTTTTTACGTCCGGATGTCCTTTTCCATATAAATAAAGCAGGCCAGAATAATCTGGCCTGCTTTATTTATTCTCAAGTTTAGCAGATAGTACACCAAGCGCTGTACCGAGCAGCGACCCTCCAAGGACTTCAACCGGTTGATGGCCGAGCAGCTCTTTCAGTTCCTTTTCCCGCTCGACGAATTCGAAGCTTGGGAAATCGACGGCAAGGTCCGCGATGCTGTCTTCTAATTCATTCACCAGCTGCGCGATCTCACCAGTATGACGACGGATCCCTTGAGCATCGTACATTACAATTACGCCGAATACGACGGCAAGGGCAGTCTCTGTATGGCGGCTTCCTTTATTAGTCGCAATGTAAGAAGCAAGGGCTGATACTCCAGCTGAATGGGAACTCGGCATACTTCCCGTCGTCGTTATCTGCTTCCAGTCCCACTTACCTGTCAAGCGCTTGTGAGTAAAAATTTTCATCCCCTGTGCAATACCGATGGATGCAAGGGCTGTTAGAATTCCTCTGTTCATTCTCCTCATCTTCATCACCTCTCGTTGTTTTTACCCTTATTTCTTAGTAAATATCCTCATAATTCACTTGTGAATTAATGAACAAGCAGATAAACTAGTGGTAAAAGGTGGGATAGGAATGAATCGGATCATCTTGTTTGATGGAGAATGTAATTTTTGTGATTGGAGCGTACAATTCGTGATGAAGCGGGACCCATACGGTTACTTCCATTTCGCTGCTCTTCAAAGCGTTACTGGACAACGTTTGTTAGCTAAACACGATATACCAGTGGGTTTGGATAGCTTTGTCCTGATAGAGGGAGATCGATATTTTATGGAGTCCACAGCTGCACTCCGTGTATGTAAAAAGTTAAACGGGATTTGGCCTATCCTATATATATTTCGTTTGCTTCCAAACTCTATCCGCAACCCCGTATATCAGTTCATTGCCAGAAATCGCTACAAATGGTTCGGTAAAAAGAATCAATGTATGTTACCTACACCGGATCAACGAGACCGGTTCCTATGAATGAAAAGGGACAAAACTTGCTGTCCCTATCTTTTTTTATAGCTCATTGTTTTCTAATACATGTTGCACGTTCTCCATAGACTGCTGATGGGCGGATTGAATGGCTTCTCCCGCACGGTGCAGCTTACCTTGTTGCTTCATTCTCGAAACACCGTACATAGCCGCCGCACCAACTGCTCCTGCAGTTCCTAATGCTACCCAGTTTCTTTTTCTTCTCGCCATCACGTTTCCCTCCCGACGGTTCCTTTATATTAGCGGAACAAAGATAGTTTGGGCGACTGGCTCATTCCATATTCCTGAAGGTATTCCCTTGCCTAGAAAATATTTCATACGCTCTTTTTTCATGAAACGCCCTCTCCTTGCAAATAGTAAAAGCGATTCTATATAGAATGGAGGGTGCCGTATGAAAAAGAAAATAACCATGCTCGCTACGACAGCAGTCCTTGCTTCAGGACTATTAGTAGGGTGTGCAGGAAATCAGAATATGAACGAACAACCGGAAGACGTCACGTACGAACCAACTCGTTATGATAACAACATGAATGATGAATACAGACGTGACATGAATGATAATATGGACAAGCGTGATGTCATCGATCGTCCTGACGCTTTAGAAAATGACAAACGCGATATCGAAGATCGTGCGAAAGAAGATATGAATCGTGCGAAAGACGACATGGACCGCGCCAAAAATGACGTGGAACGCAAAGTTCGCGGAGAATAAGGAAAAGCCTGTCTCTAAAAGGAGACAGGCTTTTATCATTTTTGCTTTTGGGATTCAGCTAATTTCTGTTTCACTTGATTGTACGAGAGGCCGGACGCGGCATTCCGTTTTTTAACATCCTCAATATCTGTGCCTGATTTCGAGTATTTCTTCATCGTGAGCACCTCCGTAGTTATACTCTTCTCCTGACGATATCTCTTCATACATCAAAGTTCTGCAATCGCACGACCAGCCTGTCTTCCAGTGAACAGACACCCACCGAGGAACGTCCCTTCTAGTGCACGGTAACCGTGCAATCCACCGCCACCAAAACCGGCAGCTTCCCCTGCTGCATATAAGCCTGGTACAGGTCCACCTTCCTCATCCAATACACGTCCAGACAAATCCGTCTGCAGCCCGCCTAATGTCTTGCGACTAAGGATGTTGAGTTTGACAGCTATCAACGGTCCTTGCTTCGGATCCAAAATCTTATGCGGAGCTGCAACACGAATCAGCTTATCCCCTACATAGTTCCTGGCTCCTCTTATCGCTGTAATTTGCAAGTCCTTGGTAAACGGATTTTCAATTTCATTATCTCGAGCCTGAATCAACTGTTTTACTTTCTCTACACTAAGGCGGGGCTGATCTGTTCTTTCATTCATCTTAGAGACGAGTTCTTCTATATTATCTGCTACGACAAAGTCTTCTCCTTGATCCAAGAATTTCTGAACAGGACCTGGTGCTCCAGGTAGTGCACGCTTCATGACTTTCTTAATACTTTTTTCTGTTAGGTCCGGGTTTTGTTCCGAGCCTGATAGGGCGAACTCTTTTTCAATGATCGACTGAGTCAGGATGAACCATGAGTAGTCATACCCGGTATCCCCGATCGCTTTTAAAGTACCTAATGTATCAAATCCCGGGAAATTCGGTGCGTGAAACCTATTCCCCTCTGCGTCGAGCCAGATAGAAGAAGGACCAGGCAATATTCTGATACCGTGCTTGCTCCAAACTGGCGCGTAGTTGGTTATCCCTTCTGTGTAGTGCCACATTCTGTCGGGGTTGATGATACGTCCTCCCGCTTCTTCTGTAATGGATAACATTCTGCCGTCCACATGAGCAGGCACTCCAGAAATCATATGTGTAGGAGCCTTGCCCAAGCTTTCCGGCCAAAACTCTCTAACTTTCTCCAAGTTGGCACCAATTCCTCCGCTTGAAACTAATACGGATGCAGCAAGCACGCGAAACTCTTTGAGGACCGTCCGATTGCTGTCCTCCCCGCGCTTGGCATCACTTGGAGCAAGAACAGACCCTTCGACACCAATCACAGCTCCCCCCTCTTTTACCAGCCGATCTACACGGTGCCTTGGTAAATAATGAACGCGTCCCTGTTTAATGTGTGCTCTTACTTTCTTCTCAAAAGGAGCGACGATTCCTGGCCCAGTTCCCCATACAATGTGAAAGCGGGGTACGGAGTTTCCATGCCCATCCGCTAAATGACCGCCTCTTTCCGCCCAGCCCACTACAGGAAAGAAACGGACTCCCATATTATGAAGCCAGTCCCTCTTCTCATAGGTGGCGAACTCAAGATATGCTTCTGCCCACCTCTTGCCCCATTCATCTTCCTCACGATCGAACCCTGCAGTCCCATTCCAGTCCTGCTTAGCAAGGTCTATTGAATCTTTGATTCCAAGCCTCCGCTGTTCAGGTGAATCCACGAGAAAAAGTCCCCCGAAAGACCACCATGCTTGTCCTCCTAGTGAGGACTCTGGTTCTTGATCGACAAGAACGACTTTCTTGCCGGCATCTGCCATCTCGGTTGTTGCCACCAAGCCTGCAAGTCCTGCCCCTACAACAATGACGTCTGCTCCCATACGACTTCCTCCTTTAATTCTCCTCACCTGTTATAATCGAGGAAAGGAGTGTTATGACCATGCGTTTCCTGCCAATTAATGAACACAATTTACATATTGCCCACGAGATTTACAATTCGAATCCCTCTTACAACCGTTTGGAGAACGGAAAACCCACTCGGACCATGCAGGAAATGAGAGATGAATTCCTACAGGATAAGACCGAAAGCTACCTCATTTACTCAGCCTCTACTCCAGTAGCTGTCCTTGATTTCTTACCTCATAATCCTAAAGACGGCTTCCCTTGGATCGGTTTGATGATGGTCAACGGACAATTTCATTCCAAAGGGTTTGGTGCGAAAGCTTATCAATTATTTGAAAGAAAATTAGTCGAGAGAGGCTTCACAAGCATCCGACTCGCTGTCTTAAAAAACAATGTATCCGGCAAAATGTTTTGGAACAAAATGGGCTTTTCTTTCTATCAGATGAGTACTGTGGGAGAAAACGATGTCGAGTGTCTTGAAAGGACTGTGTCTCCCTAGACCTCCCTGAGCGCTTCTGCTTTTCCTGTCGTTTCCTGAATTGCTGAAGCGATGGTTTTGCTGTCTTCGGTCAGTGTTTCTACTGTTGCACTCATTTCTTCAAGACTGGCGCTTGCCGCTTCCATGATATGGGCAAGTTCAGCCGTCGATGCGTCGACCTCTTCGCTGTTTTGCATGACAACGGCTGCAACTTTCTCTGTTCCCGGAATCGCATAGAAATTTGTGTGATGGTTGTGAAGCATCATTCCTTTGAATATGTATCTTTTTTACTATATTCGCTTTTCTTCCCCTTTTTCCTGCAAAAAATATCCAAGTGCCCTCTCTGCAACTTACCCTCCCAATACGACCAGTGACTTCTCTATAATGACGTCTAACCTGAATGTTGCTGACACCCCTGCCGACAAGCACTATACTAACCTTAAGAAAGACGCACCAAAGGGGGAGAAACATGAAGGTCTTACTCGACGTCGACCGTAAGCATGAAGAAACAAGTGTCACCATTCACTGCAGAGCAATGGATGACTCCATTAAAGGGATCTTAGATTTTCTAAAAGAGAAAGAAACGGAATTCATCATAGGGAAGAAAGGAGAGGAACAGCACATTTTGAAGCCGAACGAAGTACATTTTTTCCATTCTGAAAGCGATGAGGTGCATGCAACGACCTCAGAAGGCTCTTACAAAGTGAAAGAGAAACTGTATGAATTGGAGGAGAAACTGTCGTCCACCACTTTTATCAGGTTGTCCAAATCCGTAATTGCAAACCTTTATGAAATACATCATTTTGAACCGTCATTCCATGGGACACTTGTTGTCCACTTCAAATCCGGACAAAAAGAATATGCGTCCAGACATTACGTAGGAAAGATAAAAGAAGTGTTGAAACTAAACAGGAGGGATTCTTGATGAAAACATTTGTAACAAGAAGTGTGATCGGGATAATTTTTGGGGGCTTTATCGGCTTATTGATGACCTATGCAGCGATATACTTTGGGGAGCTCACAGTACTCAATTCAGGTTTGTTCGTCCAAAATTCACTGGGAGCTATCTTCTCAGGTTGGTTGTTCACCGTCACGCCACTGTTCTTTGAAATCGATTCACTGAAATTGTCTCAACAGACTGCACTTCACTTCTTTACCGTGATGATTGCATATGGCGTGCTCGCTTATGGTATCGGATGGGTGCCTCAAGGGACATCAAGCGCACTGATCTTCTTCGCTATTGCCCTAGTGATGTATGCGTTGATTTGGCTAGGGTTCTACCTATACTTCCGAAACGAATCCAAAAAAATGAATGACGACCTGCAACACATCCAATAAACGAGCGGCGCTGCCGTTCGTTTTTTCTTTGGAATGCTTATGTGAAGCAATGAACCATTAATTGTTAGTTTCTTGTTACTACAATTGGAGAGCATAGGTATGTAGGAGGTGTTAAACCATGAGCCATATCAAATTATTCGCACTGAAATTCATCGTTTCCCTCGTTATTTTGGGAATCATTCTAGGCGCAGGCTTCGACGTATCGTTCGGGAACGTCTTCTTGATTTCCCTTACCTTTGCCGTTGTATCCTATGTTGTAGGTGATTTACTGATTCTCAAAAATACAGGGAATTCTGGTGCGACTGTATCTGATTTCGTATTGTCATTCGTGGTCATCTATTTCATGACCGATGCATTGACAGTCGGCGATGACGTCTTTACTGCAACATTGATATCAACGATTTCCCTGACCATATTCGAATACTTCTTCCACCAATCTGTTGCACGCAGCTTGGACCAAGAGAAGGAAGAAAACCATCGGGAACAGAAAAATGTACGACCTACTCCGGAACTTCAAACAGAAGCTTCGGAAGAATTGTACCCATATGATGAGGACAAATAGACAGCTAAACCAGGACTATGTTTATCCTTAGTCCTGGTTTTCATATAAGGTTATTTATAACTTCCTGTAGTATTCTGTTTAGTTATGGAAATAAAAGGGTATCCCCCTATATATTATATTGGGGGGTGCAAATATGTTGGAGAATAAATGGATTCAAAGTGGGTCAAGTTGGTCTGCTCTTGCCTTGAATATCATTCCTGTACTTATCTTTTTTTCTGTTGTCAGCGGTGAGGGAGGATCCATGCCGATTGTCTTCACACTTCTTAGCCTAACTATCGTACTATCTGTTTTCGCTATCTATGTGAACCGCGGAAAAAACATACTTAACACAAGAGTGGCTGTACTTGGTTTATCCTTTTCTATTGGAATCACCATGTTCATGTTGGCAGTTGCTTCCGTTACTGATCTGAGTCAGATAACATAAGTAAAAGAAAAACCAGCTCATAATCCTGAGCTGGTTTTTTAGTGGAATCATTCTCCTCCTCTAATTCGTCCCCTTACGCCTTACTTCATAGAATCTCATCGCTCGAGGAACACCGCGTATCTCCAAAATACCGTCATAAATCAACGTTCTGATTCGGAACTCGAGGAAAGAATCATTGACAACATGGTCCAGTGTACCCATGACTTCTCCTATCAGACGAGCAGATTTGATAAAGTCATAAGAACCGCTCTGTCTTTGAATATTATCCAGCGTTCTAAGTATAAAAGTATCGAGTGCATCCTCTGGAACAGGTACAATGTCTCCGTCTTTCCAAAACCTAAGTATACCCTTGGTTTGAGAGAGGGCTTTCCAATCTACACTCCATCTTTCCCCGAGTCGTTGTCTCTTTGCATCATTCAATATCCTCTCTAAATGGCGAGGGTGGATCTCTCCTGTATGGAGACTCTTTCTATCAGGCGACATGTTATGAAGCGCTTGTGTGGCATTAATGGCATCTACACTAGGGTGATGCTCCAATATGTAATGTACAAAGCGTAATCCCGTCTGCTCAAAAGCATTGTCTCCATACCAGACTGTAACAGGCCGGTCGTTCGGTATATTTCGAATTCGGTTCAACTTCTTTATAAAAAGATCTTCATAGTTGAACAACTCTTCCTCGTCCATGTTGATATTATTAAACAGCCACTGTTTACGCTTCTTCACGCCCTCGCTCACATGCAAATCCCAAATCGGACCGAAATCGAGCCGATTGTCAATGCTGATGACCTCATGTTTAGGAGGAAGCACTTGCTTAAGAGCCCCGGCTATCGAATCGCCAAAAACAATATGGCTATGTATAAGTTCAATTGAGGAGTCTTGATGCTTCAGCATTTCCCAGTAATCGTCTCTACATTTCTGTACATGTTGCTGAAATGCTTCTGGCTGATCCTCTGACTGATCGAGCATGAGGAAAATTATCTTCAACATGGATTTGGCGTCTTTATCGCCCATCTTTTTCATAATTTCTATTGTTTTTTTCATCCTTGCGATGCCTCCTCCTTGTCTCCATCATTCTATCACATCAACATCCATAACTTTCCTAATAAAAAACGAAGAGGCTTGAGCCCCTTCGTCCGTATATACTCCTTGTTATGTTCCACAGAACGTTTGGTATGGTTCGTCGCCTGCTGGCGGATGGTTATACTCCTCTTGTTCATCCGTATAGGCAAATGGATGTTGCAGCACTTCAATCAAGCGTTCCATCACAGAATAGTCTTCTCTTGAAACGGCTGCTTCGATCGCTTCATCGACACGGTGGTTTCGCGGGATAACCGATGGATTCGCGCGCTTCATAAGAGCTTGTACCTCTTCCCAACTAGCGTCCTGACGCTCAAGCCGCACCTGCCACTGCTTGTACCACTGGTCGAAAGCGACTTGTCCGCTAAGTCCTGTCGATTCAGGGTCTCCTAAAGTCAGTCCGCGGAATACATTCGTGAAGTCGGCTTCTTTCTTCTTCATGATATCGAAAAGGTCGTCGATGATATGCTGGTCTTGCGCCTCTTCTGAGATCAACCCAAGCTTAGCCCTGACACCCTCTTGCCAATGTGACTGATAGGTAGCTGCAAACCCACTCAAGACTTGCTCCGCTTTCTTGATTGCTTCATTTTGGTCTTCGTCTAACAAAGGAATAAGCGCTTCAGCAAACCGGACCAGATTCCACTCAGCGATGCCAGGTTGGTTGCTATATCGATAGCGTCCTTGTGTATCAATCGAACTGAAGACAGTATCAGGATCATACGTGTTCATAAACGCACAAGGCCCATAATCAATCGTTTCCCCGCTGATCGTCATATTATCCGTGTTCATGACACCATGAATGAATCCGACTAGCTGCCATTTGGCAATCAATGATGCTTGACGACGAGTGACCTGCTCTAATAAAGAAAGGTAGGGATTGTCGTCACCTGTATTTCCCGGGAAATGTCGATTCAACGCATAGTCAGCGAGCTCCTTCAAATTATCTTCTGAACCTTGGTAAGCCGCATATTGAAAAGTTCCGACACGTAGGTGGCTCGAAGCGATACGTGCGAGCACCCCGCCTTTATGTTCTGTTTCCCGCTGTACCGACTCGCCCGTTTTGACTACAGACAGACTTCTCGATGTCGGAACCCCTAGACCATGCATCGCTTCGCTAATGATATATTCCCTGATCATCGCGCCGAGCGGTGCTCTACCATCTCCACTCCGGGAAAAAGGCGTACGTCCAGATCCTTTCAACTGGACGTCATATCGGGTACCGCTACGTGTGATATGTTCCCCCAACAATACCGCACGACCATCTCCGAGCATCGTGAAGTTCCCGAATTGGTGACCTGCATAGGCCTGCGCAATCGGCATCGAACCTTCCAGACGTTTATTGCCTGCAAGTTCGCGTACTCCCTCTTCGCTCTTCAAAGCGTCTGGATCGAGGTCAAGTGCTTTTGCTAGTGATTCATTCAGTATGACGAGATCCGGACTCTCGACAGCTTCAGGTTGAACGCGCGAATAAAACACTCCGGGCAATTCAGAATAGGTCGCCTCTAAGTTCCAGTTTGGTGTTCTCTGTTGGTTGGTCATCCCATCACCTTTCCCTTTCTTGTCTTTCTACATCCTAACGTTTCTATTCTTAAACCACAAACAAGTAAAAAGACCTCTGCTAAAAAACAGAGGTCTAGATAATTACTCGATTAGGCTTTCTTTGATGTCATCCAGCATTTGTGTATTGGCAACCGGACCAGTGTACAACCAACTGGAATCATTGGAGTCGTACTCATAAACATTGCCGTTCTCTACCGCCGGGATGTTCTGCCAGATATCATCTTGCAGCATATCCGCGCCTTCTCCGTCACCGTTCAGTAAGAAGATATGGTCGGCATCCAGTTGTGCCAATTTCTCCAAGGAAATCTCAGACCAGTTCGCTTCTGAGTTGTTGGCGATCTCTTTCACGACGTTCGGTGCTGTTACCTCCAAGTCGTTATATAAAACGTCTCCGCTTGAGAGCTGATCGTTTACCACATAGAACGTACCACCTGTAAGCCAAACTGCCGCAATCGATTCATCACCGATCGACTCTTTTAGTGCAGACTTCGTTTCCTCTACCTTTTGTTCGTAGTCTTCAAGTACCTGTTCTGCCTCATCCTGTTTCCCCAGTACTTCTGCTACACGGTTGAATTCGTCTCTCCAGTCATTGTTCTGTGCTTCCCCTACAACATACGTAGGAGCAATACGGGAATACTGTTCGTATTTATTTCCTTCTACCATGCCGGCAGAGTCCATTAGAAGTAAGTCCGGCTCAAAGCTCGCAACAGATTCTAAAGGCAGATCGTAAGGAACCGTCGGAACGTCTCCTAGTGAATCCTGCAAGTAGCCTTGTACTGTTTCTCCGTTCTGTACAGACCACTGTGCAGCTGGCGTTACGTCAAGAGCTACAAGGTAGTCTTCTAGATAGGAGGCAATGATGTTTTGTGGATCGGCTGGGATCGTCACTTCATTACCGGCTGCATCCGTAACAGTACGTTCACCGGAAGCTTCTTCTGTTTCCTCTGTCGTATCATCTGATGATGTATCTTCTTGTTCGTCTGTTGATTCGTCACCGCTGCATGCAGAAGCGAACAAAATCAGTCCGAACAATGCGATGGCTATGTAAAACCATTTTGTTATTCTCATCTTCGTCATCCTTCCTTAACAAGCTGTTTTTCAATAATCAAATGATAACAATTATCAATTTCATTTACAAGTGATTTCCCCAACCGTTATGCTAATAGAAGAATGTCGTTCATTGTAGAAATAATCTGCTTATTATATAATAGTCGTGTTTATTTTTTGAAAAAACTAGATTACAAGGAGGTCGAGGTCAAAGCTATGAAACAACCCATGCGCTATCAAAACGTGACCGCCTCACTGATTTTGACACTCGGCTTTGTTTTATTGATAGGGTCGATGATTCTGTCGATTTTATATGGTGCAGCAGATATCAAGCTCGCCACGATATGGAGAAGCATAATGGATTTCAATGGATCCGAGTCGTCCCATCAGATCATCCGTAACTTGAGAATTCCACGGGCTCTTGCTGCAGCCTTGATTGGTGCTGCCCTCGCTATGTCGGGAGCGATCATGCAGGGGATGACGAGGAACGCACTCGCTTCCCCATCCATCATGGGGGTAACGGCCGGTGCGATGTTTTCGATTGCGATTCTGTTCGCCATCACTTCTTCCCCATCCCAATGGATGATGATGATTTGGGGATTCGCAGGAGCGGGACTCGGAACGGCGATGGTCTTTCTCGTCGGTTCTATTTCGAAGTCAGGATTGACACCAGTGAAGCTCGCGCTTGCAGGAACCGCTGTAACGGCTGTCTTCCAATCGATTTCTACGGCTCTTACGATTCATTTTAATGTAGCGAAGGACATCAGCTTCTGGTACGCCGGTGGTTTATCGAGTATCCAATGGATCCACGTGCAGCTGCTGGCACCCGTTTTTGTGATCGGTCTTATCATTGCAGTGATTCTAGGAAAATCGATCTCAGCTCTTAACCTAGGCGAAGATGTTGCAAGAGGGCTCGGCCAGCAGACGAGACTGACGAAGTTCATTGGAACATTAGTCGTACTGATGTTGACGGGGGCAGCCGTCTCCGTCTCTGGCACGATCGGGTTTATCGGGCTCGTCATTCCACACATCACCCGCTTTCTCGTTGGAGCGGATTATCGGACGATCATTCCGTGTGCTGCCATTCTCGGTGGCCTTCTGCTCGTCATTGCAGACACCGTATCGCGGATGATCAACCCACCGTTTGAAACGCCAGTCGGAACAGTGACGGCATTGATCGGTGTCCCTTTCTTCCTCTATCTCGCGCGTAATGACGGGGGGAGTACATCATGACAGCGGTTAAGAAAAATTGGCTGATTGCAACCGGACTGGTGGTTGCAATCTTAGCAACCCTTATCGTCAGCTTGAACTTAGGCGTCATCCGCATTTCCCCGATAGAGATTCTCAATACATTTACGGGAAACGGTGACGGGCAAAATGAGATGGTCCTTTTCCATTTCCGTCTGCCACGCATGGTCATCGCCATCCTGATCGGTGCAGCGATGGCGGTATCAGGATCTATTTTGCAAAGTGTTACTCAAAATGATTTGGCTGACCCTGGCATCATCGGCATTAATGCAGGTGCTGGATTCTCAGTCATTCTTTATCTGTTTTTCTTCCAAGGGAATGCGTTTGAAGGGACGGATTTGTCCGTCTTCCTTATGCCGATTGCATCCCTTGTCGGTTCTACTGTTGCGGCAGTGCTCATTTATGCTATCTCGTGGAAAAATGGGGTATCGCCGATGCGGCTTGTACTTGTCGGAATCGGGATCAACAGTGCATTCGCTGCGCTGATCATCATTTTCCAATTGAAAATGGATCCAAAAGACTTCACGCGTGCAACGGTATGGCTTTCGGGGAACATCTCAGGAACGGACTGGGTGTATGTGCTGACGCTCCTGCCTTGGGTGCTCGTGCTGATCCCGCTTGTCATCATGAAAGCCGGGACTCTTAATACGCTGCACTTCGGCGATGAAGTGGCGGCTGGACTCGGTGCGGCTGTAGAGCGTGAACGAAGGATCCTTTTATTAATTGCTGTTGCGCTTGCCGGAGCAAGTGTTTCAGTCGGTGGCGGGATCGCCTTCATCGGACTCGTCGTTCCTCACCTAGCAAGAAAGCTGGTCGGATCGATGCACGGTGCCCTCATTCCAATTGCTGCACTGATGGGTGCTTTGCTCCTACTCGTTGCCGATACCGTCGGCCGGAATATTCTCGCTCCATCAGAAATTCCAGTCGGACTCGTCGTATCGGCAGTCGGTGGTATCTACTTCGTTTATCTATTGATGAAATCATAAAAGGTGAGGACTCTTTCCTCGCCTTTTTGTATGGTTATTTTTATTTATGCAAAATTGTGCATTTTCACACTTTGTGAAAATCTATTGTCACTCCCTTTTCCTTTTGCTAGAATGCTACTCATCATCAATTTCATAGGTTCCTTATATAAACGTGGAAATAGGGTCCACACGTCTCTACCTGGCTACCGTAAATAGCCGGACTATAAGGAAAGAACGAATGGATCATCGTGTATTCTATCCCTCTTTCCTTTTTGTACCTGGAAAGAGGGATTTTTTTATTCGGTTAAGTGGTCTGACGTCTTACTTTATAAGGAACCTCACTGTTTTATTAGGAGGATCATCATCATGAATGTACTAACTGGAATTATTTCTTTACTCGTAATTGTCGGATTTGCCTGGCTGCTCTCAAGCAACCGAAAAATGATCAAATGGCATACGGTCCTGGTCGGACTGTTGCTAGAAGGAGTATTCGTCTTCACAATGCTCAACGTCCCAGCCGGGCAGTTCGTATTGGAAAAAGTATCGCTCTTTATCCAAGGCGTCATCGACTACAGCACAGAAGGAATCAACTTCGTATTCGGGAACCTGTACTCGCAGACAGACATTAATTTCCTGTTCGCTCTGAACGTATTAGGAGCCTTAATTTTCATTTCTGCACTTATATCAGCCCTTTATTACCTTCGTATTCTACCTTTTATCGTCAAAATCTTGGGCACGGTTGTAGGCAAGTTGCTGAAGACGTCCAAAGTTGAATCATTCAGCGCGGTCGGGAACACGTTCCTCGGTGTAGCGGAAGCGCCGCTTCTTGTGAAACCTTACTTGGCACGGATGACACGCTCTGAGACGTTCGCCATCATGGTCGGCGGAACGGCTTCTGCCAGTGGTGCGATCCTAGTCGGTTATGTACAAATGGGCATCGACTTGAACTATCTATTGATCTCCATTTTCAGCGTTCCGTTCGTCTCCCTTGTCATTGCAAAACTATTGGAGCCGGAAACGGAAGAAAGTGAACTAGAAGTGAACGAAGAAGTGACGATGGCTAAGTCGGAAGAAGCGAATGTGTTCGAAGCGATTTCCAACGGAGCGGTCAACGGTGTGAAGCTTGCCTTGAACATCGGTGGACTCTTAATTGCTTTCATCAGTATGATTGCACTCGTCAACGGTATGCTCGGATGGATCAATACGGACTTGTCCACCATCTTTGGATTCCTATTCTATCCCTTTGCCGTCTTGATCGGAATTCCTGTCGCTGACGCTTTCCAAGCCGCTTCCATTATCGGAACGAAGCTTGCCGCCAACGAATTCATTGCATATATGAATTTGACGGAAATAATGCAGGATCTCTCTCCGAAGACAGTAGCCATTTTGTCGGTGGCCTTGTGTAACTTCGCCAACCTCTCTTCCATCGGCCAGCTGATCGTCGGGCTCGGTTCCCTTGCTCCGAGCAAACAGTCGCAGGTGGCGAAGCTTGGCTTGAAGGCGATTGTCGGTGGGACGTTAGCTAGTTTTATTACGGCTATTTTTGTTTCGATGTTTATTTAATTGGATTCGTGCACGCTCCTTGTGTTGGGGGCGTGCTTTTTTTGTTTGGGTAAGTGTGGTCTACCGGTTGTTCTCTTCCCTTTTGACTTTGTTTTCTTTTCAAAAGGGCACTGATAAACTCTCTACTTTCCCTTTTGCTTTCCTATTTGTTTGAAAAGGGCAGTGAGAAGCTGTCTAGCTTCCCTTTCCGACTTCTCAAACTTGGAAAAGGGCATGTACAAGCTATCTAGCTTTCATTTCTGCTTTCTTTATCTTTCAAAAAGGCAGTTAGAGGTTTGGGGTCAGGGCATCTGTCCCACTTGCTGGGACAAATGCCCTGACCCCAAGCCTCAACCCCCTAACAAGCAGATTATTTTGTGGCTCGAAATAAATTTGGTACGATGTAAAATGCCATTTATTGAAAAAAGGAGCATCAGTATGTCTCTACAAAATACAAAGTATTCTGTGTTGGATTTAGTTCCCGTGCTGGAAGGTAAGACGCCGGCGGATTCGTTCGAACGGACGAAGGAGCTTGCCCAGCATGCGGAAGAGTTAGGTTATACACGTTATTGGATGGCCGAGCACCATAATATGCCGGCAATTGCGAGTTCGGCGACAGCCGTTGCGATCAGCCACGTTGCGCATCACACGTCTACCATTCGTGTAGGCTCCGGGGGCGTCATGTTGCCGAACCATGCCCCACTTGTTATTGCAGAACAGTTCGGCACGCTTGCTACCCTTTTCCCGGATCGAATTGACCTTGGACTTGGTCGTGCGCCGGGGACGGATCAGATGACAGCTCAGGCGCTGCGTCGTGATTTGAACAGTCGGGCGGAGGACTTTCCGAATCAGTTGGAAGAGTTGCAGAACTATTTTGAAGGAAAAAATGTGATTCGTGCGGTGCCGGGCGAAGGGTTGGATATTCCAATTTGGCTGCTTGGTTCGAGTGGTTTCAGTGCGCAGCTATCGGCTCAGCTAGGTATGCCGTTTGCGTTTGCGAGTCACTTCTCCCCGGATAATACGCACGGTGCGCTGAACTTGTACCGCAGCCGCTTCACGCCTTCTGATAAGCTTTCTGAACCTTATGCGATGGTCGGGGTGAATGTTGTCGCTGCTGATACGGACGAGGAAGCGGAAAAACTAGCGACGTCCCAGCAGCAAGCATTCTTGAATCTTGTTCGCAACACGAAGAACCTGCTTCAGCCTCCTGTCGATGATATGGATGAAGTTTGGACGCCTGGTGAAAAAGCGGCGCTTCAGCAGCAGTTAGGTGCATCGATTGTTGGTAGTAAGGAGACGGTCCGCAAGAAGCTCGAGAAGTTCCAAGCAGAAACGGAAGCAGATGAGCTGATGGTCGTATCCCAGATTTACGATCAAGAAGCGCGTCTACACTCCTATAAAATCGTTGCTGACATTATGAATGAACAATAATCTGAAATCCCGGTGGGCTCGGAAGCCTGCCGGGATTTTCCTTTTTTATGAAACCGATTAGACACTTTGCACGTAAATAGGAAAAAGGAGGGAAAGCGTGCAAATTCTAATCTATATTCTGATCCTTCTTCCTTTCGCACTTGTCTTCTATTTCGCCTTTAAATACTCAGGGTACAGAAAAGGCAATATCGTCCTGCACTTAGATGAGTGGTATAAAGACCACGGTAAATATGTAAACGCAATTGAGCATGAGCTTAAGCGGCAAGGAAAAGAAGCGCGTTACCTGGGAAGGTTCCAGTTTTACATAGACGGCAAACATTATATGTTGAACCCGGTTATGGAAAGGGTCGGCGGTGTACCAGTCCAGCGGACAATTCTCCAGCCTGTGAAGGAAGGCTGAGCTTGTTCATTTCATTAAATGATTAATTTCAAAGGAGGAAGGATTCATGTCCTTACCTAAAACCATCCTATTCACTAGTGCGATATTACTCATGCTAGTTGGGTGCCAGGAGGAAGAAACTATGTCAAAAGAAAATGTGCCCTTTGAACGCGACCAGCTCGGAAATCACTTGGTGAATGGCGACTACACCAGTGTTTACAACAATACGAGTGAAGCGTTCCAGGATCAAGTTTCATTCGATCAATTTAAAAAACTTGGGGAAGGATTCATCCCGGGTGACGCGAACCTTACCTTGCAGACCAGCTTTTCGTTGAATGGTCAGGACCGAGATACGTGGGTCGACGACAGCGGTGAACTTGGTGCATTAGCTGCCTATGATAAAACCGAGACGATCATCGGGCTGCAGCTCTTACCGCTGGAATCCTATCCTGAAACGGATCAAACGTTTACGAAAACAAGTTTCGAGCTTCCATTTCAAGACGAGTGGCTAGTATTCTGGGGTGGCACGAACGAACTAGCAAACTACCATTACGCTCATGACAACCAACGCTACGCCTACGATTTCGTCGTCTCCGAAGACGGGCAAAGTTTTGTCGGGGACGGTTCTCGCAATGAAAATTACCACACCTTCGGAAAAAAAGTTGTAGCCCCTGCAGATGGGGAAGTGGTCCGAGTCGTGGACGGAATAAAGGACAATGAACCAGTCGGAACGATGAACGCAGACTCCCCTGCTGGTAATTATGTCGTGATCGACCACGGCAACGAGGAATACAGTTTCCTCGCCCACTTCCAAAAGGGATCCATTCAAGTCGAGGAAGGCGATCAAATCCGTCAAGGAGACGTACTCGGTGCTGCTGGTAATTCGGGTAACTCAAGCGAGCCTCATATTCACTTCCATGTCTCTGATTCTCCTGATCTAGATAAAGGAAGCTCGATCCGCATTCAGTGGGAGAGTGGGAAAGAATATCTTCAAGGTCAGATTATTTCGAACGACTAATTCTCCATAAAAAGAACGATTGGACCTCGAATCCAATCGTTCTTTTTTAGTTCATATTATAGTACCGATCTACTTCTTCAAAAGCTTTAGACCTATTTTCATTTGCAAACTCAATTTGTTCCTCGATTTGTTTCGAATTCGGATTGCGGTCGATCACAATCGCAGTTGTGAGAACGACCCCCATGAAACCTAGTATAATCCACCCAACCATTTTCTCTCTCCCTTACCATCCGCCTTGATTCATATCATTGTAACGAGACGCTTCGGCTATTGCATTCGATCTTTTGTCATTGTACTCGACCTGTTCTTCTATTTTCTTAACACGGCGATTACGGTCGATCCATAACGAGGTTGTAAATAAGGCTACCAGGGCACCAAGGATAATCCAGACAAACATAGGAAACCGCTCCTTTTATTGGTTGTTACTTATCTATACGATTGAACTATAAATCGGTTTCAAATTAAATGGAAATTCGAAGGTGACTTGAAAAGGATTCCGCCCATTCCCGGCAAGTAACGACCTCCGCTTCCGTATCAGGATTCATCTCGATTTTAAGGCCATTGCAGACAACAGCTGCTCCGCTCTCCTTCAATCGTGTTTCCAACAAGTGAACCGCCTCGCAGAACATAGGGTATATAGTGTCTCCGGAACCGAATACAGCGACCGGGAGCTCTGCCAAATCGACTTCTTCCAATTCATCGTAAAAGTCTTCGACCTCATAAGGCAGATCTCCGTCATTCCAAGTGTACGAACCAAGGAGGACGGCATCATAGTCTGTGAGGGTACACGGATCGATGTCATCGATTTCCTCTAACGTCACTTCATGCTTGCTAGACAAATGAGATGCGAGAATATCTGCCATATCTTCTGTATTCCCGGACATGCTGGC
The DNA here is from genome assembly GCF_004684905.1 of Halobacillus salinus. Lineage (GTDB taxonomy): Bacteria > Bacillota > Bacilli > Bacillales > Halobacillaceae > Halobacillus > Halobacillus salinus. The sequence continues at coordinate 329,840 of NZ_SRJC01000001.1, read as the reverse complement.
AAAACCAATCAGAATATGTGCCATCGATCATAGCTCCCGCGCGACAGAACCGGTAAGCAAGGATTCAATCGACTGATACGAATGCGAATGGTGAATGAATGCCGCTTCTTGTTTCTCCTCCAATGATTGGTCGATCTTGTATTGATGGTAATTCAACGCGAGTGACAAATCCCAAGACGTCCGAAGCACTCCTGTTCCGTACAATTCATCTATGAAATCCGCTCCCATCGGAAACGGTTCTTCCTCATTCTTTTGTGCTGGTACGTACCAACCGTGATGATCTAGGTGAACAGGCGCGCCGACGATATGTAGCTGGTCCCCTTTCTCGAATGCGACCATGCCGTGGCAGCAGCAACCTCTCTTCCCTTTTTCATAACGGAATGATTTAGAAACATATAGACAGTTCTCCATCAACTTGTCTCCTCTCTGTTCATGTTAGATACATCTTAATTGATAATGATTATCAATGTCAACAGCTGTACAATCGAATCATTTGAGCGTAGACTCATAGGTGAATGGAGATGATACATATGAACGAGGGACAGATATTGAACATAGCCCAATCCTTATTTTTTGAAAAAGGGTACGAAGAGACGAGTTTGGACGACATCGCTGCGGAAGCAAAAGTTGATAGCAACCAATTGAAGGAGCGCTACTCTACGAAGGCAGACCTTCTGTTGGACGTCCTTTCAGAAGATTTTATCGATGAGTTGGAGGAGCAGGATAACCAGCTGACGGAAAAAGACCTCGATCGCAAGCCTGCTGAAATCGTGTATGACTACCTATACAAAAGATTGCACCCCTACCTCCAACTGAGCAAAGCCATGTATCGTGACCTGACAAGTCTGGCGCTACGTGCCTATGAGTCGGACCCGGAGCAGTTGAAAAAATTCGTCGGACTGGACTTTATGCTTGTGGATGAACTGATCGGCTTTTTGAATCAAATGAAGGAAATGGGCGTCTTGAGTGCGGATTTCGATTCGAATGAGGCGGCAGAAATTATATATAGTGTTCTTGCGTTTGAGTTTGTTGTGTTTCTTTCTCAAGGGGAGCGTTCGGTCGAGGATTGTATGGCAGGAGTTCAGCGGAAGGTTCGGTTTCTTTTTTAATGAAGAAAATCACTGTCGTTGCAGCAATCCTTGAAAATGAACAGGAAGAAGTACTGTGCGCCTTGCGCTCCAATGAGATGTCGCTTCCTAACATGTGGGAGTTCCCTGGTGGCAAGGTCGAAGAAGGAGAAGACATGCGAACTGCATTAGAGCGTGAAATACAGGAAGAACTCTCCTGTCAAATTAAGGCGGGAACCATTTTCCATGACCACACCCATGAATATGAGTCGTTTGCCGTTCGTTTGATTGCTCTCAAAGTGGACTTGGTACGCGGGGTGCCGACAGCAAAGGAACACGCGAAGTTGCTTTGGCTGCCGAAAGACTACTTGCTCTCCCTACAATGGGCGCCGGCCGATCTTCCGGCGGTGGAACGATTGATGGATGCTCCTTCTTGATGAAGGAGCATATTTTTTATCTGCCTTTTTGATGCTTATTTTATTGAAAAAGGTTAGAGAAGAGCAGTCTCTGTTCCCTTTCACGCTCTATTATTCACCTAAATGGCAGAGAGAGGCGCTCTATCTGCCATTTCTCTTCTGTTTAGCTTTATAAATGTCAACTAGAGCCGTTCTCTTTGCCCTTTTCAAGAAAGCAAACAGCTTAAAGGGAAGTAAAAAAACGCAAAGGAGGCTAGCTCCGTGCGGTTTTCTTAATTACAAACCTTCACTCAAAAACCCTACTCATCCACACCTGCTCAATCACCTTCTGCGCTTCCCTGCTACGATACGTTTCATAAACAGGATGACGGTGCGGCACATTGAAGAAGACAACTTTGTACCCTTCAAAATGACGCTCCACACTCGAGAGCAGTTGTTCATATGTAGCTTCGTCATCGACTGCCTGCAATTGGAACACGGTCAGGATCTGGTTCGGCTGCTGGGACAGTACTAAATAGCCTCGTGTTTTCGCCGCGTCCTTAATGGCGTAAATTTCAGGGTTGTCGACGAATGAAATTTTGTTCTGCCACGGGACAGGTTCTTCGGTTACATCTAGTGCCTTCCAATCGTTCAGGGAAATGAGTTCGACTGTGTAAGGTGCTTCGCTACCTGCTGGGAACATCATCCGCATCGTCGACAGATTATCATCCACTTTGTATCCATAGGATTCATACAATCGAATCGCTCCATCGTTATCAGAGATCGCCTCAAGCACCGAGACCTCGACTTCTTTTTCTTCAAAAAGGTCGACCGACTTCTGTACGAGTTGGCGTCCTACACCTTTGCCACGGTAATTGGGGTGAACGGCGGTGCCACCATTATAGGATGTTTTCTTCCCGTCTACCATATAGATACTATTTAATACGATTCCGACAGGCTTTTCTCCGTCAAAGGCGACGAAAGAATACTCAGGGGATAATTTTTTGGAAGCCATCGTTTCGATGAACGTTTCCGTCGTCATCTGGATATCAACGGAATAATCTTGAAATCCTTCATTCATAGCGGTCAACGCATCTTGAATCGAGCAATCGATCATTGTTTTGATGTGCATAGGCGTTCCTCCTTTTGTTCCTATCTTACCATTTTTCCTGCTTCAAGTTTGCAGGATTCCCCCGCTGGGTACATGTTGGTAATATCTACATAAGAGGAGCTGACGAAATGAGCAAACCGATTCCTAAAGCCGAAGGAGCAGACAATACACGATCCCTCATCCAAGAAGGCTTCCCCTTCTTCATCAAGCGCCACAAAGAGCTAGGCACTAATATTTTCGAAACCCGTTTAATCGGGAGAAAAGCGATCTGTATCGTCGGCGAAGAGGCATCAAAGATTTTTTATGATACAGAAAAATTCAAGCGTGAAGGCGCAATGCCAAAGCCGCTCAAGATGTCGCTGTTCGGTGAAGGAAGCCTCCATGGTATGGACGGGGAGAAGCACTTGCATCGCAAGCGTACATTCCTGTCGATGTTCACTCCGGACCGAGTCGAAGATCTGAAACAGAATGCTTTAGAAGAACTCGACCGGAAAGTGGAGCAATGGCAGGAGCGTGACAAGGTAGTTTTATATGAGGAGTTCCCTGAGATCTTGACGCGTGCAGTATGTAAGTGGGCTGGTGTACCACTTGAGGAGCATGAAGTCAGGCAACGAACAGATGAAATGATGTCGATGGTGGAGTCGTTCGGCGGTTCGCTTTCCCGCTTCCAAGAGGGGAAAAAGTCGCGCGACAGTCATGAAGCTTGGTTGAAGCAGATTATCAAGGATGTGCGCAAAGGAAAGTTGCAGCCGGAACCGAACACGGCCGCTTACATCATGGCGCATCACCGGGAAACGGACGGGAAGCTTTGGGACGTGCAGACAGCTGCAGTAGAACTCAGCAACTCCTTCCGACCACTGCTCGCGACCGTGCACCTGCTCGTTCTCGGAGCAGTTGCCATGCACGAACACCCTGAAACGAGAACGCGTTTGGAAAAAGGAGAGCCCCTCTACAGTCACTGGTTCGCACAAGAAACGCGCCGCTTCTATCCGTTTGTGCCCGCGATGATTGCCAAAGTGAAGACGCCTTTCCTCTGGGAAGGTTATGAATTCAAAAAGAATACACGCGTCGTGCTCGACTTGTACGGTACGAACCACCACGCAGACAGCTGGGTGCATCCAGATGCGTTCATTCCGGAACGGTTCGAAAATTGGCAAGGTAGCCCGTTTTCGTTTGTACCACAAGGCGGAGGCGATCACCATACAGGACACCGCTGTGCCGGGGAATGGCTGACGGTAATCGTGATGAGCTCGTTCTTTGAGTTTCTAGCGAAAAATGTGTCTTACGATGTGTCGGAACAGAATTTGTCGTTTTCCCTTGAACGGATGCCGACACGTCCTGAGAGTGGCTTTGTGATAGAGAATGTTCGGAAAAAGGATGCTTATGAGGAAACGTTCGATGAATTGAATCAGGGGTTTGCTGCAAGGAGATAAGCTGATAACTGGATTGAGAAATAGGAGAGGACAATTGCTGATATCTATCAAACTACTCTCAGAACTATTTTTATCCATCAAACGAATAAAAACCCGGCACATCCGTGTGCCGGGTTTCCTATTCTCGTTTATGGAATCAACGTTGCATCAAACGCACTACTGACTGTCTGGTATTCAGGGGAGCCTGCTCCATACAAGTCGATTGCAACCGTCTCGACCGCATTACGCAAGTCTTCGAACGTTGCGTCTGCTGTCAGAAGGTCAACGTTCGCATAGTAGAAGACATCGAACATCTTCTCTTCGCCCATGCCACTGACGGATACGCCGTTGTGGCTGCCGCCTGCAGCCATCAAGAACGCTGCTTTGTTCAAGATGCTGGAGTTGAAGTGAACGCCGCCGTTGTCATAGGAAAGAGTTTGATAGTCACTGTAGTCATCCGGATAGACGAGATCCGCTGAGAACTGGATGGAAGAAGGATCGGACATGCTGCGGAATACTTGTCCAGATTGCTCACCAATCGTCCAGTTGTAGGAACCTGTCACATACTTCTCGATGGCTACACCGAATACGTCGGAGATACCTTCGTTGAGTGCACCAGACTCCCCACTATAAATGAGGTCGGACTCACTGGATGTGACGGCGTGCGCAAATTCGTGTCCTGCTACATCGTAGGCTCCAGCCAATGGATCACCGTAAATGAGCATTGCCCCGTCATTGACACTGGCTGCGTTGAACCAGTTTTGAGGATCATTCGTCGAGCTTGAGTCCCAAGCGTGAACAACGGATTTAACCTGCTGCCCGTTATCGTCGAAACTGTTACGATTGTATTCATCTTGGTAATAGTCATAAACGGAAGTCGCTAGATAATGGGCACTGACGCCTTCATCGTCCGAGAACGTGGTCGACGTGCTGGATAGTAGCTCACCTGGATACAGTCGATACTCACGGTTCAAGTCTGCGTAGTCCGCATCATATGTCAGCACGCCTTGTCCGCGGGTATAGTCTGCCATTTCGTATGTGCCATCAGACATTTCGCTCGCTGTGAACGTGCGGGTATTTCCGTTTTTATCAACACCTGATGCAGAAACGGGACCAACAACTGTCGAACCAGATCCTGGCTTACCGCCACCGCCTTTACCACCTCCACCGTTGCCGCCTTTAGCATACTGGATAGCATCATCGGATAACGCTTGATCGAGCTCCTTCACTGCATTCAGCAGAACGTCGCCTTTTTTCGTATCCAAAATGACGAAGCCTTCAGCGAACGTTGGTGCAGCTACGGAGAAATCGACTTTCCAGCCGTAGGATGCCTTGTCTTTATCGTTCACGTAGACGACTTTTTGGACTGCTGTATCCTGTAGGAACTCCACTTCTTCGCCGTATGTATCCTTCACATAGCTACGTGCTTCGTCTTTAGATATCCGCTGCTTCTCTTTTAATCCTTTTTGACCGTTCAGGTTCTTCGCTACATCACCGAGCGTATTCTTGACCACGCCGTCTTTCAATTGAGTGACGATTACTTTTCCAAATACATCATAGCCTTTGTAAGTCTGTTGCACTTTGACGAGATCCTGGCCTTTGTAATCGACGGATTCTTCGATGACACGATAATCTACGAATTCCTCACTATTCTTTTGGGATGAACCTAATCCACTGTTGATATCACCTTTAACCGCTGCTTTTACGATTTCAGATGCATTGGATTCTGAAGGTTGGGTGAGTGTACCCATCGATTGCTTCGATTCTTGAATCTTCGCTTCCACATTCGCGGTGGCTTCTACGTTCATTGCCCCGAGTCCTGAGCTCACGAGTAATCCGACAGACAACGCCATGGCCGACAGCACTTTTCTTTTCTTCAAACAAGTTCCTCCTGACAAAATATTTAGAATTTTCTCTCTTTTATAGATTATCAAAACTGGTATACATTGTCTTTAGGTAGATAGTTTGCTAGATTTGGTATACTTTTGAAACGGTTGTGATATGGCGTTAATTTAGGTTATTTGAAGGATGCGTTCACAGCACAACACACCCCTTTGATGAATCAATAGTATATGGGGTTCATTAAAAATGGGTTGATAATCCTAAACTTAATATGAGGACAGCCAATGATGATCTGCCTCTTTTCAGTTAAAAATGACATTTTTCTTTATGGGGCATAGGATGACTATGGTCTTTTAGGAGGGAGAAAAATGTACGAGATGTTGATCGGAGTCATCGATCCTTGGTACGGGGCTGGCATCTTTATTTGGCATGGTTCGATTTTTACGGTCTTTTTGTTGGCGTTCAAGTGGACGTATCAGAAAAAGAAGATACATGGCTATATCATGCTGTTGCTATTAGCCTTATGGTGTCTCACCGCGCTTATCAATGCTTACCTGTTTTCACTGTTCCTTTCCTTCAGCTTTTTGCTGACTTATATCGTTCTTGGGGTTATCCTGTTACGAGGAATAAAAGAAGAGGCTGTGTAAAAACACAGCCTCAGGCTTTCTGCAGTAATCCATTATCTATACATACATCGACAAGCAGTTCTTTGAACCCTGCCTCTTCGAATTGAATCCCCATCGAATCGCCGCCATATTCCGTAATGACACCTGGACCGAACTTGCGGTGAACGATTTCTTTACCAAGCTCGATATCATCAGCGGACAGGCCTTCTCCCGTCAAAGCACCGGATGCTGCAGGCTTTAGAATCCGCCTCATATTTGTGACAAAAATCGATTCAGTCAGCCTTTCGTCTGCTTTGTACTGATACGTGAGCAGCTCGAGGTTCGTACGGGCGCGGGTCATGCCGACGTAGAACAGACGCACCGCTTCTTCCATTGGCGCCGTGTCCTTGTTCCGGAAACGCTCCATGTCATCATCTGATGGAATCACACCGTTGACGAGATCGATCATGAAGACACGGTCGTACTCAAGTCCTTTTGCACTGTGGAAGGTCGATAACGTCAGTCGGCTCGTGCTTTTGTTGAACTTCGATGTTTGGATGATCTGTTCAAGTTTTTTCAAGCGGTCGGCGAACTCTTTCAGTGTACCAAGCCCTTCAGCGATGTTCTCTAAGATGCTGAGCGTGCTGAATAGCTGATCCTGGTTGAAGCCGAACTTCTCTGCCATTTTCTTGATCGACACGTCGTAGCCGAGTTTTTCTCGGATGGTGCGAATAGCTCGGTCTGGCGCCATGTCGTTCATGTCGCGGATCGTTTTCTTCACGCGCGGCAGCGTCTTCTCCTGGTACGAAGGAATATCCGAGTCGAGCAGGCGGTCGAACACGGACTTCTCGCTGTTCTTTTTCTTGAGAAAAGCGATCTGCGCCTTCGAAATGTAGGCATTGCACTTCGTATGAATCCGCTCCAGGATATCGACGCGCTTGTCGTTGTAAGACAGGCGCATAAAGTTAAGAATATCCTCGACGACCCAATGCTTGAAGAATTTCGGGTCGATATCTTTCATATAAAAATCGATGCCTGCTTTCTCAAGCTTATCCGCAAGCGGGACAGCAGATGTGTTGTTGCGATACAGAACGGCGATGTCCTCGTCGCCACTTGCCTGGATGGCGTTCATGACACGTTGCAACTGCTCATCGTAAGTGCGGGTGGATTTGATCTCGATCGCCTCGGCACTGTCATTGTGGGTGAACATGTCTTTCGGATACCGCTTCTCGTTGCGCTTGATGAATTGATTGGAGGCGTCCACAATCTCAGGCGTCGAGCGGTAGTTCTGGGACATCGTCAGCACGGTTGCGCCGGGGTAACTTTTTTCAAATTGTAGAAGCTTGGTCACGTCGGAACCGCGCCAGGCGAAAATGGACTGGTCGTCATCGGCAACGACACAGATGTTAGCCTGTGGTCCAGCTAGCAGCTCGACGATTTCGTGCTGGACGAGCGAGTTGTCCTGGCTTTCGTCGGTGAGTAAGTACTCGAACTGGCGCTGGTACTTGGCGAGCATGCCCGCGTCCTCATCGAGTATCTTATGGCAGTAGGTCAGCATGTCGTCGAAGTCTAAGAGTACTGGCTCATGGTTTTGCTTGAACCGTTCGTAGGCTTGGTAGATGGTGCCGGCCTGGCTGACGTTGCACTCGATGGAGTCGAGGTCCTTGTGCTGGACCATCCTGTTCTTGACGAGGCTGATATAGGTCATCAGTTCGTCCATATCTTCTTCTGAAATCTGTTTGCCGTTCGTGTCCCAGTAGAGTTTTTTCAAGATAAATTTCTTATGAAGCGGGACGTTCGGTCCATCCCAGCCTTTCTTCAATTCTTCATCGCTGATGCTGCCTTCAATCAATTGATATGGCATGCCGCTTCCCCGCAACGATTCGCGCACGACTTGGTAGGCGAAGCTGTGGATGGTGGAAAAGTGGACTTTCTCGTTTGTCACCGTGGAGAAGAATTGATCGAAGCGCTCGGACATGTCATTCGCTGCTGCTTTACTGAACGTGACTGCCATGATTTGATCAGCTGGCACCTGTTCCTCAAGAAGCAAATAGCCGATTTTCATATTGAGCGTGGTCGTTTTGCCGGACCCAGGTGACGCCAGTAAAAGCAACGGGCCATCCGTATGTGTGACGGCTTGCTTCTGCACATCGTTTAGTTTTACTCCCGTCACCTGCTCCATCTTATTGAAAAACTGCTCGCTCATCGTGTCCCTCTCCCCTATATCTAAGTCTGGAAATATTTTATATACTAAACTTAAAAACTACTAACGCATCATATCATTTTTTCGCATGCGAAGGAACACCGTTATTGGGGACAGGGACTTTGTCCCAGTGGTGGGACAAGGTCCCTGTCCCCAATTAAAAGCAAGAACGGTTAAGAAGGCTGTTTGGATTGTTGATAGAGTGTAGATAAGGTAGGTGATGACGAGATGGAGTATACGGATTCTGTACAGAGGACGCTGGATTATATCGAAGAAAATATGGATCGAACGTTGTGTTTGGAGGAACTGGCTGGTGTGGCGTGCTTTTCGCCGTTTCATTTTCACCGCGTCTTTCAGGCAATGGTAGGAGAACCTGTGATGGACTATACAAGGAAACGACGGATGACGCGGGCAGCGGAGCGGTTATTTTATTCGCATGATAAAGTGATTGATATAGCGATGGAAGTCGGGTTCGACTATCAGGTCTCTTTCACCCGTGCGTTCAAGAGAAGTTTCGGTGTTTCTCCGCGGGAGTATCGTGAGCTCCTTCGTCCATCTGGTCCCTTACGCGGGAAAGCCTACCTTACTCAAATAGCCATAACGGGAGGTCATAACATGGAACCGAAAATTGTTAAAAAGCCAGCGTATCATGTGATTGGCTACGAATTAGACACGACAGATGCGGACGGCCAGAACAATAGAGATATCCCTGAATTCTGGCAGCAATACATCCAACAAAATCTGAGAGTCAACATTCCTGCCCCACTCCACCCGAATGAGGAGCTCGGCATTTGTACCGATTTTTGTCCGGAGACCAGTGAGTTCGTCTACTTGATTGGGATGGAAGTGGATGATGAGACGGAACCACCTGAAGGGCTTGTGAAGCGGAGTTTCCCGGAGCTTGATTACGTCGTGTTCACGACACCAGAAGCAGAAGAAGACTCTTTTCCTTCAACGATTCAATCAACGTGGAACTATATTTTCACGGAATGGTTTCCGAAGTCAGAGTATGAACATAGCGGGGATGCTGACTTCGAATTGTATGATGAAAGATGTCACGGAACGCGGAAGAAGATTGATATCTACATTCCGGTAAAGAAACGCTAGAGTTAAGCACAAACAACCACCCCTTTGATGTTAAAAGGGGTGGTTGATATGTCTGGCTGGGACAGAGTGCCTGTCCCCTAGCTTTTAACTATGTAGTTTATCGGTGATATCCCAAAGCAAGCCGGCAATGATTCCGAGCAAGATCGACACGCCAAAGAAACTCCGCATATCAACTTCCAATAAAGCCATCAGGCCTGCATTGAGCACAAAACCTGCAATGCCTCCGCACAATACGTGCAATAGCGTCTTGCCTTGGCTTTGTTGTGACATAGTACCCCTCCCTTTTCCGATCGATCACATAACTAATTAGTTCAGCGAGCATGCGATGTATCGGAGTGTAAGTGTCATGATCGTCATCATAAACACTTTGCAATATCCAATCGTGAAAGTGGGACAAGGTCCCTGTCCCCATTAAACAAGCTCGTAGCCTTTGCCGCGGATGTTTTGGATTTGGAGGATGGGGGCGACTTTTTTCCTTAGGCGGTAAATGACGGCGTTCAGCTCTTCTGAACTGACAGAAAGCGCTCCTTGTTGCTCCGTTCGTTCCGGCCACACTTCGGCAATGAGCTGCTGTTTGGAGACGTATCCTGCTTCGCTTAATAAGAGAGACTGGAGACAGGCGAATTCTTTTGGCGTCAGTTTGATGCACTCCCCGTTGATTATCCACTCATTTTTCACGGAATCGAGCGTACCTCGGCCATCGAATGTGTTGTTTTCAACAGGAATAGCAGGCAGCTCCAACGTCTCCTCCAGCACAGATTCAACATATCGGAGACGAACGATCCCATTGGATAACGAAATTTCATCCTGATGCTTGAGTTCGTGCTTTTTAAACGACGTAAGGGGACTCCCGTTTACGAAAGTCCCGTGCCTGCTGCCTGTATCCTCTATGTAATACCCGCTCTCCATTTTCGTTAGCACGGCGTGTTTTCGTGAAATGAAGGCATTGTCAAAAGCGAGAGATGGTATTCCTTCCTTGGAACTTCTACCGATGATGACCGAATCTTCTTGAAGGGAGAGCACGGTCCCTTTTTCAAAAGGGTCTCCCACCAAAATGACCAAATGACTCATGTGTCTTGCTCCTTTATCATGGTTCTATCATTTTCCTACTATTGTACGAGTTGTTTCGTTTCCGTATCCTGAACATGATGCTTCAAGTGTAACCGAAGACGAAGCATCGGACAATCCACATAGAAAAGGTGAGATTATGAAAAAAATACTTATCCGAATTGCTGTGGTCTTGGTGACGCTTGTCATCCTTATGTATGGAACGTACAAATGGATGAACGCGCGGAGCTTTCAAGCATTCGGGGAACTGACTAGAAAAGTAGAGACCGAAGAAAAAGTCGTCGCCCTTACGTTTGACGACGGTCCGACTGAGAATGTCGAAGAACTATTGCCTATATTAGAAAAATACGATGCGAAAGCGACGTTTTTTTTGATAGGAAAGGATATGGAAGAACATATGGAGGAAGCAAAAGCGATTGTCGAAGCCGGGCATCAGGTCGGCAACCACACGTACAATCATAACCCGATGGTCTTCAAGCGCTATTCGTTCTACCAATCGGAAGTCGACCGCACAAACGAGTTGATCAGGGAAGCAGGCTATGAAAGAGACATCGATTTCCGGCCGCCTTATGGGAAGAAGCTGATCGGCCTTCCCTACTATTTGCAAAAACAGGACATGGAAACCATCATGTGGAACCTCGAACCCGATACGTACTATTCGAAGCCAGAAGAAAAAGTCGCCTACGTCGAGGACAACGTCACCCCGGGGTCGATCATCCTCACCCACCCTATGTATGACGACACAGGCCAAGCCTTAAAAGCCGTCGAAGGCATCCTCCAATCCCTCACCCAACAAGGCTACACCTTCGTTACGGTGGATGAGTTATAGGGGACAGGCACTCCGTCCCGGTGGGACGAGGTGCCTGTCCCCATCATTATTCTTTGACGAGAATGATGGTTAGTATGGCTAGCAGGCCTCCGAGCACTCCGCTTGCGATGAAGGTGATGTTCAAGTGGTTCTTCATCAGGATGGAGATGATCGGCGGTCCGAAGGCGACACCGATGAACCGGCACGAACTATAGAAAGAAGTGATCGTGCCTCTCTCTTCTTTTTCAATACCTTCTGTGATCAAGGCATCCAGGCAAGGCAGCATGGCTCCGATTCCAAGTCCGAGCAAGCTCGTGATCAACAGCCAGAGCCACAGCGATTCTTTGAAGAAGCCGACGAACACGACCATTGCAGATGCAAGCACCAAGGCGAAGACGATTATTTTTTTCATTTTAGCCTTATCGCCTTTGATGAAGCGTCCAGTCAGAAAGGAGAAGGAACATAGGACAAAGAGAGGGATTGCGAGCACAAATCCTTTTTTCACACCTTTAATGTCATGGAACTTCTCCAGGAAATCCGACATAAAAAAGAGCACAGCGAATAGAAGGAGCATCGCAAATAACCCAAGTAGAAATACTGGCAGCAGCCACTTTCCTTCCTTCTTCATCAATTCTTTCGTTTTTTTCAAAAACGCCCGAAATGGAACGGGATCCTGTTTACTTCCTTTTGGTACTTTTATAAAGAAAAAGACGAGAGCGATCGAAATCAAACTGAAGAATGAAATCGAAAAGAAAGGAAGAAACCATAAAATAGCAGCGAATCCGGCTCCTAAGATCGGGCTCAACACTTTACCGAACGTATTCGATGTCTCGATGATGCCGAGGCATGAACTTGCCTTCTGGTCATCATCTTTATAAAGGTCTCCGACGAGCGGCAATAGAATCGGCATCGCCCCTGCTGCGCCAACCCCTTGCAACACTCTGCCGATGATAACCCACATATACGGATCATCGATCTTCCAGGAAGCCCAGCCTGCAATAGCTCCTCCAATTAAAGCTAGGATCAGACTCGGCAGTATGACAATTTTCCTTCCGATCCGGTCTGACAGATAACCGGCAATGGGAATAAGAAGGATCGCCGCCAGGGAATAGCTCGTAATGATCATACTGGATTGAAACGAGGTAATACCGATTTTCTTTTCAAAGATGGGTAGAACAGGAATGAGCATGGAATTCCCTAGGGTCATCACCAACGGGACAGATGCCATGCTGACAATACACCAGCGACTGACTTTGTTCTCCATAATAATCTCCTTTAAACGTTTTCAACAAACTCCTCTACCATAGGTATTGTCTCTTATTTCTCATCCGCTTATGCCTATTTTCACGTTGCGCCTTTCCATATTCGCATCGGCTACATATAGTACTATCATGTCAAGAAAAAAAAGGAGGTCGATTCCATGAGTGGAGGATACGGTGGATACGGCGCAGGTTCAGGATTTGCGTTGCTTGTTGTTCTTTTCATCCTTTTGATCATCATTGGAGCTTCTTATGTTGGTGGAGGATTCGGTGGATACGGAGGGTACTAAGCCTTCCTTTGTTGGCTGGAGCATTTAAGCTCCAGCCACTTTTATGTCTTCTGTCTTTCTAACTCGTGTTAAAATAAAAGAACCGAAACGACAATTAGGAGTGACATTATGGAAAAGAAAGACATAGCCGATGTTCGGAAACAATTCAAAGTCGATAACGACCTTTTGAAAATTGAAGATATATTCAACGTCTACATCATGAAAGATTCGACCGATATTTACCATTACGAACACCAGCCTTTCGACCTGCTGGACCGTGACCAACAAGAACTGTTCATGAACAATTTCAAAAAAGTGCTCACAGGCCAGCTGGATGAGAAGCTGTTCGAATTGAAATTCAGCCGTGATGTGGAAGACCCTGCGCAACTCACGCTACATAAAGCACTGCTCAGTAATGACTCAGAAGAATGGAGAGCGTATATGCTGAAGCTCGTCCAGCGCATGATCGACGACCATCCTTATGAAAAGGATATCGTCGTCACCTTCATCACTGCGGAGTACCGCAAACCGATGAAGAAATCCAATGCTGACACGGAAGAGAGCGATCGTGATGCGGTTTATTCCAATCCGTTCATCCTTTGCAGCGTCAACCAAACCGAAGAACCGAAGAAAGAAATCCAGTTCGACTATATAGAAAAAGAGTTCAAGTACAACATCCAAGTTGACCCAGTGATTGATTTAAAAAGGCCGCTGACCGGCTTTTTATTCCCTGCCATCACTCAAGGCGCAGCGGATGTGAACCATGTCCTGTACTCTACCGGCAAAGCGAACGAACCGGATCCTCATTTTATTGAAGAAGTACTGAACGCAGAAGAAGCGATGACAGCCCAGACAGATAAGGCTGTCTTCGAAGAAGTTGTACGGGAAGTAGTCGGCGGTCAAATCAATCCGTCTACCCTATCTAAAGTTTACGGTGAGATCCACCGATCCGTGGAAGAAAATGAGGACGATGAACCGCCGAGACTAGATTATAAGGACGTCGAGCGCGTTCTTACTGACAGCGGCCAGGAAGTCGAACAGGAGAAAGTGAAAGTCGCCTTCCAACGTTTTGCTCAAGACGATCGCTACGAATTGAAAGCAAGCAATATCGTACCCAAGTACAATTCCAAATCGATTAAAATCCAGACCAAAGTGGCAAACGTCTCCATCAGCCCTCAGGACTTGGAGTTCGTGCGTCAAGTCAATTACAAAGGCAAACGCTGCATTATGATCGAAATCGACGAAGATGCAGAAATCGACGGATTCAAAATGCTCCCAGAAGCCGCCTTCGACCAAGAACCAAATACAGAAGAATAGAGACATTGGGGACAGGCACCCCGTCCCAGAGCGGGACGAGGTGCCTGTCCCCTTTTCTGTTTTTTTAACCAAAACAGGAATAATTTATCAAAAACAGCACAAATTAAGCTTGGAAAGGAGATGATCATCAATGGCTAAGAAAACCCAGAAGCATGATGCTGAACAGAAGAACAAAAAAGGGTTCAAACCGGATAAGAACGATACCGAATTCGGACAAGAGTTCGGTAGTGCTGCAGCTAATGAACAGCACAAAGAAGAAGCTAAAAAAGCTCGTAAAGCAAATAAATAAAGCTCTCTGACCGAACTGGGACGATCACCCTGTCCCTCCATGTTCTTCCGAGAATTAACTGAAAAATATGTTCCATAATAAGTGATGTAAGGCGAAAGGAGATGAGACACGATGGCGAAACGTAACAAACAACAACAACGCGAAAACCAAAAACAACAAGAGCCGAAGAAACACCAGGCTGAATTCGCACAAGAATTCGGTGCGGAAGAGGCTAAGAAAGCTCGTAAAGCTGAAAAACGCGAACAATAACCACAACGAGAACACCTCTTATATGGGGTGTTCTTTTTTGGGGACAGGGACTTTGTCCCTCTTAAGGAGCTGAGAACAAATGACACAATATACGAAGAAAAACGAAGCCGGCAAAACGGAAAAGACGATTGTCGACTCCAAGAAGCAGCATGCTGAATTCGCTAAAGAGTTCGGAAGCGCAAAAGCTAACGAGAAACGTAAAGAGGAAATCAAAAAGATCCGCAAGGCAGATAAGCCGCAACAATAATGCAATGGCCGGGGCTTCCCCGGTCTTTTTTTGAGATGATGTGGGACGATGCCCCTGTCCCCAATCAACCGAAGGAGGGATTACGATGGAGAGAGATGACTCGCTTGCATATGCAACGATTGCGTTGAAGGAGCTCGGCTATGGTCAGCGCGAAATCGAGGCGATTACGAACAAGATGCTCGAGGTCGTGGATAAGATGCCTGAGAACAAGGCAGAGTCGGAAGCGGACAAAATCCTGTTTGACCATCCCCCTAAAAAGGGAATGTGATACATGGACTTTTACTTAAGGAGGAGTGATCCAAATGAACCAAGAACAATTTGACAAAGTCAAAAATGGTAATGGATTTATCGCAGCACTCGACCAAAGTGGTGGCAGTACACCGAAGGCTTTAGCTGCCTATGGTATTCCTGAAGATTCTTACACTGGTGAAGACGAGATGTTCGACTTAGTACACAAAATGCGTACACGCATCATCACATCGCCAGCGTTCAACCCGGACCAGATCCTCGGCGCTATTTTGTTCGAAGCGACGATGGACCGTGAAATTCATGGTAAATATACGGCTGACTACTTGGCTGACCAAGGTATTGTCCCGTTCTTGAAAGTGGACAAGGGACTGGATGAGCAAGCGAATGGTGTTCAATTGATGAAGCCGATCCACGACTTGGACGAAACACTCCGTCGTGCGAACGACCGCAACATTTTCGGAACTAAAATGCGCTCCGTTATTCACGAAGCGAATGACAATGGCATTAAAGCAGTTGTCGATCAGCAGTTTGATATCGGCAAGCGCATCATCGAAGCAGGCTTAGTACCAATCATTGAACCAGAAGTGAACATTCATAGTGAGGAAAAAGAGAAGTCTGAAGATATCCTGAAAGAGGAAATTCAGAAGCATTTGGATGAGCTTTCAGAAGATCAGAACGTGATGTTGAAACTGACCATCCCGACAAATGCAGATCAGTATAAGCAACTGATCGATCACCCTCGTGTCGTTCGTGTTGTTGCGCTTTCTGGTGGCTATCCGCGTGATAAAGCGAACTCTAAACTGAAAGAGAACGATGGTTTGATCGCCAGCTTCTCTCGTGCTTTGGTAGATGACTTGAATGTGGATCAATCCGATGAAGAATTCAACCAAACGCTGCAAAATGCGGTGGATTCGATCTATAATGCGTCTGTGAATAAGAAATAATGTAAAAAGGTTGCTTCTGCCTTGGTGCAGGAGCAACCTTTTTTGGTTTGTTGGGGTCAGGGACTCTGTCCCATTATGGTGGGACGGGGTCCCTGACCCCAACCTGTCGCTATGTGACTTTTTGAACGGTTTTCTCTTTCAAAAGGGCACAGAACTCAGCTATAAGTGACCTTTTGACTCGCGACAAGTATCAATATGTAAGAGAGAGCGGCTCTCTCTGCCCTTTTGCTCAGAAAACACACCGAAAAAGTCCAAGAGCGGGTCTATCTCTGCCTTTTCCAGCAAAAGCACCTATGAAAATGGCAGGTAGACTTACTGAACCGGGCAGACGAGACAATACGGAAGCTCTTTTTCCTTCTGCAACTTATGATAATAACAGCACGTCTTCCTCATCACTTGCGTCGTCAACGCCTCACAGGGCGCTAGATACTCCGCCAGCGGGTTACGTTCCAAACCAAACACATCCCCCTCCCTTTCGCGTAGTTCTGCAGCCACTTCTTGCACCATCCATGCCTGATCAGGATTCTTCTGGACTGCTTTTCGCAAGTAGGAATTCATCCGAACGGCGATGTTTTCCCACAAAATAATCAACGGCAGACGCGTCGCCTTGTGCAGCGAATCGACAACGGGAGTCAGATGTTCGGAAAATACACCTCTCCACGCTTCTCTCCTAGAATCAACAGTCCTCACCTGCGCCTCGTCGACAATGAGGTTCAGCTCCTCGGTAAAACGACAAGCTTCAAGCGAAACTACCGGAAACTCACTAGCAAACACCAGTCCATCCATCACCTCATCCAAATACACCTTCGCATACCGTTTCACGATCATGGATGCCGCAATTTTCGTATTCGGTGCTTTGATCCGCTCTTGTTGACGATGAAGAAAATCGTTCGGATCTGCTAACAATTCAGTCATTGCCGTCATTCGCTCATCCCCTCTCGATTCCGGTACAGTAAGAATATGAAAAATGGTGCTCCGATGCCCGCTGTGAATACACCGACCGGCACGTCCGATGGTAAAAAGGCGGTCCGAGCTATTATGTCTGCTAGCAACACGATCAGCGCTCCGATCAAGGACGACCCTAATACAAGAATTCCGAATGAGCGTTCTAGCACTTGTCTTGCGATATGCGGGGCAATCAGTCCGACGAACGCAATGCCACCAGCGAATGCGACCGCAGCACCAGCGAGACCGACACTCAACGCAAGTAAAATCACCCGGAAGAATTGAACGCGCACGCCCATCCCCCGCGCGACATCATCGCCAAGTTGCTTTACATTGACGACGCCGGTGAAAAACAAGGACACGATCACGAGCGCGACCACGACGGGAGCGACGATCTTCACTTCCTGCCAGTTCGCACCGTATAGACTACCGGTCATCCATAAGTAGACTTTCGAAGCAACGGCAGACTCACTTGATACCATGAACATCGTCACGACGGCGTTCGCCAAAGCAGAGACACCGATACCGACGAGGATCAGCCGCATTGGCGTCACGCCATTTTTCCAAGATAGCAGGTAGATCAGCACCGTAATCAGACCGGCGCCCGTTACAGATGCGACCGGCAGCCACTGGATGCTCACTTCCCCCATCAAGTAGACGATGAACAACACCGTCCCGACCGACGCACCTCCAGTGACGCCGACGATGTCTGGTGAACCGAGTGGGTTTCGGATCATCCCTTGCAAAATGAGCCCCGATACACCGAGCCCTGCTCCGACAAAGACCGCAAGCCAGACGCGCGGCATTCGCAGTTCGTTCAATACAAATGCATGCTCACTTTCTCCGAACACTTCCTGGACGACGGTACCCAGTGGAATGTAGCTGCTCCCGGCAGACAAACTGACAAGGAACGCTGCGACCACAGCTAACGCAAGTCCTGTCAAAATAAAAAGCGAGCGCTTATGAATTTGCATCGAGACGGCGTTCGATTTGTTACGTATCGTAAAATGATCAGTCACTTTTTTTCACCCCTTTGCGTGCGACATAGATGAAGAATGGCGTTCCGAACAAGGCGGTCATGACCCCGATCGGCATTTCCTGCGGGGCGATGATCAGACGGGCCGCCACATCGGATAGTAGAAGCAGCGTTGCTCCTAAAAGCCCGGAAAGTGGCAGGACCCATTGATAATTCGGGCCTGCGATACCTCGGGCGATGTGAGGCACGACGAGTCCTAAGAATCCGATCGAGCCAGCGATGGCGACGGACCCTCCTGCGAGCAGGACGATGACGGCGCCTGCTAGAAGTTTCAACAACAGTGTGTTCTGCCCTAAGTTTTTTGCCACATCTTCTCCTGACATGAGAATGTTTAGCGGCTTGCCCATCAGAAAGGCTATGATCAGACTGATGACGACAAACGGCAGGACTGGCAGCAGCATATCCATGTTACGCCCGGCAACAGAACCGGACAGCCAGAAGAGAACGCTCTGCATCCGCTGCTCATCAAGGACGAGCATCCCTTGCGTAAATGAGATGAACAAAGCACTGATTGCCGCTCCAGCGAGTACTAACCGTATCGGAGACAAGCCGTCCTCCCCGATCGAGCCGAGGAAGTAGACGAATACCGAAGCGACGAATGCACCGGCGAATCCGATCCACATGTAGTTCGTTAGCGATTCGACAGAGAAAAAGGTCGCTGAGAACACGATGAAAAAGAGTGCCCCCGCATTGACACCGAACAGGTCCGGTGCAGCCATCGGATTGCGCGTCAATGCCTGCATCAATGTTCCGGCGACAGCGAGACTTGCGCCAATCGTGATCGCGACCAATGTCCTCGTCAAACGAGAAGTGCGCACAATGATATGCTCCGTACTTTCCGGATCAAAGTGGACAAGTGCTCCCCACACTTCCGCAAGCGAGATCGATGCTTTTCCAAAAGCGAGACTTGCGAGGGCAGCCAGCAGGAAGACGGCAAGCGATATAGCGAGGACGGTCCATCTTATGTAGGCTTTCGTTGTGAATGACATCATAAAATCTCTCTCCATAGAAACAAAGATAGGAGAAGCTCTCCTATCTTTGGTCCAATCTTATTGTTCAAGCTCCAGGCGGTCATACAGATCATCAAGCATCAGGTTGGCAGCGCGGATTCCTCCGGCCATGTTCCATGTCACTTGATCGACTTGATAGACTTGGTCGTTCTTCACTGCGTCCAGGTTCTTCCATAGTGGGTGATTCGTCCACTCTTCGTATGTCTTCTTAACCGCTACGTCCTCTTGGTCCATGAAAATGTAGAAGACGTCCGCGTTCATTTCTGTGATGCTCTCTTTGTCTGTCAGCTTGATGCCCCAGACATCTTCCTGTTGACTATCTGGTCTAGTGAACCCAGCGTCGCTAAGCACTTGGCCTGCAAATCCTTGGAAATATATGCGGGCGTGGTCGCTACGGAAGTTGATAACTGATACGTTCATCGGCCAGTCTTCGCCTAGTTTTTCCTTCGCTTTCGTCTGGAAATCTTCGACGCGGTCGTTCCAGTCGGAGAGGATTTGGTCGGCCTTATCCTGCTGGTTCAATGTCTCTCCCATCACTTCGACCGTGTTTTTGAAATCGAACAATGGATCGATCATGATGGTCGGCGCAATCTGGTTCAACTTTTCATAGATTTCTTCGTGACGTGTTTTGGAAGCGATGATTACATCCGGCTCCAGTGCCGCGATCTCCTCCAAGTTCGGCTGCGTTTCCTCACCGACTAGCGGTGTTCCTTCTAAGTCATCGCGTAAGTATTCGTAGATCGGTTTCTCTACCCAGGACTCGACGATACCAGCAGGCTCGATTCCGAATTCGGTCGCTGCGTCGGTCGCTCCTTGGAAAAGCGTTACAACTTTCTCAGGCGTCCCTTCCACTGTCGTCGTGCCCATCGAATGTTCGACTTCACGAGCATCACTCGCCGTTTCTTCCCCGTTAGAATCGTCCGAAGCCCCTTCTGAATCAGCAGGTTCCTCCGAACCACTATTACCACAAGCAGCAAGCAGCATAGCCACCCCTAAGACCAGTGCTGCCAACCACCACTTATTTGATTTGCTAAACATTATGTATTCCTCCCTTAATGATAGTGAGAATCATTTTCATCTTCAATCCATAGACTACTGTAGTTGAGAATGAATGTCAATATCAAATGAGTGAATGGGGACAGGGACTTTGTCCCAGAATACTAGGGTGACAGTAATTCCAGGGAAGTTTCCTAAAGTGGTGATGAAACTGGGACAAGGTCCCTGTCCCCAAAACAGAACTGGTATAGACAACTATATGTATTGATGTTATGATAGCTTCAGTAAACGTTTTCACTATGTATTTCAACTTTAGAAGGGAGCCAAATTGTATGCTTAACTTTTTGCAACGTATTGGTAAGTCATTGATGTTTCCGATTGCGACTCTGCCCGCTGCGGCATTGCTCGTACGCCTCGGAATGGAAGACATGCTCAACATTCCATTCATGACGGCAGCCGGAAACGGTATATTAGGAAATCTTGCTCTCATTTTTGCCATCGGGATTGCGATGGGCTTTGCGAAAGATGGAAGCGGAGCCGCCGCCCTATCCGGTGCGATCGGTTACTTAGTTTTGAATGAAGGAATCAGTGCCATCAACGAAGATGTCAACATGGGCGTGTTCGCTGGTGTAATCGCCGGTGTCATCGCTGGTGTCCTATACAACCGCTACAACGACGTGAAGTTCCCAGACTTCCTATCGTTCTTCGGAGGAAAGCGTTTTGTTCCGATTATCACGTCTGCAGCAATGGTCGTCCTTGCTTTTATTCTTGGTTATATTTGGGTATATCCACAATATGTATTAAACGCTACGGCAGATTGGATTCTAAACGCTGGGGAGCTCGGCGTCGGCGTTTACGGCGTATTGAACCGCCTGCTGATTCCAGTCGGTCTTCACCACGTCATCAACACGCTGATCTGGTTCGACTTCGGTACGTTTGAAACCGGGTCTGGCGAGATCGTCAAAGGGGAAATCAACCGCTTCTTGAACGGAGACCCTGCAGCCGGACACTTCCTGGCAGGATTCTTCCCGATCATGATGTTCGGACTGCCTGCCGCGTGTCTTGCTATGTATGCCGCTGCTAAAAAAGAACGAAAAGCCGCAGTCGGCGGTATGTTCTTGAGTATCGGACTTACATCGTTCATCACAGGTGTCACCGAGCCGATCGAATTCTCGTTCATGTTCCTGTCTCCGCTTCTTTACGCGGTACACGCTGTACTGACAGGTGTCGCAATGGTACTTGCCTTCATGTTCGATGTCAGACATGGATTCGGATTCTCAGCAGGTCTGATTGACTATCTGCTCAATTTCAACATTTCTGAAAATCCGCTCATGCTCATCGTCATCGGTCTAATTATGGCAGCCCTTTACTTCGTCATTTTCTACTTCCTGATCGTCAAGCTCAACTTGAAGACGCCGGGACGCGAAGATGAAGACGAACTAGAATCAGAAGACAACACGACACTAGATGGAGACTACGACGCACAAGCCTACCATTACTTGAAAGCGCTCGGCGGTCCAGACAACATCAAGTCACTCGATTACTGCACGACCCGCCTTCGTATGCAAATGGAAGATCGTGACGACATCGATGAGAAGGCGATCAAACAGAACGGCGCCCGCGGTGTCATGAGAGTCGGCAAGAGCAACCTGCAGGTCATCGTCGGTACATCTGTCGAGTTCGTCGCAGAAGCGATGCGCAAACGAATCGACCAAAACAACATGACCGCACCAGACGCAGAACCGACAACAAACGAAACCACAACAACGGAAAAGAGAACCGTATCAAAAGATGGACTCGTCCTTCCTGTGACCGGAAACGTGATGCCACTCTCTGAAGTGCCGGATCAAGTTTTCGCACAAGGTATGATGGGACAAGGATTCGCCATCGACCCGACAGACGGCATTATTCATTCACCAGTCGACGGCAAAGTACTGAACGTCTTCCCGACGAAGCACGCCGTAGGACTGCAAATGGAAAACGGGCTCGAAGTACTCATTCACATCGGACTCGACACAGTGAAACTCGAAGGAAAAGGATTCGAATCCCTCGTTGAAGACGGTCAATCTGTAGAAAAAGGCACACCGCTCATCCAAGTCGACCTCGACTACGTGAAAGACAACGCACCGTCCGTCGTCACACCAGTCATTTTCACCAACTTGGAAAGTGAACAAGTCCACCTGCACAAAGAAGGCAAGTACGATCACGGGACCACCGGCATCGTCACCGTCGAATAAAAGGAGGACACACATATGCTGATTTCAAATATACGAATCGTCACGGAACAACAAGTCATCGAGAACGGCACCGTCGAAATCCAGGACGGGCGAATTAAACGAATCTCTGATCAAATTATCAAGGAGCCGACGATCGACGGAGGAGGAGCAACCCTCCTCCCCGGCTTCATCGACGTCCACATCCACGGTGCAGACGGCCATGACATGATGGACGCAACGAAAGAAGCGCTCGACGGCATCACCGCGAAGCTTCCGGAAGAAGGGACAACAAGCTTCCTTGCAACAACGATGACCCAATCGGTAGAAAATATTACTCGAGCTGTCACCAACGCCGGAGCCTACGAATCAACCAAGGGAGCCGAGCTGCTCGGCATCCACTTGGAAGGGCCTTTCATCTCTGATAAGAAAGCTGGCGCTCAGCCGCTAGAACACATCCTCCCTCCTTCCTTGGAACAGTTCCAAGCTTGGCAGGATGCGGCGAACGGACAGATCAAGCTCGTCACCTTAGCACCAGAAACCGAAGGCGCCCTCCCTTTTATTGAAAAAGTGAGCAGCACCGGAGTCGTTTGTTCCCTCGGTCACTCGGATGCCTCTTTCGCCACGGCTAGTGCGGCGGCAGAACACGGAGCCCGCCACGTCACGCACCTGTTCAACCAGATGAGTGGGCTCCACCACAGGGAGCCTGGACTCGTCGGGGCGGCCTTTATGAACCCAGCGCTGATGGTCGAGATGATTGTCGACCACATCCACGTCCACCCGGATGCAGTAAGACTCGCCTATCAGAACATCGGACCAGAGCGTACGATGCTGATTACGGACGCGATGCGCGCCAAATGCCTGCCGTCCGGCACGTACGACCTTGGTGGTCAGGACGTGACGGTTGAAAACGGGGAAGCAAGACTAGAAGACGGCACACTCGCAGGCAGTATTCTGAAGCTGAACGAGGCAGCCCGCAATATGCGTGAGCACGCCTCTTGGCAGGAACTGGCCCGCATCACCTCTGGAAACGCCGCACGCCAGCTAGATGCGTTCGACCGAAAAGGAAGCATCGAGGAAGGCAAGGATGCTGACCTTGTACTATTGAACGACGAAGGCGACGTACTTCTCACCATTTGCCGCGGTGAGGTCGCTTTTAGGAGAGGAGAATCATCATGAACATCATCGTCACAGAGAATAAGAAAGAACTCAGCCAGAAAGCCTGCTCTATTTTCGAAAGTCAGGTCCGCGATAATCCGAAATCCGTGCTGGGACTTGCTACAGGAAGCACGCCAACGGGTACGTACGAAGAGCTGATCGAAGGTTATAGCCATGGTAACGCCGACTACGAGAACGTAAAGACAATTAATCTTGATGAATATGTCGGACTTGGTGGAGATCACCCTCAAAGCTACCGCACGTTCATGGAAGAGAATTTGTTCCGACACGTCAACATTCAACAGGAGAACACGTTTATACCTGATGGAACAGCATCCGAACTTCAGAAAGAATGCCTCAGGTACGAAGAAGTGATTGAGAACATCGGTCCACCTGACATACAATTGTTAGGGATAGGCGAAAACGGTCACATCGGTTTCAATGAACCGGGCAGCTCGTTCGACACCGAGACCCACGTCGTCGAACTGGCCGCTTCGACGCGAGAAGCAAACGCCCGCTTTTTCGACTCCATTGAAGACGTGCCGAAGCAGGCCGTGACGATGGGAATCCGGTCTATTTTAAAAAGTAAACGGATTGTGCTGCTCGCTTCTGGCGAGAGAAAAGCACGGGCGATCGAACAGCTGTTGACGGGAGAGATCACAGAAGACTTCCCGGCCTCTGCGCTGAAACGCCACGATGACGTGACGCTGATCGTCGATAAAGAAGCTTACCAGTACGCGGCGCTGCGCCGTTAGGAAAGGGTGAAGCATTTGTGCTAGATAAACGTTCTCCCATGCCGATGTATTATCAAATCCAAGAGGATCTGAAGCAGCGCATGGATTCAGGGGAGTTCGTGCCTGGGACGATGATTCCGTCCGAGCGCGAGCTTTCTGAGCATTATGATGTCAGTCGGATGACTGTTCGTCAGGCGATGACGAACATGGTCAACGACGGCTACTTATATCGTGAAAAAGGTAAAGGAACTTTCATCGCGGAGCAGAAAATTGAACAACCGCTTCAAGGGATGACGAGTTTCACGGAAGACATGAAGCAACGCGGCATGGAAGCGAGCAGCCGCTTGATCAGTTTTGAGACGATTCCGGCTACAGTCGAGATTGCGAAGAAGTTGAATCTTGATGAGAGCGAGGATGTCTTCCGTGTCCAACGGATCCGCTCCGCCGACCAGAAACCGATGGCGGTGGAAACGACGTTCTTGCCGGTGACGTTGCTTCCGGAATTGACGGAAGAGATTGTACAAGGGTCGCTCTACCAATACGTAGAAGACAAGCTCGGCCTCTCGATTGAAAAAGCGACGCAAATGATCGAAGCGACGGTAGCCGATGATCATCAAGCGACTCTGCTTGAGGTTCCGAGGAATTCTGCCGTCCTGATGATCGAGCGGAACAGTATCCTCACAGATGGTACTCCGTTCGAAGTCGTCAAATCCGCCTACCGCGCCGACCGCTACAAATTCATCAGCGACATCTATAGATCCTAGGGGGACAGGCACTTTGTCCCACCTTTATGCAGCAGGCGAGATAGACCCTCGAAACCTCCTGTCTATCATCGAACCATCTGATAACGAAATAAGCGGGACAAAGTGCCTGTCCCCAATAAGAGGTGACGAACGAGGATGAGTTATTTATCGAAGGCAGTGGAGAAACTGAAGGAAATCGAAGCGAGTGAGCAGAAGAACTTGGAGACGGTGAGCGAGAGGTTGGCTCAGTGCATTCGGAATGGTGGAATACTCCACACGTTCGGTTGCGGTCACTCGAGCTTGCTTGCTCAAGATGCCTACTACCGTGCAGGAGGACTCGTCCCTGTCCGACCTATTGCGATTGAGCCGCTGATGCTGCACGAAGGGGCACGCCGCTCCAGTGATCTCGAACGTACGCCAGGGTTCGTCGATTCCTATATAGAGGAGGAACCGGTTGAAGCAGGAGACATGGTCCTAGTGATTTCCGTCTCCGGCCGTAATCCTGCGCCGATCGATGTCGCCCGCTATTACAAGGCAAAAGGCGTTCAAGTCATTGCTCTCACAGCTCTGGCTTATTCCGAATCCGTTGCTTCCAGGCACCCGAGTGGCGAGCGATTGGAGGACGTCGCCGATTTCGTCCTCGACCTTCATATTCCAGTAGGTGACGCAGTGATGGATCTCGAGGGACTGGATCAATCCTTCTCCCCTCTTTCCTCTGTCGCCGGTACCGCCCTTCTGCACGACATGTTCTCCCGCACCGTCGAAAGGCTGCATGAAGACGGCTACGAAGTCCCGATCTTCAAAAGCGGAAACATCGACGGTTCCGATGAACACAACCAACGCATGATGGAGCGATTCAAACGGATCGGGTTTTAGGGGACAGGGACCTTGTCCCACCTTCCACATAAAAAGAGACTTGAGCATTTTAGCTCAAGTCTCTTTTTTCGTTTGACTGCCTCCCTTTGGAGTGGGACGAGGTCCCTGTCCCCAATTAAATCAACTGCATGGACTTGTGGAAGGCGTTCATTTGTTTTTCTAGGAAATCGATGTATTCGGGCACTCGATCGACCGTGGTGTACGGGGAGATCGAGAAGAACTTTTGGACGTACACAGACTCCAGCTCTTCCCGGTCGGTCACCGCTACATAACGCTGTCTGGATGTGTTGCCAAAATAGATTTCATCACGCGCCTCTCCCAGAACTTCGGCGAAGCGGCTGTTGTATTCATTGATATCAGTTACTTCCTCGCTCGACATCCGCCCTTCTTTCTCCGCTTCCCACATCGGCCGTCCCGGATAGAACCGGAACGTCGTAATCGGAGATACCTCGTTCGTTACAGCAACGTTAGAAAAACGCTCCTTCAGTGCCTCTCGGAAAGCGATATTCACATCGAGATACTGAGCAAGAATCGTTTGGTAGCCTTCTACTCCCATACCGATCAGCGAAGCGTAGATTGGCAAGGAACTCCCCATCCGTGAGCACTCCAACGTGTAGCTCGTATGGTAATTCCCATAGCCACGATTGCCGACATATGGTGTCTCCTCTTCGTTCAGGTCGACGTAGCCGAACATCGACCGGTCCTTTACGAGGAACAGACTGGAGATGTACGGCGTCTGTCCCAATTTGTGAAAATCAAAGACGAGACTGTCCGCTAGACGTAAGTGCCGGAACTTCTTCTGCAACCTTTTTATCTCATCTATCACTTGATTACGGAACCCGAGTGGATTCTCTTCGGTCTCATAGTCATTGAAAAAGGTGTACATCCCGCCCATAGCAGAGTCGGCATGCAAATAAATCGGAGCGAGTTGATGCGCTGCTTCGATATTTGTGCAAACCTTTTTCACTTGCTTGACGTCATCTACTCCGAATGTATCGGTTGTGCCTGTGCTGGCGAGCACATACAGCGGGATGCCCCCTTTTTCAGCAACCGCTTCCATTTTTTCTTGCAAGTCTTCTATGTTCATTGAGTGATCATCGTTCGTCTTGATCCGAATCAGATGATTCGTTCCGATTCCGGTCGCCTGCATCGCTTTGAAAAGACTGTAATGCGACAGCTCTGATGCAAAGCAGTAAAGATTCGGAGGAACCCCTTCCTCATTTGAATCAGGAAATTGGCGTGCAATCGCAAGGCGCAGTGACTGAAAAACAGCTCCCTGTCCACCCCACGTAGTGAAACCGCCACTTTTCTCCGGATTATAGCCGATAACTTCAGAAAGCATGCGAGTAAGCTTCACTTCCGCTCGAGCTGCAGCCGATCCTTCTACATCCCATAGATTATTCCCGTTGACGAGCGTCATCATCACTTGTCCAAGTAAACTCGGTATGTTCGGCAGCGTAGAGGCGTTGGCCACATAACGATGGTTCACAAACCGATGTCCTTGCGCCAGCTCCTTCAGCTCCTGGATCACTTTTTTCATAGTCCCGGGTTGTTGAGGTATGTCGCGATTTGCGTATGGATCATCAGGAAGCTTCCCTAATGTCATCTTGTCCGGGTCTTTCATTTCATCAACTGTAGTCAAAAGTTCTTCTAGTAACCCCACAAACTGTTCTCTCTCTTCTCTCGAACCGTCTATGCTGGGATATAAAGCCTGTTCCATTCACCTTCTCCTCTCTTTTCTTTCCCTTCACGTTTATAGTAAACGATTTGGCGCTACTTTCCTAGAGAGGAAACTTTCCCCTATGAAACTAGAAAACAACTTGAATGTTGTCTTATTTTGTCGATAGAGAACATGTATACCAAAAAAGCGAGGTGGAAAAATGCAAGGATTAGTAGTCGATAAGAAAAAATACAAGATGGCAATCCAGGAACGCGAACAAGCGGTACGAGTTCAGGTTCACGGATTGATCCGCGAACACGATGTACCGAATTACATGGCGGACTTCGAAGAGACGATCAACAAAGTAAACAGACAAAGCTATACGCTTATTGTCGATGGACGTTACCAGACGACCGTCCCATCATCTGTCCTCGAGCAGCTGGATCAGACGGTCCAATTCTATACAACACTCGGATTTCGAGAGGTACAAATCATTAATCCAGAGTCAAAAATCGCCCAAGTACAACTGAGAAACGCCCTTGAGCGTATTCAATTCACCGGAACCGTTATTTAACAAGGAGGACTCACTATGCAGACCGAAACGACGTACACCTACCAATTACTAAGCAGCGATAACACACAACTGATTGAACAATCAGCGGCATGCCTTGCCAAGTCCTTTATTGGGATCGATATCAACGGCCGCTGGGTCCAAGAGCCGATGGTCGGCATGCTCGACCTGCCGTATGAAGACTTTTACGAGTTTACCAAAGAATACTTAGAAGGCGTCGTGGACCAAGGATACTGCATGGCAGCTGTCAACGGAGAACAAGACGTGGTCGGCGTATTAGCTGGGGACACCAGTGCACCCGAAATCATCGGAGAAGATGTATTCGAAGGGGATTTCAAGGACATGAATGTCATTCTTCACGTACTCGAAGATGTCGACAAACGGTTTTTAGCCGATTTCCATAAAAGACATGGAAGAGAGATTGAAGACGGGGAAGCCTTGCACTTGTTCATGCTTGGTGTGACTGCGCTTGAAGACCGGAAAGAGGTCATCCATGAACTGCTCGGACAACTGATTGCGAAAGCAGAAAACGATGGACTTTCTTTCATCTACTCTGAAGCCACCAATAATAAATCGACCCACATATCAAAGAAATACCACCAGTTCGAGCACTATCAAACGGTCGACGGCTCCTCAGTCATCCACTACTACAAAGACAACGACCGACTTCATGATATTCCAGAATCTGTCGCAGAAGGCACCGCCCTTTTGTACAAAAAACTATAAGGAGGCGCCATTATGTTTCTATACATTTCACTCGCATTGAATGTGCTGTTTCTCGCGACAACTATCGGCTTTTTCATCCGTACGAGCAAACTTAAAAAAGAGTTGGTAACGAAAGAGGCGTTGCTTCAGGAAACTGCGCATGCTGAAACAGCAGCTGCTGTCGTGACCGAACACAATGAAGTGACGGACAGCGAAATCCACTCGCTCGTCCAAAAAGGAGAGGACGCCGTCGAACAAGCGGACATCGTACGTGCTGCGATCGATGAGGTTGGACGTGGCATCCGCAAGCAGTTGGCATCCACAGAGGAAAGCTCGGCTGCATTGGAAGAAATGAACGCATCAGTCGCAGACCTTTCCCACCAGTCCTCCGATATTTCTGATCAGTCCAAGCGTGCCCTTGAGCTGACGGAGAACGGAAATGAGAAAATCAAGAGCTCGATTACGAAAATGGAAGGCCTGAATCAGACGGTGAACGATACATATCACGTCGTCAAAGAACTCGGCACGAAGTCGAAAGAAATCGGCTCAATTGCACGAGTGATCACCGATATTTCCGAACAGATCAACTTGCTTTCCTTGAATGCCGCAATCGAAGCAGCCCGCGCCGGAGAACACGGCAAAGGGTTCGCTGTCGTAGCAGACGAAGTACGGAAGCTTGCCGAACAGACGCGGAAGTCTTCCGATCAAGTTTCGGATATCGTTCGCGGAACACAAGAAGAAACCGACACAGCGGTTGCTTCGATGGAAAAAGGTTTGCAGGAGTCTGAAGAGACGAACGCTTCCATCGAAGAGCTCGGCGAACTGTTCCAGGACATGCTTGATTCCAATGAGATTATCGCAAAAAACAACGAAGACATTTCCGCATCAACCCATGAAATGTCTGCAGGTCTTGAGCAGATTGTCTCCTCTGTTGAACAAGTCACCTACATTTCGCAGGAATCCGTTGAAATGTTCGACGAACTAGCAGAAATCAGCGACGAAGAAATCGCCACAATCGCCTCACTTATCCAAGACATCTCCTCTATCACATCCGAAGAGGACCATGGGGACAGGCACCTCGTCCCAGTCAGTTAATTTAGTGCCCATACGAAATAAGACGCAAGCCCCGGTGGCTTGCGTCTTTTCTTCGGTTGGGAGATGTGGGACAAGGTCCCTGTCCCCTGAAACCTTTTTATGGTAAATTCGTATACTTAGACAGATACATAATGGGAGTGATGGGTTTGGAAAACACGGAATTGAAACGTTTAAGAAAGAGGCAGTACCGTAACATGAACCTGATGATGGTCCTTGTCGGGATCGTGGGGATTTTAATGGGCAATTATGTGAGTTCCAAGACCGGCTATATGATGCTGGAAATCTTTATCGCCATAGCTCTCTGCTTCGAAGCATACGGTTTCTTTACAGGCCGTTATATCGCCACAAGTGATACAAAGAAACTGATGGCTTATGAAAAGGAACGACTCGGAGAAAGGGAATTTCGACGAGAAAAACGCATGTCACTCGTTGCTCAAGCTTTCGTCATGATAATCATTGGATTCCAATACGTTATGACACCGCCGGATACATCGTTTATCCCGATGGATTTCGCCTGGGTAGTCTTGGTGCTTCTGCTTGTCATGGCGATCATGATGAACTTCAGCATGCGTTCCCGCGCAAAACGAATCGACAGCGATCAGCCAGTCCAAGGAAAAGCTGTACGTAAAAACACCTTTAAGATCGCCCTTCTCACAGGCGCCGTCTTTTTCATCACCTCCCTCGTACTCGTATTCATCATGATTTCAATGATTTAGGGACAGGGACTTTGTCCCGCATACGGGAATCACCTTTACCCTTGCCACTTAATTAAGGAGACTAAGCTTGCAGACAGAAGAAATTCTCAAACTACGAAGAAAACAATTATTATACATCTACCTGCTCGTAACCGTTCTGCTCACTGCATTTGTCGTTCTCATCACCAAGGTTACGTTTCAGACGTTATTGCTCACTATCAGTATCTTCTTCGTAAGCTTCGCGGTGTTCAGATGGGTCCTTCTTAAAACAAGAAGACTGGCTTTGACGAAAGACATGAGAAAACTAGCACTATACGAAAAAGACTTATTGGGAGACGATAAATTCGAAGATGAATTAAAACAATCGTCAGTTTCTAATATATTCTCCGCTATAGGTGCCATTATTCCAACGATTGTCCACCATGTCCTTTTCAATCCATTGCATGTTACAGTGCCCGAACGAGGCTGGTGGCAAATGTTAGCTTACTTCGCTATCGGAATGCTGCTGTTCACGGGAGCCATATCATGGAGGATGTACACTATTCACAAGAAACGAGATGAGGCGAAGGGCATCCAACTCACTACGTGGGCATTCAGCTTAGGCTACACCGCGTTCATTGTTAGCCTTTCATCGCTTCTGATTAACTATCTCTAGCCATTAAGGTAGGGAAAAACGAGTGTTTATACCTGAGACCTGATTGACAAGGTTGAAGATTGGTAGAACAGGAGATACTTGCTAACAGCTAGAGTCTCTGACCCGCAAAAGTGGGACAGAGTCCCTGTCCCCAAAGGAGTGTCCCCAAAGGAGTGTTGCAAATGGAAATAGAAGAACGGAATAGATTAAGGAAGAAGCAGTTGCTTTATTTGAACTTGCTGATGCTTGGGGTGGCTTTGATCAGTTTGGTTCTGTTCAGCCTGGCATTGGACAGAATATTCTATTACTCGCTTACTGCCCTCTTGCTAATCTCAGGATTACTGGAACAAAGGAAATACAAAACAGGGACATATGCGTGGACGGCTGATATGAGGAAACTAGCACTCTATGAAAAAGACGTAATGGACGATCATTCTTTTGAAAAGGAGCGTCGGTCCCAGTACACATCGAAATTCTTTCTCGCAGTGCTAGTCCTCATTCAATCTTTTCCTGCGAGGCAAGCAGAACCAATCATGGAACCCGGATTCCTCTGGTTCCTTGTAGGTGTGTTCGTTCTCCTTGTCCCGTTCCTCAACGTCAGCATTGTAATGAGAGCGAAAAAAGTAGACGCGGGAAACGGTTATTACCAAGAGATCCAACGGGTAAATTGGATGATCTTCTTCCTCTTTTTTGTCGTATTTGTCTTCTATGCATTAGCTGTAGCTTTCATCTTCAACCTATAAGACTTTCATGCATAAAAAAAAGGGACAGAGTGCCTGTCCCCTAGCTTGCTTTTTGTTCGCTTTCTGACTGGTCGTTTTTGTTGCGTGTGCGGATGAGTGGTACGAGGAAGGAGATCAGGCTTACGATATACAGTCCGATCGATACGGGATCGGAGATGAGTGCAAGCATGTTTCCTCCGGATGCTGTCAGTGTCTGCCTTAAGGACTGCTCCATCATTCCGCCGAGGATGAAGGCCAGGATGAACGGCGGTGCCGGTACGCTGAACAGCCGCATTAAGTAGCCGAGCACTCCGAAAGCAAGCAGCACGTACAAATCGAAGGTACTGAAGCTGATCGCATAGACCCCGATCAGACTGAATATAGCAACGAGCGAGATCAACAGTGGACGGGATATTTTCAGGATCTTCGCGATGTACGGAATCAATGGGAGGTTCAGAATCAATAGGAACACATTCCCGATATACATACTTGCAATGATTCCCCAAAATACGTCCGGATGATCCTGTACGAGCAGTGGTCCCGGTTGGATGCCGAGTACTAAGAAAGCTCCAAGCATGACAGCCGTCGTACCAGAGCCTGGTATGCCGAGGCTCAATAATGGAACGAATGCACCACTTGTCGCAGCGTTGTTGGCGGTTTCCGGTGCGCTCAGTCCTTTGACAGAGCCTTTACCGAATTCCTCCGGTCGCTTGGCAATCCTTTTTTCAGAGATATAGCCGATGAATGATGCGATCGTCGCTCCCGCTCCAGGAAGCACTCCGAGGATGAACCCTAAGAACGACTGCCTGCTCATTGGTCCTCTCATTTCTTTGAAGTCCGACTTGCCTAGCTTCAAACTTCCGATATCGCCTTGTTTACTCAACGAATCGTCTTTCCGGTTTTTGATCAAGAAACAGATCTCCGCCAATGCAAACAATCCGAGAGCGATGACGAGAAAATCAATGCCTTCCATCAGGTTCGGATTACCGAACGTGAACCTCGTCGTACCGGTCTGTCCATCGATTCCGATGGTCGCCATCATGAATCCGACCGTCGCTGCGATCAGTGCTTTTACCGTCGAGCCATCGGACAAACTCGCAATCGCCGTCAGTCCGAGGAACATCAACGCAAAATACTGAGCAGGACCGAACGAAACGGCTACCTGTGCGAGAGCCGGAGCAAACAGCATCAGCAAAACAACAGAAACCGTCCCACCTACGAACGACGAAATTGCCGCAATCGCCAATGCCTTTCCGGCCTCTCCCCTTTGCGCCATCGGATACCCGTCAAACGAGGTCGCCACCGTCCCGGAAATACCAGGAGCATTGAGCAAAATCGAGGACGTCGAGCCTCCGAACACCGCTCCGTAATAGACACCTGCCATCATCATCAAAGCCGTAGACGGATTCATTCCATATGTGATTGGAATCATGATTGCGATCGCACTGATCGGACCGAGACCAGGCATCATACCGATCAACGTTCCGGCGATGACTCCGATCAGAACGAACAAGATACCCTGAAAACTGAACGCGACTTCTAACCCTTGCATAAAACCTTCCATTGCACCCATACGTTTTCACACCTTTTTAAAAGGGCAATATCCCTTGAGGTAATTTGATTTGAAGTAAGTAATTGAAAGAAAGATACATTACTAGTGGAAAAATGACCGAAACGATTACGTTCACCTTATGATTCCGATAACCCAAAAACAGTGAACAACCAAAGACGAACAGCATGGAACTCAGGACGAATCCGAGAAGTTCAAGCAGAAAAATGTAGAGGAAGATCATTGCCCCTACTGCAAGCAAGACCAAGATCTCTTTCTTCGGTATCGTGCGCTTCTCTTTTTCTTCCTTCGTCTCAGATGATTTATCAAAATAGAGAAAAACAGCAAGAACAATCAGGACGTACCCCAATACTTTCGGGACAAAGTCGGAATCGACCGGTACGTACGGATACTCCTTCAAGTTGTACGTCAAATAGAGATAACCACTGGCGAATAAAATTAAAAATAAGCTCAGCTTTTGATTCAAAGTTTTCAACATGCTTCTCACCCTTATGAAAAGGGAAGGGCCTGAAAACTCAGGACCCTTCGCCGTTTTAGTTAGAGACTAATCCCAGCTCTTCCATTAAGCCGCTCAATTCTTCTTTCTGCTCATCCAGGAACTTGGCGTATTCTTCCGAGTTCATGTACATTTCGTTCCATCCGTAGTTTTTACGAATTTCTGCGAAAGCGTCCGAGTCGCTGACCTCTTTCAACTTTTCTTCGTAATAAGCAACTTGTCCTTCCGTCATGTCACCAGGGCCGAAGAACCCACGCCAGTTGACGAACGTCGCATCGATCCCCTGCTCTTTGGCAGTCGGGAATGTAGAAAGGACATCTCCTTCGATACGCTCTTCTGCTGTTATACCCAAGACGCGAACCTTACCGGCTTTCACTTGTTCCACGGTTTCCGCGATACCTGTAGAGTACACATCGGCACTACCGTTCAGAATCTGCGTCATGCCACCGCCATCTTGGGCAGACACGTAACGGATTTTCTTAATGTCGACACCAGCTTTCTTCGCGATGGAGACAAACTGCATGTGGTCCATCGATCCCGGAGAAGACGTTCCGACTACGGTCACACTGGAAGGATCATCTTTCATGTCATCGAACAATTCACTCAAGTTTTCCCATTTTGCATCTTCTGCTACTGCGAAAGCTCCGTAGTCTGCAATCATGTTCGCAAGCGGTGTGAAGTCTTTATGCGACAGATCAGATTGTCCGTTCAGTGGTACGAAGATCAGTGGCGGTGAAGAGACGAAGATGTTGTGAGGGTTGTTCTGACTGTTGATGTAAGACCAGCCTACAGCTCCTCCGCCACCTTCTTTGTTTACGACACCGATGTTCTGTTCCATGATCCCCTCTTCTTCGAGAACCTTACCTACGCTTCTAGCCGTGGTATCCCAACCACCGCCTGCTCCGGCCGGCGCTACGATTTCAACTGGCTTCTCAGGAGACCATTCTCCGTCCCCCTCGCCACTCGCTTGATTCGAATCTCCACTACAAGCTGCCAACATCATACCCATCATCAATAAAAAACTTAAACCTAATAAATGCTTCTTCATGATTGCTCCCCTTTCAGAAATAGTAATGACTGTTGAGACTAAGTGTAAGGGAAGAAATCAGAAATGTAACCGTTTTCAAAATATTCTATATTAATTCAAATAAGCGGAATTAAATTCATAAAATTCACAGGAAGACAACAA
This sequence comes from Halobacillus salinus, assembly GCF_004684905.1. GTDB lineage: Bacteria > Bacillota > Bacilli > Bacillales > Halobacillaceae > Halobacillus > Halobacillus salinus. Next base: position 294,351 of record NZ_SRJC01000001.1, on the reverse strand, counting down.
AAAAACAGCCCCTTCAAAGAGACTGCTCAGTGACTTGCATAGTATTTACGTTCCGGCCGTCCGACCCGGCCATATTTCATTTCCGCTTTCCCTTTCCGAATCGAAATCAAATATTCGAGATACCGGCGGGCCGTCGTCTTGGAGGCTCCCATCTGCTTACTTGCTTCTTCAGCGGTCAGCCCATTCTCTGCTTCCTTCAGCATCTCTTCCACTTTTGATAACGTCAGTCCATCGATCCCCTTCGGCACTGGTTCTTCGTCCTTAACAGAGGCACTCTTCAAAAGCTCATCGACGGCTCCTTGGTCAAATGTTTCGGTCTGTCTGATCAAGTCATGGCGTTTCATGTAATCGCTGAGTGTTTGCTGGAACCGCTCGAGCGTAATCGGTTTGATGATATAGTCTACAACCCCGTACTTGAGCGACTTCTCCACCGCTTCCTTTTCTTTTGCCGCCGTGATCATGATGATGTCGACATTGGGACAGCGATCGCGGATTTCATGTAAAATATCTATGCCAAGTCGGTCAGGCATATAGACGTCGAGCAGCAGCAAGTCCGGCTGGTTCGCTTGGACCATCACGAGCGTCTCTTTCGCATTCATCGCTTTTCCGACCACTTCCACCCCGTCCATCATCTCCAAAAAACGAGCATGCAGATCCGCGACTCGAAAGTCATCTTCACTGATCATCACCTTCATCATTTCGACCTCCTTTCGGTAAAAAGATAGAAAATACAGTACCTTCTTCATTCGATATTTCCATCGTGCCTCCAAGCCTTTCGACAACTTCTTTCACGTTCGCGAGTCCGTAGCCTCTCATCTCACCTGCTTTTGTCGAAAAACCTCTCGTGAATACGTACTGGACCAATTCATCCGGTATCCCCGGGCCATTGTCACTGATTTCAAAGACGATCGAATCGCCGACGTCCGTTGCAAAAAAGGAGACCCGCTTCTCCTCTTGTTCCTCCAGTGCTTCGAACGCATTGTCGATGCAATTACCGAGAATCGTCACTAAATCCGTCCGGTTGATCGATGGCGGCAGTACGTCAAGATCGGTCGCTTCATCGAGGACAAATTCGACCTTCAGTTCAGACGCACGACTCATTTTTCCGGTCAAAATCGCTTGCACGGTCTCGTCCTTGATGTGGTCGACCATAAGACGTTGCTGCTGCTGAGTCGTTTCGTATTCCTCTTCGATGAAAGCAGCCGCTTCGTCATATCTTCCAAGCTGCAGAAGTCCTAAGAGCAGATACATCTGATTGGCATGCTCATGTGTCTGAGCTCGGAGCCCTTCGGAATAACGCTTGACCTCAGACAGCGTCTGGACCATCTCCCTGACCTCGGTCGTATCTTTGAAACTGGAGACGACTCCTGTGACTTTCCCTTCCGCAACAATCGGCGTCCGCGTCACAATGAACAGTTTATCGTTCAGCAGCATCTCTTCATTTGTAGAAGGTTTTCCAGACTTCAATACTTCCAGCATTTTCGTATGGGGAAAAATGTCCTTGATGTTCCGTCCGACGGTTCCCCCAGTCAGGTGCAGCATCTCGAGGGCAGAATGGTTCGTAAGCGTCACTCGTCCCATATCATCAATCGCAATGATCCCCTCTCTAATAGAGGATAAAATCGCTTCCCGGTTCTGATAGAAAGCCGTAATCTCGTAAGGTTCCAAACCGAGCGTATCTTTCCTGATGCTGCGCGCAAGTAGATAGCTGCCCGCAACTCCGAGAATCAAAACGATGAACGCAACGCCACCGATCGTCCTCAATTTATCCCAAACGCGCAGACGAATATCCTCCATCAGAAAACCTACCGATACGAGTCCGATGACGTCTTCATCATCGTTCAAAACCGGCGCTTTCCCGCGGAGGGAAGGACCGAGTGTCCCTTCCGCTTGCGATATGTAATACTCTCCATCTACAAGCGCACGATCATTGTCCCCGCCTACCATCTTCTCCCCGATTTTCCACTCATCAGGGTGGGCATAACGGACGCTCTCACTATTTCCTACTACCACAAATTCTGCGCCTGTCTCCTCTTGGACACGGAGCGCAATCGGCTGGATAGTTGCCGAAGGATTCTCCGATTCGAACGCTTCTTTCACGGAAGGCATGAACGATACCGTACTCGCCGTCTGCAGCGCGAGCTGGCCAATCTGTTCTTCGACTTCCTCTTTTTCTATGTAAGCAAATACGCCGGAAAGTATACTGATGACGAAGATTAAGAGAAACAGCACCAATCCTATGATTTTAGTCTGCAGCGACACCCGCACCGATCTCACCCTTTATGAAAACGCTATTTTATATAGCTTAACATAAGGAAGAAGTCAGGTGTTTAGTCGATTGAGCCTAATCTATGTAACTCTTAAAGGATAAAAAAGAAATCCGCAAAAAATATAATGGATGTAATTAAAGCCAGGGTCCCCCAGATTCTTTTCCTATCTTCCAGCAGCAGAAAGAGCCCCCATACTAGGAACAACCCAGCTCCCAAAAATGTAATCAGCGATTCCGGCAGTTCCTGGACGAAGAAATGATATCCCATCACGACCATTCCTAAAACACCGAATATCCCTACGGTTTTGCGCAACAAACTCATAGACTTCTCCTTTCCTTAAAGTGTTGAAATGAACATAAACAAAGAAAGGGGAATGAATACATATCCCACTTTCCGCTCAGCATCCCGGTCCAACAGATTCTCTAGCCCAATACAGAAAAACACTACCGCATTCATCAACATGATTCCGTCCGTCGTAAGAAGCGAGCCACCTGAAAACCAATGGACAAGCAACCCCACCAGCATTAACCCAGCTAACACAACATTAAATACACGAAACACTTTCATACAAACACCTCTTCGGGGACAGGCACCTTGTCCCATTTTTCTATAGTCATTTACCTCATTCAGCGGGACAAGGTGCCTGTCCCCATCAAGCCCTTGGACGAGCCCATACAAGGTGGAAGATGCCGGACCAGTGGCTTTCTGCTTTGGTCACAGTCAGGTTGGATTCTTTGATCAAGTCGAGTGTCATGTGGTCGCTATGGCAGCCCGCGATTTGATGGAAGACGGGATCGACCCACTTTTGGATGGTACCGATTGATGGCTTCGTACTCCTGCCGTGCTCTAAGAGCAGGACTTCCCCGTCGTCTTTGCACCACTCTGCGAACCGGTTCAACACCTCAACAGGATTCGGATAACTGCACAATGTAAGTGTCGACACGACATAATCGAACTGGTTCGGCTCAAGCTCCACTTCCTCGATATCCTCAACAAAGAGATTCGCTTCGATACCAAGCCCTTCCGCCTCCTCCCTTGCCCGTTCGATCATTTTTGGGCTGAAGTCCACACCTGTCAGTCGGATGTCCCTTTCGTAATAGGGAAAGTTCGCCCCTGTCCCTACGCCGGATTCTAAGACGTTCCCCTGCACACCATCCAGCAACCGCTCCCTCCACTGTTCAATAGTCGGATGCTGCTTCGAATGCAACTCGACATGAGAATCGTATTTTTTAATCAACTTTTCCTTCTTCACGATACCAACTCCCTTCCCCACTTCTTCCACAAAACGACAACAAATCCTTCTATTCTCTTGAGTTCTTCTTCAATGAAGCTACGATCACGGTGACCAACACTACCAAACTATTCGCCAACACCGCGTAGAAGAGATAACCCCAGACAAACCCCGACCGCTGAACTCCAGAATGTAAGGCAACGTTCATCCCAACTAATAGAAATATAAACGGAACGACGATCGCGATAAGAACGGGAATAGCACTCGACAGTCCTTCTTTTCCAGCATAAAAGGACCAGAACCAACTCCCACCAATCAAAAGAAAGGCAAGAAAATACAACACGTTATCCACTCCCTCCCTTTCCCTTTTCCCTTATTAAAGTTAGTCATACCTCCACAACCTAAAAAGGACAGGTGTCTCCTATCCCCTAAGGATACGACTCCCTGCCCTAACTCTCTCGTTACAATTCACTTTCCCTATTACTAGAGAAGAAGGTATATCCCATATACCCGAAAACGATGACAACACCAATCACTTTGAAGGTCCGATAACCGACATCCCCCGTCATGAAATCATGAACGAGAAAACCTATCATCACTAATGCAGATACTACTAAGAGTGCCAGTTTGACTTTCGGTTTCATCTGTCTCCTCCTTGATGGTTTTAGTTGTGAATACCCTCAGGAAATGCCGACAAACATATTTTGGAAAAAGAACACTTCCTACATCCTTACTCAGCAAGTAGAGCGGACATGAACCGCTCACCAATTTCATTATTTTTACAAGTTAACCTTGTAATACGATGTACCTCGTTATACAATGTCCGTAACTTCCATAAAATTGATTTAATTCCATAAATATTAAAGGAGTAGGATAAGCGATGGACCGGGAAATCATGAAAGGCAGTATCGATATTCTTATGCTCGGATTGCTCTCGAAGCAGGACATGTACGGGTATGAGATCGTCAAACGGCTTAAAGAACAGAGCGATGACTTGTACAACATGAGCGAAGGAACACTATACCCCGCCCTCAAACGGCTGGAAAAGAAAGAATGGCTCACTTCCTATTGGTCGGATACGTCTAGCGGACGCCGCAAGTACTACCGGATCACAGAAGAAGGGAACGTCAGGCTTGTTCAGAAATTAGGCGAATGGAAAAGCGTCCATGATCTCATTATGAAAACATCGGAGGAAGGCTCATGAATCGATTGGAAAAGCACGTCGATAAAATCCTGAACCAGGTGCAAAGTGATCCAGCAGAACGGGAGGAAATGAAAGAAGAATTCCTCGCACACTTGTCTGCTTTGAAGCAGCAGCACGAGGAAGACGGTCATTCTCCCAAGAACGCTGAGAAAAAAGCGATTGAAGAGTTCGGCGATGCCGGCTTAGTCGGCAATGGATTGCAGGAGACGATGTATCCGTATCAACGCGGACTATTGTATGTCATCGGCCTCGCATCGATTGCACTCGGTATCTTCATGCACTTCCTTTTTCTAAACACATTCAATGAACCATCGCTTGGCTGGCTCGCGATCCAGTTCGCATTCGGTACACTTGTCACTTTGGTCGCGATGAACATTTCCCTGCTTGGAAGATTTTATTGGTCGGTCAACGCGCTCGTTTTCCTGACTGGCGGATGGATTGGAATCAGCTATTTCGCCGTCATCCAGTTTCCAGAGCCTCAGACATACATCTTTAGCACGTATCTAGCGATTCTCATCCTTACTTGTCTCGTATTTATCATCCGTAATTCCTACTACCACACCATAGAGGAGACGAGTGATCGGAAAACCCGCCGTTTGAAAAAGGTGAGCAACGTCGTCAACCTTCTCGCAGGAGTAATGATTTGTGGTACCGCCATCTTTTTCATCTATGGATTCATGGCAATGATCGGACTCAACTGGCTCGTCTTGATTCCGGTCGGTGTCGTCGTCATCTGGCTTCTTTTCTACAAGTATCAAATGAAGTGGACCGCACGGAAACCGGTCGCTGCAATGATCCCCGGGCTGATCGTGATCGTTCTGTTTACAGCGATTACGTTGACACCTTGGCTGCTTCAGTAACTATTCGGGAGGTGGACGTATGAAACGAATCAATAAGAAAAGTCTCTGGTTTGTCGGAGGCGTGATCTTGGTTTATATACTGCTTGCAAGCACAGGGCAAATGGCTGCTGGACCGACAGGCTATTCCGGTCTCGGCTTTTCCCCTACGCTGTCTGATGATGATCAAACTCTGATTTTCCCATATACGAAGCATGAACAGTCTTCGCTCTATATGAAGGCAATGGACGGTGGCGAAGCGGAGTTGCTATTAGAACCAGAAGAAGGTTACTCCTATGAAGAACCCGTATTTGCACCCAACGGGACGTCGTTCACATTTTTGAAAAAGGAATTAGTGGAAGACGTCCAAGAAACTGCCCGTGTTCAACTGATGGTATTCGAGAATGGATCAGCACGAGCTCTGACTGGAGCCCAGCATACCGTGTTGGAAGCAGATTTTTCTCCTGACGGGGAGTGGATTTACTACACGATGTACCGGGACGGTATCGTGAAGCAGTTCGAATTCCACAAAGTGAACCTCGCTACTGGTAAGGGTGAGCGCATCGATCATGAGGTGGACTTCTCCTTCGGTTCCTTCGAGGTACTTTCCGGTCAGAAAATCTTCTATAAAAATAACAGTGAACCTTTTGCTTTCGATGATCAACTGATGTTTGCGGACTTGGAGACGAACGAACAGACGCCGGTGGTACTCGAAGACAGTTACGAGTCGGAAGCAGAGCACGGCCCCGCCTTATCGCAGCCTGCCCTGTCACCGGATCAGGAACGAATTGCTTTTTCAGACGTTGGCTCGATGAACAACAGCACGTATCTATACAACATTTTCGTCATGAACCGCGATGGTTCGGATGTCGAACAAGTGACAGATGTTTCCGATTTCGCCGGAGACCCGACGTTCTTCCATAAGAGTAACCGGATTTTGTTCACACGAGATTCTCAGTTCGGAAAAAGTCGCGAGCAAGACCTCGAATACTGGATCGTCGACCTTGAAACCGAGAATATGGAGAAGGTTTATATCGATATGCCGGACTGAGTGACGTGCTAATCGACTAAAATTATCGGATATCCATCAATTCATAAAAACAGACCGCCAAAACGGCGGTCTGTATTCTATTCCGATACGATTTTACCGTCCACCATCCGAACGACTTGATCAGCGCGCTCCGCCAAGGTCTCGTCATGGGTGACGAAGAGGACGCCGCACCCTTTCTCGCGGTGGATTTCCTGGAGAAGTTGGAAGACCATCTCTCCTGTTTCAGAATCGAGGTTACCGGTCGGTTCATCCGCAAGCAGCCAGTCCGGCTCTTGGATGAGCGCTCTTGCGATGGCAACGCGCTGTTGCTGGCCACCGGAAAGCTGAGAAGGAAGCGATCCTGCTTTTTCGGCTAAGCCGACGCGGTCGAGGAGCTCTTTGGCCCTCGCTGTCTTGTCATAGTCCACTTTTCTCGTCATGACCGGGGAAAGGACATTTTCCAAGGCGGTCAGTGTCGGGAGCAAGTGGTACTGTTGGAAAATGAACCCGATATGTTCGAAACGGAAGTTGGCTACGGCATTCGATTTCCTTGGAGAATGTTCTCCCCCGTAAAGCACCTTCCCGTTCGACGGTTCATCGAGGGTGCCGATGATGCTGAGCAGCGTCGACTTCCCGCTTCCAGAAGGACCGATCATGGCCGTGAAATCGGATTGCTGAAAGGTCACGTGAATATTTTGCAATGCGAAGGTTTCGACGCCATCGCCTTTGAAGCTTTTCGTCAGGTTCTCACATGTTATGGATTGCATGGAACTCCCCCTTTATTTCATTCCGTTCAATTTCATTCTTACCGCGATTTCGCCCGGGATCAACGACCCGATGATGCCCATCAGGACAGGAATCAGTCCTGTTAGCGTGATGGTTCCGATATAGTCGACAGGGAATTGCTGATATAGCCCCCAGATCAGAGCGAAAGCGCCGCCGAGACCGATTATGGCAGCCAGCAAACCGACAAATGCTCCTTCCCAATACACCATCAGCCTCGTATATCTATTTTTCCATCCAAGCGACCGTAGTAAGGTGATCTCCTCCTTACGGTCGGTGACGTTCTGCCAGATCAATTCCATCGTTGTAAGGATCGACAACACTGCAGCGACGCCCATTGAGATGTAGTGAATCGACGATATTTCCACGGAAATGTATTGTCCGAGCATCGTCGTGTACAACACGCCTTGCATGCGGAACGTAACGAAGATGAAGAAGCTGAGCAGCACGGTCGGTATCGCGATTGCAAGAACCGAGAGCAAGTTCCGTTTAATTTTGCTGAAAAAGTGTCCGAATGCCATCGTGATTAGTCCTTTGACTTGGACGATGCGACTCGATTTCGTTGCGATTTCTCCGATTCGTATCGCTTCGTATGGCTTGATCTTCCTAATGAAATAAGCCGGCCACAATGCGCCGATCAGGTAAATGACGATAGCAAAGACCGCAATCTGGATAAAGGAGGCGGCATCAAACGCTACACCGTCCCGGACGAAAAAGAGAAACAATGTCAGAAAAGAGATACCGATTACAGCAAGGCTCATCAAGGCGGCTTCCACCACGACCATCTTCAATAGGTCCTTTACCCTCCAGCCAAGCGAGAGCAGAATAGCGAACTCTTTCCTTCTTCTGAGGCTGAGGATCAGGTTGGTCGAGAGCACATATATAATGCCCACCGCTACCAAGCCGATGACGACGCCTGAGAAGCCGAGCTTCGTTTCGTTGAAAATATTAATCGCGGTTCCGAGCTTGATCCAAGGCTGTTCGACCCAACCCAGCTCTTCCATTTCGCCTGCACCTGGTACATGGACGACAGTCGGTTGAGGAGAAGAACCAAGCGTGATATCAGTAATAAGGCCAGTCTCAGATTCGATGTCAGATGCGACTTGGTCCAGTACTTCCTGACTCTCCGTACTGAGCGTTTCGATTCCTTCCACTTTGACTCTGATGGCGGAGATCGGGGCGCCATCAGACAATTGAGCAGCCGCTTCGAGCGTCGTCAATACAGTCGGGGCTGGAGTCAGAAACGAGTCCGGTTCCCCTGTCGTCTTCACCTCCGGCACAGGGTTAAGCGGTTCACCGTCTTCTCCCAACACGAGGTCCGCCGTTGGAAGGCGATACGTTTCGAGCGGCAGATTGTTCAGCGGATCTTTCGACACCTGCAGCAGGGCAGGGTCATAGGTACCGACAGATTGATAGGCAAGACGCTTGATCCGTTCACTGCCAAGGTACTCGATATCACGAAGAGCGTTCGTAGATTCGCCGTCGAACGTCGTTGCCTCCGTAGGCTCTATACCATACGCAAAAGGCCACCTTTCTGGATAAGGACTCTCCACTTTTTCATAGCTTAAGGAGGCAGGGAAATAGTTGATGAATCCTCCACCGACCGCCATCGGAAGCGACTCCGGATCGGTCTGGTCCTGCTCAAAATAGCGGTCGTTCACAATGCTTTCTTTCAACGCCTGGTACAAGTCACGAGACTCTGCATCCCACCTCTCTACGGTGTTACCCTTCGTCTCTGCAAGAAGCTCCTGCTTGCCATTCTCTTCAAGTTGCTTCAACGTCTCCTCGATTTCCGCGTCTGATTCAAACGGTAAGTCCAGCTTCTCGAGTTTGTGCGTGAAGGTGTTCTGTTCACTCGTATCATTCCGTAACAAGACTGGCAAAACGGCATCCACATCTTGCCTGCTTCCTTCATATTCCGAAAGGGCATCCAGATAGTCCCCTTCAACAATCGCCTCATCTAAGCCGACAAGACGCGCCTCTTGCTCCGGATCAATGCCGACGATCAAAGGTTCGATGCTCTGCCGGACATACGTCGACGGCGTATTATAAAAGCCGTACTTCTCATTTGACTCGAGGTTCGACATACCGCCGGTCCACCCTACCGAAAAATAATGCTCATAGGAATTGATCCCGATCGATTGGTCCCCCTGCTCGGTCGATTCCTTTGAAGAAATCTTATAGATTCCGGGTTCCTCCAGTTCAAACTCATCGAGCATGATATTCATATTCGAGTACCCAATAACAGCAACCGGAGCCGCCGTCTCGACGTCTGCCACGGATTTGATTTGTTCGTATTGATCCAGTGTGATCCCGCCATGGATACCGTTCAAAAAGTTCGGCTCGAGCAACTCGTCCTCTTCGGTCATCGACTGACTGCCGGGCGGCCGGACGACGATATCATAGCTCGACTTCCAACGCTTCTGAAGCTCTTCAGTGACGGTCAGATCCTGCGCTTTCGACAATCCGAAAAGGTAACTTAGTCCACCACTGATAACTAGCATGCCGATCAGCATCAGGATGAGACGCTCTTTGTGCTGCTTCCAGCTCTTCCATAAATAGTGGAACATGACTACACCTCTCACGTTATGTATTTGGATAGTGATTATGTTGTGTTAGGCAATGGAGATGCAGTCTGAACCACTCTTTCGGGATTTATTCCCCGGACTTCATTAATTAATGGATAATTTTAACATAATATTCTTTTTATTTAAATAATGGAATTGATAATTATTGGGGGACAGGGACACTGTCCCCTTTCCTTTCTACAAAACCCGCCTATTGACATGAATCATATGTATGGCTAAAATAAAGAAAACGTTTACAAAATAATAATCAGACGGATTGTTACTGTTCGGCAGGCAAAACCTGAATTTATAGGAGAATGACAACTCTTGCGGTGTGTTATTCTTATATAAATTCGGGTTTTTTTCTTTTCATATAGGGACTTTAGGAGGGAGCGCAAATTGGAGATCTGTAAAATACTCAATAACAATGTTGTCATCACGCACAATTCCGATAATCAGGAGATGGTGGTGATGGGGCGAGGACTTGCGTTTAAGAAAAAAGTCGGAGAAGAAGTGGATTCATCCAAAATAGAGAAAACGTTCGTATTAGAGAAACACGGCGTCTCAGAGAAATTAGCCCAGCTTTTGAGGGATACTCCTGAGCAATACTTGAATATTTCATCTATGATTATCGAATATGCTCAATCCCATCTTCCCTACAAACTGGACGAACACCTCTATGTTGCGTTGACCGACCACTTGAGTTTTGCCATCAGTCGTCACAAACAAGGACTAGATTTGAAGAATCCGTTGACTTGGGAAATACGCAAATACTATAAGAATGAATTCCAGATTGCTTTGAAAGCATTAGAACTAATAGAAGAGGAGACAGATATTGCTCTAGGTGAAGATGAAGCAGCATCGATTGCCCTTCACTTCGTCAACAGTCAGCTATCGAGCGAAAATATGGCTGATGCTGTCAAAGTGACAGAAATGGTGAATACAATATTGAATATCGTGAAATACCACTTCCAGATGGAGTTGGATGAGAGTTCGTTAAACTACGAAAGATTTCTCACCCACCTGCGCTTTTTCGCAATCCGGTTCATTCGTGGGGAAAAGCTCGAGGACTCGACAGATGAGTTCCTCTTTAATCAAATCAAAGAGAAGTATGCGGGGGCGTTCCAAGCTTCAGAGAAGATCGCGACTTACTTGGATCGAAGTTACAAATGGAAGATATCGAAGGATGAGCAAGTCTATTTGACGGTCCACATTCATCGTGTCACTAACCGTCATCAACTCACTTGAAATTATTTATAAAATTCTGAATGTAAGCGTTGACAAAGAAATAAGACCATGGTAATTTTAAATTAACTTAATAAACCTTCGAAGGAATGTTACCAAATTTGGGCATAACCTGAGCTGATTGAAAGCGCCATCTGTGCGCGTTCACATTAGTTCAGGTTTTTTATTTGCAAAAAATCCAATTCGAAAGCAGGGGTTCACTATGAAATATGAGCAATTAGCCAAAGACACCATAGCCCATGTCGGTGGAAAAGAAAATGTCTCAAGTGTTGTTCATTGTATCACCCGCCTACGTTTCAAATTGAAAGACAAAACAAAAGCCAATACAGAAGCATTGAAAGAGATGGACGAGGTTGTCACAGTCATGGAAAGTGGCGGTCAATATCAGGTAGTCATCGGGAATCATGTCCCGGATGTCTATCAAGCGGTGGTCGAAGTTGGGGGATTCCAGAACCACTCACAGGTCGAAGAGACGGAAGAAAAAGGGAGTCTCTTCAACCGATTCATCGATATCATTTCAAGCATTTTCACTCCTGTACTTGGAGTTTTAGCTGCAACCGGGATGATCAAAGGTTTCAATGCACTCTTTCTCTCCCTTGGACTACTAGAAGAAACGTCCGGTACTTATCAGATTCTAAACGCTACAGGGGACTCGCTGTTTTACTTCTTCCCGATTTTCTTAGGCTATACAGCCAGTAAGAAATTCGGAGGCACCCCGTTCATCGGGATGGCCATCGGGGCTGCGCTTGTCTATCCGACTTTGTCAGATGTGACAGCAACAGAGCCACTCTATACATTATTCTCAGGGACATTGTTTGAATCACCGATCCATATTACATTCCTCGGGATTCCAATCATCTTGATGACGTATTCGACTTCGGTCATTCCGATTATCTTGGCTGCTTTTTTCAGCTCTAAAGTTGAAGCGGTAATGAAGCGAATCATTCCGGATGTCGTGAAGATGTTTCTTGTCCCATTCTGTACCTTGTTAATCGTCGTGCCACTCACGTTCCTGATCATCGGTCCGATTGCGACATGGGCCGGTCAAATTATCGGCGCAGCTTCTGTTGGTATCTTCAGTCTTAGCCCAATCATTGCAGGAATCTTCTTAGGAGCTTTATGGCAAGTCTTCGTTATATTCGGCCTTCACTGGGGTCTTGTCCCTGTCGCCATCAACAATATAACCGTTAATGGATCAGATCCGATTCTCGCAATGATGTTCGCAGCATCCTTCGCACAAACCGGAGCCGTTCTAGGTGTTTGGTTGAAAACAAGAAAGCAAAAGCTGAAAACCTTGAGCATTCCTGCATTTATATCTGGTGTATTCGGGGTAACAGAACCTGCCATTTACGGGGTCACGTTACCACTTAAACGACCTTTCATCATCAGTTGTATCGCTGCAGGAATCGGTGGAGCAATCCTTGGAGCGTTCGGTACCGAAGGCTTTATTATCGGAGGACTAGGCATATTTGGAATCCCATCATATATCAGCCCTACAGAAGGGTTGAACTTCGCCTTTTGGGGATCGATCGTATCCATCGTCGTTGCCTTCATTCTCGGATTCGTGCTGACCTACCTGTTCGGTGGGGTCAATCGTGAAGAGAAGAAAGACGAAACGACAGAAAGAAAACCTGTCGATGCTGGAAAGACAAATGTGAAAGTTGAAGAAAACCTTGTCATCGCAAGCCCTCTTAAAGGGGAGGTCATTCCGCTCGAAGAGATCAGTGACGGAGCATTCGCCTCCGGAGCGCTCGGAAGCGGTGTTGCCATCGAACCAACAGAAGGAAAGCTTTACGCTCCCGTATCCGGAAAAGTTTCTGCGTTATTTCCTACAAATCACGCCATCGGCCTACTGACCGATGATGGGGCTGAGCTTCTGATTCATATCGGAATGGATACGGTTCAATTGAATGGAAAACATTTCACCAACCATGTCCACCAAGGAGATGTGGTCGAACAAGGTCAGCTGCTCATCGAGTTCGATATTGATGCCATCAAGAACGATGGGTATGCCGTCACTACTCCCGTTGTCGTCACCAATCAAGTACCGTTAGAACTGATGACGACGAACCAAACGAAGCTGCAAGCTGGAGATATGTTGATGCAAGCCTGAATAATCGGAGCGGGGCTCTACCCCCGCTCTTAAAATCAAATCTATTGGAGGACGACACTATGACAACCAAAACAAAAACAAGATTCCCACAAAACTTCTTATGGGGCGGCGCAACCGCAGCCAACCAGATGGAAGGTGGATTCCACGAAGGAAATAAAGGACTGAATATTGCGGACGTTCTTCCGGGAGGAAAGCAAAGGTTGAACATCTTATCTGAGCCTGGCTTCGATTTCGAAATCGACAAAGATCAATACTCGTACCCGAACCACGAAGGAATCGACTTCTATCATAAATATAAGGAAGATATCGCACTATTTGCGGAAATGGGTTTCAAATCCTTCCGCCTGTCGATCGCTTGGACGCGCATTTTTCCAAACGGCGATGAAGAAGAGCCGAACGAGGAGGGCCTCGCCTTCTATGACCGAGTGTTTGATGAGCTGAACAAACATGGGATTGAACCTGTCGTAACCATCTCCCACTACGAGATGCCGCTTAATCTTGTAAAACATTACGGTGGTTGGAGAAGTCGCGAGGTTATCACCTTTTTTGAACGGTATGTTCACGCGATCTTCAACCGCTATAAAGACAAAGTAAAGTACTGGATGACCTTCAATGAAATCAATAGCGGACTGATGATGCCGATCATGGGTCTCGGCTTCTCCATTCAAAAGGAAGAAGACAAGTATCAACCGACTTTCCAAGCGTTCCATCACCAGTTCGTAGCAAGCAGCCTTGCCGTCAAGGCGTGTCATGAAATCATTCCTGATGCAAAGATTGGCTGCATGATCATCTTCGCACCGGTCTATGCTTACGACAGCAATCCCGAAAACCAGTTGCATGCATTGCAGGAAGAGCGACTATTCAACTACTACTGTGCGGATGTCCAAGTGAGAGGTGAATACTCTCCTTTCATGAAACGTTACTTTGAGAAACATGATATAGAGCTCGACATCCAAGACGGAGACCTGGAACTGTTGAAAGAGAATACCGTCGACTACATCGCTTTCAGCTACTATATGTCCCGCACAGAGAAAAAACAGAAAACGGCAGACGACCAAGTAAAAGGCAATATCATGTCTGGAGTAAAGAATCCCTTCCTAGAGGCTAGTGACTGGGGATGGGAAATTGATCCGACCGGACTCCGCATATCGCTGAATAAGCTTTACGAGCGCTACCAAGTCCCTCTCTTCGTCGTAGAAAATGGACTCGGTGCTTATGATGAAATGGAAGAAGACGGATCCATCAACGATGACTATCGTATTGACTATTTACGCGAACACATCAAAGCAATGCGAAGTGCAATCGATGAAGACGGTGTCGAGATGATGGGTTACACAAGCTGGGGATGCATCGATTTGGTCAGTGCTTCTACTGGTGAAATGTCGAAACGATATGGCTACATTTATGTTGATAAGCATGATGACGGAAGCGGCTCATTAGAGCGAAGTAGAAAAAAATCTTTCTATTGGTACAAGAATGTAATTGAATCTAATGGAGAAGAACTCTAAGAAAAATTCTTTATGACAGGCTGCCATTCTGGTGGCCTGTCTTTAGTTAAATCACCTTACCACCTCTCCTTTATCTCCCTGATTACAACCTCCGGATCATCCCCGTGCAACATATGCGACACGCCGGGCACGACCTTCACCTCCACACCCGTCCTCCGCTCAAAAATACGTGCATTCAAACTTCTATCCGCTTCCCTGGATTCAGGCAACGTAGCTCGTAGAAGCACCATATCCAAAGACCGAGGAAGCTCTTCATAGATATCATCCGTTTCATCCTTGTGCATCGCCCTTATGATGTTGCCACCTGTCACTCCTCTCGCATGCCAGTAGTATTTCCCGTTCTTAATTAATGCTAGATCCCTTGCGGCAGTCAGAAGCGATGGGGTTCTTCTCGATTCACCGAAAACAGCGACATCGAGGAACTCGTCCCAAGTGTCCACGTGCTCTTCAAAGTCCTTTTCCTGAAAGGCCGCTTCCTCTTCCATCGACACTCCAGACCGTCGCTTCGTTTGGTATCCTCCGTCGATCAGGATAGCGCCGAGCACTTTTTCTGCATATCGGTTTAGATAAAAAAGCGATACGAAGCTCCCCCACGAATGCGATAAGAAATAGAAGTTATCGATTTCCAACACCTTTATCAAGCGATCCAACCAATCTGCCAGAATCGGCATTTCGTATTTTTCTGAGTGAGGAAAAGCAGCTGTCTTCCCATGGCCGGGCGCATCGATGCTGATAATCCGATAATCATTCTCCAGTGCTTCCGCTATTTCAATGAAACTGAGACTCGTACTGCCCAATCCGTGCAAACAAAAAATGATCGGCTTATCCACTCTTCCCCAATCCGTTACATGCACATCGATCTCGCCAACTTGAAGAAAATACCTTTTCACAACCATCATCTCCTTATTAAAATGGAACACAAAAAACCGCAGAGAGTTACCCTGCGGTTCCAAAGAGAAAATAGCCCGTAGAGTAAAAATCAATCGGCATACGAAATAAGCATACTAAGATGCTCTTATTCGAAATGCTGGAATTGATTCTTCACTCGTTCCCAATCATAGAAAAGTTCATGTACAGCAAACTTCTTCTATGTCGGACTACTTCACCTATCCTTTTATTGTGTTGCTATTACTATATCATACGTTCTGTTCGCTTGCCTGTTTATAGTTCGCTACGAATGGTGTGAGCATAAGCCCTAGCACATAAATCAATAGACCAACCGCAATCGTAAGACCGTTGCTTTTGAAAGGGGTCAAGAAGAGCCCAAATACCATGAACGGAACCACTGTCATTGAAGTTACTGCTATTCTAGACGGAAAAGTGATTTTATGTTCACAACCACACGATTTGCAATGGGTCGATCCATAAGAAAGGATATTATTAAATAACTCTCCCCAGTGGAACGATCTATGGCAGCAGTCGCATTTCGTCATTCCTTCACCACCTCTCCCTTTTTATCGACTAGTTTCCCCCATAGATAATCTATGAATAATGCGCCACCTAGCAGAAGCGGAAACCCGACAATAATGTACGTCATATTTCTAGGTATCTCCCACACACTGCTTAGATAGCTAAATAGAAACATCCATAGAAAGATAAACACATACTTCCCCCAACGCTTCATGGTTTACCATCCGTCAGGAAGTTGACGAGATATCCAGCGAACATGAATAGGAAAAAGCTGAACAACATTATGACGTTCGATACGACCAACCAGTACTTTTTGATCAAGATAGAAAAAGTTATGCCGATCGGTGCTATGATGAAAGTTGCCATCCAAAGTGGACTGGCGACTTGAAAAATGATATTCGGAATCCACACCGCCAGACAGACGACTAAACTCGTAATCGCAATCGTTTTAAATAATTTTTCTTTATCCATAGTATCCTCCTCCCACTACCATACAGCCTGTCTAATCTGATGAATGTCTGCCTTGAATGATGAAATAGAGGAAAGGAAAGACGAAAATAGATACAAGCAGGAATTCAAACAAACCCGTCCAAGCCACGTGGTCCCTGAATAGGGAAGAAGCTATAAAATAAAGCAAGACTCCCAACAAGTAACCGCCTACTAGTTTCATTGCTATACCCCTTTCCACACCATCTCATTACCCGACAATCGGAATCTGTTTTTTTGATAAAAGGTCCTTCACCAGCATTTCGTGATCATCGAAGATCGGTACCGGAAGCTCATCTAACGGGAAGAATGCGTTCTGAACCGATTCTTCGTTGCTTTCCACCAGTTCCCCTTTGTATCGCTTGCAGATAAACGATACAAGGACCAGCGCCGCTTCATCGCCGTTCGGAAACGTTTTGTCGTACTCGGGACCTGAGTATATGCCGAACAACTCCAGCTCTTGCATTTCAATCCCCGTCTCCTCTAACACCTCTCTCTTAGCGGTATCTTCAAGGCTCTCTCCCAGTTCCATGAATCCACCGGGAAATCCCCACTGGCCGTTGTCGGAGCGCTTTTGCATAAGGACATGGTTGGCTTCATCGAAAATGAATGCTCCTGAAACGACCATGATCACTTTCTCTTTGCCTACCATTGAGCGTAACTTTTGTATGTAATCCATTGAAATCCTCTCTTCTCTGCTAAACTTGCTTGACCGCGTCGACAATCAGGGAAACAAAGCCTAATTCTCCATTTGCATTGCGATGATCAAACCGCTTTGAACGATAAATATATCCTTGCTCTTCGTCCCAGTCGTTATAGACGAACTCGCCATCTTCTGTGCAATACTCGAGCAAATGCACGTCGAATCCGGCCGCTTCGAACATGGAACAGAGCGTCTTATAGTTATGTACAATCTTATGACTCGCAGCAGGGTGACAGGCTGGACCTGGACCTCCGACTTGGACTCCCGCCTGGTAGTCTTCATCCGGGAAGTAGCCATCCGGAACCGCACAGCGGATATAGCCGCCTGGTTTCAAATAGGTAAAGCAGTTTGAAGCTGCCTCCACCCCTTCATCATAAGTCAGGTGCTCCCATACATGTTCTGCTAGCAAAGCATCGATGGAGTTCTCATCAAACTTCCGCTTCCAGTCATCTGCTTTCAATAAATCCAACTCGGACTCCTGTGTTTCCAACCATCCTGGATTATTCGAATGTTCTCCAGCTCCAATCACTACTTTTATAAAATCGCCCTCCCTTCCTGTTCAACGTGTCTATTACGGTTTAAGCTTCCAATATGTTTTCGTTCCATTATTCTTCAAAACAGCCGCCTTCGGTACTTGAGTCAGTAACAGAATCAGGTTCAAGATATCAACGGATGATGCCATAGCATTGATGAGGATCAAAACTTTTAACAGAGGGGTCAGAATCCCCAACAGCCCTAATGTGATAGGCAACAAAATCGAAAGAATGACAAACGGAGCGACCGTTACGAGAAGGTACCTTGATTTAGCAATCGACTCTTCCGTCAGTACATAACCCCCGAAATACGTAAGACCGATATACGTCTTATCCGACTTGATAAAATTCGGCACGAACACCAGGTGCAGCAATTCATGTATTACGATAAGCAACAGCACTCATAGGAATACCAGCAAGTTGAGGGTGATTTGGATTGAATCATTAGAAAATCCGAACTCCTCAAGCGTGAAGGGGGAAAAAGCCTGGATCACGCCTATGGTTATGATCAGGTTCAATAACATAAGCGGAATGGAGAAGAAGGTAGCGGTCATCACACTCTTTGGCTCTCTCATCGGGGACCACCCATCTTCCAAAAGACTTCTATCCAGTCGTTCATCCGTTTCCGGTATTCTGTTCTGTACTTTCATCAGGCTCCTCCTCTAAGGGTACTGGCACCATCACTTTTCACGTGGTAGATAATACCGCGCATTCGCAAAAAATATAGAACCGAAGAAAAACAACATGACGACAGCCCAACTGGCAATCGCTGAATACTCGCCGTCAAAGATGAACTCACTTGTCAATGTAACCACGACCATCATCGCCATCAAGATAAACATTCCCCACACATATTTCATTCCTCATCCCTCCTTTTAGCGTCCATGGAACGCCTACGCATAGCAACATTACCGCATCTGGGTACCAGAGTGATTGTTGATGACCATAGCAATCGTCCAGGGATTCGCCCCTTGATACATCACAATACGTTTCCCCATTCCGAACGTTTCATAGGTTCAAAGTATTTTTAAATCCTTTAAAGGTGTTCGCCGTGCGAAGTGTTTCTCGATCGAGCGGAGCACGTCATCGTTCCCCGGCAGCGAAACCGTTTCGACCGCTTCATCAAACGTCGTCCATATGTATTCCGAATGTTCGTCATTCAGCTCGACTTCCTGATTTTCGCTAACGAATCCGACAAAGACAGGAGCCATATAAATATAGTTCTGCCCAGGCGAATAGATGCGGTCGAATTGATTCGACGCGTAGAGGGAGAGGTCTGTGATCCCCGTCTCTTCTTCTATTTCGCGGATTGCCGCCTGCCACGCCGTTTCTCCTTCCTCGATTGCTCCTCCAATGTAACACCATACGTCGTGCAAGACTTTTGCATTACGTTTCAGAAGAAGAACGTTGTACGATTCCGCTTCTTTTTTCAACAAGATGACTGCGATGCCTGTGCACCGGACCGGTACTTCTACATTCCCCATCAAGACCACTCTCCTTTTTTTAACATCAGAAATTCTATGCCGGGAGCATGAAACCGAAGTAATACAACATGAACCCAGCGACATATAACGTTTCCGCGACCAGTACATACCAATCCAGCTTCGAATCCTGTATTTCATTCAAACTATGAAACAGGATATAGACCCGCAGCGTCACTAAGATCAGCGATAAGATAATCAGGAGGAAACTCCCTGTGATCACGGCTGCCAGCAGATAGATGAGCCACTTGAAGATGAAGGCACCCACAAGTTTGGCGCCGAGCAGCTGCCATTTACTCAATTGCATAAGTTGGTTTTCGTTCACGCTTCTGAGATTCTCTTTATTTTTCTTGTACTCAAACAGAGACCCCAGATTATTCATTAATAAAAAAAGACTGAATACGAACAAGTAAATGTCTTCTGTCGTCCATTCTAGGATTGCGGTGAAGCTCAACACCTCCGACTTTTAGCACATATGTAATTACCATATTCTATCATTTTTGTTAATCTAGTGAAATATGACTGGGAGTTGTTCTTTGCGAGTACAGACATTTTTTCCAATTTAAAGAAACCTGGTTAAGTGGTCCATCTTTGTGGAATCAGAATCAAATAACGATTTCACACTTAGGAGGGAAACCATGCAAAAACCGGCAATATCAAAATACTTTCATATGACAAAAAGAGAACGCCGTATCGAACTTAACCAGACTTTGTGGCTCATGCCGCTCCGTTACATTCTAGTTGCCATCCTTCTTTCAGGCTTAAGTGTTATGATGGATGTCTTTTGGGATGTACATAGATATTTACCTGACTCGATGGTATTCACAGGGGAAGCGACAAGACTCCTGGTAACGACGTTGATAGGCGGAGTGTTGACGCTGAGTGCCTTCACTATCAACTCCTTGCTGGTTGCGCTAACGACGTTGAGCGGCCAGTTCTCCTCGAGGATGCTGTTGAACTTCATCAGCGTTCCCCCTACACAACACGTGATGGGGATCTTCAACGGTACCTTCATTTATGTCTTACTCAACATCCTGTTTCTTAGTAATAACGGGAATGAAGCTTACTTCATCATCCCTGTCGGTTCCGTCGTCGTCACTTTCGTCGCCGCTATTACGTTCGTTTACTTTGTGAACCATGTGTCCACTTGGCTACAGGTGCATAACATCTCTTCTAATATGAAGAGCACGACCTCCCGCACCATTCGGACGTCGCTTGTGGAGGAGATCGGGAAGCACCGGGCTGAGGGGGAATACATCGATAAAATCACCGAACGGAAAGGACCGAAAACGATCTACTCCGGTGTCTCGGGGCATTTGCAATCTGTTAACTTTTCCAAAATAGTTGAAGAAGCATGTAAGGATAACATTGTCATCAAACTGAGGGCGTCGATCGGACAGTACATACTCGAAGACACGCCTCTATTCGATTATTGGGAAGACGGGAACAACTTCCGGGAGAAAAAATATAAGCAACTCGTACGTGTGGACGAGAAGAAAACGGAGATTCAAGATCTGGAGTATGGGTTGGAGAAACTGGTTGAAGTCTCCGTTAAAGCGCTCGGAAACAATGACCCGCTCACGGTCAACAATACGCTCTATCAGATCACCGATCTACTGAAGGAAATCAGCCGCGCTACCAGTTTCTCACCGATATTAGTGGACAGCCAAAACCACGTGCGCCTGAAGCTGATGCACGAAGACTTCGACTACTTCCTGTTCAAAAGCTACGGCTACATCCGGGAATATGCTGGAGAGAACTCTACGGTAATTATCACCATTCTCGAAATGCTCGGTCTGCTTGCACAGGCCACGGACAATCACGAGAAGATCTGGGAGTTTGCCGAAGAGACGGTGAAAGGGTTCAGGGAACACACGATGTACCGTTCGAACGGTGATTATGTGCTGGAACACCTCTATGAAGTGGCTCGGCATACAGGTCAAATGGAAGCATACTCCGACTCACAAGAGCTCCTGACACCAAGCATTCAATACTGATGGATAAGTTTTGTCGAATAGATAGGAAATTCTTTTCCAGTTGTTGAAATAGTTAAGATAACCCGTCACTACCGAAAAAGGAGATGATGCAAATGACAGCAGGAGAAATGATGCCGATTTTCATTCTCGTATCGATTTTTGTACTAGTAACTTTACTAGTCGTCACATCGATTATCGTCGTGAAATATTTCAAATCGAAAAATGACTCTTCGACGGAACAGGAGATCACGGAGGGGAATGGACAAAAATAAGAAGCCGACACTAGATGTCGGCTTCTCTTTTTCTATTCCACAACATAAGGGGAAAAGCGGGTAATCAATAAATAGATCCCTAAATCCACAGCAGTCAACCATTTGTGACCTTCTAACAGATTATTCACAAGCCCGTACAATGACCTTACCACCCAGAAAAGAATGAACAGCCACCAGCCAACGGAATCATTGGTATAGTCTTCATCCAAAAAGAATTTAAAGATACCGATGATGAGGGCGACGAGGATGATATTGGTTGCTATTCTTAAAGGTTTATTCGTTCTGTTCTCTTTTTCCTCGGAAACACTCAACATTACTAATCAATCACTACCTTGCTGTGGCTAAGGTACACATTCCTTAGCGCGATGTATGTTGCGAGCCAAACGAGTAGATAGCAAGCGAGATAAACCAAGTTGAACGTACTCAGGTCGCCTGATTGCATGATGTCGATGGAAAACAAGCCGAATGGGATAGCGAGGACTGGGATCATGATCCGGCCGACTTGCTTAAGTATATCTCCCCTTCTAGTAGTCAGCCTGTCTTTGTAATAACCGAATAACGCACTAGCCGCAACGATGAATTGCAGCAAGAACGGTACGAACAATCCGATATCGATGTCATCAAAGATGAAAGGGAGAGCGAGTGCACCGAACGGAGCGACGACTGACGTCACGGTGATGCCGAACCAGTAATCGGGATTTTCGAATGACGTTTTCTGTACACGGTTTTGCTCTTCTTTCAGAATGTCCTGACTGAGCTGTTCTGGAGAAAGGAAAGAATTGACGATCTCTTGTTCAGACTTCCCTTCTTCTGCAGCTGCTTCCATCAGGTGATCTCTGATTTCGTTCAGATGCACCCGCCTTTCATTAGCAGGTAACTCCCTTAACTTATCTTCCAGCTGACTCAAGTAATCTTCTATGGTATTATGCATTCCCTTTTCCTCCTTCCGCTTTCAGATGTTCCAGAAACGAGTAGACGCTTTGAAACTCCTGCCAGCGAGCTTCTAAGATCTCCTGCCCCGTTTCCGTGACATAATAATACTTCCTGTTCCTTCCCTCATACTCTTCCTTATAAGAATCGATCCACTTGTTGGCACTCATCCTTCTCAATATAGGATAGATGGAGCCGTCCGCTATCGGAAAACTGCTGTCTTCCTGAAGCCGTTTCGTGATTTGATATCCGTACATAGCGTCCTTATTAAGAAGTAGTAAAATCGCTAATTCGAATGTTCCTTTTCTTAACTGTGTATACCATTTGTCATTTTTTGTATCCATACCCACATATTATATTACTGATACATATGTGTCAATGACACATATGAAGATAGTAAAAATCCCTGCACCTTTGTTCGGTGCATGGATTTAATAAATGCTAACTTACACAAAGGATATTTTCTTTTTGATTACGATTATTCATTAAGGTGACGTCAGAAGCTTACCTAGCTACAGAACTATCTGCAAAATGAATTTTTTGGTAAAATGGATTAAGATAAGTTATACCTAACGAGATCGGAGGGGAAAAGATGAATTGGGTTGTTATTAAAGACCTCAAAGTGGCTTTAGGATTTTCACTAGCTTTCATCGCAGGTATAGCTGCCATACTTTTGGCAATTGGCGACAATGACTTTTTTGTAGTCCTTCTGCTCTTTGCACAAGCTTTCACTATACTTAGTGTAGGTAGAGCTAGTAAACTTACAACGATTGATAAAAGCAATACTAGATGATGCAAGGAACTCAGAACGATTAAAATGTTTTTAGAGTTCCATCTTCATCTCTATCTCCTTATCATCTTCTACTATACTAGTGAATCCAACCTTCTCATAGACACGGATGGCAGCTTTGTTGCTCGCGTCTACGACCAATTCTACAACATCTATGTTCGAGTCGTAGTACTGCACTCCGAATGCAATTCCTTGCCTGACATAGTCAGCTCCTGATCCTTTCCCCACTAAATCAGGTCTCAGAGCCAACCCTATTTCCAACCTATTTCCTTTCAAGTTGAACTCGAATAAACCGACTGGCTCACCGTCCCTCATAGCAACGAAACCGTCACAACCAGCAGGACCCTTCAAACTCTTGTCTTTCTCATATGACTCGATATATGGAGTCATCATCACTTCTTCTGCAAAGCCACTGAAATCCCAATCATCGATTTCTTTAACATACTCCATCGTGATCGGTGTAAATTCAAAATGCATGTAATCCCTCCTTCTCCCTTCTTACTTTCTTCAAGTATGATTTACCTTTTCATAAACTTCTCATCCAATTTGGATTGGACCTTTTCAAACAATTTCCATTCAGATACCGTCCTCAGAAGTAGGGCCTTAAGATCATTCACTCTATTTTCTCCACAAGTTTCTCTATTCAACAAGTCGCACAAGGCAATTAAATCGAGCAACTTCGCCTTCTTCAACCACTCAGGAGGCAATTGCCCACCTTGCTTACGGTACCCTACAATAAAAGGACGCATCAGCTTTGGATCCGTCACCTCTTCATATCGCAGCATGTTCCCAATATCCATCAATGGCGATCCGCTCATCGCGTATTCCCAGTCAAGCACGCCACTTATCGCGGTCTTTCCATCCTTTTCTCCCACCAGCACGTTCAGCGGATTGAAGTCACTGTGTACCAGCGTGTTCTGATTCTCGAGATGATTGAGCAAATGTCCTTGCGTCTTGGCAAAGTCCCAGACCCTATGACACAGTGCTGCGCCGATATGTTTCTCAGCATATCCGCTGAAGAGAAGTTCTTCTATGAACGCTAGAAACGATGACTCTTCGGTCTCGAAAGCCTGTTTGACTTGTAGCTTTCCGTTCAGGAGGCCTGCCCCCGGAAATTTAAAGGCATGAATGTTTGCAAGGGTTCTTCCTACCGTCTCAGCAGCCTCCTCAATTTGTGAGGATTGGTCCTTGTATATGACTTCGGACAATTGTTCTCCTTCTACCCAGCTCAACAGTAAGAAGGCGTGCTCTAAAACGGATTCTGATGTTCCGTAATAAAGCACACGTGGCACTGGCACTTTCCCTTTAAGAAACTTAAGGATTCCCCGCTCCTTTTCCATCGTTTCGTCCTGGGCATTATAAATACGCAGAACGTACCTCTCCCGAGCAGTCGTGATTTTGATATTGGTATTATTCAATCCTCCGCTTAAGACTTGCTGACTGAGGAGCTCCTCGTTTTTCAAGAAAGGATTCAGAACCTGCTGCACTGTCTCTAGATTAGGGGTAATCCATGCATTCGATCGTTCCCATCCCGCTTTCATGCGGACACCTCCTCAAGACTTCACTTTCTAACGAACATCTCTATCGTACTGTGGTAATGTGGTTCTCCGTGACTCACATCCAACAAGTAAGTCTCCGAAGCCTTGATGGTTTGATAGCCTTCGAAGTGACTTTCCAATTCATTCTTCGTAAAAAAGTGGACATACGAATCCGATCTCGGGCGATAGAAGGTAGATTCCGTCACCTGTTGGGACTTCTGCCTATTCACCTCGAAACCAGGGTCGTTCCGGTCGAAAGCTTGGATGTATAAAAGACCGCCTTCGATCAACCCTTTCTTCGCTTTGTCTAAGATATGTTCAATTTCATCATCCCTAAAAAAGTTCAGCACGTTCGCCAGAATGATCAAGGAATACGCATTCTCCTCTACTTCATAGCTGATGAGGTCACTCACTTCCGCTTTGATGGCAAGCCCATATTCTTCTGCATAAACCAACGACCTATCCACAGCTGTCTCTGAGATATCGATTCCTTCTGCCTCAAACCCTTTGGCCGCAAAATAAAGCGCATTCCTTCCTTCTCCCATTCCGAGGTCCAATACCCTCCCGTTACTGTCGACTAAGCTTTCATAGTCGACCAAAGTACCAACCGGCTTCAACCCCCATAACGTGTCGTCTTCCTTCGCATAGCGTTGTTCCCACAACCCTTTATTCCCTTGCATAATTCATACTCCTCTATGTACTTATATTGGACTGCCTGTTCCGAACTATGGAAAAAGCCAGCATGGAAGGCTGGCTTTATTTCGTTCTATTATTCGCCTTGGTCCATGACAGCAAAATAGTTGTTTTCGTTGTCCGCAAAATTGAACACTCTGCCAGACGGCATTCCAACGATTTCCCCAACTGTAATCTCCTTGTTCTTCAAATCACTATGAAGCTGATCGAAATCCTTCGTATAGAACATCAAGGATGGTGTATCGAGGTTCACCCCTGGAGACATTTTGGAAACAACTTCTTTATCATGAAGCACAATCGTCGTCTCGGCCCCTTCTTGTGGAGCAACCTCGATCCACTTCATTCCTTCCATCTCTTCTCTCGCTGTCACCACGAACCCCAATTTCTCTGTCCAAAATAGCTTCGCTTCGTCTTGGTTTTCGACATATAACATGATTTGACCAACTTTAGTGAACAAGTTTCTCCACTCCTTTTAAGGTATCTTCTATACCTTCTCCAGGTTGCTCGAGAAACCCTTTTTCTTTATTAGGTAAGGATGAATGCTCTCACAGCCATCCCTCTATGCACTGAACCGTTTTCGCTGTCGTGTCTATCCTTACTTTCTTTCCAATCGCAAAAGGGTGCATGGGGTGAGTATGGCATGTATCGAACTCTGCTAAAATAGGTATGTCTTTACCGTCTAACTGCTCTAACAGCAGATCGACTGGTTTCTTACCTGTGCCTAGATCATCATAAGCTTCATGCTTGCCGAGAATGATACCCGAAACTTTCTCAAAAATGCCGTGCACGTTAAGCATCGCGAAATTCTTTTCCACTACAGATGCATTCTTCGCACAATCTTCTAATAGAAGAACATCCCCCTCTTCAATGTCCGGAAAGAAATCACTTCCGATGAATCCATACATGGCATTCACATTTCCGCCGATCAGCCTACCCTCCGCTGTTCCATTGTTCCTCGAAATCCACTCGTTGTTATACAGCGTTTTTTCTTTCGTTTTGTCCAGCCAATTGACCGGCTCATCAGACCAATATGTCGGCATCGGAACTCCATAAGGTACTTCCACATCCCGCACGAAGTAGTTTTCGAAATATCGATAGGTATCGTTAACGAGTGGCTCGAACTCTCCAAAGGAAGGGATGAGAGCTGGACCATAATAAGTAGTCACATTCGTCTTTTGATAAAGTGCAAGAAGAATTGCTGTTGCGTCAGAGTAGCCTACCACAATCTTCGGGTTTTTCTTAAATGTCTCGTAATCTATGTAAGGCAACAAGCTGTTGGAGTTCGTCCCGCCTATCGTAGACATGACCATCTTTATATCTGGGTCTTGAAGCAATTCATTCAGTTCATCAGCACGTTTTCTTGGCGTACCCGACCGATAAGCGTCTTCTTTTCCTGTCAGCTTTCCTTCTACTAGAACGAATCCTTTACTCTCTAGAAAGGATTTCGCTCGTTCAAATCTTTGTTTTGCTGTAACCGTTGCTGGTGTCGATGGAGTGAAAATACCGATTTTATCCCCTTGTTTCAACCGTAGCATAAATGAACCAACTACCTTTCCTCTTCTATATTGACATACCGATACTCAGATGGTTTTACTTTCCTATCATTAATAAAATAGAAGATAAAATAACTCAGAAACAATATCACCAAATAAAACAGCTCAGGATATTGGGTTGTAAAACCTTCCAAACGCGGGTCACCCACATGAAAAATGTCAAAAAGGAAATTCGTCAACATGAATAGGATGACCGTCGCCCAGCTCTGGATAACGGCCTTCTGTTTGATCCATTCTTTCCTAGCATTCTCTTTCGGTTTGAAAATGAATCCTTCACTACCAGATAACCAACCGACAACAACCAGCCAGATGATCGGCACTGCTATGTATGTCAAAAATAAACTCATTTCTATCGCTCCTTCCGATATGTAATTATGAAAAAAACGTCAATTACTGGGATAGATAAACTCCCCATCATGGCCGAACACCTTTAACCCATCCCATTTTTCAACCCAATTCTTCTTGCCAACTCGGTTCTTATAAACTCCTATTCTCTTTTCCGAAGCATAAACAGGAGTCGGTCTCACTTCCAATCGGATGACATCCTCGACTCCCCAAGGCGCTGCCAATTCGAGGTCATCCTTCTCATTCAGCTTAACTCCTAAAGCCGTTACGGTTTCCGGGAAATGAGCGATTCCGTCGATGGAAGAAAAGTAGGGTGGCATATCACTAATTACATGCATCCTCGCTTGGTTTTTGACGGACCAAGGAGTTTCCGGCACAAGAGACCGCAGCTTCGCTTCCAGCTTTTTCTCCTCCGATTCACGTATGTCTCCTGAGTCAAAGTAGATGACATCAATATCCGGCAAAGGAGTCCGAGCACGAAAACCATGCATAACGTCCCAGATTTTCGATCGGACGAACCCGGCACTTATCCACCAATCCGGCAGGTCCAAGGTTTTCACAGCTTCCAGTTTGTCCATCATCCATCTGTCTTGCCTAATTGCTTCTAAAATGTCTCTCTCATTCTTCATTTTCTATCACCCTTGCAATCAACTCATCCATCAAACCTGTACACGGCTCTATTTCCGTCACGTGATAAAACGTGGTCGTCGATTCAAAGTCATCCATTTGGCCATCCGGTGCATGGAGAAAAATCTTCTTTCCTAGCCCGAGTGCTATGCCGAATTCGATATGGCTCCCTTTCCCCGCTGGTAATAACACGATGAGGAAGTCCGCATCTGTGACCGCTTCTTTTTCCAAATTTCCAATTGCCCGCAGATCGTCTGAAGTAGAAGCCCGCTCATTCCGTGTCCAATCGTAAGTTTGTGCAAACCCTTGTCGCTTTAATTCCTCTTGGACGTAGCGGACCTTGTCTTTGTTTTGAAAACTTGAGGCTACATAGAATTTCTTCATTTCCGCTCCTTCTCACTCCGTAATTTTTCTTTATTCGGTTTGCTGTCATCTAATAAAAACCTAGCCCAGTCCCAGCCCTGATTATCGGTATTCTCTTGCCAGTACAGCAACCGATCATAGTAATCATCTATCTTGGCACGGACCGGCACTTCAAACTCATCTTTGCCATATTCATGGACGAGAGACGTGAGCTCATACGTCGGTAATCCCAGGGCATGTGTTTCCACATGGACCGTAGCTCCTGCATGGCCAATGGCTTGACTCAAGAGCCCGTACTCGATGTCGTCCAGTTCCTTCGCCACGGCATGAGCATCCAGTATTGCCCGTTTTGCTTTTGGCATTTTCACTTGCCCTCTCGCCCATTTCTCGCAAAGCTCTAGACAAATCCGAGGCCGCTGTTCATCTGGATACTTCGCTTCGAATTTATCCAAGGATGCCTGCGCAGAGTCTAGTGCCCACAAGACGAGCGTCCGATGCTTCTGCTCTTGGATCAATTTCTTCAACTCTTGCAAGCATAGACTGTCTCGTGTGAAGAGCAGTTTATTCTTCTTTTTCATTTTCATTTCAACGTCTGCAAACATTCGTCATTCCTCCTTAGTCGATGGTTTTGACACCTTCCATAACGTTGGGTAGAATAAGGTACTCTGACAACAAACGAAAAGGTGGTGGTTGAAAGTGGATAAGAGTATATCTGATTTAATGGAAGCGAAGCGGCAAATAGATTCCACGCTTCATAAATTGAGAGAGACGATCAAAACATTCGAGGCAAAAGAGAACCCCGACCGATATAAGTCTCAGATCACCTTGGCGAAAAGGCGGATCAAAGCATTCGAGATTTCCGTCGATTTGATCGAGCGGGAGATACGGACCCTTGGTGCAGACAACTGAAGAAGGGCACTCCCTTTCTAGAGGTTCGTGGGCGGTTCACGGAAGAGGTCCCTTTTCTTCATGTACTCGACCGCCTTCTTCACCGCACAACCAGGCTCTTTCGTATGAGAGCAATCCGAAAACTTGCAGCTCTTGGACAAATCAATTACATCCTGAAATCCTTCTTCTGACGATGCATCAAAACCTACTATGTCCTTCAGCTTCTTTTGGAACGTTATGGCGTTTCCCCTATCCATAATCTCTGGACATCGATCAATTTCTTCTCATGGAACTCCATCCGGTAAATATCCGGTTTTGTCGTGCTGTACAGGAATTCCAGATCATACTTCTCATCAAAATTTCCCATAATTAATGTCATTACAGCCCCGTGGGTTCCGACGACCACCTTTTCACCTTGGAAAGTGTCCAGTAATTCCCTCAACACATCGACGGCTCTCCTCTGACACTCCGCGTTCGATTCTCCTCCATCTACAAAGAAATCAGGATCTTCGAATGACTTTTCCAAGATGGGAGCTAGTTCCCGGTCCGGTATCCTTGTCTCATCAGAAACAAACTTTCTTTCTCTCAAATCCTCCCGAACCAGCACTTCCAGATGGAACTGCTGAGCTGTTTTCTCGACTGTAATCACTGAACGTTTATAAGGGCTCGAAACTACTACGTCGATTGCCTCTGTTTTTAATGTAGCGGCGACCAGATCGGTATCTTTGGAACCTTGTTCCGTTAATCCTCTCGTTCTTTCATTGCCTTCTTTCGGAGATTCTCCGTGCCTCACCATATAAATGAACGTACTCATCCTCATCCCTCTTTTCCTCTTCAGCGAACTAAAAAAATGAACCCCCATCGTTCGGGGATTCCATCCTTAGTATTTACTTATCTCTCCACCTAAAGAAACGATGCCGACAACGGACATTCCGATAAGGAAAATACCAAGTGCCAAGAAACTCATTTGTATAAATTTCCTGACCAAGCTGCGTTGTTTGAATCCTTTGATGGTCAATAAACTAGCCAGAACAAGCAGAATTCCAGTTAACAGAACGTGTCCGATCTTAACCACCTCTTTATTATGGAATGATTGATTCAGTTGGAAAATCTTGTTGATACGAGCATA
Organism: Halobacillus salinus; assembly: GCF_004684905.1. GTDB lineage: Bacteria > Bacillota > Bacilli > Bacillales > Halobacillaceae > Halobacillus > Halobacillus salinus. The sequence continues at coordinate 263,847 of NZ_SRJC01000001.1, read as the reverse complement.
TCATAAGTAGACTATTTGTGATCGTTCAACAATTGAATAAGTCCGATCACTTCTTGATCATCGCCCGTATCAATCGGAACGAGCTTCGTCTGGTCGATAATTTCCTTATAAAAATCTTCCCCCGCAGGATATTTCCCATCCCATCGCAACGGAACATTGTACACGTTGATCGTGCCGTCTCCATTACCACTGTACGTCACAGACCCATCCACCAAACGGGACCCTGCCAGTTGGATGACATCCTCAGGGTAGCTGGCACTCGTCTCATCATCCGGATTCAACTTTTCTCCTGCTGGGATGTGCCATACATTCAATTCGTCAATGTCCTGGTTTGCGCCTAACTGCAACCAGACGCGCGCGTATTCAATCTGTTCAGTCGTATATTCAGACAAAGACTCTTTCGCTTGTTTCTCGCTATTTTCGAAATCCTGAATCAGCGTAACGGTTGCATCCCCATTGTAAGAAACCCAGCTGACAGAATCGACGCGACTCTGTTCCTGCCTTTCTGGCAACTCCTCCATGATCCGCTCCGCCGTGTCAAACAGAGCTTCAACTTCCTCGTTGAGCTCCCCATTTGCGTATTGAAGTTGCTTTTCCATTTCAAGACTGTACGCTTCTGTATCCGGTAAAAGCTTTACAGTATAGTTCAGCACACCGGACTCGCTTTCCCATTCGTCGGTTTCATAATGCATCTGGTCGATCTTGTATTGCTCGTTCAAGTATGTATCGATATCCTTTTCTTGTTCTGCTACGTCTTTCTCTTCCTCTCCAGTTTCTGAAGATTGATCTTCTGCCGGCTCGGTAATATCTGTTTGTTCAACTTCTTCGTTTTGCGTTGCTTCCCCTTCCGCCTGCTGGCAGCCGGTCACCATCATCTGCAAGGCGAATATGGACGCTATCAATGTAAGTTTTTTCATCCTCTTCCCATCCTTTATACACTATGTAGAGTTACAACCTTATCTTACCATAAAATGGTTATGGGAGAACTCAACAAAAAAAGCTGACTAATCTGGTTAGTCAGCTTCTTCCTTTTACACTTCCGTATTAGATTTCAGCGCTTTGATGGTACCAGTATGTACCCCTTCATGGTACATTGTGAAATTGAGGATTTCTCCAACCGTCGGCAAGGATAGGAACGCTTTCGCCGCTTCCTCCTCCAACTGCCCTTCCAGCGTTTCCTTCAGTTTCGCGGGCTGTGCTTCAAGCTCCTGCTTCAACTCAGCAAGAGTAGGAATATCCCCCTGCCAATCAGCGGGTTCGGTTCCTGGTGCGAATAATTCAATATAGTGGGATGGTGTTTCGACTGGCTTGCCACCGAACCTCGCCATCAAGGAGTTTTGTACGACGATAATGTGACCTAAGTTCCAGCGGATTGTGTTGCTGAACCCTTCCGGTTGTTGGTCCGCCTGCTCTTCTGTGACGCCTTCGATCGTTTTCAATGTTGCTTGTCTGACCATGTTGATCTGCTTAAAAATCTGTTCTTCGTTCATATTTTCCTCTCCCTTCCTATCTAATATTCTAGCTTTCAGGCTCTATACGCTCAACTATACGGCTTGAACTAAGACCACAGGGTTACCAATCTACTATTTCAATAACGATCAGAAAAAAATTTCTCTTTTTCAAGAATCCGGAGACCACCGGATCCACTAAAAGGGTGAATGAATTCGAACATCTAATCATTGCCTTGCAACAAGACTATTTATGGGTATTCCTTACATTTTTGGGGTATACTTATTTATTCATATGGTAGATTCTTTTTTATTCAGATTCAGAAGAGAATGGTAACTAGAGATTGTTATAGCTTCAAATATTGCATTCTTTTAAGTGAACATAGCAGAATATAGAAAAGTGTGCGGGAGGGAATAGTCATCCAAGATAAACTAAAGTATATCTTTTATTACGTAGTGTGTATTTTCATCATTCAGTGGGGTGTAGGCCTATGGACAGGAAACGGACTGAATTGGTCGACTTTCATTGGCTTGTGCGTAGGAACGATCATTGGGATCCTTCTACTAGAACTTCTTAAGAAAGCCTTCAGAAAAAGTCAAAAGTAGAATGTTAATACATAAAAAAAGACCGATTGCTCGGTCCTTTTTTTATCTATAACCTCAACTTTAGTATGACACTACTTCCTACGTGTAAGCCTGTCTATTATAAACCTAGTCACCGTATACGCGGAGAGAACGATCACTGCCCATATAAGAAAGGACGACAAACGACCGTCAAAAAACAGAAAATAGGCAAGCACTAACAAACCTAAGATGATCGCAATCTGAATGACACGTTTAAAAAGACTGTTATTCAAAGAAATCCCCCTATTTCATTTCTCCACTCAGTAGTTCCTTCACCTTTTCCTCATCTCCCGTTGACTCCTCGATAAGCTCATTCAATTCTTCTTCGTTATCGATGTCGTTCCATCCGACTCCGTACCAAGCCTGTAATTCTTCCCTTGTCAGTTCATACGTTTCTTCTTCGCCCATCGCTTCGAATTCAAACCGGACCCACTCTGCGTTCTGTAGCAAGGTGAATAAATAAGAAGCATTGTGAATGGCTACTTCTTCTGCATCGCCTGCCGCTTCTGTCCAATCATACGTTGCAATAACGCCGTAAGGTTCTTCTTTCGTTTGAAGTTCGACTCCAGTGAAGTTCTCTGCTCCTTTTCCATTCATAATCGCACGGACCACGGCGCTATTGTCTCCTACATACGAGCCCTGATAATCGAACAGATCCTCGCTCACTTCACTTGCATTCGCCTGACACCCAGTCAATAAAAGTCCTGAAATCACAATACCAATCACCCATCGTCTCACTTTCGTCTGCCCCCTTCTTGGTCATAGGAAGAATAAATATGTACTTCGATACCATCCATGTCTACTTCACGGTCGAAATCCATTCCGATTTTTTCCGCGACTCGTATGGATGCTTTGTTACCAGGCTGAATTAATGAAATCAGCCGCTCCTTACCTAGTATTCTATGTCCATACTCTCTCAAAGTTTGCGCCGCTTCTGTTGCATACCCATTTCCCCAGTGGTCCCTGGAAATCCAGTAACCCACCTCGAGCTCCTCGACTCCATCAATAGTCTGCGGTACCAATCCGGCGTGCCCGATCAAGGTAAGGTCCTGCTTGTTTTCTAATACCATCAATCCCATATCAGGCCCACGACCGTACGTGCTATTAATCCAATTCCAAAAGTCACGGGCATCCTGCTCGTCTTTTGTCTGTCCTTTACCTATGTATCGGACCATTTCTTGATCCGACAGCAAAGACCATAGGAATCCGAAATCATCGTCGTTATACTTCCGGAACGTCAATCTTCTCGACTCGATCGTCATTTCAAGCACCTCTCATCATAAATTTCTATAGAGGATTTCCGCAGGTAGTCCGTCCATTTCACACACTTTTTCGGAAGCGAACTTCTGATTCACCAGAATCTTTCTGGAGGCGCGATTGGCAGGGTCGATGATGGCCATAAGTTTCTGAAGCTCCGTTTGCTCCGCCAGCTCGATCAACATCCTCGCTACTTCCGTCCCGTACTTCTTCCCCCAATGTTCGGGCAATATCATATATCCAATCTCCGCTTCCTCTTTACTCTCCTCGCTCCTAGTTAGGTGACCAAGTCCCACAAAATCGTTCGTATCCGCTTCATATATCTTATAAGAGCCTAAACGTTCATAAAGGCCGTTACGTACTAACAACTTCTCGAAGTTCGCCTGCGCCTCTTCCAATGGAATCGCCCTCTCCGTAATTTGAGCCATTACGGCTTGATTGGATACGAGACGGTAGTAATCGTTGAAGTCTTGTTCTCGGAATTTCACAGCGTGTAACTTTTCCATGTAACCCCTCCCGGCTAAGGTATTTACGGTTCTATTGCACTCACTGTCTCACCAAGCTCTATATAACTGTTCTTCAACCGCTCTGGGTCACCGACTCCAGTTCCGCCTATATTATTTTCATTCACAGCGTAAAATTTTCTCCATGCTTCTTCTAATTCTTTTAGGCCGCCTTCTTCTTTGTTAAGCAAAAACATTGGAGTAGTGTTGTACCAATCCAGTTCCTCTATATCAATGGATTTGTTCGCAGACATTACTCCCATAATCAAGGCGCTGGCATTGCTCAGTTCAAAATAAAGGTGTTCTCTAGACTGCTTATCCTCTACACCTTCGAAAGCTTCTAAAACCGCGGAAGGGTAAAATTCATCGAGAATCCTCGCTTCTGTCTGACGAAGCTGATTTTCCAAGCCCTCCTTTTGGTGTTCTTGATAAAGAATGATGCCAAGCAATCCTATGATCAACAAATAAGTCATGACTCTATGAAACAAACACACATCCCCTTTCCAGTAATAAATTACCTTTCATACAAAGTCTACCATAATACCGAATAGCACTTTGCAGCTATTGAAATCTTTAACGGTGGTACAGGTAAACCAATAGAAAATAAATAACAAACGCAACATGCAGCGTGATCATCGCTTCGACTATTTCACTTGAGGAATACTCACTGGACCGCCAGATGAAGTAAAGCGGCCAAGATAAGTAAGAAAGCCCTCCCACTAGATTCATAAACCGTTGGTCACTCATGTTCTCTCCCCCTCTGCTACTAATACGAATTCTCCTTCCTTACGTTTCATCCTAGAGAATATAAAAAAGCCAGCACGATTGCTGACTTTTTAGTACTACATATGTATTCGTTTCTTCCTAATCTACGAAGAGCTACTGATCCCATTTCCGCTCTTCACGGAGTTTCTTTATTTCTTCAGTCTGGTCGAGGATGTTGTTATTGATTTTTCTCAATGCGTCGTAGACGGCGAAAATGCCGAAGAAAATCATTATCAGAAAAAGAAAATCCATCGTTCCCCTCTTTTCTTCTATTCTAGTTTTCATTCCGAATATCAGCTTACCATAAGTCGCCGACCAAAAAATGTGTTTTTTTCTCAGGTGTTTTTCACTTCATTCCTTCCCGGGGTCAAACACTGTCAGGAGTGCGTTTGGCGGGGATTAAACAATCAGGGAAATCTCACGGAACAAAAAAAGAGCACATTATTTTTCAAAAATAATGATCCAATCCTTCCTTCCAATACGATAGCTATGTGAAATCCGATGATAAGGATTCAATAATAAAAAGGGAGTGGATGAGAAACATGAAGATCAAACGAATTTTTGCAGTACTTATGGCGATGATGCTATTGGTGCCATCCTTGGCATTTGCAGACAGTAACGAAAGTGGAAAAACTCCGGTTCAATCTCCGGCTGCGGACTTAAGAGCAGACTTCGGGGAACTGTTGGCAGCTCACTATGAGTACCAAATCCTTACCGCAATCAAGAAGTACCAGGATGCTCCTGATGCCGATGTAGCACAGGAAATGCTCGAGAAAAATGCGGGTCAAATGAAAGCAGCAATCAAGTCGATTTATGGTCAAGAAGGTGCCGATCAATTCGCTGAAATCTTCGCTTCTCAATATGAAGACAGTGCGAGCTTAGGTACTGCGATGATGAACGATGATAAAGAGATGACAGACCAAGCGAAACAAGCACTTACACAAGACTTCCCGAAAGAACTAGGAACGTTCCTTGAAACGGCAACAGAAGGTAATCTTCCTGCTGAGACAGCTGAGAAAGTATTGATGGCTCACGAACAAGATGTCATCGACGTTACTTCTCATTACATTAATGGTGATTACGAGAAAGCATATGATCGTTTCGACGAAGGGTACAAGCGTATGTATGAAATCGGTACAGCCCTTTCTCAAGCGATCGTGAAACAAATGCCTGAGAAATTCAACAACACTAAAGTTGTAACTCCTGCTTCTGACCTTCGCGTGACATTCAACCAACTGCTTGGCGTCCACTACAGCTACCAGACGCTGACAAGCTTGAAGCAGACACAAGGTGCGGATGATGCAGATGTTGTAACAGAAAAGCTTGAAGAGAACGCAATGGATATGAAAGCAGCAATCAAGTCGATTTATGGTCAAGAAGGTGCCGATCAGTTCGCTGAAATCTTCGCTTCTCAATACGAAGATAGTGCCAACCTAGGTATGGCTATGATGAACGAGGACACAGACCAAACGGAGCAAGCGAAACAATCGTTGACTCAAGACTTCCCGAAAGAACTAGGTGCATTCCTTGAAACAGCAACAGAAGGAAACCTTCCAGCGGAAACGGCTGAAAAAGTATTGATGGCTCACGAACAAGATGTCATCGATGTCGTGAATGCTTATATGAATGAAGATTACGAAACGGCTTATATGACATATGATGAAGGGTTCAAACGCATGTCTACAATCGGAACTGCCGTATCTGGTGCAATCGCAACACAAATGCCAGACAAATTCAGTTCTGAAATGATGCCTGAATCTATGCCGGACACAGGCATGGGTGGAACGGCTGATCAGCAATCCCTTAGCACTTGGGCTTGGGTAAGCTTCATCATCCTTGCAGCAGGTGGAGGATTCTACCTTTATCGTAAGAACTCTGTTCAGTAATTCGAAAACTCTTTCCTTTGTTTATTCTATATAAATCGAGAAGGGCATCTCGCCCTTCTCTTTTTTTTACTTTTTACATTCTCTTAGAAGCTCTTGCCTTGGTACACAACCTCCCCTTCATTTTATCTGCACAAATTAAAGCAAATCCGTTTGGAAAATGATTAAAATTGCTCCAAGTATGTTTGTACCTCATTATGCTTCATCGGCTTGCAAAAGTAAGCCCCCTGCATATCGTAACAATGCTGATTCATCAACATCGTCTGATGTCCCGCTTCCTTCACTCCTTCCACCATGATATGGATCCCAAGATCTTGACTCAAAGAAATGATGGACTTGAGAACTTGCTCTTTTTTATCTGTCAGGTGCTCGAGAAAGCACGGATCGACTTTGAGAGCATCCACTTCCAGGCTGTCTAGAACACTCAAATCTGTTGGTCCGGAACCGAATTTATCTACACAGACCGAGCATCCGAGTCGTCTCATCCTCTCGATTACTAAATCTGTGTAGGCACGGTCTTTCATCAAGGAAGTTTCCGTGATTTCCATGACAAAACATTCCGGGTTCACCTGTTCATGTACCATCATCCTGTTCAATTGCTCCACCCATTCCATCGATAATTGGGAAGCAAGGACGTTGAGATGGATTTTGACCCGATCATACCCTGAACTCTTCCAACCTTTGACGTGCCTGCAAATTTCACGGAAGGCATCATACCCTACTTTGACCATTAAGCCTTCTTCCTCAAGCTCTGTAGCGAACTCCTCCTGAGGAATCATGCCGAAAACGGGATGATCCCAATACAAAGATGCTTCCATCCCCACTACCGCATCGGCCATGGCATCATAGATCGGTTCGTAATAGATGTTGATCTGTTGTTGCACCAGTATATTATTAGTATCTCTATCCAAGTTGAATAAGGGAGGCCTTTCTTTATGAAAGTGAAGCAAACTTCCTTTACGTTCGGCCTGTTCCAAGGATTGCCGGGCATGGTGAAGCAATGAGAAAGGATGGTCCTTCCCACTCACAATCCCACCGTACAAGGTTATTCGCTGATTGTCGCACTGAAGTGCAATCTCCTTGTTGATGTAATGAATGAAAGCATTCCACTTCCTGTCATTGCTTTGCTTGCCTATTATCAACAAGGCGAATGTCCCCTCGGCAACTTGATACAATTGCTGATTTCCTTGGAAGTAATCCAGAATACTCCTTGTCATGATTGAAGATAGGTACTCCCTTTCTTCAAACGGGATATTCTCGAATGTTTCACCAGAGACATTAGCCTTCAGCAATGCCAGCGTGAAAGGAACCAGCTGACCTGATAGGGTCTGCATCGTCCGGATAAGCATCCCGATATCTTGCCAGATCACCTGTTCATCCATCCGTTTCTCCAAACCGCTTTTGACCGGTTTGATTAGTACAATCAGTGCCTCTTCACTTTCAACCGGCAAGGTAGGGAACACCTCTGCCAAATAAAGTTCGTCCGCTTGTTCATGGAAACTGAAAAAGAAATGGAGCTTCTCTTGCGCTGTCATGGCTCTGTCAAGAGAGCGCTGTACCTCTTCACGATACGTGTCTAGAACCATTGCTGAAAAGGCGTCTCCGACTTGTAACCACGGCAATCCATTCAGGGAAGTGTTGCATCCTGTAATCCTTTGTCCTTGATCGATCATGACGACAACCGGATGATTGTCATCGGATCGGAATGTACTCTGACTTGTCCGTTCGTGGTCTGTATTTCGATCATCCACTGTTACCGGCCTCCTAAGATTCAACTAATCTACCATATGGTTATCTAGTATCAGTTTAGGTAAGAAAATGCATTCCGTCTAAATCATAGCGACGAATCGAACTAAAGAAACGCTTCCATGGCAGTCGTTATCTCCATATTCATGTACATCAAGCCACCTTTTGGGATACTTTCCCTTTTTACGGAAAAGACGAAAAAAGACCTCTCGAATCGTTTGAGAGGCCCTGCAATGGGGTAGATAAATGAACGGAAGGTATTTCTCATGTCAGTGAGGATTATGCTTACGCTCGAAGTTGAAATGGAAGGTGTACAAACTCATCTCCTCATCTTGCCAGAAACGGACAAGGCAGTCTTCGCCTTCAAGGTCCAGCCAGAAACTGTGCTCTTCACGGACCTTAGTGAAATAAGGTAGATAACCGTCTTTTACTACCTTGGTCATCGGCATTCCGACTCCCGACTTATCACCGAATTGATTAGACAAAATCAAACTCGCCTCTTCCGTCACAGCCACGATTTTTCTTTCCGAGTCCAGAATCAAATATCCGTCAATGTACGGAGAAATGATTCTCTGCTTAATCATGAGGTTATCCCAAGGTTTGCTCATCATACCACTCACTATCTCACATAGATTGTTTCACCTTACGCTTCAACTCTTCAATCCGTTGTTTCGAAATCGGTGCTGGCTTATCGTACCCTGAAAAATAACCGAGATATGACTTTCCAGATATTTTGATGCTCGTCAAATGATGAACATTCACAAAGCATGAACGATGGGATTTGAAGAAATCATCGTTCAGTTGTTTTTCAAAATGCTCCAGTGTATCGATCGTCTCGTACACCTCATGATGGGTATGGATATAGAGCTTTCTCGCAATCTTTTCAACAAATAGGATGTGGTCCAAGTCGATGAAATATATCTCTCGACCGAACTTGACTTCGACCTTCTGATTCCAGCGATGGCGCTGCTGCTTTATAGACAGTTTCGCTTTTTCCAGTGCTGAGAATACCCGCTTCTTATGAACCGGCTTGACCACATAATCTACCGCCTGTAAATTAAACGCTTCCACCGCATAGTCATCATAAGCCGTCACAAATATGAAGCTTAAGTCTTTGTATACCTCTAGACACTCTTTGACAGCATCTACACCGTTCATCCTTGGCATATTGATATCGACCATGAGTAAATCTGGCTCCAACTCATTGACAGCCTGCAGCAATTCGCTACCGCTTTCCACTTCTCCGACAACAGTAAAATCACTATGTAAGTTTACAAATTCTCGTAGTATTTCTCGTGCATCATTATGGTCTTCTGCAATCACGACCGTTGCCCCTATCATCACTCTCACCTCCGCATTGTCATTGTTGTGTCGTTCAATCTATCAATGAGAATGTAAAATGAACCATTTGGAGAAAATTTTTCATGCAGTCTATTCAATAGTTTACAAAATTCTTTTCCACTATAGGGAATAATGTCTCAGAAAGTCGAGTTCACCTACATGAACAGTTGCTTTTATTTATCTATCCGAAGCAGTCAGCTCTATGCTCACAAAAAGTTCTCCAATGAGAATCCTCCCCTCATCGCAGAACTAGTCTTCAGCTTATGGTCAAATTATTATCTCCATAAAGCCTTTTCCTCTTTTCGCTCCCCTTCAAACTATTTTGAGCTAATCTATAATAACGGAATATTTTGTAATAAAAAAACTTTGTCGCTTCGGAACGACAAAGTCTGTTTTCACAGTCTTAGTATTAATCCTCAGGTATCCAACAAAGGAAGTGGCTCTACATCCTCACACGATAAATTGAGTGAACCACGCGATATAGGAAGCCCCCGGTATGAACAGAAGCTGAGCGAGCAACGTCCCGAGCAATCTAGAGGAAACCATCATCAACGAAACATTCCTTAGTGTCATATAATCCCCGCGCTTCTGAATGACATCGTCCGCCATGACGGAGATCTTCGGATCGACGAATACTACTAACAAGATGGTGGCGATTCCGTTGATCAGACCGGAAGCCATAATCGCAGTCGAAGCCCGGTCCGGCTCAAGCAGCGCAGCGTATAGAGCGGACAATACGCCGATTGTATAAACGGAAGTCACCAGCATATTGACGACGAACAACCTTTTCGGGACATGGGCGAGCGTAAAACCTTTCAAGTATTTCTTACTCGGTATGTGCATCAAGTTCAGCCCACGTTTGATATAATCCACCGAGAAAAGGGTACGGAATAAGGATGGGATTGATCCACCTTGTTTCGATAAATGGACGATCGACCTCGAGAATAACGCGACGAACGTAGGCAGCAAGATGATGCCTAACAGCGTCCCGATCGTCGAGGCACCGATGATGATTCTGTACTGACTCTCCACGAAAGCCAAAGTATTTGTAGTAGGCGCTGTATCGACAAGACTCCCCGTGAAAGGCTGCTGCATCATATTGGCCATCCGCGACACGATGACCATCAGATTGAACAGAGACAAGGCGGAGGCGATCAATCCGACCCGTGCTCCCGATAAGCGGACGGCATATGCCAGCGTTTCAATCGTATGTATGATTAAGATAAATAAAGCTATATAGATTACCTTTTCTGTCAGGAACTCCATTGCAAAACTCCTCTTCCGATGACTCACGAAATTTCATATTTCGAAACTCAAGATACAATATTTCCTAATTGTAACACAAATAGGATAGGAAAATGGAGCGGCCCCATAAGGTGCCGCTCCTATTCCACGAACCATTCATTCCACTTATTCGGGTAGAACGCAAGACCAGCTTTTTCAAAACGATAGAACGGATCATGTCCATCCCAATCCGCTCCCATATCTACAGGCAGACTGTTCCCTTCGTCTGTCTCGACCATGCAACGATAAAAATAACGGTCAAGCAAGGTGTAAACGAGTGAATACGTAAGCTTCCCGTCCCTCGCGGCATCTGTCAAGATAGGCAAGTAGGCTTCTTCCGGGACCATCGCCACACATTCCAATCCTTCCAGCGCCTCTTTTTCTTTAAGAAAAACGCCTTCCTCTGTCATGAAGTCCGCCCTGTGATGCTCTTCTGCTGCCAACCCTTTTTCCTTATAAAAAAGTTCCAGCCAACGATCCAAAGCTTCCGGTAATCCCTCTGTCATGCCTTCTATGAGTGCCGTGTAGAGGTGTTCGGTAAGAAATCGTATGACCTCCGCTCTCTGTTCCTCCACTCCTGGGTCGACGATGCAAGTCGACTCTCTCAGTGCCTGTCTTATGATATCGGGATCCTGCAAGTCATACCAACTCTTCTCTTCGGAGCATACCACTTCCCGAATTGCCTCCACTTCTGATAAGGCTCGCATTCTATCGATTTCCTCTTCTGAAAACCCTATCCACTGATCGAACTGCTCTTCGTTTATGATGTCCATCGTATACTGCTCCTTCCGTGTATTTCCTTGTCTGTAAATCAAGCATACAAAAAAGGATGGACAAAAATATGCGCTCCCTACATACGTTCGCCTACCCACGACTACCAGGGAGACTCGCAATCTAGTAAGATGGAGAGAACAGACAAGACTTTGAGGGAGGCACCTATGAGAAGAATAACCCATTACCTATACATCACGATGTTCGCCGCCATCGTCCTCGCGCTTGCCGGATGCTCCGTTTCCGCCCCGGCGGATAAAGAAGGAGAACAAGCGACGATCGCAGGGGTCGTCGACGGAGATACGGTCAAAGTCGATTACAAAGGGACAGAGGAATCCGTCCGGCTGCTGCTCGTCGATACACCAGAGACGAAACACCCGTCCCTGCCCGTTCAACCGTTCGGACCGGAAGCTTCCGCTTTTGCAAAAGAGACCTTGACCGTGGGGAAAGAAGTACGGCTCGAGTTCGACGGGCCGAAGCGCGACAAATACGACCGCTTGCTCGCCTACTTGTGGGTGGACGGGGAAAACTTCAACTGCATGCTGTTGGAAGAAGGGCTGGCGCGCTACGCCTATATCTACGACCCGCCTTACACCTACCAGGACTCATTTGAAAAAGCCGAGGCGCAGGCTGAAGAAAAGGGAATCGGTATCTGGAGTATTCCTGGATACGTGACAGAAGATGGTTTCGAGAGCGAAGCAGCTGCCAGCAGCTCACCGGAAGAGCCGTCTGACGAACCAGACCGTGACTGCAGCGATTTTGACAGCCATGAACAAGCACAAGCCTTCTTCGAATCAGAAGGCGGCCCGGAAACGGACCCGCACGACCTCGACCGCAACAACGACGGACTCGCCTGTGAATCGATCTGAATCTAAGCAAAAAAAGAGGAACCTCCGCTAAAATGGAAGTTCCTCTTTTTATGTGAATTAGGCAGGAGATGGTCTCTTAACAAGATGATAGACTCCCAAACTTACTAGCAGAACAGGAATTAAGTAGAAAACAGAAACCGAACCAAACAGGAATCCTATTAGAAAAGGTATCAGAAAAGCGGTGAGGTAACCTAAGCTTTTCTTAAAATGGAAGGCAGCGATACTGCCCCATAAGCCGAATCCATAGATTGCCAGGAATACTACTATTACAAGAACCTTTCCCATGCACTCGCCCCTTATCTAAATTGAAATCTTTTCAAGCTACTTTATTCTTCGTACTACCATCTCCATTTCGAAGGTACAAAACTCAAGACGTGCTCTCAAGCGCCCTCTCCTCTTCAAAATATCCGGACTTGCTCGGCATAAGGACCAATTTGATCTGCCAAACACTCAGGACAAGCATTAATACGGAAGCCGCAATGATACTGTAGCGAACCGGGACGACATCTCCCGTAAACCCTATCAACAGAATGAAGACCACTTGAATCAGACTCTGAAAGATTCCGTATATACTAGAGATTCTCCCCATTATATGGACCGGCACATTGTTTTGATAGAACGTCATGAACCCCGTACCGGAGAAGGAGTTGAAGAAGCCAAGCACCATGAAGCCGGCCGCTACGGACCAGAAAGAAAACGAGAAAGCGTAAATGAGATAGCCGACTGCTACAAGGAAATATCCACTGGCCATCAACGCTTTGATCGACAACTTTTCGGAGACTAGCGAGACCGTGGACGCTCCGATAATCGAACCGAAGCCTGTCAGACTGATGAGTAAACCGTATTGTGTCTCCGACAAGTTCAACACCTTCTGCGTGAAGACCACTTCCTGTGCGTCCATCCCGAGCGCGATAATCATGAACAATTGAGCGATGAAGTACACTTTTACGATAAAAAAGTTCCCCTGGCTGAACCGGAACACTTCTTTCCAGTCCTTTTTCCATGAGTTCCAGTCAAACCGGTCTCCGGCATCTGCGTTGATGTTCGGTAACAGGTAGATCATGATTGCAGAGACGACGAACGATATCGCATTGATCCATATCGATATCGACACCGTGGTAAGGAGCAACAGCGCGCCAGAAACAGCAGGGCCGATCAGGAAGGCGCCCGATGTGATCAGACTCCTATATGAGTTAAATTGTTTGCGCCCTTTTTCAGGGACGATGTTCGTTATGTAGGTGACGGAGGCTGGTTCAAAGAATGCTTTTGCCATGGATAGGAAAAAGAGACAGACGTAAATCGGCCATATCGCATCGAAAAACGGGATGACCGCGACGATACCAGCACGGATCAAGTCCGTCCCGATCATGATTTTTCGTAGGTTCAAGCGATCGATGATACTTCCCGACCAGAATTTAGTCAGTACGGAAGCAATTGGACTTATAATCCACAATCCAGCCACTGCGGCTGCCGAGCCCGTCAGTTTCAATACGAGCACGTTGATAGCGACGAGATAAATGAAATCTCCTAATGAAGATATACCTAAACCGAATAACAACAGATACGATTGTTTCGTTTGTGGTGAATTTCCTAGGATAGGACCACCTCCCTCTCGAACGTTTTCTACAATAAATGGAAATACCCTTTTCATCTGCTGTCGCGTCACAAAATCTTCATAAAAAAAGAACCCTCTATCGAGAAGGTTCCGACACTTGATCTAGACTCAAAGTACAGTTATATAGGCGAAAAGCAACATCAACACAACATACTTGTTCTTTATCGATGAAGGTCGCTTCTCCTTCGCATGTCTCTTCATATCTGCTGTTAAGAAAGAAAGTAATACAACAATCAATGCATACGTAATCGTTTCTTTTATGGTTGCAAGACCAGCGAACAGCGTTAGAACGAGTATGGAGCATACTACTACCAGTAAAGCGTTTGTTATATACTCAGGTTTAAATCTTGATACGTTTTGCAAGTCTTTCAACCTCCTAGCTCTGTAACCGTTCCTTGGTGGAAGGTCATCTGCCACCTGTCTTCCTGGAACGTCCAGACAGAACTTCTTAAGGAATGCTTCTGTTTGCTTTCTATGTAGACCTTGAACGTAGTCAATGCTGATGTCGCTGATAAGTACTTCATCTCGAAGTCACGCAAGGTGATCCCAGGGTCATCCTCGCTCGGCAAACGGTTCAAGATGTTTTGTTTATCGTAGATTCCCCCTGTACTGGAATACTCGATGAAGTCATCCGCCAGTAATGCATCCAAGCGGTCAGCGGACTTACGGACGTCTGCTTCGAGTAACGTCGCTTCTAATGTGTACAAATGTTCCCGCAGTTCTTTTTGATCGACCATTACACTCCTCCTCACTGTTCTTTGACGCTTCCACCCCTGTAATTACAAACATATGTATGCTCTTATCCTACCATAGTACAGGAACATCTTTTCAGCGAATCAGGAAAAATATTGAATCTACTGAAACTCAACACAACCTTCTATCGTAAAAAGAATATAAGAAGCGAATTCTTCATATTGATAAGGAGGTATAAAATGAGTAACAGTTATGAATCGACGGAAGAGAGAATGAAGAACCAGAGACGGTCGAGGGAGAGGGAAAAGCAGTACAATATATTGACTAGTTTGGGTTGGAAAAGTGCTGGAGCCCTATTCCTTCTATTGGTAGCTGCCATTGTAGTGTATGCCTTCTTCATCCGCTAATCCTACATGAAACAGAAAAGACTTCCGTATAACCGGAAGTCTTTTCTGTTTCAGTCCAATCGTATCTCCATCTTCCTACTCTTGTAGCCATCCCCATCAATTCATAAAACCGGATTGCGGACGCATTCTCTTCCGATACACCGAGTTCGACACTTTCCACTCCGAGCTCCTTCGCAATATCGAAAGCGTACTTCGTCAGTTCTTTTCCGATCCCCATTTTCCTGTGCGTTTCTGCAACGCAAAGGCTGTTGATGAATAATACTTTACGGGCTTTAACAAAAGAATTCTCCGGAATTTCTTCTTCCTTCGTAACGATGACTCCAACTATGTCCGCTTCTATAATAGCGACAAATATATGCTGCTCTCTATCTGCAAGCTGGCTTTCGAAGAATTCCCGTTCGACCGGCGTATCATTTTCTTTGTAAAGGTCCGGCCTTACTTCAACGTGGAACTCATGTACCTGCCTGAACAGCGGCAGTAGTGACTCATAATTAGTCAGACTTGCGTTCCGGATTTCTAACCCCATATGTACCCCCCCCCTGAATGGACAAAAAAGGACCAGAATCGGCCCTTTCCTTGAATTATTTAGTGATATATTTGATAACTGCCATTTCTCTTCCGAACCGGTCCCCTTCATCCACGAACCCCAAGCTGGCGTACAGACGGTGGGCGCCTTCATTTCCCGGGTGATAGCCGACGACGATCTTCTTCACATCCGTAAGCTCTGCCATCTCGGCGACCATTAGCTCGGTAGCAGCCTTGCCGATTCCTTTACCTTGGTAAGCCTGATCGATCATTATCCGGTACACCCAGTAACCATCCAGTTCTTCCGGCACAGCATTGTACATCAGAAAACCGACGACCTTCTCTTTCCAGTAAATAGCGTATGGTCTCAATGTCGGTTCGAACTTGGATTGGGCGATCGATACAGCGTTCGATTCTATGAACTCCGCTTGTTCGGAGGTGATCTCCAACTCACAGCATTCATACCAGTTTTCTTCATTCACTTCTACTAATTTCACGTTTTCTTTCATCACGATTGTTTCCCCTCTCAGATTTCGGGAAAACGCAGAACAACTTTGTTATTTCGGCGCAATCCCCTTGAATTGTTCTAGCAAATCACCTTGGTTGTTTAGCATAATGAACGCCTCCTATAACAAGTATTGTCCAGAAAAATAGAACCAATTTTCAGACTTCCTGATTATAACACACTTATTGGAAATTCGGATTGATTTTTCTTCAACAAAAAAACCCCCTGATGAACGAGGGGGTTACACTGCTTTCGAAATGTACTGTACGAACAACTCTTTATACTTCGTCCTATGTAGGTCTCTATAGAAAATCTGTTCTCCATTGATTACATAGATTTCGCCTACATCCGTAATGCCTACTACAACTTCATAGCCTAGTTGCTTTAAAAAATCAGCAAACGTCATCTGATCCGCTCCTTTGTTAAGTCTAGTATCAGTATGACCATTTTCATATTCGCTCATTCCATTTTCATCCTAGAAAAAAAGAGACACCTGGACGGGCCAGGTGTCAATTCTGGGTGATGAGCATGCTTCCTTCCAAAGCGTTTCCTAACAACGGACTTGGTTCTCCGACGCTGTACAGATGCAGCTGGTGCATCGCTCTCGTACACGCTGTGTAGAACAATCTGCGCAAATGTTCTTCACCGTACACTTCCGCCGAGGCGTTGTAGATGATAACGGAATCGAATTCGATTCCTTTTGCGAGATAGGCTGGAATCACCACTACTCCTTGTTGGTACTCTTCCGTATTCTTCTTGACGAGTGTCAGATCGATTTTCCCTTGCAGGGCTTCGTATGCAGCAGCACTCTCGGCAGCGGACTTACAGATGATCGCGACCGTCTCCGCTCCGCTACGTTGAAAGTCCTCCACTTTGGCACGGATATTCTCATGCAATTCCGCTTCATCATCGAGCACTTCCAACACGGGCTGATCGCCTTCGCGTTCGAAAGCTTTGATCTGCTCGCCTTCAGGAACGAGCTCGCGTGTGAACTCGATGATCTGTCTCGTTGAGCGATAACTGCGCTCCAACCGGATAAGCTCTGTTTCATCCGGTCCATATAAGCCGGTAAGGGCATCGAAGTCTGTCAGCGCATCAGAGTGCGCGAATATCGCTTGGTTGAAGTCGCCGAGCACCGTCATTCTCGCCATCGGGAACAATCGCTTGATGAACTCGAATTGGAAAATCGAATAATCCTGCGCCTCATCGATGAGCACATATTTGATGGAAGAGTTGGACTGGAACCCTTGGATCAGTTCCTTCAACAGTAAGAAAGGCGTCGCATCTTCTTGATACAGTTCCTCGCGCTCCAGCATCTCTCTTGTCAAAACGCGGATGGATTCCCACTCCGCAGGTACCTCGCCACGGCTCCATAGCTTGTCGTCCATCGAAGAATCGAACAGCTGCTTATACAGTTTCTTCACATGTATGAACGCGAGGTCCTCTACCTTCTTCCGTAAAGACTTCATTCTCCGTCGCACGACGAAGCGGGCGAGCATTTGGTTTTCCTTATCGTAATACTGGAACGAATCTTCTTCCAGTTTGTTGAAGACCTTCTGCAGTTCGTCCTTACTGAGAAGCTGGATCTCATCCTGCACCCACCGCTTCTCCCGTTCCGCCTTCTCCACTTGATCGATTTTCTTTAATAACCACTCTTTCAGCTTGTCGATCCGGTTAAGGAAGCGCAGGGAGGTGTCCTCACTGTAAAATTGCTCAGTGATTTCCTTGGCAGATACGATCGTCTTACCGCGGAACTTGATTCCTCTGAACAGCATGCCGGATGACTCCAACGTCTCCCGGTACCTTCTGATTCCATCGAAAAAGCTGGAAGAAGCTTTGAACCGGATGCTCGCTTTCCGAGTTGCATACTCCTGGTCTCTTTCCGCTTCCAGCAAGTATTCCAGCTGATCATATGGATCCTCTACCTGGAAGGAATCCCTCAAGCGGTAGTCTAAATAATCCTGGAAGGTCTCCTGCTGCATGTTCTCTTCCCCGAGCTCCGGCAACACGTGGGATACGTAGTTGCTGAACATGTTGTTCGGGGAGAATAAAATGATCTGGTCCGCTTTCAACGTGTCCCGATATTTATAAAGGAAATAGGCGATCCGTTGCAAGGCAGCCGATGTCTTGCCGCTACCGGCAGCTCCTTGCACGACCAACAACTTGCCGTGGACGTTCCTTATGATATAGTTCTGATCGCGCTGGATGGTCGCGACGATACTTTGCATATGCTTATTGGTACCTTGCCCCAATACTTCCTGGAGGATCTCATCTCCGATCGTCAAACTCGTATCGAACATCGACTCGATGACACCGTTCCGGATCGTGTACTGCCACTTCTTCTCCAACTCCCCTTCAATGGTTCCAACTGGAGTCGTGTATGTTGCCGGACCAGGGGGATAATCATAGTAGACACTCGAGATCGGTGCCCTCCAGTCGTAGATGAGGATGTTCTCATTCGTTTCATCTGTAACCGTCGCCACTCCGATATGAACCCGTTCTGCATCGTCTGTCCCTTCTTCGCGGAAGTCGATACGCCCGAAGTATGGGGATTTCTCTATACGTTTCAGTCTTTCAAGCCTGTCATAGGCGTGTTTGTGTGTACTTTCGATGACGGACAGGTCCTGTGCCTGCTGCCTCATCCCGATGATCGTCTCCAAGTAATCATCGAAGGTATCCATGTTCACTTTCAGGTCATCCCAGAAGTGCTTACGGATGTGAATCACTTCATCTTTACGCTTGGCCGAATCTGCTTCAACATCATGGATCTGCTTTTTGATCGTCTCCATAACCTTGTCCAAATACTGCTGCTCATTCCGAATCTGTTCGTCCAGATCGACCACTCCTTTAAGATACTAAAATCGCGCTTGTGAGTGTGAAATCAAAGTCTCTCATCTTAGAATCATTGATATCATTTGACAAATAAGATGCTACGTGGTATATTATTAGTGCAAGATGGTGACATCTATTCTATTTTTGAAATCACACAGGCGTGATATGAGTTTATCACGTTGGCTTATTATATGCAATACATTTAATCCTGGAGGGCTCTCCAGGATTTTTTTATGCTCTTACCTCAGCAAGATCACACCTAGCAAAGCAAGAAGCACATACACCACAACTTCGAGGAATACCCAACGTTTGCTTTGTTTGGACACCAGCATCCTCCTCCATCACTCTATTAATTGCCAAGAGCCGCTACCACTATTGCGATTACCACCAATGGCAGAAACACGAATATCACAATGAGAAGCTTTGCATTCTTTTCATCTCCAAATAACTGCTTACGATTCAAGACGACGAGAAGGATCAATAAGACAAGGGCTATGACCGTTATCGCTAAATACATAATGATTCCCTCCTTTTACCGGAAAGGCTATGATACGATGAAACCAACGTATTATCAGAGTAAACTTTTTTATATGGAGGATTCGTACCAATGGAAAACAGATTCGTATTATCAGTGGTATTGTTTTGCGTCTTAGGTTCTGCCATGGTCAGTAGTATGCATTCCCTCAGTCAGACCTTTAAATCAACCTTTTTCGGTGTGGCCATTGGCGTCCTGGTGACCATAGGAATCGTTCGTTTATATACCTATTTCACCAGACCCAAACAGTAAGCGGGCGCTACTGTCATTTGACCATACGGAACTTCTCTTTATCCAGCGTTACAACGGCAGGCTCTTGACTCTTCTTCGGTACTTTGGCAAACTTCGGTCTCCTCTTCGCTTCGAGTCCGTACACAATGAAGTTGATCGCCAAGATCGTCAAAGCGAATGCCGTAACTGGAGCAAGGACCATCCACGGAAAAGAACGTATATACTGAAAGTTTTCGCTGATCATTCCCGCCCATTCGTTGGACATGGAGAATGTCCTTGTGATTTCCTCCCCCGTCTTGATATTGATATCCATCGCCCTCGTCTCCGAACCCCCGATGAAGATGTTCAAGAGACCGAGATGCGCAAAGACGATCAGCGTCTGCCCTATTTGCTGAACGAACGTGACGACCATCTTAGGGGTGAGAAATGGAACGATATGCTTTTTGAAAATATGGGACCTGCCCGCTCCCATTGTTCTGGCGCTATCAATGAATTCATTGTCAGAAGCGAGATCGATCTCTTCTTGTACATAAAGGGACAAC
The DNA here is from genome assembly GCF_004684905.1 of Halobacillus salinus. Taxonomy (GTDB): domain Bacteria; phylum Bacillota; class Bacilli; order Bacillales; family Halobacillaceae; genus Halobacillus; species Halobacillus salinus. The sequence continues at coordinate 243,471 of NZ_SRJC01000001.1, read as the reverse complement.
ACCGGGACACTCACAGCAATCAGCACGAGACAGGGATAAATGATTTTCGTCGGAGTGCCATAACTCCAGCTGAAGGTTAAGATCACAGGTGTAATCAATATGTAGGTGAACACGGTGATAGGCGCATAGTGAAGAGCATCTGCGAGACCTTTGAACATCGACTTCACTGAAACTGGAAGCAAGGATAGCAGATACCCTCCGACTAGTGATAGGAGAATTCTTCCGAATGCAATAATGACCGATAGACCGATGGTGTACTTCGCTCCTTCGATGATCTTGGTCAGATAACTGTTCCCATCGATATCACTTCCCAATGGATAGGTAATAGAGGGCGGAAACGGAGCCATCGCTATCAGACTGCCGTCATCCGCTATCAACAACTTTTCAGGCTTCCCAAGTTCAGGTTCTATGAAATGACTGAATCCTAAACTCGCTACCATCAAACCGATTAGGTAAACAGAACCGATCACCACTATTAGTTTGCTAGTTTTAGTCAAGCATCCCCTCTCCCCTCCAAAACTTCCTTTCAAGCCCCCATTTCAAAATGGTAAAACCGATAAAAAATGGGATGAACACCAGAAACAAACTGATAGTCAAAACCTCTGGGTTCAGCACGCTGTTTTTATAAAGAAAGGTCATGAATCCATCTATATCGAAAATGATCTCCAACATCAGTAGATTCGCAAGAGCAAACGTGAAGATACTCTTGAAGTGATTGAATAACGTCAGAACCGAGTTCCGGAACATATGGATGAACAGAATCCTCCATTTGCTCAAGCCCTTACTCAAAGCAAGCTTCACATAAGGCTGCTCTTCTTCATACTCGAATGCGAGCAGCAGATACTTTGTTACATAGATCCCGGGTAGAAGCGATAACACGAGGACCGGAAGCAGTACAGGTTCGCCTTCGAACGTGCTCGTGATATTGAAGACAAGCAGACCAGTCTTTTGGTAGATCCAAATGATGAGTAGTTGAACAATCAAGATGATGAAGATGTCAGGCAATGACTCCAGCACGAATAGAATCATTTTCGGCAGTGCCCGCACTTTGCCAGATATAGACATGATGACAATCGTCGACACCACTGCCACTACGAGACCTATCACGAGCCCTAGAACCAGATAGACCATCGACTTCGTGAATAGCTCGAACAACTCAGGAAAGAGGGAATAGTACTTCCCGTTCTGATAGTACTCCACCACCCCTCCACTGGTCATGAGCTTCAACGTATTCCACATATGCATTCCGTACTCTTGAATATTGAAAACGATCGTATCATGTAAGAAAAGGGTATTATTCAACTCATTTCTCTCGATCATCATCAGTACGTCTAACTGCGATTTCATATTGAAAAGTAAATAAGGTAGCGATCCGATCAAGACGATACTGATCGAGGTAAGGATAAATTGAAGCATCGATTTGCGAAAGAATGATAGCGTCACTACTGCTCCTCTTTCCTATTATGTAATGGTTGTGTACCTAAACTTTGAATCTAGTGTTTCCCTTCTTCCACTCTATAGGAAATTTGTGTAAAATGGAAGAACGATACCGCTATTCGGAAAAGGATGGGATGAATGAAGGCATTATTCTTTTTGTATGATGGATACATGGAATGGGAAATCAGTCCGCTTTCGTATATTTTTAACTTAACGGATGTCGAGGTAGAGACGACAGGATTAAAAAAAGAGGTTACTCACAGCGGAAACTTCAGAGTGAAAGTAGACAAACTTATTGAAGAATGTGAAGCGAGTACATACGATATCTTGGTCATTCCTGGTGGAGATCCCGAACCGCTACTGGAGGAAGAATCATTAATCAAGCTGATTCAAGCATTCGATAGTGAAGGCAAATGGATTGCGCCGATTTGCGGAGCACCTACATTACTGGGGAAGAGTTCTGTCTTAAGGGACCGGAACTATTCAACTTCCATCGATATCAGCGAGTTTCCGACCTGCTTCGATCCGGACTATAAGAGCGAGGCGGATACAACCGTATGTGAAAACCTGATCACCGCGGAAGGGAATGCATACGTCGAGTTCGCTGTTGCCGTTGCTAAGCAGTTGGGTCTTTTCGAAGACCGGGAAGACGAGTTAGAAACCGTACTGTTCTTCAAGAACCAGCTAAGAGGATAAAAATAAAAGCATGAGGACTGACTCATGCTTTTTCTTTGCTTCCCTTTAATTATTGTGCATTTTTATAGAAAACGAGGTGGTCGGTCCACTCTTCAAACTCGTTAATGAACCCTTTCCTCGTACATTCATACTCCATACCTACACTCTCCGCCAAACGAACCGAAGCATCATTATCGGTATTGATATGGGCTTCGATCCGGTGGAATCCAAGATCCGTGAAGGCGATTTGAAGGGCAGCACCCACGGCCTCTTTCCCGTACCCCTGTCTCCAAAACTGGTTATGGATGGTATAACCCAGACGTCCCCACTGAAAATTGTCTCTCGCCAATGTAGAGAAGTCGACCATACCGATATGTTTTCCATCTTCGATTCGGAAGACACCGAAGACGTGGGCTGTATCATTCGACGCTAACTCCTGATGCTTATCTACCAATCCCCCGAACCATTCTTCGGTGCATTCGCTCATATCTATTTGGCCGGCATCGTGCCTGTACTGAGAAGGGTAGCGGTTTGTGAAGCCCTGTAACCACGTTTCATAGTCTGACTTTTGTAATGGTCTTATCTGTAATCGGTCCGTTTTCGAACTTGCGTCAAATCTCTCTCTTGTCTCTTGCAATCTGTCATCTCCTATTCTTATGTTCCTTAACATTCACTCGACGAATCGCTGGACCCCCAACTTAAATCCGGTTTCTTTCCGAAGAGGCGATCCAATCCCCAATACGCTTCAGTTCCACTTCTTTGAACCGTTTCATTCAAAGGGAACTCGGTATTATTCCAAGCAATATCCGTAATTGCCATGACCATCACGGCGGACAGCCAGTCTGTCCCTTGCCTGAATTCCGCGCTGTATTCATGCGCTCCCCATTTGACCTTCTTACGCTTCGTGACCATCCCTACCTGTCGATCCGATTCAAAAACCGATACCTTATCTTCTTTTCTACCCCCGGTATGATAGTAGGCGAGTAGATGATGGTCATCGGACTGTAAGCTCAGCTTGTCTTGGATCAGGCTGTTCTTCACCCGAATCGCTCCTATCCTTTCCCCTTGCGACCGGCACGTATAGGTTGTTTTCAAGAACCATTGGACGACCGGGATTTTTTCGAGGAATGCTGTAGATTTACTCGTTTCTGCTATAGTTGCCACGGTGTCTCCGTGTGCATCGTACAAGTCGATCTTCCTTTGCCCAAAACCGATTCTCCGGTCGGCTTTTATGTAATACGTTTCCGCTTCGTTCACCGTCACCGTATAAGTATGTCTCCATTTACCTGGTGTCTGTTTCATATGTATATAAATTTCAACGTCTTCCCTTCTACGACTATGTCCAGAAACCATTATATTATAAGCATCCTATAGAAGGCTATCTGACAGCAATTCCCTTCCTAAAAAAAACTTTATAGAAAAAGGCAGACGCCCTCCGTAGAGCGTCTGCCTGCCATATTAACTCTCTACATTTTTCACAAACAACGCGTTGTTCCGGTACAGGATCATACTAGCAAGCCCAAGCAAGATTCCTGATAACAGAAAAACCGTACGGACCCCGAACAGGTCTGCCATCGCCCCTACCAATAATGATGATACCCCGAACACGCCCGTGCCGATTGCACCTAACGACGTGTAGACGGTCGAGAGCTTCTCTTTAGGTACGCTCGTCTGGATGACGGTCTGCTGCGGGATGTTCTTGATTTGACCGGAAACACCGATCAATAGGGAAAGCGCCAGTGCCAGCCATGGATGACTGGTGAAGCTGAACGCCACCGTTACGATAAAACCGGCCACAGAACCGATGAGCATCATGGTCCCCATGTTTCTATCCATCAAAGAAGAGTACCTCACGCAGAAGACACTGCCGATGATCAGCCCGACAAAGAAGGACCCGTTCAAAAAGCCCCACCATGCTTCTCCTACATGCAACGCTTCGCTGACGAACACATATAAGATCGCCGCAATCCACACCGTCCCAGCCATTGTCTCAAGCGTCTCGACTGCCGCCAACTTTCTCAAGACTGGTGTCCGGTACAAGGTCCACCACCCATCCTGCACCTGACCGAGTACGTCTTTATCTTCACTCGCCCCTTTCTCGACTGGCTCTAAGAAGCAAAGAAGAATACTCGATATGGAAAAGATCAGGACGACAAGCCACACCAACGGCACAGCACCCATGATGGTCAGCAGCAGACTGCCTACGAACCACATGACTGTCTGAATCGTCTGGGTCACCGTTTCGGCAAACCCGTTCGCCCGGACCAATTGCTCCGATTCCACGTAGTGCGGAATCAGCGTTTGCCTGATCGGATTCGCGCATCCGTCCAGTAAGGCGATTGCCGCTATGACAAGAAACAGCAGCATATAATTCGACTCGGATACTTCCGCTACCAGAAAAGCCAAGAACACCATCAAACAAGTCTTCGCCATTTGCGATCCTGCGAGCAGCCATTTCAAGTTGACCTTCCCGATCAACAGCGGCGTCAGGATGCTGGACAAAAACATCGATGAAGTAATCGTGAACGGCACGAACGAAGCAGCGGTCGCAGAGCCCGTCGTAACAAAGATGGCACTGATGATACTCACGATGTACAGGACATCGCCGATATTGGCAAGCGACTGCCCCGATAGCAAATAAACGTAGTTTCTATTGAATTTCATTTCTTATCCCCCATATTTCGCAATCAAACGATGAATCTTTTGTTTGCTTTATATGGCAGGTTTAAATCGGACGAATCATTATGTGTATGCTCCTTTACTATGGACAATCAATCCTGGGGGATAAGATTGAAACAGATTTTATTTCATTAATACTCATAAAATTCTAACATTAACACCCTGATTATGGTAGCTAATGAATAAAAAAGCGTCTATCCCAATTGGGACAGACGCTTCTCTCATTATTCAAAAGACTCTGCAATGGTAATCATTTTCTCTTTCGTCAGACCATCTAATTTTCCTTTCAAGCTGTACGTGATCGAACCGTCCGTCCAGACCAATCGGTGAACACCGCCTTCAACTCCATCGTAACGCGCTGTCTGATCCCCAATCGAAACCTCTACTGCATCTCCCAAATCCATAGGGGAATCCCCATCTTTAACAGTCGTGAGTTCCATCGATTGACTCTCTTCTCCATGAATCATGAACGTTAACAGAGCACCTTCCTGTCCCGTCTCTCCAGCATCAATAGAGACACCATCCACTTCGAAAGGCATGACCGTCGGATACTTTGGCTGATAGGCTTCATCGCTCGCCCGCGTTTCCAGCTTGGAATGGTCGTATTCGAACAACCCATTATCCGTCTTCACAGCCGTATCGAAAGCGTTCATCAGTGGATCGATTTTAATAAAATGGATGCGGGTGATGTTGCCATTTTCATCCGTATTCACCCTCCCGCTTACGTCCGCTGTTTCCCCTGTACTTACATCGACTTTCGCTTTAAAATCATAGGCGTTTTCCGCGTCGTCGCTTCCTTCCACACTCAACTCGACACCATCCATGGTCTCCTTATTCCGATACGCTTCATAGTGGAAAACATTGAGCATGTTGGTATTGAGCATCTTCTCCATATACTCAGGTGTGAAGTAAGGACCGAATTGTTCCTCGTAGTAATCGGTGGTCGCTTGAACGTCATTTCCATCGTACAATTCCATCAATTCTTCGTCAGGACCTGTAAGCATCTGCTCAAGCACCGTCGTCACACCCTCTTTCGGCGTGCTTTCCGCTGCTGCATCATCCCCTGACGACTGGTTCGATGAGCAGCCGACAACCAACAAGAGTATAAGTGCACTGAATAGTATCTTCTTAATCATTAGAACCCCTCCGTAAATTTTCTCTACCTACAAGTACGAGGTGGCCCTGCTATCCGTTTCAAAAATTGGAAAATAAATTGTAATGGATGGTACAAAAAAACCCACTCACGAAAGAGTGAGTGGGCTATCTATCCGTTATTCTTTGTTTTCTTGTTGTTCACTATCCATGAATCTCAGCAAGTCGCCGTAAACGACTTTATCGGAATAACCGAGTTCCGTCTCTGCTTTCTCTTTCAGCGGAGTACATGCCTTCGAATCGATTTCTTCCCCAGTCGCTTTGTCATAGCAGTGTTCACCCTCTGCAGCATATACATACTCATCAGTTACGACACTACCGTCACGCAGGATGGTGAAGTCTTCGCGATCCTCTTTGAATAAGTCGGTACCGAATTGAACGTCATTCTGCTCTTCGATTCCAAGCAGGTGAAGGATTGTCGGTTTCAAGTCGATCTGTCCTCCGACTGTATCCATCTTCTTGCCTTCCATTCCTGGAATGTGGACGATCAATGGTACTTTCTGCAACTGTACGTGTTCGAACGGGCGGATCTCTTTATCAAGAATCTCGCTCATTGCGCGGTTGTGGTTTTCTGAAATACCGTAGTGGTCTCCGTAAAGGACGAAGATGGTATCTTCATACTCGCCTTGTTCCTTCATCATCTGGAAGAACTTCTTGATGGATTCATCTTCATAACGAACCGTTTGGAAGTAGCGGTCAACAGATCCATCTCCCGTCTCAGCGGGTTCAATCATTTCCATATTTTCATTGTTCGTAATATATGGGTAGTGGTTCGTCATAGTCAGGAACTTCGCATAATACGGCTTGTCCAATCCCTTGATCATCGGCATGGACTGCTCGAAGAACGGAATGTCCTTCAGCCCGTAGTTGACGGAGTTCTCTTCGGTCACATCATACTCCTGCTTCGAGAAGTAGTGATCGTAACCAAGGCTTTGATACATCACATCACGGTTCCAGAAACTTGCGTGGTTCCCGTGCAAGCTGACTGGTGTGTACCCTTCCCCTTTCAGGATCTCAGGCGTCGCGTTGAACTCGTTGTTGGCATTCGTCGTGAAGACAGCTCCACGCGGCAGCCCGTACATCGAATTATCAATGATGAACTCAGAGTCGGACGTCTTCCCTTGTCCTGTGTTGTGATAGAAATTGTTGAAGTAGAAACTGTCTTCTTTCAGATCGTTCAAGAATGGCGTTACTTCCTGACCATGCAGTTTGCGGTCGATGACGAAGTTCTGAGTCGACTCAAGCGAAACGAGTACGACGTTCTTCCCTTTCGCCTTACCGAAGTACTCTCCGTGTGCTCCCATTTTTCCTTGCTGGGAGTTTACGTAGTTCAGCACCTCACTCAACTCGTCACTGTCCGCCATTACACGGTGGGACGATGTTTTGGCCGTCATGACCGTATCATAGATATGATAGTTATAGATTCCTAGCAGCTTCACAAGCTTCGCACGGTCGAATGTGCGGACTAGCAGCTGTGGACGTTCCATTTCCGCAAGGCTCAAGTTGACGGCTCCGAACCCTAATGAAGCTGCGAAAATCATCGCAACCGTACGCTTACGGAATTCAAGAGTCGGCTTCGTTTTCTTAACGACCAGCCATGTGATCAATACAACGATATCGATCCAGTAAAGGACATCCATCGGGTGAGTAAGCGCTTTGGCACTGCCACCGAGATCTCCGAAGTTCTTATATTGCATCAAGACAGGTAATGTAATGAAGTCATTGAAGAATCGGTAATACACAACGTTCGCATATAGCGCGAAAGATAATAAGAAATAAATAGTCATGAATGCTTTGTTACGTCTTTTCGGTTTGAAGAACAGGGACAGTCCTAAGAAGAACAGTAATGAACTGATCGGCGTAATGATCAGGATGAATTGCTGGACCCCATTTTCAATATCTAAAGTAAAGGCAGTCTGAAGGGCGAAATACGATTTGGCCCAAAGAAAGAGAGCAGCGATTGCAAAGAAAAACCAGCCCTTGTTCAATAGATTTCGTTCTTGGTTAAACATGATTAACCTCCTGATGTATCGAAATGATAGGTAAATAATTATATAATTTAACAGGGAATTAACAAAAAGTAAACTACATAACCATTCCAAATTGTTAACAGTTTGTTACAATGTTAGTTTAGTAGCTTTTTGGACAACAGATACAGTTATAACCGAATAATCGGTCGCTCAAACTTCAAATTCCCCGCTCCTCTTACAGCATTATAGTCCTCGAATAAAGAATTGCAAGCACTAACCCCTAGTGTATGCAGCGGGCTCGCCGGATAGACTTGTCCGATCAGGCACGGCGAAACCAAGGGTGCCAGTGCTTTCGTCAATATTCAGGGACGGTGATGTAAGAATCACTAATTGGAATAAATAACCAAATAATTGAATCACATCCTCTAGGATAAACAAAATTGCCTCTTTTGTAAATATATCCAGAGTCATAGCCAACCTGAAAAAGCCTCAACATAAGCCATAAACACTTTATAAAAATATAGACACATCCCGAACCGGAATGCGTCTATATCTCTCCCATTTCATAACCGATTCTAAAAACCTTTAATGCATTCTACCCTTCATAATTTGTATTATTTGGTAGAATAAGATTATGATAGGTTTTCTTTGTGCGTAACAGGTAACTTTAAAACACTCCTTATAAGTAGGTGAATTACATTGAATTTGTTCAGAAGAAAAATGCTTTCTGCGTTCCTTACGGCATTGTTCGCATCCGTCGCCGTGACGCTGATTACGCCGCCAGACATATTACTTGGTGAACACTATAGTTACGTTGATAATTTGCTTGTAGTAACGGGATATGTTTTTGTCGGAGTTTTTGTATATGGTGTTCCCTTTTCCGTATTAATGGATCTGATTACGAAAAGCTGGGGACCGGCCCGTTTCTTTTTTTCTTTCGCCTTTCATATCATAGGCGGCTTGCTACCCTTCTTCGTCCTTTGGTTTTTCACTTTGCATTCGCTAGTCATAGCTGTATTATTTTTCTTGATTGATGAAGGATTGAGGCAGAGAAGAAAACATGATGTAGGAGACGTGAGTCTTAGCGGACAAGTTTGATGGGAGGCTCATCGCTCTGAATGTAAAAAAGAGTCATAGAACTATGACTCCTTCCCTTGTTTCATTTTTATCAGCTTGTGTAATTTTATGGTATTCACAACCGACAACTCTTTCAAATCAAGTGGATTGCTACCTTTTCATCAGCAGAACGGATTTATAAAAATCAAGAAACTTTTCCAAATCTAACTGCGTCTTAGTTATTAAAGGGGAGGAGGTTTTCTTGTGAATAAAAAGTCCAGAGGTTTCATTCTATATACTCTACTTGCAGCTATGATCATGGCTGGCTTTTCTGTCGGATCAGATGACTTGCCATATGTCGGTGCTGACATCCCGTTCTTCTATTCTGTATATGTCTACCTTGCTGTTACCATTAATTCGCTTGCTTTTTGGTTCATTCTATCAATGGTTCCAGGTTTGATTCATGCAGCAAACTTAAAGGAATCCATCCTATTTGGAGGTATATTCGCTGTGGCTGCTATAACGTTTTACTTTATGTTTGGTGGATTCCCTAACAACGCAATTATTTGGTACGGCATTTCCTCTTTAGGCGGAACCATTGGCGGTGCTACTGGTTACCTAGCTAAACGGAACAAATACATATTACTACTGTTGATTCCTGGTTTCTTTCTTCAATTGTTGAGAAATGGTACCAATAGCTGGAATCATGCCATTGGAATAGCTCACAACCTGACGATTTGTGTAGCGATACTCTTCATTAGCATTTATATCATTCTGGTTAGAGAAAAGTAGCGTAATGTGACAGAAAGCTAACGCTAAACAACTCAAAAATGGGTCCCACTCTCGGAACCCATTTTTGCTATCAACATTAAAGTTCAATATAGCCAATAAAGCTATGACTCCTTCCCTTGTTTCATTTTTATCAACTTCTGCAATTGGATGGTATTCACAATCAACAACCCCATAATCAGCCCGAGCAATAACCCGACCGGACCCGTGATGACAAAACCGATCACACCTCCAACAATCAGTAACATCAGCAGCAAAAGTAATGTATCGTCCATCTTATCCCCTTCTTCTGATAAAAAAGTGTGTATGTGAAAAAATGCCTCACCTATGTTTGTCTTGTTTTTCTAGCAGCTCGATAATCCTGTCCAGCTTCTCATTCAATTCCTTTGAATCCCTAGATTTCTGCATATTGAGCAGTAAACGGAACACGAGATAAAATACGGATAGAATAATCAGGAACAACACAATTTGAAACAATAAATCTCCTACAGCAAACAATCATATACCTCCTTTCTTCCTTAACATCCATGTTAAGCATCCCTCCGACTCATTGCGTTTCTTCTCCCATGCTTTCGAAATCGCCATTGCGACCAATCCAAGCGCTCCGCCACCAGCCATTATGTACTGACCCACTGTGATATTTGGCGGGGGTTCGTTTGGAAGCAGCGTGATGGCAGGTGCAATCACCAGCAGGCTGCAACTGATTACCGAAATTTTATCGGCATGCTTTTTTCCATGGTAAACCTCCTACAAATAGCAAGCTGATTCATATGGTAACAGATGGGAACTTGCGTTGACAGTCCACACATCCGAAACTCTTAACGTACCGGACATGATAAATAGGAATCGAAGAAGGAGTGTCCTTCACTGAAGCGAATATAACCATGGATAGATTCTGAAAATAACACTGCTAGGGAGGAAGTCATGTATGTTGTTTATGGTGATTGTCAAAGCCTCGGCGAATTCTGAACTAGGGAACCTGCCGAGCACAGAGCTCATGGAAGCGATGAAGAAGTATAACGAGGAGTTAGTGGAAGCAGGAGTGCGGGTTATGGCGAAAGGGCTGCACCCTAGCTCCAACGGGGTACGCATTTCTTACCCCGAACCTGGAGGCAGACCGGTAGTTACGGATGGTCCGTTCCACGATACAGAAAACGTGATCGCGGGATTCATTCTGATCGATGTGAAGTCGAGGGAAGAAGCAGTCGAATGGGCGATGCGGATGCCCGACCCGCAAGGTCATGGTGAAGGTCAGATTGAGCTGCGCCGAATATTTGAAACCGCAGAAGAAACAGGTAGTTAAAAAACAAAGGGAAGCCCATTTTCCATGGGCTTCCCTTCTTTATATCCTGATTCATGCTTCCTTCAAAATTCTACGGAGTAAGGGCGGAGCGAGCAATGAGAATAGAAAGGCACTCAATATGATCCACCATCCAAATGCTTTGAAAGCATCCTCCGGGATGATGAACGTATAGCCTAAATAGGATAAGAACAGAATGCCTTGGAGGGCTTTCAACGTTTTCGCATCGGCTTCATTCTTCTCGGCTACCAGTCTCTCGTCCGTCTCGGATAGCATCCGCTTCGGATTCTTTTGTATTTTCGTAAGTTTAACAAAGGATGCAAGTGCTGCGCTGAGAGGAATGAGGGATAGAGCTAAGAAGGCTTTGTTCTCCGTAAAGGCAACCCCCATCGTTTCCATAACAAACCACGTGACAAGAAGGGCCAAGCTGACAACTAACGATAAACCAATGGTCCATTTCGTTTCCTTCACTACTTTTTCAGCACTCATTGATCATTCCTCCCAGAATAAGTCATCCAATGTTTTATTCAACGCTTTGCATATGGCCGTACACAACTTGAGGGTCGGGTTATAGTTGCCGGCTTCGATCAAGTTGATAGTCTGCCTGGTGACACCAACGAGATCCGCCAGTTTTTCCTGAGAAACATCTGCTTCTACACGGGCAATCTTCATCTTTTTGTTTTTCAAAAATATTCCTCTCCTCCTCTTACATCTATACTATTCCTCTCCTTACAAAATGTCAATTATATATTACATTTTGTACAATATTTAAGATAAATGCCTAGCCCAATCGAGTAGTTAGCATTTTTTTCAGAAAAGTCACACAATTAATGGTACACTTCTTCTATACATACCTTTCATGAAAGGGAGTGGTGGACGGTGGACAATAATGTACTGATTGCGATCTTGGTTCCTTTTCTAGGAGCGATGACCGCCTGGATTGTCGTATTATCGAAGAGGAGAAGATAATGAAAAGGCACCACTCGGAATCGAAGGATCCGTGTGGTGCCTTTTTCTTGTTACTGCCCCTCTGAAAAAGTTCCGAAGAAAATCACACATCCTGCACATACTAACAAGAGGAAAACGGGGGTGTGTATCATTCTTTTCAATTTTATTGTTGGCTTCATCATTCCTTGGTCGATTGCTATTATATTGTGTCGTCGCGCTCCGGTTTTATTTTTGACCGTTGCTCCGTTGATCTCCCTGATATCGGTCACCTGCAATCAAATCGGTATGGCGCTCGGATGGTGGACGCTCGATCCACAGACAGATTTATTGATCTTCAACTCCATCAATATCGATTTCGGTTTCAATCCGGCTTCGGCTGTGATTTTCACTTACTTGATCCACTTCCGGAAATGGAAACGATGGAGTGTGTATCTTTTATTCATTCTCCTATTGAACGGAGCCGAAATGATAGCTCTTTTTTTCGATAAGGTAGCGTACGGGCCGGGATGGAATATCCCTTTTACCTTCATCACATATGCTGCTGGTCTGGTAGTTCTGGATGGTTATTTCTCTTTATTCAAAAAGTCGATAAGAAGATTCCCCTTATAATTATTCGTGAAAAAGAAGCGGCACCACATCACGTGGTGCCGCTGTATGTCTTAGCTATGAAAGTCCAGTCCAGACGTGACCGCGTCGATCACGCCGTCCCGGATTACGAAATCACCGAAATGTTCATTCTCTTCCCGCTCCTTCGCATAACGGAACAGCATCGGTTTCAGTTCAGCCAAGATTTCCTCTTCGCCTACATTCTCACGGTACAGTTTGTTCAACCTGTTTCCTGTGAATCCGCCACCGAGGTACATGTTGTACTTGCCTGGCCCTTTGCCGATGAACCCGATTTCACTGAGCGGCGCCCTGGAGCAACCGTTCGGGCAGCCGGACATGCGGATGACAATCTCTTCATCCCGCAGTCCCGCTTCGTCGAGGATCTCTTCGACCTTATCGATCAAGGATGGCAAGTAGCGTTCCGATTCCGCCATGGCGAGTCCGCAAGTCGGGAACGCGACGCAGGCGATCGAATTCTGCCTCAGACCGGAGTTGTACTTTCCGTCGGTCAGACCGTACTGTTCGACAAGCGACTCGATCTCCGCTTTGTCCTCTTCCGCCACATTCGAGACGATGACGTTCTGGTTCGGCGTCATTCGGAAGTCTCCGTTGTGCACCTTCGCAATTTCTCGAAGACCCGTCATCAACGGATAGTCCTCCGTATCCTTGATCCGGCCGTTCTGGATGAACAGAGTCAGGTGCCATTTGTCCTTCCCTTTCACCCAGCCGTAGCGGTCGCCGTTATGGTCGAAGTGATACGAGCGCGCTTCCTCTAGATCCCAGCCAAGACGTTCGTTCAGCTCTTTCGTGACGGCTTCTACACCCAGGCGATCGACCGTGTACTTGAAGCGTGCATTCTTCCGGTTCTCCCGGTTTCCGTAGTCCCGCTGGATAGTCAAAATCTTCTCCGCCACATCGACGATTTTTTCTTTCGGGAAATAGCCGATGATGCGGCCGACTTGCGGGTATGTGTTCGTATCCCCGTGCGTCATGCCCATACCGCCACCTACCGCGACATTGAACCCTTTGACTTCCCCATCTTCGAGAACAGCGATGAAGCCGATGTCTTGCGAGAACACGTCGACATCGTTTGACGGCGGCACCGCGATGCCGATTTTGAACTTCCTAGGCAGATAGTGTTTGCCATAGATCGGCTCGACTTCTTCCTCTTTGCCTTGCCCTGCCACCTTCTCGCCATCGAGCCATATTTCGTGGTAGGCGTTCGTCCTCGGCAACAGATGCTCGCTCACCTTCTTCGACCATTCATATACTTCCGAATGGACGTCGGATTGGTAAGGGTTCGCGTTACACATCACATTCCGGTTCACGTCACCACAGGCCGCAATCGAATCCATCAGTACGTCATCCATCGCTTGAATCGTCTTCTTCATGTTCCATTTCAGAATCCCGTGCATTTGGAAGGTTTGACGTGTCGTCAATTTCAAGGTGCCGTTCCCGTACTGATGGGAGAGGGAATCCATCGCAAGCCACTGTTCCGGTGTGGCGACGCCGCCCGGTGCCCGGACACGGATCATGAATTGGTAAGCAGGCTCGAGCTTCTGCTTCTTCCTTTCCTGCCTAAGGTCGCGGTCATCCTGCATGTAGCTGCCGTGGAACTTCAGGATTTTCGTCTGGTCCTCCGGGATACTCGCACTAATCGGTTCCTCGAAGCTCTCGACCAGTTTCCCCCGCAAATAATTACTGTCTTCTTTCAGCTGTTCCGCTTCACTGAGCGTCTTTGTATCTTTCGCCATGTCACTGCTCCTTTCCGGTTCAATAAACGTCCCGCTGGTATCGTTTCTCTCTTCTCAACTCTGCTAAGTAATCGACAGCCGCTTCCTCTGTCAACTTCCCTTCTGTCTGCAAAATGTCGAGTAACGTCTGTTCGACATCCTTGGCCATGTATTTTTCATCGCCGCACACATAGATGTGGGCGCCTTTCTCTATCCATTGATACAGCTCTGGTCCTTTTTCCTGCATCTTATGCTGGACGTAGACCTTCTCCTCTGTGTCGCGGGAAAAAGCGACATCCATCTTCGAGAGGACGCCTTCTTTCAGCCAGCCTTGCCAGTCCGTCTGATAAAGGAAGTCGGTGACGAAATGCTGGTCTCCGAAGAACAACCAAGAATCACCCTCCGCTTCCGTCTCCTCCCGCTCCTCGAGGAAAGAGCGGTACGGCGCAACGCCGGTCCCCGCTCCGACCATGATGATCGGGGCCGATGGATCGGCCGGCAAGCGGAAGTTGTCATTCTTCTGCACATACACCGGCAAGCTTTGACCCGGCTCCGAACGCTCCGCGCATTGGACCGAGCAGACACCTTTCCGGTTGCGACCGTATGCTTCATAGCGTACCGCGCTGATCGTCAAGTGGACTTCATCCGGGTTGGCGCTTGAGCTGCTGGCAATAGAGTAGAGCCGTGCTGGAATCTTCCTTAAAATGCCGACAAAATCCTGGGCTGAGCCTTTCCATGGACCGTAATCCTGGACTAGATCGAGCAGATCGCGGCCTTCGATATATGCTTTCCATAGAGAAGCATCTTCCGATTGGACCAACTTCTCGAGCTCGTCATTCTCTGACAAGGCCGCCGCCTTCTCAAGAAGGGGCTTCGTCAAGTTCGTAATCTCGAACGTCGTCAAAAGCGCTTCGCTTAAACGGCGCGTTTCTCCTTTGCCGATCTGTACTGACTCTCCTGGGTCCCAGCCCATCGTTTCGATCAGTTCATCTACAAGAACCTGATCGTTTTCTGGAACGATGCCGAGGCTGTCCCCTGGTTGGTACACTAGACCGGAGCCTTCGAGGTCGAGCTCGATATGGCGCGTCTCTTTGTTCGAACCTCTTCCGTTCAGATTGATGTTCTCAATGATCTCCGCTTGGAACGGATTTTTCTTCGAGAAGGAAGTGGCTGTCTGTGTGGCAGGCTCCGCGCTACTCGCTTGGGCACTCGCCGGCTGGCCTTGCTCTAGTTCTTGCAGGACGCCTTGCTCCCACTCTTCTGCCGGTTCCTCGAAATCGAGGTCACAATCGACACGCGGGTAGAGTCGCTCCGCACCGAGTTCTTCCAACCGCTGATCGATTTCTTTACCAGTATGGCAGAACAGTTCATACGAGCTGTCTCCTAAGGATAGAACAGAGAAACGGACACCATCGAGCTTCGGCGCCCGCTTGCTATGAAGGAAATCATAGAAAGATAAAGCATTATCAGGAGGATCTCCTTCTCCGTGGGTACTGGTGAGTACCAGTAGGTCTTCGACTTTCTTGAGTGCTTTCGGCTTGAAATCATCCATCGCAGAAAGCGTTACGTCATGGTCCTTCGCTTTCAATTTTTCCGCCAGCTCTTCTGATAGTGCTTGGCAGTTTCCGGTATGAGAACCGTACAGAATCGTGATGCTTCTTTTCTCTGCGGTCGCGACGGCCTGAGCAGGCTCAGCTGCTACGTCCTGTTCTGCGCCTTGTGCGACAGAAGGGCCTGCTAAATATCCACTCAACCAAATCCGCTGCTCCTTCGAGAGCGTCGGGACGAGTTTATTCAAAAGGTCCGCCTGCTCGGGACCGAAGGGGCTATTGCTAACTTCAAACGACACCTACATCCACCTCCATTAAGGGTTATCTACAAGGGATTTCTGACGATAATGACGGTCGAGCGTCACAATCATCGCCCCCATTTTCTGTTTTTCTGGCTGTAGGACTTCGGTGATCCCTTCGTCCTCCAACGCTTTCGCCGTCACTTTGCCGACAGCTACAGCCAGCACGCGATCATTGAATGAACCGACCAGTTCAGCCTTCCTGTCTCCACCGAAGACATTGAGCACTTGCGTCTTGCTCGTAAACACGACGGCATCTACCGTTGAACCGATCACTTCGTCTTTCAGTCCATCTACGACCGAGGGATCCGGTTGTTCAAAAGAATACGGTTGCGACAAATAGACGCTGTACCCCTTGTCTTCAATTGCCTTCTTCCATTTCGCGTCATCCTGGTTGTACGCTTGGAGAAAAATGTCCCCACCAAGTCCTTCCGGCAGCAACGGCAGCAGCTTCGCCATCGTTCCGTCTTCCGAGAGTACGGTAGGCGACAAGTCTTGCTCCTTCAACCAATCGACGGTCTTCTGTCCACGTATTGCGAGCCTGCTTTTTGCCAACTTGTTGATATACGATTCTTGGATTCCCGCTTTTTCCGCCGAGTTCGAGAGCGTCCTCGCACCGATCCCCGTCGTCAAAATCACCCAATCGAACGACCGTGACAGGAACGTTTCGACGTCTGAGCGACTCGTTTCTTCACTGAGATTATGTGTCCCTTGGGCAGAGTACACGACAGGAGTCCCGTCGAAATTCCGTATCAGTTTCGAGATCTCCTCAGACCTGCGATCCGCTGCCAACGCCACTCGTTTTTCTCTCAATCCACTCAAGCATATCCCCTCCTTCCTCACTTCTTTCTATATGAATCCTTAATTCCTGTTGCTTTTCGGTATCGAAAAACGCTTCATCCAAGAGTGCTTGGAGGATCAACCGCTTTTCGTCCGACGCAAAAGGCTTCCGCTTGATAAGTTGCCGACACTCGAATAAGAAGTCGACATACGCACCATAATCCTCGTCGTATTTTTGCTCCAATTCTTCTTTGATCCTTGAAGTGAGCATCGGGCTCGCCCCATTCGTCGAAACGGCAACCGACAACTTCCCTCTTGAAAAATGTCCCGGGAAATGAAGGTTCCCACATTCCGCCTTGCTTGCGACATTGACGAGCGGGACGTGTTCACACGCTGCGAGGATCTGTTCATTCGTCCCCTCATCATCCGTTGCAATGACCACCAGATAAGTATGCTGTACATCACTGGAATCAAAATCTTTCTGCTTCCATTCGATCGTGTTATGTCCGATTTTACTTTGTAATGCTTGCGTGATGGTCGGACTGATGATCGTCACCAACGCTCCGCTCTCCACTAAAACGCGGGCTCGCTTCTCTGCCACTTTCCCGCCTCCGACTATGACCGCGTTCTTCCCAGTCAGATCGACCATCAATGGCGTCGGCTTCATACCTTGAGCTCCTCAGCTGTATCGAGTGCTTCATCGACCCGGTCGGCGAGCGCGTGGACCATGGTCGGATGGTCATACAAGTGAGGGGCAAGCGTCAGGGTCGGATGATCTTCTTGCAACTCCTCGACTTTCTTCTGCATCGATTGCAGCAGTATCCCCGTGAACCACAAGTAAGGGACAACGATCGTTTCCGGTTTATCTCGCCCTAAAGCGGTCTCGAGTCCTTCTTCAAAAGTAGGTTCGCATGCCGCCAAGTAACAGACATCGGCCACCACACCCGCTTTTTTCTGTTCGATACGACGAGCCATCGACTCGATCGCTTCTTTCGTTTCCGGGTTGCGGCTGCCACGTCCGACGAGGAGGACACTTTTTTCCTGCCCTGAATGCGTACTTGCCGATTCGATCCGCTCCACTAGGACGTCAATGATTCGTTCCTGCACACCGAGCGGTTCTCCGTATTTGAAGGCCACATTCGGAAAACGGCGCATCGCTTTTTCCAATTCATCTGGGACGTCTTTGTAGTAATGACCGGCCTTCAGCAAAAGCACGGGGATGATGACGACCTTCGTCGCTCCCGCTTCGACCAGCGATTCGATTCCTTCACCGATCGTCGGAGAAGCGAGTTCCAGAAAACAGATTCTCCACAACGGAACGTCCACCTTGTCATGGACTTGATGGAGGAAATGTTCAGCTTGGTCACGCGCTTCCTTCACCCTGCTGCCATGACTGACGTATAGTACTGCTTCCATGCTTTCCCTCCTTACCCGACCACTTGCTTGACTCGTGGATCTTCTTCGAGCGCGATCTGTTCGAACCACTGCAATTGGTCTCTGAGTTTCACAACTTCTCCTACGACGATCATGGCAGGATTCTCAATATCCTTCGCCTTCTCTACGATATTCTCAAGCGTCCCTGCCACCGTCTGCTGCTGCTCTGTCGTTCCCCACTGGACGAGGGCGATCGGTTTATCCGGAGCGCAGCCGTTCCCGATCAGCTGTGCACAGATATCCGGCAGCTTCTTGACCCCCATATAGATGCATAGTGTGTCCATGCTACGGACGACGCTCTTCCAGTAGTCCGCTTGATCTTCGCCCAGTTTGCTGACACCGGAAATGAAGGCGACGGAGGAGCTGAAATCACGGTGGGTGACCGGAATCCCCGCATAAGCGGGAGCCGCAACCCCGGAGGAGATGCCGGGAACGATCTCATATTGGATATTGCGCTTCGCCAATGCTTCCGCTTCCTCTCCGCCTCTTCCGAAAATGAAAGGATCTCCCCCTTTCAGACGGGTGACCGTCTTCCCTTGCAAGGCGTACTTGCAGAGAAGGCCGTTAATCGTCGGCTGGGTCAGGGCGTGATGGTCCGGACGCTTGCCGCAATAGATCAGTTCCGCTTCTTCCTTCGCTTCGTCTAATAACTCTTGATTGATGAGCCGGTCATACAGAATTACGTCCGACTGCTGGATCGCTTTCAAACCTTTCACCGTAATCAGATCCAGATCCCCTGGACCCGCACCGACGATATACACTTTGGTCATGTATCGCTTCACCCTTTCTGATTTAGGAAAAATCACTCATGCATTAGAATCGCCCGTTGAATGAAGGCCGCACTCCGTCTTGTTGAAGCCTTGCCATCTGCCGGAACGTCCGTCTCCATCTGCTTTGAACGTGCACGGCATGCATCCGATACTCGGATAGCCTTGGTCATGCAAGACGTTGTAGTCCAAGTCGTTTACTCGGATATATTCCCATACGTCGTCCCACGTCCAGTGGATCAGGGGACATACTTTGATCGCTTCGAACCTTCCGTCCTTGTTCACGAAGTTCGTTTTGCTACGGCTCACCGACTGTTCGCGTCTCAGTCCAGATAGCCACGCCGTCACACCACTGAGAGCATCTTCAAGCGGTTTGATCTTCCGGATATAGCAGCACTGGTCGGGATTCTTCTTCCAAAGGGCCTGCCCGTGCTTCTCTGCCTGTTCATCTAGCGTCAGGTCCGGCTTCTTCATATTGATCTTCAGCTTCGGATACCGGCGCTTCACTTTCTCGATCAATTCATACGTTTCTTGGAAATGCACGTCCGTGTCCAGAAATACAACTTCCGCATCCTCTTTCACCTTCGAAATAAGGTCGATCAACACAATCCCTTCCGCACCGAAACTGCAAGCATAGACAAGCGAAGTATCGTACGTATCATACGCCCACTTAAGTACCTCTTGGGCACCTTTTGTCGGGTCATCCTCAGCTGGTTGGAAATGCGGAATGAGATCCTCAGAGAAATGGTTATAAGTAAGTTTCCCGTGATCCATATGCTCCTCCTTTTAAAAATATATTCAAAAAAACCCCTCTTCTTGAACAAAGAAGAGAGGTGTACGCTTTAAGTCCCTCTTCTTATCTTTCCAAGTGAATCACTTGCTGGAGTTGGCACAGTTTCTGATGCATATACACCAGATCCGTTGCCGAGGCTTCAAAGGGCCAGTCCCTCCACCTCTCTAGATAAGAATTCCGATAAGTTTTATAGGAATTAACCAAATTCTATGCTTCACCCCACTAAAAGTCAACAGGTTTTAGAAAGATTCTGTGAATTTATTTTGGGGACAGGGACTTTGTCCCACTTCCAAAAACCGGATAAAGGGGGATTCGGAACTAGTTGCATCTCCATCCGATTCGAACCCTTAATTCAGTTCCTCATGAGAGGTGAATTAACTTGGCTGCCGGTAATGGAGTCGATGATAACGACAACGGAAGCAGTAGTCTATGCCGTCCACTGGATGACAATCCACCCTAAATAAACATATGTTTTCGAGAAGGCATAACATGCTACTCTTTTTCTACAATTACTAACGTGCTGAGTAGGAAAGAGTCCTATACTTTGAAACTTTCCGCCTCTCAAATCAGTATATATAGAAATGAAGGGAGTGGCCGAAATGGCTAATCGAATCGATGCATTACGCAAGAAAGTGGACTCGAAAGAAGCGAAGAAGCTGGAGCTGGATAAACTCGAGCGGATCAAGAAGCGTCTTGAGGAATTTTCTCCTGAATGTGAGACGTGCACGAACCACCTGAATGACCTCGAAGAGCACTTGGATCGTCTACTCGCCAAAGAGGAAATCACATATGATAATTTCGCAGAACTCAAAAAAATGAAAAACGAACTCGCCTCCCATCTACAAAAAACACATCACCTCGTCCTAGAGGGCCATAATTTAGCGTTGTATATGGCAATCGGGATCAGCATCGGTACAGCTTTAGGAATGACAGTGTTCGATAACGCAGCTATCGGTACATCGCTCGGCCTTGCCATGGGGATAGCAATCGGAGCAGGAAAAGATGAAGAAGCCAAGAAGAAAGGGCTTATGCTCTAGGGGACAGGGACCTTGTCCCGCTTCCAGATGAAGCATCATCAGGAGTCCCCCTTTCGAATAAGAACTTGTTCTATATCAGAGAAGGAAACGGCATGTTATCATACTAATTAGGAATTTAATTCCATGTAATATGTTCTGAGTGACCAGGAGGTTATACATGCCTATAATCAACGGAAACAGATTAGTTTTATACTTCTTACTTCTATCGATGACCATCATCATATCGGCTTGTGCCCATGCCCCCGATAAACCAGACTTCGAAACGTATGAAGGTCATTCTTTAAAGATCGCGGTCGTGGGTGAAGCTCCAGACGTAGCTGAAGAACAAGTCGAGTTCAGGGAAGTTCCCTTTGAAGAATTACCTAATATAGATTCTAATTCTTACGATGCCGTCTTTATCACGGAAGAAAATCTGACCGAAGCAAGTGAAAGCCAGTACGCCGATCTCTACTCCGATTCCCCTATTCCATTCTTCTTTATAGGGGCGAAAAGCCACATCCCTTTCACTGCCGAGGATGCGGTTTATGACGACTCCTGGAGATGGGAACCTGGTAACAGCTATGCTGTCGGGATAAAGAGGAACCAAGAGGATGGTTCATCAAAGAACTGGGGTTTCGGTTTAAGTAATGAAGAAAAAACAAATGAACACATAGCAGACGTATATTCACGGATCTTCAAAATAATAGAAGAAACAGAGACTTAAGCTACAAAGGAGGGGACCGATGTGCAGGGGATCAAAATCATGTATTGGGCGAATATCGTCATCAGCGGATTATGCATCGGGTATATGTCCACTTGGTTTGCGGCGGGTTTCATCGCAGAGTATCCGGAAGGTTCGGGAATCGTAGCGCCTGAATATCTTGTTTGCATTCCAGGATGGCTGATCGCGGCAGTACTGTCCGGTTATCTGCTCTTGAAAAAAGCAGAAGATAGAAAGGAAGCCTTACAGTACCTCTACCTATCATTTTTCATGACTTGGCTATTCCCCTACTTTTCGCTACTATTTCTCCATATCATTGGACTCGCATAAATAGAGGGAAGATTACTAGTTTCTAAGGGGGGTGGAATATTGGAGTTTGCGTTCAACTTTTTCATTTATATGCTGCTTCTATTTCCGATTGTTTCTATCATTCATGAATTTGGACATGCATCGTTCGCCAAGCTGTATTCCCAAGACATACAGGAAGTATCGATAGGGATGGGGAATGTCATTTTTCAAAAGGGCGTGTTTCGGATCAGATCCGCTTATTTTGCATTCGGTTGGGTGAAGCTCAATCACTCCAATGGAAAGAAGATGACAAAAGCACAAACTTGTCTGTACCTACTAGGTGGCATCATTTCGAATCTACTTATTGCGATTCTATTAGATATACTTACAGGGTACGAGTTCTTCACATTCAGAAATTATATGGATAGCTTTATATTTTTATCTTACCTTCAAGTCATCATTAATTTGATTCCACTGACAGCAACACACGGAGAATCAGACGGTAAAAAGGTTCTTCAGGAATTACAAAGTTGACTCCTAATAATCATTGCTTCACATCCAAAATTTTGCAATAATCGATTCGGTAAGGAGGTACATAATATGAAAGAATCACTGATCCAAATCGCAACAAGTCTATTGGCTGCCTTCCTTGTAAGCCTGTACTTCTATTCACGAGGCAGCGCAGAATATACGCTCGCCGTGTTCGCCGTCGCTTTTGTCGTCTTCATCGGGGGTGGAATGATTGTGAAGATATTACATAAATTGTTCGACTGGAGAAACAGCTATCTGACGAACGTTATCGCCTACGGTTTAAGTGGCGGCATCCTACTACTCTCCATGGTTTACGGACCTGTTATTTATTCGAGGATGTTCGAAGACTACACCGTTGTCCAAAATGAGTTCGTATTAGCTGAGTTTCTACTGGAACTACTTCAATACATGGCGTTCGGGGCCATTTGCGGCCTGGTTTTCTATCATATTTATATAGGGGTACAAAAACTATTCAATAGTTGGGGAGCAAATCAAAGTGCGGAAGATTAATTGGGTACAGTGGGTTATTGCCGTAGTATTGTCCGTCCTCCCTTTCCTTGTCATCAGTAATTTGAATTTGCCGTGGTATGTAATCTTGATTGTCCTGGGATCGGGCATGCTCTTTAACTTCAGTTGGGCGTTCTTTTTGGACAGAAAAAAGCGGCAGGAATACTAGGTTAAGGAGGGCTTCGCTATAAAAACGATCATCGATCTATTCTCAAGCTTCTCCTTCGTAATCGGCTGGTTCATCGTGGTAGTAGCCACCTGCTACCTCATCCCGGCCTTGTTTCTAGGAGGGCTATTCCTGATAGCTGCCATCTTGGCGATCCTGTTCGGAGTGCTCCTTGTCTGGGTATCGAAACTAGTTTAGTTCTCTCAAACGGTAAAAAAAGAAAGGCTGGCAAGCACCAGCCTGATGGAACGCTATTCTATTTCTTCCCATTCCGGATTCCAGACCACTTCCCACAAGTGACCATCAGGATCTTGGAAATGACCAGAATATCCACCCCAGAATGTATCATGTGCGGGGTCGGTGACATGTGCGCCGGCATCTGTGGCTTTTGCCATCACCTCATCTACCTCCGCTTTACTGTTCACATTGTGACCGAGAGTGAATTCGGTAGCACTGGGACCGCCCATTAGCACCTTGGTCTCATGTGCGATACTTTTACGCGGCCAAACAGCAAGTTTCAAACCAGGCTGCAGGTCGAAGAATGCAACAGCACCATTTTCAAATTCTTCACCGACTATGCCATCTGTCGGGAAGCCTAGTCCATCACGGTAAAATTTCACCGATTGTTCGAGATTGTCTACTCCGATTGTTATTACAGAAACTCTGGGCTTCATTACGAGCCACCTCCTGGTGTATATGAGACAAGCATAGCACATAGCAGCAGTCCACGTGACCTTCAGCCAATTCCAGAGGAGAGGATGTGTAAGATGTTCGATTATATAAGGTTCTTCTTATTCATGGTTGTTGGCCTTTCCCTATGGCAGTTAGTATTCACATCCTTCCATCCATTAGAAATCATCAGCCTCTCTATTCTCATGACCTTTTTCAAATGGGTGTATGAGATCACGTGGGAAAGAAAATTAGAGAATGACGATTGACCTTGCAGTTCTTATTAAAAATAGAAAAGAGGAATTAAATGACCGATATCAAACCTATAGGATCCCTGTGTCCTGTAGACGATCAAGGCTATATCATCAACCAATCCGATTCATCCAAAATCAATGACAGGTTCCAAGAAGTCATCCGACTCGTAACTGAAAGCTGCCTTTCCGCTCTGTCCGAAGAGATCCACAGCATTTATCTCAGAGGCTCTGTTCCAAGAGGGATGGACATCGACGGGGTATCGGATCTCGACGTCGTCATCATCACCTATTCCGAGCCCCAAAACCTCAACCTAGATTGGACGGAAGAAACCGAACAGCTGATCAATGAAAGATTCCGCTTCATAAACGGTGTAGAACTAGGATTCTCCCCTCTAAGTGAGTTCGAACAAACAACTCATTGCTCGATGATCCCGTTCATTCTGAAAACTTACGGCATCTGTATTTATGGGGAAAGCTTGATACATAAACTCCCGGACTATAAGCCCGACAGCTCCTTAGCGAATGAACATCTGATTCACCTCGCACCCCTGATTGAAAGAGCCAAGCAGGAACTGACGGGGAATGAGGACACAGAAGACATCGAAGACTGCTGTTCCTGGATCATGAGAATCATCGTCAGGGCGGGACTTGCGCTAGTCATCGTGCAAGAGCAGTCGTACACAAGGGACTTGTACCCAGCCTATGAGCTGTTTACGAAGCATTATCCGGAAAAAGAACAAGACATGAGAACAGCACTTTGGTACGCCATCAACCCTCTATCAAATGCAGAAGACATCTTAGATTTCTTGAATGGCTTCGGAAGTTGGATGAAGGCGGAAACGGAAAATTGGCTGAATGTTCTTAACCCGTATAGGGAACCGCACTTACCGCTTTGACCTTATAACCTATGTTTACAACCCCAAGGAGGCATGCACGAGCATGGACGTATGGCAAACCGATTACAAAGATGACCCATACCAGTTAAAAGGTATCACCAGGCAGGATTTCGACGCTTTTGAAAGCAAACACAACCTTGAATTGCCACCAAGCTATAGAAAAATAGTGCAAAAGCAGAATGGTGGGATGCTCCAGTACAATTCTGTCATTGGGGAAGGAGACATCCTCTTCCCTATCGATCACCTATACGGTATCGGTCAACCTGGCTTAGAAGACAGTCCCTATTTAATTAAGGAGTGGAATCTTCCTCAAGATATTCTCATCTTCAGTGGGGACGGCAATGCCTGGTTTGCTCTGGATTATTCAGCAGGTGCACCAAGTGTAATCTACATCGAAGCAGATACAGAAGAGGTAATCAAGGTAGCTCCTAGCTTTGAAGCATTCTTAGCCAATCTAACTTATCAAGATCCCGGGACGGAGATGGATGGTGGGAATTGGACAAAGGAAGAAGCAGAAGCCATCTTTTCAGGTCAAGACGAATACTTGATTGAGGAAGTGATCCTCGATTTTGCTTACACGGATGATTCACAGTGGTATTTGGGTGAGTTATTAAACCTTACAGAGCATTCGAGTCCACTAGTCAGAGAAGCCATCGATGGTGTAATCGGGAATGAAATAGAACATTACCTTCATGAATCTCAAGAGGAGACGGTAAAGCTTCTCAAAAAGATAATAAACAATCTATCTCGTGATAGTAACGGAGATATCAGGAGGCATATGAAGGAATTGAAAGAGAGATACACATTATAGAATGGAAGCGGCAGCCCCCCTCACCATCTTGGTCAAGGGGTTCATCTACATAAAATCGAATGTCTCTAGAGATAAATTTTCTTGCTTCATCACATCCAAAGCCTGTTGATCGAGATGCAAGATACATACGTGGAAGTCAGAAATACTCATAACCGGATTCATCTCGTTGAACAGATCGAAATGCCACAATAACGCACCTTCATTTGAAAACGATGGAGTCATATACTTGCGAAATGTGTTCAACGCCTCGTTACACAACCTTCCCGATACTATGATCGAATCCGCCATTCCATCCCAAGTGTTTACCGTCACCTCCTCCAAACGTAAAAAATCACTCTTCCCGGTCAACAACGGGTTCTCATCATCCGGTTCGCCTTCAGGAAATACGATGCTGAAACTTGTGGAGTGATCAATTGCATACTCAAAAACCCTCTTCCAATTCGTCAGACTGGTTATGTCAGAACAGACCATCTTCACCTTTATTCCCCCTTTTTTTCCCTATGTTCACTTACACGAAAAGAACCACAATGCGAAAGAATGTTATCATGTAACCAAAGAGGAGTGATGGAATGGCAACCTATGAAGAAGCGATAACAAGCGTTTATGAACAATTGATTTCCTCCTGGAACGACCGCGATGCGAAAGGGATGGCGAGTTTGTTCACTGAATCTGGTGAGAGTATCGGGTTTGATGGAAGCATATCGAAAGGATCCGAAGACATATATGCTCATTTAGAGCCTATTTTCAGAGATCACCCCACTCCCCCATTTATAACGAAGGTTAAAGAAGTTATTTTCCTCGGTGAGAAGGCAGCTATTCTCCGAGCTATCGCCGGAATGGTCCCACCAGGAGGTTCTGACATAAACCCTGACTTGAATACGCATCACACTTTAACTTTAGAATATATAAATGGCGATTGGAAAATTGTCTTATTCCAAAATACCCCTGCCCAGTTCCACGGGAGACCCGAACTAGTAGAACAAATGACAGATGAGTTAAGAGAGCAGATCAAAACAGATTAAA
The DNA here is from genome assembly GCF_004684905.1 of Halobacillus salinus. Classification (GTDB taxonomy): domain Bacteria; phylum Bacillota; class Bacilli; order Bacillales; family Halobacillaceae; genus Halobacillus; species Halobacillus salinus. The sequence goes on along the minus strand of NZ_SRJC01000001.1, from coordinate 216,621 downwards.
GCACCGATTTGAGGTGCTTTTTTCTATCTGCCAATAAGTATATTAATCTTCTGTAGTCCGTTTTCTGTGCATGAGCAGAGCTACAGATAAAACCAAGGCAACCGTAAGTACATAAATAACTCCCGTAAAAAAAGAGTTGGTGTTGAATACATTTTGGATAAAAGCAGTGATGACATCGTCGAATAGGATTGCTGGAACAAGCACAATCAAGAAAAGTATGGTTCTCATTACTCGCCTCCCTCTCCTCTACTTCGAGTTGCAGTTAATAGATTCGGAGTATAGCAACTGTCAGAAACACACCTAAAACAGTCCCCATAATGACGCCACCCCATATTTTCCTACCTTCTTCTGCATAAAGACTATATCCGACCGTAAACGAATGAAGGATGACTCCAGTTGACCAGAAAACCCAGAGATCCGCTCCGATAAAAAAATCCGCTACAAACAAAACCGTAGATAAGATGATCGTGAACTTCCCAAGTAAATCCATGAATCTCTTCAAACTGTGACCACCTCCATTCACACAATCTTTAGGGTAACAAAAATCTTCGATATCTCTTTGGTCCATAATAACTGAAAATTACAATTAATACCAAAAAAAGACGATTATCCTATATAGAATAATCGTCCCAGTTATCCGATATACCAAGCAGAAATTCTCAAGCTTGTAATGTATACGGAGCCGTTGATTCAAGCAGCGTTTCCACCCCACCTGGATGGTAAGGCATCCGTCTGTTTGCGGTCTTTATATCCACCCACTGGATTTCTTCAATCTCATCTTTATGTAGAATCTGCAAACTACCTTCTACGATCCTCGCTTTATACGTAAAGAACAAGGCATGGTGTCCCTTCTCTTCGAAAAACGCTTCATTGACAGCTACGATGTCCCCAACCTCTATTGTCAGATTCGTTTCTTCTTTGGCTTCCCTGATCGCAGCTTGTTCCAAGGTTTCCCCTACTTCCACAGCACCTCCAGGCAAAGACCAGCGCCCGCCTCTATTCTTCACCATCAACACTTTCTCTTCTTCCTCATCAAAGAGGAACGCGTAAGCTACATCCACTCGATTCATTTTCTTCACTCCTATCTAAAATGTGACCGGAAGAAAATATTCTCCCTACTCAAGCAGTGGCTCCAATAAGGACTGTCCATTTAATCCCCACACATAAAGGAAAACCACTTCCATAACAATAATGATCAAGAATTTCCCGATAGAATTATATTTAATCTGAAGATAATAGAAAGCCCCTAAGAGCACATAAAAACTACCTAAAAAAGTATATTCCGCCGTATAAGGCTCTGTTGGTACTGTGAAATTCATACCCAGATAAGCAAACGCATTGAAAATAAAATATAAAACAAGAGCCACGATATTCAGTATATGAATGTATAACTTCTTCAAACTATCCTTCCTTTTTTATATGAATCCTTTAAACTATTTATATAATAAACAGCAAATATATCATATCAAAACTACACTTCATTGGAAATAATAACCACTGAAACGTAGATGTCATTTAAAAAGCCAGCATTCTCTACTGGCCTTCTACATACTACAATTCATTCGTACAGTGCCATACAAAGTATTTCCTGAAGTTTGGGACCTTCCCACCCTCCCCGACGTCTAATCATTGAAGAAAGGAGAGAGCCCGGTGACCGGACATACACAAGCAGACTTCTCACGTGACGAAGCAATCGAATACATTATGCACCATTATGGTGAGGTGATGAAACGCACTATCTACACTTATGTGAAGAATCACCACACGACAGACGACCTTTTCCAAGAGGTGCTGATCCTCATTTATCGGAAATGGGACCAATTCAACGGCCAATCCCAATTGAAGACTTGGGCGATGAGGATAGCCATCAACCGATGTAAAGACTATTTACGCTCTCCTCTTCACCGGATCAAGCTCGTAAAGGATCAATGGTTAGATAAAAAAGACCCCGAGCAGCCGGAAGATACGATTATACAAAATGAACAATGGCAGCAAGTCGCAAAAGCCATCCTGAACCTTCCCGTCAAATACCGGGAAGTGATGATTCTCACCTTTCAACAGAACATGACGCAGAAAGAAATCGCGGACGTAACCGATACACCATTATCGACCGTGAAAACGCGCATGCAGCGAGCACGCCATATGTTACGGGAACACGTCAACGAGGAGGGACTGACTCTTGAGTAACAAGAATTTAAAAAAGGCGATCGATGATCAAATCAGCAAAGGTCCTCTCTTCACAGAGGAAGACCGCCGACGATTTTACAGCCATACACAGAAGAAACGCTCATCTTGGTGGAATCAGGGCTTTCCAAGGTTGTTGACCGTCATGACCACATTACTCGTCTTAGCTGGATCCTTTTACTTCTTCACTTCAGGAAATCCATTCCAAGCTCCTGCCTCCCCTGATCAGGAGACAGTGATAGATAAACCGATGCCAGAAGAAGAGGAAAAAGAAAAGGAAGAACCACCGACGCTTGAGGAGAAAATAGAACAGATCAAAGGAATGATTCATACCGAGGAACCCGCCAACAAAGAACAGATGACAGAAATCGTTCAAGCTCTAAACGGAAAACAAGTGAGCGTTACGGAAGATGAGCAAGGGGAAAGAATCTCCTTCGTTTTCTCACCGAATGAGAAGATGCTGGAGACTTCCTACACAGAAGCCCCTTCCCTTGAAGCTTTCCAAAATGGCGACCTCGACTTGTTTGCCGTGCTTCAATTGGCTGAAGAATACGATATGGTCTATTCAGCTGAGCTGACTTATCTGTCAGAGGACGGGGAATCTCTGACGAAAGAGAAATCCGGAAGCGGCGCTTCTCAAAGACAATTCGAAAAGGTTGTCGGAGCAGAAGAACCGGTTTCTATGAAGGACCTAACATTACGGTCGATTGCGCGTTCCTTGGATAAAGAACCAGAAGCTCTTACTAAAGGCGACTTATTGGATCTCGAAGAATTAACCATTAACGCCTCCCACTTGAACGGGATTTACGATGTGGAAGCGGCCCCCGAGTATTTCAAAGCGATGAAGTCACTGAAAGTACTCAAACTGAACCAGGCTATGATTCCGGTGGAACTGTTGAAAGAAGTTCCGACTATTGAACAAGTCAAGTTCATCGGTCCGACTGTTAAAGACTTGAGCAGTGTTGCGGATGGATTGCAGAATGTCCAGTACCTGAACCTGATCAACTCTTCCTTCGACGGTACCGCTGAAGACCTCTTGAAGTTGAAATCTCTGACGATCGTCAGGGTCTCTCCCTCAGTGGTTCCAGATTATGAGAAACTTCAATTTGAAGGCATCGATGTGCGTTGGTAAGAAATATTTGAGGTGTTGCATCAAAAGTAATGGCTGACCCTAGCATGGGGTCAGCCATTTTTTCATTTTAAAAATGCGTTATAAAAAGTTGCGCCTCCACCAGACATCCAATAGAACACGACCCCTATCGAGATGACGAACCAAATCACCCGCCATGCCGTCTCTTTTCTTGAAAACTGAATCCAGTAAAAAGCACCCCACCATACGTACGTGGTCATAATTGCAAAATTTATCGACGTGTACGTCACCTGGCTCATCGCATTTCCGAACCAAGCGAGCAAGCATACTGCTGACATAAGGATCAGCACGATAATATTAAGTATGTGAAACAGTTTGCCCTTCACCCTTATCCTCCAATCCATCAGCCTGAGTTTAGGTACCAGCACAAAATCTAACATACATTTATTCCCACAACAATCTTAGGAAACAGTGAAGTTTATGTATGACTTACACAATCAGCTTGATGAGAAAGTGTTCCACAGCGCCTCATCCACCATAAAATAACCCTCGTGAGAGCATCCAGCCAGCATACATGTATCCTGATGATAGAACATCAAGTCTTCAGGCAGTTCTGGGCTGACCCAGTCAAAAAGCGTACGGCTCTGTTCTTTCAAGAATCGCTTTGTACGGTTATTGAAATGGTAGTAAAACACGTATGCAGTAGCCCCAAAAAGTGTTGTCGTCACCCATCGTTTCTGAATTTTCCTCTCGATTAAGTCCTCTTGAATATCGCCTGTCCAATCCTCGATATAAGCAAGTCGTGTTTCTTCGTTCTCCATCATGTCTCTTCGTTCAACAAATGCAAAACGATCGCAATGCTTCACTAGTAATTCCAATAATTGATGATAACGTTCCCCCTCGATATTCTCCCTGACCATCAGCATATTAACGCCCCCTTTTATTAAATGGACTATTGCGGAAAGAAAATGGAAGGTCATCCTCATGACCTTCCATTCATCTCAAAACTACTGATTAATGACATCTACAAATTGCTCCGCTTCTTCTTTCGTGAAATCACCGGCAATTTGAATGGAGTCACTAGTGATGACCGTTTGAACAGTCGGAGATGCTATTTCCTTATCTCCTAGATAAACATAGATCTTCTCATTCAAGTGCTGCTCGGTAACCTCTTCGGCAGTATCGCTGCCCTTGAAGTTCGCCGTCACTAGGACGCGGCCTTGATTCTCATCAATACTCGCTCCTTTGAAGTCAGATGAAGTCACCAGAACTTGACCATCCTGATCTTGAATGGAGACCTCACTATACCCATTGTTGATATCCTGTTGACATCCAACGAGTAGAAACATCGCTGCCAATGCTGAGACGATTAATCGCATTCTATCCCTCCCTTCTTCGTGTAATCTCTATGTATTAATAGTTCCATACGAATAGATATGGGAAAAGTTTCAAATAACTATTTGATTTTTTTATTTATTCACTTTGTAAGATTTCAGACGTACTAGTGAAGCTGGTAGACCTAGAATCACTAAGACGATTCCGATTGCCTGTGCTGGATACATGATGTAGACAGGCAAATTATATTGAGGAACAATGGTTAAGCACGGGACCCCTATTGTAAGCATTAAGATAATGTATGTATCGAGTTTATTAAAATCCACTTCTGATCTCTCCCCCTAACTATGCTATAAAACTTATGTGAAGCATACTATCATTCTCTAGTTTCCAACAGCTTGTAATAGGAAAAAGTAACGACAGCCAGAGCAATACCAAAAAGGATACTGCCAGAAACTAAAAAATTTTCAATATACCCTTCGACAGCAATCAAATAGATCGAAGTTTCAACTCCTCCTCGTTGTGCTAGCCAATTTCCAGCGAGTGATGTCCCAAAATCGACACTGAAAAACATCAATATAAAGCCAATCACAGCTAATATGGAAGCTAAAGCGATCAAACCTTTTAAATCTTTCCTAGTCATGATAGTCCTCCTTCCTAGCTCAATTTCTCTTTTCCCTACCTATCCCTGCCCCTAATAAATTTAGCAGCAATAAATAAAAAGGATAAGCCATTATAGTAAAAACAATGACAATCCCAGCTCCTGGACCCGGGTCGTATCCTGGATTCTTGATAGGAAATAATAAAACAAATATGTATGTGAAAAGAACGAAATAAGGCGCCCAAAGAATGATAGACCAGAGATAGGTCTTTTTCTGTTCCATCCATTTTTTAGCTACCTGAAAGAATAAGAAGCTAAAGAGAATAAAGCCGATTATATAAAGATAGGTAATCCCTCTCATCACCACGTCTAAATCCAAACGAAGCAAAGCCCCAATTCTATGCACATTCACTCCGATTTCCACAGCTAGAAACAATACAAAGGCATACAATATACTAAATATATTTATTTTGATGAATTGTTTCATTCTATCCCCCTTACATAATTAAATTCTTTAATCCAATCAAATCACTCCCCCATCTGCAACAAATACCTCTTAGAAATCCCGTCGTATTCCAGTATGAGCACAGGAGACTCATCTTTAGTTTGATAGATTACAGCGCCAACAGGAGCTTCCGTCGCCATCCCCTCTTTGACTTCTCCTATCTTCTCTCCTTTTTCATATTCCTTTTCCTCTATCCAGATCACGCCATGCTTATATACGGAGCCATCCTCTAATTCTATTAAGTCGGCATCAGGATTCATCTCCAACACCTGGCTCCTTGATAACAGCCCGCCTTCATCGGCGCCAGGGGAACAACCAGATACGATTAAGATGAAAAATGCGAAACTTACCATTATGACCCTCACCGTTCCACCCCTCCAGCCTTCAGTCCAGGCTTCTGAAGAATGAATCCTAGACTGTTATTACAGTGCATAAACTACACCTTTTGATAGTTGAACATATAATATTTTCGAGACTAATTACTAAGCTGGTTATACCCCGCCAATACCTGCAGCGATCCATAATAAGTAAGCAAAAACTAATACAACACCATTCCCCATTACACCTGCAGCAAGCCATCCCCATTTTCTTGCTATACCGGCAAGCACGGCAAATATTACCCCTAAGACCCCGAGAGTAGTTAAGACTGTAATTCCTAGGGAAATGTTTGCATCAGGCCCTCTTTCAACAAGAAAGAAAATAAATGAAATCACGACTGTGAGAACAGATAATGAACCTAATATATGACCATTCTGTTTGACTTTCATGTTATCCTCTCCACCTTAATAGAATTCGATTAAGAAATATAAACCTGATCAAATTTCGAAATAACAGTGATGAATTAACAACCTTTTTGTAAAACCTTGTATAACTTTCTTTGGCATTTCTTTTGATAAGAAGATTTATGAAGTTGATCTCTATTGAATTTCCCTATACATTGCCGCACTTCTTTATGATGAATAATTATTTCCCTGTACTTTTCATCTTCAAGATAACTTCGAAACCAATGATGTTTCTTTAGATACTTCATATTTCTACCTATATCTTCTTCATCCACGTTTAGAAAAGGTGTGTACACAGCTAAATTTAGTAAGTCTAGTAAGATACTCAATACATCCCCTCCAAATTACTTCAAATGAATCTATTTAAGTAATCGCCAAATATCTTGTTCATAACCTTAGGAGTGTTTTCTATGTAAATATTCATTTGTTCTACATTCGATTTAGATGGATCAGAGCCACTTTCAACCGTTGGAAAATCAGATATTCCCTTTATAATAATGCACTCCACATCATTCTTCCTACAGATATAAGCAATGGCACCCGCTTCTGTATCCGCTATGGTTATTCCGTTTTCTTTCAGTTCTAAATAGTCCTTCCACATCACAACTGCTCTATCAGCGGTGCCGATTGTTCCTGTATAAGAATCAGCATCATATTTTGATAGATCGATATCGACTATGAAGGATTCTTTGATAAGTGGCTCGGTCTCTTTTACCGTGCAATCATATTGTACGGCTTTATCAGGAACAAAAATATCCAAATTACTGTACTCATCATCTATTCCTGCACAAGTTCCAGCAACGATCACTTTCGTCAAATTAAATTTAGAAATCATATACTGATTCCCACCAACACCATTCACTTTTCTTACACCGGTACTATAAAAAACAAGCTCCCTATCTTTAAGGGTCCTCATGAAATACTCGCCATAAGGATAATGGAAGCGTTCATCATCTTTTACGCTGTAGTATTCCAATGTCGCTTTGTATTCCCACTTCGTCGCTATACTTACTCCTATCATTGGTTTATCACCACTCTTTATGAACTAGTTCTTCCTGCGCTCCTTCTCATGAAAAAATATAAAGCAAAACCAAAATACTTATTGCCGTAATCTTCATTGTTTTGTACCGTTTATTTCTTCTATATATGTCGATAGCTAAAATGACCAATAGAGGTATAACGCCATATTTAGCTTCGACATTAAATTTCCCAGATAGCAACGAAATAATTAGAATTATAGATACATAAAACAGCTCTCGGTTGCTTCCCTGAAAGGACGACTCTTCAATGCCCTTATCAGCCATACAAAATCACCTTTCTTGAGCTATAGTAAGGATAATGATCTAAGTCGGATCTACATCTTTCTCAAAAGGTTTATACCAGAACAACGCCTTGTCAATATGCTGGTTGTGTAAATGCCTGTAGACATCCACCCCGCCTAATCGGAATCCGTGCTTCATATAAAACCGGCATGCGGCCAGATTATCATCTTGGGATTCCAGCGACAGGCCGATCAGTTTTTGCACGCGCGCCCATTCCTCTGCTTCATCCAGGAGTATAGCCCCCACACCATGCTTTCTATATTCTTTTCTCACCGCAATGTTTTCAATGTAGCAGAACCGTGTAACGTCCTTGATGATTCTAACCTGGCCGATACACTCGTTCTCCAAATAGGCGAGGAAGACGGCTTTATCTTTTCGATCGATATAAGACTCCCAGTCCAGATGATCGTCAGGAAAACGGGTCTCTTTCGATTCATCAAACAGCTCTTCTTCGATGGACCAGGAGCCATGATGAAAGCTAGGTACAATTCTTCCGAAAATCGAAAAAGGGTCATTCGCTTTGTTAACATCTTTTAACAAGTCTAATGTTAAAGGTACAACCTTCATCTGTTTCTGCATGGATAATCTACTCCCCCGTTTTGAAATAAAAGCTAAATCAACTTTGTTCCTCCAGGATGATATTCCCCACATATTGAGCACTTCCATTATCCGATAGAAGGTCTACCACAATTAGATACTCCCCTTCTTCATCAGGGAAAGAGAACTCTTGATCCTTCACCTGTAATTCCGTCTTGCTACCGTTCTGCCATAGATAAGCACTTAGATCCTCAATCAGAAAATCTTGATTATCAAAATCTATTCGTACTTGCTCACCAGAACTGTAGTATTTTTGTTCTTGTTCTTCGGCAAGCGCATAAATATCTTCTGTTTCTTTTGAGTACTCTTTATCGGAATCCCAATTAATATTGGCTTCTTCCAATTCAATTTGGTCTGCATACGGATGCGTAAGGGAAACGGTAGGAGGGGTGAAATCATACTCTTCCGCAATACACCCAGATAATAAAAAGAGAACAAGAATTATTACTATTCTTTTCATATTTTACCCCTGCCTTTATCCACCTTAGATACTATAAGTTTATCATACTTGGAATTTTCATCCTTTTATTACTCTTCCTTACGCCAAACGGATCAACAACATTAAGAAAGCGCTGAGGACCTTTTCTTCTTTCTTGAATGTATGTACTTTTGTGTGACCAACCCTGCATTAAAAACCGATGAAATCATGATGAAATAGAAGAGTATCCGAACAGGTAAAAACTTTTCCTCACCAATAAACTCAATATAAGAGAATGAATGAATCACAAAACAGGTGGCAGCGAACAGGATCAAGGCGAACTGTATTTTTATAGACTTAACCACAATGACCACTCCTTTTCTATTTCATGAGAATGCCAAATTCCAACCTATATTAATACCAGCGGGGATCGCTATCCAAGTAATCAGGATCGAAATCGTTAAAAATAAGCCAGGGATTTTGCTGAAGTAAAGGAACAAACCTACTATTACACCTAACCCCCAAACTGCCATCGTCATATAAAATTCTGGGTAGTAAACTTCTTCCCCACTAAAGTTCTCTGCAATGGTCCCACCAGCAAAAAAGCTAGCGGCAAGGTACGCCAGAAGCCCTGTGACAATAGAATTCAAGATGTAACACACTTTTATTTTTTTCATATAGGCCATCCTTTCCAGGGACTATAAATCTCGTTTTCGCCAAGTTAGAATAGTCTTCACATAAAAAAGACCTCCAATATCTTACCGTTTAACAGTAGTATATATGGAAGGAACTTTTGTTTAGATAGATCTTATTTTGTATCTTCGTCATTTATTTTTTTATTCCTTATAAAGCTATACAGAACAAGTCCAAATAGAAATAAAAATAATACTGTAAATACTATTCCATTGCCTATTTCCTGATTCGCATAGTTTCGGTAAGCATATAGCGCCATTGAAATCGAACTCATTAGTAAAGCCACTATTATTAACGGCTGCGTTTTAACTTTTCCCACAAGAATCCCTCCCTTTTGTCACCCTTCCTGTACCTAAATGAGTGATAGCCGTTTTGAAAATTAATCCTTCAGTGTTGGATTAGGTACAATGAAGCCAAACTGTACATCCGCTGTCTTGTCACCTTTCCTCATCCATTCCGCGTGAACAATGTACCTGATCTCCCTATTTTCTTCCCCCATGATTTCGATAACGTTGCCCTGTAAAGATTCCTGCCTTCCTGTCGCACCCTGTTGTTTGTGAATAGAAAGTCGTTTAGGTGCTGGAACACCTTTCGGAAAGTCGATTTTCACTTCATCTCCAATATCGGCATCCATTTCCGCTAGATTCACCTCATCTTCCCATTCACTGTAAGGATCAACATCATTAGTAGGAGGTGCTTCACAAGCAGTCTCATTTATGCAGTTTACATGGAATTCTGCTGGATAGGACTCTCCGTTATGTATAAACGTTGTATCCCTTAGTTCTACTTCCTTCACTTCTTCACCTTTTTCTTTCTCCACGTCTAACACAAATCCTATCGTCTTTAAGCCTTGAAACTTTCCTTGTTCCGTTCGCCACTCGGCTGATAATAAATATTGCTTCTTACCTTCGCCATAGACTTCGATCACTGGATCTTCTAGTGATTCACTTATCACCCTATTGTCTTCTTTCATTCTATAACTTAAACGATCTGGCTTGCTTCCTTCTATCTTGACTTTAATCTCCGTACCACTCCGAACGGGATTAGAAGAGATTTCTTCCGTTGCATTGTCGATCGATCTGATTTCCGTGGATGTTGCTGTCTCTTCACTGCAATTCTCCACCCAGCATTCTAAGACTGTCTCAGCAGCCAGGTTGTCAGAGTTCGTTTGAAGAATAATTGTCGGTTCTTCTTCCAGTGCCACCCCATCTTGAGATATATCATCATTAGTTGGTGTAGATGTGTCTTTATCATCCGTTTGACATGCGGATATAACAAGAACGATGACAACTATTCCAAATAACACCTTAAGAGTTTTCATCCTACTCACTTCCTTGCCTCTGGTTGTTTATTGGGCGTCTACATGAATTGTTCCAATTATTTCAAAATGTAAATGAAATCTCAATTATTAACCATAAAAAAAGAGGCCTATCCCTTTAAGGATAAGCACCATTAGTAAAACATGATATTAGCAGATTTTAAGCTTCTTTGGATTTTGATATTAAATAATTTAATGGCCCCGCAAACACTAATCCCGCAGCAGCGATACCTAAGAAAACCGCTGAATAGGATAGCAATTCAACCTCTCTGCCTAAAAAAAAGTCTAACGCAATACGAAGGATCGTAATGATGGTGGGAACGATGAGCGTCCAAAATATTAATACTTTTAAAATCTTCGGCATATGTTCTCCTCCCCCCTAATTCCAATTATTTCAAAAAAACTCAAGAACTCAATACTTTTTCCGAAAAAAGGACTTATCTACTCCCCTTAGTTTTATATAGTAAAGAAGGGGTAACTGTTTATGTAAAAGGAGTAATCATTATGGAAGTATTAGCTGTCGTATTAGTTATGATCGGTATAATAGCTGTCCGCGTAATCAGCTTTTTCTTACCGGATTGGAAAGCTATTAAAGGGGAGTACTTGTCGGAACGCAAGCATTTAGGGTATAGCGTGTTGGGAATTGGTATATTACTTGTCCTGTTTATCCTAAGTCAATTAATACTGAGATTATAGGAGTACTGCTACTAAAGGGGTCCTTCTGTTAGCTGAAGACAAGCTTAAGAGAATGGCTTCAAGCGTTACATATAACCATAAGATGTAAGAACATCAACTAATAATAAATATCCCCAAGGCAATAAGAGCTCCAGCAATAGCTACCACGTAGATGGCAGTAAGGGAGGATAAATGCTTTTTCGTGGAGCTTGAATAGTTGTCATCACTTTTCCCTGCAACGAGCAAAGTCAACACTAAAGCAATCAGTGATACAATGGCGATAATAATGATTGAAACTTTTATAGTTCTCACCTCTTTCTTAGTTATTATATCTGAGCGACTCACAAGGGGGCTAATACACCTATCAACGTACCGAGGACAATACCTATAATTCCTACCAAAATTAAGCTAGTACCTTGTTTATCAACATCATAATCCCTTCTCAAGACAACTCCCATACTTATGGCAACTGCTCCAAGGAAAAATGGGAAAAAGCCGAAAGCTAATACAGCAGATAACCAACCTATGGTTAATAATATTACTTTACCATCCTTCTCTTTTTCGATAGCGCATCCCCCTTTCTTTACTCTTGTTCAGTTAGGTTTAGCTAAGAGCAGCAATGATTCCGATAACCCCTACCACCACAAAGAGTGCCCCCGTAATTCTTGTACACCAAATAAAAAATGTGGAAGGTCCATCTGCACGCTTTGATTTCCAACTCTCTCCGATCAACCACCAGGAATGTGGTGAGGATACTCCCCAAATACCAATCAATAAGAAGAAAGTGCTGATAAATATAGAAAATCACCTCTTCTCTACAGCCTTATCCAAGTACTACAAAACTTAAGAAGAACAATATTTTTATTGAATTATCGCTCTCATTAATTAAAGACTCAATTTAAAGGTGACATTATATTTTTTCTTTTGAAAACGGAGGATGCTTGGTAAATATGAATAACCCAAAAGCAGAAAAAATAGCTGAGTTCATATACACCCTGTCTGCCTTTTAATTTGTGTCGCACTTAACCAATGATGCTCTAAGATTGACCCCATACTCCATATATCCCTTCAAACATGTAAGCATATACACCCAGCCTTCTTTGTTATCTAATAACTGAGGAATTAGGTCATCACTGTTTTCATCAAATCCTTCTTCCTTAACTTCTACAATTGTGCTGCCTTCTTCTTGGACAAATTTAATCGTGACTTTATGATCTCCTGGCAACTCAAAAACAATCTTCTTATTTTCTTGAATTTCTGTTATGTCTATATCGCCTTGTGCATCATATTCTTCATATCTTAAAGTAATTGTCTTTCCTTCCTCCCATCTTTCAGAGCTTGAGGAAAACCAGAAGTTGCCTATTTCTTCGGGATTAACAAACGCTTCAAAAATATCATTTGCTGGTTTTTGAATTCTCATTTGAGAAAGATTATTCATACCTATTCCACTCACTTTCTTGAATTATTTAACTAAAGACAGGAACCTTAAACAAACCCTTTTGAACCAATGATAGATATTTTGATAGGGACTTTAATTTTACAATACCTTTAAACTCATTCTTCAATATTCCCGAAAGCAGTGTAATACATTGTAAGCGACTTACCCCTCCCCTTATATTGAATGACTTGATAATCTATTCTAATAAAGCTTTTGAATAAATGGGGGATTTAAACTTTCATTTATCATCTTCTGCTATGCGCTTTATCCATGCTAGCTTTCTATCCCAATCCGCAGCTAAATCTGCCATCCACTCTACTGTTGAAGAGAGTTGCTGTGGACACACTTTATATCTAACTTCCCGTCCAACACGATCACTGGTAACAAGCTTAGAGTTTTTTAATATTGTTAAATGTTTAACAACCGCCTGACGAGATACAGTTACCGTAGTTGCTAATGTTGTTGCTGTAGCTTGTCCTCTTAAGGCCAGTAGGTCAAGTAACTCTCGACGGGTGGGATCTGCTAAAGCAATTAAGACATTTTCGAATATCTTACTTTCCGTACTTTCCATTTTAGTAATCAGCACGCTTCCGCAGTACTTCCATTTGCATTTCCCAGCCTTGGACATTTCCTTTAAAGTACTTTCTTTTCTCTTCTTCGGTTGCTGCAAGATTTGAAAAGCCACTCTCAACTACTCTAAGTACAGTTCCCTCAACTTTTGAAGTTAACTTGAACTCGACCAACGTAGAATTTCCCCTTTTAGGCTCCTCACCAGGAAATGAACTTGCCCACCGACATGCAAGGTAGTTTGGTGGTTCTGATTGTTCAATCAACACAGGGAACTTCCCATACTTTGTGTCCGCCACCACGCGCGATCCATCTACCTGAACCTTATCCGGACCAGGTTTATCCCCCACCCACCATGCCGGTTGGCTAATTAACTCCCATACCTTTTGGATAGGTGCGTTAATAAAAATTTCCCTCGTAATTTGATCACTAGCCATTACTACGCCTCCTTCTTCATAAGTGCAACCAAAGTATAGCACATAACCCCCATTTATGTGCAACCAATATATTGCACATAAACGGGAGTATGAGATATCTTTACTCCACACACGTTGTGCCTGCCTCTTCATACAGGCACGACGTGTTTTAGTAAATAAGTAGCCCCACACTTTAATAAAGTATGGGGCGGAAACTAAACTCTCATCATGGACAGGTTTCTAAAACTAGCTTTGATCTCGAAACTAAGTCCTCTATAACCTCGTTATTCATAAAAAGGTAATGTTAAACTTTAATATTGTTTTTTTTACTCCAAAAGAAAACCGCCTTCTGAAAAGGCGGTCATTTGAACTTTCTCCCTTTTCTTCAACGAGTTCTGAAGATTTGCTCTCTAATCTTTCTCCAAAATAACGAGGGAAGATACCATTGGCACCAACCCAACTGGACTCTGAGATACAACCTTCCATCCCTCTTGAAGAAGTTGATTTAACTCACTTAAGTTGTTCTTTTTATCGGATTGGTAATGAACCGTGAGTGCCTTTTGCATAATACACCTCCCGAACACATCGAGTCTTTCATATAACTGTATTATTCTTTAATGCCCAATAATTCAACTGGAGATTGAATACGCATCAGTTCCATAAAGTACCTAAGGTATTTCTATATCACTCATTTCCCCCGAGACCAAGAAAGATTTCACTAGGCACTCATGTTCTTTAAATTAAATCACTATTTAAATAGTAAATTGAATTAATTCACGCCTAGAAACATTTTCATATTCTAGAATTCTACAAAAAAAGTCCCAACCCTCTTAAAAAGTATTAATTGTAAATAAATTTTTATAAATCCAGAAACACAATCCCTATTTAATTTTTAGAAGGTTCTTTATAGATAAGCACACTAAATTTGAAAACTCAAACCCCTTTATTTTGGAATTGCTTCAGTTTACGTAAAAATCAGTTTTAAGATTCATTTTACTTTTTTAGCACCAGTTAGTTGTCGTTTATAAACATTGGCTTTATCCATCTTCTTTTGAAATGCTAGGTTTGGTGGTCTTATTGACTTGGGGTTATTGCAATGATGTTGTTTCGGTAATTTTGGAACATAAAACCTATTTATAATAGCCAACTAAATCAGAGAGGTTGCTTGCATGGAGAGTGCTTTCAGACGACTGTTTCTTCTTCCCTTTCAATAATCCTCAACCCGGTTTTTGACTCCAGCTCGTTTCTTAATAGGTTGAAGTCTGCTTCCGTCAGCCGATCAGGATAAATTTCCTCATTATCATCGCCTTTTATACTTATGGAAAAAACACCTTCCACTTTTGACAACTTAGCTATATCCTCATACGCAACTTTCTTACGTGGATCCATGATTCCTCTATGAATCATCATATATCTCTCATACATCCGTACATAATCCCTTTGAGGCATGTTCATGTAATACATAACGCGGAAAATTGAAATTCCTATGGTGAAAATCGCGGCATACACGAGCACTGCGCCGACCTCTTGATTGATATACAACAAGAGACTGATGACAATGATCTGACTCACCACTTCGAGGAGCGAACGCGTCACATGCTTTCTCCACCGGTCAATCGGTGCATATTTAAAGATCACACTACTCCCTCCATTTACAGCATCTATTCACCTATACGAACAACTCCCCTGAAACGTTCCAAGAATATACAAGTTACCTTTCGTTCAGCGGGGCACATATGAATGCGCTTTAGTAATAAAGTACCTTTCGCTTCGCTTTAATGGAATCTAAAGGACTATTCGCTTTAAGTAAATGGAATTATTTTTCTCTCAATATAGTAAATGGCATTCTCTGAATGATAGAGTTCCATTACAATTAATGTATAATACTGATTTTCAAAGGGGGAAAGTGTCCAGCTTTAGGGAAACATCTCGTTTTATGCAGAAAATTATTAGGAGGTTCCAAATGTTTTTATTAAAGAGAATTGTTCCTGTATTGTTTTTGATGATGACCCTCTTCACTTCCACTGTAGCTGCTGCGCCGCCCGATCATTCTCAGTATAAGAACCGCTACATACCCGCTCAGCTTCTAGGTATTAATGATTTCCACGGTCAACTGGATGTCTATCGGACGATTGGAGACAGAAAGGCTGGAGGAGCTGAATACTTAGCTGCTTATCTTAAGAAATATGAAGCACAAAACAAAAATACGCTTCTCGTTCATGCAGGAGATGCGGTTGGAGCAAGTCCACCCGTCTCTTCTCTATTACAAGATGAACCGACAATAGAGATATTGAATGACATCGGCTTTGATGTCGGAACGGTCGGTAATCATGAATTCGATGAAGGCGTTGCGGAGATGAAACGCTTGATTAATGGGGGAGAACACGAGGTCACGGGTGATTTCGAAGGGGCATCCTTCCCTTACACCGTTGCCAATGTGAAGGACGAGGAAACAGGTGAACCGATCCTTCCTCCTTATGTAATCAAGAAAGTGAATGGCATGCCGATCGGTTTCGTCGGAGTAGTCACAACCGAGACAGAGAACATTGTTCTTCCTAGTGGCATTGAAGGAGTCGAGTTTACAGATGAAAAGACAGCGATCAATGATGCTGTCAGCCAGTTGAAAGATAAGGGCGTAGAGTCCATCGTCGTACTCGCTCACGTCCCGGCCTCCTCTGATCGGGATGGTTCGAACGCTTCCAACGAAGTCGCTGAGCTTGCTCCTGAAATCGACGATGAAGTCGATGTCATTTTTGGAGGTCATAATCACGAGTATGCGAACACGGTCGTTGATGGAAAATTGATCGTCCAGTCCTATTCTTATGGAACAGCTTTCTCTGAAGTGGATCTTATGATTGATCCGAAAACGAAGGATATCGTGGAGAAAGAGGCTTCTATCATAACGACATTCCATGATGGGATTGAACCAGATCAAGCTGTGAAAAATAAGGTAGATAGCTATAAGAAGGAAATAGAAGACTTGGTGGAAGAAGTCATCGCTGAGTCAGCTGAGCCAATTACGACGGAACAAGAGGAAAGCGGCGAATCAGCACTCGGAAACCTGGTAGCTGACTCACAACGAGCAGCCATGGGTACGGACTTCGCCTTTATGAACCCAGGAGGGATCCGGGCAAACTTAGATGAAGGACCGATTACCTGGGGAGAGCTATACACCATGCTTCCATTCGGGAATAACCTCGTTGAAATGACGCTGACAGGAGATCAAATCAAGGCTGTCCTTGAACAACAATGGTCAGGCAGCTATCCTAAGATCCTGCAGATTTCAGGCCTTGCGTACACATGGGATCGTAACGCTCCCGTCGGGGAAAAAGTAATCTCTATGACGGATAGTCAAGGAAATCCGGTTGACCCAGAGCAGTCCTATACGGTAACCGTCAATAACTTCATTGCGACTGGTGGGGACGGCTTCACTGTCTTTAAGGAAGGGACCAACCAGGAGACAGGTCCACTTGCTTTGGATGCTATGATTGATTATCTTCAAAGCCAGGATGAGGCTATTGAAGCGCCTGCATTAGACAGAATTGAAGTGAAGTAATTTATTTAATAGCCAATGCTCCTTTTTAGGAGGCATTGGCTTATTTCTTGCTGGAATTTGGTGTTGATAGCTCTAACTCCGTCTTAAGGAAAAATTTCTAATAGATATAATAGTTGCATTATGCTATACTGTTCTAGCGATGAGCTGAATTGCATAAGACGAGATTGACGCGCCTTTATGGCAAGGCACTAATGTGGAGTGCTGTCTCTCGCCGCAATACGCAAAGACGTCCTTCATAGGACGTCTTTTTATTTTGGGAAAATGTGCTCCTCGATAGGTTAAGCCTTCCTCTAATACTTCTTCCTCGCGCTTACGTTAAAAAGGGCTACTGCTCTATTGAACAATAGCCCTAGATAAAATCACTTCCATATAGCCATATATTTCTTTTGATACTTTTTATCTTCCACAGTATCTATCAATTCCATTGCGGTTTGTTTTACTGCTTCATCATTATCGAAGTCATAAATATTCTTCATATTTTGAATGATGTCATTACGAATGAGAGTGAAATTCTTTTCATCTGTCCCATTTTCAAACCGTTGAACCATGTATTCCATGACCATTTCCTTTTGCGGTTTACCAGCAATCGCCACTTTCCATATAGATTGCAGGCTATGCCTCGCTGTAACAAACTTTTTATCTTTTGTTACCTCCCATAGCTTTGGAAAGTCATTCATGATTCTCATCTCTGGATCACTTATAGCTAGATTGGCTAAATATTGTGCTGCACGAGAGCGCTGGTGGTTATCTTTATCAGTTAGGTCTTCTATTAATTGATCCCAGACTTCATAAGCCCATTCCACCCTTTGCTCCGTCTCACTCAGAATGTATTGATAGGCTTCGTAACGCTCATCTTTATCACCTGTTTTGGATTTTTCAAATGCCAATTTCACTTGATCATCCACTTTTCCACCACCCAATCTTAAACAAAAATATTTATTGCTGGGCTATTTGAATTAGGTTGCCACATGTATCATCGAAGACAGCCATTGTAATGTCGCCCATTTCTGTGGGTTCCATTGTAAACTTCACGCCGCTTTCCAACAATCGTTCGTATTCTTTATGAATGTCTGTAACACCAAACATTGTCGCAGGTATCCCATCTGCAAATATCTTTTGTTGAAACTCTTTGGCAGCAGGGTGTTCATTTGGTTCTAGTAAGAGCTCCGTACCATCTTGTTCATCGGGAGATACAAGTGTTAACCATCTATGCTCCCCTACCGGAACGTCATGCTTTTTAACAAACTTCAAAGTATTCGTATAAAATTCCAGTGCTTTCTCTTGATCTTCAACAAATATACTATTCACGATAATCTTCATCATATTCTCCTCCATTTTCTAGTTAAGGTTGATGTGTTCTTTATTAAGTCACATCTCACTATTCTATCCATCTATTCAACAGGTTTTTCAGTGGTTCGCTGTTGAATATAAGTACTTTATACTTCCCCTTTCGTTCCGTTTCTACGAGTCCAGCTGCTTCCAATAATGAAAGGTGCTTCGCAATCGCTTGTCGAGAAATGGATAGATTGTGCTTCATAATGAGGCGTGCAGTAAGTTCATACAGTGTGAGCTCGTTTCGTTCAGATAGCTCATCTAGTATCAGCCGCCGAGTCGAGTCACTTAATGCTTTGAATATAGCGTCTTTATCCTGATTCATATCTTAACTATATACAACCATTTGGTTGCATGTCAATAAAGGTAACTTTTTTGTTGTTTGTTGAAAATGCTCTGGCAAACTTATACCTCGAAGTTAAGTCTGCCTTAAAGATAAAAAGGGACAATTCTTTTATCGAAGAATTGTCCCTTTTTGCTGAAAACTTG
Organism: Halobacillus salinus; assembly: GCF_004684905.1. GTDB lineage: Bacteria > Bacillota > Bacilli > Bacillales > Halobacillaceae > Halobacillus > Halobacillus salinus. The sequence continues at coordinate 197,303 of NZ_SRJC01000001.1, read as the reverse complement.
ATCTTGGATATTTTTCTGTAAATGCATCCACCATACTCTTTGGTGCTATTTAATAAGAACTGTCTACCAGTCATTCCCCACTACTTTCATTCTTTATTTTGAAGTATTTTATTTAGTTTGGTTTCTATTTTCTCTGTTCGTTTTTTTACGTTTACCAATATTGATATGACAATCAGAAACAAAAGCGGAATAACTACAAATAAAAAGAGCGATACCAACTGTCCCGCAACAATACTATTGATAATTAACCTCCTAAATACATCTCATCCTATGTTAACTACCTCTCGAGTGATGATATCAGCAACCTCAAATGTAGGTAGTGTTCCGTCTACAATTAGGTCAGAATTTGGTTTAGTTGTATCTAACATATTTAGATAACCACGCCTCCCTTTAGCTACGTAGTTATCTAAATCCAGTATTATATCTTGAGCAGATCCACTTTTGAAATCTCTATTTATTCTACGTGCTAATGCAATATCCAATGGAGTATCAATAAACACCGCAAAATCAATAAAATTACTTGTATTACTATGTAAATATGCGAATGGAAAATCTAATATTATGTAATCCCGAGATTCAGCAAATAGCTGTTTTATATCTCTAATAAGTGGTGATAAATCCCAATCATCAGGATTACAGCCGTTATCAATCCATTTAATTATGTCTTTAGGACCATCAATATCATAATCGTCAAAATAGATCGTTTTACTATTTGGTAACTTCCCTTTTAAGCAAGAAGCAATTGTCGTTTTTCCTCCGCCTGAAACCGAAGCAATAGCAATTACCATTGTTGACTTTCTTGTCATATACTCCTCCAATATTTTCGTTTGTTATACCATTCACCTAAACTAGATCGTCGCATCCAATTTTTGAATTTCCGACTGAGAAATTAAATATACATCCCCAACAATGTCAATTTTGTCGCCCTTTTTACGAACAGCGCAATCTTTGTTCGACGCATAAATATTTATTTCTTCTGACAAGGGAGAGAGTTCTCTAAGCACTAGCCCCATGTTATTTTCAAGATCAAAATGAGATAAGACAGAAAACTTGTCAAGGCCGATTCCATCGTAAACAGAGCTTCCTACAACTTGATCTCCTAAGATTTCTGAGCATACCCATTTAGCAGACATGTTAATTGCACCAGCACTTGCCCCAACGACAACTGCTCTGCTTTCTTTAATACAATCCGACAATTCATATTCCATCAAAAAAGCATTTTGTTTGAGAATATCTCCACCCAGCAAGAAAATAACGGAAGCATTGTGAATTAACGTTTGAGCATCTTCCTTTTGAACCCGGTAATTAATTAAATGATATTCATCAAACTTAATACCTGCCTGATCAAGCCAGGACCGTTCAGTGGCACCATTATCTTCTTCAAGAGACGGATTCGAGCTAATCATAACAATTGACTTTCTATCAGTGATATCTTCCTCTAAAACCTTTCTTAGATTCTCAGGAAAAAAGTTTTCAAACCAACCTAAATAATAATGAGTTTTCATACGTATCTCCCTTAGAGAAATATAAATATCATATATTCCCAGCGTTATTGGAACACTATCATTGATTCTATTTAAAAGACTCTGCTACCTCAATTAATTCATCTTTTGCAACTTTAGTGTCCGACTGTTCAGCAAAATATTCTAATATATAATGAATACCTCCTTCTTCCCACCTCAACGTTTTATTTCCTGAACCATCAACAAAATATTTTCCAGATTTATCGCTTACCAGTACCTCTTGATATTCTTCTTGAGAAGTAGAAGAAACTTTGCCTCCATTTACAGCTAAAACAGTAAGATGCTCCTTATCTTCTCCATAGAAATCAAAGGTTAAAGTTTTATATGGCTGCTGTACCTTAGGAGGATGACTAAATTCAGCTTGTTCTACTTCAAATGGGAGTTCTGTTGGAAGTTGAGGGTTAAAAGCCAAACCTTCCGTTTTATTACTCAGTTCATCATTGTTAAATTTGTGTAAGCCACTTGCCGAACTGCACCCCACTATTATCATAAGTAAAGGTATCATTAGTATTAATTTCTTCATATATCTCCCCTTCTAATAAAGTATTATGAATTGCATAAACGAAGGTGACCTACTATGTACAATCCAAACGTCTTATATATCACTTACGATTCAGACAAATTCAGGTTTCAAAAATCTATTATCGAAACTAGATCTTCAAGTGTGATGCTCTCCTCAATTAAAAGGGGGCGATTATTCTTATATCGAATAATCACCCCCTTTTCTTAAATATTCTAAATTAAGTTAATTAGACAGTTTTCTCTTGGCTTTCTTTAATCCTCTTTTTCTAACTGGAGCCATTCCCTTAAACCCGATTCATCCTTTATAGATACATATTCTTTTAAGAACCTAACAAATTCTTCACTATTTACCTCTTTATACTTATATAGCTGATAATATTTGTGTAAAAAGTGCTCTGCTTCCTTCTTACCACCGTTTTCAACAAATAACTTCCCTAGCATTTCGCGAGGTTTTTGATAAGTATAGTAGCTACGATCCTTAACTGGAATTTGGTCCAAAGATAGATTCACAGGTAATGTGAGCTGCTCATGATCTTTTACAGTTTGTTCGAAAGTAAAGTCTTGATCTTTAAAGTCTGTATAAAACAACTTTATAGCGAATTCAGTAATGCCTTCGTCAAGCCATGCATCGTGGTAAGGGTCATTATTTATCATTCCATAAAACCATTGGTGAGCGATTTCATGGGCCACCATCCTTTTAACCGAATCCGGCCTCACTGGTCCTCCAGTGTTATAAATGGACCATGCTGTAACGATTCCAGGGTACTCCATACCCATACCATCTAATACAATATCAAATTCCTTATACGGATAAGGACCAATTCGGTCTTGGAAGTAATCAAAAGCTTCTACTGCAAAATCAGCGACCTCTTCATTGAGCTGCGATTTATCTTGCATCCCAAATACTCTAATTTTCAAATCGCCTACTTGTCTTTCAGCGATGTAAGGGTTTTTAAGTATAGCTACAAAAACCTCTTTCACTTGGTCGATTTTAAGCTCATTCTTACTGGAAGTTTCATCTTTGTCACTTGTGGTTGCCACGGTGTATTTAGCGGGAACGTTATACTTTATTCTAAAATCACTATAAGTCGTATGATAGGTCTCCCCTTTAAAACGATACTCTTCCATGTTCCATCCTTCTCTATAAGTTGGAACCATCGGATACCATTGAGCTAAATAGAAGTTTTCTCCTTCTCTTGTAAACCTTAACCCTTCCTCAGGAAGAGTAAAATGATATAAAAAGCTAACATTTACTGAATCGTTCGGGTTTACCTCTTGATCTAAAGGAATAGTTAACTTATCTTTTTTTAAGGAATAGGTTACTTCATTGTTATTTAGAGAGACCTTGTCGATTTCTATCTCAGCAGGTTTCTCAAGCAATGGGGAGTTTTGTGCTGTGAACATATTCGGAATAAAGTAAAAGGGAATTTCTTTCCACGCATTCTTAGATTTATTCTTAATTTCAATAGATGCATCCACAGTGAACTGCTCTTTATCATCCATTTTCAGATTGATATCATATGAACTTTCAGTGCCAGGTGGAATTCCTACAGGTTTAAATCCTTCTAAAGTTTTGACTTCCTCATATGGTTTCACATCACTCGATACACATCCAGTTAGTCCAGTAACCACAGCAAAAATAAAAAACAAGAAAATAAAGTACCTCAAATTACTCCCCCTCAAAATAGCGGTCAACATGGTATTAATTTTAAGTTTATCAATGCCTATCTTCACCTACTATATAATCTCCAAAGATACTGATTTATCAACAAATCTTCTAATTATCTTCCACTTTCTTTCAGGGGATCATTGATCAAAAAAAGTCACTTGATTATTCAAGTGACCGTAACTATTAATGCAGATATTTTTATATTATCTCTACCTGAGTCTTCCACAATCACTGTCTTAAAAAGAGGGCAATCCCTCTATTGCAGAATTGCCCCCTATTCCAAAAGACTTGAAATAAAGATAATCCTCAATATCTCCGAATAAATGCCTCAGGATATTCAATGATTAATCCATCCTGATCCACAGTGACCACAGTTTCATAATTTCTACACTTGTATTGAAATTTTCTAGATCCGTCCTCTGTACTTCCTTTAAACTTGTATATTTGTTCTAACTTCATAAGCTCTAAAGATGGGACATCAATGTATAGCATATTAAAGTTTCTTTCTTGCCCTTGCTCCCATTTAAAACGGTTAATTGGAAGCGTGTTTGAAAATGGGGTCACAGATATGTCTATATCAATCATTCCATCCATATCACTTAATTCATTGTTATTTACATACCACTTCCCTTTAAGATTTGAATGCAAGCAAAATTTTTCATTAAGCTCTAAATTAATTATTTCAATACTCTTAGTAAACCACCTACTGTCTGTAACAACCTTATATGCAAATTTATACGCATCTACTTCGGTTGTAAAAAGGACTACTCCTTCTGCTATTATGTTTGAATCATTTTGGGTAATACTTAAGAATTCAGCCCCCGTATGCTCTTTACGTTCCCAGAAGACTTTCTTATTCAATAAATCACTCCTAACTATTTAACAATTGCCCCCTATAACAGGAAACTCGAATTCAAGATAAATTGTCGATGAAGTCAGTTAAAGGCTTATATGCTCGGTATAAAAGATTGATCTCTCACCACTACTGTTTCTGGTACAAATTTTATAAGGATATTGCTATTACCTAAACCTTGGAACCTTGCATCCCAACTCTTTTCATCTGGTCCCAGATAACGCTCAAGTAATCGAGATGCAATTTTTTTATCAAACGGCTCAACTGTAGCATGACCTCTGAATCCAGCGTGCAATACTTTTCCGGTTGTATTATCTAGATCTACAATACCAATAGCACACGCTGGATTTTCTTCAATTCTCCCCGGAAAACTGTCTGAAGAAGGCGTTCCAATGATATAAATATGTTCTTCTTCCCAATGAAACCAAACCGGTGACTCTCTAGGTCCTTCCTTTGATAATGTGGAAAGGTGAGCAAATAATGGTTTTTGCATAAATTCATCTAGATCAAAGCCTTTATTACCTGTGATAATTTCCATTCCAATCATTCCTTTCAATAAATATAAAATTCCACAACAATTATTTCAAAAGACTACTATTTATTTAACGATAAATACAATCGATTCTCATCTTGACCTAACGACAGTATTCAAATGCAGAAAAGCCACGAGATGCGCAACAGTTAACCATGTTCACATTTCAATAAACCAAATAAATCCAAATCTTTATATTCACCCTGGGCAAACCTGTCTTGCTTAAAATGGCCCTCTTTTTGTAAGCCTACCTTTTTTAGAACAGCACCCGACGCTTTATTTTCAGATAGAACCGCAGCCCAAATTTTATTTAATTCCAGTTGTGAGAATCCAAATTCGATCATTCTTTGTATTGCCTCTGTCGCTATACCACTACCCCAATATTCTCTACCAACCCAATATCCTAGCTCTCCCTTATCATTACTCTTATCAATCCTTAAAGTGATGGTCCCTACAATAATACCTTCTCTCTTACTAACAATTGTTAACGGATATTCTTCCCCTTTTTGAATCTGTTCGGGTTGGATTGCAATCCATTCTTGAGCATGTTCTAGTCTATATGGATAGGGTAGTCCAAGAATTGTAGCTAGTTCTTTGTCGTTTGCCAATTCTGTTATCCTCATTGAATCTTCTTTGTTAAATGGCTTCAATATTAACCTTTTAGTCTCTAACTCCAACAACATAAATAAATCAACTCTTTTCTCAAACATTCATTAACTTACATTATGGATAGTGTCCACAACACAACAAGAAGTCCGCAAAAGATACAGGCTATTATAAGTATTTATGCAGACTTTTGAGTTACTTCCTTAAATTTAGGTTGCTTTGCTTGAATAATTGAATAAATAGCAGCTATTATCACAGGGAATGTTAATGCTAAGAAAACAGTATTAGCTTTATTAGCTGAAGCAATCCAACCAAAAATTGGTCCACTTACCACGACAGAACCCTGATTGCATAACATCCTATAGCTAGCCATTCTCCCGTGGTACTGTTTCTCTGTAAGAATTTGTTGAACCGATTGTAGTAAAACTCTGAGCCACGTAGTTCCTAGTCCAACCAAAAATACTCCCATAAACACGAGAGGTAAAAATGAGGAAAATGCCATGACAAATAACCCCAGTATTACTACTAACAAAGATCGCGTTGAGAGATAGTTACCGTTTTTATTCCACCACCATGTCCCCATAAGCCCTGCTAGCACCCCACCTATAGATAAACAGGCGTCTAAGAGACCGTACACAGTTGCTGTCTGGTTTAAGTACTCTTTGGTATAGACGGACAGAAACCCGATTGTCGTATGGAAGGTAAGTTGACCAACGAGCATAATTCCAAACAGGCTTAAGAGAATTTTGTTCCCCTTCAAATAGGAAAAACCTTCTATGAGGTCGTGTATTATTGTGGTTTCATTGGTATTACAGGTTGAATTGGCGGGATTATGTCTTAAACGGGTCAATAATAATGTTGCCAAGGAGAAACAAAGAGCAACAATTAATAAAGCTACCTCTTCTGACGATACGCCAGTTATTATTCCACCAAAAGCAGCCCCTAAAAGCCCACCTACAATTGCAGCAGACCCAGTACGGGAATATATTTTAGGTAGTTCCTCGTCACGGAAAACCTCTGCAATGAAAGCTTGAATAGATGGGCGAAAGAGGGATCCCATTAGTTGTAAGATCATATGGACAATTAATATAGTCCAAGGATCTAATGCACTACTAATGATGCTTACTACCAAAAAAGCTACGGCAAGTGTATTAATCAAAGTTGCTGTAACAGAAAGAACTTTTCGGTTAAGCCTATCAACAACGACCCCGAAGAAAAGATTGAACACTAGACCAGGTACAAAGCCTATGCTCACTAATAGTCCTGTAAAAAAAGGATCTTCCGTCATAGTGTATAAAAGCCAAGTTATCACAACGAAGTACATTGTACGGCCGAATTCAGCTAAGAAGAATGCACATATAATGAATTTCAATCTACTAAACATCACTAAATTCCCACTTATCTCTTCTATTTAAGATTAATTATTCTGAATTCAATCTTACCATAAGTTACTAATAACCCTAAATTAAGTAATCCATATATCTTCGAAACACATAAAAATGGAGACGATTCTTTAATTTAGAATCGCCCCCGTTTGTTGAAGAAGCCAAAGGAGGAATTACTTTTGTAATTGATTTAAAATCTGTTTCAATACATCATTTTGCGACATATCATTAGTAAATAGTGTTTCTCCCTGCACTCCAAGGTAATCGTTTGAATTCCACCAGGCACGCAAAGCGTTTTCTCCAAATTCCATCTTTTGGGCACGAGTATTATGACGTATGAGTGTTTCTTCAAAGGATAAATCAAAATAATAAATATATGCCTCTTGGTTATAGAACTGGATTAAGTCCTTCAACATTTCACCATAACGACCTTTATTTAAGATTCCTTCCACAATAACAACTTCACACTCACCTTTTCCATATTGTGCAATTTGGCGAATTAAATCAATTGAAGGATTTCCATCTCTATCGTGAACCTTCAACATATCACGACGAACGACATCCTGAGAAACCAGAAGCGTTCCGTGACCTAAATTATTTTGAAGGCTTTTCGCAGTCGTAGTTTTTCCACTTCCCGAATTGCCTCGTAAGATAATTAGTTTAGATTCCATAAACTTCCCCTAACTACTATCCTATTTTTAAAAAGATCTTACTTTTAATACTTCAATCTATATAATCGATTAATTGAACATAACTGCTAGTGACTTGAAGAATTAAAAGGCTTCGCTCCTTGTTAAAGTAAAGCCCCCGTTAGTTTAAAACTCAGTACTGAGATAAGTATGCTTATCCTAACAAAATTGACCCGAAATATAAGAAACTCATACTTAGAAATACAATAGAAAAAGTAGTTATTGGTTTTGGTAATTTCTCTTTGAAATAAATCACCGCTAAGCCGATCAATATATGTACAGCTATAAATAGAAAAATATTCATCTTATTTTGTCACTCCTGTTATGATACAAAGATATTGGAGAAAAGCCCCCTATAATTGAACTAGAAGAACTACTACTCATATAGTGGGTTTTACTTCCAAATCACTAAAATGGTATTATCTCTATTCGGTTTGTCGCAACCTGTTAAATCGTAATCAGTTCTTCTATCCTTTTCTTTAATATCTATTGATTTGCAAGTTGCAGTGCTGATACTACCAGAGCCAAATTTATCTCTTCTTGTATCGGTTGTTGATTGAATTACTTCCCCATTATAATCAAGCTCGTGTAGCATTGGGTCTCCTTCTGTTGTGTACGTTACAACCCTAATTTTATCTTTCATACCTTGGTTCACATTTTCAATAAATGTGAAAAAACTATCTAAGTTTGTAATGTCACCGTGCATATCTACAATGTCATCTGGTGATTGAACGTATTCAGGGATGTTGTTTTGTTTTGTATTAGCAGGTGGTTCACTCACTTGATTTATCTGGTTTGATTGGCAACCTGAAAGAATGAATAATATTATCCCGATAAAAACTAAAGTCCTTTTCACCTAATGCCCCCCGAAAATACAATCTTTGTTAAACAACCCTGCACTGTTTCATAAGGAACAAACCATTGTTTTGAATTGCCCCTATAACTGAATGACTCGAAAGTGAGTTAATTCTTGTCTTTGAGACTTTTCACTTCGTTTTCAAGACTCTCAAATTTTTGCTGTAATTCTTTATTAGGTTCATTAATTCGCCTCCCTATAATGACCAAAAAACCAATTAGAGCAACTACTCCCCCTCCAAAAGCAACCACACCAAATATCACAAGGTCTAAAATAACTACCACTCCTAAAAAGCATTTTAATTCATATACGAATGAGTACAGATATCGTTTCAAAACTAGCTATTATCTCGAAACAGAGTCTTACATAAACCTGCCCTTATCCCGAAGACTTAATTTCGAGATAAAGGTATAACACCTAAACACCCCGCCGATTCATTTTGAGGATAATGGTAGAATGAATAGAAGATACTTTTCCACGACGAATCAATTACCATGCACAACCTTTCTGAAAGATTTAAGCGAGAACCTAAGGAGGAAAACTTTTGACGCAAAATCATGTAGAAGATTCCAACTCACCAAAATTATCTAAATTGAAACTTTTATTAACATCGGCCGGCGTCACGAACCCGACCATCCATAAGGAGCTCACAGACATGCTGGACAAGCCGATTGCCGAGTCTAATGCTCTGTGCATCCCTACTGCGATGTATGGACACCCCTGGGTCGGTCCGGGAGAAAAGGCCTGGCAGTTCATTAGCGGAAAATCCGAAAACCCGATGGTCGACCTCGGCTGGAAGTCGGTTGGCGTTCTTGAGCTATCGGCATTACCAAGTATCGACAAAGAACGCTGGATGCCGCTTGTCCAGGGAACGGACGTCTTATTGGTTTCAGGGGGCGATGCTCTCTTTCTATACCACTGGATGAAGAAATCTGGGTTTGCAGATCTCTTACCATCATTGGATGCCGTCTATGTTGGAATGAGTGCGGGGAGCATGGTGATGGCACCGAATATCGGGGAGGAATTCGTAGGCTGGAGTCCGCCCACTGGGGGAGACAAGGCTCTAGGGCTAGTCGACTTTGCAATGTTTCCTCATCTAGAGAATGAGATGTTACCGGATAATACCTTGGCCAATGCAGAAAAGTGGGCTTCCAACTTCTCATCTCCAGGGTACGCTATTGATGATGAAACAGCCATTAAAGTAACGGATGGTGAAGTTAAAGTTGTTTCTGAGGGACAGTGGAAGCTTCTCACTCCTTAACGATCATCCCTCCTTTCTTAAATATAAGACTGCCTTTGCTAGATTCATGATTTTTGAACACCCCCCTTCTTGGCCTCAGCGTAATATTGCGCATTTCGTCCTTTACGCTTGGCCAAGTTGCGGTACAACATGCATGGTTACCTGATTGGAATGGTTGCTTTACCACCAGTCACAAAACGCAACATCCGCCCCTTCTCTTATACTCCTTTTCTACCTCCAAATTATTTCACTTCTCCTTCGTAAGCGAGTCTTGCAGGGCCCAACCAGATTTTTCTTTTTCACGTGAACCTTTACTGTCAGTTATTGGTATAGTTAGTAAAGAACCGCTGGAGGTGCATGACATGGATACTGGTTGGGTTGTTTCTTTGGTTGTCGTAGGCATTTGGATGATTGTGATTTTGGCCATTATGATTCCGTTGGAACGGAAACACGTCGTGAGGAAAAACGGGAAAATCGATTATCATAAGACGGACATTTACTTGAGGTGGAATGTATTTGATACGTTGACCCTTTGCTTAGTGATCTACACGATCATTTGTGTGCAGGCGCTGAACTTACTGATATCATCCGGACAAACGGTTGAGAATGTTTACGTCCAATTTTTCACGAACCAATCTCAGGCTTGGACGATTGTGGCGTTCCTTTACTTGTTCTTCCGTCTCTCCAACACTTTGAAAACGATCCGCGCCCGCTTCGGAGAGAGCATTGAATAGAACGGCTGAACAGTGGATGACGGCGTATCAGGATGGAGAAGAAGAAGCGCTGGAGCACATTTATACCTTGTACCGAGAGCCGTTGTACTCTTTCCTATACCGTTATACCAGAGATGAGAATTTCAGTGTCGATGTCGTTCAAGATACGTTTGTAAAACTTCAGATTCATAAGCTCCAGTATTCGGCTGAACGAGGAACTGTCAAAACGTATCTCTTTCAGATCGCCTACAGGATTATGATCAATAAGTTGAATCGTCGCAAGAAGTGGCGGTCCCTTCTGCCTTTTCTCGCACCTTATCAGCCTGAGACTTTTTCAGCAGAGGATAAGATGACGATTCAGGAGGCTGTAGCTAAGCTGCCTGAGCTTCACCGGGCTGTTGTTCTCTTATACTACTACCACGACCTTCCACAAACAGAGATCTCTACGATACTAGATATTCCCTTGGGAACCGTGAAATCACGATTGCACAAAGCCATTCAAAAGCTGAAAGAAGAAGTGGAGGTGTCGATGGATGAAGAAAAATCCCTTTGACCAAAATGAATACCTTAGATCGAGATTGGATCGATACGAGGTGGACGTTCCTGAATTCGGAATGAAACGCAACCGCACAGACCGGTGGGTTCACTATTTGGCTTCCCCGACGAAGAATCCGTTCGACCCACTGGTAAACACTATGCGCATGTGGACGCTTGCTAAAGTGATTGCTGTCGTGCTTTCTGCAGGAGGTGCATGTTTGCAGGCGCTTCTCATGTTGTGAAAATGACCGACTCTCCACACTACTAAGGTATTATTTATTCACCAAATACAAAAAAGTGCCTGACCACATTCGAGGTCAGGCACTTTTTCTAGGCTGGGACGATCGCAAGCATGATCGTCATGAATAAAGAAAGCACAATCGAACAGACGACCAGCGCATACAGGAGGGCTGATTTGTTCTCTCTCAGTACGAGGAATTGGCAGATGGCTAGCACGACGGTGATGCCGAGCCAGAAGAGGGACGAGGTCGTAAGCTCTACCTGCACCGACATGGCAGGTTGCCAGATGCCTTCGTAAAGGGCTGAGAACAAGGGTGATACGCCTTGGGATTGGACGGTCTTGCTGACATCAAGAGGCGGTGAGGACTGCCCCATGAACCCTGTGACGAGAAAGACGAGTCCGATGACGATACTCTCCGCACGCAGCCAGCTTGGGGACATCCCCTTTTTCAAAAGAAAGGCGTTGACTGCGGCGATGGTCAGTACTCCGGCATATAGTAAATGCTTGAGCAGCAGCGCCTCTCCATACGGAAGCAGCCAGGAATTCCAATATTCGGGGACGGTGTATTGCATCAAGATCAGTCCCGCTGCTGTGATGAGGATCATGCTGGCGATGGAAAAAGGGGTGTACCAGGCGAGAAATGCGCCCCAGTTCGATTTACTGCGGGCGAACCACGCCATGATGAACAAGATCCCGGCCCATGATGCCATGGCGATGACGTGCACGGACTGGGCGGTGACGCCGATCACAGGGGCGAGGGTCGCCACGTGTCCGGAGAAGCTCGTCATCACAATGAGGATGACGACACCTGTCAGCGACAGGACCCCTGTGCGTTTCGACGAATCTCTCTCGCTCATCGCGAGGAACACGACGTATAAGAGCGAGGCGACAAAGGTGATCAGCCAGATGATACCGGGTCTTGAGTCGAGGACGACGCTCGCAAACGGAAAGCTTCCACTTTGAGAAAAGAAAAGCAGTATCCTGAGCACGGGACCGAAGCTCAAGATCCCGATTCCGAACGCACTTGCGAGAAGCAGCCCGTTCGGGACACGAAATGCCGGTCGCTTGTCCGCTGGCACGAGAGATAGAATACTGTGCCCCATCAGTAAGGCGAAACAAAGATAAAGCAGGGCCTCCGTCACCATGAGGAGCGGAATCATTCGTTACGCTTCGGCTTTCTTACGAAGAATACGACCACTCCGACAATGAGAATCAGTGCGGCAATTCCGGCGATAAGAAGCGAGTTCCTCAGTTGATTCGAATCATCGACAGCCTCATCCGATGCCGACTCTGTGGCACTTTCGCTCTCACTTTCTGGTGCATCTTCCGTATCTACAGACTCCTCCGCTTGTCCTTCTTCATCAGAAGATGGTGCTTCCTCGATTGGGGCGTCCACCTCGAACGAATAGCCCTCCTCAATCGGGTGACCATCCTCCCCGACAATCTTCCAATCGACGTTGATCGTTCCATTCGGGAGAGGTTCGACCGTTTTCACCATCATCGTATTTTCATCTATCACAACGTCTTGCAGCGCAAGTTCCGTACCATCCGCTGCCGTCAAGGCCACCGTACTGCCTTCTGAAATAGGCGTCGTGAAGGTGACCGTCACTTCATAAATCGATTCTGTCACAACAGAACCTTCAGAAGGATCGGCCTCCTCCATTCCTGTATGGGCAAAAGCATGAATTGGCACGAGTAATGTCAGGACCAGCATCCATGCTGTAATCATTTTCTTCATCTGAAACACTCCTTGTTTTCTACTATATTACGAGATTGGGTTATACAAATAAGTATTGCTTTTCTTATTATAAGCGATACCAGCCTACCTCTACAGTGAAAACTCTGTTACAAAATAAGAGGGACAGACTTATCGCTTCTAAGTCTGTCCCTCCGGCTTTCACAAAAAAAGCTGCCGAGGGATTCTCGGGCAGCTAAAGAAGAATTACGGGAAAACTTTCAACTTCTTCAATAGGTGGCTAATCCACCCGATGAACAAGAAACCTCCGACATACATCAGTATGGTATAAAAGAAACTCCATGTATCATCATAATCTACAGTTCCTACTAGCACAGCCAATCCTTCTAAGCTGGACATGCCACCAATGAATAGGATATATACCAACAGAGTATTCACGCTTTTGTACACCAGCATATAGGTGAACCAGGCTCCGGCGAGCGTGAAAACCCCTAAATCCAAAAATAAAGAATCCAATAAAATGATCCTCGGCATAGGATTCACTTCCCAAAGACCCATGTGAATGCCTGCCTGATTCAGAACAACTGCAATCAATGCGGTAATAGGCGCTGTTGTGTAAAAGATTTTCGGTGCTTGTTTATAGAGATAAATGCCTGTAATCCATGGAATGACAAAACCGACTATGATAATAAATGCCATTTACACCACCTCTTGTTAGTACTGTGTCTTTTTTCATTTTTTATACTAGGTGATGTAGAGAAGCGTATAAAAAGAAGGGAACCTCCTCATCGGAAGTTCCCTTTCACAATCTCTCTAAATTAATGGAATAGACCAGATTCCCTTGATTTCTTCATCAGTTTCCTTGAATTCTCATGCAGTGGTCCTTTCAAGAAGACACCGATGGAAAGGAATAGTGCGGCAAATGCGACTAAACGGATCACGTCGGTTTGTACACGTGCCTCCACGATTCCTCCGGTCGCTTCCCTCAACAAATCTACCGCATACGAGAACGGCAGGAATGGGTGGATGTTCTGGAAGAATTCCGGTAGTAGAGCGACCGGATACGTTCCACCTGAGCCTGCAATCTGCAGGACGAGGAAGACGATGGCTCCCGCTTTCCCGACATCTCCGAGCACGGATACCAGCGTGAACACGATTGTCATGAAGACCATGCTGATTCCCATGCCGAACAGAACGAAGTACAAGGATTCCGCTATACCGATTTTCAAGATGAACAAGTTACCCAGCGTTACGACCAATGTCTGCAGCACACCGATACTCAGGAATGTCGCAAGTTTGCCGAGATATTGTTCGTAGGATCGATACTCAGACGTATGGATGGGTTCCGTCGATAGAAGGGAAACCAGTAGAAGAGCTCCTACCCATAGCGAGAGTACCGTATAGAACGGTGTCATGCCCGTTCCGTAGTTTTCGATCGGGAACATGGTGTTCTTACTCAAGTTCACCGGCTCTTCGAAGAAGCTCTGCTCCGCTTCCGGGTCGTTCTTCAGCAGCTCAATGATATCATTGATATCCGTCTCTCCCTGGATATCGCGGATCCGGTCGGCCATCTGATTGACTTTCTCATTCACGTAAGGATATTCATTCAGCATATACTCCAGGATATCCTGCCCTTCCGCCAGGTTGCCTTCCGTACTCCCGAGGACCTGTTGGATACGCGGAATGGTCGATTGCGCTTCTGTCAAAATACTGCGCGCTTCGGATAACGTCTGCTGCGCCTGATCGATCTCCTCGAGGACTCTCGGCTCGATGTTTTCATTGTACTCTTTCAGGAATGCATCGATCCGATCCGCTGTCTCTCCGGATTTCTGTTCCAGCGTACTCAGCGTATCATCGATTTCCTTCTGACTTTCATTGAGTCGTCCCTCGATTTGTCCGGCGTCATTCTGGACCGTCTGCAGCCTTTCACGTATGGTACTGACGCTTGTCAGTGCTTGGTTGATGGCTTGTTGGGACGCTTCCGAATTAGGCTGTGTATTCTGAGTTCCCTCCCCATTTTCTGGATTCTCTGCATCCGGTTGCTGCTGCTGCTGTTGAACCTGCTTCAACAAATTCTCTACCGTATTCAACTGCTCCAATGCCTGGTTGGTCCGTTGATTGATGCCGTCTTTCAACTGTGTGACCCCTTCTAAATCAAGGTCCAAGGATTGGACGTCTTTAATGAAGCTGTTGACGTCTTCTGCAGTCTGTTGGGCTTTCTTCAAGTCCGATTCGACTTGAGGCGCAATCTCCTTCAATCGCTTCTCTGCATCATTCAAGAAGGTCGTCGTCTCATTGATTGTACCTAGCCCCTGGTCGGTCACTTTCTCTGCGCGAGGCAGCAGCCCCTGCACATCGTTGATGATGGATGCCGCACTTTGTGAATCGTCATAGGCACCCGTAATCAGGTCGTGAATTTCCGGTAGGTTCTCTTCCAGCTTGAAGACGTATTCTTCAAAACGCTTGATGTCTGGCAGATCGTTCTCGAGTTCGATCCCTAGATCGTTGAACAATTCAGCGACCGTCCCGTTCACTTCGGATACGAACTCATTGGTAATCTGATCGACGAGGACGCTGGCACCTTTTTCTGTAATCTTCGGTGCGATGGCGTTGATTTTTTCATTCACATAGTACTCGACGTTGGACTTCTGCGGTTCATCACTGATCACAGTGCCCAAGTTCTCCGAGAACTCCTCTGGAATGACGATGGCGGCGTAATAATCGCCGTACTCGACTTTGTCCATCGCCGTTTCCCGATCGGTGAACTTCCAGTCGAAGCTGTCATTGTCTTTCAACTTCTCTACTAAATCGTTCCCGACATCGATATCCTTATCTCTTACCGTCGCCCCAGCGTCTTCGTTGACGACAGCGACAGGCAGCTGATCCGTCTGACTGTACGGATCCCACGATGCCTTGATATTGAACCAGGCGTATAAGGAAGGCAGAACGATCAGTCCACCTATCAAGATCATGGCCACCCAGTTCGTCGAAATGCTCTTCCAATCCCTTGCGAATATGTTCCATATATTTTTCATACGTGATGCTCCTGTATTTGAATTTTTCATGATTGACTCTTAGGTTGTGGAAAATCCTTCTTATGATTCAATGGACTTCCCCCTTGTCCGGAATGAATATTCATTCCGAAACAATTAGAAAAGAAAGCTGAACCCCATCACGCATGATGACGCACAGCATCCCAGCAACTTTCTTCGACTCCTACTAACAATTGATCCGTCGCTTCGATCTCGCCTGCACGGATCAGTTTGAACAACTCCAGAAATCCACCAAAGATGATCGCAATCAAAGCGTTCGATGGCAGGTCCCTGATCTGCTCCTTTTTCTTCCCTTCGTCGATGAAGTCTTCGAGAATCATCAACAGTCGATCGAATCTGCTCCGGCTCGTGTCATCCAGGAAGTAGGCTGCATTATGCGTCTTGATGAAATGAAGCGCATGCTCGCGCTCATTCGTGAACCGCACCATCCCTTGGAAAAGATGATGGAACTGATCCCGGATCTCTGCGTCCTTCGGATAATCTTCTTCTAGTGTCTTCGTGAACAAATCGACATAGTGTTGGAACAGCGTATTGACCAGCACTTCCTTGTTCTCGAAATATCTATAAATCGTACCCGCTCCGACATTCGCATCACTGGCGATCATCGGAATCGTCGTGGCATCGAACCCGCGCTCTGCGAATAGCGACAGCGCACTGTCGAGTATCTGGTCCCGTTTGGTTGTGGATGTCGACATATTTAATTCCTCCCTTTGATACGGAATGAACGTTCATTCCTATATGATAGTATATATTATGAGTTCCTTCAATCATTAAATTACAAAGAGCAACTATTCTAAGAATAGCTGCTCTTCTTCCTAAAAGATCACATTATTAATTCCCTTATTGATCAAATCCGCATAACGGATCCATTGAACCAACAGCAGTCCCGCAACCGCCACATTGGCAACAATCGTCAGAGAAAGATACCTTTTCTTCTTCTGGTGGTTGCCAAGCGCCTTCTCACTCACCAACACATAATATGTCGCAATGAAAAAGGCAGCGACGACCAAGGTGGCCATCACCCACTGGTTGAAGGTTGCCATGTGCTCCCCGAGCTTAGCCAATCCTTCCTGTTCACCGCGGACATCCGTATTGAGGATCGGTGCCGGCTCATTGAATCCCTCATGCAAGACGAACTGGCCTTTGTCATTCACGCCGTAACTCAGATACTCCATGTCCATGGCGACATAGTACGTTCCGACAAACAAAAGCAAACCGATGATAAACACGCTTCCCCATCTTACCATTACCGATTTCATAGGCCCCTCCCGTTTTCCGTAATGACGTTTCCAGTACCATCATTTCAAAATATTGGATATAAATCAATATTATTTGTATAGAACCTGATCAATAGATCTCAAAGAGCAGATCAAGATCCTCCGCTCATCTGATGGTATCTCTTTTCGTTCAGCTTCCACCTGAGATTAGCGGTGAAGCTGCCAAGGAAAAAGGCCATGATCAGATACCAGGTACCTGTAACGAGCCATTCACCAATAGGAGTCCCTGCTTCCAGGTAATGATCGAATAAGAGAAGGAACGCTGCCAAATACAGCACCGTGAAGGTCAGGCTTCGCTTGATCATATAAGATTGTTTGCCTTTTTCTTTACGTATAGTCCATTTAATTAGAAAGGATTTTTCTTCGCGTTTCACTAGAGTCCCCCCTTTTATTTCCAACATCATTGTATCACCTTTTTCCATAAAAAAAGCGATTGCCCTTATCGGAACAATCACTCGGAGCAGGGAAATGCGAAGATTTCCCTCTAGTATGTTTTATAAATGGTTTCTTGGAAGTTACACGTTCACCTTTTGAAACTTAGGCTGAATAAGAGCACTTCCGCTATGGATCTTCATTCTCCCAGCAACGCTATACGGGTTGTTTGGGGATCTGAAATATTCCCTCGCCCCATGATACGTCGTGTACCATAGGTTATTGATAATGCGAAATTCTCCCTGTGCTTCGTCGTAAGCGATCGGATGATACAGAAAGCCGAAAATAGAGTCAGGTACCTTAATGATTCCATGTGACCACTGGTGGTCAAGCCAAATGGTATGCACATTTTCCATTTTTAATCCCCCTATCCCATAATGCGCCACTATAGTCTTACACTAATTTAACACAGTAAAGGGTAAAAATAAATGAATTTTTCTTCTTTTCTAACATCGATTTTCTAGGATGAGAAAATGGTCCTAACCCTTTGGATTTAGACACTTCTGAAGAGACAGGAGACGAAAAGAATCTATTACATCATGCCAGCTACCCAGACAATGATATACATCGGAACAGCTACGAGGAGCATACCTGCTAATACATAGCTGATGCACCTAAATAAGATTTTGCCAACGTCATAGATTGCGCCTGCCAGGTCATGAATCAGCTTCATCGCTTTCCTCCTCGATACCTGAAACTTATTCTATACAAAAATGGAACTATTTGGATTATCACAGAAAATCGTCGAAAATACAACTGTGTATAATGGGACCGACTCACACTAGAAGTTTCCGAAATTCGATAGATTCTAATAGAAGAGAGCCATGCTGATGCGTGGCTCTCTTTTCCATTTATTCGAACCTCTCCTCATAACGACTCTTCTCCAGCACCTCTTCCGCCGGCATCACCGTCCAATCCTCTATCGGAACTTCCGGATTGTTCTCAACGAAATCCTTCATGATCTGCCTGCCGATCCGGTAGTCGGACTCAGATGGCCAGCTTCTTTCCCGGTCACCGTCCATGAGGGGTTCCTTGTAGCGCGGCAACGTCTCGGAACGGTTCTCGCTCAAGTACGTCCATATCTCCTCTTCCAACTGCTTTGAAGAAAATGGAGGCGAAATGTTGCTCTTCACATCGGGGTAGACTGTACGCGCGAACATCTCCGCTTTCCCTTCTATCAGCACCTCGTGCAGCAAGCTATTCGATTCTTCTATGTATCCTTTTTCAAAGGCAACCGTATGGTGGTATTCGTGGGCGACGATATTCAAGAGCGCCTCCTTCTCAATGGAAGGGGCGAGCCTGAGCACGAAGGCATCCTCATTGTATGCTCTGCCTGTTGCACCACCGATCACTTGATAAAAACGCTCGAAACCGGCAATCCCCATATCGACGGGGAATATGTGGATATCCGTGCCATTTGAAGGGAGCTTATCCACTGATTTCTCCAGCGATTGTTCAATCCACTTGTGGATATCGTCCTCCCGCTCCTTGAGGGTGTGGATACCTTCGCGCAGTTTCTCCAAGTCTTCCGGCGGTTTGAAGGATGGGTCGCGGAGGATGGCCGCACTTCCCGCCTCCTCTTCAAAGGCACGTTTCCGGAATGGATCGGTCACCGACTCTTTGTAATACTTGTCCAACTGATTGGGATGCTCCTCTGCCTGCTCTGCATACTCCATAAGCGCGTCAAAATATGTATAGACCGTGTATTCCTGTCCCTCTAATTCTACTGTGACCGGGGCATCAGGGTCGGGCTTCGATTCCGCTTCCTGATCGGCACATCCCACAAGTAAGAGGATTGCCGCCACCATCAAGCTTTTCCTCATAAAAAACTCCTTCCAGAAATAGATTCCCATAATTTTCTTATAGGTATCTATACGGTTCTGGAAGGATTCCGTTTCACTTTTGTAAAAAACTTCTATTTTCAGTCATCACATAAACTCCCGAGCGATCCACACAATCAGAATGAAACAGATGATGCTCGCTACCACGTGCACCCATTTGCCTTTCATCTGACCTTTGGCAATCTCAAAGTCTCTCATGATGACCGCACCCCAACCTACTACCACTAATAGGACCATGGCTATTGATAGTACTATATCCTTCATCAGGAATCTCCCTTTTCTTAAATGGCTTCTATACACCAATACCCGGAGATTCCTTTTACAAACTATTCCAATTGCATTTCCGGTCAGATTCGGAATGTCTGCACATACAGGCCATTGTGATGGCGCTCCATGAAGTTGCCTCCTGTCAATTCGTCGACTAACCCAAGCCAGAACGCATGAGCAGGTGTGTTGTTTTCGATTTGAGTGATTTCCCACTCCCCAGGGAACCGTCTGAACAACTTCCTTGCAGCCTCTTTCCCGTAGCCGTTGCCTTTGTGTTTTGCTAGAATGAAGAATTCTTGAATGGTGTTAGGTTCTGTGGAAGTGGCACTCTCTACAAGCGCGAATCCGATCAGTTCATCGTCAAGCTCTATGAAAAAGGCGTGGTGATGATCATCTGAGAAATACTTTTCTAAATTGAATGGTTTGTAGGAGCCGTTGTCTTCTAGTTTTATTTCAGGGATGTATGTACTGAATTCGTAGATATAGAATTGCATGATGTTGTGTAATATATCTTCTTCTTCTTGCTTTACTTTTCTTATGGAAACGATGAAATCACCTCCTTGGATATAAAACACATACTGCTATCCAACCTTAGCGATTATCTTGCTTGGTCAGAAATTCTTCTAAATCGGGAGATTGATGATATTTAATCGCAGCTTGTTTATCTTTATTGATGACTGCCTCTGTCAGATTAATGTCATTTATGCTCGCAATCGCAACTGCATAGTGTATGACATCAACTAGTTCTTTCTCTAAGGAGGCTTCCTCTGAACCTTCTTTTCGACCTTCTACCTGGTTCAGGACCTCTGCTACTTCGCCGACTTCCTCTACTAGTTTCATGAATAATGCAGATGATGTAGCCTCTTCTTTGTACTTAAGTTCTAGATACCTTTGTAGGTCTTGGAATGATAACTGATTCATTTAATCCTCCTGTTTCATAGTTTTATTGTCTGAAACAACCTCCAAAATATCCTTCTTCCTATAAACACTGAGCGCCAGACCAAACACCACTGCATGCAGCACCATCGGATGAAATCCATAGCTCAAGAACGGCAGATAGAATGACATGAACGGAAGCAGACCGAACGACATGAATAAATGGTAGAGTAATGGCACCGAATAGAAAGCCACTCCGCCCATCACCAGCATCTTTCCGAACCTGTCACTTGTCTTCAGATTCACCGTGAAGAGCCGCACCATCAAGGACAGCAGTACTAGGACGGTGAGGAGGGAAACGATCCAGCCATAATTATACGTCAGGGTGACCCACACATAATCCGCATGCCCTGATGGGATTCCATGAAGGTCGCCACCTTTGCCAATCCACTTCGCTTCAGATAGCATTTCCTGCATCCGGAGATACACGTAACCATGTGAATCAGGATAGTCTTCTGGAAGGAAGAAGGCAAACAACCGTGCTAGTTGATATTCTTTGAGAGGCGCAAACCACAACAAGATAGCCGTAACCAAAACTGTTCCCCCAGAAAGCCAAACCAATGCTTTCCGGTTCAGGTGGAGAGACCATGCCATAGTAAGAAACGCCATCAATAGAATACCCGCCGATATATAATCTGACAGATTCAAGTATAGATAAAGAGGGACTGCTAACAGGCACAACCCTTGCCATAACTTCGCACCCGGTCGAGACAAGAAGGAAGAAAAACCCAGAATGAACAGAGGGGTCATGTAAATCATTTTGATGAATCCCGGACCGACTTTCAATACCGGTTGACCGATTATGTACGAGACGGGGCCATAGAGGAATGCTAACAGTCCAAGAATTCCTATTGCATAAAAGATTGCTCCCCAAGTCTTCAACTTCCGATAATCGATGAAAAAGAGAGCTGCAGCTACACCAATCCCCATGAGTGTGTAGACAACTTGACTTTCTAGCAGGTTACCGATTTCCTGATTGTAAAGAAGTACAGGGAGAAAACTGAATCCTGCACTCATTATTAATAGGACAATCATCCACCAATCCGTTTTGTTACGATAAAGCTTGTTGAAATGCTTGCCCACTTCATCCGGGTTCCCCATCCGTTTTACCGCTTCGGATTCTGCTTCCTCGTCAGATAATGAGGCGCTCTCCATGAGTCTTCGCTTCTCCTGTTCGATGTGGTAGAGCAATTCTTTGGACACCGCATACTTGGCATCTTTATTCTTTATGAACCGCTTCACGTGCTCTATATACAGCTTCTTGTCCAACCTCATGGTTCCAGCACCTCGACCAAAGCGCTTATAGCAGATGGACGGTCAGAAGAACGCTCATAATTCTTCAAGAGCTTGTTCCCCTTCTTCGTAAGACCATAATACTTGCCACCGTCCTCTCTCCAACCAGACTTGATGTACCGCTTTTGCTCCAGGCGATGAAGGATTGTGTAAAGACGTCCTTCGTAATCTTCAAACTTCACAAGCCCCCTTGCCCTTAGACTCTTGGATAACGTGTAGCCCGTTTTTTCCTGAGTCAACAACTGGAATATGGAGACCAGAACTTCCTCCTCTCCCTCTTCCTCCTGGTCGAGCTTCTTCTCGATTTCCTCTCGGAGGTTTCCGCTGAATTGAAGGGTACGAAATTCGAGCTTGTCCATCGACCTCTTCAGATTCTTCAACCTTTCTTCCATTACTGATCCCCTCCTAATCGTTCTTTCAAGATCACTTTCGCCCTCTTCAAGCGAGTCTTTATTGTGTTCTCATTCTTCTTCAATACTTTGACAATCTCCCTTGTCGTCGAATCTTCATAATAATAAAGGTAGATCACCTCACGATATTTCTCAGGAAGTTTCATGATAGCTGCCACCAGCTCCCGGTCCACGGAATCTTGGATGACTTTCTCCTCTGTATCCAACTGACCGTTCTGAACCCGCTTCAGCTTATCTTCTGACAAAACCACTTTGCGGTTGTACCAGCTCTTCAGATAATCTTTGCTATGATTGATCGCAATGGACCATAACCATGTCTTGACCTTCGACTTACCATTATATTTATGTAGATTACGATAGCACTTCAAGAAGATTTCCTGTGTCAGATCCTCTGCGACCGCTTGGTTCTTCACATAGGAATAGACCAGTTGGAGAACGGACTGGCCGTAGGCATCCATAATCTCTTGAATGGCTCCTTCTTTATCTTCGACATCCATAAACTTCTCGATCGACTCTTCCATTTTCACCCCTCCTGTTCTATTAAACGATTCTGCACTGGAATTCGTTTTAGAAAATATAAAAAAAGGCGATCACTCTTATCGAATAATCGCCGTGCAGCTTAAAAGTAACCATCAGGTATCAGTTCTTTCCTCCTACCATCTTTGAATTCATATGCTACTTTCCTGATTACCTCGCATTGTCTTTCGGTAACATGAACAGCCCCTCCATCCGGAAGCGCAAGAAAAGGATCTCCTTCGCCTTTAGAGTATTTACGTAATAACCCTTCATCATGGACATCATAATGGCACCATAGCCGATTGTTATGTACAAGATTAAGAGGCTCATAGCGGCTTACTTCTTCCTCTGTTGTCGTATGCGTGACATCACTTCCAAAAATGATCGCACCTGCACTCTGGCCGAAAATTGTTCCTCCACCATGGAAATACTGTCTTAAAACCTTATCGAAGTTCGTTTCCTTTATAATCCTCAATAAAGTCAAAGTACTTCCTCCACTGAAATAAACAGCTGAAAATCGTTCCAAGTCACCCAGCGTCCTATGGTGGAGGTCTGTCCACATCGTAACCTCCTTGACACCCAAAGGTAAGAATATGCTTTTAATGTAAGCAAGACTTTCCTGAAAGGGTCTGTATTCCTCATTTCCTGCTAAAGGGATATAGAGTATCGGTTTGTCTTTATCGATAAACTTCATAAGGAACTCATACACTTCAGCGTTTCCGCCACCTGACAAAATTAAATTCCCCATCCATTCCCTCCTAACCGAACTTAAAGCTACTATAGAAAAAGTACCTGACCCTGTTCATAAACACTGAAAGGGGCAGGTACTAAGTCTTTGCGGATTACACTTTTATGCTCTGATCCACTTCCATATCTCTTTCGGCGTCGCATTCTTACCATACATAAGAATACCGACCTCGAATATCTTCCCTGCCAGTTTGATCATCAGCCATACACTGATCATGAGTACGACAATGGCTAAGACAATCTCCACCCACGGCAGTTCGCCGAGCATAGCCATCCTCATGATCAACACTGCTGGCGATGTGAACGGGATGAACGAGCCGACGGTCGCTACGATGCCGCTCGGGTCACTCAAGATAGGTCCGATGAAGATGAAAGGAAGAAACGGCAGCATCATGATGACACCCTGGAAATTACCTGCTGAGCTTATGTCTTCGACGGTTGCGCCGAAGCCAACGAACATCGAGGCAAACAGAAGGTATCCGAGGATGGCGATGAGCACCATGATCAGCAGTTCAGGGACGAACAGCGATTCCAGTACTGGGACGTCCTCCAGTCGCCACGCTGCGAGCGGTACTCCGAACCCTAACCAGACGATGACCTGACTCAACCCGAGACCGAAATAGCCGATGATCTTTCCTTGCATCAATTCTCCAGGTGTCATCGAGGACAAGACGATTTCCGAGACCTTCTCTTTCTTTTCCTGGGAGGCACTTTGGAAAATCATCATCCCTGTGAATACGATCGCAAACAGAACAATCAGCGAAAAGATTCCCGGGATAATCAACTCTCCCTCCGTTACGCTTGATTGAGCCGATCCTTCCTCTTCTGATGACGGGGCATTTGCTTCCGATTTTTCAAACATGATGCCGGACGTGATTTGCTGAAGCTCGGATTCTGAAAGCCCCAATTGTTCGAATTGATAGGCTTGAATCGGTTGACTCAAAATTTGAAGCTGGGTAAAGAAAGAATCGGTTACTTCTTCACTCGTTTTCACTTCGACGACGCCAGTTTCTATCGCATCCTCCGTCAAAGTTAGTAGCGCTTGATTGTCCTGATCTTCTATCGAATTCAAGACAGCTTCCTCATTATCTTGTACCACTTCGATATCCCAATTAAGGGATTCCTGGTTATCCACAAACTCTTCGATTTGCGGCGCAATCCCCACCTCGTCTTGAAGATACACTTGCATCGCTTCTGCATCATTCGTGCTGTCCGAACCTGACAACAGAGTCGGCAGAAACGTAAATATCAGAATAAAGACCGGCGTCAGCAAAGTGGAAATGATGAACGACTTGTTCGTCGCATTCCGCTTGTATTCCCATTTGGCTACTTTCCACGTATTACGCATGATTCGCTCCCCCTCCGCTCTTCATCAGATCTTTCTCTGTCGCGATGCCTACGAAAATCTCATGCAAGGAAATTCTGTCAATCGTCATCTCTTGGATGATGGATGCTTGAGGCATATGCGTGACCCATGTCGGGAGGTGGACATCCTTCTCCAAATAAAGCACCGTTCTATTCCCGTCCTGTTCCACACTCTGGACCGATGGTAGGTTTTCAAAAAGGGAAGCTTCATTTTCTCCAACAATGGTACATTTGTAATTGGAATACTGTTCCTTGACCTCTTCCATGCTCCCTTGAATGACGGTTTTCCCTTTATGTATGAGCAGCAGGTCATCCGCGATCTCTTCGATGAGGTTCATCTGGTGCGAGGAAAGCAGGATGGCCGTTCCATTGTCGGCAAGCTCCCTTATCTCCCGTTTGAACACGTCTTGGCTGACAGGATCGAGTCCTGAGAATGGTTCATCAAGGATCAATAATTCCGGTTCATGGATGATCGACGCGATGAACTGGGCCTTCTGCGCCATCCCTTTGGATAGTTCCTCGACAGACACTTTGTCTTTCCCTTCCAAGCCGAACTTCTTCAAGTACTCTAGCGCACGTGCTTTCGCCTTTTTCTTCGGGTAATCCTTCAAATCCGCAAAGTAAAGGATGATATCCATGATCTTCACGTTCTTGTACAAGCCCCGCTCCTCCGGTAGATAGCCGACCTTCTGGTGAGGGACCCCTTGTTTCGGATGGCCTTGATACTGCACATCCCCTTCATCCGGCTGCATGATGCCCATCATGCTCCTGATCGTCGTCGATTTACCGGCACCGTTCGGACCGAGAATCGCCGTGATCATCCCTTTTTTCACACTGAAGGAGATATCTTTCACGATCTGTTTATCTTTATAGGACTTGCCGAGGTTGTCTACGGTAAGTAATGTCTGATTCATTCTGCTCTCCCTTTCTTGTTTTCTCTAACTCTATTTACGGACAAAAGAGGGGAATGTTTCAACTAATTTCCAAACTTCTGTGATAAATCTATCTTTTGTCCAAGAGTTTCTCTTAGTCTATAATACAACTAACTTACATAAAATGGAGGCTATTCATGGAATCGAATGCTAAGAACCAAACCGTGTCCTTGATCGAGTATAAGGACACCTACGAACACCTCTTATCCGGCTACCATCTACCAGAAGAACAACAGACGTTCACGAGCCTTCCCTTACAAAAAATCCACAACCCAGACGTTTCGGAGACGTCCACCCACGTTCTGATCTTGGAGGGCGACAGACCTGTTGGCTACTTTGCGCTCGAGGACGGCGAGAAAGCGAGAAGATACAGCGACAACCCGAATGCAAGAGTCCTGACCTCCTTCTCCATCGATTCTAATTTTCAAGGCAGAGGGATGGCGAAGGAAGGATTGAAGCTGCTTCCTTCTTTTGTCGAAGCGTATATTCCTGATTCTGATGAGGTCGTACTCGGGGTGAATAAAAGGAATACGGCAGCAATCGGATTATATTTGAAGACTGGCTTTGTGGATGAAGATGAAGTGTATGAAGGGAGAAAAGGGCCTCAGCATGTGTTTCATTTGTACATGTAGAGAACAGATGGATTTTTCATAAATATAAAATTGATCGCTATCTCCCCTCAGACACCAGATCAGTCATTGACGACGAGCGAGAAGAACAAACTTTCTTATCAAGTCGTCAGTGATTCTACACAAGAGGTCATCAAGAAATACAACCTCTTGTTCGAAATGTCCGTGCGAATGTCGATTATATGTACCGGGCGGAACCGAGAGAAATGCTCATGCATCTGAAAAAATAATATGGAATAATGAAAACAGAAAAAGGGGAAGCACCGTCCCCTTCTTCTGTTTTTATCTATTTAAAGAAGGAGTATAGCCATGAACAGATTCGTATTCGGAATCCTGGTGGTCATTACCACTGCATTGATGGGTTCGTCGTTTGCCGTAGGAAAAATCGCGATTGCCTACATATCCCCATTATTGTTGAGTGCATTCCGATTCATCCTAGCAGGCAGCATCATGGTAATCAGCGTCTTGTACTTAAGAAGACCACAGCCTGAAGGAAGGAAAGATTGGTTGTTGATCGGATTGATCGGACTCTTCCAAACGGCAGGCGTGATGGGATTCATATTCATCAGTTTAAGGTCGATTCCCGCCAGCGAATCCTCTATCTTGACGTTCACAAACCCACTGATCGTGATTGTACTCAGTACCATTTTCCTGAAAAAACGGTATAACACGAGGCATTGGTTCGGCGTAAGTTTAGGATTCTTAGGCGTCTTCATCACATTAGGAGGACAATTGAACTTAGAGACCGGCACCATACTCAGCTTGCTCGCTGCCGTATCGTGGGCTATTGCTACCATCCTCATCAACGTATATGGAAAGAGATTTGATGTGTGGGTTTTATCAGGCTATCAAATGTTATTCGGCGGCCTCTTCTTGTTAGCTTCGAGTTTCCTGTTCGAGCAACAAGAAATGGTCATCAATGCTGCATCCGTCAGCCTTACTCTGTGGTTAGCCATCATGGCTTCTGTCGTCCAATTCACCATCTGGTTCTTTCTTCTTCAGAAAGGCGATCCTGGAAAGACGAGTGCCTTCTTATTCCTTGCGCCATTCTTTGGTGTGCTGTTCGGATGGTTGTTGTTAGGCGAAGAGTTGAAGATTGGTACACTTGGTGGAGGACTTCTTATTCTTGTAGGAATCTTTCTCGTCAATTGGACTAGGAAGAGTCCTGTACCTCAAGTGGAAGATAAAGCCTTTGAATACGGCCATCAAAAAATAAAATAGGGAGCTGACCGCTCCCTATTTGATAAAATCACTTTCCTCTTTACCCATCACATCTCAAAAAGGATAATTCCTATCTTCTGCCGTGGCCACCCTAACCCATTGTTCTATTGAACCGGGTTCTTCTTTTTGCTGTTGGTCGGAGCTTCTAATAATCCCATACCGGAAAATGAGATAATGCTCTTCGCCAATCTAATAAAAGAGGAATATGGTTGTTGAAATCGAATCTAGTAATCTATGCGACATTCCACAAGTAGAGTACAGGTGAGAATCTGAGCACATGGATTTATTAAAGTCCCAAGGAGGAAATGGCAATGAGCCGAAACGAGCTACTATTAAATGTATTGGATTCAACATTCGACAAAGAGCATTGGTATGCCCCTTTTAAAAATGCCACGGAAGGACTTACTGCAGAACAGGCAACCTGGACTCCGTCTGGGGAGTCCACCAAGAGCATCTGGGAGAATGTGAACCACCTCCTTTATTACAAAGAGAGACTGGCTGTCACCATGGAAGGCGGCGAGTGGAAGAACGATCTTGACGGAGATGAAACCTTCCACCTTACGGACCAACCACAAAGCGACGAGGAATGGAACCAAGTTGTAGAACGCGCCAAGGAGGCTCACCACCGTTTACGACAGGTATTGAGTGAAACCTCCGACAGCGAGCTGGAATCTCTTGAACAGAAGTTACTGGATATCATGCTCCATGATGCTTATCACACCGGCCAAATCATTCAACTGAGGAAAATGCAGGGTTCTTGGCCATCGAACCGATAGAAAAGAAACGAAAGGGATTTATATCCCTTTCGTATTCATCAGCACGATCCTCCACCCATCAGGATCCTCTATAGTGACACCTTTTTCTTTCCAATACGGGTTTTCAGCCTCCACTTCTTCATAGCCCATTTGCGAGAGTCTCCCAGAAACAGTGGAAAGCTGCTTTTCGTCTTCGATATAAAATACCAATAGGTTATCTGTAGAAGGCGCTGGGCATGGACTTCCACTTTCATGGCTAGTGAATTCCAGTTGGTAGGTAAGGTCCGGCAGTCCGAAAACCACTCCGTCGTATCCACTGTGTCCATAGAATTCCGCTACTCTCTCCAAGCGAAGTCCCTTCTCGTAAAATTCGATCACTGACTCCATTTTATCTGTCGGTCTTGCGATTCTTATTTGATTTGCCTGAAACGAATGGAAATTCATGCTTTGCCTCCTACGTTATAAACCATTGACCGTTCAATGCCTTGATATATCGATCCGCAGACCTTTGCACGGCACGGGCTGCCTCTTTTTCTACCACATTGTGAAAAGCGTTATATAACTTACTGAACTCCAACGGCTCCACTTTTTCCGCCATCTGTTGCACCTTGTTTGCTGGAAGTGGAATCAAATTCGGGTAGCTGTACATGAAGCTGACCCAATCCGTATCTTGAACCACTTGAATGATATCTCCTGTCAAAAGGACACCGCTTCCGTGGTCCCCATTTTTCCAATGAAGTACCGCTCCGCCTTTGAAATGTCCACCCAGTCGATGTAAGGTGATGCCTCCTGGAAGCTCCTTCTCTTCTCCGTTCCAAAATTGGATATGTTCACTCGGTTCCATGACCCATTCTTGATCATCCTGATGAATATATACAGGGGCATCGAATGTCTCCGCCCAGTCGACCTGGCGGGAGTAGTAATGGGGATGAGAAAGGGCGATCGCATCAATCCCACCCTTGGACTGGATGAATTCGACCGTTTCCTGATCCAGATACGTCAGGCAGTCCCATAAGATCGTGAACCCGTTCTGCACAATCAGATAAGCGGTCTGTCCGATTCCGAACTTCGGCGTCGTCGTTATACTGTACAGCCCTTCTTCTTCCTTCGTAATGACGTTTCGATAGTTCCCGCTCTCTACCAACGCTTCGTGTGTTGTCCAAGCCTGGCCTTCTACAGGAACGTACTGTCTTTCTTCCTCACAAATCGGACATTGGGACGGAGCAGTTGAACTTTCGGGATACTGAACGCCGCATGTACTGCAAATATATTTCTGCATGTTTCTTCCTCCTAGTCGTTACCTTCTATAATTAAGAGTACCGAAACGGTTGAGTGGATACATCGGGCATATAAACGAGGTTGTCTACAACTTTGGATGTAGATGAGACTCACTATTAAGAAAAGATTTTATTGCCCTCTTTATTACTTCAGGCTTTTCCAGGTGAACACTATGCCCGGATCCTTCCGCTAACAAATAGCTCGTCCGAGCGTTCATCTTGGTTTGATCATGAATCAGCTCTTGCCATATGTTTTCTATTTCCTCGGCTTCTGACTTTCGTAATCCTTCCCTTTCTACCATTTGACTGATGGATGTCTTCGGATCCCGGCCTATAACTATCGTGGGAGTAGCGGGAAATGACATAGGCATATCCTCTCCTCTACACAGGAGGTCATATTCAATCTCTTCCCTTAGAGCTTCGAACATA
The DNA here is from genome assembly GCF_004684905.1 of Halobacillus salinus. Lineage (GTDB taxonomy): Bacteria > Bacillota > Bacilli > Bacillales > Halobacillaceae > Halobacillus > Halobacillus salinus. Next base: position 166,861 of record NZ_SRJC01000001.1, on the reverse strand, counting down.
GAAGGATTGCTCAAGAATGCTTCTACTTCTGTATGCCTGCTGCTTGGTAAGGATGTTTGGAGCTCGTCAATCCAATCTTTCAACTCTTCTTTCAGATCTTCTTTGGTAAGACCAGCATATGTTTCACATGTCTCCATCCAAGCTTCCGTACTACCTCCGTCTTCTCCTTCGACCTCGACTTCATCCAGTTTATAAGCGTCATTTGAGGTGGAATCTACTAAGACGAACCCACCAGCCACTTCCGGATTCTCCTGAGCAAACTGCTGAAGAATGAGTCCTCCATAGGAATGCCCTACTAGAATAGGAGAATGGATATCGAGTTTCGTGATCAGAGCCTTGAGATCCTTTGCGCTCTCCCGGGTGTTTCTCGATGCTGTCCCTTTATCACTTCGACCACAGCCAGCCCTATTGTAAACGATGACCCTTGCGTATCTGGATAACTTCTCACAGAGGGGTTCCCATTCGGATAAAGGGCTGACCATGCCGGGTTGAATGATGATCGTTCTACCTGTCCCGTTCATCCAAACCTCTAGATTTTTGTCACCAATATCGACGAGAGCCTTCATATAATCACCTCCGGATATTCATTCAAATGCCTCGACAATATCTAAAGGAGATGTAACCTTCCTCCTCTGAGTTCCCATATCCTCTCTTCTCCTTTTGAAAAACGAACCCCTTTGCCTCGTAAAAAGGAATCCCTTTCTGGTTGCCCTTCGCCACCGACACCCATTGTTCCGTGGCACGGAATTCCTCTTTCTGCTGTTTGGTGAGAGCTTCTAATAACAGCGTGCCGATTCCTTCATTCCGTCTGTTCGGATCTAGATAAAGAACGAACACTTCTCCTGCATGTTCCTCGATCATTCCTCCACCGATTGCTCCGATTACGTCGCCTTCTTCTACTGCGACAAAATAACCTCCCCACTCCCTGCTCGTGTGGGTTACTTCACTTTCTACTCTTTCATGATTATAGAATTCCTCTATTATTCTCTTTATGTATGCTTCGCTTCGTATTTCATGGTAGGTTGCCCAGTAGCCGGCACTGCACACTTTTGAGATTCCGGCGACGTGACTTGGGGCTGCTTTTAAAATCTGTATCATTATTCATCTATACCGCCTTGTTTCTTAAAGTCCTCCAAGATGGTTCTGTTATTCGAAGTCATGGGAGGTAATGACTCCAAGTCAAAAAACTGAACGTCCTTCGTCTCGAGCTCATCCGCTGCAGGCGTGCCTTCATAATTGGTGCATATGTAAATGACATTCACAAAATAGACCTCGTCACCGTTAGGATAAATGTAATGCTGAGAGTCGCCAGAATAGATGTGGAACAGCTGTAGCTCTATTACTCGTAGACCGGTCTCCTCGAATACTTCCCGTCTGACCGTATCTTCCACCGACTCTCCGACTTCCACTGCCCCGCCTGGGTGAGACCAGTACTGGTTATCCGTCCTATGCTGCAGGAGAACCCGGTTCTGATCATCTAGAATCAGACAACCTGCGACGCTCACGACCAGTGGCATCGATCCGACCTTTTCACGTACTTCTTTGATATAGTCAGCCACATAGACACTCCTTCCTAAGCAAAAATCCCAACTATTCATACCATGCTTTTAAGGGTCTATCTTCTGGGAATCCATACTTCTCACGATACACCTTTCTTTCCTCCGTGAAACCAAACCATTGCCTGTCGCTATCAGGGTCGTTCGCATGATGAACAACACAACGGATTTGGTCTTCCACACAGCTATCCGTCCAGACACCCAACTTCTGTTCTAATTCATCGAAAAGGGCAGCAGGATCCTCATCCTTTATTTCCGACAAAGAGAAGACTTCCAACTGGAAAACGAGCTTCTCCGCCAGTTTGTATCCAATCGAAGGTACAGTTTGGAAATCAGCCAACCCCTTAATGATTTTCGCCCTTTCATGTGGAATGTCCAGCATGTGGGCTATATCTTCTTCGTTGAACGCATGTACCTCGCCTAGCTTCACTTTCGCTTTTCTGAGTTTTGACTTTTCAACATCTGTTAAAGGCAGTTTCGTGTTTTTACTCAACGATAACTCTCCTTTTCCATGGATTCATTGCTTTCGCGTGACAGAACAGTATTGTACTCCTACCAAACCCATATGAACCCAACTACCAAAGCAAGAATGATGCCATAGAAAGCTATGTTTCTTGCAAGCTGATGTTCTTTAGATGAGTTGTTCTGATTTTCTGGTAGACTCTGAGGAAATAACAATGCCCATCCCCACCAGAAGACGAAGAACCCTATGGTCAATCCGATTGAGCGTGTGATGGACTCCACCCAATCCATAGTCAGGAGGAATGTTAAAAGGAAAGCTAACACACCGGCGGCAAGAGGGTAATAAATCAGATACTTTAACTTCTGTTTCTTGGTTAGCCTTTTCAAAATAACCACCCCTCTCCAGCACTCATCGGAATACATTTTTCCATTGATCCACTTCCCCGTCCGGCACGTTGAAAAAGGTTCCTGCATTTTTCCTGACGACAGCCGTCCGGTCGCCATAGTACACGAACCATTTGTCTCCATCCATTTTGAAAATCACGTCGGGATTCCCTTCATAGCCATTCCTTTTGGCATCTTCGATCGGGATACGTTCGAGGTTCATCGTCAGCGTTTCAATCTGCTCCACAACCTCGTGCTCTTCTATCACTTGAGTGGGTTTTGTATCATTCCCCACTTCGTATATTTCCACCTTCTGTCCGCTCTCTTCTGAACAGCCAAGCAGGAGGAGGAATAACGCAAGGAGGCCAAGCATCTTGGAGAATTTCATCCACTCCTTCCCCCTTTTCTATCAGATCAAGTTACTTAATCATTTACTCTATTTTTTCTTTGATCGACACACTGCTCGTGAACAGGATATAATCTTCCTTCGTCGTCTTCACTACGAACCTTTCTGTCGAGGCATATGGGAAGCCGATCCTGATTGCCGCCCGCTCTTGACCGGAGTACGTCTCATCACTGATGACTTCGATGATTTCAGACTTCGGAATTTCTATTTTGCTGAACTGCCATTTGATCATGACATTGTCGCCCTTTTCTTTTACTTTCACATCGAGCATCCCGATTCCTCCATTTCTTTCAAAAGTATGTATTCATCATCTCAACTGCTGCGGCTCATCCGCGTACCGACCCAGCCGCAATCCGTGCAGACATTGGGATTAATATTCGTGTTTTTTTTATTTGTAAAAAGCTTATCTCCATCTGGATTCTTCACCAACAGACCTTTCAGACCGTCTGCCACATAGCACTCCACCATATTCCCTTCGCACTTCGAACAGATTTTATCAGACATTGTTCATGCACCTCTTTCGACAATTATGGACTGTACTATACTCTACGACCAGGAAATGAATTGGTTTCATTTACCAGTTACTTTCATAAAAAAAGACGACCGTCCCGATTCAGACAGTCGCCTTTCCTTATAGTTCTTCTTTCCCTATTGAGAACCCGTCAAACAATCGGCCACCATATGGAGCCAGCACCTTATCGACCAATTGGACGACTTTCCCCTTTTCGCCTGAAACGTAAAAAGTATCGAAGGCGTCTATGAATTCCTCCGCGAATGACTCGTCAAACCGCTTCAGCTCACGGACGACCCACTTCGAGGTACCGATCCAGTGACAATTCGTCCTCAGTACGAATTCCTGGACCAGTTCAGCCAGAGAGTTGGCTATGAACAGATCCTCAGCACGACTCTCGCTTCCGAGGAAATCATCAAGGGCATCGGTCAGGAAATAGCGCTTCGTCCGGATGAACTCTTCCGACCATTCTTCCGGTCCCCGGTCCACTATGGTCTGGGACTCTTTTTTCAGAGAATCCAGAATCCCTTCATCTTTCAGAACGATCCCTTCTGCAATCATCCTCGGCATTGTCGGTGTGCCGGATTCACAGTCCATCGCGATGAACTGTTTGTAAGATGTCAGGTTATGGGCGAATAACTCCACAGGCCACCCCGACTCCACTAAGGACTCTCGGAACGACCATGGAAGGTTCTTATCAAAAATCACGATGTCGAGGTCCGACGTTTCGGTCGCCTCCCCGCGAACGACACTCCCAGCAAGCAGTGCCCCTTGGCAATCCGGAAAACGTTCTGCAATCAACCGCTTTGCTGCCTCCAACGGCTCAAGCCTCTCCATTCGACTCCTCCTCCTCTAGATACCCTTTTTTCACACCATATCGAATCAGCTCTTCGTACGGGTCACCGGAAATACCCAGCGCTTCACAGAACGCAGGCTCCGTTTTGTACCCGAGCTCTCTCCGCTTCATTATTTCACTTTGGAGTGCCGGATTACCTTCCAAGACTTTATGCTCCACCATCATATGTACATAAGCGTTCTGCCGTTCGACTGGTTGGTCTTGGCCGAACAGCTCCAGCTCGAAACCACCTGCAGAGAAATTCGCCTTCACTACTTCACGACCTCTTATCTTCTTTCTTTTCAACTTGAAACCAGAGAGGCGCCCGTATAGCGCTTCAAGCTTCTTTTCAAACTGCGCAAGGTCATGGACTTCCATGATGATATCGAGGTCCGACTCCTCTACGTCGACGCCAATGGGGATCGTGCCGCATAGGACTGGATGGTAGGCGTGTAGATCCTCGAATATATTAAGGTCCTTAATCGTTTGATAAGCAGCTTGTTGCTTCGGATTACCATCTTTCATTTTCTCGAAAAGATCCATGGCGCCTCTCCTCTTTGCTATTTCGATTCATAGCTTTTAATTAATCTGATAACCCAGTATAGAACGATCCAAGGAAGGATGAATTGGGTCGCCCATTCCACTGCACCTAGCAGGGCAATGAATACGTAAGTGGTGTTAATTCCGATAATGTTTAGTGTTATGTAGACAACGGCTACGAACAGTAGTGTGAGCAGGATATCGACCCGGGGCAACTTTTTCAAGATCATTTGCATGCTATTCACCTCCCGAACATCTCAAGGTTAATTAAGTATCTCCCATAGTTTATTGTTCTCCATCTCTATCCATTGACCGAAGATCCCGACCGTTCTCGTGATCATCTCTTCACCTTCAGCCTGTTCGAAGGTTTGTTCCAGAGTAGCGAATAGCCCGGCGTTCCGGAAATGAGAGGATTGGAACCTGATTGGATCGTCCCCGTTCCAACATGTTCCGTCGGTTTCACAAACGATGTTGTGTTCTTCTGAAATCCATTCGTGGAAGGCTGCTTCGGATGGCGTTGTCGCCACCATTGCTAAAATCAGTCCGACCATTACTGTAAAAACTAATAGTGCCACTTTCTTCAATCATCAAAACCCTTTCGTATGTACAACTTTCTATTTTATATATCGCGTCTGAACCACCAAATCAAGAACAAGACTACGGCAGTGAGGAACCATATAAGCGCAACCCAGTACTTTCTTTCCGTCTGCTTCTTTCCAGTTCCAGCAACAGCTATTGCTACGACTATTGGAATAGCGAGCGCCATCCACATCCAAAAGCTCACAAAACCCTCTCCGTTTACTTTTATTTAGGATTTCTTCTATAAATGGCATGACCTTTCTTCGCTTAGTGATGCCTTCCTTGGAAGATTATAGATGAAATCTGTTGAAATTTTTTATGAATTTGTCGTGAGCCTTAAATGCTTATCCCCTAAGACCGTGATGACTATATTCCACCTCGGATGAATCACGAGGTGATTGTCGCCATCAAACTCCAAGACAATGTGGATTTCATCATCTACATTGGTGAGAACGGCCATTCTTTTGTTTTCCTTATCGATATAAGGCTTCAGACTTCCTACCATTTCTACTTTCCAATCGAAAAAGTCCAACATTCCACCTCCTCTTTTTCATAACTAGACTAATCCCAAGACATCCGTCTGCATTAGTGTAAAGAACAATACAAGGACAAATACTAGGTCACTAACCGTCACTTTGAAGGCATTCGGATTCTGCGCATACTTCCGTTCCATAACCGCACGACCTATTAGAGAGGCAACAATATAAATGGATAGAATAGCCCAAGGCTCAAAAAACCAATACGGATCTGTCGAAGAATTTATAGCGAACCCGATCATGATACTGATTATCGCAGCAACACGGATAATCCAATCCACCTTTTTATGTTTTTCATTAACGTAGTTATTGGAGAAGAAGTTCCCCCGCTCCACTTTCAACCATTTACTCATGATGGCATGAAACGAATACAACAACAGTAATACTACTGCAATCACGATGGCTAATCTCAGCCAGAAAGCAGGCTCTAACCAATACCAAAACATTGACATTCCACCTCACCTTTACATTCTCGCTATGGAATGGTCCCCAAGGAAGGGGCACCATTCTTAAACAGTGCTCAATGTTGTCCCGACAGGATCTACAGTATGCAAGTCATCTTGCGAAAAGTGGACCGAGCGCAGGCGCGTCGATTCTTCATCAATGAAATGCAGTTTCCATTCCTCGTTCCCAATCCGAACCTCTGAGTTACTCTCGGAATACAGGTCAAGATCCAGTAAGTCCGCTATTATTCGCGGTTTTCCATCTTGGAAGGGCAATCCGATGTCCATCGCATTGACGAGCGTCCCTTTGTCGTGGACTACGCCCTGTCTTCTTTGCAATTCGATTCTGAATTTCCACGGCGTCGAAACAAACGTCCGCCGTTCTCCTTCATTAATCTTCAAGTTCAGGTCCTTAGCCTTATCGATGATACGTTCGTACTCGTCTTCCCCCACAAGTAGACCTATATGATCGAACCTATCTGCTTTTCCATACCCGAATGTGATATTCGTCTGTCCCTTCACCATTTCGATGATTTGGAACGAAATTCCTTTATTCCTGAAATCGTCCCATTCCAGAGGCGGGTTGAACGTTTGCATCTCCCCCTCATGCCGTCCGACTCGCAATACCGTTTCGAAACCTTGCTCTCTATAGAAATCTTCCATCTGTTCGACAAGTTCAGTCCACCAATGGTAGTGAAACAACTTCATGCTATACCTCCTTACTGAATGGCCATTCTTCATCGCAATACCTCCTCGCCATCAGAATACATGGCGGAGGGCAGGATGGAATCGGATATTGGATGGATGCTGCCTACTTCTTTTGATGGATAATTCCATGCTCTCTTCCTTCCATTATGAACCATTTCATCTAAGTAGAAAAGAAGATGAAAACCAGTATGCAGTGGTATCAATCAAGCTGACGGTTTTATCGATCAATACAGCCCCATTATCAATCAGCCGCTTCGGCCTATCGCACGCTATTATCGCCTTATCGACAATCGTCCCATTTTATCGATCAAAGGCGCCCGTTTATCAATCACCACCCTCCCACGCAGCAAGCGCCCTTCTTCTCCTCCCCCCTCCCTATATGGTATTCTTAAGATAACTAACTTCAATTTTCCACCAATTTCAATAAGGGGCTGAGCGATGATGGAAGACTTCTACTCTTCTACTTTGAAGAACCTTGAAAAGACATTCATGCCTCACCTTTCCGAGTATCAGCAGTTCATCGATTTCGAGACCATGAGAAAAATGAAGCAGGTCGCGAAGGATAAACGCCCTGTCTATTTCGACCTTCATATAGAAGAGATCGTAGAGTTGAAGACGCGGACGATCATCGATTTGTATTGGGACGGTATTCTGATGTCGGCGACGATCCCTTCGAAGAAGCCATTCCACACGACGATTGAGATTTTGAGCAAACCGCCGGAGAAGTTTATAGCGAGGCTCGACTGGTTCGAGAAGCGTAAAGCGTTCCTCCCTTCGTATTTGAAAGAGGAATTCGCCCGCCGTAAAGGACTCGAGGATACGTTATGTCAGTTTTCGATGAAACTTTTCACCTACCTCAATACGTATATAGACTACGAGGAGCGTCCGCTTAAAAAGGAAGGGACAGCTGATGTTCCGGATAAGGCGGTTCTCCCCGAGCGGTTCCAAGACTGGGACTTCACGTTTTTGGAAAAGCACCCAGGTCTCAAAAAGCGGTGGCTGGACTTGGTGCAGCGTACGGCGAGACAGTACGAGCGTATTGAAGAACTCGAGATCGAGGAGAAATTCGCACTGGAAACGATGGTCGACAAAGACGTCCCTTCCTTCATCGAATCGTTCCAGAAACTATCAGATAAGAACAAGGAACTCAAGAAGGACGACCTACTTGAAACGATCCGTCACTTGAGGTTGTTTATCGAAGACCTCGAGAGGAAAGAAGAGGAGAATCATTCGTACAGCTTCGATAAGAAGAGAGTGTTCATCTCCTCGAAATACAACAAAACGGACTAGGCCCTCGCATGTAAACTATGTGTCTCACACAATAGAAAGGGAGAATGACGATGGACCCGAAATCTGTAGATAACGAACGTGTCATCACTACGGAAGATGTGGATACGACGCTGATCGAAAAGGAAGATATCGAACGTTTGAATCAGGAGGCGGAAACCTATGCCGAGCGATTCGAATCCTCTGAAGACGCTTCGCTCTCGAATGTACTGAAGGAGCTTTCCGACCTCGGGGAAAAAGAGCAGCGCGTTGCCGGTGAAGCGATGGAGACGATGAAGCGTCCTGTGAACGACCTGATGAAGAAGAGCAACAATGACATTCCCCAAACGTTGAATGAGCTGGAGAAGGTCGTGTCAGACCTTGACCCGAAACGGACGGAAGGCAACGGCGTACAGAAGTTCTTTTTCAAATTGAGTAAAGCGAAACCGATTGATCGCTATATGAAGAAATATGAAACCATCGACGGCAAGATCGATGTCATCGTCCGTAGCCTCTTGGCAGGAAAGGACAAGCTCGAAGAAGATAGTGCGGAATTGCAGCTGATCAAGGAGAATGCAAGGAAGCGGATTTACGATTTAGAGAAGCAGATCTATTTCGGAAAACGGCTATTCGAGCTTTTACAAGAGAAAGAAGGAAACGGCGAGCATGACCCTGCCCTTCTCACCGAAGCAAAAGAAAAAATCATCACGCGGACGAGGAACATGACGCAGATGAAGGTCGTCCTGAACCAGAGTATGTCTTCTGTGGATATCATCAAGAACAACAATGAGAAATTGAAAGAATCGATTCGTAACGCGGTCACGTTGACGAAGAACATCATCACGATCTCCGCCGCGATCCAACTGGCGTTGAACAACCAGAGACAAGTGATTGATACAGTAAACGGCGTCAACAAAGCGACAGAAGAACTGCTGCTGTCGAACTCGCGTAGTCTGAAGGAAAACACGGAGAACACGACCCAGCTGATGGAGAATCCGGCGATTTCGATGGAAGCTCTACAAGAGTCCTTCGACAACGTATTCGAAGCGTTGAAGACGACGGAACAATCGTCCGAGCGTATCATCGCTTCGAGTCAGAAGTTCATCGAAGAGATGGATGATTTGAACCATCATGTACGGAGACGGATTTCGGAATCCAGCAAACTGACAGACTCGAGAATAGAGCAATAGTTTGAACCCTATATATAAACGTCCAGATACAGTTACTCTGGACGTTTTTTTGTATGGTATGTTTCCTGAAGGGCTCTTTTGTTTGACTTCGAGATAATATCGTGCGATAAACAAGTTAGCACATTATTCCAAGTTGAAAAGAGGGATTTCCTATGTCTGAAAAACCAAATGAGATCAGTCAAGATGGATCGTTCAAACGCCAGACGAATCGTTTCACAACCCCTTTCGGTCAAAAAAAAGAGCATCTGCCGGTTGAAGCTGACCGTTATCGTCTTCTGTGGTCCCCCGCTTGCCCTTGGGCACACAGAGCTGTGATTGTACGCAGCTTGCTGGGACTGGAAGATGCAATAAGTCTAGGGACGACGAGTCCGATGCGTCCTAATATTGGCCGCGTCGACTGGGAATTTTCTTTAGATGAACAGAATCAAGATCCTGTACTCGGCATCCAGTACGTCAGTGAAGTCTATTTGAACGCGGACCCTGAATACACTGGTCGCCCTACCGTGCCTGTCATGGTGGATACGGAAACGAACAAGGCGGTCAACAATGATTATTTCAACTTGACCAACTATTTCGAGGTGGAGTGGCTCGATCATCATGCAGAAGGGGCTCCGAACCTTTATCCAGAAGACCTCCGCGAGGAAATCGACGAGTGGAGCGATGTCATTTTCCAAGACATCAATAATGGAGTGTATAAATGCGGGTTCGCTCACTCACAGAAAGCGTATGAGCAAGCTTATGATCAGTTGTTCGCCCGGTTGGATGAGCTGGAGGAGCGACTTGCCACCAATCGTTTCGTCCATGGAGATTATATAACGGATACGGACGTGCGCCTGTACACCACCCTAGCTCGGTTCGACGCCGCTTACTACAACGGGTTCAACACGAACCGCAACTTGATCCGTGAGATGCCGAACCTTTGGGGTTATGCGCGCGACCTTTACCAGACACCTGGTTTCGGAGACACGACCGATTTTGACTCGATCAAACGGCATTACCACCTGTCGATCACCATCGACCCTGATAAAAAGGATACACAGATCCTGCCAAAAGGACCGGATCTCACAGCTTGGGACGTCCCGCATGACCGGGAGCGTCTGAGCTCCCAAACCGATAAGTTCCGCAGATAAGGAGAGGAAGACATAATGCAGATCCGAGAAGCGAAGAAAGACGAACTTCCCTTGATCCGAAAGCAGCGAGTCGAGGCGTATCATGACCACGCCCGCTCCCTTCCGGATGAACACTGGCAAGCTTTGAAAAAGGCAATCTCGTCAGAAGCCGACCAACAACCCGGGGTGGAGTTGTACATTGCGGAAATCGATGGAGACATCGTAGGGAGCGTGGCTCTTTTCCCAGCCAAGACAGATGCCTACGAGGGCTATGTAGATGAACTGGATTATCCAGAGCTCCGCGTGCTCGCCGTAGATGGAAGTGCGCGCGGCAAAGGAGTAGGCTCTGCCTTAGTCCAAAAATGCATTGACCGCGCCAAAGCACAAGGTTATCATGCCATCGGACTCCATACGGGAGAATTCATGGATGAAGCGATGGCCCTCTATAAGAGGCACGGTTTCGAACGGCTCCCTGCCCACGATTTCGAGCCGGCGAATGACGGAATAATCGTGAAAGCATTCAAGAAAGACATTTAGAAGAAATAAGGTGCCTGCCCCGCTATTACAAGTGTGGCAGGCACTTTTTTTTTTGGAAGTGGAGCCTTTAATAAAAAAAACCGCGCCTCATGAATGAGACGCGGCGTGTCCTTTTGAGAGAAGTTTTCTTTTGCTTGAGAGACATATGAAATTAACTCAAGGACGATCATATTCTACCACATTTAGTTATTCTAATATACCTTTCGGAAAAGATGATCCAAAACGAAGTGGAATACGATAGCTTTTCACAGGATTGTCACCTTTTATGGAAGGATAGACATTTTGATGTACATAAAAAGACGGAATTCACTATTTTTTTCGATGAACTCTAATTTTCTACTTCCTTCCTGAGAGAAAGTATACTACTATAAATACACAAGCTTGAATCAAAGCTTTTTGATTACCGAAATACTTTCCGACAACAAACGGAAGAGATTTCCTTTGAGAGTTCACAGCTCGAATACAGGGGGATATTGTATGCCTACAATCAATTGCTTAAATGAAAAGATAGAAAAAGTCCGTCTCAAGATGTATGAAGCGTACGCAAATTCTGTCGAGTACTCGGAATTGGTGAAGATTTCCCAAGAGCTTGATGATTTGCTGAACCAGTTAGACAGACTCAACGCCTCTAATAACTAATAGCCTAAGAAATAGAAGCAAAACAGCACTTCCATATTAATGGGAGTGCTGTTTTCTTGTAAGCTGACTTATGTAAGGGGACTTAAGATTATGGCTTCTCTTTTTGTTCTAAAAGGATCGGGGCTATATTCAGTGCGATGGAGACAATAACCAAAAACCATAACACCCGTTCCATGCCAGGCACTACATCCATTAAAGCTGCCCAATCTTCCGCTTTCACCCATCGGTTTACGAGGCTGTATTCTGCGCACATTGTTAATGCTGTAAAGGATAACCCCAGTGCCATAGCAAGCTTGTAGTCCTTCCCTGCTTTATACATGTATAAGTTTATAACTGTCGCTACAATAGCGATAACACCTAAAATGATCCACATATCTACAATCCCCCTTTCCTTATACATTCATTCGAATGCGCTTCGATTAGGTAGTGAATCTTATTATCTACTTCTTCCAGACTATTTAGGAAAATTTAATACATTCGACAAAATGCAGTAATATCTGCTCATTTTTATGGAGTATGGTGGAGACATAAGTGAAACCATAACCATCAGGAGGAGAACAATGCCTTATAACAAGTTAAGCGATAAAAACCTGATCTGCCTGCATAACTTCTTTTTGACGCATATTCACCAAGGTACTCTATCAGCTATTATGTTCAATGAAGTTAAATTACTGGAAGCAATCGCTAGAAAAAGAGGGATATTACTTTTCAGCTTCTGGTACCGCCCGAGATACAAATGAAGAAACTATAAATGTAATCTCTACTTGTCGAGCCGGATGACTGGATCGATGTTACTTCATTCGTTTCTATTCGCTAGCCATGCAGCTAAGGCGAGCATATCGCCACCAGTTATCCGGTCCATATTCATTTTCAACCTTCCACTTAGTCAGACTTCCAACTGCCCTCCCACTGCTGCACCTCCATCCGACCAAACGAATTCAACCACTTCCCAAATAAGGTTATAGAAGAAATTCGAATAAGACTGCAACTATCACAATTGGTGCAACAAACTTCAAGAATCCTCTATCTTTCTTTATCAATGCTATCAAACTGAATATTATGCTGAGCACAGCTGCGAGGATCGAAGTGAAGAATAATAGTTGAATAACGATGACGATCGAGCCTTCCGGATTCACAGGTGCAATGAAATAGGACATATAGAAAAACACAGCCGCTATTATACTTAAGACTGCGGACCACTTGCTGAATGGTTGCTTCATTCGTCAACCTCCTTTTGTTCAAAAATGAATCTCCTCCTATTACTCCTTCAGCTTATCGATCCACTTTTTCACTATTTGTTTGAGGGAAATCGTCCTATTCCGGAAATGGATATAACAGAAGAAACTTATCATACTGATGATAAGATAAATGGTCGAGAGATTTATATCGTCCTTGATCAACCGTTTCAATAAACGCCCTTCTTCATCGATCGCAAGTATTCCTTCTACATTGTCGATACCAGAAATATTGGTGAAGATAGCCGAGCATCCAAAGTAAAACACAAACACAGCCGGGAATATAGAGCGGGTAGGTAGGGACTGCTTCCGAATGAAATCCTTGATGACAAGAAGAGCCGTTATGGCAACGATCAGACCGACTAAGCCTATATATATGTAAAAGGCGATGACATAAGGAATGACAAAACCTCCCTTTTCAAAATATATGATAGATTCTACTACCCATGGAAATAAATGTACATTAAATTCTATAAATGGATTCTAACGGGCATCTTCCCTTCTGCATCTGAATGCAAGGTGATCACGCGAGTGAAATTCCGATCATTAACTATATAAATATATTATAATGAGAAGACCCCCTTATCTATGTTTGAGTGATTTTTAAGCGGGAAATCATTTTATTGAGGGGAATATATATGGAATTGCTTACATTCCTAGTGGAGGAGAAGTATTCTAGAATAAGTTTTAAGAATGCACATAACCAGGATGTTGTGGGTGAGTTACTCCATTTCAAAACCAATGGAGATCTGATCGAATTCATCGGATTGAAGCCTACCGGGATCGCTTATTTCCCTATGGAACTGAGACCGCACATAATCTGTTCTGACAAGTTACAGTCTTTGACTTGCTATCTCTCTAGATGACTTAAATGGCGCTAGCCGACCAGGGGGCATCACCTGGCTCCCCCTCAAAAAAATTTCTTCAAGTTACATAGTACTGAGCTCGCCACTCATTATACTAATCATCCATTAAAGAATCCTTCTTAGCCTCTTCATTCCTATGCGAAAGTACTAAGTACCAATAATAGAGTAAGTATATAAATATCGATAAGCAAACCCATGCCCACAGTTCCAATTCTCCTAAACTACTCATAAAGTACTCCAGCTCATTTTGTTGACCTCTCCCTATACTTGAAAGAACCATCAATACTGTAGATACGGGAATTAAAATGATGGAAATAATAGAAGGTATGAGTGATTGCTTCTTAATAATTCCTTTTATAGCTAAAACAGCAGACACAGCTATGAATATGTAAAAAATCGCAACCACCCAAAAAGGTACTGTCGGAGACATATCATCCACCACCTTTCTATGACTAAATGACATACTGCATCCGTTCATTCAAAGCACACTTAGTTTAATGTACGTATTTTCACTTCTCTGCTTCCACCCTCCGCAGAGTAAAGTCTCTGCCTATTCATCTTCATTTTCCATATGTAAATGAGCAAGCCATAAAAGAAATCCCATTTCCTCTTCCGTTAATTCACGACCTAAGTTTTCCGTGAATTCTTGAACTAGATGCTCTAAATAAGAATTAGACTTCACTCACTATTCCCCCCGTTGATCAAAGTTCCCTACTCTTACATACTATTTTACTTAATTAACCTGCACTATGGAAGGTGCAGTATAGATTAAACCGACTGAACGAAATGGAAAGCTAACTTGACATTAACTCCAGCAAGACATATGATGAACGTATGGAAAGCTAACTTTCCATCAGGAGGACTTATCATGAAAAACCGTTTAGAAGAAATCCGCAAACAACAGGGGATTAGTCAAGGCGAGTTAGCTGCAGCGCTTGAAGTCTCAAGGCAAACGATCGGTTCACTGGAGAATGGAAGGTATAATCCATCGATCCTTTTAGCTTTCAAGATTGCCCGTTATTTCGGAATGAATATTGAAGAAGTTTTCATTTATGAGGAGGATGAAAAAGCATGAAAAGGATGATATATCTGCTTCCATTTGTGGGTGTAGCCTTACTCGCTGTTGGCGTGTACTTCATCAAAACTTTGGAAAATCCACAAGGTATTTTACAGGTGTTGCCGTATCTATTTGTTGGAGTCGGGTGTGTTATTTTCGGTTACGGGATGGGAGAAGTCATCCTCCGGCAGGCGATGAAGAGAGCTCCAGATGCCGCGAAGCAGCTTGAGATCGACCGGAAGGATGAACGTAATCTGGCTGTCTCTAGTCAGGCGAAAGCAAAGGCATACGATATGATGGTTTATGTGTTTCTGGCCTTGATTATATCGGTATCCATGATGGGGACAGATTTATCCGTGTTGTTGCTGATGGTTTTTGCGTATCTGTCTATCCTTGTGTATAACTCCTATCACCGGATCAAGTTCTTTAGAGAGATGTAATGATAGCTATACTTCATAATTCCAGGACCAGCACTATTTTGCTGGTCCTTTTGATTCCGATAAAGATGCAGCTAATACAAAGAACGCATTAAAAAAGGTCAACCTTGTTAACAGGGTTGATCTTTTCTCTTCCCTTTTGGGAGGAAAACCAGCACGATAGGTAAGATAAACGCTTCTTATCTGACGTTTCCGAACCATGCTCGATCTAAAACGTCCATGATCGGCTCGCTCTCTGCCCTTTCCGAGGATTCCGATACTCGAAATGGCAGAGAAGTGCTTTCTCTCTTACCTTTTCAGTAAAAATCTCCCATTAAAAGGCAGAGAGAAACTTCTGTGACTACTGTTCCTTCACAGACTAAGAAAATAGCCGTAAGCAGGCGTGTGCTATAATTCAGAAAAGGCTTTCATCTTAACCTTCTACTGTTAGACAAATTTGCCGGAGGTGGCAGTTATGAATATTGAATACTTAACAGAAGCTAGATATAAAGACTTTATCGATTTCTGTAAAAAGCATCGAAACGAGCTTGATGATTCGTTTCTATATGATGAAGACCTGGCAGACTTTCAGGCTGATGAGGAGAATCCGACATACATAGTTCTGGATGAAAACTCTCGCATTATTGCTGCTGTTTCCCTTCTCCAAGATTCGTATTATAAGAGAGGAAAGAAAGGCCGCTTCCGGATCTTCCATTCTGTAGAACCGAACATCGAAATCTACGAACAGATGCTCCACAGTATCAAGTCGCATACGAAAGATATTGAAGATATCTTCGTATTTATACATGAAGATAATATTGTCGTCCGAGATATTTTTCATTCCATGCAGTTTGATATAGAGCGTTACAGCTATTTCCTAGCAAGAGAAGCCTTGGACGTGACAGTACCGGACTTACCAGATGATTTCTATTTCGGAACCTTCACATTCAACAAGGATGAGGAAGACTATCTCTATGTGCGTAACGCTGGTTTCGCAACACTCAAAGGTTCAGAGACGCCTCGAACGTTGGAAGAAATCAAAGGTATGGAAAACGACGAAGAATATTTAGAAGGTGGTATTTTCCTTCTTTATCACGGGGAAAAACCGGTCGGAATCGTACGTTCATCGAAGGATGTTCACAACAACGAAGACGTATTGGACATCGGTCCTCTAGCGCTCATCCCTGAATATCAAGGAAAAGGACTAGGACGCCAGCTGTTAAGAAAAGCTCTTGAGTTCGGAAAAAGTAAGGGACTCCCTAAAGCAGTGTTATGCGTGAACGCGGATAACGAACAGGCAGTTCATCTTTACACGAAAGAAGGATTCGAAAAGGAAGAGTCTCTGGTTTGTTACCATTACACCCTCTAAACGAAAAAGAGTGCGACTATCCTAAGTGGATGGTCGCACTCTTTTTCAGGAGTAATCCCTCTCATCGTAACGATCCGATTTACTGCGGGAAGAGGCGATTCCAAGAAGTACACGTCCGACTCCTATCACAAGAAAGAAGATCACCACCATTAATGCGACTCCCATTCCATTACCTCCAGTTATCATTCAGCATTCTTATCATCTTAATAAACCCCTTCCCCTCCCACTCTATTCCAAACTTCGGGTATACTTTTGCAAGATTTGTATTCTCCTTACGTGCTAGATGATGTTTTATCTAATGGAGTACTGGGAACATTACTTTCCATGACCCTCCAGTAAATGGTAGGGGAATTATTTTCACGAAAAAAATCAAACAAGCCAACTTAAGGAGGCTATTATCAGTATGAGTCGTTTTACAATCCCACGCGATATTTATTTCGAAGAGAATGCACTTGAAGTGTTGGAGTCCTTTGAAGGGAAGAAGGCGGCACTTGTTATTGGAGGAGGTTCTGTCAAACGGAACGGCAACCTCAGTAAAGTTCAGGAACACCTGGCTAAAGCCAATATCGAAACAGAAGTACTGGAAGGTTTCAATACAGAGCCTACCTTTGAAATGGTCAAAAAAGGCGCGAAAGACTTGGAAGAGTTCCAGCCGGATTGGATCATCGGCATCGGCGGAGGTTCCGCGATGGATTCTGCCAAAGCGATCTGGCTCTATTACGAGCACCCGGACCTTGCTTTTGAAGATGCCATCAAGCCATTCGAACTGCCGCGCCTTCGCAATAAAGCAAAATTCGCCGGTATCCCGACGACAAGCGGAAGTGGTTCGGAAGTATCCAACCTGTCTGTTGTCGCGGATGAAACAACGAACGTGAAATATCCAGTAGCGGACTTCGAATTGACACCGGATGTCGCCATCATCGACCCGGTCATGATCGAAGAACTGCCGAAGCACATTGCTGCTTATACCGGTATGGACGCATTCACGCACACGATCGAAGCTTATGTAGCGAAACCGCGTACGATGTATACGGATATCCTGTCACTCGGCGGAGCGGAAGTTATCAAAGATAACCTGCTCGCTTCTTACCAAGGCGATCAGGAAGCAGCGAAGAAGATGCACTCCATCCAAGCCGTAGCAGGTATGGCCTTCGCCAACGCTGTACTCGGTAACGTGCACAGCCTTGCCCACAAGAGTGGTCCGACATTCGGCATCCCGCATGGCTATGCCAACGCGATTTACCTGCCTTACGTGATTCAGTTCAACCGTAAGGTCGTCGAAGACCGTTTTGCAGAAATCGCCCGTCGTCTTAACCTTGAAGGGAACAACGATGCCGAATTGACTGATTCTCTTGTCGAGTACATCTATCAACTGAACAAGGATCTTGGTCTTGCGACTACCCTTCAGGACTACGGTGTATCAGAAGAAGAGTTCAACAAGCATGTCGATACAATGGCTGAAAATGCTATGGACGATCCATGCACAGGCACCAACCCACGCGAAACAAGTGTGGAGCAAATGAAAGAGCTGTTCAAAGCCGCTTACTATGGCAAGGAAGCTCTAGTGAAAGCGTAAAGATTTATCGAAAAAAGTAAAGAGAGTCCAGGGGCACCCTGGACTCTCTTTTCTATTAGATCATCCCTATTCGCAAGATAATCCTATCTTCTCTTCTTTTTATACACCAATAGAACCAAAACAATTACTAGCAAGATAAGAAATATGTAGATGATGTTTGCGTAGATTTCCATGTAGCTTACTACGTCCTCCCACGATTCTCCGACAGAAGCGCCCAGGTTTACCAAGACGATATTCCAAATTGACGTACCCAGAAGTGTCAAAAGTACAAATACACCGAAATTCATATTGGACATCCCAGCAGGAACGGATACTAAGCTTCTGATCAGTGGGACAAACCTACAAAAGAAAACGGTCCAAGGACCATACTTATCAAACCATTGATCGGCTTTATGTATGTCGGATTTCGATAGTCTTAATACATGCCCCCACTTATCGACGATTTTTTCTAATCGTTCTACATCCAACTGTAAACCGATCGAGTATAATACCATTGCCCCAATCACCGAACCGATTGTAGAAGATACGACAACTCCAACTATACTCATGTCAGATGAAGTGGTCATAAACCCACCAAACGTCAGTATGACTTCAGAAGGGATCGGAGGAAATATATTTTCTAATGCAATTAAAAGCAAGATACCTATGTATCCATATTGATTCATCACTTCCATTAACCAATGTTCCATCTAATCCCCCCTCACCTTTTCAAAATTCAATCAATCCCAATTATTTCAAAATGGAGACAGGAACTCAAGATACAGAAATTATGGTTCCATCTCAGAAATATAGAAAATAGATCAGACCAGCTAAGAGAATCCGGTAAATCGCAAAAGGAACCAGTTTGATTCGGTTGATTAATTTTAAAAAGAAGCGAATGGAAACTAAGGCAAAGAAAAATGCACTTATAAACCCTACTACTACAAACGGCAACTCATCCAACGTGAAGTATTGCCAATTTTTCAGTAAAGAAAGGCCACTCGCTCCCAACATGATCGGAACGGCCATAATGAAAGTGAAATCAGAGGATGCCCGGTGACTCATACCAAGCAGCACACCGCCTGAGATCGTTGAACCGGACCTTGAGAATCCCGGCCACAACCCTATACATTGAAATAACCCCATCCCAAACGCTTGCTTATAGGAGATCTGGTCCACACTACTTGTAGTAAAGGATTTATTCTTTTGAAAGTAATCTGCGAAAATCATCAGAAACGCCCCAGCTGCAAGTCCAAAGATGACGGTTTGGACGGAAAACAGGTGTGTATCAATAAAGTCTTCGAAGGCAAAACCTAAAACACTAGCTGGAATGATTCCTACTATTACTTGAGATAGTTTTAATTTTCTCCCTTGCTGTTCCCTTTGTCCTTTCGTCAGATGGAGCATTTGGGTGAACTTATCCCTGAATATCACAACAACAGCAAGTATCGACCCTAGTTGGATGACTACTTTGAACGTATTGGCTACAGGTTCGCTATATAACTCTTTAGAATGTAGCCATAATTCATCTACGATAATCATATGACCTGTAGAAGAGACTGGCGCAAATTCAGTCAGTCCCTCGACCAAACCCAATAGAATGGACACGATCATTTCCCATAATCCCATAGCTCACTTCTCCCTGTATCAATCGGATTTCGGACATTAGTCTAATAGAGCACCTATAAAAAAGTCCCCCTTAAAAAGGAAGACTTAAAACCAGAGTTGCATTTTCCTTACTGCAGCAACGGAACCCTCGATGAATCTATACGATTCCAGTTGTCCATATAAGCATATGATGAAATGTATTAATCCATTACTCACTGCAGTAAAGTCGTAATCTATGTATTATTCGCCTCGAATGAGTTAGTTCCTTCTATGAAAACCATTGTTGTATTCACAGATTGTGCGCTCCCATGCTTCCCCTCATATCAAACAATAATTCGATCAATGCTTCCCGATATGGAATGAAAGAACCATCAGAAATCATATGCAAAACCTCATCCTTATCGGCCCACTTCACCTGTTTCACTTCTTCTGTCGGCAGGGAAAGCTCCGAGATGTCAAGATCGGTCTCGATAAGATAATAGTCATCAAACCCGTATTCGAAGTTGACCGTCAGAGACGGACGACTGTCCTGAAGGCCCAGTGTATAACCGATTTCTTCGTGAACTTCCCTTTCTGCTGCTTGCTGACTGGTTTCACCAGCTATAGCACTACCTCCTACGGTAATGTCCCACATGTTCTTCCAATCTTCCTTGTCCGGCTGACGTTGCTGGATCAGCATTTCACCAGACTCGTTGAATAAGCACACGTGAATCACCAAATGGTAGGCATCCTTTTCAAATGCATTCCCGCGATTCATTTGCTTGCCTGTCCGGTTTCTATCCTTGTCGTAAATATCCCACTTCTCCATGCTCCCACTCCCAACAAAATCTCTATTCCAGCAATCATTTATCGAAGGCAGACTTTTATCCTCTCGCACGCTTCTTACGGTTGATGAGGTCTAAGTATTTTGTCTTGCTCCAATAAACGCCCCTTATCATCTAAAGAAAAAATTCCAGGTGACCAATTCTTCAATGTCCCGTAACCCCCAATTATTTCCCCTTTTATTTCATAAATAGTGGCAGTCAGGTTATCACCGTTTTGTTGTTCTTCTTTCAGAATATATGTAGTTATTTTTGCCTCTGTCCCCTTTTTGTTGTACGGTTTTAAATTCAAACCACCGCTTTGTAAAGTTTCTATAGACTCAGGATAGTAATCTATCACTTCTGTGCTTGTTCTGCATTTCGATGCAATGTGCCAACCGTGTTGCTTTAAATAATTTAGGTGGCCTTTAGGGAATGACTCCTCAACCCTCGTACAATCACTTAAAGTTGATTGTTCATCAGAAGCACTATTATCTATCGTTGCCCATACAAGAGAGAACAAAGTGACACCAAAAAGAGCAAGCACAATAAAAGTTCGCAACTACTGAACTCCTCTCCTGATATTGCAAGGCTACCTCAAACTCTATTGCCCTGTTCAACTCTTCCGTCCTTATCCATCAATGAATAGTGATAAGGTTGCGATCCCAAACATGACTGAAGCAACACTGATGTAAACAAAGGAGTACACTCTTCTTTTTCCTTTTGGAGGCAACTGTGTGTACTCTTGAATGACGAGGGATGGAGCTAAGAACAGCCAAATGTTCATCCAAGTGAAAGGAACATCTATAAATAAAACTAACAGAATCATAATTATTGAGATTAATAACAAACTATTGCTAAGGTATTTCGATACTTTTTTCATACGCCCTCCCGGCTTTAACTCCCACTCCCACCTGAATCATTAATCAAGCAACCTCTTATTAATAAAAATATACACTATTAAAAGCAACACTAGCATAACCACCGCAAGCACAGTACCTTCATTGGCATAATCGAAGACACCATTGAAAATCACTAATAGACCCAACGGAAGAAAGAATCCCGCTCCAGTTATTACACCTAGCAAAGACTTGTTTTTTATATTCTTCTCATTGAATCCAGCTAACAGCCATGTCTGTTTTTTCACCCCGACCAAATAGGAAATCACTAATAGAGAGATACCGATTATCAGTAATCCATATTCCATTACCTAATCCCCTTCCAACTTAATCCCACTTAAAACAGAACTTCAAGTCGAAGTTCTGTTTTAAGTCATATGCTCACTTGGAAAAAGTGTCATCCACCTTCTTCTCAAAATCCTCGGTTTCTTTGTCAGACATTATGAAAGAAGAAAGGAAAACGTAACCTAACACGCAAGAAACCGCTCCTCAAATCGCCATTTCAACAAGGTCATCCGTTGAATTAAGAAAAAACAGGGAAAAGAATATGAGAGCCCCAACTATGACACTTATAGTCCCTTTTATCATCGCTTTGCTCATGATCTTTATCCCCCTGCTTTCTGTTAGTTAAATGAATGTCCCTATCTATAACAGCAACATTGACTGGCACAATAGCAGATGGTTTATTCGAAAGACTCCGCAATTTGAATCAATTCCTCTTTGGAAACTCCACCATTTTCCTGATCATCAGCCGATGACATATTGTACACGACACCGTCTTCTTTCCAAACCAGTCGTCTGACAGTGGTTCCCTGATCATTCACTTCCTGCTCGGCATACTGACCCTCGATCGACCCGATCTGCACTGCTTCTGTTTCGACATCCAGATTGATGGATTCCCCGTTGAACGTCATAAGCTCTACGGCTTCCCCTTCACCGATAAAAGTGAAGTCGAACACCTTTTCTTCATTCTCAGTCGGTGCTGCTGAGAATTTCGCATCGCTTATTTCAAACGGAAATTGCGTCGGTAACTTCAGTTGATAAGACTGCTCTTCTAATTGGGTTTGGAGGCTTTCGTTATCATAAGGAACGCCTTCACTTGCATTGGAATTGGCGCACCCGGCTAAAACAACTAAGACGATCATTACCGCAGCTGCTAAGTATTTCATATTTCCTCTCCTTTTCAATCGTTCCCATATATTACATATACGAATGCCTTGAGTAAACGTTTCACCTGAGGTTAATTGGTCAGCACGAGCTGTTCTGTTTCCCCGTTCCATTCCACCTAATTATGTACGTTTCATATGAAAACAGAATAAGTAGAAGGATGTGCAAAGCCTACCTTCTCCGCCAATTTTATTGAAGCGCTATTCGAGACATCACAGTCCCACCTCGGAACCAGTCCTTGCTCCAAGCAATGATGGATGAATGCCTCGGATACTACAGTGGCGAGTCCCTTCCCTCTGTGCCTGTCATTCGTAGCGATATCTATTTCTGCAACATCCCTTGAACAGAATATCGATGTCCCTTCACTGACGACCTCTCCATTATGAAGCATGCAAAATCCGAACCCTTTCATAAGAAAATCCGTTTCAGAACCCCAGTACTTCCTGTAATAAGATTCGTCAAACTCAGCGGATTGTTCGATGTGGGTGGAGTTGATCGGCTTCAATTCATAACCTCTTGGTGGCTCAAGTGAAAAAGGTGATGTACTTTCCATAAGGTATTCGAAACTATATCTTTTTAATTGCTTCGCTTCCTCGTCAAGGTAGTCATTTAGCAATGCATCCCACAGTTCTGAAGCTGTAAATAAGGTGAACCTTTTTCCAGCGGTTTTGCTTTTTCTGAATTGGTGGATCAGCCATTGATTGGACTTATCATTAGCTACGTCCCCGTAAATAAAGTACAGACCATTAGTTGTCTTGACTAGCACGGTTTCCAAGTCTTCAGACTCACTGTACACCGTTCCATCGATAGAACCATCCAGTACTGCATAAGCAAAAACAGGTACAAAAGAGGCATCCCTTTGGAGGCGGTTCTTGATGATATGATATTTCTCTGGTTTCACTGCTTCCATGTCTTAGCTCCTTATCCATACATTTAGAATGGTCATTTTTTTCTAGCTATACATATCAGTTCTGAAAAATCATTCGTGACTTTCCTTTCAGGGGATTCTTCTAAATCCTGCTTCATCCTGTAGAGGCCCCGGTTATATTCCACGTCATCAATCAGGGTAAGCACCGATATATCCCTGTTTTCTGCGAGCTCTATATAATCAGCTACTTTGATCTTTTCCATTTGATAGCTGCAGTCCATTCTGACGTCAAAGCCTCTTCGGGATAGCTCGCTGAACAGAACTTCTTTACTCCAGAACCTCTTATAATCCTCTACCAAAGCCGACGGAAAGTAATGATATACCCACCAATTCTTCATTCCATAGATATCGATGTTATGCAATTTGAGCATTCCACCTCTTTTTAGGACTCGATGGATTTCATCTAGAGCTTTCTCTTTCCCTTCAAAGTGGTGGAAAGCATAGTTATTCGTAATAACATCAAAGCCCCCATCTTCATAAGGCAAGCTCTCCGCAAACCCTTTCTCGAGTGTTACATCCTCAACTTTGTCTTTCGCTTTAGTCAGCATCTCCTGTGAGGCATCAAGACCGTGCCAGTTAATGTTGGATTCCTTGAATGAATTGTACTGATGACTTAAGTAAATACCTGTGCCACATGCTAGGTCTAGGAAATGATAGGATGATTTGCGGTTATTTTGTATGTATTTTTCTAGATCCGTGTCCACTTTTATTTCTTCAAAGCGGAATGGATTACTGTCATAAACTTCCGCTACTTTCGAATAATCGGTAACCTTCATAGAATCCCTCTTCCCTAAATAATTTTGAGTTATCTATAGTCCCTGATTCCATTTTCAAATGCCTCTACATCACTATTCTTCCATCCATGAAGGGCTTCTTGTAAAGCGAATGTACTCTTATAAAAGGTTATCCTATCAAGAACCTTTTCTCCTTCAGGACACAAGCTCAGACACCTCTCCACAAAAGGTTGACCATAACTCGCTAATAGTCCTGCAAAATCATAAGCTGGATCTCCAATCTCCGCTTCTCCAAAGTCGATGACGCCAGATATTCTATTAGTTGTTGGATCCCACAAAATATTAGATGCACCGAAATCGCCATGGATCAGAACTGTATCGAAATCGAAAAGTTCATCTCTTGATAAAAAGCCTTCAAAGTTATGGGAGACCTCTGACTTTGATATTTCCTTCATATATGGGAACAACTTTTCTTGAAAATCATTGTATAGCTCCACCACAGATTGGCGTATATCTTTAGCGGTTTGTTTCTTTATATCTAAGCTGGCGACAGGTTGAGAGTGAAGTTCAGAAAGGAATGCAACTAATTGGGAGGAAAGGACCTGTATATGTTCTTCATTCTTTATTTCTTTCATTGTTTGGGACCATAAAGGAGAACCTTGAATAAATGGATAGCCAGTAAAGACTTTGCCTACTTCATAAGGCTCGAAAGCTCTGTATTGAGGGCGGGGGATGGATAGACTGACGTTTCCCTTTATCTGATCCAATATCTTCGTTTCTTTTTCTAATTTATATATACCTTCTATGTACTTCGGGAATCTGAAAACAAGCGAATTATTTACGATGATCACATCATTGTTTTGGCCGATTTCATTCCATTCAATTTGGTCTATCTTCAAATCCGGATACAGTTCTTTAATTCTCCGTTCATAGTTATCCATTACTGTACGACCTCCAGCCGATTTAAACAAAGCCCTAGACGAAGTTACTTACGTCAGGGCTTTGTTAATACTTATTCTGCTACATTTCCATTCATCCGTTGGACCCATTGCTTTAGAAGATCATAATATCTGGACAAGTTCTTGTGAATTTTAATGGCTACTTCTTCATTATACGTATGCACGGTCAAATTCCGATCATTTACCATTTCCAATGCTAAAACGGTCTCGTCATCTCCAAATAATTTGACCTCTCTGCAACTACGTATGACTGCCTTCGGAGAGCCGGCATCTACTCCTTCTACGTCATATAAATATTGCTTAGCCGCTTTCCAGCTGGCTTCAAAAGAAAATTCAAACCTTTGTATCGCTGCATCCCGTTCTATGTCGTCAGGGCTTTTAATGGTAGCCAACTTTTCAAATGCATTCAACGCTTTTTCTGCTGCTTCTAATCGTTGTTGTAATCTTTCCACAAAATCCCCTCACCTTTCACTTGTTGGACTAAGGCTTCATTCGCATCATGTAAATTGACGACGTCTACCTTGTAAGGAATGGTAGACTCTTCAATTTGCTCAATCAGATTATTCCATTTAAAAGAAGGGATTGGATTCTGGGATTCAATCGCAATATCGATGTCCGAACTATGTTTTTCTTCCTGTCTCGCCCAAGAACCAAATAAGTAAATGCGTACTTCTTCCATGCCGAGTTGATTATTCAGAATCGTTTTTAGTTGCACTAATATTTGCTCTCGCATACCTGCAGGACACCCCATAAGATCCCTCCTCTTTTTTGTCCCATTATAGCATATGTTTATCGTTCCAAAGGATTTATAATAGGGAATCGAGTCCTTTCATTAGTAGGACTTCCGCTCTGTCTTCTTCCATACTCTTTTCTTTCCTTTCTCCACAGCAGCTATATGTCTTAAAGCACTCTAATCATATCTACTACCATAATGATTAATCTCCATCATAATGGTCGAGTGCTCTTCTGTGCCTTTTAAGATTTTCCCTATAAGAGTCGAGTTTGTCCCCGAATACTTTTTGAAGGCTGTGACGAAAAAGTCGTAAAACGATCCAGACGATCACAAACAAGGCCAATTGCCAGTACTGCAAATCTAAAAGTCCTTTGAAAATGAAAAACAGGATGGGTACGTAAACAATGGAATAGGACAATAGGACATCAAAGAGGCCGACCACCACATTGAGGAGGAAGAAAAGGATCATCTCGATTAGGACCGATAAGTATAACAGGATGGTTTTAAGGAATTTCATTCACTCGCCTCTCCTTTATCTACTCTTTTCTTTTAAATGAGTCAGCTACAGTTCCAATTGTGATTCCAAAAACCAAACCTATACCGGCTCCGGTTGCTATGTCATCAAATAGCAATAACCCAAGCGCCGCACCCAAAGGTAATCCGACACCAATTCCAACTGCTAGATAAGTATGTTCTATTGATTTGTCCTTTTCGTCGCTCATTTTCATTCTCCTTATGAGTTCACTGTTTGATTTTACAGTTATGAAATTAAAACTGGAAATCCCCATCTTCCATCAGCAATACTTCCGTTCCATCTTCTTTCCTTCCATTTACTTTCATATCTCTACTACCAAAGGTCGCATTGACGGACAAGATGGAAGCATTCAAACCCTCTTCCTTCGACTCTTCCTCTGATCGGTCTTTGCCATTTTGAAGATTGGACGGCGATGCATTTCCGATTCCGATGTGGCAGGACGTATTTTCATCAAACAAGGTATTGTAGAAGAGAGTATCAGCCTGAGCAAGAGGGGAGTTATCAGAGACCAAAGCGATCTCACCGAGATAATGGGATCCTTCGTCCGTTTCAATCAGGTTACGTAACGCTTCCTGTCCCTTCGCGGCATAATAATCAGTGATTCGCCCATCTTGGAATAGGAGATAAAAGTCATCGATGACACTCCCCCCATAGATCAGAGGTTTCGTACCTACCAATTTACCGTTCACCATATTTTTGTGAGGAGCCGTAAAGATTTCTTCCGTAGGGATATTCGGAAAGAATGGAATGCCGTTTTTATCCATGACACCCCCACCGATGTAGAGATGATCTTCTGGTAGTCCAACGAATAAATCCGTTCCGAGGGTATTGGTGAAATGCAGGGCTTCGAACTGCCTCTCATTCAGGAATTCTTTCCGGGATTCGAAGGCTTTATGGTGACGTTCCCAATCTTTGATAGGATCCTCTCCATCTGCCCGCGCTCCTGTCATTATGAGTTCCCATAATGATCTCAAAGCTTCTTCTTCACGTAAGTCGGGGAATACTTTCGTTGCCCATTCAACGCTCGGCACAGCCAGAAGACACCAGCGTACCTCGTGGGATCGTATTTTCGAATGATGACTCCTCAATTTGGTGCGGGAAGCTTTCTGGAAACGATCGATCCTTTCTGAAGGAACCTCTTTAAACACTTCAAAGTTCTCAGAGATGATATGGATGAAAGCAGCATCCGCCTGTTCCCATTCCTTGAAACGTGCAGCCTGCCAATCTGGATAGTGATCGATCACACAATCGTCTGCGTTCAGGTAAAATGCTTTGGTAGATTGTTCATCGGTCCAGTCGATGAAAACGTTAGCTGCTCCTGCTTCGTAAGCTGCCGTTTGGATCTGTCGTGCAAACGGAGCATGTTGTATATCACTGTGAATGATCAACAGTTGGTTTTTCTGTAGGTTCACACCGGCTCGCACGGCAAGTTCTGCATATTTCTTCAGTTGTGCTTCTGTCATAAGTTCAAATATTCCTTTAGTCATCCACTACCTCCCTTCTACGATTAGGAATGATATAAAATACACCAAGACAAAGCGTTAGCCATGGTAACCATGGAACTATACTGTGGGAATATGTAAAATTCACTTCAGGAAACGCTTGAGCAATCCCTATTGCTGTAAACATAAGCATGGATACAGATATGTAAATGGCGGAAACCACTTTATTCAAATTAATACTCCTTTCTGCATAAAAAGGTCTTCTAAAACACTGCTAGCCTGGAATACCTCAGACCAGACTATAATTCAAGAAAATCAAGAGCCCTAAATTCAATAGTATCAAGGGATATTTTTTCCATCCAGGAGCCAAAATTCCCGTAAGCAAGCCAAGGATTGGCGATAGATACATACCGGCAAACATGCCCAAAGCAACCACCCCGGAGATAGAAAGGAAATACATCACATATAGTCGGATCCCAATCCACAACAACACGAAGACAGATGCAAAGAAGAGTGACATCTTCATGAAAGCTGTCCAGTTCTTTCTCACCAATGAAACGGCTACGTACTCGTAAAATTCTTCTTCTGAATAGGATCGGTTTACCACAAAGGCATGCAGCAGTCGTTCCATTGTTTTATTTCTAGGTCTGACTGTCCCCGGCTCGTAGTTCTCGTTCATTACACCAGAGGCTACTAGTGTTTTTTCTACGCGTTTTACCACCTTTCGTACATTCTCTTTACTTCTGAACAGGAGGTTCATTCTCAGATAATAGAGGAGTAGAACCAGATAAAACCCTGCGAATCGTTTGTTATTAATATCTAAAACCCTTTCTAGTCTTTCAGTCTTTCCATTCCTGCTCATTGTCTCTATTTAGAATTGATAAGACAAGAAATTATTGAAATTCCTATTTATATTTTATATCTATTGAAACAGAATGGTTTAAAGATATACTCTCATGTGAGAAAATCATAATAATATGTAGAATCATACATAAATAGATAGAAAAATCGGAGGTACATCATGAATCCCTACCGCAAACTGAATATCAAGCGAATTTTTCAACTGTACTCCTTTTTCCATGAAAAAATTCATACAGAAGAGTTATCAACAAAGATGAATCACGAAACGTCCCTTTTAGAAAAAGCAGCATTGGATAAAGGGTTCAAAATCTATCATTCTAAGAAATATAAATCATTATCCTTAGTGTTTTATCATCAACAGCAGCCCTCTTCACGCCAGTATTGGTACTTATCTAGTTATGCGTAATGTGCCCTGCCAGCTCTAAATAGTGAGATATTAAAATATTTTCTATTTGATATATGCTAAATCCAAAGCCTCCTATAACCCTCTACTAAAGCAGACGACCACCAGTTCTTCATTCTGAAACTATCGCTATTATGCAAGGTAAGACTCAATAGACTTCGTCCAGTCCTCTCCACTTCAATGAACTACTCCGCCACTCGCTCTGCCGACACACTTTTTCATCTTTGTCTTTCGCCTTTTCAAAAGGTCTTGTGAAAGTTGAATTTCCTATTCATTGTTTTTCTCATTGAATACTCCCTATTCTGATGCATATTTATTACACTTAGGGAGGGGAATTTTTTGAAAAACAGAGCAGATGTTTATAGTTATGGAGACCTAGAATATCCTAAAGATATGAAGTCCATCATTCGTAATGGATTAAGTCCAACCACGACTCCACATAAAGTAATTGTCATTGGCGCTGGTATGGCTGGTTTGGTTTCTGCCTCCTTATTGAAAAAAGCAGGTCATGACGTCATCATACTCGAGGGGAACGACCGGATTGGTGGAAGGGTCTACACAATGCGTGAGCCTTTTTCTGAAGGGCTGTATTTGGATGCAGGAGCTATGCGTTTCCCTGATACCCATAGTTTGGTGTTCGAGTACATCCGTAAATTCGATTTACCTACCAATGTCTTCGTTAATGAAAATGATTTCTATCTCATAAACGGAATCTTGGCGACCGATACTCTCTATGAAGCCGATCCTAATATATTCAACTATCCCTTACCACCTCAAGAACGAGGCAAGTCTGCTGTAGAATTATTGTCCTCTGCGGTCAAACCATTCCTTGATCTTTACGAAAATTCCAGCCCAGAAGAGCAGGATCAATTAAGAAAGAAATTCGACAGCTATTCGTTTGATGATTATTTACGGTTCAACCCACTAGGTAACTCTTTATCACCTGAAGCGATTCGTATGGTTAAAGTCATTCTCGGAATCGAAGGGTTCCCCGAGTTATCCTTTGTAGACATATTGTTAGATATTGTGCGAACGATTTTTAATGAGGATTTGAAATTCTATGAAATTACAGGTGGAAATGACCGGCTTCCCTATGCTTTCTTACCTGAGCTCGAGCAAAACATCTACTATTACCAAAAAGTCCACCAAATCATTCAAGATGATGACGGAGTTACGGTAACCGTTCGAGATCGCAATACGAACGAATATCGCAGTTTTCAGGGAGATTATACGATTGCCACTGTTCCATACAGCGTATTTCAATTCATTGATATATATCCGTATGATTCTATTTCCTTTCAAAAATGGAAAGCGATCAGGGAACTGAACTATGTATCTTCCGTGAAAATCGGACTTGAATTCAAGACAAAGTTTTGGGAACTCGGCAATGCAGGGAATATCATTACAGACTTTCCACTGCGTTACACGTATAGCCCTAGTCACAAAATCGGTGAACCTGGTCCTGGAGTGATGCTCGGAAGTTATAGCTGGGCACAAAACGCCGACCTATGGAATAGTTTACCATCAGATGAACGCATCCGTGAAGCCTTGCAAGGGCTCTCTAGAATCTATGGAGATCAGGTATATCGTGAATTTTCAAAAGGGGCTTCCTATAGCTGGAGTCAGAATCAGTTCTCCGCAGGTTGCTTTACCCTATTTGCACCTAACCAGGCTTCGGATTTTGCAGACGACATTTATTTACCTGAAGGCAGAATCCATTTCGCCGGCGAACACACGTCACCTTTTCATGGCTGGGTGGAAGGAGCCCTTGAATCTGCGATACGAGCTGCTTATGAGATCAATAATCGGAATGACTGAAACAAATGTTAAGTAATCATGCAAAGAATAATGCTGATTCAATCAGATGCCTGGCATTCTATCCATCTATCAATGAGATCGCCCCTATGTTATGGTTGGATTAAGTTGAGAGCATAGTTTAGTGGCATCTTGAAAAGTATTTCCTCTGTGGTGACCTATAGCCAGGAGGCTAATCTATGTGCCCTGTTACTCCGCATGAATCACTTAATAACGAAAAGATCGTCAACCTTTACTATTTCTTGCTGACGAACATCTATTTAAGGAAGTTGTCCGAATCGATGTTCCACGAAACTTCATTGTTAGAGGCAACTGCTAAAAAACGTGGATTTCATCTGAATTATTATAAAAAGACAGTCCATCCAAGAAATCCTATTCAAATTCTAATCCTTGTTCAAAAATCGGATTAGATTCAGTGACACTTCTCTTTTTTCTCAACTGACATACAGGATATTTCAGAGCACAACCCCTTAGTCGGTATTGTGCTTGTTTTGCTTTTTTTATGTGCTTCAAATAATGATTGACTTCATCAGAATATTTCTATAAATTATAGAGTATCATTAATTTAATTACCAATTTAATCCTTATAGAGAGTCGGGGAAGGAATCTGGTCTTATGATCCCGCAGCAACCACACTGTTTGGTGGAGGTGCTCATTCCAGCAGACGATAAGTCTGAAAGATAAGGAGAGGCAAATGGATGTTTACACCTCTTCTTACATAATAAGAAGAGGTTTTTTATATCAAATACTGGCCTATCCTTATGGCCATTGCCATATATTTTTTTATACTTAAATCCAACTAAGATAATAGGAATAATCAAGTTAAGAGGGTGCATGATATTGAGAAAACTTATTATATTTGCCTTGATAGGGTTTTTCGCACAATTGATTGATGGTGCTCTTGGAATGGCATTCGGTTTAACTTCGTCTTCGTTGTTACTCGCCTATGGAGTGGCACCAGCAATCGCCTCTGCATCCATTCATATGGCTGAGATCGCTACAACTGCTGCGTCAGGCGTTTCTCATTACAAATTCGGAAATGTTGATAAAAAACTGATGTTGACACTGGTTATTCCTGGATCCATAAGTGCTTTTTTCGGAGCAGCTTTTTTAAGTAGCTTGCCTGGTTACTTAATGAAACCATTCATCTCGGGCTTTCTTCTTTTATTAGGAATATATATTCTATTCCGTTTTCTACTGCAAAAAGCAGAGGAAAGGCCGCCCTCAGGAAATATACATTTGAAGAAGCGTTTTCTCTACCCTCTGGGAGCTGTTGCCGGTTTTTTGGATGCTGTAGGTGGCGGTGGTTGGGGACCTGTAAACACTCCAGTCCTATTATCCCAAAAAGGAGCCACACCACGGAAAGTCATCGGAACGGTAGATACAAGCGAGTTCGCTGTTACCATTTCCGCTACATTAGGATTCGTACTTTTTTTGGGATGGGAGCAATTCAATTGGTTATGGGTGGGTGCCTTTGTGATTGGCGGAGTAATTGCTGCTCCTATTGCTGCATGGCTTGTACGGGTGATGCCCACCTATATTCTGGGAGTTCTTGTGGGAGGATTCATTATTCTTACAAACACTAATACGATTCTAAATACTTTATCCATAAGTCAAACTGCTATTTCGATGATTTATGTCATCCTAATCATTGGATGGGTAGCAGCTATTGCCCAAACTGTCCGCAATACAACAAAGCTTAAGAAAGCATCTTGATTCCTGTATAGGAAAGAGCACTAATGAATTCAATTAGTGCTCTCTACTTTCTATCTTAATCCTCATTCAGGTGGGAAGACGCTAAGCTTTCTGTTTCTTCCCCGCACTATAACCCACGATGATACCCATAACCATAGCGATGAGGAACCGATCGTCAAAGTCATCGAAAATGATTCCGTACGCTATCCAAACCGTCAAAACACCTGATATCGCACCAAGCAAATCTTTCATCACACCTACTCCTCATTCCGATCGAACGGAAAAATATACACAAGGTAATCCAGATGATGCTCAAGGCCTACCTTCTTGGCAACCGCATTCGAAGGTCCATTCGCCTCCTCACAATCCCAGTAAGGAATATTCCCTTTGCTCACACATTCCTTCACCACAGCGTTAGCTGCCTGCTGTCCGAGCCCTTTCCCTTGGTGCTCCTCCAATGTTTCGATATCAAGGCCGTGGACGTTCTCCGCTACGAACCCGGAAAAGCAGGAACTCACGATTTTGTTCCCTTTGATGACACAGTACCCGATCCCTTTTTTGAAAGAATGCTCAGGGGATGTCCAGAATTCCTGTAATTTAGAGCGTAGAAAGTCCGTGTTCTGAATAGACTCCTCTTCCATCAGACTTTCCGTTATCTTATGTATTTCATAACCATGTTCCATAGAAGGTTGCTCACCACTTGGATTGTGTCCCTGCTTCAACTTGTACACCTTCTGATCCGATATCTGCATCGGCCGATGTGCGAAAACGTTCTCGATGACTGGCTCCCATTCCAGATGGTTGCCGATGGCTATGAAGCTCCTCACACCGAGCCTCTCCGCTTCGGGATGGATGACATCATCAATGAATGCATCGATACCGTCCGTGAAGGTTTCATTTTCCTCATCACCGATAAAGAAGAATCCGTCATGGTTCCCGAGCCAGATCAGCCCCGTCTTCGGATCATCGATATCATCGACAAAAATACGCCCCGGGTTGTTTCCGGCTATGACCGCCTGTACTTCGATGTGCCCCGCTTTGTTCATCAGCTTCTCGCATTTATAGAATTCCGACTGGTCCAGTTCGCGTATCATTGTCCACACTCCTGCTAGAATTTTCTGTCAGTTATACATTGATACTATCATAAAAAAGACGGTCCCCTCTATGGAAGGGCCGCCTATGTTAGTATGTTCTGATTTGTCTCAGATAGAATAGTAGGGTCACGATGCAGAATGCCAACATGCCGAAAGACATCAGTCCAATCGTCTGGACGAGATAAGGATCGTTGAGGAATTGAAGTGTTCCGCCTCCGATTCCATACCCGAAGGCTAACGCGGATGCGATGACGTTGACGATCAACAGCTTCGAGAAGTCGACTTTCTTCCCCCTTACCTTGTAGAGCGCGATTCCGGCAAGCAATACGACGGCGTTCAGGAGAAATCCGTAAAACAAGATCAAATAAAACATCCCCACACCCCTTTTTCCAATTTATTCAATTTTACCACAAAGCACTTTATAACGATAACGGAGCGCCTAACCCTAGAACTCCGTATCTTCTCTAAAAATAAATCGAAAGTAGTAGAGTATTTCAGGTACATAGGAAGGTCTTATGCAACTTCTCTCACAAATCCAACTTTATCAACTGTTGGAAATAAATAGAATGGCATGTTGTATACGCTACCACGGTAGGACTAGAATGGTAGATAAGCTCGATACAAATCATATTTAGGAGGTTTATAATGTTAAAAAAATTGGCGAAGAGTAAGCTTGTCACATTTGCTGCGATCAGTTCACTGGTGATTGGTGGCGCGGCGACCACCACAGCATCCACAGCAGACGCAAAGGGTCATGGGAAGCACCATTCAGAAGTGAAAAATGTGATCTTCATGGTCGGGGATGGCATGGGACCAGCCTACACCACTATGCTCCGCTACATGAACGATGACCCGTCTACGAAAGAGATGGAGTCTACGGCATTCGATCCGTATCAAGTCGGAATGCAGCGTACATATTCCTGGGACCCCTATTTCGACGGGGGAGAAGGTGACGTGAAGGAAAACATCGCGGATTCAGCTGCAACGGCAACGTCCATGGCATCCGGTATCAAAACGTATAACGGTGCTATCGGCGTCGATTTAGACCAAGAAGAAACGAAAACAGTCCTCGAAGAAGCAAAAGCACAAGGAAAAGCCACTGGTCTTGTGTCAACCTCTCAGATCAACCACGCTACCCCAGCAGCCTTTGGCGCACACGACGTATCCCGAAACAACTACAATGACATTGCGGATGACTACTATGATGAGATGGTCGATGGCAAACACAAAGTCGACGTCATGCTTGGCGGAGGTACGAGCTATTTTGAACGGGACGACCGTAATCTAGTTGAAGCATTCAAGCAGGACGGTTATGACTACGCCACCACTAAAGAAGAGATGCTAGCTAGTGATAACGAGCAGCTACTCGGTCTTTTCGCACCAAAAGGAATGGACAAAGCGATCGACCGTAGTGAAGAGTCGCCTTCGCTTAGCGAAATGACGACAACGGCACTGGATAAACTTCGCGATGACAAGGACGGATTCTTCCTTATGGTGGAAGGCAGTCAGATTGATTGGGCCGGTCACGACAATGACGTCGTTGCCGCTATGAGTGAAATGCGAGACTTCGAGGAAGCGTTCAAAGAAGCGATCGAATTTGCGAAAAAAGATAAGAACACGATTGTCGTAACGACGGCTGACCACTCTACAGGTGGAATGTCTATCGGACGAGACGGAGACTATATTTTCAACCCAGAAGTAGTAGATGCAGCTGAACGTACGCCTGACTACATGGCAGCAGAAATCGCAGACGGGGAAGCTGTAGAAGACGTACTGAATTCTTATAGCGGTCTTGAATTGACAGAGGAAGAAATCCAATCTGTCAAAGACGCAGCACAGCCTGTAGATGGGGAAATCAATACAACAGAAGTGGATAATGCCATCGAGCATATCTATGATATCCGCTCCGGTACAGGTTGGACGACAAGCGGTCATACCGGTGTGGACGTGAACATCTATGCGTACGGTCCGCAAAGAATGGAGTTCAGCGGATCCATCGAAAATAGCTCAACAGGACAGAAGTTGTTTGAATTGGTGAACTCGGACCGTAAAGGTAAAGGACATGATCATGGTAAAGGCAAAGGACATGACAAAGGTCATGGCCATGGCCACGGTCACGACAAGCACTAATGCAAGTAAAGGAGCCTCTGAATACTTAGAGGCTCCTTGTTTACATACGGAGGGATAGACATGAAAAGAATCGGATGGCTTGTTATATTGGTGATCCTGATGACGGGATGCACAAGTGAGAGCGTTGCAAACCAAAAGGCGGATGAACATGCAGAAAAGGTCGAGGCTACAGCTGAGAAGAAACAGGCTTCTGAAGAGCAGACAGAAACCGGTGAAGATAAGGCCGATACGACAAAAGAGAAAGAAGAGACGACTGGTGACACTACGGAAGATACATTTATGGAAAGCCCCCAAGCACCCGATGACAGTAAGCTGGTTGAAGTAGGCGCGACTCATAGTGACCAGGACGGAAAGATCAAGCTGCTCGCCTATGCACCAGAAGAACAACAGATTGATGTCGGGCCAATGAACGTCACCATCCATGAAGCGAAATTCATGCACTACAAGCCATCACCAGACATGATCGATTTCTTCCACGGTTTCAGCCATAACGAGAGCAACTTCGATTACGTCAAACTGAGAGTTACCGTTGAAAACACCTCCGATCAGCAGACGAACTTCGCCCCTGTCTCTCATTTAGAAACGAATACAGGGGAGAAAAAAGGGTTTCAGGATGACTTTTACTTGGAAGAATTGCACGGAGACTATGCCGCGGGTGAAACCCGCAAAGGGCAGCTCGGGTTTATTTT
This sequence comes from Halobacillus salinus, assembly GCF_004684905.1. GTDB lineage: Bacteria > Bacillota > Bacilli > Bacillales > Halobacillaceae > Halobacillus > Halobacillus salinus. The sequence goes on along the minus strand of NZ_SRJC01000001.1, from coordinate 130,170 downwards.
AGAAGATGCCGAGAAGGAAACGCTGGAGAAGATTACGGTCCATTCGAGTGATGCTTTTCAAAACGAGGAGTCTGTGGAGAAGGGGAAATCGTACACGATCTCGTTTGAATAATCTATTGTTATTGGAGGGTGAGCTGGTGTCAGCTTTCCCTCCTTTTTTCTTTAGCCAATGCTTGCCGCTGCTCCTTTTGTGCTTTCAAAGGTATAGTTTCAATATATTTAGGGCGATTACTTTTTTAAGCAATCGCCCCCATACATTAAGGCTTTAATTTAAGATATGTCTGAGTAAATCTTTTAACTAACGTATCCGTTCTTTCAATAATAATGGTGGTCTTACTTATTTTTAATTTCTTCTAATAAAGAAATCACCTTTTCATTTTGTTCTATGATCGTATCATTTTGCTTTCTAATTCTTGTAAAATCGAATAAAAACACTATTAAAATTACTGTGATAAAGATAAGCATCCGGTTCCCTCCATATGTATAAGAACTGATATTGAGATAAAACGATATAAAATGACTCCTAGTAACTTATGTAGTTCAGCCCACTTCTTTTCTTCCATTCGACTTAATTGTACGACGTTGACAATCAGCAACTTCGAGAAGTCTACCTTCTTTCCCCTCATCTTGTAGAGCGCGATTCCGGGAAGCAATCGACGGCGTTCAGATGATAACCGTAAAACAAGATTCAGTAGAACATTCCCATACCCAATTTCCAATTTATTCAACTTTACTGCATGTCGCTTGGATGTGGTGCCTTGAGGATATTGGGTTTGCTTTGTTAACAGCTGGTTTCAGGTTGCTAATAGTATACTAGAATAATGATCACTGATATGTTACGTTGTCCTAGTGATTCAGATAGAAGGACTATTTAGTCGGGAAGGAATTAAAATGTTCACATTTAGCGATATACCAATGTTCTTTGTAAACTTTTTCTTAATATTACCATTGGTCACCCTCATCCACGAGGCGGGACATGTGCTGACTGCTCGCTTGTTTGGAGGAAAAATCAAATTCTGTATAGGTACGGGCGAAACCCTTTTTAATATTGGTTCTCTTGAAGTGAAGAAAAAATACTTTATGGAAGGTTGGTGCCAATACGATTCTTTAACCTACAATAAAACTTGGGCACACATTTCCATTTATTTAGCAGGTAGTGGTTTTAACTTATTCGTTATACTTCTGTTAAACTATTTAATTACAACACAATTCTTACCTGCTACCTTATTTTTCTACCAGTTCGCTTATTTTTCAATATATTTCATATTTTTCTCCTTATTTCCTTACAGAAACGATGAAGGGAAACCTAGTGACGGAATGGCTGTTTACGATGTACTTCGATACGGGAAAGCCAAAGATCCAATTGATTAAACCGACTTGCAGAATGCTTTAGAGGGCACCTTTTTTGTCGTAAATGTCTTATCAATCTCATGGAAAAATTGATCTGTTACTTTGAAATGTGAATCCATAGCAACAGAAGATTTTCCTGAGAAACACTGGAGAGTAGAGAGAAGTGAGTATGGTGAAGTAAGCAGGGGTTTCTGCTTACTTTTTTATGTGGGCTGTACCTCACCAGATAGATAAAAATAAATTCCACACTATTAATGATCTGTAACTATTTTATAAACTTGCTTCGCTGAATCCTTTTGTAAAGTATATATGGTATGAGTGTCGGTGGCTTCCATTATAGAACCTGAACCAGGACCTACCCAAAGGTAATAACTCTTCTGGTCATATAATAATTTGTAACCAGGGTCTAATGTATCAACAGCCCCTGGTTCTTTTTTAGCGCTTCTAACCGCTTTACTGAATGTTTTAATTTCCTCTTCGTTTTTTATTTCAAGTGAAGTATCTTCTTTAGTTGCTTTTCGGCTTCTTAATTGATGATTTCTTTAATATGTTCCTTCCAGCTAACAACGCAAAATATAAAGAAATAGCTACTAGTAATATGAGATAAAAGTCTCGTCCTGCAAGGTAAGTGGCAGAGTGAAGACCTTTTATCAGGAAGTGAGCAAACAAGTAAGAGATAGGGAATAGAATAATCTTTTCTAGTATATTTCGTATTTTTTCGTTCTTACGGGAAATGACCAATCCAATTCCAAAAACAAGTGAAAATCCTACAGCGAACAATAAATAGTAGCTTAAAACAAGCCGAGGTAACGTCATGACAGAGCCATCTGTTATCGGATCTCCATAAATCAAAGTATTTTCACTTCCATCGGTATTGTAATAGTAGATGGAAGCAACCGTTTCCCCATTCGGGTTTAGGACCGTATTTTCCAGGTTGTTACTACTTATTTTCTGGTGCCAAATCGTTTCCCACGTCGTTATATCATAGACATATCCTGAATTGTCTTCTGATGGATATTTGGTTACATCGAATCCAGAGACTTCTTCACTAAAATTCAACAGTACAGTTCCGTCATCCTTCTCAATGACTGAAACCGCATCTTCATTATAAGAAATGTATGCTGGCGTTGTGAGATAAGCGATTGTAACCACTGCAAAAACCAATGTTGCCATTACTGAAAGTATAATCGTTTGCAGCTTTTTCCTTCGCAATGTATTTTGTATGTTTCTTAAAGGAGCTATATCGGTATCTACTGGCGGTTCTTCAACAGTCCTCATTTCTTCAAGTCGTTTCTTACAGTTTTCACAAGAAGCTATATGTTCTTCAACTAGATCTATAGTATCTTGACTTGCCATATCCTCGGCATATAACGGCAGTACATCCCTAATCACATTACAGCTGATTTTCATTGATAATCCTCCAATCGCGCTTTAATCTTTTCTCTAGCGCGGTGATAAGTAACACAAGCCCAGTTGTCACTTTTTGCATACAATTTGCCGATTTGTTTAAAGGACAGTTCTCCAAATACACGGAGCGTAAAGACCTTTTTGTATGGCTCTTTTAAATTCTGGATCATTTCATGTACCTTTATAGAAGCTTCTGAAGTGGCTATTTCTTGTTCTACATTGTCTCCACTAGCTGGTTCTGGAACCGACTCAAGATCTATAAAACTTTTTTTCTTACGCAAATAAGAGTAATAACTGTTCTTGGCAATTTGGCATAGCCAAACACGGATATCACTATCTCCTTTGAAATTTTCTAACGACCTTAATGCCTTCATAAAAGTTTCCGAAGTGATATCTTCAGAGATATTTTTATCACCGGATAAACTATACACATATAAAAATACATCTTTAAAGTATGTATGATAAATCTCCTCAAGCTGTGTCACCATCTCACCTCCTTACATATAAGACGCGATAAACGTAGATATCTTACATAAATTTTCAAAAAATCGAACAAAGTACGTCCGGTTATTTTTTCTACTACGTAATTATCGGGTACTGTAGTCGATACTTCTCCCCAAATATCCCTTCCTTCTCATGATCTTTCAGTTCCTCATTAATCCGTCCCAAAACATATGGAAGGGAGCAATTCTTTGGTTAAAGAATTGCTCCCTTTTATTGAACTCTCAAATTCAGAATACGTTATTCTTCGGAATACGTCTTACCCCACTTGTAATGACACATCATTCGTCTTATCCCTGATAGCCCCTTTTCAGGCAGATTGGATATCGAAATTCAGCTTAATAGCTAATGTACTTCAGGTTACTTCTTTTCTCCTTGAGAAAGCTTGTCTACCTTTTCTTCCATTCGACTTAATTGATTATTTCTCTTTCTAGCGTTAATAACTAATGTAATCACACCTACGATTACAGCAGCCAAAATAAGCAAGAAAACCAATTGAACAATTACATCACTCACATTTAAACCACCGGTTGTTGAGAATAAGAACATAATCAGCCCTCCTTACCTTGAATCTTTTTCTTTAAAAGCTCTCTTTATATCAAAAAAACCAAACGCTCCACAAACAATTGTACTGAATACTAAAAAACTCGTAAGAATCCAATTCTGCCCCCAACTGCTAATTGCACTGTAAAGACAAGCTAAAGCAACTACTAATGCTCCATATTTGTCGCGCCATCTATCTAATTTTGATAACCTGTAATTGCCCATATGTAGTCAGCCCCAAGACGCTATTTTTATTTCTTAACCAATACATATTGCCTATCTTCCAAAAAGAATGTTTGGCCTAAATGGTTTAAGTCTCTCATTCTTATATGGTTTCCGAATTGTAACGTACTAAGGTTAATATATGTCCCCATACTGTCATCTTTCTCTTTACCTTCATGTCCATGCCTGCAAGAATATACCTCAATGAAATCCCCTTTTAATAAATGTTCATCAATATAACTAAAGAGGGATTTGATCGATTTACGTTGAGCTAATGTGTTGTTTGCCTCTAAGGCTCCTTGCACTTCATATACATAAGGTGTGGTGAATTGTGTCCTTATTAATTCATATCCAGAAACTATATTAAAAACATCAATCCCGCTTGCATCTTCTTCTGTTTCATAGACCTCAACGAACTTAGATGCTTCTTCATTCTTCAAATATTTATCTAAACTAGTTCCATTTAAATTCAATTCGGAAAGTCGCTTATATGTTGGATTCCTACCAAAAGTACCGATAGGCAGTTCTATATTTGCCCCTACGAAGTGACGGGAAGTCATCTTAGTCCCCCCCTTTTATCATCTAAACTTTATTTCACACTAAATAGTTAACCAAAGAAAAAACACCCTATTTTTAGGGTTATTAATGCTCATCTTACTCTTATATTAAGAGTATTAATCTAGATCACAAGCCTTGCACAATATTAAATAAGTAAAGAAAGGGCGAGATAATTCTATTGAGTACTCGCACCCGTTTTTATAATATTCAACTTCGTAATGTTTTCATATGTCTTAAAAAATTTCTACTAACTAGTTGAGGAAACAGTTCCTATTAAACCATTACTTCCAGCCAAGTAGCTTTGCATTAATACGATATACAAATCTAAATAAAACAACGAACATAAGAGAAGTAACTATACCAATTAAAAACATACCAATATCTCTATATAGCAGTAATTGAACAAATAACATTACATTAGATACTATCCAAATTAAAATGGAAAAATCATAACAAATTCTTGCTAATGTACTTTCATATTTTTCGCCAAATAATTTTCTAGTAAATTCTTTCATTTGATCCCTCTCATTTTCACCCTATCGTAAGATATGTATTGTGAAACCACGTTAAAAGTGTTTTAAGGTACTTATATCACCTAAATGAGTCATAAAAATACCCTCCTATTGCTTCGATTATTTCTTAAACAAGTAAGCCCCCGTTTGTTTAAGACTTGAGTTCGAGATATTTGGACCAGATCCTAAACTAACGCACCCGTTCCTTCAACAAGCATTGAGGTTATATGTTTTCTAATTTACTATTGGAGAAACATCGACTGCATCAGTAGGCATTTTATGAAAAGCGTAAAAGAATCCAGTATCGCCGTGTACCTTTAGTTTTCTCTCAGTTCCATCCCCAAAAAGCTTCATATCTTGAATCGAAGAATCAAAAGTTTTCCCAACTAAAACTGAGACATCTAATCCTGTTTCCGTTTCAATATCAAAACCAGATGTAGAATAAGCTAGTTCTCCTCCAACCTCAAAATCAGTATAAGGTAGGCTTCTTTTCCAACCATAACCTTTTTCACTTTCAACTACGTTTGCTACACCTAAACCACCCATATACTCGTAAACCACAAAAGTCTCATTTTCAAATTCTTCGATTGATAAAAAGGATTCACTTTCTGTCCCTTCGTGTTTAAGTCCCGATTCAATGGCTGCTTCTTTTGAATCGTACCACTCTGTTGCTGAATCTTTGTTGCATCCTACAATTAGAAATATTAGGACAAGGCTGATGATAAGATAAATAAATTTCTTCAAACACATACACTCTTTCTTCTTAAAGATAACTGTCCGTTAGCACAATAAGTTGATATCTACTATGTAGCCATTGCCCCCTTAAGTTGAAAACATGGAACTTATATATAGGATCAGCGCTGGTAGAAATTAGATATTCAATTCTTCTTCCATTCTTTATATATCTTTTTAAAGCCGTAATACATCATTAGTACCGACAGCCCCAAAATAGCAAAAATAACAAGGAAAGCTAGTATATATTCCACAAAGAAATCCATGTAATCCTCCATAATTCAATAATATCTTTTCAGACTAACCTAGTGTACGTTATAGCACAGCCATGGTTCCGTTTAATTACCACTACCATTAAAATGAGAGCAATACATTAGTTGGAGAATTGCCCCCAAATGTTTATAAACTCAAATTTCTTCTTTCTTAAAATAAAAAACTGTTCCATTGACTCCAGCTAGTTCCCAACCATCCTCCCCTAGGGAATTCAACTTTTCTTCCATCATTTCACTAAATTCGTTGTTTGCTTTTAACTGTACTTTAATATCTTCTACTCTATACACAAATTGCTTCATTCTTTATCCTCCTAATAATAAAACTACTAAACAGTACTCATTTAAATATCTAAACGTTTCTGTTTATTAGAAGTTTCAATAAAACACAACAAAACTATCTAGGAACTGAGCCGTACACCAGCCTAAGCAACCAACTAAATCTGCAAGGTTGATTCCGTCGCCACTACGGGAAGTCTTACTTCAAACTGCCATATGAGAGTATTTTGTTAGATTGAGCACAATACCTATTAAACCCAGTAAAATTCCAATATAAAATGGCCAAGGGTTATCATGCTCTTTTTTGTCAAATGTTCTTAAAGATATGGTCCCAAAAGTTACTGATATTATCGCAATCCATAGGTGGTTATTACCGAACATAAACCCTGCCCCACCTAATAACAAAGTAATAATTCCCAGAGAATTTTGGGATGGAATGGAGTTTATGTAGTCCTTTTCTGCTTGGGTTAGATCATCTTCTGAAAACATTTTATTCAATTTACTATTAACCAATAGCCGCCAAAGAGTTTTCATTTTATCATTCCTTGTAATATGCACTCCCAATTATCGCATAAGTATTATCCATAAATAGAGCAAGCACTCTAATTAAGCAATTGCCCCACTTCTCTAAATCTAGAAAGCAAGATGAATTTTATTTTTCTCTTTCTGAAAGCTAGGTATGAGATCCCTCCGATAATAAAAAGAAATAGTAAAATAAAGAAAACTAAACTTATTTGAGATCCATACATTAAAGAGTTCACAAGAAACCCCGCCTAAACTTATCCAATAAAATGCAACATAATAATACCAATTATTTCAAAAAAGAAGTAATACCTCAATATATAATTATCAGAAAAGAGGACATACCTTTTATAAGATATGCCCCCTTTTATGAAAAACTTGAATTCAAGATACATTAAAATAAAACTTAAACTAACGCATCCTTTAGTTTAAGAATAATGTTTCACAAACTTGCTTTTAAAGTGAATTAGACACAAAATCATTTTATAAGAATTATACACAATAGTTACACTACTAATTGGAATTTTTCAAGCTATTTGGATTTATTAGCTTCGGCTACTTCATCTCTGATCTTCTCTACTAACATTTCAATATTATCTTTATAATTTTGAATCCGATCTTCTAATGACTCATATTCCGAACGAAGGACAGCTTTCCGTCCATAATAAATTGTAGCAAGATCCCATTCTAATTCACCAATCTTTTTATGAAGAAATTCAAATTCATCTTTGTATGATTTTAATTTAGGAGTAAGTTTTTTTCCCATAGTATTCACCTGTCTTTCATATAAATTCATCCTATTTATCAGTATAATAAACAATTACTAATCCTGACGTGCAGCTATCGCCCCCATTTGTATAAGACTTGATATTAGGAAGATCACAATCAAAACTTCCTTTTTGTGAGTGAATCCTTAAACATATATTACCAGTAAATATAATCCTCGTCTTTAAGATTGAAAAAATCAATGAAAATATCTAGGATTTCTTGGGCAGTCTCAAAACCTCCACAGTGCTCTGGAGATATACAGACAGTTATTAAATCCCAGATACCTTCATCATCATATTGTTTAAAAGCTTCTAATTGTTTTCGTATATATTCAGAGCTATATCGAAAAGGATTATTATCAAAATTTTTCTCTATATTATGATACGCATGTAGGTTAAAAAAATCTAAATCCAAATCAAGAATATAGCTTTGATCTTCAGCCTGAAAAAAGTTCTTACGGTGTTCGTTTTCAAACTGATTGTATGTATAAGAATGAATAACATCACCTGGTGGCATTTTATAATCACCTATCATGTACACATCTTTGATAGTTCCAGTTTCTTTACCTGCTTTAATAAATTCAAAAATCTCTAATTCCTCACCGACTTTAAGTGCTTCTTCTTTTGTTTTTATATCCTCTATTTTCTCATTGGGATCACAATAATCATCGTGAAAATCAACATGCAACACCTTAGCACCCATGTCTATTTCATGGGTGATTCTGCTAATCTCCCATGCTGAAAATGCCCAGTTGTGATCACGCATAATACATATATTACGCTTAGGGTACTTTATTTTCCATGCTCGCTCCATTTCTTCAACCTTTTCCATAATTCACCCTCCATAATAAAGGAATTTCAAGCTTATTTAGACTATTTATTATATATTTTATCACTATTCCATTTATAAGTAAGGCAACTTTATCTCGAAATCAAGTCTTCCACAATCCTGCCCTAAAAATGAAGACTAAGTTTCGAGGTATCTCAGCATAAGGCATGTTATTATCCTCAGTTTAGTAATTGGGGAATAACCAGAGATTCCTTAACCATAAGAAAATCCGCACTGACTCCAGTGCGGATTTTTTAAAACATATTCGCTATCTATTATTTTGTAAGAGCTACACGCAAAGCATCATCAGCAGATACATACTCATAGCCAAGATCTCTCGCTACAGCTTCATATGTGACCATGCCGTTTGCCGTGTTCAAACCTTTCTTGAGCGCCGGGTTGTCTTCCATCGCTTTAGATACGCCTTTGTTGGCGATTTGAAGCGCGTAAGGGATTGTGACGTTTGTCAGAGCGATCGTCGATGTTCGCGGCACGGCACCAGGCATGTTGGCTACAGCATAGTGCACCACGTCATGCTTCACATAAGTAGGGTTGTCGTGCGTCGTGATGCGGTCGACGGTTTCGATGATTCCGCCTTGGTCGATGGCTACGTCGACAAGGACAGAACCCGGTTTCATCGTTTTCACCATGTCCTCTGTGACGAGTTTCGGTGCTTTCGCTCCTGGAATCAGTACAGCGCCGATGACAAGGTCGGATTCTTTCACCGCTTGGGCGATGTTCAACGGATTGGACATCAGCGTGTTGATCTCTGTCCCGAAGATGTCGTCCAATTGGCGTAGACGCGCAGGGCTCAGGTCGATGATCGTCACGTCAGCACCGAGTCCCATGGCGATTTTGGCAGCGTTCGTTCCGACGATACCGCCGCCGATGATCGTCACTTTGCCTCGTTTCACGCCTGGTACGCCGCCGAGCAGAATACCGAGGCCGCCTTTGGATTTCTCTAGGAACTGCGCACCGATCTGGGAAGACATGCGGCCAGCCACTTCACTCATCGGTGTCAGAAGCGGCAACGTACGATCCGCTTCGACGGTTTCGTAGGCAAGCGAAATGACGCCTTTTTCGACGAGTGCTTGCGCTAGTTCCGGTTCTGCGGCGAGGTGAAGGTATGTGAATAAGATGAGTCCTTCACGGAAGTATCCGTATTCTGATGGAAGGGGTTCTTTGACCTTCATGACCATTTCTTTATCCCATGCTTCGGCTGCCGTCGGGACAATCGTCGCCCCCGCTTCCTGATAGTCCACATCTTCGAAACCACTACCGACACCCGCTGTCGTTTCGACGAATACACGATGGCCGGATTCGACCAAGTTCAGTACCCCTGCTGGTGTGATAGCGACACGATTCTCATTGTTTTTGATTTCTTTCGGAATTCCGATGAACAATACCTTCAACCCCTTTTCGTAATAATCATTTTGTATCTCCGATTATAGTCGGGCAGTGGAGGGATTGCATTGTTGAAAAATGAGAAAGTCCAGACCTCGGTTTGTGTATTCGAACAACGTCACCTTTTCAGTCGCTCCATCATCAAATCGATGTACAAGGTCACCTTCTGATTGGGGTCTTTGAAGTTGAATCCCGTAAGATCGGCGATCCGTTTCAACCGGTAATTCAATGTGTTCGCATGGACGTGCAACGCTTTCGATGCTTCGTTCACATTACTGTCCGAGCGCAGGTAAACGCTTATCGTCCTCAACAGATCGGAGCGGTGTTTCTTGTCATAGGCTCTCAGCGTTTCAATGTATTGGTTCGTATAATGATCGCGCACCCGCTTTTCATAGAGGTAATCAATGAACTGGAAGATGCCGAGATCTTGATAACTGTTGATATCGCTCACTTCTTCTGCAAAACGTTCTTTCACCGATAAGGTGTGCAAGGCTTCTTTATAGCTAGCATGAATATGGAGAGGGCTATGATACAGCTTCCCTGCCGCCCCTTGCAGCGCTTCTACGTTGACGCGCTCACTGATTTTTTCCATGAAGGTCTGGACGAAGTCGCTCACTTCTTTACCAGGCGCATCGGTCGGATGGGGTCTGACGAGCAAGATCAGCTGATTGCCGTCGATCGCACTGCAGACGATTCCGATTTGGCGAGATGCTTCGATATAGTAATGGATATGCCGCTCCAAGGACTGGTGGATTTCCTCATCGAATCCGAAGACGACCACAGCGAGCTGCCCGTCCAAACGGATGTGGTATTTCTCCGATTGAGCTTTTATGGCATCGGCGTCTTTCAAGTGGTTCGTGAGCAGCTGCCAGAAGAATTCGCGATGGTCCTCTTCCGATTTCCGCTGCTTGATCTGCATTTGCAGCATCTGATTCTTCACGACTTTGGCGGCTTTCTTGAACAATTCCAGTTCCTCTTCTGACACTTCTCCGTTCAGCTGAGCCCAAATGAATCCTAGGATCTCATTGTTCTTCCGTACAGAAACCGCCACGCGCCTCCCGAGACCGACGGATTCGATTGCGGGAATCACGACGGGCTCCTCGCTTTCGAACAACTTCGGGATCACTCCGTTCTTCCAGAGGGTCTTGATCACGTTCTCAGGCACTTTCCTGCGCATGATGGTCGCAATCCTCGCAGGATCCACATCCTCATCATGCGTACTGTACGCCAGAATGCGATGGTTCGCATCTTCTATGGTGACGGGGCAGTGCAACCGCTCCCGTATCCGATCCGCCACTTCCTCCAAGGACCGGAACGTCCCTTGAAAAGGATCTTGGCTATCGTGTTTCATTTCCATGGCATTCTCACCCGCTTCCTATTTGTTCCCTGTGACTCATTTTAAAGCAGAAGCAGGATGAAAAGCTACAGGAATCGGGGAGATTCGACCGAGAACCTTCTGGCAACTTTTCCAGTCGATTTGCATTCATATCCGGCAATCTGGATAAAACCATGTCTTATCATATTCAAGACCCAGCAAATCCCCGACACGGAACGCGAACTCTATGAAGGCAGACCCTCTCGCTGTCACGAGGTAATCGTCCACCACAACAGGGGCGTCTACGTAGTTCTCCTCTTCAAAAGTACCCAGGAACGTTCTCTGCTGCGTCGTGAGTCCCGTTGTATATGTCTTGCCCGCCAGCACATCGCCCATAGACAGCAGGTAAGGAGCACTGGAAATGGCAGCGATAACCCGCTTCTGATCGTCTACTTTATGTAGGTACTCCGCCAATTCCTGATGGCCGACTAGATGTTCGAAATCATCGACGCCTGGGAGGACGATGCTGTCGAGCAGGTTGATATCGAAGTCATGGATGGTGGCTTCCGGTTTGGACGGAAGGCCTGCTTCCCCTCGGATCGGTTGGTCGTCCAGTCCGAGAAAAATGGTCCGTTTTCCGCCTTGCTTCAGAACGGATAACAGTACGGAAAGTTCGTATTCACTGAATCTCGGGTATAGCAGTACCCCTGTATAACGGGAATCTCCCATTTCTTTGCACCTCCCCTGATGAGCAATTATAGCTGCTTTTTTTCATTGGATAATTCCGTTACGAACGGTGCGGTGACAAGCAGTACGGTGATACTGACGATGATCAACACTAGCAGAGAAACCCACGATTCTTCTATATTGGTGAAAACGAATATAAAAGCGAGACTGGTGAGGAGTGTGAGCACAGCCTGCATGAACTGGGACTTCTCGGACAAATGCTGTCTTTGTCCGCAGTAGGGACAGATATATTTCGACTTCAATTGTTGCTTCACCGTCTCGGACCACGACCATTTGTGCTTGCAGTTTTGACAAGTCGGCACCTCTTCCCCTCCTTATCGAAGCGACGGTTAATGTCGATTTTCCTTCTTTTCCAACAGTTCGATGATTCTTTCGTTCTGTTCCACCTGTTTGTCACTATTGATTTTGATCAAGCGTACCCATCTGATCAGAAAGGCAACTACTATGATAGGGAAAAACATCAATAGTGTCGGCATGAGTATGTCCATCAACTAATCCTCCTGTGTTCGGTAAACCCTCTAACTGAAATTATGTACAACCATGATATCTACGATGACCAGAATCGGTACTGCGAGGGCACTAGCGTATATATAGCGTTTCTTCCCTCTACTCCACCATAGAGCGAGGGTCAAGAGTGCAGCGATTACGACTCCTACTTGAATCTTTTGGACTCTGTCTTGCTTTTGAAACAGGCTAAGTGCTTCTTTGGGGTCTCCTTTAAAAGGCTGCTCCTTTACTTCTTTTCCGTACCAGTTGTAACTGATTACTTGGTGGGTCGAGGTTTCCTGTTGGAACTCTAGTTTCTTGAAGCCTAATACAGGTAGTTCGATAGAGAAGGTGAACAGCAAAGCACTTATAATCAACAATAATATCTGTGCGACGGTTTTCCTTTTCACAGCACGCCTCCCTTGTTTCAAGTATTTACTCTAATCGATTCTATCTATCTCAGAACCGAGTGGATATGGAGGTTCAAAATCTCCCGTTCATCTTCAAATTGAAAGTCCAGACGTGCCAATTCCGAAACGGGATGCCACCTTATATCGTGGATTTCATCATCTGGGTCCTGGAATGACTTTTCACCACCGATGAGTTCCACATGGTAATACCTTATATGTACATCGGTACCATACATGACCGTTTCGTGTTGACGGACTTCCGCTTCCACGCGGACTTGATATCCTGTTTCCTCTGCTACTTCTCGGATACAGCAAGCTTCATAGGTTTCGGTTGTCTCTTTGCCACCTGACGGAACGGACCATCTCTTATAACCATGATCGTCTTCCTGTAATACCATAAGGACTTCTTCTTGTTCATTCAGGCATATGGCAGCTGCGCCTTCCCACATAGACTTTCCTCCTTTTGATGGAATCAATTGATAATGGTCTTATCTAACGGAACCGTCGTCTTCATGAAATCTTGATCGATATGCAAAAAGACTTCTTTCAGTTTGTCACGACCGCCAAGCTTCTGAAACCATTTCTCGACACGCTCAATGTGAGCGTCATCCCCTCTCACTTTCCCTTCAATGACTTGATAGTCCTCCTGACTTTCATATTGCCAGATTGCTAGAATCTCTATCACACCGTCCTTCTCTTCCGTCATCCATCTGCCCACTAGACGGGCACCGTACTTCAGTTGGGTCGGCAGAAGCGTTTCGTTGAAATGTTTGTTGAAGTCTTCCAAGATGCTCGGGGCGACTTTGTACATTTTTCTTCGGAAAATCACGGTTATCTCTCCTTTTTCAATTATGTTAACAATGGTACGACATGGATGACTGGTTCCTCATACGGATGGATACGTTTTATCAGACCCTTCACCTCTTCTATTCTTTCAAAAGGGGACTGGAATTCCAGCTTGCACTCTGATCCGTAGGCCACTTCATTCTTTTTCCCAGCATAAGGGTCTGAAGATTCCAGTGGTCTCCAGTATCCTTTGGTCTCCGTGTAAGAAACCACGTGGTCGTACTCCCCGACGGTCAGTACATGGTTTTCATTCAATAGATTGCGTAAAGGTACGATGTATTCTTCCGGTACTAACACTTCAAACTTCACATGACTCAAATTCATTCCAGACCCTCTTTTCATGATTCGTTCTACTTATCCACATGCCAATTATTTCAAATCTCCGTATTTTGCGCAAACTCATCCCCCCGTTTCACAGCACTCTTTTATTCGATTAAAAACCCTTCTCTTTAAACAAGATTGACAGGGTCAGTGAGTCAGGATACAATACACCTACAATTACTATGCATTGTAATACTATGCATCTGGAGGCAAGGTATCTATGAAAGTTAGTAAAGAGCTGCTTAAAGGCAGTACCACCACGCTGATCTTAAGCCTGCTGGACACGAAGCCAAGGTATGGCTATGAAATCATCAAGGAACTGGAAGTGAAGTCTGACGGTATTTTCAGTTTCAAGGAAGGGACGATCTACCCTATCCTTCACACGCTCGAGAAAAAAGGGCTGATCGTCTCCTTCTGGGGGGAAGGCACCGGTAAGAGAAAGAGGAAATATTACAAGTTGAATGATGCAGGCAGAGAGCACATCCAAGAGAAAAAAGAGGAATGGTCCGTGTTCAAAGATGCAGTGGATCAAGTGCTCCATGGAGAGAAAAGCGTATGGGAATAGATAAGAAGTTCGAGGTATATGTGGATAAGTTGTGCAAGCGGATCAAGAATAAGGATGTGCATGATAACATCAAGCTCGAGATAGGCGATCATCTTCAGGAACTGAAAGAGGACGCCATGCGCAGGGGGCTGTCTGAAGAAGAGGCTGTCCATGAAGCTTTGGCGCATATAGGTGATGAGAAGGTATTAGGGAAGCAGTTGAACAAGACGCATAAAGCGCCGTTGGATGTACAAACCATCCTCCCGGTTCTCGCGGTTTCTCTCGTCGGCCTTCTCGTTATGTACTACTTGCAATTCCATTCGTCCATCACAGCGCTTCATGAGATGAAGTTATTTCATAAGAGTCTAGTATTCTACTTAGCCGGCCTTCTGCTCATGCTGGTCGTGTTCCAATTGGATTATAGAAAACTGGCAAAGTACTCGACGCCCATTTATGCAGGTATATTACTCGTTCTTTCCTTGACCGTCTTGCTCGGGGTCCGGGTCGATGGCATCCCGTATTTGAATATCGGCTTTGCCTTCATTAATTTCACGGAAATCACTCCATACCTCTTGGTCGTAGCCTTTGCGGGAATCTTCCATTCATGGAATTGGAGAGATACCAGAAAGTCCTGGCTTGGAGCAGGTCTTCTTGCTGTACCGATCCTTTTACTATCTACGACCGGGGCAGTGGCTGCCACATTCATCAGCTTGATTGTATCCGTTGCCATGATGTCCGTCTCCAGCGCCAGCATCAAGCAGGTCTTAGCTGTTACTGTACCCCTATCCATTTTGCCGATGGTACGTCTTTTCGTCCAAGCAGATCCGTCTGCCCTACCTAGCACGTATGCTGGTTTGACTTTGGGAGATGCGAACTTCATAGGAAGTGCTATAAAGTCCACTCCCGGACTCATGTCGGAAGTCCATACCGATTTCATCTTTTCGTACACCCTTTACACATTCGGTTGGATGTCCGCCATCATCGTGTTCGCGTTGATTGCCTCGTTCATTTGGAGGGTCATCAGTACGGGTAGGAACATGACCTACTCATATGGTCGACTTCTCACGATCGGTCTGGCAGCGACGTTCTCTGTTCAGTTCATCCTGAACATCCTCATGAACTTCGGTGTATCAGCGGTGCCTGGCGCAGCCATGCCTTTCATGAGTTACGGCGGCTCCCATATACTACTCGAAATGATTGCTGTCGGGTTATTGTTGAGCATCTACAGAAGACGCGATACAGTCGAACAGTCTGTGGCATACAGTTGAACAGCCTATATTATATGTACAAAAGAACAAAGACACGCTACCGATTTTTTGGGCAGCGTGTCTTTAAATTTTCCGGACCCATTATCCCTCTATTATGCCATTCATTCTCTGAACGGCTATATCCTTCCCACCAACCCATTCTTTGAAATCGACCTCTAAATCCTGACCGCTTTGTGCTATGGTGGTCAGAATCTTTGCATCCCGATAGGAATAAGAAAAGGTGTGGAGCGTCCCGAATAGATCATTATAGTCGGTGAAAAACATAGGAGACTCCTTGCTCTTGAAGTTGTTGAATGCCTCTGTTTGAGTGAGATGTTCGTCCTTCAGCTTATGTAAATAGTCATTGCGTTTTAACGAGCCATGGATGGACTCCCTATTTTTATCTTTGAGCTGTTCCTCTTGGAAGTGGTTCACACAGGTTAAAGTGCCATCACGCCTAACCACGACTTGATCTGGAGAAGCTTCCACCACAGCCATATTTCCCTGACTGTCTCCCAGCGAGAAGTTATAGCATGCAGAGTGAGGGATTTCTTTCAACATAGATACCGCATCGTCCACTGTGGCACATGTGTCCAGCACCATGCGAATAGAGGTCCATGGGGATAATCCTTTCCTGTACCCTTCATTGCTCACAAAATGCAATCCCATCACCAAACCATGTTCGTTCACTCCGTCATGTCTGCCGATGATCTGCAGGTTATATCCTACTGAAGCGAATGCCTTTTCAGGTTGTACCAAACTGAAAAGTCCGTCATATAAGGCTGGGGAGAAATCGTAGTTCCTGACGTAGTAATCTTCTGTTAGAAGAGCGGAGCACCCCATAGCTTCTGTTCTCGGCACATCATATCCACTAAACATGGCTGCCGCTTTGTGAGAAGGTATATCCAGACTATGCGCCAAGCCGTCCAACTCTTCCAACAGATGTGGAGCGAACGAAGAATAAATAGACTTCATTTCATCATGATCGATTTCAGGTTTCGTTATCGCTTCGAACGTTTTCAGTATCGATTGGTTCTCTATTTCCTTTCCTGTCTTGAAGCCAACTTCAAAAGCGGTGTCCCTCAACTGAAGGACGTTCACATAAATATCCGTCATCGTAACCCTCCCAGGTAAGAAAAAAATGTACGTTCATCTAAAACATGTCACCCCGTCGTCCTCAGTTCTTCTCTTCAGAAATGGATTCATAAAAATCATGGACTTCTTCATATAAACCAGCATCCCCATTTTGGATTTCATAGACATCCTGAGATGCCCCACCATCCTCAAAACTGACAACCAGACCTCCACCGTCTCCTGCCAAATCCATCACTAGATCATCATCCTTATTCTCTTCATCATCGATGAAAATCTTCAACAAACTACCTTCCTTCGCGTATTCCTTACCCACTTCGCTAATATCGGACTTCTTTACCCTCTTCAGTTCGATGTCAGCAATCATCGACTTGAATTCGTCTATTTTTCCTTGTTTGCTTGTCTTGGCTTCTTCATTCATATTAATAACCTGTTGATCGTCCCTTATCTCTACACTACCTATCGGATTCTCCTCTTCCATCATGGATGATAGAGAGATAGAATCGTCGCCTGGGTTTGCACAGCCTGATATGGTAACTAGAAAGAGAGACAGCAATAAGAACCGGATAACCATACGGACAACCTTTCAATGAATTTCTTTATTATAAGTAAAAGTGCAATTATCTAATAATCGACAGATACTGTTTCCCGTCACAAGATATAGGGTAGTAGGTATTCAAGAAAACCGTTACCATCTAATTAGTACTCTGGTCTTTAGAATTACTAGATTAGTGTCGATATTTCCTATAGTAATTGTTTTTAGATGAGAGGAGAATTCATCTGCCTACAGTAGACTGCCTACAAAAACAGATAGAAACGGTTAGAACAGAAATGTACACAGCTTACAATAACGCCGTGGAATACGGTGAGTTAGTGAAAATTTCCCAAGAGTTGGATGAGCTATTGAATCAACTAGACAAATTAATCTATTGAATAAGTTCTGTATGACTCCATAAAGATCTGGGGTCATTTTTTGTTTGGGTATGTTTCCTAACTACTTAATCAGAAGCGTTTGAAATAAATGTAAACAAGGTATTCCGTACATACAGGAGGTGATTCCGTGAGAGACAATGTCGTTTTCAAAATCATCTATGTACCGGTCATGGTCTGTTTGATATATTGGCTCTTGAGTTTCTTCATCCCTTCCGAACCGGAATGGAGAATCCCTATCCTCTCATCCGTCACGCTGGTCGGGTATTGGCAAGTGTTTTTCAGGAAAGAAAAGGATCCAGAATAGATTCATAGCTTTTCTTGAAAAAAAGCGATTGCCCCGAGCAGACAACCGCTTCCTTACTTAAGACCGATGCAGTACACCTTTGCCGCCGATAGCCTGCAAGGTGTTGAGCCGCTCCATTCCCGTTATGATCGGTTTGGCGCGTCGGATCAACGTCTGCGTAGCTTCGATTGATAAGGAGGCTTGATGGGCATCCTCACTGCTCCACACTTCATAGACATAGACCGCATCCGGCTCCTGTTCCGATACATTCACGAGATAAACCTCGCATTCTTCGACCTTCTCCATCGATTCTGCCGCTTCCAACAGGATATCCACCAATGTTCCGCGTTCGCCTTCTTGTACCGTGAACTTGCCGAACAGACTGAATTTGCTCATTCAGACACTCCTCCATTTTTTCCCACCATTCCCTATCTTCGACACCCATGCTGATTCGACCTGCTTACTCCTCAGTCGACCGAGTTCTTAAGCATCATATCCTCTTTATGACGATCCATCGCAAGACCGATCAACTTCTCGATCAGTTTCGGATACGGGATGCCGCTCACTTCCCACAGCTTCGGATACATACTGATCTTCGTGAAGCCGGGCAGCGTGTTGACCTCGTTGATGACGAGGCTGCCGTCTTCCTTCATGAAAAAGTCCACCCGCGCCAAGCCTTGGCATTCCAGAACCTCGAACGCTTTTATCGACTGTTCCTGGACGTTCTTCTCCCATTCGTCACTCAGGTCGGCCGGGATCTTCAGCACCGCACCGTTTTCATCGATGTACTTCGTTTCATAGGAATAGAAGTCCCCGTTCGGCAGGATCTCCCCTGGCAGGGATGCTTCCGGATTATCGTTGCCGAGCACAGCACATTCTACCTCTCTGCCGACGACCGTCTCCTCAAGCAGCACTTTGTGGTCATACAAAAGCGCCTGCTTGAGTCCTTCCACATATTCCTGTTCCGTCTTCACTTTGCTGACGCCGACCGAAGAACCTTGGTTGGCAGGCTTGATGAAGAATGGTGTCCCGAGCTTCTCACTGACCTCATCGAAAGAAGGATGCTTCTTCGCTTTTTTCACCGTAATCCAGTTCGCCACTTCGAATCCGGATGCCTGCAGGAGCTTCTTCGTGATGTCTTTATCCATGCAGACGGCAGAACTCAATACGTTCGGACCGACGTACGGGATGTTCGCCATCCGGAGCATACCCTGGACACTTCCGTCCTCTCCGAGCGGACCGTGCAGGATCGGGAAGATGACGTCCAACTGATCCAATGCTTCCGAGCTGTTGATGTTCAGGATCTGGTCCTTCTCCCGCCCCGGCACTACCGCGATGTTCTGATCCGTCTTGTTGAGTTCGACGAGCTTCGGGTCGTCTTCGTTGATCAGGTAACCGGTATTGTTGTTGAGGTGCCAGTTCCCCTGTTTATCGATACCGACCAGCGTGACATCGTATGTATCGTGGTCGATGGCTTCCATGATGTTCTTGGCTGATTGCAAGGATACTTCGTGCTCGGACGACTTGCCTCCGAACAATAGACCGACTTTGATTTTACTCATGTAGCTTCCCCCTCCATCATTTTCCTTCTTACAATGTATGTTCATCTTAACAAATAAGGCTTTTCCACGACACTAAATTTGTCCTCAGAAAAAAGAAGAGCCGCCGCAGCAGCTCTTCTTAAAAAGTTCACTTTTTCAAAACAGGTATCCAGATTTCGCTGCGGAAATCTTGTGCGCTCGTGTCTTTCTGTTCGTTCCAAAGGATCTCCGGGCCATTCACCTGTTCATAGGTGGAAGACGGGAACCATTCGGAATAGATCCGTCCCCATACGTCCTGGAGCGTTTCCGGGAACGGGCCGACCGCTTCGAACACCGCCCATGTCGATGCTTCCACGTCCAACTTGCTGAAGGACTCCGGACACTCCTTCGTCGACGCGACGCCGATATAGTGATCCAGCTCCCCTTCTTCCTGGAACCTGCCTTCTGAGAAGTTCGTCGATGCACTGATCAAGCCGGACGGCTCGATGTCGGATAGACTCTTCAAGTCGTTGATCTTCTGTTCGTCCAAGGACTTCCACATCGCCGCGATCTCCGGGTTCACCCCGTTGAAGATGATCGGCACCCTTTTCTTCAAGCCGATGATGGAAAAGGCCTCTTTCTCTACGATTCGATAGTTCATTTCATTGCCTCCTTCGATAGATAACCGGAAGGACATCTTCGGATAGGCTTTCAGCGAATGAACGCCACGCTTCACTTCGGAAGGGGTGATGCCGTGCAGTTGCTGGAACGCCCTTGCAAAGGCGTCGGGGGAGTTGTATCCGTACTTCATCGCGACATCGATAACCTTCTCCTCCCCCTTCAGCTCGAACGCAGCGAGCGTCAGCCGCCTCCTGCGGATATACTCCGACAGCGTGATGCCGGCGAGGAAGGAGAACATCCTCCTGAAGTGGTATTCCGAACACTGTGCGATCCGCATCACGTCATCCGTGTCGATATCGCCTGACAAGTTCTCCTCGATATAGTCGATGGCGTCGTTCATATTTTTCAAATTATCCATTGTGATGACCTCCCTATGTCTATAGAATAGCAAGCTTGGAAGTAGTGTCCCCGACTTTTCGTGCACGTATGGGCAGGGTCCGCTTTGTTCGAATGTAGCATACAGGTGCATGAAAAGTCAGATAAAGCTACTTCAAATGAGTCACGCACACAGGCATTCAATAGATTGGTCACATCTACTAATAGCAAGTCCTTTCTAATTCAAACATTCTGACTTCAAGGTATACAAGCTATACCTCTCCTTGAAAGGGCTGAATTATAAAAAAAGGAAAGGAAATCACTATGCCGAAATTGATTGCTTTAGATGATGGTCATGGTCTGAACACGTCTGGTAACCGTACGCCTAATATCCCCGAGATTGGCAGATCGATCAGAGAGAACGAGTTCAACCGGGCCGTCGTACGCTTTCTGAAACAGGAGCTCGAGAGAAGCGGATTCGATACGTTGCTGGTCGCACCGACGGATGAGGATATCTCGTTGAAGAAAAGAGTGGACCTCGCCAATGCGCGGAAGGCCGACATCTACGTCGCTATCCATTACAATGCCTTGGACGGCTCGTTCTCCGGAAGCAACCCGAGCGGAATCGAAGTCTACGTCTACCCAGGAACTCTGAACAAAGCAGCAGGGAAACTCGCAACCGCCGTCGGAAAATACTTGAGACAAGGGACAAAGCAGAACTGGCGTGGGATCAAAGAAGCGAACTTCTATGTATTGCGGGAAACGACGATGCCTGCCATCCTGACAGAGAACGGCTATATGGACAACAAGACCGAAGCATTGCTGATGATCGATGAGAAATTCCAACGCGAAGTCGCCGTCGAACACGCCAAAGGGATCTGCGAATACTTCAATGTCCCTTACGTAGCAGCATCCGACAACAGAAACGAAACCGGATTCCGTGACGTCTCCCCGGACGCCTACTATGCCGACGCGGTCAAGAGAGCCAAGGACCTCGGCCTCTTGAAAGGGTACCCGGATGGAAGGTACCTTCCTGACAACAGCCTGACCAGAAAAGAATTCGCCGAAGCTCTTATCCGACTGTACGACAAGCTGAAGTAACTGGCCGTACTAAATTGGTTGTGGGCTTGAATGTGCAAGTGTGCCAAAGTCGAGACTTTGGCACACTATTTCATTGACCTTATGTATATTTCTCTACATACTCTTCATACTTTACAACCTCGATCACATCCGACCAGCTGAGTACCGTACCGACGAAATCCTTTATATCAAGGCCAGCCATTTCATATGTATCCCCGGAATTCACGGTCGCCGTCGCATCCTCGACGAACGTCACTTCATAGCCACGATCGTAGGCAGCAATCGCCGTGAACATACAGCAGAACTCCGTATTGAACCCCGTGATGAACAAGTGATCGACTCCCCTACGCTCCAGCTCCTCTGATAGATCCGTGTTGAAAAAGGAACTCGGAGTCTGTTTCTCGATCACTAGATCCGCGTAACCTTCGATGGAAGGATGCAACCGAGTCCCATCTGAGCCTTTGAGGAGCGGACTATCCTCGTCTTCATCGGAATGCTTCATGAAAAGGACCGGACTCCCATCTTGGTTGAAATCGGTAATCATCTTATCCATCAAAGAAATCTCTTCACGGAAATCCCCTTGATCTACCAAGCCGTTCTGAACATCGATGACCAATAATGCTTTCACGTTCCCACCCCTTTCTTCAAAAGCTCGTCACATCGCCTTTATTGCCCTTCTTTCCTTCCCACATCGATCACATTTAAAGATGGCTGCTGGAGACTGATCCTCCCAGCCGATCTGCTTGAATTTATGGAGCCCTATCCTGCATAATAAGTGCTTTTTCTTCTCTTCACTCATATGGAATGCCCCTTTCAATGATCCAATCGTTTTCTATTGAAGAAGTTCGATGCGAGCATCATCACGACTCCTACAGCAATCAAGGGAATAGAGGCAGCCTCTAACACGTCCGGCGTGTCTTCGAGTCCGATGCTATCACTGAAGGCGAATCCGAAAGCGAACAGCCATAACCCTATAAAAGCGAGCCATTTCCCTGTTGTGGTTTTTCGTTTAGTAAACATTCCTATCCCCTTTCTGAATTTGAAGCATCCACTACGATATCAGGATTCTCCGTGACTAATAGACGGATGAATTCCTTCTCGTTTTCCGGTGAAATGTTGATGACCTTGCCGGTGCTATGAAGGATTTCCAAGCGGTTCATCGAGAGAGCAGGTGCCATCACCGGACTTCTACCCTTATCGATCCGAGTTATCCCGTCAATATCGACTCTGCTAGTGAAAGGACCGAACCTTACCGTGATCCTTCCATCATGGACCTTATACCCTGTACTGAACCATAACCACATCAAGAGCCCGATTATCAGACCGCTCATGACATAACCTAATACGCTCTTGTAGGTTACGAGTTGCCATCCGACGGGTTCTGAACCGAAGATGTATATCAGTATTATGGAGAGGATTATTCCCCAGATTATTAGGAACTGCCAGATATCTTTTTTTGATGGAAAATACACGATGAGTCCCCCCTTCTACTAATTTACGTTGCAAAGGAGAGAATAGTTTCAGGATAATACCTTTTTTTGTAAAAAATGCTTTATGGCTTGGTGCAACCCTATAAAAAAAGCGCTCATGGCTTTATCAACCACAGAGCGCTTTTTATATCGTTGATAAATCAATAACAGTGAATGAAATGTCCTAGTAAATGAA
This sequence comes from Halobacillus salinus, assembly GCF_004684905.1. Classification (GTDB taxonomy): domain Bacteria; phylum Bacillota; class Bacilli; order Bacillales; family Halobacillaceae; genus Halobacillus; species Halobacillus salinus. The sequence continues at coordinate 106,790 of NZ_SRJC01000001.1, read as the reverse complement.
CGATTGATACCTCCGCCAACACGCTCACTGTTTCATAACAAGCATCCACATCCAGACACTCATCTTCCGTATGCTCCATCTGATAACCGACAGATAGATTCACAGTCTGGATCCCGTCTTTGAAACCTAAAGCAACTCCATCAACCGACCAAACATCACATTCGGCCGCTTCGCAAATTCCTCTCGCTCTAGCACAACATTATCTTCACCAGCCACAATCACAACGTTATTCCCCTTTAACTCAAACATCAATCTCCCATCGTCAGATCGCATCGAAGTTACCCCCGACGCAAGACCCACATCTCGCTGATCCAGCGATATCTCAATGTTCTTGGAAAACCTACGAAGCAATTTCCACATCTGCTGCTCCACACTAGATTTCATAAACAACTGAGGAAGTTCTTCAGCTTCTCTCAGAAGGTCAAGCGTGGTCATAGCGGAAAACCCAATTCCATATCCTACAGGTTGAATCAAGTGGTCCGTCATCTTCCACGCGTCCACATAAAGTTTCACCTCGGAACTTTCAGACGATACACGCTCAATCCGCGCATAGCGGTGGATACCGCCCTTTTCTCCGAATTCTTGCTTTGGGTGGTACAACGCGACATAGGCTGCTTCGTTCCAGCTTTTCGTAACCTGATCTGGAGGGAAAGGCACGAATCCTTGCCTCAGCACGTTCCGTAATTCGTCTTCCGTTGACACGTTCAGGATGAGCACTTTTTCAACAAACGTTGATTCCCATTCCTCCAATGTGCCTTTGGGCAGAATTCCCTCTGCCTGCAGTTGTTCCGGTGAGCGTTCGATCAGCCGATCTAAGAACCGCTCCACAAGAGACGTCGAGTTGGGTAAAAAAGGGAAGCCGCCAATGTTCACCTGGCGGATGCTTTGGTAGAACTGATGCCGCTCATACGCGTGCTCTTCTCCCCAAGGGAATAACACATACGCCCCGAACGCGTATCGTTCGTACGTTGCATTCCTCCCCTCGACTAGGGCATCTCGATAACGGTGCATCGTGTTGATATCTTCCTCGAGCGGGCCTGGACTCTTGTAAGTGCGGTTGTAATACCCACCTTCCACTGCAAAATCAACCCGATATTTCGCGTCGAACACGTATTCATAGGTCCTCTCTTTTCCAGCCTTCTCGATACTCAACATCGAATCCGGCTTCTGCTTCACAGTTGGCACATTCCCTGAATGCTTTTGGAAAAAGAGTGTAATCTTCTCCTGCGTCTCGGGATGACGGAATACACGCTTCGCCGTTGCGGACTGATCCAATGTAACAAACAGCCCCTGACGATTCACTTTGATCACATCCTGACTTACCATCGGGTACTTCGTTGCCAGGATCTGCCCGAGTTTCAGAAAGGTCCAGTATTCATACAACGTCGCGACATCTTTGACGGACATCCTCGATAGCTGTCCCTGAAGAACCAAACCTCTGGACAACGTCAAGTACGCCTGATACGCCTCGCGGTAGCCAGGTGCCATTTGCAACACAAGACTCATAACCGAACGATCTAGTCTGCTGATCGGCCTCCAAAAAGCAGACTGAAGTTTCGTTTCCAGATTCCGCTTCATCCGTTCTATCTCCTGGTCTTTTTCAGTCAAACTTTGAACCTCATAATAAGAGCGTCGTAGAACGCTTTGCAGCGATTCCATCTTATGAATTATCCGTTCCATCATCCACTTAACGAACCGGTTTTCTAATGTGTCATATGATAGTCGCTTTTCCACATTCAAGCCTTTTATCGGCATCCTCGATGTACCTCGAACCTCAATCCCCTTCTTTGTTTCTACAAATAGGTGAGGCCGTTTGCGCAGAAACTTCCTGCCTCTTGCGTCCTGCTTCTTCAACTGATCTCCCCGGACGAGGCGGTGCTCTCTCAGCATCTGATGATGCGGTTGGCGTTCAATCTGAGTAATGGCCCGCATAAACTGCTCATAATACTCAGAGAGCAGTCGGTAGAACTCAGACCACGACGGTTCAACTGTCAGCGACGTTGAAGCCGCCATATACGTTTTCTTCACAAAATGATACGCCAGATTGTAGACCTCTTCGTTCACTTCTTCTAATAAACGCTTATAGTCCTCTTTATAGGAAAGCTTAGAAGGAAAGACTTCGATCGTGAGGCTCAGAACTTCCTCTTGGTCGTTTCCAATTTGAAAAGTGGAATACCCCACTTCATTCGTAAACGTTAAGTTCCCCATTAACAGCTCATGGGGAGGCTTGCCCACACGAGAGACAGCATATCGAAAGGACGGATGCTCATGGTAAAAATGAAGCCGAGACCCGTTCTTCGGCGTCACCACTACTTGGTACGTTCCATTTTCAAAAAACAACGGCGGAACTTGTACCACCTCTGTCATCTGCTCTGATTGAACATCGAATACACGAACCGATTCAATATGCTTCCCATTATAAGAAAAGTGCATCTGTTCCGTACCCCGCACCTTTTTGTATTGCTTCAAACTCTCATAACGATGGTGATAGGGCTTCCCTTTGATATAAAGCGAACACTCGGCTGTCTCAATCTCGATAAGCTCCACTTCTTCATTAACTGCTCCAGAAGGATGTAAACCCATCACGATCCCCCTGCTTCAGCATGTCATAGACTTTCTCTGCACTCCGAGGAAAGCGCGACCCGTCCATTATTCCTTCCGCTTGCTCCTTCGTCCAGCCTCCTTCGTAGTCATGATTCGTGAAATAAAAAAACAGATCCTTAAGAACCTGGAAAGACTGGCCGTGGCTTGCCGTGAGTCTCGGCAGGATCTTCTGGTGAAACTGGAAGTCGAGCGCGTCATCAACAGACAAAAGAAAGCGGCTGTAAATCGCATAAAAACAGATCTCATCTCTCACACGATACCCGACATGTGCCTGAATCGGCTCAAGCAACTGGTTCACCTTCACCAACTCCGCCGTCACCTCTTTGATCAGCTCTTTATGAGCAGGATACGCATCCTTCAACTTCAAGTAAGACGCCCTCATCCTCGAATTCGACAAGGTCACCGGCACTGTTGCTAATCCCTCTTCTTCCATGAAATCCAACCAATTCAAATGCACCTGATTAAACTCAATCGTATTCGCCCGGTCCAGAACCTTCTTACTAAATGGGTGCGTTGTCTCATCCATATTAACCGTGCCGATTATATAGAGGTTTTCAGGAATTGTTAACGTATAATCCCCTTCATTCAACAACAGTGAAGTCTCGATCGTATCCCCCTGCCACTTCCGGCTCTCAATTACGCTGAGAAAATCGCTGAAGTAATACTCCACCCGCGCCAAATTCATCTCATCCAACACCACAAAATAAGGAATATTCGGATTCTCATTCGCCTTTAAAATTGCTTTTGTTATTGGCCCTTCCTGAAATACCCCTTGAATATCTGTGTAGCCAAGAAGATCCGATCCATCACTCCAATCCGGCCTCACCGGAATCAGCGTGTACTGCCCATTATCCTCACTTGCCCCCACACTCTCCGCAAAAAGCTCAACCATCCTCGTCTTCCCAGTTCCGGATATGCCAGATAGAATCACAAACGGCTTCGTACGCAGCGACACGTACACATTCTTCACGTCATCAACTTCGTAATAGAAGCCCTTGTTTTTGATGTAAGAGTGAATGTGTTCAAGTACCTTCTTCTCCGACATCTCATCGATGCCATCGCTACTATCTTCTGCAACTTCACCGCTTTCTTTTTGGATGTAGGTTTCATAGATGTCGGTCATGGCTTTCAAGTCTTGTTGGAGCTGTTGTTCGGTTGGGAGGTTGTTGCTGTTGTATGGGATGTAAAGGGCTGATGCATTTTTATAACCTTTTGCCTTTTTACTGTTTCCAAGGTCAAGATCGTTGTTTTTCTGGATAGGCGCAGAAGTATTATATTTCCTCTCATTAATAGTAGCCCGTATGTCCTCTTTTTGATCTTCCATTTCTTGCTTAGAAGTTTCTGCTACTCCTTGCATGAAAGAAAGATATACCCGTTGCATATCATCACTAAATACGTAAACGAGATAATAGCCTCTCTGGGTGCTCGTTGTGATTTGACTATGTAGGATTGCGATCCAAGGAACTTGCGCCCAGTCACCTCTTCCAACTGACCCTTTCACTTGATACCTTTCATCAATAAAGTCCAGGGATTCTAGCGCGCTCGGGAATTGAGACCTGACGTAAATGCCAAACTCACTGCCAGCAAATGATGATTGCTTTTCTTCAATATATTCTGTTGTCATCTTTATAAGGACTGATCGTAATGTTTCTTGATTGACCGCGTTATGCTGTTCTTCCATCTAATTCACACCTTTTTGGGACGAATTATCATACCAATGTTTTTTTATATAGTTGAGACGGTTATATCGTTTCTGCTTTGTATAACAAACTCGAGTACCGCTTCAATATATTGGTGATCCATTTCCGATTCCTCTTTAAATCCTATAAACCATTATCCCATCTCATCCTACTTATATATAGCATCACGAGACTCTATCAGACCACTTTCATTATGACCCGCTCTGCCCCTGGATCCTTCATAACGATAAATCATCAGCACTTTTGATTTCTGCCCTTCATTCTTTTCCAGAACAAGATTATTCAATACCTCAATACGTTCTACACCCTCGATATTTTGGATGCCGTTTACATGTTGCGGAATATAAACAACCTCAGTTATGGAGAATAATTTCTCAATCGTCTCCTCATATTTGTCCCAGACATTTCCCCTCTTTAAGTGCAGAACCAATTCTATATATTGCCCCTCATCAATTCTAGCATCATACTTCCACCATGAAAGGTCCATCGGCCTGGAACGTCCTTTTTTAAGTTCAGGTTTTGCATCTTCTACATAAGCATTGAACCCCGCATCTCTCCAAAGTTCGCGAAATAATCGATTTCACGCTTCGTGAACATTGTGCAGTTGTGTGAGGATGACAGGTTGATTTTTCGATAGTTACGCACATATCCTTCAAAGATCTGCATTAAATCAATATGAGTGCGCGGAAGCACGCGACTTCCCTACCTACACTGTCTGTACCTTCGAATTGTTGTATCAACTGCAGACATTGATCTGCCTGAACGTTTGTTACACGTCCCTTTCCATACATTAGTGTGATACCCTGCTTCAAAGAACCTTCGCATTGGAAGATTTACCATCTAGGAACTGTCTAAAGTGTCTTCATCAAACGACCTCCCATTACTTGGAATATGACTTTTCATTCATTTTATCATACAAGCTGTGTTGCCTAGCAGTATTTGAAGGACAACAGATGGAGGTGTCGAACGTTGTATAGTAACCCATTTAGCGGAGGAATGCATTATCCATAAAGACGAACTACTTACGTTTCATAAAAACCACTTCAGCCCAAAGACTCTGAGAGAGCGCGACGTTCATGGAGGTTTCAAAGAAGAAGCCTCTTTTATACTAGAAGAAAACCCAATGACAATTTCTGAAATTGCCGGCACTCTTTTAGAAGAGCATTTTCCAGAGACCTATCACAATGAATTACTTGACAAAGTCGGATTGAATGTAGGAATTAGAACATATCGAAAACGAGACTTCGCTTTCCGGAAAAAATACTTGAGGCTTATGAAGAACGCTGTGCAGTGTGTGTTCAAATCCAAAATCAATGATTCGTTAGTAGGCGTGGAAGCGGCGCACATAAAGTGGCATCAGGCCTACGGTCCAGACACAGAAGAAAACGGCCTGGCTTTATGTTCTCTGCATCATAAGCTTTTTGATAAAGGGATTTTCACTGTCAGGGCTGATCGAATGATTGAGGTTAGCGAGAAGGCTTCGAGGATGGGGCCTTATAAGGAGTTGATGACGGACTTCAATCAGGATTATATTCGGAGACCGTCTCTGGACCTTTTTCTGCCTGATGCTGGGTTCACTGAGTGGCACGTTCGAGAGGTTTACAAGGGGTATTGAATATAACGTGTCTGGATTGGGAAGAAACAAGCGATCATCCATTGGTTTATGTCCCCCAATAATCGGCAAAGTTATAAACAGTAATGTAATTTACTGGAGGGTGTATGGGTGGACAACTTAACCAAAGAGCAGCGACGCAGAAACATGAAAAACATCAAGAGTCGTTCAAAAGTGGAGGACAGAGTATCTAAGGAACTTTGGAGAAGAGGTTACAGATTTCGTAAGAACAATAAAGAACTTTTTGGTAAACCAGACATATCTATACAAAAGTATAAAATCGTGATCTTCATCGACTCCTGTTTCTTTCATGGATGCCCAGAGCACGGTAACACTCCAAACACAAATCGTGATTTCTGGGTGAAAAAGCTGAAGAGAAATAAAGAGCGGGACGCCGAAGTGAATGACTATTACAAATCTATAGGCTGGCACGTTTTGAGAATTTGGGAGCATTCTCTAAAGAAGAAATACTTTGAGCAAACGATAGACGAAATAGAACAGTTCATAATAGAAGCCAAAAATAAAGAGAGTAACGAATAGTTACTCCCTTTATATACTGATGTCCTCGTGGTCCATTCCAGTCAAATCTATTTTGTATTGAATTTGCAGAATGTGTGAAGCGGCATCGCCCAGCGACTCCTTCAAGCCCTCAGTGGAAAACAAGCCTGTTGTATTATATATTCTTCCTTCAAGCACTACAAACTTCTTATCTCTAGCAGATGCATTCTCTGGAAGTCCCAGCCTTAAGAGACCTTCCTCTAATTCTTCACCTGAATAACCAAGCTCAGTCAGTTCCCGAACCACATCGCTAATGGAAAAACCACTCGAACTTTCTTCAACTCTTATAAATAGTAAATCCGCATTAAAGATTGAACTTAATTGAAATTGACTGTTAACCGTTATGATATTCTCATATTTGTTCGTTGTTGTTTTAACTTCATAGTTTTTACGGTCCTGCTCTATATCAATAGAATTCCCTTTAGGCCCTGTCCAACGGGGAAGGTTGTCGCTGTTGCTTTTGGAAGCAAGGTATTTTAAGGAGACCAGTTCTCCCAGGACACCATGAACTGACTTTTCCACTGATGCGTTTCCTAATAGATCCTTCCATTTTTCCCACCAAGAAATAGGCTCCGTTTTCAAGTTCCCTCTGTCTATTCCATCCTTACCAGGGTCGAGGAAGATCGCTGCTATACTGGCAAATTCGTACCTTCTCTCATCACTCTCACATGTGAGCAGCAGCAGATTCTTTTTCTCCCCCTCTATTACCAGGTGCTTGTTGTATAAGTTTACGTTGGTAAATTTCTCATTCACTTTCACTTCAAAGTCGGTAACAATTCCAACACCGACCTCACCATTCAGTTTCACTACCCACCCTGGGTAATCTTCCCCTAGAAGGTTATCGGGTAGTTTTCGAATATTCTCCGGCTGTAAAGAAGCAAAGTACTGTCTTAATTTATAAACAAGTTCCATCTATTACCCTCCAATACTAAGACTCTTTATAACGGCTTTCGATATCGCTTCGCTTAACAAGGGAGGTACAGCATTACCTATTTGTTTAAATGAGTCCCCCATGCCCCCCTGAAAAAGAAAGTCATCAGGAAATGACTGCAGTCTTGCAGCTTCCCTGATTGAGATGCCTCTTGGCTCATATGGATGTATATGGCTATACGTATCTGTACCCAAGTGGGCGACCAATGTGTGGGATGGTTTGTAGGGAGACAGCCTTTTCCATTTAGTAAAGAATTTATCTTTATTATAGGGAGGTACTATCTTTTGATAAAGTTCATGGTACGCTTTTGGATGACCTGACTTCGTGAGTTTCAACCTCTTAGCTTCTTTTCTAAAAATCTCTTGAGAGATTTCATGAGCGTGTCGATAATCATCTCCCCAATTCATTTCCTCGAAGATCTTGAAGTCTCTTCCTGTATTCCTGTATGAATTACCGGATACAAAGGAAGCATTCCAAGTATTTCTTCTCATCTTTTTCTGGTACGCATTCCGCGCCTCAGTAAGATAGGGAAGACGGATATTGGGTTTAAAATACTGATATGTTGAACCAGAATCAATCAAAAGTTCCGGCAGGTCGGATAAGGCTTCATGTGTTGTCACCCATTCTGGTAGGTCTTTCACAGGTGTTCTCGGTTCACGGAAGTAGCAGTCTTCCTTAAAACGTTTGAACCTTCTTTCATTTGGTGTGTTAAATGTATGATCAGGCCTTTGATGTGTAGGCTCAGGAAGAACAATCTTTCCTCCCAATTCATTCTTCATCGCAAAAACAAAAAGCCTTTCCCTGATCTGAGGCACACCGTAATCAGCAGCGTTTAATATCGTCCACAAAACCTGATAGCCCTGTTTCTCCAGTTCCCTGCAGACTTCTTGAGCAATATTCACCCCCAGAAAGTTCACGGCCTCTGGGACATTCTCCATAACAATAAAGTCAGATGACGCTTCTAAAGCCACACGCAGGAATTCTTCATAGAGGAACGCCCTGTCATCATTTATGCCGAAGCGATCCTCCCCAAGGGACCTGATCTTTGCCTTACCGATATTCGAGTAGGCCTGACATGGGGGGCCTCCGATTGTAACGACTTTCCCCCCTGTAAGTTCAGGCTTGTAAAAGTAATCAAGCACACTTAGATTTGCTGCATGAGTATTATTATTTTCTTTAACATGCAGGTTATAAGAAGCTGTTTTGGATGCGGCTTCATCTAGCTCTACACTTTCGTAAATGCTGAAACCACTTTGATTAAAGCCTAGAGCGAGACCTCCGCATCCAGAGAACAAATCAAGAACATGGTAGTTCCCGAGAGAACTTTCACCTTTATTGTCGTTGTAATTCTTTAGTAAAGTTTTCAAAAAGATCCCTCACATAAGCTTCAATTCCACCGTCTATCAGTTCCGGCTCCAGCGTACTGGTTTTAGCAGTGTTCAGTTTCATAACCTTCCTGAACAAATTTCTCGATCTAAGGTCACTATCCGAGGGAATCTGACCATAATACTTCATAATTTCACGTGATAAACTTACTCGGTAACCGTTCGCTCCTGCACGCTCTACTAATTGAACAAGGTCATCAGTTGTGTTGCTTCTAAGAATACTCTCTGTTTCACGAACACTACCCTGCCATGATAGGAAGATGTACCACCAGAGAGTTTTCACCCATATTCTTCTGGGCTGCTTATAAAATCTGTTGTCATTACTTCCCCATCTTGTATGAACAATATCTGGAATGATATTGAGGGAAATATACCGCCACACGCCATCTGAAGAAGCACTCTGAACGCTCATTTGAAAGTCATCAGATATTAACAGATTATATAATCTTAGTGCAAATTGAAGATCATACAAATAGGTTTTTTTATTGAGACTTTCCTCATTCAACGAGAATTCCTCAAGGATTTCATTGTGCATAGCTATCAAGTGATCCCGGAGGGGAGCGTCAAATTGGTTTTTACGCAGTTTAGGCTCAAATCCGTTATTTACCATTTCTTCAAATCTCTTATCCGCTTCTTTTCTGGACATTTCCTTCCACATGATCAACCCTCAAACCTTTCCGTAACAGACTTCAATATTCCCTTAGAAAGCAGCTCAGGTGAAGATACACTACCTTCCACATTCTCCGTAAAATAAGAAATGGCACTGGCAATTGATCCTTCATCAAAGTCCTCAATTTTTAACTGCTCTGAATTGTACTCGTGGAGTACTTTGAGCGAAATAGTAAACAGTGCAGAAGAAATAACTTGTTTCATCATTGGAGAAACCTCAGGCATCTTATTCAGCTTAAGATCTTTTGCATCCGGGTGTTTCCTATTAATGTTGAGCGAAACGTAGTCTTCGTGGAAAGGATCAATTGCCGCGTCTTCCCAATTACACTCCACCCACCATAGAGGCTTACCAGGATCATCATGGTATAGGATGGGGAAGCTTCCACCTTCTCCTTCAATTACACATCGTACACTGTCCAGTGAGCCGAAAATGGTTCCCCTTGAACCAGGTAGTTCTTTCACAATTGGAGATACGGCGAATAAAAGAACTTCTATGGTCAGGTTTTTTCTAAAGAAACTTGGAGGAATCTCAATTTCTACAAGTTGGTCTACTATGGGGCCGCTGTCAGATGTGAATTTCCTTACGGGCTTGGTGTATTGCTGTTGGGACTCCTTGGAATAATACTTCACGGCAAGTCCAACCTCTCCATCTTCAGATACCAGACCGTTCATTCCGAATAGACGCTGATGGTTTTGGATGGTTATATATTTTGAGTATTTCAGACAATCTTTAGAGAAATCAAAGCTGTAGGAATCTTCCTGAAGAAGCACTTCCTTGATGTGCCCTTCACCCAGGTTAGACGTATCGAAGAACCTTTCCATCCCGTCTCTAGTGAAAGAAAGGCTGAGAGGTGTTTCCTGATACCCAATATCCAACAGCATGTCCTCATCGAGTGTTTTGAAAAACGAAATTGTATTATTCATTTACCTTACTCTCCGCTTCAGTTAAGTCATTCATGAGAATTTTCATTTGTATAAGTGGGTCGCTGCTCTTTACAACGACGCTGCCTGTCACGTCTTTTGTCTGCTCAGGAACGTAGAGCTTCGCCGCGTATAACCGCTCAGAATAATCGGTTGTAATGTGTTCAGTGCCGACTTCATTATCTACGGATATCTCATTGATAAGAAACGGGAAAGTTGTCCCAATTCCATCATCTGATTCCCACTTATCAGCCTTTATAGTTTCACGCTCCGCAAGAGCAGCAATTTCAATTTGAGCCGTGCAGGCTTTATCTCCAGCATCAATAGAGAATTGAATCTCTGTTTCATAGATATTAATTGGGTTCACACGGTCAATCTTATAGGAGAAGTTTTTTGTTTTAGTGCTGGTACTTCCTTTACCACCATTACCACCTTTACCCGGTTTCCTGTTACTGGTCTTTCCATAGCCGCGCGGAGGAAGAAGAGCTTTTCCTACAACACTGCTTAACTGGTTGGCTTTTACGTTCTTCTCATTTTTTTCTTCTCTGTCAATCTTTTGATTGACCCTTCTAGGCATGGTGGTTTGAATCCTTTTAATTAAATTCAGGTACTTCCCATTTTCATTATAATCTGACCAAGATCTGTGGTCCGCTTTTTCACTCTTCCGTAAATAACCTTCCAATGTAGGTGCCTTATCTTTAAAATCAGGATGGGTTACAGGGTTTTCTGAATTTGGAACAAAAATTCCAATTAAAAATTCATCTTCGCTTTGAGTCTGTATTTTTTCAACCCATCCTCCAGTCGTGTTGTAACTGACAATCATCCCCGGTTTTCTGGTATATGAAATGATAGGTGTATTATCCATATCTGATTGATTAGGAATATCGAAATAATCGTATGGTGATGCTAGATTATCAGGAACCGTCATCTTCAAGGTATCACGCTTCACAAGAGCGAAGGAAATCTTACCAGCTTCACCGTTATCCAGTGTATTTCTCGTAATGATAGGTTCCACGTATGATTCTGAATCACTCACTATATCCTTCTTGTTGTAGTTCTTGAGCGTTCTGTTGTAAAGGGATTGAAGAACCTGAAAACTTGGCTCCATCCGGTTATAATCAATCTGCTTGCTATTTATAGAACAACGGAGCCATCCTCCATATGGATAATATTCATTGGCCAGACGGGGTGCATACCAACGTTGAACCGAAACATTCAAATATCTTTCAACAGATGAATGCCAAGGTAGAGGTTTATTGTTCTCACCAATGTTCTCAGTAAGCAGATTTTCTTCTTTTATGAAGGGAATGATAACAGTTGTACCTGTTTCTTCACCTTCAAACTTCTCAATGTTAAAGGATTCGAGGATGCGGTTGATTTCAACCTCATCAGTTAAAGGTACAGTCTTATCCCCTCTGGGAACACCCCACCATGCAATGCCTCGCTTTAGTTTACTTTCTGACTCATATGGGATAAAGGTAGACTTCTTGTCTTTCTCCTCATCCTCAATTAAACATGCTGCAAGTCTTGATTCGAAACTTCCATTCTCTTTTTTAATGCGGGAATAATAGATAACCAGTCCCACACCAGCCCTGAAATACACGGTCTTCCCAAGGCCCCAGGAGCCACCTGCCCCTTCTTTCTGTTGAGGTCTTCCAATTTCATACACTAGATTTAGCATATTCCCCTGTTCATCTCTTGATTCCATCTCTTCATAGCTCAACGGACCTGTTAATCCGACCGTATTAGAGTCTTTAATGACGAGAGATTTCTGTTCAGGGGATGGAAATTCATGTGCAAATGTATCAGCCAGGCCCTCGAAATGCTCCAACGCAGTGTTCTTGTTAAAGCTTTTTATAGAAAGGTCCACATTAACATTAGGGCATTCCGACCGCTTTGCGTCCAGACTATTCTGGAGGGACTCCCTGACTAATAAGTCTAATATAGGAAGTTCATCGTTTTGGATAAGGCGCAGAAGCGAACTGCCTGTCTGCGCCATTCTATCTACTTTTGCTATGTCTACCGATAAAGCTGTCACGTTCATCATTCCTCCGGCTCATAGAATTGATCTGTGTTTAATTTGATCTGCAGTGCTTTCGCTTTTGAACCAGTTTTTCTGTCTCCAGGTACAAATAAGCAGATCCCAACCGGATCTGTATCCAGGTTAAGTGGTGCTCTTTGCTTGGCTTTCTCAGAAGGAGTGGAATCTTTGTTTATCCGGTAAATCAGAAGTTGCGGTGTGGATCCAAGATTATACTTCTCTCTGAGATTTGTGATGTGTTTAATACCTATATCTTTCATACCTTTGTCGTCTTCAAATTGTTCGAAGAACTGTTGTGGGACATCCGCAATGAGGTCGCTTGGCGCTCTGAGTACACCAATATTTACATAGTCCAGTTTCTCACGAATGCTGTCATCGCCTTGTTTCTTTTTCGCCGTACGATTTACTTTACCTACATGGAAGTCATGAATATCCCAATTAGAGTCTTTCTGCTCATCCACGTTGCCCGCACCTGATACAACAACATTCCATCGAGTAAAGTTCAGTTCACTCTCTGCTTGTTCGTACCATTCGCAGAATTGATCGATCTGATTGAAGATAGTCGAACGTTCGTGGAAAGTCATTTTCTTAAGAATAGATTCCTTAATCGACTTGAAGTCGACTCCTTCAAACACGATTGATGTTCCAAACACAGATTTATATGGCTTGGAGCGCTTTTCTAGGAAAGACTGGACAACCTCCAGATTATGGTTCAGGATCTCAGCGTCCTTATGATAATGAATCAACTGATTAGACGTTCCAGAGAAATCAAGATCAACAGCCTGTGCACTCTGCATTCTGTTAGGAGACGTGATTCTCATCCAGCTTACTTTTGGAGAATTCTTGACTCTTGGACCGTATTCTGATGGATTTTTCCTGGAAGCACTGAAGTCTTCCAATTCTCTCCTCAGTTCCCATTCTAAGTTGGACAAGAAATTGAATTTTTCCTGCGTTTCATCTGTCATCCAGATTCGAGGAAACACCTCATATTTCTTTCTGTACCCAAACCATCTTCCCATCTGCATTAATGTATCCGAAGCATTAGGACCTCTAAGGAAGTAAGTGCTGACAAGGCCTTCAATCGTTAAACCTCTGGAAAGCGTACTCCCTCCTATAATGATAAAGGCTGGAGCTTTTTCCGGATAGTTCGGGTCCTTAGAATCTGGATAGGACAGCCTCATATGGAAATCGTCAACAATTCCGTTTTTGGAACAGTTGTCGATGCAGAGATGCATACCCGTGTGGTATTTCAGTCTGCCTTCATCTCCCATCATAATATAGGATACTTCATGTTCAATAAGAGACTTCACTTCACTGCTGATCTCATCAAATGGAGGGTAATCATTTAATTCCTCCACTTTCTTCGGATACTTTGAAACACTTCTTTTCAAATCCTCTGGAGTGAATGCATTCACTTCTTCCTCATACACTTCTCTACAGAACGCTGCCAGTTCATCTGTAGAGTGTTTATGGAACCACTGCTCTATCTGTTCGGCCATTTGATCATGATGAGCCTGACGCTGACTGGTGTGAATCAGCATACTGATGGGTTTTCTATATGAAATTGATGAATGCCGCATACCAGCGACAGCACAAACAAACCATGCTAGCGATCTCTTAAGAGAACCAGGAAGCTGGTTGCCCATTCCTTCCTGCATATTCTTGACCTGCTCTATCTCATCATCTTCTATTGTCCTTACAATGTTCATACCGTCGTACCCTTCTTCCTCCAACCCGAATATTTCCTTAGGACCAAAGTATTCGCGTGCAGTAGGAAGAGCTCCGATAAAATGCTTCGGATACAATGATTTCGGTGTAGATTCGTTAAGAAAATTTGAGTAAGGGGTTGCGGTATAACTGATGAAGTTTGTCGATTTTGGCTGGACTTTACGGTTTTTCCCCTCAACCAATTCGACAACCAACTTGTTGATCGCTGCCCTCTCATCGTCTTCATTGTTTACGTTCTTTGTGTTAATACTTGCTTGGTCTGCCTCATCATCGATGATGATCATATTCATGTCTTTTATTTTGGCCTCATCATCTTTTAACCAACGGTTGAGTCCTTCCAGTCTTCCTTTGTTCTTCAGTGCAACCGTTAAATATCTTTGCGAGCTCTCTTTAAGGTGCAGGTGCTGAAGTTTATCGTCATTCTCTGACTGTACAGAGGGATTCTTAATAATCTTCCAATGAAGATTTCCCCCGTTGTTCAGATCACTCCACAATCTTGTTTCTGTCTGAGCACGGAGGTTCTCAATCATTCCTGACAGCACGACGAAATAATTCCATCCCCAGTCAGCAGCCATAGCCATTAGAGCCGCCATACTTGCTGTCTTACCGGACTGAACATGACCAACCATCAACCCTTTTTTAGGTTCCATACCAGAAGTATCTTTGTTAAGGTTTCTAAGTATCTGCAGCGTAGACTGTTCTAAATTATAGATGGATTCTTCAGTAAAGCCGCTGTTGATTAGACGTTTTTTATACAACTGCCATGAAGAGTCCGGGTGCGAAGGAACGGATACATTGTTCTCTTCTGAGTCAGAAAGCATAACCGTATCTTCATCAGGAACTTTAATACTCTCAGCTTCCCTCTCATTTTCCTTTTGTTCTTCAACTATTTTCAGAAAGGTATCTTTTGTGACTTCATCTGGAAAATCACCGGAAATCTTTTTGATATCTATAAAGGAGTCAAGATTATAAGCTCCTTTATCTTCAAATAAAATCGATTCCCAGGTCGCGTTATCACGTCTGCGGTTCACAATATAGGACCTTACTACATCGTGGGCAGTTGAATAAATATCCCTCATTCTTTTTTCCCCTTTTCTGCTAATCTCTTACATTAATTTTATAGGTAAAAGTACATGAAAACAACCAATGGATTAAATTGAAAGTATCAGTTTATTATTTGAATATAATTCATAACTAAGCATATATATTAAACTCTTAAAAAAAGCTTGAAAGGAATCGCTCCCTCACAAGCTTTTAGACGCTGAACAACATTTTTTTTGAAAATGGACAAATTATTGTTGTAATGAACAGTCAGTGACATTGTCCGTTCATTTGTGACGCCAATTCATATGTCACCCCCCAAAATCATTCCTTCATGTGGGACAGGTAGAGCAGAAAAGTTATTTAGAATGTTGCAGATTTTTCAGTTGGACCTTTGGATCGGGCTCTATTTGATCATATGCAACACCTGCAAATGTTTTTAAAATTGCCGCAAATATAATCCTAGCTCCTTCTACAGGAACAGCCATACCAATTTGTTTCCTCACAGATTCTCTTCTGCCACAGAACTCAAAATCATCTTGAAACGTTTGCAGGCGCGCTCTCTCCCGGTTTGTTAGTGCTCGATTCTCCTGCCAATGATACATATGTGTCCCGCCGCCCCCACTTCCAGTAACGGTATAAGCTGGTCGGTTTCGATCAAGCCTCTTATATATTGAACTTAACCGTGCTCCTTTTACTTTTAATCTAAGATGTTCAGGTAAATTAGGGCTCCAGGCATTTCCACCTTCTTCTATATGATCAAGCATTTGAATTACCTTTTCAGAGTGCCTTGGGAGTTCGTGATTTAAGACATCGTCTTCATATGGAACAGTCAGGGCCTCACCTGCCGTAACATAGTTGTGTTTCGTTGTAGGAGCAGGCACTTTAAATTGGTACCCCTTTTCATAGTAGTCATTTCGAATTCCCACTATTATGATTCTATGGCGTGCTTGAGGAACTCCATATTCTTCAAATTTATATAAGTGTGGCGTTAAATAATATCCGCATTCTTCCAAATCGGTTAAGATCTGAACAAATGCTTTACCTTCATTGGCACTTTTGAGGCCACCTACGTTTTCGGCTACAAAGAATATAGGTTTGTATGCTTTTATAGCTTTTATTCCATAAGTATATAATGGACCATAATCCCCTTCCAGCCCCTTCTTCTTCCCTACTTGGCTATAATCATTACAGGGAAATCCGAATGTAAGACAATCAATAGGCGGCAATTCATCCTTATTCCCTAACGGAAGTTCCTGAACCGGTCCAGGATGTACAGTGGAATCAAAATCCCTTCCACAAATATTTCTTGCAAAAGTCTGACAAGTATCTAAATCAAGGTCATTTGACCAACGGTGTTCAATGTGAAACAACTCTCCTGTTTCAGGTTGTGTAACTTTAGCCTCTTGAGCCCCCTTCGCGATACCACCTGGACCACTAAATAATTCTCCTTTATAAAATCTCATTTTAAGACATTCCTTCTTTCATTGTTCTTGTAGAGTATGTACCAGTCTCCCCCCCTATTATTTTACATGTTATGGATTCTAAATGCAGCACTATTTGGATTTAAAATGCCATGAAAAATCTAACATAGGTGCATTTTTTCAAAGTTACATAGTTTTACTCATCTTATATCAGTTTCTACATTGGTTTACTTATTTTCAGCTACAGACTCATGTGGAACGCAGACTTATGTTGACTAGAATATTCAAACAAAATAAGACCGTTATGCAATTGCATAACGGCCGCTGAATCAGGTCAGAATTCACTTTATGACGAATGTTCTTTATTTATATAGAGAAACTGTTTTCCATACTCATTTGTTCAGTGAATTCATCTGCATTAAACCTGCTGAATACGAGATCAAGAATCGCCTGCGCTAGTTTGTATGAAAACTTGGGTGGGACGGCATTCCCTATCATCTTATATTGATCTGAGGAAGTACCTGTAAATTCGTAGTCATCAGGAAATGTTTGAAGTCTCGCTGCCTCACGCACTGTAATGGATCTTGCCTGAGCAGGATCAGGATGGATATGCCGCAATCCATCTTTATAAAGGTGGGCAGGAATCGTATTGCCGGCTTCGTTCCACCTTAGGACATAGTATTTGTGGACATTTGACGTTTTACCGGTTTTCTCCGTATAGAGATTCTTTAAAGCTTCAGAAGAGGTAAATCGATTTGTCCCCTCCTGCAAATCCTCAGCGAGCTCCTTAAATATACTAATGTCTCTTTGGTTGTGAAACCTTGGAGTATGATTAAGAACGTTGTACTCCTTTGGATTATGCGACATTTTTCTTCCACCTTGCTTTTCCTCTTCAGACAATGGAACTAAAGGTGGCAGGTCTGCTATTGCATCTTCCACTGTAGAGAGTTCCTCTTTATACTTCGGCAGAATTTCATTATAAAAAGTGCTGAGAACCTTCTGAGTGTCACTATAGGTATTTTTGTTAACAGCTACCAATATGACCCTTTTTCTCTTCTGGGGCACACCATATTCACTCATATCAATAAGAGCATTGGACTTAATGTCACCTATCAACTCATATCCGATATCTTCAAACCCCTGAGTAATGAGCTGGCTGATGGGTGTTCCTCCCGGCTTAGCACTCAACATACCTTGCACATTTTCAAAAATCAGTACCTTAGGCTTGTACCTTTCCACTACTTTAAGGTAACTTTCGAAAAGATAGTTTCTATAGTCATTCTTCATCCCGTCTTTATCTCTTACACGACCTGCCAGAGAGTAGGCCTGACATGGTGGACCACCGATAATCACATCGACTCCACCAGATTCTGCGACCAGTGAATCCAATCCTTCTCCATCCCCAAAGTCAGGATCGTTATTCCAACCACGGAACAGCTCATCGGTTCTCTGGATGTCAAAGTGAATGGTTCTTCTTTGAGCGTCAGTAATACCCCACTTATTTTTCAATCTATAATTTAAGTTCTCAAGCGGAGTCTTTTCCCACTCCACTGCTGCTATTGTGTTAAATGCATTAGTCTGCTTAAACCCTTCTGTAAGCCCTCCACATCCAGCAAATAAATCGATCACGTTCAAGTTTTGTTCTCCCGCAGGAATACCAACAGGAGATTCCACGTAATGTAACAATGCCTTCGCGATATGAAACCCTAAAATAGGAGGAACAGCATTGCCGACCTGCCTATTCTGTTGGGTTTTATTTCCGATAAAACGGAAATGATCAGGGAAAGATTGTAAACGGGCATTTTCCCTCACTGTAGGTACTCGGTCATGCTTATAGTGAAAATGATTTCTGTGTCCGGTATCAATTGTTTTGGAAGGTTTATTACTGTTATACCGAGTCCATGCTTCATTAAACCTTCTGCTTTCACCTACACCGGGCGGTAAATCTTTATGGTTTCCCCCATCTGGAACTTGTTTGATTACACTCTTTACTTCCTCCGTGTGCTTGGTACCTACATGATTGTGTAAGATATTAGAATGAGTACGCATTTTAACTTGGTAGGGAGTTTTTGGTTTGGATATATACTCAGCTACATCTTTACCTAAGTCATCTTCCAAAGATGGAAGGTCGCTTATAGCCTCTTTCGTTGAAATAAAATTCCCTTCGGAATAAATTGGTTCCGGAAACTTAAAGTTCTCTTTTAAGGTCCCTACGAAAATTACCCTTTTTCTCATTTGAGGAACTCCGTACTCAGCTGCAGTCATTATTTTATCTTCAACGTTATAACCTAGTCTTTCAAAGTCATTAATAATTTTTTCTCTGGCCTTACCTTTAAATAAAGTAACAAGTCCAGGAACATTCTCAAGTACAAAAGCTTCAGGCTTAAATGCCTCAACGGCTCTCACCATACCTAAATACAATTTGTTTCTTTCATCATCCACCTTCCGTGAGCCTGTAAGTGAAAATCCCTGACAGGGAGGACCGCCCACTATAACATCTACTTTTCTATTATTTATACTACTTCTAATCTGCTCTATTGAATCCTCGCTTGACAAATCTGCATTCAATGACTTCCCGTCTGGATGATTATACTCAAAGGTTTCAAGAGCTGCATCGTCATTATCAACACCAAGGAGAACCTCATAACCAGCTTGAATGAAACCGTACGATAAACCGCCGCAACCTGAAAACAAATCAATTACTGTCGGTTTATATTTATTTGTTTTTAGCATTTCCATACTCCTTAACGAGAATATACGTTCGCTATTTTAATCTTATTATAGCTTATAATCAAAACAAAGAAAAGATAACACATCTCCAGAATAAGTTCAATATACAAATCACAGTTGGGAAACTTCGTATTAGGTAACATCCTAAATCATTACATAATGATGTTCTTAATGTTAAAGTGTGGTGGATTACACTTTTTTAGGAGGGGAATGAACATGCTTTTTACAGAAGACTTAGAACAAGAAGTATTAAACAAACACATGGATATTGATTCCGATGAATTAATTATTCTATCCAGTTACATAAGCCCTAAACCTGTTCAGGATCTGAAGGACTTGAACATTCACACTAAAGTTATCTACGGGATGTACAGCACTAAATCCATACATAAAATCCTACACGATACTCTGGTAAAATTACATGAGCCACAACATGAAATCCTCTACTCACACGTACCCGTGCATTCGAACTGCTATATATGGAGAAAAAACGGAGAAATTATGTACGCGCTGATAGGTTCTGCCAACTTCAGTACCAGCGGACTCTCTGTTAATTTTCGCGAGACACTCGCGGAGACAAAAGAGCAAGCTTTTAAAGACCTAAACAAATACCTCAGCCAAATAGAACCTCAATCTTATCTCTGTGATGAGATTACCGAGCCTCCACCAACAGCAAAACTGAAGAATAGTCCTTTAAACTCTGGTTCGACTACTTCATGTGATATGAAGCTTTATAATCCAAAAAAGAATGAAGTTCCCCAGAAAAGTGGTTTGAACTGGGGGTTCAGTAAAGGAAACACTGTTAAAGGCGATGCTTATATCGCTGTTAGAATAGAAGATTTAAAAAAGCACCCTTATCTATTCCCTCCTAAAAGAATGCTGGCAGCCGCTACTGATGATGGCAGGACTGGTAGAAAAAATGAAGCTGTAGATATCATATGGGATGACGGTACCTTAATGAAGGGAGTGTTAGAGGGCACTCAGGCCTTTAATCAATTTCATTATCCAAAACAGTTATGTTCCTCGACAAACAAAAACATACTGGGGTCTTACATTAGAAGTAGGTTAGGTTTAAATGATGATGATCTGGTTACAAAACAGCACTTGGATCAATATGGTAGAAACAGTATTGCTTTAACACTGCTTCAAGAAGGAACGTATCATGCAGATTTCTCGGTGTAAATCTTCAAATGATGTCAGAGGCGGGCTCAGGAACAAACCTAATGATTCAAACAGAATCTAGATGTTTGGAAAAAGCTGAAAACTGTAAAAAAGACCATCCAGGTCCTCCTTTGATGGTCGTTTTTCTTCAACTCAGCCTTCAAAGTTTAATATTTTAATAAGCATTCAATTTTCGGCGTCCTGAATCATCGAGAACAGGGTGATTATAGCTCCCTTCTTCTCTTCACCCTCTGATTTGTAATACAACCCATCAACCTCTGAACTCTCAAAAATCGATCCACTTCATAAATCTCAAGAACCAACGTAGATTTGCCACAGTTTAGATAAACCCACTCCTTCTTAATCGATCTCACCTCCATCGGGTAGATCAGGAGACTCTTCCACCTCTACCAAAAGGGAACCTGGTGAACTTCAAGAACGTGCGCAATTCGATAAAGTAAGTAAAGACTGAAACTTCTGACCTCTTTCTATAAAGCTCATATGTGTACGGTCGATGTCTGCTTGGAAGGCTAGTTATTCCTGAGTTAGATTTTTCTCTTTATGCATGTGGCGTATTCGGTTACCAACAGCTTCTTAAATTAATTGATCATATGATTTTTTCATACTAAAATCTTCTAATTGAAGCTATGACCCGCCCACGTACTGAGAGTCACATTCGGCTTTGTTTGTGAATTTTGTAAATACACTCTACAGGGTGAGCACAAAACATAGCGGCTGAGAAGCGTATCAACAGATCAATCTACCTGTACTGTTTTTTAAAGTTCGCCCATTATTGGGATAAAAAGAAATCCCTCGATACTATAATCGAAGGGAGTGACCCATTAGGTGTCATAAAAAAAGATACTTTTTTATTTTTTTGGAATTATTTCGTTATGAGGAGCCTTTTGTAGAAAAATGCGACTCAATTCTATTTCTTCATACGAATAGATATTCTCGTAGAAAATGACTATGAATCTGCATTTGTATAAGAAAATGGGGAACCGGAATCTAATAACTTCACGGTCTTTCATTTTCCACCTTGGTTTTCCATAGGACCCCTCACTCCCTGACACTTCATTCACTAGTCAGAGGACTCTTTCTCCAGACGATTCAATAATTCTTTAGCTCTCTGTATGGCCTTACGATTTCTGGAATTCATCTACTCCCCTTGTAATCTTTACAACTCATCAACGCTCCCACTTTCAATCTCATGATTCAGTGTTTGCTTTTCCTCCACGTTGTCAGGAGAGTATTGCTCATACATGGCTCGCGTTTCTCTTCTGACCCATTCAACAAGAGATTCAGGAGACACCACCTTCGCCTTACTCCCCCACTGCATAATCCAAACCACAAGCCCAGTACTCATCTTCGCATTCGTTGAAAGCTCAAAATGATCTTCATCAATCTGTTTGATCGAGGCATCAATTCCGAATCGGTCTATGACGACGTTGAGCAGGGATTTGTGGAACTGGACTTTGATGCGTGTGTCTTCGCCTGAGAACATGTGGAAGCTCTGGTCGACGTAGTTCTGCAGGTCGAACTGGTCTTTCTTGAACGTCTCTTCTGTGACGGAGATGTTGCGCATGCGGTCGAGGCGGTAGTGGCGCATTTCGCCTGTGCCGCGGAAGTAGCCGATCAGGTAGTAGTAGTCCTGCTGCCAGATCAGGGCGTACGGTTCGACTTCATAGGTTTCGCCGTTGCGGTGGAGTTCGAACTCCTTGTTCACGTTGTAGCTTCCGTATTGGTAGTGCAGCACTTTCCGTTCCGATATTGCGGTATGTACGTGATCAATGTTGATTTTGACCTGCTCGTAAGGGTCGCTTGACGTCTGGTGGAACAGGACCGGATCAGGAAGTGTTTTGGCGATGTGCTTGCTCGTCAGCTGGCGCAGGCGCTTGATAAGTTCCTTCTTGTCCTTTTCCGGTATGAATCGTGCCGATAAGACGGCGTCGTTCAGGAACCGAAGTTGGTATGTCTCGAAGACGCGGTCTTGGTAGCTGTAGAGCGTTTTGTTGAATTCGCCGGGGTTTTCGATGACTTCAAATCCGACGTCACCCAGGGTGTTCATGTCGCGTTTCAATGTACGGCTGTCGAATTTCGCTTCGGGGCCGAAGATGAAGCGCAGTTTCTCGGCGATTTCTTTCATGCTGAGCTGGTTCCATTCGTCCGTCTCCTGGGAGAGGAGTTCCTGTAGTTTCAGGATGCGTGTACTGTTGTTGAGTTCCATTTCTAAATCCTCCTGTGGTCGTTTTAACTTTACCTTCACTATAAAATAAGCGGGATACAAAAATTTGCACATCTGCAATCAACAATGAATGCAAACTATTTCTTCTTACTTCATGATATAGTTATATCGTTTAATATTTGATCTGTATCCAAGTCTTTACTGGGTACAATAATATTTTCCGCTAAAGCTTTCTTTTCTTCTAACAACCTATTTACTACAACCTCCACCGTGTTTCCTTTTCCGCTGGTGACCATGGGATAGTAAACATGAACATCTTTATCTTGACCAATGCGATACGCTCGATCAGTTGCTTGGTTCTCAACAGCCGGATTCCACCATCTTGTATAGTGAATGACATGATTTGCCCCTGTTATTGTTAATCCAGTTCCCGCAGCTCTCGGTGAAAGAATGAGGACGTTAAAACCCTCCAATTCATTAAAGTTATCAACCAAATACTGACGTGATTCAGTTGCTCCATTTATGATCTTTGGATTTATAGAAAACTCATCAGCTATAGCTTGCTTAAGAATAATTTGCATCAGTCGATATTCAGTGAAGATAAGTACCTTCTCTTTTGTTGTTTGAATTTCTTTCAATAACTTAATAGTTTCATAAAGCTTAGGTACTTCTTTTACTTTCAAAGTTTTCATTTCAGCATCCACTAAGCCTGGGTGAGAACATAACTTTTTCAATTCCTGTATACCACTAATGGCTGGAATTTGTTTTGCTTGAATGCTATAGAGGATTTGTCCATATAAATGATGTTGTTGTTTTCCAAGAGGCGCAAGCCATTCACCATGATGTTCAATTTTAGCGGGTAGTTCTTTTTTAAGTTGGTTTTGTTTAGTACGTCTTTTGTAAATAAACCTAACTTGGCTTTCAATGTCTGATTGAATGGAAGCAAAGTCGGCATTCTCATTTTGTAGTGGTTTTTCGTATCTGACCTTGAATGATTTCAAACTGCCTAACACACCAGGCTGGACATAGTCTACAATGGACCAAAGTTCCGATAAATTGTTCTCTACAGGTGTTCCGGTCAAAGCTATTCGCCCTTTATTTTTCAATGCCTTAAGCACAACGGAAGCACCGGTTGATGGGTTTTTGATGTGTTGAGCCTCATCCGCTATTACCATCTGCCAATCTACTTGACCTAAAGTGATCTGATCCCTCACCAGAGTTTGATAGGTAGTGAATACTAAATCGTACTGACTGATCAAATCAGGGTCCTTCAAGCGATCAGCCCCAATATGACATATGCAGTTCTCTGCTAAAAGCGGAGCAAATTTTTTTATCTCTTTCAGCCAATTCTCCATCAACGTTTTCGGAACTACTAGCAGGGTGGGAGTCAATTGTCTTTGTTCTTTTAAATAGGTTAAATATGCAATAACCTGAATAGTTTTCCCAAGACCCATGTCATCTGCCAGAAGACCTCCATGCCCTGAGAGACGAAGGGACTTCATCCATACATACCCTTCTTCTTGGAAAGGACGCAGAGTTGCAGTAAAAATAGAAGGTGGGGTCTTATCAATTATCTTATTATCATGAAGGGCCTCTCTCATTTCCTGCAAAGGTTGATTGTATTCAACATTCTGCAAGTTCTCGAAGATTTCCAAGACGTATGCTTTAGCATTTGATTCTTGTTGACTGAACTCTTTCAATCTTCTAGAACGATCCTGGAACTCCTGCACCTGATCAGGAATCGTGACGAATATATCCTCATCCACTTGTTTAAATGATTGACTGCCATCTTCGGAAAAGAAGTCCTCCCCTTCAGAAAAAATGGTCTCTCCTCCGTCATCTTTGAATTGAAATCCTGTCTCAAAATCAAACCATCCATTGTTGGACTCTTTTGCATGTATATAAGGAGAAGCTTTGTAAACACGTATGCCAAGGTTTTTCACTCTATCTCCAAAAAGATCACGCGAATACGCAATATCCTCAGGGAGAAAACCTTCAGGGTTTTGAACAAACCTCGGAATATCATCTCCTTTTATCTTATCTAGTTGTTGAATGGATTGGGCTTTTTTTTTCGTCTCATTAGCCACAAATACTCTCTTCCCATCCAACTGACCATACCCTGCTCTTGTAAGATCAGGATTCGATAGGGTACTGTCACTAAGTTTGTCATGCTTATAGAGTGAAGTGACTGAGATACCGGCTGAGTCCCTATGAACATCCAACTCCATCTCTTCGATGAACTCATACTGCTCCCTTTTTAGATGTTCACTCACAGGAATTTCCAGCTGATCAGCAAGCTTTTTGACTTCAGCAATATGGTAAAACAAAGACTGGCTGCTACGGTCCGGAAGAGGAAGTTCTACTAACGACATAAAATCGTGTTGTTCTTTCGGGATAAGAATGGCATCTTTCCCCGGAGATAAGATAAATGGACCGTGTTTCCCGCTTACCTTATAAAGGTTCGGCTGGTCTTCAGTTCCATACTTTGCTTCCAATCGGAAGTTTGACGAACTGACAAAGCCTTTCGAATCAAGCTTTATAAAAAGCGGGACTGTTCTAACTGGTAACCCCAGAAGGGCGCGACTTTCTTCTGTCAGGTTATAAACCTGTTCGTAAGGAAGGAGATAACCTTCCGCCTCCTCCTTCAACATTCCTTCATAAAAGAGCTCTTCTAATTCCAACACAGTTCCTAAGTTATTTAAGGAAGCAATTTCATCTGATCTTAAATTCAATGGTAGAGGAAGAAGTTCTCCCTTCTTCATTACTGAGATATGGAGACCTTCATTTCCAAACCGTTTATGAATTTCAATACCATGCTTCTTTTTTCTATTAAAAAAGTTCATCGTCTCCACCCCCCACTTGAAGATTTCCTGTATTTAAAATCCCCCTTCATAAAGTGTTCCATATAATCGTCAAAGGTGTTATACCAGGTCGGTCTCCCTCTGTTAGATATATGGGACAATTTATGAATATAAAAATGAGCTTCTTTATCTTTAAGGTCTCCCTCCACATTCGTAATGCTGAATTTAGGGAGGATATAAGTATTGAACCCTTCCACTTCATAGAAGTAGGCAGCATTTCCAGTGTTACCGAACTCCAAAACAACAAAACGATCAAATTCCATCGCTGCCATTGGAGGATTCTGTTCAAAATTCAGCGCTTTGATATTTGGGACATATTTCTCCCAGTACTTAAACCGCTCGCTGTCTAGGAACTGAAACAAGTCGTACTTGTAAAGCCAACTTTTAACTTTTTTTACTGCATTTCCAGGGACACTTCTCCACTTTTTAGTCGTCTCCCTGGGATCCCCCAGTCGACCAATAAGTTGTTTCATTAATTCAGACTTGAAGTTTTGAAAATCGTTTGACTGTAAATAAGGAATAATCAGCTTTTTATATGTGTCTGGGTTGAAAGTGTCCAGAACTTCAGTAATACGCTTCAAATTTTGATGCTCCAGAAATCCCTTACGACTCATAAATTTGCCGAGAATTAGAATCCAAAGCATTCTTTCAAGACGACTGCCCTCTTGAACCATCCACTTCTCAAAATTCTCTTCCAAAGGTTGAGGTAAACTTCCAAGTCTTTCAGCAATAAGCCTAAGGACATCTCCTGCGGGTTTAGAAAAGATTTGATTGTACTCCTTACGAATGTCTGATCTTAAGGAAAGAAAATGTGGATCTTCCTCTTTAAAAACGACGGACAACATCTGATGGACATGCTTATCTTCAGGAATGACATGTAAATGCCCCCAAAAGCGGCTGCCTACAATACGGTTGTATGAGTGAGTAAGAACTATTACAACCTTATCGAGAAAGTGCTCCTCATTGCTCAACTCATAAGGGTATTCTGATGAAAGAATACTTATTTCCAAGCTGATTAACTTTTCAGCATACTCTTTCAATACTGGCTCTTGGTATGGGAGTTTACGAATTTCCTCAATTAGCTTCGGTAATTCTTTTCTTTTCATGAAATTTGATGCTTCTCCGGCGTTTTTGTACAAATTGTAAATACGTTTCGTCTCTTCTGTTACTTTCTTTGGATAAAAGTAAAATGATGGGAAGGACCTACTCATCTTCTCTCACCAATTCTTCAATCTTCTGAATAACTTCATCATCTTTCAACCTGAACTTAAATTCCACCCTTCTGGATTTCTCAGGGTCTACATTCCCGTTATTATTCAAGATTGGTTCGCTGAATGACCTGCCATTGGAAGTAATAATGTCACGAAGTTCGGATCTGTACTCAAATTCCGGGAAATCGTCTTCCATAATTTCATTCACTACAGCAAACGAACGATTCTGTGATAAATTTAAATTGTATAAATAGTCCCCACTGTCATCTGTATGTCCCTCAATGATAATTTGCGAAATGTGTGGGCGAAACTCTTCGGAAAGAAGAATTCCAATGTATGCAGGAACAAATGATTCTAGATTTTTCCGTCCCTCTTTTGATATGTCCGAACTGTTGTATTCGAAGAATACTCCATTTGAAAAACGAATAGCTCCTGTTTGAGGGTCAATTTCCATCTGAAGGTTTGAATCCTGAAATGTCTGCCTCAGCTCTTCTATTAGTTTGGTTTTAACCCCAATAACATCTTCAATCACTTTGTCTTTTGCTTCGATCTCTTTTTGATTTCCATACATGTTTACCATAAGCAGCAGAGCAAAAATAAGCAGTAGAGCACTCATCAAATCAGAGTAGGACATCCAGTAGTGATTTCCCTCTTCCTGATAATGTTTTATATCCTTAGAACGTTCTGTTCTCTTCCTCGCCATTGCTTTTCACCTCTTACTGTTTTGTTGCTGCTATTTGGCTTATGGACTCATTAAAGTTAGAAATATTTCCATTCACGCTATGGATGTCTCTTTCCATTAGTTCTACAACCTGCTGAATACCATTAACTCCTTTACTTAAGTGCTTCAAAGCATTCTCCAGTTCATTGTCAAACTGCTTAAATGTTCTCTGTACACCCTTTTGCATGTGATCAGCAAATTCATCCATGGATTGACTCAACGTATCATTTACAGCAGCAAACTGTTCTTTGTTTTCAGAAAGTAGATATTCGTTTTCCTTCCAGTATTCCTTTAGGTCTGTTATACTCTGCCTCATTAAATTTAGCTGCTCCTCTTTCATTGACTCTACTTTTTCTCTTTCAGACGTTATCCTGTCAAACATATCATTCATCTGATGCTGTACCTGCTCATTGACTTGCATATTTTCTACAACATCTTCAAGAAGCTGCTGTGTCTTTTCACTCCATTCATTTGATTTCTCGTGCTGGTCAATAAGAGAATTATTCAATAGTCGATTTGTTTCAGCGTGTTCTTCTAATTGTGTATAAGATCTTGTAAGTGCTTCCGCTGTCTTATTCGTTTCTGATTGTAGATCTGTAAATGTACTCCCATGAGCTGTGATATTGGACATCAAAATCGTTAACTGCTCCATTTGACCTTGAAGCCTATCTTCAGAATCTTGGTGTTGATTGTTCACAGACTCGGACAACTGCTTCATCTCGCCTAATAATTCTGTATTATTCTCTGTAATTTCATTTAACTCTTTAGTGAGATCTACCATGCCGTCCTGGTATTCAGACAAGGTAGAAGTGTAAGCATTCATTTGTTCACTCAAATCCATTGTGTTTCGCGCCATTTCAGACTGCTTTTCTGCCACATCTTTCATTTCATCTACAAGTGTTCCCATTTCTTTATGAACTTTCTCTTGCCACTCTACTGTTTTATGAAGTGCTTCTCCTAGATTCTTCATATGATCTCCGCTCACTTCATGAAGTGATTGAATAAATGAATCTACCATCTCACTCATTTTCTCATTTTGTCTCTCAGTAGTGTTCTTGACGACTTCTTCCATGATTTCATTACTTCTTTCTAAGTGTGGGTTTAATGTTTCCTTCATGATAGTGGACATACCTTCAGAAATTCCTGATGTTAACTGAGGGATCAATACATCTGAGAAAAAAGTCTTAAAATCATTCATTTGTTCTTCTTGAGACTGCGCTAAATCATAAAGTATATTTCCTTCTGTTTTTACTGGTAGTGCCTCATCGAATGCTTTTCTTAAATTCAACAAGCTTCCCGTTAATAAATTATATAGAATGGTACGATCTATTAACTGAAATACAATAGAAAATATGATACCAGCAATTGATGAATAAAAGGCAAAGCTCATGCCACCCAAAAGAGTTTGAACACCTTCCATCATGCCAGAGGCGTCACCAGTATTATCAATGTCTTTCATTCCATCAATCAAACCAAGGAATGTCCCGAGAATCCCTATTGAAACAAAAATAGCAGGAATTACTTCGACAAATTTCCTCCAACCGTATTTATGTACAAATTTCTCTTCTCTATAATAATCATAAGGATCCAGCGTAAACCCGTCTGTCGTTTGTTGGAAGTCTGTGTAATAACTATTCCAACTCGTTCTTAATGAGGAATGGATGTAATTCGAATCTCTCAACTTTTCTTCTATGAAAGCAGTTTTAGAATCAATGTTTCCAACATATTCTTTTGACTGTTCTAAGATATTTATAAATTTGCTAGTACTTTGAACCATGAATAGATATCTACTTAAAACTACTAATCCTATACTTATAAAACTAACGGTCATCCACACACGATACGAATCACCCAAGAAGACTTCTATTATCCAATCCATAACATTTATTTCTCCTTTTGTTGAATGGTTTAATTACATATATCTACTATTTTACTAGATTCATACCAGGACCTCTACACTAGGACTATTTAAAAGCATAAAAAAAGCGGAACTCCTAAGAACTCCACTCTTTTTATGAATCAGTTAGAAAGGAACTTCCTCTAGTTTTCCTTGAACGAATTTAATCAACCTAACCTGTGCCTCGAATTCCTGACCTGGTATGAGAGTCACGTCTTCATCTTGATTTAAGTTAACAAGATCATGCCATAACTCAGTGATAAGGAATGTCATCCCTGCATCTGCTTCCTTCTCCATCATCTCAAATAGTTCATTGGGCTCCAGTATCCTTTGACTCTTTTTATAACCCAATGACGACAAGGCAGTTAATTGATAATCCGTGAAAGAGTTTGCCTGGCAGAGTTCAGTTATGTTGCCCATGTCTACTCGTTCAGAAGGCCCTGGAAGAAAGCAGCACGTTGTGAAGAATTCACTGTGCTGACGGATTTGGCGACTCTTCAACAATTGTTTATATAACGGTAAGTAGGTTGGACGCACCCTCACACGTAATGATCCAGTATCTTTAATCATGGTTCAGCACCTCCCCCGCTTCGATGGTCGTGACACCAGGTTCCGTACTCTCCAGCCGATAGAAACGGCCGACGACTCCGGAAGATTCGAACTTACGCTTCACCGTTTCATCGTATTCTCGATCGGTCACGAGCAGGATCCATTGGGAAGCGATCTGCGGGATGAAGTTCATCAGGTTCTCCTGGTGGTCGGTGGATAGCCTGCCGAACGGCGTATCCATGAACAACGGCATTTCGAGCGCTTTGTTCCCTCCGGCTACCTGTGCCAGTGCCGTGATGAAACTCAGCGAGAGCACTTGGCGTTGGCCTTGTGAGATGTTCGCAAGGAACGGCTGGTTGAATGCGTTGTAGACCTCCAGGGAGTAGTCCTGTTCCACTTTGACGTCCTGAAGGTTCTGTCTCCCGCTATCATCAAGCAGATAGGCCAAGTTCTCGGATGTCGCGAGTTCAAGGTCCTGGATGACGTCCTGTTCGAAACCGTTGATGGCGCGGTCCATGACATCCACGGATTCTTTCAGCTTCTCTTCTTTGGTGAGGAGCTGCTGGTGCAGGCCGCTTTTGACTTTCAAGTCTTTCAATTGCAGGTCTACTTTAGCCAATTCGTTCTCGAGTTCCGTCCATTCTTCTTCGAGACGGCGGAATTCGACTTCATGCTGGGCTTTGCGGGTGACAACCGCTTCACGCTCTTCTCCAAGTTCCTGAATGGATTGTTCACTCGAGCCCGTCACCTGCTGGTTCAGCTGTTCGATCTGATAGTTCAATGATTCCAGTCGTGTTTCGTAGGACTTCAAATCCGACAGTCTCTCAGAAAGTTCGGATTCCTTCCCTTCCAGGTAGCCGATCAGTTGCATGACTTCGGCTTTCATCTCGTAGTAGGCTTGGTTGGATTCCTGTGACTTCACGGAACGGTACAGGGATTGGAGGCGTCGGTACTCTTCGGAATCCTCATCGAATGCCCGTCCGCAGATGCAGGTGAGGTCATGGATCAATTCTTGCAGTCCTGATGCCGTCATCGTCTCTTCCAACCGGTTTTCGCCCAAGTAGAAGTCCAGCTGTTTCTTCACTTCATAAAGGACGTCCCGTGCCATCAGCAGGCCGATGGTCGAGTGGAGAGCTGTCAACGCCTGTTGGGCTTCGGCGTATCCTTTGCTTACGCCCTCTTTCTCCTTCTCCAACTCGCGCCTCTGTCGGATGGCGACGCTGACTTGGGACAGTTCTTCCAGTCGATTGTCGATTTCCTGTATACGGACGGCCAACGCAGTCTGCTCCTTGTTGATGCGTGCCTGTTCGTTTTTCGCTTCTTCGATCTGTTCCTGCAGACTGTTGCGCTTTTGGAGGGCTTTCTTGTAGTCGCCGGTCGAATGTTTCTCCAGTTGCTTCGACGTCGCCTTCAGCATATGCCCGAGCACGTCCCTCGATTTCAGCACCTGGTCGATTTTCAGAAGGTTCCGGATGCCTGTCGCGACTTCCTCTTTCTGGTCCTCATCGACACGCGTCAAGCGCTCGATACGTTCTCCGTCGAAGAAGAAGTAGTGTTTGACGCGCTCGTCCAGCAGGTCATGGATGAAACGTTCCACTTCTTCCTTCTTGGTGATGCGCGAACCGTCCGTGTGATCGATCAGGATCAACTCGGAAGCTTCTTCGTGGACTTTCCCGTTCGCTTGCTGTCTGGACAGCTGACTGCGATGGAGCTCATAATCCTTGTCCGCATGACGGAACCGGATCCGTACAGACGATTCGATTCCTCTGTGCTGACCGGCTTCATCTTCCTTCAACGCTCTGGAATTGGCGAGGAGGACGCCTTTGCCTTTCGCATCCTGTTCGAGCGTACGGTCGCCGAACAGGGCGTACATGACGGCGCGGTACAGACCTGTCTTTCCACGTCCGTTCTCTCCGAGGATGACCGTCACCATCTCGTCCCCATCATGGGCGAACTCGATGGTCTGTGTTCCATAGAATTGCCTGAAATGGTGCATCGTAAGTTGTGTGATGATCATGACCGTCCCTCCTCTTCTTCACGCATCCACTGGTCCAGCCGACGGCTCATCTTCTTGCTGATGGCGTCGACGGACAGGGATTTGCGGCTCACTTCATCCAATGTATGTGTAATCATCTTCTGGACGAGCGGGTCCTCCCCTTCGATGAAAGGTCGCAACCGCTCGGACAGATTCGCTTCGTCACTCATATCGTTCCTCCTTCAAGTGTTTCATGATGACTTCGTCGCCTTCCACCGAGAACGCGGTCTGGCCATCTTCGATGAGTAACCAGACTTCATGGAGGAAGTCGCCTTCTTTAGAATAGGATATGCTTTCCAGGTACCTCATCAGTTCCCGTCGCTTCACACTTCCTCCGAACTCGTTGTCGAGGACGTAGGCGACGAACCCTTTGTTGTCATCGAACGGGAAATCGAGATGCGGAGTACTGATGATCCAGTGGAAGGAACCGATGGTCTTCCATCTGTCATCCCGTCTGATGCAGTCCGTCAGCAAGTCTTCCGTCCAAGGGATTCCATTATCCAACTCCGGCAATCCGGAAGGGGAAAAGATGTCTTCGATAGTCACGACTGCGTTTCCGTTCTTGTGGAGTACCTTCTGGGTCTCTTCCAGCAAGTACTCATGCAGCTGTTCCTTCTTGGTTTCGTCCCAGCCGATGACGTCACGGTGGACGTACTCGCCGTTACGACCTCTCGTGTAAAAGAACATGTCTTCACTCTGCTGTAGGACGTGGTCCACGATGCGGTCATGCCCCCCGATCTCCGTCGTCACCCATTCATGGAGTTCCTCTCTCGGCACCTCGGCTCCTGCACTTCTCAGGTATTCCTCGACGAGAGAGCGTACAGAAACTTCGTCATCCTCGATATCCTCCCTCGTCACGTAAGGGTATCTAGGGAAAAGGTGAGGTCCGTCATAAACGTTCTTCAAGGTCGCATACAGCAAATACGTACTTTCCACTCCCAGGCCGGACAGATACACTTTCTTTTCATCGAAGATATTACCGATCTGGACGACAGGTTGCTCTTCCAGCATCTCGTCGAGCTGATCTATGATATTGCGGTAATCCTCCGCCGTGATGTGATGGTAGTTGGATAACAGCGTATATTGGGCATGCTTGTATTGGATGATTTCATCGTCACTGGACAAGTTGTGCTGAAGGGTGAAATCTTTCCACCCATGCTTCACGATGAATTCTTCCTTCAATTCCGCAGTCGAAACGACCCCGCCGTTCTCTGCGATGAAATCACGGATCCACTCTTTGTTCCGTTTCCACTCCACCCCTTCATGTGCAACTTTCGGGAACTTCGGATACGACAATCCTTGGATAGGGTTGCGGCGCATAAGGGTATAGAGGGCGTATTCATTCGGTATGCCCCGCTCGATCGCTTCTTTTTCATGGGCATTGAATAGTTTCTGGATGTTGACCATCGGAACTCCTTCCAGTTCTTTCAATGCTTCCTGCTGGATACGTGCTATCCAATCATGGGGAATATCCACGAACTGTTCATGGATATAAGCCCCTCTCCCCCACAAGTAGAAGATATGAGCCTGGTCATCACGCGAGGCGATGGCAGCGAAGCTACGTTCCCCGCCGAATTTGCCGGGCATCAATCTATTCGCTCTTCTTATCAATTCTTCCTCATCCTTGTACACTTCGACGCCGTCTGGGAGCTGCTTCATGACCATTTCGACGATATCCCGTTTGTTATGGGACGACAGGACACCCGTATTGCCGTCGGCCCACCGAACCAGTCCCTTCGTGCACGTGACATACAAGGAAGCTGGACGGCGCCAGGATTCCGACTGTTTCTGTACCCACTCGTCTATTTCCGGTTGTCCGAAAGTCCTCAATGAAAAATGGGATTCGAACTCCTTTCTGATAGAATGTTCCAAGTCATCGAAAGCCTCAGACGAAAGGGTCGTCATGACGCTGTCGTCCTTCTCCATCGAAACACCTTGGCTCTGGAGGATTTCCCCGATGATATAGTGGTCGGTCCGTTTGCGGTCGAGCCAGCTGTTATCGATTACCACTTCCGTCTCCAGCCTCTTGGTTAGTTCATCGAGCCAACCTCCTGTCAACGGAAGCAGCCTTTCATGGCCGACTTTCAATATCTGGCGGACCCTTTCCCTCGTCACACCCATCATGTCGCCCATCATCTGGAGCGTCACGTTATTACCTTGGAGGAATTCCTCATGCTTGTGCTTGATGATTTCTAGATAACGGTCGTTTATTTTATATCGCTTGCGGAAGGATTCCGACTGGATGACGGAGTCTATGTTCGTTTCGACGTTACGGAAGCGATGCTCCCGCAGTTCTTCAGGCGTCATGCTCTCAATCAGTTCCTGATGCTCGATCTCATCGCCTTTTGCTTCTATGACGGTTTTGAGTTGCTCTAAGAAAGCCCTCACTTTCCGTTTCCCGACGCCTTTCCAACTCGGAATGGCGTCGAACTTATCCAGCAGGTCCCCGAACACTCCGATACCCTGCTCATCGAACTGACGGACGATCGGATTCACGGCCGTGAATTCTGTAGTGCCGATAGGGAGTTCACGCACTTCTTCCGGGATATACACCTGCTCACCTTCGAATGCGATGACCCCTTCCGGCAAGGTCTCTTCCTCTTCTTGAGTTGGAGCCTGCGAATAATCGACCAGCTGCCCCCAAAGCTTCTTGATGATGCCGGGGCCCACGCTGTTATACTTCTTCAGCGTTTCCAAGTCTGAAGGCAGGTCCCTTACGGTCGTACACCCATCCGCGTTCAGCTGTTGGATCAGGTTGTTCATACCGTGGAAATGGTCGGTATCGAGACTCATCGATTGCAAAGGAACCGACAGAAACAACTGCTCGGAACCGAACGTTATCGTACGCTCACTGTCGTGAGGAACTGAATTAGGTTCCGGCTTCATTTCGGTTTCCTCACGCCTTTGAAAAAAAGTCAACACTTCCGGATACAAATCTTTGAACAGCCATTCCAACGAGCTGAGCGGCGTTCCGGACAAGGTTCTCCCTGTGTCGATTCCGACTTCGTCCAGGCGTGCAGCATACGTTTTCGGCATCCACTCGGCTATCCGTCGTGCTCCGTCCCCTTCGACGAACAGATACTGATCTTCGGATAATGCTGACACCGGTTGGAACTGTGCCAACGCTCCATTGAAACGGACACCGAGTGCATAGAAAAGTTGGATCGTGTGGTGGAACATTTCCTTATCCTCTTTGTAGAGGGAACGCAGGACTTCTTCCGATAAATCCGAGAACGTCCGTACGGAATAGCGTTCAGCCAAATGTTCCATCGTCTCGTGTCCGAACGCTGCGAGTTCCATATCATCGCGATGAGAAGGGATACGGATCTGCCCGTGATCGATGTGGTCGATTTCAGCAACCGGTCGGAACGTCACGGTCGTCCATGGCGTTTCCGGTATATCCTTCACAGGTGCTTCCGCTTCCGTCGTGTCCACTTTTTCCTCTGCTGTGACAGGTTGCGGTGTTTCCTGTGGTGCCTTGTCAGCGGATGGTTCTGCTTTCGCCGCATTTTTAAGACGTTCCTGCTCTTGTTCTTTCGTTTCCTTCCATTTGTTCATCATGAACCAGGCAGGTCGCTTTTTGGTAGACTTCGAACCTTTTTTGGCGAACCGGAAATAGAATTTGTGTTCTTTCAAAGCGAACAGGGCGTCTTTGATAGCCCAGTCGCCGACCACCCATATCGTCCCTCCGTAGGGGCGTTTGTCCAGGACCTCGAGCCCGTGCTCGTCTTCCAAGTAGCGGAAGAGGCCGAACGGTTCTTCTTCGGGTTCTTCCGGTTCCGGCTGTTTCTTTTCAGGCTGTGGTTCAGGAGCTGGTGATGGTGCTTCCTGTAAAGGGGTCTGCACCTTTTTCAGTTCTTCGATCTCTTTCTTCATTTCCTGCCACTGCTTTCCTACTACCGATTGCAGCGACTCGTCCAGGAGCGGCTGCAGCATGCCTGCGAGACTCTCCTGATCGATGGCCGGATCCGCTTTCGGTTTCGGCACTTCGTAAGCGGGCACATCGAAGTCGAAACTGACATAGAGCTGGACGTACCAGACGGAGAGGTCGTATATCGTCCGGTGGGCCCTGATGGCGCTCTCGACATCGCCTGACCCCGCTTCGTGGGCTGATTTGTTCCCTTTTTTCCGGATCCAGTCGAATTTTTGATGGATTTCGTCTTCGATAACGCCGCTCCTCCATAATTTATGTAAACGGTCGACATGCTTGATTTCGTATGCCTGCTCGAGCTTCTCCTGTTTCGACACGAGTTTCCCGAGGTGTTCGCCGTACAGACGCGCCTGGATGAGCGCACTGTCGGGTTGTTCATATAATGATTTGTCTATCTGTTGCCCGATTTCTACAAAATCTGGAGCTACTTCATTCATGAATGAAAATATAGTCCCCATCTATTAAACCCCTTTTATTAATAATCTTTTGAAATATCATCTCATTTTATCATATTACCCTATGAAACTTTAAGGGCTCTTCCTATCCTTCATAGTACAGAAGAAGGTATGCAAAAATATGAACAACGAACGCTCGTTCTGTAGTATTGACCAACTGGATTCCCAATTCTTTATGGAAATTAATTGACATTACTCTTTTCTCTGCTAGTCATCTATTCCAAAATTCCAATTTACTTTGGAATAAATTGCAACAGAATTGTAATCGTTCTACTATAGAACCGGACAGGGACGGACCTTCCGATATGGTGAAAGAGCAGGACCCGGAAGCCCTGCTCTTCTCCTTTCTATGCTGCCGCTTCCGTCTGCTTCTTTTCTTTCCGGATGATGCCCATCAGTCCTGCTGCGATTAGGAACAGGGCCGGGACGACGCCGAACAGGCTGATCGAGATCAGGATGGCGACGCCTGAGACGAGCATGAGCCAGCCGCCTGCTTTCGGTTTGAATTTGACGAGGATGCCGCCGATGATGGCGAGGATGCTGAAGACGAAGGCGCTCGTGCCGAGTCCTGATATTTCGCTTGTGCCGTTGAACGATTCGTCGACCGCTCCCATGAAGAGGGCGAAGAACGCGCCCCCGAATCCGAATAATCCACCTAATATGCCGAGTACCATTTCCGTTGTTCTGCTCATTGTGTATTCCTCCGATCTATTTTGATTAAAAGGTCCAGTTGTAGGCTTTCACTTTGACTTCTGCCGCTTTGCCGCGGACTTCTTTCGGTAGTTCCGGGTAGTTCAGTTCGAAGCCTGCTTTGCCGTCTTTGTTCAGGCTGACCATGATGCTGCCGGTGAGGGTCGCCAGGAAGTTGCCGTCTGCGTCATAGAGGCCGGCGGCGAGGCGGATGTCGTCGGCCATCTCTTCGTTCGGGTTGATGACGGTGCCGGTGACGCTGTAGGCGTTGGAGTACTCGTCTTTTCCTTCGTTGAGCTTGACGTTCTCGGTCTTCAGCATGATCGGTTCTTCGTCGGTCGAGCTGAAGTCGATGTTGGTGCTGACGCCTGCGACTTCTCCTGCGTCCTTGACGCTCTCAAGTCCGGTATTCTCTCCGATGTAGGCGGTCTCGCCCGGCATGACGATGTCCGGTACGGCGAGGACCATCGGCATCGTACCGAGGATGCTGCCGTCTTCCGCTTCGAAGTTGATCTGGATGTCGCCGATCATCGCGGGCTTGTCGCCGGTGTTCGTGATGACGGCGGAGTAGCTGCCGTAGACGTTGTCGATGCTGTCCTTCCAGGCGCCGAATTTTTCCGTCTTGATTTCGATGGCGGCTTCCGCTTTTTCCTGCTGCTCCTGCTGTTCCGTCTGCTCGGTGTTCTCCTCCGTAGTCTTTCCTTCCGCTTCGCTGCTGCTCATGGTCGATTCCTCTGCGCATGCCGTAAGCAGGCTCAATCCGATGATCGCTGTCCCCAGTCCTTTTACCCATGTCGTTTTCATTGTGCATCTCTCCTTTTTTCTTGTTGACTACATCATAAGAGAAAGGGTGGGCATTTTTTTGTGCTCCCAACAGGCGTTCCCTTTTTTGTAAATGAAAAGGAAGATGGGTGATGCTTTTTTCCTTGCGTGGGGGCTGGTGGTTCTGATAGGTTATGAAGCGAAGTGACTACATAACGGATAGGAGTTGTGCGGATGCTGCAACGGACTGCTGGAACCTCTCTAAATATCAGCCTGTAGGGAACGAAATGATTCTCCTTGCTTCCTTATAGGTTGATATGAATATCAAGGAGAGGTTGTGTTCATCATCAACCGGAATCGTGCATACTATCGACATCATCGGAAACGGGCCATCAATCGGAAGCTCGACATCGTGCGGAATGCCTGGCACTCTGGGGAGTCGCATCCCTGGGTGAAGGAGCCTGGTCGTCTCGACAAGGAGCGGATGTGTTGTTCTTGTTACATGTGTAAGTATGAGAAGAACTTTGACGTTACGAAGACGAGTTATAGGAAGAGGCTTGAGGCGATGGATCGGGAGATTGTGGATTATTTGAATGGTGATTATTGATTAGTTGAAACATAAGGAAGCACCTCCGCTTATGGCAAGTGGAGGTGCTTCTTCTCATTTGTTTACATGAAGGTATCTATTACCCTCGCTATCTCTTTCAGCTCCCTTTCCATTTCTGTTTTCAATTGCCCCATAGGAGTATCTGACAATCCTTTCCTATGAGCTATCTGCAGATATTGATTGTTTTCTTTCCAATGCCCCACTTGGTGATTCTTTAATTCCTCCTTGATTGCATCCCGAGACGCCATGTAGCTCTCTCTATCTTCTCCTTTCAATTTCTTCAATGGCTTGTAACGATAAGGGGCTGTTTTAAGAATCAGAGAGAACTTGCGTGTGTCCCACTTGAAGTAGATATGTACAGAGATATTACGCTCCTTGCTTTTCCACGTTGCTCTGCTCAGGGCGTAATGCCAATCGACATGCCCTTTTCCCTGGAACCTGAACGGTTTCGTCAAGAAGTGGTCATGCAGGTTCTCGAACAAGTAGTCTGTCAGAACTTTGAATACTATCTGCTCCGGATATGCCTCATCCTTAATTTCCTCCCTGAAGCAATTCAATGAAGTATAATTTTCTATCGGAAGTTCCTTCGCCTTTTCAATCGGGTCGTAATATCGTTCACAAAAATAAGACCACCAACTTTTTAAAATGACATCCTCCATGAATTCTTGCTCATACGGAGAAAATAGGTCATAGATATCTTCATATCCGATGAATACAAGATTTCGATTTTCAAAATCGTCCTTCTCTTTTTCTGATGCATAACCTGTCTTGAAGAGGACGGGGATGATGGTACCTGTCGACTTTTCTTTCAACTTATCCGTATAGTATTCGAGTTGTTTTTTACGACTTTCTCCACTGTTCACTTTATCTTCCAGGATAATATGTATATTCTCCGATCCGACATTGGAAGAAAAGGTGATCAACAGGTCGATATTTTTCCACTGCTGTTTTATTTTTTTCATAGAATAATCGGATAGTCGAGGGTATTCGAAGGTTAGATCGATGCTTTGATACTTTTCCAATATCAAATGGAGCAACCTTTCCGCCATCCTATGAGGTGCGCCTGAGGTATTAAGTCGGATATGTTCGAACAACCAACTTAAGAAAGCATCCTGTGTCAGCTCACTCGTAGCATATTCAAATAGATTCGGTGCTTTCGTTTGTTTATCAAGATCTTGAGAGGTGTTCAATTTTTTGCAACTCCTAACTGTTAGTATTGATAACTCAGATGAACTTGAATTGAAAACTACTCATCTACCTATGATTTTTGATAAAAGTATATATTTTCCTGCAAAAAATCAAAAATCGGCCAAATCATGGGGACAGGCACTTTGTCCCACACTCCTTCATAGGAGAAAATCAGACTGAAGCGACAGCGACGGACGGTATGCAGTGCACTGAAGCCAAGCGGGACAAGGTGCCTGTCCCCTTTAATTTCTGAATTGTCGAACGATGTCAAGTCTAGTATTCTGGTAATATTTTCACTATTATTTTACATAAGGAAGCATCTTTCGGAGGGAGAATATCTGACTATGAATGAAGATTGGTTGGCGATCCAACAACAGGTGAAGCAAGATTTTTTCGACTCTATATCGAAGTATGAGCTGGCAAGGATAGCTCAATTGTTCCAATTGAAAATACCGGGGTTCTCAAACCGCAAATTCCCGCAGGCACCGGAGCCTATACTCAAGAAGAAAGTGGTGAAGATGATCGATACCGTGACGGATCTCGAGATTTTTTTCAAAGAGTTCACGGGAGATAGTTATGACGAGTTGGAAGATGCGGATTATGCGACATTCCTGCTCGAGACGAACTTGAAAGAGGACATTTCCCCTACCAGGAAACTGATGCTCTTGGCGGTCCTTTTCCCCGATCATTACATGGGGGTCCGCGAGCAGGTGCTCGAGAACATACATAAGGAAGTGGAAGCCTTCCATGGCTTACAGGAGTATTCGTTGGAAGATTTGCTCGATGTCCATGTCGAGAAGCAGTCGGAAGCGTTCGACACATCACTCGAGGCGTTCCTCGAAGGTGTGGAGGATACGGTAGAGACGGAGCCAGGTACTCTCGAAGGGATTTTCGAAAGCGCATACGAGGATGTGCGGGAAGGGCGTGTCCTTCAGTTGCTGCAGCAGTATGACTTCGAGGATGAAGTCATTTCCGAGACGGCACGGGCGCGGCTTTATCAACTGGCGGTGACCGAGAGCCTCGCTATCGCACATGATCAGAAAGAACAGCAGTATGCCGAACTAAAGCAGGCGATGGACGAACAGGCGGCTGCTGTCACCAAGGAGAAGAAAGAATCGAAGCGCAAGGAAGCATTGAACGAGAAGCTGAAAGAGAAGGAAGAAGAAGCCGAGCGGTTGAAGCTGGAGCACGAAGCGGCGTATCAAGAAGTGACAGACGAGCTCTCCCGTCTCGACGGACAACTGGAAGAAGCGCGGGAGACGGTTCAGAAGCTGGAGTCGGAGCGTGATGACAGTTCATTCTCCGTCATCGACGAGGAGGACCCTTTCTTTTTCATCACGACGGGGGATCCAAAGGCGTTCGAGGCCTTCCTCCCCGCTTCCAAGTTGTCGAGCTACAACACGGACCTCACGTTCGCGGAGCAGTTCAAGTCGCTGCCGCAGTCGAAGCTCGCGATCATCGACTCGAACGGGCTTTCGTCGAAACACATATTGAAGATCCAATCCTTTTTGAACCGGAAAAAAGTGAGCTACAAGTTCGTCAGCGGCTCACCGGAGAGAATATTCCGTTCGATCATCTATTACCTGGAGGGCGATGCAAGCGATGAACAATAAATGGACACACCACGTGAAGAAACAGTTGAAAGACGGTGTATTCGTCGGCAGGCTGGCGACGAATACCGAAATTTGGAGTCATACTCCCCTGGGTTCGCCGGTCGAACTGAGCGAGCACAGCGACAAGCTCACCTTCTACATCAAATGCCTCTCCCCTCTGCCGGATGAGATCACGAGTCCGCTCGGGAGGATCCATCATTACCTGGCCGGGAACACCGTCAGTTTCCAGAACCGTCGCGTCTTGAATGACGCACTGGATTTCGACCGGATCCCGTATCCGGAACTGCAGGAGAAGGTCGAAGCGTTCCTCGAGGACAAGCTGGTCATCTTCAGTCTCGTCCTGAAAAACGACCGTCTGTATGTCGAGCTTCTGAAAATCGAGGACTCCGCCCCGGCCGATGGGTATTACGTCATTCCGGCGCCGGACCTCCGTTCGAGTGAAACGCATGCGGATCTCGAAGCGAAAATGACGACCGACAGACGTCCGATTTCACTGAAAAAGTATCCGAACCTGTTCGAGGCGCCGTCGATGATGGTATTCCAGGACCGGCTCTACAACGTCGATTTGAGCAGCAAGAGCAATTCGACGACATACTTCCAGGCAGAAGGCAAGGAGCCGGATTACGTCGACCTCGACCCGGACGACTTCATCGAGCTCGTCGATGTCGTGTACGACCACCACTTGTTCTTTTTCTCCAAAGAGAATTACCGGAAGATGCAGGAGAAACTCGAGAAAGGCAATGGACGCATCGAACCGGAACCCGCGGGGCAAAAAGCGGAGCCTGTGATGACGATGAAGCTCGAGCGCGAACCGGTACGGCAGGAGACGAAG
Source organism: Halobacillus salinus (assembly GCF_004684905.1). GTDB lineage: Bacteria > Bacillota > Bacilli > Bacillales > Halobacillaceae > Halobacillus > Halobacillus salinus. The sequence goes on along the minus strand of NZ_SRJC01000001.1, from coordinate 64,748 downwards.
GAACCCCTCCCCCTTTCCGATGAAGAGGAGACGGCGTTTCTCGGACGTTTGAAACAGATGGCGCGGCACGAGGAGAACATGATGTACCGGGATGAGGACCTGTATGCGTTCCATATGAGCGTGAAGACGAACCCGCTCACGATCCTCGGCGGAATGTCCGGGACGGGTAAATCGAGGCTCGCGCGGATCTACGGCAAGGCGCTCGGACTCGAGGAAGACAAGAACCTGTTGTTCCTCCCGATCTCCCCCGCTTATCAGGAGCCGCATGACCTGCTCGGATACTTCAACCCGGGGACGGAGCGGTTCCACGAGAGCGAGACGGGGCTCGTCAGCTTGTTGCAGCACGCCGAAGACCACCCGGAACAGCTCCATATGGTCATTTTCGATGAGATGAACCTCGCACAGGTCGAGCACTGGTTCAGCCCGTTCCTGTCGCTGCTCGAGGTCAAAGAGGAAAAAGGCCGGAAGTTGACGATCTTCAACAGCGAAGAGAAGACAGCATCCGGCGCATACCGTGCCGAGGTGAAGATCGGCGACAACCTGATCTTCATCGGAACCGTCAACTTCGACGAGACGACCAAGGCGTTCTCGGACCGGCTGCTCGACCGGACGAATATCATCAGTCCGAAGAAGCCGAGCTTCAAAGAGGCGGCCTCCTTTTACAAAAACCTCCGTACCGAACAGGTCGAGAGCCTCGCTTCGAAGCAGGTGTCGACAGCTTCTTTCCGTACCGAGTGGAAAGTGCCGGCCGAAGAGACCGGGCTCGATGCGCTGACCGAGTCGGAGCTGCATATCCTCGATGAGCTGCACCGCCTGATCAGCGGCAACGATCCGCAAAAAGGGGTCTCGTTCCGTGTAGCGCTCGCCATCAGCGAGTTCCTGCAGAACGTGCCGAAGGATGAAGACGGAAGCGACGTGATCGATCGCAGACGGTTGTTCGACTTGCAGATCGACCAGCGGATCCTGACGAAGATCAAAGGCATGGATACGTTCGCCCGCCCGCTCGTCGGCGAGATGATGAGTGCCGGCGGCGTGTCGGAATACGAAGACGGTGCGCTTGCGGATCTGTTCCGGTCGGATGAAGCCCAGCTCGCCTCCTCATTCGAGGCGTCGCTTCAGACCTTGGAGAATAAAGCAAAAGAGCTGATGATGTATGGCTTTACGAACTGAGCCAGTCGAGGTACGCGACCTCGGCGTGGAGATGACGCTCACTTCGGGGGAAGAGATCGTTCCGGTCACGAAGCTCGCCCGGACGAAAGAGGCGGGTGTGCTAGGCGAAACGACGGTTCCGATCTATGAGTATCAGCGTCTGAGCGTCCAAGTGCTCGGAGCGGACGCGGAGCTGCGTTTTCCGACAGTCGATGAGGAGGCGATATCTTTCTCGTTTTCCTACTCGGCACCTTACCAGAAAATCTATCCGACAGACGAGCTGAGTGCTTATCCTTGGTCGAACGGAGATTTCATCTATGAAGTGGAGATCGGTGGCGCCGTCTATTACGGAGCGATCCGCGTCATCCCCCACCATTTGAGTGAAGCACAGTTCTCCCAGATTGCGGACTTGATCGAAGGCGAACTGCCGGGGCTTACGGTCCATCACCACCGGCAGATGGCGCAACTCGGTGGCCCGCTGTCCGGCTTGAACCGGAGCCAGCAGGGCCTGCTCGAGTGGTTGGATGCGTCCCATTCGGAATTGGCGTCAGCGCTCGATTCGATCGAACGGGAAACGGATGCGAGCGTGAAGCGGCATTACCGGATCGAGCAGACGCCGAAGCGGCTCGACCGGCGCAGTCTCGAGTGGCAGCACTCCTCGAAAGGCGCGAGGCACGCCGGCAAATTCCTGAACAGGAAACACCATACCGACGTCGACACACCGGAGAACCAGTATGTAAAGTATCGGGTCAAGTCGCTGCTCACCTCCCTCGACCGGCTGATGCGCGACCTTTTTCAAGAGAAGGATCGGTTGGATGCGTTGGCGGGGCAGTATGCGGAGGAGATCCGGACCATTCAAGGCGATAACCTTGCACCTGCGAAATCGGTGACGACCCGTAATGATGTGATGACGCGGAACAGCGTGATCGGGAAAAAGGAGAACCGCAAAGTGCTACTCGAAAAGCGCGATGGTCTCCGGGAAGTGCTCGACCGGGTAGCGGTTTATCAGCGTCTGATCGAATCGAAGTTGAGGCGACCGTTCTGGCGCCAAGTGGACGAGGTGCATCCGCGGGTGCCGGCGCAGATGTCCGGCCGCGGGTATCTGTCGTTCCTGAAGTTGTGGAAGAATGTGGGGTCACGCGTGGAGCGTGGGCACTCGCGGGACAAGGTACCAGTGCTCCATCCGACGTCGAAGTTGTATGAGTATTATACGTTGTTGAAAATGATCCGATCATTCGCAGATCGCGGCTACGCGTTCAAGCAGGATTCGCTAGCCCGTCAGCTGAAGGACGGGCTCCTGTTCTCCGAGCTCCATGAAGGGACGGCGGTCGTGCTCGAGAAAGACGGGGCAGAGGTCCATCTCGTCTACGACCAGGAAGTCGAATACCGGTCGAAGGAAGCGATCGCGAATGGGAGCTACTTTTTCTCTAAATTCGCGAAACGCAAACCCGATATCCGGATCGATCATTACGATACGACCAGTGGCGAGCCGCTCTACCGGTCTTCTGTGATTATCGAGGTGAAGTACAGCCCGCTCCGCAACATCCATTCTGCGAGCGGGAGTACGAAGGCGGCCGAACAGATGAACGAATACATCGGCATCAAGTATTATTGCCCGTACCGGAACGATTACTTCAGCAGGATCCGGGAAGTGATCTGCGTCTATCCGGGCAAGGCGAACGAATCGGTCGTGCTGAATACGGAAGCGGGCAAGTTCGTCCAATTTTATCCGACGGATGACGATGTCGTCGGACAGAAGGAAATTGAAACGATTCTGGACCGGTGGTTGAAGGATCCGGTGTGAAGGAGGAAGCAAATATGAATATGGATACGTATCAAACCGTCTTCTCTGACTATGAACTGGAGGTCACGGAAAGCATCTCGGTGCACTTCTCTTTTATGAAGGGGCACCGGCTCGATGTGGGAGGCGATCCTAGAATGAGCGAGGCGGAATTGATGAAGTTGAACGAATATATCGCTGAGTACAAGGAGCGCAGACAGCACCGCGACCAGCTCGTGGAGGAAGTGCTCGACTATGCGCTCACTCTCGGCACATTGGACGAGGTCCGTGATCTGTTCGAGGGGATCGAGCGGATGGAAGGCGTTTCGCTCGATGACTTCTGCTTGAAGCTCGGGAAGATGGTTCCGCAGTTTGTGAAGCCGCAGCTGGAGCAGTTGAAGGCGGATGTGTGGGATAAATTGATGGTTGCGTATGAGGAGTAAAATGAGAAAAGACCGCTTGGATGGCGGTCTTTTTTTGTTGGCTCCGTCGACGTTTACTGTCGGTATTTAAATATTTAGGAAGGATTGCTATATTGGAGTTATCAATGCTGCCTAATGGGAGGAAATTCAGTTTGAACTTAGAAAAAATCGAAAGAATGATTTCCATACTTCTTTCTATTTGCATAGGAGCAATTCTCCTAGTAAATCTCATATACACTTTTTCAACACCGACGTTCATTTATTACCTCGGTGGAATGATGATCTTATTGTGCTTCAGTGAAGTTTTAGTCGCATATATGTTAAGAAAAGAGATAAAGTATTTTTTCGATTTTAATCGCTGTACTATTTTTATTAACCACAATAATATATTTCTAAAAAAAGAGACGCTGTGAGAGCGTCTCTTTTTTAGATTGAATCAACACTTAATTTTAACAGAGCCTCTTTGTTAAAGTTCGCGTCAGGCGACCCTGTTCACTTGTGTAGCTTCTTTCCGGACGATACCCATAAGACCCGCAGCAATCAAGAACAAAGCAGGCAGCACGCCGAACAGGCTGATGGCGATGACGAGGCCGACGCCCGATACGAGCATGAGCCAGCCGGCGAGTTTCGGCTTGAATTGGACGAGGATGCCGCCTGCGATTGCGATCATGCTGAAGAAGAAGGCGGTCTTGCCGAGTGCGCTGATTTCGGTTGCGCCGTTGAGCGATTCGTCGACGGCTCCGATGAAAAGGGCGAACGAGGCGGCTCCGAATCCGAATAGGCCTCCGAGGATGCCGAGTACCATTTCTGTTGTTCTGCTCATGTTGTTTCCACCTTTCGTTTGTTGTGACAAGCTCTACTTAAGCTTATGGTCGTAGGTGTACGTGCATTACATAAATTTGTCTTTAGGGGTGTGATGGTCATGAAAAATACGGATGTTGCGATCCGCAGTTCGGTGGTCGGGGCAGCTATAATGGTGCTCGTCTTCCTTTTCCAAACATGGGGTGCTCTCGAGGGGAATGTGGTGTCTGTCGGATTGATTTATGTGCTGACGTTCATCATGTACTTCATGTTGTACGCGCTGTTCTTTTTTGTTGTGGTCGTACCTTTGGACAGATGGTTGGCTGGACGGCTTGGGGTTTGGGCGCGGTTTGCGGTCTTACTTGGGATCGGGCTCGGGATTTGTGTAGTGAATTTGGTTGTCGGGATGCCTTATTTTGAGTGGATGGGGTTGGTTGAGAATGTCGGATTGTTGGTTTCGACGTGCGTGGCTGTGGTGAGTTATTACTTTTTTCTGTCGTGAAAAATGAAAAAAGCAACTCATTTGAGCTGCTTTTCTAGGAACCGTTCCGTGGCTCCAATGTGAGTTCTTCCTTCTTACCATCCCACTCCACGGTGACCGTGATCTCATCACCTTTTGACGTCGTCGAACATCCAGAACAAGAATCCTCTCCACCTTCCATCACGCCGTCATCGAGGGAAGCGTTGGTCCCACCTCCCGAACCTGACCCTGTGTCGTACTCGTAATCGATGGTTTCGGGTGGATCGCCTTCTCCGATGTAGGCGATGCGGAGGTTCGTTGATTCCGCGTTCTCGCCGTTCGGTTTCGCTTCGTATTCCACGGACCAGTTTTCACTTTTGTCCTGGAAGATGAGGATGTCTTCACTGGAGCAGGCGGCGAGCGTCAGCAGAAACAGGGCTAAACCGATGACCCATTTAATCTTCAAAGTACCCCTCCTATCGGTGAAAATGCCATTACTACATCATACCCTCTCTTCGGTCGGATGATGCTTCTGTGGGGACCGGGCCCTCGTCCCACTTTTAGGGACAGAGGCCCGGGCCCCATGAAGAGCCCTAGTTGTGCTCGATGACTTTTTCAAATGGGAAGCCGAAGTATGTATAGGTGATGTCGATGGTTTTGATCGGTTGGTCGTTTTCAATGCCGATTCCATAATAGGTTCCCGATTCTTCATCGGTGGGTGGAATCGTTTGAGCTTGCGTATCTTGGAACTGGTAATCTTGTGAACCTTGTGCGCGTTCATCCCAATCAGCGGGTCTCGGCATGCCTTTGGTGGTGCTTGTGACGAGACGTACTTCCTTCGGTATCTCTCCCCCGTTCACGGTGACGTCACGGATCGTGAAGCCGGCGAAGCCTTCATTCTCAATCGTTGCGATCATGATGGTCGGGTTCTCCCCATTGAAGATACGGCTATGGCTTTCGAGCGGCTTGTTGATGCTTAGGTAACTGTAGAAGATGAAGGCGACGGCTGCGACGGTGAGTGTGATCTTCATGAATGGATGTTTCAAGAACTTGATGTTGATCCGTTTGATGAGCAGTACCATGATAGCGATGGTGCCCAGCAGGATCAAAAAGCCTGTTATCGAGAACGTAGTTAACATGCGCTCCCTCCTTTTCTTCCTATATTACGGACGAGAGGGGCATGTGGTTTCATGGGGACAGGGAGTTTGTCCCCATATACAAGGAGGGCGTGCTTTCGCGCTTGCTTTTCTTGTTCATCTCTGGGACGAGGGCCCGGACCCTGTGAGTATCTCCTGCAGGTACAAGGCTGTGTCACGGGCTCCATTCTCTTGTTGAAGTCGGCTTCCGAGCTGGTCCGCTTTTTGTTGGATGGCGGGTGTGAGCATTTGCCTAATGCCGTGTTCGAGCTTGTCTGTGGTCAACTTTTCTTTCGGTATCGGGGACGGTCCGACGCCGAGTTCTTCAGTGCGCTTGCCCCATGCGAATTGGTCGTTGCCGTGGGGGATGACGAGACCTGGTACGCCGGACCGGAATGTTGCAGCTGTAGTGCCGGCGCCACCGTGATGTACGACTCCTGCGAGTTTCGGAAACAGCCAGGTGTGGGGGATGCTATCAGTGAAGAAGATATCATCTGAATGGGACACGCTCTCCCTCTCCTCATTCCATCCTGTCGCAAGGATGCCGCGCTGTCCCGTGCGGCGCAGGGCTTCGATCATCATTTCAGTGGTCTCAATGGCTTGGTCATCGTACGTACTTCCGAAACCAATGTAGACAGGCTGCTTCCCATTTTCCAAGAATGCCTGTAACGGTTGCGGTGGCTGCCAGTTCGTAAGGTCTTCATCGAGGAACCAGTACCCGAAGCTCGCGGACTCATCATCCGCTTGCGGAAATACGTGTTGACTGACCGACGTGACCATCGGATAGTCGCGCTTCGAATAGGGGCTCTTGAAACCGGCGGGCTCTTGTCCGAACCGTTGCTTCCAATATGTGCGGATTGGCGTCTTGACCGTCATCCAGAACCCTTTTTCAAACCATTTGTTTGTCAGTCGGTTGAGGGTTTTCCCGAATTGCATCTTGTAGAAAATGAGGGACGGATACTCTTCGGTTTCTCCCATTGGGAACGGAGACGCGAGGATCGCCGGAATGCCCTTCTCTTTTCCGATGAAATGACCGATTGCTGCACCAGGATGGTACAGGATGGCGTCGGCACGCTCGCATGCCGCAAACAGATCCGCTTGCATCGTCACTTGTTTCTCAGCAAGCAACGGCTTCATCTTCCGGAAACTCGTGAAAAATTGGACCGGGTTCTTGGACTTGATGGACAGCTTCGCCATCTCCTTCGTGATCGCTGAGATGTCCCCTTGAATCGGTGAAAAGCCCAATCCATGCTGGTCGACCAGTTCCCGGTAGTTCTCGAAGGCGGTGATAGTCACTTCATGACCGAGCGTCTTCAATTCTTTTCCCAATGCGATAAACGGCTGGGTGTCACCTCTTGAACCGGTGGTGAGAATGGTAATGTTCATCGAGCGCATCTCCTTTAATAATTAGTTTGTCTAACTTACTTCTTAACAAAACATCCTTCGATCAGATGTTTTCTTTCCGGTAAAATCCTTGGACCAGCTTCTCCAATGTCGCTTCGAATTGCTGCTTTTCCTCATTGGACAGAGACTGACTGATGAATGTGACGTACTGCTTTAATGCCTGATTCTCCAACTGGATGAATCCTTCGCTCGGCTCGGTCAGCGTCACATGATAAATACGCTTGTCATGGGACGATTGGTTTTTCTCTGCGTAACCGAGCGTTACGAGTTTGTTGATCGCTGCTGTTGCGGATGCTTTGGAAATGTTCAGTTGGGTCGCCACTTCACTGACAGTCGGTGAACCTAAGCGTCCGATAGTTTCGATATATTGGATCTGATTGACACTGAGGTTGGAGACGCCGGCTGACTCCATCGTTTCCTGCACCAGCTTCTTGAACGACGCATCCAGTGTTCCGATGAATTCCCGTAGTATATTCTCCATCTTTCTCCCCCCTCTCCTTTTGAAAAGGTTAGTTTAGCTAACTAATTATAAAACCAACTTTCAGAAAATGTCAATGACAAAAGCCCCGCACTGTCTTTTTTTGCAGTGCGGGGCTTTGGTGGGACGTGGGCCATGGCCTATAACTTCACAACGGTACGTCCTCTCGTTTGTGCTTGGAGGATCTGACCGAGTGTTTGTGGGAGTTCGTCCAGTGTGATTTCTTCGGTCATTTCTTCTAGTACGGTTTCTGGCTTCAGGTCAGAGGCAAGGCGTTCCCATAGCTTCAGGCGTTGTTCCTGCGGGTGGTAGACCGAGTCGATGCCGAGCAGATTGACGCTGCGCAGGATGAACGGGAATACGGTCGTCGGAACTTTGACGCCGGCGGTCAGTCCGCTGACGGCGACGTTGCCTCCGTATTGGGTGTTACTCAAGATGGCGGCTAGCGTTTCGCCTCCGACGGGATCGACGGCGCCGGCCCATTTTTGCTTGGAAAGCGGGCGGATTTTTTCCGGCGTGACGTCTTCGCGGGATACGATTTCGGACGCTCCTAGCTTCTTCAGGTAGTCGTGTTCGGTTTCTTTTCCTGTGCTGGCGGTGACGTGATAGCCTTTTTTCGCAAGCATCGCAGTTGCCATGCTACCGACACCACCAGTTGCGCCGGAGACGAGGACTGTTCCTTGGGATGGCTCCTGTCCGTTCTGCTCCATTTTGTCGATGGAAAGTGCGGCGGTGAATCCGGCGGTTCCGAATGTCATCGCTTCTTTCATTGTCAGGTTCTCTGGTAGCGGGACGATCCAGTCGCCTGGGACGCGGGCGTATTCGCTGTAGCCGCCGTAGTGGCTGACGCCGAGCTCGTAGCTTGTGACGATGACTTTGTCGCCTTCGTTGTAGCGGTCGTCTTCCGATTGTACGACTTCGCCGGCAAGGTCGATGCCGGGTACGAACGGGTACTCTTTGACGATGTTGCCGTTCGGGATCGACGCGAGGCCGTCTTTATAGTTGACGCTGGAGTAATGGACTTTGATTGTCACGTCGCCTTCTGGCAGGTCATCGAAGTTGAGCGTCTGTACGCTCGCTTCAACGTCCTCCCCTTTTTTATCAACGACGAGTGCTTGGAATGTTTCTGGTAGATTCATATTGGAACACCCTTTCTAATGGATTCTGATTGTAGGATACTAAAATTATACTGACTGGTCAAAATATTTCTATCGGGATTCATTTTTTGTATAATGGAAGCGTTAGGAGAGATTCGTTATGGCAGGAAAAGCAGAAGAACGGAAGCAACAGTTGATCAAAGCGGCGTTCGAAGCCGCTACCGATAAAGGATACGAGCATGTCACCTTGCAGGATATAGCAGACTACGCCGAGGTGAGCAAGGGCGTGCCGAACTACTACTTCAAGAATAAAGGCGACGTGTTCGCGCACCTGTTCGAATGGCTGACGCAGCGTATTTTTGAAAACGAACGTGCGGCGATGGATCAGGTGGATACGGCTCCGGAGAAATTGGAGGCGTATCTCGGGCAAGTGTTTATCAGCCCTGAGGAGAACCGGACGTTTTACCAGCTGTACCTTGATTTTTTGGCGAGGGTGAAGCAGGATCCGGCGTATCAAGAGATCAATGCGCAGTTCTATGAGCATTGTTTCTCGATAGGCCGTGAGATTGTCGAGTTAGGCGCTCAGGAAGGCGTGTTTCACGTGGAGGATGTGGAGCAGTCGGCGGTGATGATTCGCGCCATCATTGACGGGTCGTTGCTGCAATGGTTGATGAGGCAGGATGAATCGTTGCATGACTGGTACCGCAAGTCTTGTCATGGAGCGATTCTGAGGTTGCTTGGGGCGCGATGAGTTGGGGACAGGGAGTTTGTCCCACTTTTGCTGGGACGAGGGCCCGGGCCCCAAAGCAGAATGCTACCTCCTCGGGGTTGCGGCATGCTATAGTACGGGTGATATCGTTTCGAATCAAGGAGGAATGAAAGATGGATAAAGCAGCGAAGAAGGCTGAGATTCTGGAGGCAGCGCAGTTCAGACACGCGACGAAGAAGTTCGACCCGGAGAAAGTCATTCCGGAAGAGGACTTCGGATTTCTTTTGGAAGTCGGTCGTTTGTCGCCGAGTTCATTCGGTACGGAGCCTTGGCGTTTTGTCGTAGTTGAGAGCGATCGTCTGCGTGAGAAGATCAAAAACACGGCATGGGGCGCTTATGGCAAGCTTCCGGATGCGAGCCATTTTGTCATTTACCTGGCGCGCACACGTAAGGATACCCAATACAATTCTGAATATATGAAAGACCATTTCTTGAATGTGAAAGGCATGCCAGAGGATTTTGCGGAGAAATTCCTGAGCCGTGTCGAGGAGTTCCAGAGAGAGGACTTCAACTTGCTTGATGGCGACCGTCCACTCCTGGACTGGGCGAGCAAGCAGACGTACATCCCGCTTGCGAACATGATGCATGCGGCGGCAGAGATCGGCATCGATTCCTGCCCGATTGAAGGGTTCCCGATGGATGAGATGAATGCACTTCTTGAGGAAGAAGGGCTTCTGGAAGACGGAAGCTTCGGCATTTCTGTCATGTGTGCGTTCGGTTACCGCGTGGAGGATCCGCAGCCGAAGTCTCGCCGTTCGGTGGATGACTTGGTGAAGTGGATTTAAGATTGTTATCTAGGTGACGTTTTGATGAGGTTGTAAGGTGAGAATGGCAGAGAGATGTGGTCTCTCTGCCATTTTTGTGTCTTGTGGTTGTGAAAAGGGAAGAGAGAAGCGTTTTCTCTTCCCTTTTCCACCGGCCTGTGCCTGGAAATGTCAAAGAGCGAGCTTCTATTGGACGATTTGAGCCCCTTCGCTCGTCAAAAAGGTAGAAGCGTGATGGGGACAGGGACACTGTCCCATCACGCGCCCCCATCCCACAAAAAAAGACCGCCACAAAAGGCGGTCTTTCTCTAACTGGGACAAAGTCCCTGTCCCCAAACAATCACCCAAACTCTTTCTCAAGCGAAGCAAGGATGTCATCCAAGGAGTTTCCGATGCTGGATTCGACGGCGGCGAGGTAGCTGCCTTCGACGATCGGATAGGATACGAGACGTACACTTTCAGACTCGGCGACTTCGATCGCCATTTCGGCGTTCATTTTCGCGCTGCCGAGGTCGTAGAAGACGAGTGCGCCGTCGTCGCCGGATGCGGCTTCTTCGACGGCGGCTTGGATCTTGTCGAAGTGGGTGCCGATGCTTCCGTCTTCATCGCCGCCTGCGGTGACGATGGAGACCTGGCCGACGACTTGCTTCAATAGTTCCTCTAGCCCCTCTACCAATTTAGGACTGTGCGATACGAGTACGATGTTGACCATTCGATCACGCTCCTTTCCCAATGACGTCCGCTAGTTCGGCGAATAAATAATAGGAAGAAACGGCGCCTGGGTCGAGGTTGCCTTGGGAGCGTTCTTTGAAGTAGGACGCGCGTCCCTTGGTGGCGGTCATATCTTCCGTGTTCTGCATCGCGTCTTCGGCGGTCTTCTTCAGACGTTCGGCGTCGAATTCTCCTTCACGAAGCATGTCGAGTACCGGAGACCAGACGTCGACCATCGTTTTCTCGCCTTCTTCCGATTTACCGCGCTGTTTGATGCCGCCGAGGGCCGCTTCGACCATTTCAGCGAACACACCGGCATCGACCTCTTTCCCTTTGCAAGCCATCGACATTTTCAGGAAGGCTGTGCCGTAGAGCGGGCCGGATGCGCCGCCGACTTTCGACATGACGGTCGTCGCTGTTTTCTTCAAGACAGTGGATACGTCGTCAAAATCGTCATCGAGAGAATCTGCGACTTGTTGGAAGCCGCGGGCCATGTTGATGCCGTGGTCTCCGTCTCCGATGGCGCGGTCGAGCTGGGATAGGTAGTCTTTCTGTTCACTCAGTTTGTCGTTGTAGTTTTTCAACCATTGAATCGTTTCTTCGACTCCGATCAACATTTCGGGATTCCTCCTTTATTTTTTGAATGCCGGCGCACTGGACGGGGCGTCGAGCAGTTCTTTCAATTCGTCATCCAACTTCAGCAACGTGAGTGAGCACCCAGCCATTTCAAGGGATGTCATGAAGTTGCCGACTGTCGTATCGTAGACCTTCACCCCTTTTTCAGCTAAAAGGGATTGGACTTTGCGGTTGAAGACATTGAGTTCCATCTCGGGAGTTGCACCCATGCCGTTGACCATGACGGCGATCTCGTCCGAATCAGCGAGATCCATTTCAGGAAGCAGACGTTCAAGGAGTTCGGTCGCGATCTCATCTGCGGTCATGTGCTTGCGTTTCTCGATGCCCGCTTCCCCGTGGATGCCGATACCGAGTTCGATTTCATCGTCTGCGAGTTCGAAGCCTGGTTCGCCAGAGGTCGGCATGATGCACGGACTGAGCGCAACGCCCATCGTGCGGGTGTTGTCGATGACTTTCTGGGCGGTCTGCTGGACGTCTTCGAGCGACGCACCGGCTTCCGCTTTCGCACCGGCGATCTTATGGACGAAAATAGTTCCAGCTACACCGCGGCGGCTCTCCGGGTCGTCGACGGCGATGTCGTCACGGACGATGACTTGCGCCGTCTTGATATCTTCTGATTCGGCGAGCTCTGCCGCCATGTCGAAGTTCATGACGTCACCGGAATAGTTCTTGATGACAAGCAGAACGCCTTGGCCGGAATCGGTCGCTTTGATCGCTTCGAAGACCTGGTCAGGCGTCGGGGAAGTGAACACTTCGCCTGATACGGCGCCGTCAAGCATGCCTTTGCCGATGTAGCCGGCGTGGGCTGGTTCGTGGCCGCTTCCGCCTCCGCTGATGAGGGCGACTTTGCCTTCGACGGGTGCGTCTTTACGGACGAGGACGGTCGTATCTTCCAGGCGGCGGACGTCGTCAGGGCTTCCTGCGACGATACCGTCCAGCATTTCGTCGATGATCTGTTCCGGGTCGTTGATCAGTTTTTTCATCGTGATTCCTCCTTTTGATGGTAGAAGAGGACAGGTGCATTAGACCTGTCCTCTTGGAAAATGGGACGAGGTGCCTGTCCCCTATTTGAATTTGCGTGTTGCTTCGACGGCTTTTTGCCAGCCTTTGTAGAGGTCTTGGCGTTTTTCGTCGGACATTTCGGATTCGAAAACGCGTTCGTCTTCTGCTTGTTGTTTGATTTCTTCTTTGCTGTCCCAGTAACCGACTGCAAGGCCTGCTAGGAACGCAGCGCCGAGTGCCGTCGTTTCTTGGACGACTGGGCGTTCGACTGGAACATCCAAGATGTCGCTTTGGAACTGCATCAAGAAGTTGTTCTTAACGGCTCCTCCATCGACGCGGAGTGCTTTTAAGTCGATGCCGGAGTCGGCGATCATTGCATCAAGCACGTCTTTTGTCTGGTAGGCAAGGGATTCGAGTGTCGCACGGACGAAGTGTTCTTTCGTCGTTCCGCGTGTCAGACCGAACATCGCACCGCGTGCGTCGCTGTCCCAATACGGGGTACCGAGGCCGACGAATGCTGGAACCATATAGACACCGTCTGTCGAGTCGACTGCTGTCGCAAGTCCCTCTGTTTCCGGTGCGTTATCAACCATCTTCAGACCGTCACGCAGCCACTGGATCGCAGAACCTGCGACGAAGATGCTTCCTTCAAGGGCATATTCGACTTTTCCATCAAGCCCCCAAGCAAGCGTCGTAAGTAGACCGTGCTCGGATTTGACGCCTTCTTCGCCTGTGTTCATCAGCATGAAGCAGCCTGTGCCGTATGTGTTCTTGGCCATCCCTTTTTCAAAACAAGCTTGACCGAACAGCGCAGCTTGCTGGTCTCCGGCGATTCCGGCAATCGGCACTTCCTGACCGAAGAAGTGATAGTCGACTGTATTCGCGTACACTTCTGAAGACGGTTTCACTTCCGGCAACATTGATTTCGGTACGTCTAGGATTTCAAGGAGCTCATCATCCCACTTCAAGTCGTAGATGTTGTACATCAACGTACGGGATGCGTTCGAATAGTCGGTGATGTGCGCTTTTCCACCAGACAACTTGTGGACGAGCCACGTGTCGATCGTTCCGAACAAGAGGTCGCCGTTCTCCGCTTTCTCGCGGGCACCTTCGACATTGTCCAGAAGCCATTTCACTTTCGTTCCGGAGAAGTAAGGGTCGAGAAGTAGACCTGTTTTGTCACGGAAAAGGTCGTTGTGACCCTGCTCGCGAAGTTCGTTACAGATCTCCTGCGTCTGACGGGACTGCCATACCAACGCGTGGTAGATCGGCTTGCCAGTGTTCTTGTCCCACACGACAGCGGTTTCACGTTGGTTCGTAATTCCTATACCCTCAATCTGGCTCGGTTCAACATCCGCTTTTCTCAGAACTTCTGCCATACAAGCGAGGACGGATGTCCAGATTTCGTTGGCATCGTGCTCGACCCAGCCTGGTTTCGGGAAGAATTGTTCGAATTCCTTCTGTGCCGTCTCGACGATTTTCCCTTCTTTATTGAAAAGGATCGCCCGTGAACTTGTTGTCCCCTGGTCAATGGATAAGATATAAGTCGTTGTCATACTCCTTCACTCCTTTGTTAGATTAAACAGCTTGTTCCTGGTCTGCGTCTTCTGTTCTCGCTTTTTTCAATTCGGCTTGGACCGCTCCGACGATGATGACCACCATGATGATGGAGAAGATCCAGAACCCTGCAGATAAGTCCTGCATGAAGATGGCGCGGTAGAACAATGCGCCGTAAACGCCTCCAATAATCGGTCCGACTACTGGAATCCAAGAGTAACCCCAGTCAGAACCGCCTTTGCCTGGAATCGGCAGTAGGAAGTGAGCAATACGCGGCCCGAGGTCACGCGCCGGGTTAATCGCATATCCGGTCGCACCACCCAAGGACATACCGATCGCGACAATCAATAGACCGACGATCAACGGATTCAATCCTTCTGTGAAGTCGTTCGCTCCGATGAACAATAGGCCCATCAATAGTACGAACGTTCCGATGATTTCACTAAGCAAGTTGGAAAATGGACTGCGGACAGCCGGGTCTGTTGCGAATACCGCAAGTTTCGCGCCTTTGTCCTTCGTTTTGCTCCAGTGTGGTAAGTAGTTCAAGAATACGATGGCTCCCCCGATGATGGCCCCGATCATTTGAGCGCTGATATACAGCGGCACTTTGGACCATGGGAATTCACCGATCGCTGCGAACCCAAGCGTTACTGCCGGGTTGATATGTGCTCCTGTGAAACTTCCGACGGCGTAAACCCCCATCGTTACAGCAAGTCCCCAGGCGATCGTTATGACGACCCAGCCTGCTCCTTCCGCTTTGGAATTCTTCAATACTACGCCTCCGACAACACCGCCACCAAAAATAATCAAAATCATGGTACCGATCAGTTCCGCTACAAATTCTGTCATCTTGTTGTCATCCCCTTACATATTTTTCAAGTCCGTGACGACAAAAAGACTCACATCTTTGAGCATACCTTTCGCGGGTACGCTTTCCCTGATGTGAGTCTCCATGTCTCCGACACAATTCTTAACTTGTACTGTAACTTTACACCCATCTGAAAGCGTTGTCAATTATTTTCTGACGATTTATGGGGACAGGCACCTTGTCCCTTATTCAACTTTCGGGCATTTTCATGTGCGAAATTGTTGGGAAATGTTGTAGCAACAAGAGTTTGTCGCTTTCTCGCGTTTATGTGTTTACATCTGTCGACATTACATTTTCCCCTAAAAGATTCGTTGTACTAAGCGATCTTATAGAATGGCTTAACGGGGGTCACTTTCTGAAAATCTCCGGATTGTCTAACCGGATCGTGTCGACTTCCCCACACTTCAAGCAGAATGTATATATTTTTTGTGCGCCGCGAAACGACCCCTTACTCGGTTTGACCGGCATATAATCTGTCGCTTCCGTGAATTCTTTGCCACCGCAATTCTTGCATGATTTCTCTTCCACCCTTCATCCCTCCTAATGAATTAGGATACGGTTCACTAGGCGAAGGGTTTCAGTTTACTAGAAAAGGGGACAGTTTCCCTGTCCCCTCGACTTATCCGATCCACAAAATGACGATCAACAAAACCGTAAAGCCTGCCCATAAAAAGTGGTGATAATACGCTTTAGAAGCCTTGTCCGTGTTGTACTCTTCCACACCGCGAAGCATCGTTTTCGCAAGCAGGATGAACGCAACCGGAATGATGCGGGTCGTCTTCGTCTCAAAATATAAGAAGCCAATAAGAATCGCAGCAAACGCTAGAACCGTAAGGCCGCTGTCGATCGATTGATAGATCCTCGGCCGGTCTTTGCTGACACGCTTCGGCTTGATTCCCAACTGCCGCTTTATATACATTTCACTTATAAGAAACGTAATCACAGCTAAACCAGCTGTTATTAACAAAGGCAAATCCATGATGTCACTCCTCTCCGTCTCTATCATTCTAACAGAGGGGACCGGGCATTCGTCCCACTTTCTAAGAAAAAATCGGGACGAATGCCCGGTCCCCAAAGTTGAACGCCCCACCTAATAAGGGTACAATTAAATTGCACACAACCTAACAAGAGGAGTGATTACAATGACGACCGTTTACGATTTCACAGTGGATAAGACGAACGGGGATCAGCAGTCCTTAGCTGATTACAAAGGAAAAGCACTCATCATCGTCAATACAGCAAGCAAATGCGGCTTGAAAGGCCAGTTCCAGGAGCTGCAGGATTTATATGAGAAGTATAAAGACGAGGGCCTCGAGATCCTCGGCTTTCCAAGCAGCCAGTTCAACAACCAGGAGTTCGAAGACATCGACCAGACGACAGAGTTCTGCCAATTGAATTACGGCGTCTCCTTCCCGATGTTCGCGAAAATCGACGTCAACGGAGCTAAAGAAGACCCTCTATTCACGCACTTGAAGGCGAAAAAGAAAGGTCTGCTTGCGAGCGATATCAAATGGAACTTCACCAAATTCCTGATCGACCGGGAAGGTAACGTCATCAAACGCTACGCCCCGACCACCAACCCGAACAAAATGGAGAAAGACTTGAAACAGGTGTTGTAGGGGACAGGGCATCTGTCCCAGCCCTCCTTCTCGCTTAGCGGGACGAGGTGCCTGTCCCCAACGTCCCTTGATCCAAGTTCCGTAGGTCATTGGTGTAGAGGATGGCGTTTTTAGGTTGGAGGGCTACTTGGTCTTGGGTGAAGGCGTATTTTTCTGACGGGATTTTTTTGAAGAAGCCGTTGTGATGCTTCTTCTCCATCTTTTTGACGGCTGCCTTCATTTCTTCGTACTCAAATTGGAATAAGACGTATCCCGGTGCTTGGAGCACTTGGTTAGGGAGAGCTTCTTCCAACGGTTTTCGTTCTTCCTTATCCATTTCTGGGAGGCACGCGAACGTGATGGTATCGATCTCGACATCTTCCACGTTATCGATGATGTCGTTTATGTGTTCATCCACTTCATCGGTATCGTAATCCTTCTCCGTCAAAACTAATACTGCATAGCCATGTGTTGGTCCCGGTGCCCTGTCCTTATTCGGAAGACTGTAGCCAGGATTCAACGATCGCACCGCTTCTATATTTTGATGAATATACCAGTAGCGATGAACGAACGTCCCCATAAAAGCAGTAAAGATTGCAAACAAAGAAAGGCAAAGAATTATGATGATCATGGTAATAGAGTCACCGGCGACGATCGACAATAGCACTTGCCCTAGTACATACCCGACACCTGATGCTTTCACGATTAACTGATTGCTTCCTCCCCACAGATGACGCTTATTCGGATCATAATACGAGCCTTCGAATAGGTAGCGTATATTGGTTTTCCACATTGCAACGAGCAACAAGACGAATAAGACGAGTCCCGCGATGAAATAGCCGATATGTGTCGCGCCGATATGCAGATAAATCAGCTTCTGCGTGACGAGAAAATAAATATACGTCAAAGCGAATCCAGAAACACCCACATAGAGGTGGTGCAGTTTCTCCAGTCGATAAGGCGCGATGAACTGCAGAATCCCCCATATCAGCACTAGGAAAGCCGGCACAACCGCGGCATAGAAATATTCATTCGAAAAAGGAACCGCAAGAAGTGGAAGCATCCCGAACAACCCCAATTGAATTACAACAATCCCGAATACGAACTGCCGGTTGAAACTGGGCCCGAGCAACCGTAAATACGTATGAGTCTTCTCTGAAATCTCCTGGTCGTTTCTCATAAGAATACTCCCTCCTTTTGGGGACAGGGACCTTGTCCCACTCTCTTATCTAATCGTATCTACCGGACGCCGGGACAAGGTCCCTGTCCCCTAGTACCCGATTTCCGTCAGGACGTAGATGGTGATGACGTGGATGATGGCGAAGGTGAAGATGACGAGGGCGAAGAGGAATTTGCGCAGCATCCAGTGGAATTTATAAAGTTTATCGTACAGGTAGTAGCCGGCCCCGAAGAGGAGGACGATGATGATATTGTAGGCTTTCTTTCCGGCGCTGCCTGGCTTGTAGAAGGTGATCTTCTCATAGAAGTTCATCATATGGCTGCCGATCAGCAGGATGATCGAGCCGAAGACCAGCTGGGTGGCTAGAATGGATACTGCTGTGTAAACGAGAAATTCTTTCATGATGGCTGGCTCCTTTCGTGTCAGGCCTCTTGTGTCTGTAATTCGACGAAGTCTTGTATGCCTTGCAAAATGGTGTCCCATTCTTCATAGTCTGCTAGATAGAAATGGGCTGGTCGGTCCTGTTCTTCCTGGTGCTCAGAGATCCAGATGCCCCGGTGCGACGGTAGGAAAAAGAGGATGTTCTCAGCGAAAGATTGATCTCCGCGCGAGTCGATGCTGAAATTGGTAATGTTGAACAGCGTCCAGTCGAAGCGTTTCAAGTCCTCTGTGAACAGCTCGAAGCTGTGCTCTTCCGACTCTGTAAACGGCGTTTTCCGCTGTATTTTCTCCACTTTTTTCGGATCACGGAGACGATCGAAATCACGGTAGGTGAGATCGAATGTCTGCTCGCCTGCGTAGGATTCGTACTCGATGCCGTAAAAATCACGGATCGTAGCTTTGATTTCGGACGATTCCAGGAGGGCGAACTCATGGACGATATCCCGGTCGATGAGGTGGAACAGCCACTGGTCGCCTTCGTAATGGTGCAGCATGAGCACCGACTGCATCGGCAGGTTGGAGCAGCGGATCATACGCTCGGAGTGGACGTATTTGTCGATGAAGGACCGGACCTCTTCGTTCAAAGGGTTCTCGTCGTTTTTCTCCTTCTCGGAATCCCACATCCTCTTCATGATCAGCTGGTGGCTCATCGCCTCCATAATCGCGATCCATTCGCGTTCGGTCTTCTTCCCGAAGGACTCATCCATCATCCCCCTCGCCGTTTTTGGATGATCGGATACCGCCATCATCAAGGCGAGTTCTTCTGTCGTACAGGTAAGTAAATGCTCCATCTGTTATGACCTCTTTTCGTAGTTTAATAGAAAATGAACTTCAATGTGCCGTACGTAGCATAATAGACAATCACTCCGACGATACTCAGTGCGATCAAAGCTAGCAGATGGGCCGCTTTTCTCACTAACCAATTCGAAAACTCCTGCTCTGCCTTCCGGTAGCTGTAGATGGCAAACCCTGCAAAGCCATACATGAACAGGTTCTGCCCTTTCTCTAAGAAGTTGCTAGGTTCGGGGTAAATGCCCCATTCGTTATATTCGATGATGACCGAGCCAAGTAAGACGGTTACAAGGCTTGTGGCTACTTGAATGCCAATCGCTGCGAGGACTACATATCGAATGGCCTCCACTATAAAATACTGATCCATGACAAGCCCCCCTACTCCTAGGCAACTGTGTGACGAATACCCTGAATTAATAGATAATCCATAAAGAAATCCCCTCTTTATTTCCTATCAGTTTCATTTAGTACCAAATTTCAAAAATTCATCCATCACCCTCTAAAGCAAATGTTTCAACATACTATGATAGATGACCTGATAAAGAATCACAGAAACGATCGTTTGAATAACTAAAGCAGAAAACATATAAAGTTTTCTTTTAAACCAACTATACTTACGCAAAACTTCATCCAGGTAATATCCGCTTCCGATCGTCCCTATCAAAAAAACATTCGTCGTTTTTTGAAACAGGTTCAAAGGAGGGTCGAATATCCCCCATTCGAAGTATTCTTTCATCACTCTGCCTAATAATAAGATCAATAACCCATACACGATCTGGGTTCCTAGAGTGTACATCAAGAGGATGTTAAGCCAATATGCGATATCATAAACCCCCATCACCAGTCCTCTTACTCTTAACACTAGAAAATCTATTATTCTCCAAAGGACTTCACCACTTTTCTATGAACTTGAGCACAAACTGTGGCTGGATAATTAATAAAAAATGAACTTCAACGTTCCATACACCCCGTAGTAGACAATCAAAGAAACGGCACTAATCACGACCAGACCAACGATATGGAACAGTTTTTTCGCAAACCAATTATTAAAGTTCTCCTCCGCCTGGTCATAAGTGTACAAGGCGAAGCCGTGGAAAACTTTCATGATGAAGTTCTGGGTTTTGTCAAATATGTTTTCCGGTTCTTCATAAATTCCCCACTTGAAATAGTCGATGATGGTAAAACCCATCAACGCGTTCAAAAGGCTGCTTGCCACTTGGGTGAGGAAGAAGAACACTATTACGTAGCGTGTGCTTTCAATTATAAGGTACATAGTGATACTCCTATTTTCAGACTGTTAGTTGAACCAACCAGCTACCGCCTTTAGTGCGTCTTCCCCTCTTTCAGCAAGGTCTTTCGCTCCTGATACGGTAGCATCAACTGCTTTATCAAGCGCTTTTCCGCCGATATCTTTCACTTTCCCTCCGAATTTGGAGGCTGCCAAACCGCCGGCTAACCCGCCGATTGCTCCACCGACGACGACGCCTATAGGGCCACCGACACTTCCGATTGTTGCGCCGACTTGGGTTCCGGCACTGATTGCACCAATATCAACTGCCACGCCTGTAAGGGCTCTTCCTGTTTTGTTGGCGATTGATTTCCCATCATTTGCGGGATCTGAAAATTCCCCGAGGTTGGAGACGACCGTAATACCATTCCCTATGATTGGAATTCTTTTGCTGGCTTTAACGAACCCTTTTGCATTTAGTGCTTCCTTCGGAAAATCTTTCACGCTTCGGGTCATTTGTTTTCTGATGCTTTGGTATGTCTTATCACCTGTCGTCGTGTGCATGTTCTTCGGGAAGCCCGCCATGTTTTTGTAAAATTGGGATGGCGTATCGTATGTCTGCATATATTTCTGGAATCCTCGTGCCACTGGGTTTTTGTACGGATCACTTTCCATCACATTCTTCAAGAAACTCGCTACTTTCGAACTGTGCTTGGTCCTACTCGTCCACTTGTCGTCCATCTTGAGAGTGAATTTGTAATCCTTTCTTATCTTCTGCCAGAGTGTCGGTTTTTGATTAGGTGAATAGCGCCTGCCTTTCATCGGTGAATAGTTCACACCGATCTTCCTCGTCAAAACAAGGGCGCCGAAGGTTTTAGCGGATTGGTAGGCGGCTAACGTAAGGTCTCCCGCTCCCATTTTCTCTTTCACATAATCGAACGGCGTCGTTAACATCTCTCCCCATGATCCGGCCTGTTTACTGAAAAGTGCTGACTTCAGCGGCTGATAACTCTCCATTCCCCGAAGCTGCCCCGAAGAATACTCTTCAAGTGCAAGCTCTCCACTTGTGAGCATTCCCTTTCCTTCCTCAATATACCTTCTCATCATCTGCACGTCATGCTCCACACTATCTAGTTCTTTCGTTTGAGTCGTGTCGAATTCATGCAGATCCTCGACAGTTTCATTGAGCTTCTCCTCCGTACGCATCATATGTCGGTGGAAAAGGTCGTCCCGTACCGGGGTTACCGTGACGATGTCGGCTACCTTCGAGAGGGTATCGTTCACTTCGTCGACGAGCGTCGTCGTGCGCTCTTTTGCATCCGCAAGGCTATTGGTCACTTCCGTTTCGAGGAAGTCCTCACGGATGAATCCGTCGGTGTTGGATTCGAGTTTTTGTGCCGCTTGTTTCAGCGAGTCGAGCTTTCGGTCGTAGTTGATCATGACGTGCTTGTAGTACTCCAACAGGGGGAGATGGAAGTCGCGATAAAAGTTGCGCATCGCTTCGCCTCCGTGCCCCTCGAATTGATCAAGATTCGCGAATTGCTCGATCGTCTGCGTCAGCTGTTCAAGTTGCGATTCCTGTTGTTCGATCTGCCCGACTAACTTGTCGATGCCTCCGTGCAAGGCTGTTCCGTCGTACGTTTTCATCTGTCTCCCCCTTTCATCTTTTCATTTGCCCGGACAATTGTACGTCCTGTGCTTCCAGACCTTGGACGGACGTTTTAACCGCCTGGTTGTTCATGCGGAGTATTTCCTTATATGCTTCTCCGATCTCCTTAAGCTCCTGGTTGATGCGCTCGAGCTGGTCTGCTACTTCGAGGACATTGTCTCCTTTCAACTGTTGCAGCATCTGGGTGTCGAACGATTCGGAAGACTGCTCGATCTGGTTGATGGACGATTCGACATCCTGATAGCGGACGCGGATCTCTTTACTCATTTACGCTCCCTCCTCCTCTTCTTCCATACGTCTGCGTTCTGCGGCGATCTGGTGCCCCAAGTAGCCGAGTTGTTGTCGGATCTGACCGATTTTCTGCTCCACTTCATCCTGCGCCCGGTTCATCTGGGTTTTTGAAATGTCCCGGTACGCATCCGTCATGTCTTCGCGGGAGCCGTTGAATTCGTTCGCACGGGCGCCGTGCCATGTATTCGGCGAAAGCTCCGGCTCTCCTACGCGGCTCTGCTGCTGGATCAGTTCGTCTTGGAGATTGGCGAGTTCGCGCTGACAGTCTTGAAGCTCCGCCAATTCCCGTTCTTTCTGGTAGCGATCCTGTTTCAATATAGACAATAATAAAGACATGCCCTTATTACACTCCTATCTGATCACGTTTTTCTTCACATAAAGGAATCTGGACTTTCCGCTCCCGTCCGTTCAAGACGTGGTAGCCGTATCCCGGCTGCACCTGAGGCTCTTTCCGTTCAAATGGTAACTGGAACAAGCTCTGGTCGGATTTCTTCATCAGAAGTACGGCTTGGCGGATCTGTTTCAACTCGCCAGTCAGCGTATCGAACCCTTTCGTGAATTCTGTCAGGTTGCCGGCTACGACGACGCGTAATCCGAGGTGGCTGTACTGTTTGATGAAGCCAGCGATTTTGCCTTGCAGGACGTTGTCGGTCGTCTGGTTGAAGCGCGACAAGCTGTCGATGACGAGGTAGATGGGGCTGAATTCTGGTCCCGCGCCTCCTCGCTCCATCTCTTTTACAAAAGCACCTTCGCGCTCTTTCAATTCTGCTTCCAACGTCGCCGTCCATTCGGCGATTCGTTCCGACGTATCGAGTCCGATCACGCCTTCTTTTTCCTTATAAGAAAATAGCCCGCGGTCGATGCCGTCGAATACGGCAATCTGCTCGAATGGCGCATCCAGCATCTGCTCAAGCATCACCTTGAGCACGTTCGTCTTGCCGTTGCGGGCTTGTCCGGTGACGAGGCAGTGTTCGGACAGGTCGACCTGGACCGGTGCGACCGAGTCTTCATCCAGTCCGACGGCGATATGCGCAGGCTTCAAGGCGCCGGTGATGTAGTCTTCGACGAACAGCTCGTAATCGAGGCGGGACGGAAGCATTGGAATCGGATCCGGCTTCTTCGTCCCTTCGAACCGTTCTTTTAGCGCATGCACCTGTTTTTTCACCTCGTCCAAGACTTGAGAGTCGCTCTCTCCTTCGGCAGGCAGATACATCTGTGTCAGGTAAGTCGCTTCGTTATGAACGAGCGCGCGCCCTGGTATCGCTTCGAGCTCAAACGGCGTGCGGCCGACGAGCGAATATTTTTCGGTCGGGTCGATCAAATAATGGATGACCTTCGTCTTCAAATTGTTCAAAAGCGGCTGACGGACGGCGTTGACGCGGGTCGCCGAGATGATGATAGTGATGCCGAGCGTCTGCCCGTCGCGCGCCAGCTGGATGAACGGATTCTCTAGCTCGGTCCGCTCTTCTTTGACGAGGTCGAAGTTGTCGACGACTACGGTGATATGTGCAAGCGGCTCCGACGCGAGTTCGTTGTACAAGCTGATGGTACTGACTTCTTCCTCCAGAAAAAGCTGCTTGCGGCGGTCGATTTCCTGTTTGATCATATCGGTGAATTTCTCCATCTTACGGTCATCGTCATAGCGGAAGTAGTCGGCCGTATGCGGCAAGTTCTTCAACGGCAACAATGCGCCGTTTCCGAAGTCGAACACGTAATAGTGCCGCTCTTCCGGACTCTCGGCTTCCGCCATATTGAGCAGGATCGTCATCAGCGTATTGGACTTGCCGTAGCCGGAGGAACCGAAGATGCCGATGTTGCCGTCACGGCCGATATGGTAGCGATACGGCTCTTGCAGTTGACGGTCTGGCTCGTCTTTTTGACCGATGGCGATCGTTTTGTCCCCTTGTTCCGTCGCGGTCCGCTCCATCCGTTCGGCGAGCGGTGGCAGCCACGGACTCGGCAGCCGGTCGATGCTCATCTTCCTTTGCGTACTGGCGATCGCTTCGACGGTCGCATCGATTTCCGTCTTCCTATCGCGGTAGCTCGATTCTTCCGATGCCTCGACGTCGGTGAGCCCGATCAGTCCTAGGTCTGTGACCAAGGAGACCTGATCCTCGCCCTCGTACGTGTCTTCTTGAAGCGGCGCGCCGCTCCAGGCGGACTGGAACAATTCGTACACTTCGTGGTTGCCGACCTGCAAATAACCGCGGCCGGTCGTCTGGATATCGGCAGCGTCACTATTTTTCAAAATTTCCTTACTGTCACTCGCATCCTGGACTTGAAGAGCGATGCGGAAGCGCGAGTTACTCCAAATCTGATCGTCGATGACGCCACCCGGCTTCTGGGTCGCCAAAATTAAGTGGACACCCAGACTACGCCCGATCCGTGCAGCACTGACGAGTTCCGAGATGAAGTCCGGCTCTTCGTTCTTCAGCTCCGCGAATTCATCCGAGATGATGAACAGGTGCGGCATCGGTTCGTCCGCCTCGCCTTCGTTGTAGAGTGCGGTGTAGGCGTTGATGTGATTGACCCGGTAACGGTCGAACAACGTCTGGCGGCGCTTCAATTCGCTTTTGATCGAGGCGAGTGCGCGGGATGAGAAGTTCGCGCTTTCTTCGATGTTCGTAATCGTCCCGAGCAGGTGCGGCACATCCTCGAACGGCTGCGCCATGCCGCCTCCCTTATAGTCGATCAACAAAAAGGCGACTTCATGCGGGTGGTAGTGGACGGCAAGCGACAGGATATACGACTGCAATAGCTCACTTTTACCAGACCCGGTCGTACCTGCTAACAGACCGTGCGGGCCGTGCGCTTTCTCATGCAGGTTGAGTTCGACAACGTCGGTCCGCCCTTTCAAGCCGATCGGTGCGGCGAGCGATTTAGAGGACGAATTGGTCGTCCAGTTCTGCTCGATCGGCAAGTCCTCCGCATCGTGTCCGATCAAGTCGAGGAACGTGACCTTCTCCGGAATCGAATTGCTGATGCCGGTCGCGTGGTTGAGTGAGTGCAGCTTACGGGCAAACGGTTCGTGCGTGTCAGGTTGTTGCGTATCGAGCCGGAACGCCTTGTGGACGGCAAGCCCTTCCTGAATCGACACTTCGCCTTCGGTTTCTGTGATGTACTGGACGAGCGTATGCACTTGGTTCGACAGCATTTCGCGCGTCTCGGCAGCGTACAAGAACGAGACATCGAGTTCCGTCGTGTCCTGCTCGACGTATTCCATGATGACGTGGTCGGCAATCAAGTTCGGGTTCGCAATCACGAAGACGAAATGGGGACGGAAGGATATATTCTCCTTGTCCTCCTCCATGTCGCGGTCGCGGATCATTGAATACAAGGACGGCAGCAATTGATCGCGCGTCTTTTCGTTATAGACCATCGCTTTTGCAAACGAGTTCGGCAGTTGAACATGAGGCAGCCACTTCATCCACTTCCAGGACTCGTAATCCTTTTCATCGAAAATAAGCACGATGCGCAGGTCCTGATAGCTGTGGAAAAAGGCGAGCTGACCGATCAGCTGCTGTATCTGCTTCTGGACGATGCGCTTCTTGCCGACGAGTCCGACCGGATTGCCGGCGAGCCCTGTCGTGAGTGGTACGTCCGGCACGCGACGGTAGACGTTCATGATGCCTTGCGACTGCTCGATCAGGTCGTCGATTTCCCGGTTGGCGAAATCGGCAGATCCGACCGACACTTCATAGGAAGCAGGCAATGTCGCCGTCCCGAGACGCAAGTCGAGAAAGTCCGCGTGCTCCGGCGTCCGCTCCCAGATTCGGTTGCTGACTTGTTCGGTATAGTCTTTCATCTGTTCGAAAGATGGATAATGATATCGGAGCACGTACTGCTGCTTGTCCCGGAGCGCCTGCAGCTGTTCGCGCTTCTCCCTCATGTAGTTCGTATAGACGCGGTGACGCTTCTCCTCGCGTTCCCTCCGCTTCTTTTTCTCCCGGAAGTATTGCATCGTCGAGGTGATCAGCGTCGTCGTGAACATCATGACCGAGATGATGATGAACAGCCCGCGCGGTATGAGCAGCGCGACCGTCCCCATCACGAGCAGCATGACGAGCGGCGGAAGGATGATCAACCAGAGCGAACGGGCGTGGTCATCGCCCTCTTGACCCGGGAAGGAGAACTGCACTTTTTCCTCCGGCAATTCGTACATCATTCGCGGTGTGCGGCGGTAGTCCGGGTACTGCTTCTTCATTTCCGACACCGGCAGTTTCGACGGCGTCAATACGCTCCGGACTTCCTCATGGCTTCCCACCTCGAGCATGTCCTCCTCGACGAAGGTCAGCGTCGTATATGAAAAAAAGACCACGTCTCCCGTTTCGAGCGTCGTCTTCTCTCGGATGCGGCGCCCGTTCACATACAGTGACTCTTCTCTCGGATCGATCATCCAGCGGTTGCCGAGTTTGATCAGGTCGATAGTATGCTCCCCGATCTCCAAGTCCTGGCCTTGTCCTATCGAGAGAGCTGTACGGTCCGCCGTATAGTAAAGGCGTTTTTCAAACGGTTCGGACGGAATAGCGAACGTGACGGGGCCCTCTGTCCACTCGCCGTCCCGGTCTGTTCCGACTTCAAACGAACGGTCGAGCGACGGGAATACGAAGTCATCCGCCGGATTGCTTCCGACCGTCACCTGAAGCTTGTCCGTTTCGCCCGCTAGATACGTATCGTTGTAAAACGCATAAAGTCGAGTCATTGTCATCTCTCCCTACGCTCCTTGTTGATCCTGCTGCTGTTCTTCTTTCACGCGCTCGTATTCTTCGATTTCCGCCTGGATGCGCTCGAGCTGCTTCTCTTTCTCTTCAGGCGACAAATTCGCGCCCTTGACCTCGTCAAGGTGCTGAGTGAGCGAGAGCAGGATCAAGTCCGTGTCCTCCCACGATTTGGCGAGGGTGACGGCTTCCTGGTATTCGCTCCGGCCCATATGGATCCAGTAGCGCAAGTAATCTTCATCCGTTTCGAGATCGATGGTACGATCGGGCTGCCACGACTCCTGTTGGATATATGAACGGGCGAGTTGATAGCTTGAAGTCTGCGACAAGTCCTCTGGCGGATAGTCCGCCAAAGCCTCGATCACGGACTCGTAATCCTGCTGAAGGAACGCTTCGTGACTGTCGAGCAAGGCCGCCTGCTTCGGCTGTACGAAAAAGAAGGCGTAGACGATCACGGCGACGAGCGGTACCGTAAGTGCGATGCTCGCGCGCAGTCGGTTGCGACGCTTCCGCCACTTCGGTTCCGGCTCTTTGACGAGCTCCGCTTCCCTTTTTTCCAGTTCGTCTAAGTGGTTGCGGACGATTTGCTTCAGCGTATCGAAATCCTCTGACAAAAGGACCGCCCTCACTTCCTCATCGACGGACATCGTATCGCGGAATTTCAAATAATAGACGAAGCTCTCCGACAAGTCGATCATCTCAGCCACCGCCGCCTTCAATTCTTCAAAAACACGGGCTGAGTCGGTTTCATATGGAGGCAGACTCTCTTTCACTCCGTAGTGGATGAAATGCGGGGTCATCCCGGCATCGACGAGGATATTTTCCGGACAAATTAGTTGGTTCAGTCTGGAAAATCGGTGCTGCTCCACCACTTTGATGAGCTGATCGGCGAACATCCAGCGGCTGTATTCCGATTTATGCTTCACCGCTGCGTACGGCAGGTAATGGTCCGGAGCCTCGACCGTCAGCTCCACTTCATCTTCCGTCGACGCGATGCTCTTTTTCATGGTTGAATCGATATCGTGCAGAATGTGGATTTCGCGCTCATCCTGCATCCTGAGCCGGGCTTTCTGATAGACGACACGATAGGTACCGTCTTCCCGGCTGATGTCTGCTCCTGTAATCTGTCTGAAGTACGTCGGTTGTGTGTCCACCATGGGTGCCTGCTCCTTTTCTTCTTACAAAATTTCGATCCGGTCGCCTGACGTGACGCCGCCTGATTCAAGCGTATCGGAACCGTTACAGACGATACGCTTGTTGGCAATCTTGACCCAGCCACCGTCACGCGGCTTGTTCGCTACCTCCTGGACTTGGAAAGCGAGGTCGATGAGGCGGCTGATGGTGGTGTGGTCGGACAGACGGAGATCGATTTCGTCTTGGTTGTAGTGTTTCAAATCAACGGTGACTTGGATGTACATGATTCGCAATCCTCCCTTTTCTTAAGCCGACCTCTGCAATCTAACTTCCGCTTACTCCCCTTGCATTTGCTTCAAGTCCTTCCAGAGAAAGACCCAAAGGAAATACAAGGGGAAAAGCATCTCACACGATACTTTTCCCACCTGTCTATCCTTATCCGCGGATTTGACCTGCGATGTTCTGGTCTGTTTCTTCCAGCGTGTTCGCGGAGTTGCTGAGCTGTTGGGACACTTCTGCAAGAAGCGTGGTCATTTTTTCGAAAGATGGGCGAAGCTCTTGGTACTGCGCAGCGAATGCTTCACTGGAGGCACCTTCCCAGATTTCTTGGAGCTGGCCGCTCATGCCATCGAGTCTACCGATCAAATCTTGTACGTTTGCACTCTCGTTATTGTACTGTCTCGCGAATTCTCTTAACTCATCAGGGGTCAGACGGATGTTTCCTGCCATGTTGAATCACTCCTCTTTTCAATTTGGTTTCATAGTACCCTTGGTAAATTTTCCAGTCAACGAATCTCCAAATTTCGGTAAAATCTATCTAGATTCTGCCAAAGGTACCAAATACTTTCCTACTAGACTAGGAAGTAGGATGGATGACGGGGACGGTTGATAGACGACGATTTTCACAGGACTTTATCAGCCTGCAGTATTTGCATCGTTCTGTTCCTTCGTCTGTGCACTCCAGGCCATACTCCTCTGAAAAGTTTTTCATCCCTTGAGGAGAGAACTGGATCCTGCGTCATCGTAAAATACATATTTCGGTAATTACATCCCCCTTCCCACAAAATCCCAAACCTGTTTCTTGGGGCCAGGGACCTCGTCCCAATGAACCAAGAAAGGGACAAGGTCCCTGGCCCTACTCTGGAACGTTATTGTAGTATTGTTTCTTTGTGAATGAGTGGTTGTTCGGCTAGGTCTGAAGCAGAAGGAAATAGTGATTCTGTTCCTGTTCAGAAGTACACGGATCAGGGGGTGAATTGCAGGATGGTGAAGTGGCGGTGGGGTTGCAGAGGTTCATGAAATAAGAGAACGAGTTAGCTTGACTATTAAACTATTAGATTGCTAGTGCTGATCAACCCAAAATTTTCCTAAAATAACTTACGCGCGATTCCAATACTATGAATATTTCGGTAGAGTGAGCACTATTTAGTTAAAAGATTCTTTGGGGCCAGGGACCTTGTCCCGCCCTTGGCGGTGGGACGAGGTCCCTGGCCCCTATACGAGCGCTGCTCCTCGGATGGTGGTGCCTGGTTTGACTTTGGACTGGATGGACGGGTTGGAGGGATAGGTCGTACCGTCGAACCGGAGGCGGGCGAAAAAGTCTTCGATTCCACCACCTGCTACGTAGAAGATCAGATCGCGGTAGCCGTGTGTTTTTTCTTCACTCACGATGACCGGCCTCCGGACGAGGGAGAATCTCGTCAAAGGGACATACTCTCCGTTTTCTTGGCGGAACACTGCGCCACTGCACCCTCCCGTTCCGCAGAAGAACGGTCCCTCCAAGTACACGAATACCTCTTCGATGCCATCGTCATTGAGGTCGACGAAATAGTAAGAGAGGCGTACGTTCTCCTCTGCGAGTTTGAAATCGAACGCTTCTTCTACCGCTTTTTCTAGCTGCTCGTTTTTCTCGTTTTCCTCACATGCATTTTTCAGGTTGGAAAAGTCGATCCCCTTCTGGTTCTCAACAGGCTCATAGGTGCACTTTTCCCTTTGGAACGTTTCAAGCAGTTCCTTTGAAGGATACGGGTGTTTGAATGCCAGAGCCTTCGCGGCAGCATTCGCGGCCCCTTGTTCGTCCCCGATTTTTTGCAGGGCATCGGCTAGGTAGTACCAGTACACGGTTGAATCCACCCGCCTCAACAGTCGCTTGTAGTAAGTTACCACTTTTTGAAAATAGACAGGGTACACATCCCGCGCCGGAATCAGGCGCCCGTCGCACCACCGGTACACTTTCACCTTGTACGCCTTGCCTGTATCGTGTTTCCAAAGCGCGATTTCACAGGTGCTTCCGGGACGGTTCAGCTGGACCACTTCCATGAAACTGTGGTACTGGTTGCGGGCGATGACATCCCGGATTCCTTCTCTCGTCCAATCATACACGCTCAAATCCGACCAGATCGCTGCCACTTGCCAACCTACGATCAACGGACATGTTCTCCCGTTCGTGACAGGTGCGGCACCGAAATACGTCACGCCATATCCTTTTCCTTTGAACGTAGCCGCTACGCACCAAGCATGTCCATAAGGTTTCAATACCGTCACCCAGATCTTTCCCCGCAAGCGGTATGCCCCGACCAACTCGAGAACTCCATCCCCATCCATGTCCACCATCCCTATCGCCTTCGGTCGAGAAGGAATCTGAACTTCTACCACCTCTGCCTCCCGTGGAATATACTGCATCAACGTAGCTACAACCATTCCTTCCATACAAGTACGCCTCCTCTCCTTTTATTATATGTGCGTGGGTCCAGGCACTTGTTTCGTTTTTGGGGACAGGGACCTTGTCCCGCCCTCGGCGGTGGGACGAGGTCCCTGTCCCCAAAGAAAGGTGTTGACTTTTTGTGGAGTCTTCTATATATTTTGCATCAAGGAAACTTTTTGAGCGATCATCAATTTTGTAACACTTTCCCTCCAACGCCATATAGTATCAGAGCCTAAATTTTTTTGTTCTAAAAGTTGGTCTAAGGAAAGATTAGTGTCTGTCCGCAATAATCATGTAATAACGCTAATTATATTCAGATAAGAGGAGGAATTAAGATGCATCATAAAGCCATTTCGATTCAGAACCTCCATGTTTCCTACTATGGGGATGAAGCTGTCCGTGACGTCAGTCTGGCTGTTGAACCGGGAAATCTTGTCGGCATCATTGGTCCGAACGGGGCTGGTAAATCGACGTTTTTGAAAGCGATGCTCGGGTTGATTCCGCGCGATAAAGGCGATGTTGAGATTCTCGGGAAGCCGGTGAAAGAGGTTCGTAAACAGATTGCGTATGTGCCGCAGCGCAATGACATCGATTGGGATTTTCCGATTACGGTGAGAGATGCGGTGCTGCTCGGGACGTATCCGAGGTTGAAGCTGTTCCGCCGCCCGGGAAAAAAAGAGCGCCAGTGGGCGATGGAATGTTTGCGTCGTGTCGGGATGGAAGAGTTCAGTCATCGTCAGATCGGGGAGTTGTCCGGCGGTCAGCAGCAGCGCGTCTTTCTAGCTCGTGCGCTGGCGCAGCAGGCGGAAGTCTTTTTCCTCGATGAGCCGTTTGTCGGGGTCGATGTCTCGAGTGAGGAGACGATCGTGAAGATCCTCAAGGAGCTGTGCTGGCAAGGGAAAACGGTCATCGTCGTCCACCACGACTTGAGCAAGGCGAACGATTATTTCCACCAGCTGATTTTGTTGAATAAGGAATTGATCGGATTCGGCGCGGTAAGTGACGTGTTCCAGACCGATATCATCGCGAAAGCTTACCAGGGGCAATTCGCGTTCATGAAAGAGATGGGGGTATAACAATGGAATTCATCGATGCGGTGCTGCACTATGGATTTTTGCAAAAAGCGCTATTGACCTCAGTGATGGTCGGCATCATCTGTGGCGTCATCGGCTGTTTCATCATCTTGAGAGGGATGTCGCTGATGGGGGATGCGATTTCGCACGCGGTGCTTCCGGGTGTCGCGATTTCGTATATGTTCGGGATCAACTTTTTCTTCGGGGCGGTACTGAGCGGGATTCTGACGGCGGTCGGCATCGGCTTCGTGTCGCAGAACAGCCGGATCAAGCATGATACCTCGATCGGCATCATGTTCACTTCCGCCTTCGCTGCCGGAATCATCGTAATTACGATGTTGAAAAGCAGTACGGACCTCTATCACATTTTGTTCGGAAACGTACTCGCTGTCCGCGCGTCGGATATGTGGATCACGCTCGGCATCTCGCTCGTCGTGCTGATCGCCGTGTACCTTTTTTACAAAGAATTGTTGGTCACGTCGTTCGATGAAACGATGGGCGCCGCATATGGTCTGCCGGTCCGCTTGATCCACTATTTCTTAATGATGCTGCTGACGCTGGTCACGGTCGCTTCCCTTCAGACGGTGGGAATCGTCCTCGTTGTCGCGATGCTGATCACGCCGGCAGCAACGGCTTACCTATTGACGGAGCGCTTATGGGTGATGATTTTCTTGGCAGCGGGACTCGGATCTGTCGCTGCAATTGTCGGGCTGTACTTCAGCTTCACGTACAACTTGGCCTCAGGCGCTACCATCGTCATGGCCGCAACAGCGCTGTTTGTGCTCGCCTTCCTTTTCTCACCGAAACACGGACTGCTATGGAAAACGTTGAAAACACGAAGAAAGAGAGCTTCACTTACTTAAGGAGGAATTAAAATGTTGAAGAAAAAATTTGTACTAATGATGGCAACACTGCTTACACTCGGAATGCTCGCTGCTTGCGGATCGGAGGAAGCGGACGGCAACACGGAGGATGACGGCAAGGTCGAGGTCGTGACGACATACTCGATCGTCTATGACATCGTGAAGAACGTCGGAGGCGACATGGTGGAGATCCACAGCTTGGCCCCGATCGGATCGAACCCGCACGAATACGACCCGCTTCCTGAAGATGTGAAAAAAGCGACCGATGCGGACGCGGTTTTCTATAACGGATTGAATTTGGAAGCCGGCAACGCTTGGTTCGATAAGCTGATGGAAACAGCCGGAAAATCCGGTGAGGACGCGCCTGTTTTCCGTATGAGCGAAGACGTCGAGCCGATGTATCTGACGTCTGAAGGAAATGAAGGAGAAGAAGACCCGCACGCGTGGTTGAACATCGAGAACGGGATCCAATACGCGAAAAACGCCCGCGACGGTTTGATCGAAGTCGATCCTGAGAACAAAGACGTTTACGAGAAAAATGCAGCGGATTACATCGAGAAGTTGCAAAGCTTGCATGAAGAAGCGCTGGCACAGTTCAGCGAAATACCTGAAAAAGAACGCGTACTCGTCACCAGCGAAGGAGCGTTCAAATACTTCAGTAAGGCTTACGGATTCCAAGCCGAGTATATTTGGGAGATCAACCAGGAAAACCAGGGAACACCGGACCAGATCACACGCATCGTCGACATCATCAACGACAAGCACATCACCGGACTTTTCCTTGAAACGAGTATCGACCCACGGAGTATGGAGGCTGTCTCTGGGGAAACCGGCGTACCAATCATGGGCGACGTCTTCACCGACTCCCTCGCCAAACCAGGCAACAACGGCGACACCTACATCACCATGATGGAATCCAACATCCAAACCATCAAAGACGGATTAACGAAATAGCGTATCGGGGACAGGGCATCTGTCCCCTTTTTTGCGTTGAGTTGGGGCACGGGTTGGGACGAGGGCCCGGGCCCCAAAGCACCTCTTTTTCCGCTAACGCATATTCTGCTATAAGAGGTGATGCTAGTGGAATGGCGTTATTATAGAGGAAACGTGACACAAATCAAGGAACTGGACCCGGCGCAAGGCGGTTGCCAGCAGCTGGTATCCGTGGAAGACGGGACTGGGAATCGGGTGGATTTCATGCTGACCGAGGACACGTATTTAATGGATCATCAGTCCGTCAACGTCGGGGATTTCGTGACGGGCTATTACGACGGACTCGCCCCTGTTCCGTTGATCTATCCGCCGCGTTACCGTGCGCTCGTACTCGTGAAGGAAGTGCCGTACCGGTTCGTCAAAGTCGATGATTTCAATGAACAACTCGTGAGCAGCGACGGACGACTCCAACTGAATCTGTCGCCATACACGCAAGTATCGCTCAAGAACGGGCAGGCGTACACGAGCAGTCCAGCGAATCATAGCCTCGTCGTCAGTTACGGTACCTCGACCAAGAGCATCCCCGCTCAAACGACACCATATGGAATTGTCGTGTTGTGCTTTTAGGGCTTTGGGGACTTTGGGGACAGGGTATTTGTCCCATAAAAAAAGGGACAGATACCCTGTCCCCATTAACGCCCTATAACGCCGCCTCCACTTGTTCGATGAAGGTTTGGGCGTCGATCAGTTTTTTGCCTCCGCCTTGGACGAAGTTCGGCTTCCCGCCGCCTTTTCCTTCGATGAGTGGCATCACGGTTCCGGCGACTTCGTTCATATTGCATTCGAGTTCTTGTTCTTTCCCGCTCGCTAAGACGAATTGCAATTGATCGTCCTGTTCGCTGACAAGGATCAAGTAGCAGTACGACGCTTCTTCGACGATCGCTTTTCCGAGCGCCTGCAGTTCTTTCATCGTGCGCCCTTCGTAGGCGCGCGCAATCACTTGGTTCCCTTGCGCCTCTTTCACGACATCGCGTGCTTCATATTGAAGAAGCACTTTCTCAAGTTCCGCGATCCGCTTATCTTTTTCTTTCCCGGCACGGATCAGTTCGCCGACTTCTCCTGCCACTTCCTCTTCCGGCTTCGATACATATTGCTTCACTTCATTCAAGACGCGGTGCTTGTCGCCGAGCTTCTCGAGCACGCGGTTACCGCAGACGAATTCGAGGCGGACCTGCTTCTTGTTTTTCGTCCAGCCGAGGAACTTCACCGCCATCAGTTCTGAAGTGGAATGAGGGTGCGTGCCCCCACATCCGCTGTAATCGACGTCCGGAATCACGACAAGTCGGACATCCCCTTCCACTGAGAGCGGCTTTCGCAACGGATACTCGTTCGCTTCCGCCACCGACACCCACTTCGACTCGATCGGCACGTTGCGGCGGATGATTTCGTTCACCCGCTCCTCCGCTTCTTGCAAAATAGAATCCGAGAGCTCTTCCGTGTCGAGGTCGATCGTCACGGTGTCAGCGCCCAAGTGGAAGCTGGTCGTCGGGAAGTTGTACGTATCGTGAAAAACAGCCGAGATGATATGCTGCCCGCTATGTTGCTGCATATGATCGAAGCGTCGCTTCCAATCGATGCGTCCCTTAACGGATGTGCCTTCTGAAATGGACTCTTTCACGTAGTGACGCACGTCGCCATCTACCTCTTCCACATTGTACACTTCTATCTCGCTCAATGATCCCGTGTCATGCGGCTGTCCTCCACCCGTTGGATAAAAGGCAGTTTCTTCTAGTACTACATAGTCTCGGCCGTCTTCCTGAGCGCTCTCTACGACAACCGATTCAAACTCACTTCTATAAACATCTTCATAAAATAATTTACGCGTCATCTTCCGTACCTCCAATGTTGTTTTGGGGACAGGCACTTTGTCCCATTTATCTAGTTATGGTCTCTTGATGATGATTCCGACTCCACCTTCTTCTATATACCCTGACTGGAGGGACAAAGTGCCTGTCCCCCCGTCCCCGTCCTAAAAAGCGGGACAGAGTCCCTGACCCCAGCGTCCCCTCAGAAAGCTGTCGTGAGGAGGGCGACGGCGATGCCGAGGAAGCCGAGCAGGATACTGTATGGGAGATTTCGTAATACGATTTGGTAGGGGTTCATCCTTAAGGCGACCGATGTGATGGTGACGATCAAGCCGTACGGTGCCGATGGGACGGTCGCGATCGCACTGGTTGCGAGCAGCACCGTCAGCGTCACGGGCGAGAAACTCTCGATCAATAGTCCGCCGACGCCTCCGAAGATCCCCATCGTCGCAATCGGATGGACACCGAGTAACGTCAACACGAGAAACGCCGCTTGGATGAACAACATGATTAACAAAGGACTACCAGCAAGTGCCACAATCGGATCTTGTAAGTAGCTCAAATAAGGCGATGCCGTCAGCGATTCTGTCAGAAACGAAAGCGTCAACAGCAGCACGATGAAGTTACTCAAATGGTTCGTGCTCCGCTTCCACGATGGCCAGCCGATTTTCCAGAAGCTCCGCCGCCTCCCGATTAACAGCGCCCAAACGAGCGCAAACGGTAAGATCGACACGGTTACGGAAAACAGGAAGTCGAGCTCAATCACGTTTCCTAAGAAAACCACTACGCTTAGAAACAGCACCAACGCGAGGATGAACTGGACAAGCTTGCCGGTCGGCTGTCCCCGGTTTACTTTTTCAGAAAAATCGACCTGATGGCGGCGGAACATGAGCTTGCCGATCAGGGAGTCGAACGTGAGGCCGAGGGCGGCGACGAGCAGCATCCACGGCAGCACCTGTATGTAATCGGCTCCTGTGATGAAGATCGACGTCGCGAGCAGCACTTCGAGCGGGCTCCAGAGCAGGGCGAGCGAATAGCCTCGGAGTGTCGCCATCAGGATGAAGCTGTTCTTCACCTTCGTCTGGACGTCCTTCAGCTGTTCGCGGAGCAGGTCCTGTGAAATCGTCGCCGACGACAAGTTCAGAAACGCGGCGAGCGATACCATCGTCATTTCGCTGCGGACATAGAGCGGACCGAGCCCGCTTACGTTGCGACCGAGCAGCGACTGCAGCAACTTGTTGTAGCGTCCTGCCTTCACGGCGCTGTTCATCCACGGCAGCATCGAGACGAGAAACAGGATGCCGACATTGCCCGCAAAGAATCTAGGAATCTCTGCAATCGTGGCATCACTAGATAGGAAGAAAAACGTTCCCGCGATGACCAGGATGATGCCGAGAGTGCGGAATACGCGGTCTGCGCGCGGAAAGCTGATCGCTGTCATGATAATCCCGAGCAGGCCGATGATAGTGAAAAGCACGGTATTCGGCCAGAATACGTGCACGACATTCAATAAAAATACAAACGCATAAAAGATATATAAATGCTGCCTCATACCCACCCCACCTCAAGAAATAATAACGCCATCATATAATAGATTCCCTCCGTTATCCAGAAAGAGAGCTTGGGGACAGGCACTTTGTCCCAGAGCCTGGGACGAAGTGCCTGTCCCCGAACGTCCCCAGTTTCACAGAATATTAGCTCTATTTGTATGGATATGGATTTTGGGTGCGGGTTGCGCTATAATTCAACATTGTGTTCAATTCGTAAAATATAAACTGAACAAACCATACATACAATACAGGAGGAATATTGTGAATAAATTTACACCGATGTATTGGATCGCGATTGCGATCGGCATCATCTTCGTCAGTTGGGGAGCGATTTTCCCCGAGCACCTGCTTAGCACGATGATGACGATAAGAAATGGAATTCTGGATCAATTCGGCTGGTTCTATCAATTGGCCGTTACGTTTATGTTAATTATATCTTTCGTACTTGCCTTCAGTAAGTACGGTAAAGTAAAACTTGGTAAAGAAGGCGACGAACCCGAGTACAGCACGCCGACGTGGTTCGCCATGTTGTTCAGCGCTGGCATGGGTATTACGCTGCTTTTCTACGGGCTATCGGAACCCGTCACGCACTACGCCAACCCGCCAGTGGGCGACGCGCAGACGATCGCATCCGCGAAACAGGGACTGGAGATCAGCTACCTGCACTACGGCTTGCACGCCTGGGTCATTTACGCGATCGTCGCACTCGTGCTCGCGTACTTCAAATTCAAACAAGACCAACCCGGCCTGATGAGTGCGACGCTCATTCCACTATTCGGTAACCGCATGAAAGGCGTTGCCGGATACGTCGTCGACATCATCGCTGTTTTCGCTACTATTTTCGGTGTCGCGATTTCGCTCGGCGTCGGCGCGAAGCAGATCAACAGTGGACTGAACTACTTGTGGAACGTTCCGAACAACTTTTCCGTCCAGCTCGTGATCATGCTCGTCACCGCCGTGCTGTTCATCTATTCCGCAGCAACCGGCTTGTCCAAAGGAATCAAATACTTGAGTAACACGAACCTGATTCTGACTGTGATTCTATTCATCACGTTCTTGTTCCTCGGCCCGACCCAGTTCGTGCTCGAGACCTTTTCTACGACACTCGGAAACTATCTGACCGACTTTGTCCGCATGGGCATGCGCTTCACCCCGTTCCAAGAGGAAAGCAATCAATGGGTGAAAGACTGGACGATCTTCTACTGGGCTTGGTGGATCTCATGGACACCGTTCGTCAGTACGTTCATCGCCCGTGTGTCAAAAGGTAGAACGTTGCGCGAGTTCATCGTCGCCGTAGTCATCGCACCTGCCTTAGTATGTACGCTTTGGTTCGGCGTCTTCGGTGGCACCGGCATCTACTTCGACTTTTTCCAAGGACTTGATGTTGCGGGACAGACGCTTGAATCGTCGTTATTCTTCGTCTTCGATCAGCTACCGTTCAGCGGTCTGCTGTCGTTCATCGCCATCATCCTGATCATGACGTTCTTCATCACATCCGGCGATTCCGCCACGTTCGTGCTCGCCATGCAGACGTCGCGTGGAAGCTTGAACCCGCCGTTCTTTGTAAAATTAAGCTGGGGTGTGATCCTGACAGCGATCGCCATCATCCTCATGTGGGCGGGAGGACTCGACGGTCTGCAAGCCGCCGCGATCATCAGTGGATTCCCACTGACCATCATACTGCTGCTGATGATCGTCAGCCTCCTCAAATCGTTACGCAAAGACGTGACCTGATACGAAGCCAAGCTCCTAATCGAGCTTGGCTTTTTTTGTGGGAAAAAAGTTAATCAGTTACGTCCAGTACGAGCGCGATCGTCTTCTTACCTTGAAAAAGTCCTTGGTTATCATACCAGCGGCCAGTCAGCATCAGCCGGTGAGTTCCGATATTTTCAAAAGGTAATACCCCTTCCCGCAACGTATCCTCTACAAAAATGGAATCGACAAGACGCTTATATTCAAGTTCGTCCACCTCTTCCCCAATCACATCCACTTCGAGAAAACCGCCTGACCTCATGGGGACGGGGGCAATGTCCCGCGTTATATCCAGCACTTCCGCCTTGATAAAATCCGCTTCCTCGGAACATTCCGCACCCCAACATTCCGAAATGACTTCGAAAGGGAGTTGTTCTCCGTCACGCGTCAGCTGAAACGCCGGTTTCTCCTCTAACGGTACGGCTGCTTGCTGATTGGCGATCACGTCGCTGCCCGTCAGTTCGCTCAGCGTGTCCCACTCTACCTCCTGCTCTAATTCTTCTCCGTCCACTTCGTACGTGAAACGGATGTCGATCGCTTGGTCGGTGGGTGTTTCGGGGATTTTCGTTTTCATGATCAGGGTCTGCTTTTCTTCCATTGCATAGCCTTCGATAGCTTGTTTTTCCCCGATCTCTTCCCTATTGGAAATGCCGGTACTCTTCGTCGCTGTCCCTATGTAAAAAGTGGACTGCGCAAGCGCTGGGGGTATGGTCTCTTCTGATATGAGGTCGACCGATTGAAGTGTCGTCCCTTCTGTCCCTTCCCACTCGAGAGAAGTTATGAATATATAGGTTTGACCAGGCTGTAGGTCGAGAGGATATATATTACCTAAAGTGAACTCGGAATCAGGCTCATTGGACCGGCAACCAGTGACGACGAATAAAATTAAAAGTACGAACAATAATTTCCTCACTCTTCTCCCCCTAACTTTGTAGAAACCTATTCCCATTCTTTTTCCATGTGAAACAGAGGGCTTCGGGGACAGAACTTCGGGGACAGGGCATCTGTCCCTCAGGCCGGGACGAAAGCCCGGGCCCCTTGACTTAAGTCAAGGCAGTAGTTTCCGCAGCGAAGTATGATAAGGTTAATCTTATAAAAAAAGGATGATGAATATGTCATTTAGGAAAGTTTCGCAACGGACGGCTGCTTTGGTGGCTGGGATTTCTTTATTGGTGATGACACTAGCTGCTTTTTTCAGTTATGGCTATGTGCATAGTTCGCTTGTGGTCGCAGATGATGTGGCTGGAACGTGGAGTAACATCCAGGCGTCTCTCGGGTTATTCCGCCTCGGGATTGCCGGGTGGGTCGTGATTGTAGTGACAGACCTGCTCGTTTCGTGGGCTTTTTACCGAGTGTTAGAGCCTGTTAATAAACGGATGGCACAGGTGGTAGGAGGACTGCGACTCCTTTACACGCTCATTCTTGCAGTCGCTGTTTTCCAGCTGGCGATGGCGGAAATTCGAGCAACGGATGCTAGTCAGTTGATGGCATCGATTGAATCCTTCGAAGCGACTTGGTCGTTCGGGTTGATCGTCTTCGGGGTGCACCTGGTGATGACAGGACTGACTGCGCTACGTGCTACTTACATTCCAAGAATACTCGGCTGGTTGTTGATTGCAGGCGGTGCCGGGTACACGCTCGTCCACAGCCTGTATCAGTTCTTCCCACAGTGGGATACGACAACAGCCACCATTGAAACCTTTGGAAGCGTTCCGATGATGGCTGGAGAGTTGGCGTTCGGGCTATGGCTGTTGGGGAAGGCGATCAGAGCGAAACGTGCGCTGCCAGCGTCATGGTTGGGGGTTTCCTAACCGCTTCTGGATCCGGCTGAACGACTCCGGAGTGATGCCGAGGTAGCTCGCCAATTGATACTTCGGAACCCGGTCGATCAATCCGGGTCTTTTTTCAAGCAGCGTACGGAACCGCGCTTCGGGCGTCTGGGACATGTAAGTCGCGAACTCATCGTGCATCTCGCCCATGCTGCCTTCGATCATTTTCCTCGTCATCGCTTCGAGGGCCGGATTCTTGTCGTACTGCTCCTGCTCGATGGACAAATCGCCGACCACCAACACGCACTCCTCCAGACAGCCGAGCGAATACTGCGACGTTTTATCCGAAGTATGCTGGTTGAAGATTGTGACGCTCTGTTCTTCGGTATAAAAGTTGACCGTCGTCTCCTTGCCGTCTTCATCGAGTGTGAACTTGCGAATGCATCCTTTCAAAATGAAAAAACACCGATCCGGAACATCGCCTTGATGCAAGAGATGCGTCCCTTTGTCAAAACGCGCCACCTCAACATCCGAGGCGATCCGGTCGAGCTCCGCGTCACTGAGATCCGAGAACTGCTTCATATAACTGATGAGAACATCCTTCATCCGCCGTTCCCCTTTCCACATTTTCTTAACTATACCACACATGGGGTCAGGGACCTTGTCCCGCTTTATCGGGGACCGGGACTCTGTCCCAAGTGGGACGAGGTCCCTGACCCCATCGACCCACATCACGTCAACCTTTGCCCCATACGGCGACGGCGTTTTTTCCGTTTTTCTTGACGCGGTACATCGACTCATCCGCTTTCGAGATCAGGGTTTCAAGGTGTGTGCCGTGATCCGGGTAGATGCTTGCACCGAGGCTGTAGCGGATCGGAATCGGCTCCCCTTTATATAGGTAGGGTTCTGCTGCCGTCACCTGCTTCAAGTGGTGGACGAACCATTGCAACTCGTCCTCTGAGGAGATCGGCATCATCGCGTAGAATTCGTCTCCCCCGACTCTCGCCACCATCCCTTTCGTTCCAATGTTTTCTTTCAAAATACCAGCTATATGGATCAGGAAATCGTCTCCTGTTTGGTGCCCATACGTGTCGTTGATTTTCTTGAAACCATCGAGGTCGAAAATGAGAAAAGCGTGACGCCCCTCTTTATTGGCTAGATCCGCGCTTTCATAGAACCACCTGCGGTTCGGTAACCCCGTCAATGCGTCGTTGTAAGCAAGGTAGCGGATCGTCTCCTCCGCTTCCTTCATCCGCTGGATATCCCGGACGATCAGCATCAAGTACACACGCTGATCGATTAAAAGAAAGTCCCCATCCATCAGAACATACTTCCCTTTTCCTGAAGACGTCTCCAGGCTCGTTTCAAAGTCGGAGAAGTTTTTGCCGGAAACGAACGACTGTCGCAAATGGTCGATGGTCTCTTCTTTGGTCCCCTCACTCAACTGTTCCAAAAAATTCAACCCTTTCGCGCGAGACACTTCCAGCAGTTTTTTCGTCGCGGGGTTGGCGCTTTCGACTTTGAATTTGGCATCGAGCAAGATGATCGCCGATGGATTCAAATCGTACAAAATCGAAAAGCGGTGGCTGTAAGAAGCAAGGAAGTCGAATTTTTTCAACCCGAACCCGAGTGCAATCGTCCAAATCAGTCCTCCGTAAATGTACGGATACGGTGGGATCGATCCTCTCGCTTGGACGTATCCGAAAATGAGATCCCACACGAGGACGAAGCTCGCAATGATGATCAGCATCCGGATGATTTTTTGCTGGACGGAGTGTTTCAACTGGCGATGTACGAAGAACAGCATGACGACAACGAAAAAGTGAAAAATGTTCCCAGCGGTCATTGTAATCAGGTAGGATGCGTTGAACTCCGGATAAATGAACATCCCCACCCGCTCGAACGACGAACTGTTCGTCATATTCGTCTGGAACACAATCGTCAAAAGCCCGATTAAAGCCGGAATGTAAAACACGCCTGGATACAGCACCTTCGGCATTTTCTCTCCCACTTTGGTGATTTTGAAAATGAAGTGGAGAGAAAGCGAAAAGAGAAGCAGCCCTGCGTTGCCGAAAACATACGTTATGAGAAACGGACTGTACGACACGTCCACCAAGTGACGGATGAACTCGGAGAAAAACAGTACCCCATAGCAACCGATGTACCCGCTCAGAAGCAAATGCTCCGTCTTCTTCATGTTCCTGCCTAGCACATCAAGCGCCAGGAAAAACAGGAAACCAGCGGGCAACAGATAAAGAAGGGTATAGATCACGACTTCATACATACACGTCCCCTCCCCCTATTCCGAACAATCTATATACCTATACTTCTACAATTCGACAAAAATCCCTCTTTTTTTCGGGACGTTGGGGCCCGGGCCCTTGTCCCATGCTTTGTGATAGTATGCTGGAGAATTTCGCGAGATTCCCAGCCGGAGCAAGCTTCCTCCCCCGGGGTGGGACAAAGTCCCTGTCCCCACCGCATGTTTACTCTCCGCCCTTTTGGGAATGAGTCTATCAAATAGGAGGAGATGAGATGATTCATAATGAAAGATTCATAGAGGGGTACACCATTCACGCGACGGACGGGGAACTCGGAAAGGTGGATGCGTTTTTATTCGACGATGAGAAGTGGGTCGTCCGCTACCTTGTGGTCGATACGAGAAAATGGTTGTTCGGCCGGAAAGTGCTGATCTCGCCCATTTCGATCCAAGACATCCATCACGAGGAGGAACACATTTCCGTCGACCTTACGAAGGAACAGGTGAAAGACAGCCCCGATATCGACACGGAACAGCCGGTATCCCGCGAGCAGGAAGCGAAGGTGAACATGTTCTTCGACTGGGGGAGCTACTGGGGGGAACCTGGTATTTGGGGTT
The DNA here is from genome assembly GCF_004684905.1 of Halobacillus salinus. GTDB lineage: Bacteria > Bacillota > Bacilli > Bacillales > Halobacillaceae > Halobacillus > Halobacillus salinus. The sequence continues at coordinate 21,276 of NZ_SRJC01000001.1, read as the reverse complement.
CAGGCGTCTATCCAGCCGAGCTCGCCCAGCAAGAAGCGATGGAAATGGCGGAAGAAGAAGGACCAGAATCCCATGTACGAAAAACTTCCGAAGTGATCGGGTATGAGGTCGCCGATCGAGACAGCGAGGCTGCAGGGCAGGTAGACAATTTCCTGGTCGATGATGAGACGTGGAAAATCCGCTACGTGCTGATTCGTTTCACGGACGGAGAGGAAGAAAGAATCGTCCCGGTCGAAGCTGAGCGGATCACCGGCATAAGCTGGCCGGATAAAAAAGTTCACGCATCGATTGAGAAAAGCGCGCTTTCGAACGCACCAACCTACAATCCCGAGAACCCTCTAGATGACGACTTCAAGCGGAAGGTGCATGATGCTTTCGCGGGGACAGGGACTATGTCCCAGCAGGATAAGAAATAAAAAGAAGCGTCACCGCGGATGCCGGTGACGCTTCTTCTATCTAGGTGAGACAGATGCCCTGTCCCTACCCGTTCACGAATTAGGGGACATCCCTGCCATCATGGCAGCAAAGGTGATCAGCGAAGCGGTTGCTACTAATAGGATAAGTGCTATTGATGCCAATATTTTATGCTTCTTGAAAGATAGAATGGTTAAGATCGTTGCTAGACCCAAGACTCCCCAAATGACTAGGATTTGCTTCGAACCTGGAAGGAACATCAAGGATCCAAACATTGCAATAGGTACTAGACTTAAAACCAACATATAGATTCCTAGTAACGGATTGTTCTTCTTCAATTCCGCCACCTCTCTTTCCACTTATTTCCCAAAAAACATTTTATAACAGCTGGAGATATTGTCAATATATAGTAAGTGTATAAATCAAAAAAAGCCGCCGTAATCCCGGCGGCTTTTCTTGTGGGGACAGATGCCCTGACCCCATCAACCCATCACTCCTCATATCGCACGTGCAGGAGGATGCCTTGTTCGTAGTTGCCGAATTGGGGGCCGAAGAGGTTCATGCCTCTGGCGTTGACGGCGTCGTCTTTGATGCCTAGTTTGAAAGAGATGTATGGCTGGTCGCCGATGGTGAGGTCGTCGAGCGTCACCGCGTCGGTCACTTTATTGCCATCGATGAAACAGCCGTCCTTCGTCACTTTCCACTGTTTCAACAAACCATATTGCGTATAATTCGTCCTCCACCAACCTGGCGTCAGCATACCGCGCTCGCCGCCGAAGTCACTCGGGGACGTCCATGTACCGACCTCTTCCCCGTTGATCCAAGCGGTTATATCAGACGGCCAGTCCATTTTGTAGTTCGGCGCTTCCGAGCAGACCTCCGCGCTGAACTCGATCTCTTTTGCCTTATACCCGTAAGGAATCCGGTTTGGGAATCGGTACTCGACATACCCGTCCCGGAAAAAGAGGAGCTGCGCTCGCTTCCGCTCCGGTTCATAGAAAGAGCGCGGGTCATCCTGCATGCCGATGTAGCCGTCCTCCGCCACCAGCCCGCAGTTCGGCACCACACGGCAATCGTGGTAATCGCCGATCGGCATGTCGAACTTCAATTCATAATCGTCCGTCCTGCCGTCTTCTGAAAATAGATCCATCACGATCCGGTCGTAGTTGATCGCGCTCACCTTCTGCGTCCCGCGCCCCGGCACGAGTTCGGTCACGATCAATCCGACTTCCTCGAGCTTGTTGACGTGCGACGCCGTCGTCGAAAACGGGAGGCCGAGCTTTTCTTTCAGTTCGTTCACGTTATGTGGTTTTTCACTTAAAATCTTCAACATATCGACTCTCGTCTGGTTCGCTAAGGCCTTGCTGATCGAGAGCATATTGTCAAAAGAAAGTTGCAGACTTTTCATTTCAACACCGCCGTTCTATCTGTCATTTCTCCTTACATTATAGCAGATGTTCCGCTTCGAGCACTCTCTCTGCCTTTTCCCTTCTTCTTTTTGTTAGAAAAGGAAGTTATAAGGCGTCTCTCTTCCTTTTTCCATCTCATAGGGCGTGAAAATGTCCGAGAGAACGTCTCTCTCTGCCCTTTTCTACCGATCCGATCATCCAAAAAGGAAGCTAGCACCCGACTCTCTGCCCTTTCATAGCTTCCCGCGACCGAAAACGGCAGAAAGCCCCCATCCATACAAAAACCCCCTCTCACAACAGAAAGGGGGCCACACCTATTAGTAAGAAGCATTCTCCTGCCACTTACGCTCTTCCAATTTTTCCACAACCTCATTGTACTCATCTTCCGTGTAGCTGTAGAAGTACATTACAATCAGGCGGATCAAGGAGCCGAGCGCCGGAAGCAGGGCGATGACGAAGAACAGCGCGTCCATCGTCGCGACCGTCTGATCCTGGTTCGGCGCGTAGTTGATCCACGTCAGGATGACACCCGTCAGACCGCCTGCGATGGCAACCGACAATTTACCAGTGAACGTTTGGCCAGAGAACGTGACCGCTTCGTTCCGCTTCCCGGTTTTAAGTTCCGTATATTCGATCGTTTCCGCAAGCATCGCTGAGATCAGTGGACCTGTCGCGGTGTATAACAGCATCGTGATCGCGATGAAGACGAACGAGACGAGAACGCTGGAATAACCGACGGAGAACCACACGATCCGGACGGCGATGTCGATAGCGACGATGACCATCAGCAGGTGCTTTTTCTTGAAGCGTTTGGCAAGGCTCGGGATGACGAAGAAGCCGACACAGCTCGCCAGACTGATGATTCCGAAGATCGACATCAGGGAAGCGTTTCCAAGATTGTATGTGAAAAAGAATACATTGAGCGCTTGCGTGATATTCATGAACACGTTACAGAAAAAGACGACGAGCACCGCGAACATCGGCTTGTTGGCACGGACTGCGCGGACGGCGTCCTTGAGCGTCACCTTCACCTTCGGCGGTTTGACGCGTTCTTTCGTATTGCGGAAGCCGTTCAACATGACCGGCAGCGCGAAGGCCATCAACACGACCGTCGCCAATAAGTAACCGCGGCCTTGGTCCCCTTGACCGAGCCACTCCGCAAGCGGCACGAACACGACCGGAGACAATCCGATTCCAGCGAACACGCCCATGTTCGCGAACGTGATCAGCTTCGTACGTTGCTGCGCGTCCTGACTCATAACCGTCGAAAGCGACCAGTACGGCACATCCGACACCGTGTAGATCATGCCCCAGAGGATATACGTTCCGCCGGCGAACAGGATTTTAGCAGTCGGACTCAATCCCTCGAGCGGCAAGAAACAAGCGATCGTAATCAAAGCGATGAAAAACGGCATGTATTTCAAGTAAGGCCGGAACTTTCCGTGCTTCGAGTGGAGCGTATCCATCACCGACGCCATCATCGGATCATTAATCGCATCCCACGTACGCGCGATCAGGAAAATCATACTCGCCGCCGCAGCGGAAATCCCGAGAATGTCTGTGTAGAAAAACAAAATATAAGAGCCGACGAGTCCGAAGCTGATACACTGCCCGAACCCGTAACCGAAATACGATGCAAACTCCTTCTTACTGATATCTTCCCGCTTGTCGACCTCTCGTGACATCATCTTTTTAGCTGTTGCCATCCTCTTCTCCTCCTCTTATCATTCAAAAATGAAACCGTCGGACTGCTCTTGCATAATCGCTCTTATTTTTTCCGGTGCGAACTTGTACTCGTGGTTGTGGTCGAGTAACCCGTTCACTTCCTGCTCGACATCGGTGAGCTGCGTGTAACAGAAGCCTTGGACGAACGGTGTCTCCTGGATCACTTCCGTTAGCGCTTTCAACCGATTCAGCACTTCCTCTTCTGATTCCGGACGCTTGCCGTATCCCCAATCCGAATCGCCATGATTGCCGAACGCGATGCCGCCGTATTCACTGATCATGACGGGTTCGCCCCTGTAGCCGTAACCTTTGGCATATGCCTGCTTACGACTCGTCTTCGAAGGACTTCCGTTAACAAAAGCTTCTTTATTTTGATAACTCGCTTGCATCGAATCCGCGTCGGCGTTGTAATCGTGGATCGTTAGGATATCCGTCAGCGTATGTTCCCACCCATCGTTTCCGACGACGAGTCTCGTCGGGTCGATCGCTTTCGCCTGATAGTATAAAGCGTTTACAAATGCCTGCTGCTCGGTGCGATGGTAGACCTCATTCACGCCCCACGACTCGTTCATCAACGTGTAGATGATGACGGAAGGATGATTGTAATGCATCGCGAGCATCTCGCGCGTTTCGTCCATCATCCGCTGCATCGACAAGTTCGAAAATTTGAAACTCGACGGCATCTCCGCCCACATCACGAGTCCGAGACGGTCACACAAATACATGTAGCGGCGGTCGCCGATCGTCTGGTGGCGGCGCACCCCGTTGAAGCCCATCTCTTTCACTTTTTCAAGATCCGCTTCCATCTGTCCGTATGTCGCCGTCATCAAGGAACTCGGGTAGTACCCCTGGTCGAGAATCAACTTTTGATAAAACGTCTCCCGGTTCAACAAAATGCGTCCGTCCTGCGACTCGACGCTCCTCATGCCGAAGTAGCTTTCGACCTCGTCATGAACGGTCGCCTTATCTTTCACCGTGAAGCGGATATCGTACAAGTTCGGCTCATCCGGCGACCAATAGAAGACCCGGAAGTCAGCTGCATCAGACTCGACATCGAGCGAGAGCGTCACTGAACGCTGCCCCTTCTTCGCCCACGTTCCGCCTGTCGTAATCCATTCGCCTTGGAAAAAGACCTCCGCTTCCACGTACACCGGGTGGTCATGCCCTTGGACCTGCGCTTCTACTTGCAACGCGGACGCTTCGATATCCGGCGTCATCTGCACATCCTCGAGATGCACCGGCCACACTTCCTCCAGCCAAACCGGGCGCCAGATTCCCGTCGTTCTCGTGTACCAGCATAAGAAGTTGTCCACCTTCCACGACTGCTTCCCGATTGGCTGCTCGACACTGTTCTCATCTTCGACCCGCACCGTGACCCGGTTCTCGCCATCTTTCAAAAGGGAGCTGATTTGAAAATGAAACGGCGTATGCCCACCTTCGTGTCCGCCGGCATATTCTCCGTTCACCCACACTTTCGTCGAGTAATCGACAGCCTCGAAATGAAGGTACACGTTCTTTTCTGATAGCTCCCAACCGAACGTCTTCTCGTACCATACGATCTGGTACTGCTCCTTTTCCTCCACTTTCGAATGGTGGCTTTGATACGCGTAAGGAACTTGGATTTCCTCATTCAAAGCTCCTCCATTTTGCCAGCCTTCTGTCTCTCCGATGTTCCGGTCATCAAACCGGAAATCCCAAGTCCCGTTCAGATCGAACCATTCCTTCCGTCTGAACTGCGGCCTTGGATAATCCGTCGAGGCACTCTCTTTCTTCTGAAGTAAACGCTCCGCTGCAATCACACACTCCACCTCTTTATAACAAAGTTTATCGTAACAAAAGCCTCTCTCCCTCCCCGTTCAAGAAAGGGCTTTCATATAAGTTGACTCTATTATTACATAATTTAATGTTTTATTACAAGTTAATTTGTTATAAAAATTCAAAAAAGTTTGTAGGGGTCAGGGACCTTGTCCCACGACTCCTCTCCAGACAACAAAAAAAGCGCCGTGAAGAGTACACTTCACGACGCATTAAATAGATCCCGAGTGGGACAAAGTCCCTGACCCTATCGACTGCTCCCTCTCACCACAAGGTCGGTGTCGAGGTAGAGGGTTTTGGCGACTTGGCGGCCGTCGAGCCGTTCCTGCAATAGATCAACAGCTTCTTCGCCCATCATGCCGGTATGGACTTTGACCGTGCTCAGCGGCGGATAGACATACTTCGAGACGCTGATGTCGTTGACGCCGATCACCTGGACGCGGTCCGGTACCGCAATTCCTGCTTCATTCAACGCACGCAGGCAGCCGACGGCAAGTGAATCGTTCCCGACGAAGAACGCGCTCGGCAGCGAATCGCCGTGCTCCTCCAAAGCCCGCTTCATCAAGTCGTAGCCATCCTCGACCGCGAAGCGCCCCCGGTACATCCACTCTTCGCGCAGCAGCCCTTTTTCCGTCAAATAAGCACGAAACGTCTCTTCCCGCGGGTCGCGGATCGGCGTGGCATCGTCCTTATGGCTCTCCTGCCCACCGATGTAGCCGATCTCCTCGATGCCTTGTGCGACAAAATGATCCAGCACCCCACGCGTCGCCTGAACGAAATCAACGAGCACGCGGTCGACCTTTCGTTTCGTCTGCTCATAATCATCGACGTAGACGACATGTGTCGCCAGCTGCTCGAACGCTTCCCGCTGCGCCTCGCTGAACTTGCCGATCGCGATGATGCCGTCGACGTTCTCCTTTTTCATCTGCTGGAAGTTGTCCTGGAAGTAGCGGACCACCTGCACACCCGCCTGCTGACAGCGCTCCTCCGCGCCCATCCGGATCGACATGTAATAGAGATCCTCCAGCTCCTCTTTCTCCGTATACCAGTGGATGATCGCGAACGTCTTCACCTTCGTCTTCCGCTGCGCCCTTTTTTTATAAGAAAGCGACTCAGCCGCTTCGAATATCTTCAACTTTGTATCATCGCTCACCGACAGCGTCTCATCATAGTTCAAGACGCGCGAGACGGTCGCGATCGACACGTCCACTTTATTGGCGATATCTTTGATTGTTGCCATGTCACACGAACCCCTTTCTCTCTCCATTATAAAAGAACCCAGCAACGGACCGCCACCATTGCTAGGTTCGAACGTTTACAACGTATCCAAAAACCTCCGGAACGCAGCTGCGCCGTCTGCATCCTGCTTGAACACGCCGGCATGCTCGAGCACCTGCTTGAACTTCTCGCCGACCGCTTCCTCGACGAACGCCGAAACGTCCCCGCCACCGTAAGCAGCCTTCAACTCATCGGCCCACGTCTGATGGTGCTCCGCCACCGCATCAGAACCACCGGCGACGAACCGCTCGACTTCCTTCAGCTCATCCTTCAAACGAGCCGGCAACACCGCAAGCCCCATCACTTCGATCAGGCCGATATTCTCCTTCTTGATATGATGCACCTCTTCATGCGGATGGAAAATCCCCATCGGATGCGCCTCACTCGTCCGGTTGTTCCGCAGCACCAAGTCGAGCTCGAAATCATCCTCACGACGACGCGCAATCGGCGTCACCGTATTGTGCGGTTCCTCTTTGGAAAAGGAGATCACATCCACCGCTTCATCAGTGTAATCCCGCCACGTCTCGAGCACGTGCTCGGCAATCTGCGCAAGCTCTGCGCGCGCTGAACCCCGCAACCGGATGACAGACATCGGCCACTTCAACACCTCCGCCTCCACATCAGGATGGCCATCGATCGTGAACGAATACGACGCTTCGGCCTTCGCCATCGCGAACTCATAGCGCCCCGCCTGATAGTGGTCGTGCGACAGAATCGAGCCGCCGACGATCGGCAAGTCCGCATTCGAACCGATGAAGTAATGCGGAAACTTCTCCGTGAACTCGAGCAGCTGATCAAACGTCTTCTTATCAATCGTCATCGGCGTATGCTTTTCAGACAAAACGATGCTGTGCTCGTTGTAATAGACATACGGCGAATACTGCAGCATCCACTGTCCGCCACCGAGCTCGACCCGTACCAAACGGTGGTTCGAGCGCGCCGGGTGTCCGATCCGACCAGGGTAACCTTCATTCTCCATACAAAGCAGGCACTTCGGATAGTCGGAGTCCGTCTTTTTCATCTGCCGTTCCTTCGCGATCTGTTTGGGATCCTTCTCGGGCTTCGACAGGTTGATGGTAATATCAAGATCCCCGTATTCAGTTTGTGCCTCGAACGAGACATTGTTGCTGATCCGCTTCGTCTGGATGTAGTTGCTCTTCTGGCTCAGATGATAGAAATAGTCCGTCGCCTCGCGCGGGTCCTGGTCATACTTCTGATAAAACGTCCGGTTCAAGTCGCTAGGGCGCGGCAGGAAGTGGTCCATTACGTTCGCCTGGAACTGCTCCTTCTCATCAAGGACGTCGTCGATGATCTCCTCTTCCACCGCATACGCAATCAACTCCTCGAGCAGGTCCGGAATCGTACTTTCCTTCGTTCCGCCTTCCGGTGTGAACGTTACGAGGCCGAGCTCCCCGAGCACCTGATTCCGCGCATACACCGCGTCCTCTTTTTCAATCAACTCTTCCTCAAGCGCCTTGTCGACAAGCTGCTGGACTGTATCGTAGATGTTCATCGTGATGCCTCCTTATCATCGTATCCGTTCGGTCGTTTCTGGTGCCAACGCCACGCGTCTTCAATGATCTGGTGGATCGACGTCCGCGCAGGATTCCAGCCAAGCACCGCCTTCGCCTTTTCAGATGAGGCGATCAGCTTGCTCGGATCTCCCGCACGACGCTCGCCCATCACGGCAGGAATCGCGTGACCCGTCACTTCGCGCGCCGTATCGACGATCTCTTTTACCGAAAAGCCCTGACTGCTTCCTAAATTGAAGACGTCACTCTTGCCGCCGTCCGCCAAGTAATCGACAGCCCGGATGTGCGCATCTATCAAGTCCTCGACGTGGATGTAATCGCGGATGCACGTCCCGTCCGGCGTATCGTAATCGTCCCCGAACACCGTAATATGCTCCCGCTGTCCGAGCGCAACCTGCAGCACGATCGGAATCAAGTGAGTTTCCGGACGATGATCCTCGCCGATCTCCGTCGTCGGACGCGCTCCCGCAACGTTGAAATACCGGAGCGACACATACTTCATCCCGTATGCCGTGTCGCACCACTTCATCATTTTCTCCATCGTCAGCTTCGTCTCGCCATACGCATTGCCGGGATTCGTCGGCATCTCTTCCGTGATCGGCACGACCTCCGGCTCCCCGTACGTCGCAGCCGTCGAAGAGAACACGATATTTTTCACATCGAACTCGTTCATCACCTCAAGCAGCACCTGCGTCCCGTACACATTGTTATCAAAATACTCGAGCGGCTTCTCCATCGACTCGCCAACCAACGAATTGGCCGCGAAATGGATGACGGCATCGATCGTCTCTTTTTGAAATAGATCGCGCAGGAACGTCCGGTCGCGGATGTCCCCTTCATAGAATGCTGCGTTCTCGGGCACTGCGCCGCGGTGACCTGTCGACAGTTTATCCGCAATGACGACGTCGCGGCCTCTGTCGATCAACTGCCAAACAGCGTGCGACCCGATATAGCCTGCTCCCCCTACGACGAGTACACTCATTGGATCACCTCATTCGTCTCGATTTCGCGCGCTCCGTCGCCGATATCCGCGACATAGAACGTCGCTTCATAGCCGATTTTCTCCTTATACTTACTGCCTACGTTTTCCCGGAAAGCGTCGACCTGGTCCGTTTTCACAATCGCGATTGCACAACCGCCGAAACCGGCGCCTGTCATACGCGCTCCGATGACGCCGTCCTGGTCCCACGCCGCTTCTACTAAGGCGTCGAGCTCCTCGCCCGTCACCTCGTAATCCTGCTGGAGCGAAACGTGCGAGTCATTCATCAATGCTCCGAAGCGGTCGAGGTCCCCTTTTTTCAAGGCTTCGAGCGCCTGGATCGTGCGCTGGTTCTCATACACCGCATGCTTGGCACGCTTTTTCACAATGTCACTTTCAATCAGATGTTTGTTCGCTTGGAACTCTTCTTCCGTCAACTCACCGAGCGTCTCGATCGACAGCTCCTGCTGCAGCTGTTCTACCGCAAGGTCACATTCCGAACGGCGCTCATTGTACTTCGAGTCGGACAGTTCGCGGCGCTTGTTCGTGTTCATGATGATGACCTGCTCCTTCTCAAGCTCAAGCGGAGCATACTCGTACTTCAATGTGTTGCAATCGAGCAAGATGCCCGCTCCCTTTTTCCCCATGCCGATCGCGAATTGGTCCATGATGCCGCTGTTCACGCCCATGAACTCATTCTCGACTTTCTGACCGATTTTCACCATGTCGACGCGGTCTAAGTCCCATTCGAACAACGACTCGAGCATCACGCCGGTCACGATTTCGATCGATGCCGACGAAGAAAGCCCGGCTCCGTTCGGGATATTGCCGTAAAAGACGACGTCGAATCCCTGATCGATCGGACGGTCTTCCGCCTGCAAGTAGCGGATCATCCCCTTCGGATAATTCGCCCAGTTGTGTGCCTCATCGTAATCCAGTTCATCCAGTGAAAAAGAGATGACGCCTTTATCTTCAAAGTTCATCGAATATAGATTGATGCGGCGATCGTCACGCTTTGCTGCAACGGCATAGGTGCCGTACGTAATCGTCGCAGGAAAGACGTGCCCGCCGTTGTAATCTGTGTGTTCCCCGATCAAATTGATTCTCCCCGGCGCAAAAAACTTCCTCGTTTCCCGCTCACCGAACAGTCGCTTGAATGTTTCGTTCATTGTAGATCCCCTCCGTAACGTTCATCAGAAATCGCTTTCATAATAAGAGTAAAACTTTTTAGTAAAAAAATCAATTGTTTAACTAAAAGTTTTACTGATATGTAATCAAGAGGGTTGAAGGTGGGATATTAACAGCAAGAAACGGTGGGGTCAGGGACCCCACTCAACCTTCCCCGTCCAGAAAATCGCCACTGTAGATTTCATGCATATCTTGACCCAAGTGAGAAGTGACGATTTCATTCATATCCTCCACGGTCAAATCCGGATTCTCCTGTCCCGTTTCCTCTGAAAACATGTCTTCTTTTGTCTTGATCAAGTAAGATTGAATGCCTTTCAGGTCCTCTACCTCACTCTTATCAAGCTTTCCGTCTTCCATAATGGGTTGTGATTCATCCTTCGATTCGGACACTCTCATCCCATATAAATAATTGGCAACGCTCTCGAAGAAAAAGGTGCCATAAAACTCCGAATCTAGAAAATTACTGGCATTTTCTGCTAGATCATGACTCTTCAATAGCTCCCGTTCCAGCAAGCGAAGCCCTTCTTCCAAGTCATCGCCCTCAGGATTCTGTTCGACTAGGTAATCGATTCTTCGAATGGACCGGTCAATGGAGAAGTAAAAATGATTCACAAAAGTCCCCCACTGACGCTTTTCCTCTTTCGCTTCTTGATAATACTGATACGAAAAGAACGACAATACCACAATCAAGATACTCGATATTACTATGTACAGCTTTTTCACTAACGGCTTCATAACTGACTCCTCCTTACGAGACTATAGGGACAGGGACTCTGTCCCCGATTCTATCAAAATGAAAGAACATTTGCTCTATTTAATAGAAGATGGGAGGTTTATGAAAGAAATTCGAGTAGGTTTGATAGAAGAATCTCTTCAATTGAAAGAAAATACGCTTCTATTGATACAACCTCCCCCTCTCCTCTCAGCTAAGCGTGATTGGGGACCGGGACCTCGTCCCACTTTTTGGGACAAAGTCCCGGTCCCCATGTTACACTCTCAATGGTAATATTTATCAACAAAGGGTGTTATAGATGTCCAGAACAATACAAGCTACATTAGCTGTGATGACGCTTGGGGCGTTGTTCCTTCTCGGCTGTTATCGATTTCTTCTATTCGAAGGCCCCCTTACAGCGAGTGACGAGCGGTCTTTCCTTATATTCGCCGTCATCGTGGTCCTTCCTGCAATCGCAGTGAATCGAATAAAGGTCACCGCTTTGACGACCTCGTTCATGTTTTATTTTTCCTTGATATTCGTAGCTCTATGGGGCTTCGACCTTTTCTTTGCGCTGGAATACTTCAGCACGCACGAATCGGTACTGATCGTCATAGCGGGCCTTGTGACATCTGTCCTCGTCTCGGCGTTGTTGTTCCCGAAAGCCCAACTACCATGGAAAAGAATGCAGTCAGAATGAATCGTTCGGAACCCTCCTCTATGGAGGGTTCTTTTTTTATAATTAAGGGTATGGACAAAGAATCTGGAATACCAAGCCTTCCACGGAAAAACTATCATCCCCCTCTAGTATTGCAAGTAGACTGGGACAAAGTCCCTGTCCCCCAAAAAAATTTTCTGAAATCGAATGGTTCTCGCTTTCAATCTAGTATCTTATTTATTATAATTATAATCTAAGAGCGGTTATAATTTTTTCACAAATAGAGAGGAGCCTCATTTATGGACAAAAATGAAATGAAGCATAGCCAAGCAGAAGGTTGCCCGGTTTCTCACGGATCACAAGGTCAACAGCAAGAAACGAGTGCGATCACTCCGATCAAAGTCGGTACAAAGAACAAGGATTGGTGGCCGAATCAGCTGAACCTGGACATCCTCCATCAGCATGACCGGAAGACGAATCCGATGGGCGAAGACTTCGATTATAGAGAAGCCTTCCAGAAACTCGATTTCTCCGCTGTGAAGCAAGATTTGAAAGACTTGATGACGGACAGCCAGGATTGGTGGCCTGCCGATTATGGTCACTATGGTCCGCTATTCATCCGGATGTCGTGGCACGCGGCTGGTACATACCGCACCGCGGACGGCCGTGGCGGTGGTTCCTCAGGTCAACAGCGTTTCGCACCATTGAACAGCTGGCCGGATAACGGAAACTTGGACAAGGCGCGTCGCCTGCTTTGGCCGATCAAACAGAAATACGGCAACCAATTATCCTGGGCAGACTTACTTGTCCTGGCCGGGAACGTTGCCCTCGAAGATATGGGACTTCAGACAGTCGGATTCGGCGGTGGCCGTGAGGACGTCTGGCATCCTGAGCACGACATCTATTGGGGAAGCGAAACAGAATGGCTCGGCAACGACCGTTATTATGAAGGCCGTAAGCTTGAGCAGCCGCTTGCCGCTGTGCAGATGGGGCTCATCTATGTGAACCCGGAAGGCCCGGACGGCAACCCGGACCCGCTAGCAAGCGGACGCGATATCCGCGAAACATTCGCCCGCATGGGGATGAATGATGAGGAGACGGTCGCGCTGACTGCCGGTGGTCACACCTTCGGTAAAGCCCACGGTGCCGGCGATGCCGAAGCACACGTCGGAGCGGCTCCGGAAGCTGCCGACATTGAAAACCAAGGACTCGGCTGGATCAGCACGCACGGTAGCGGAAAAGGGCGCGACGCCATCACGAGTGGTGTGGACGGTGCCTGGACGCCGACACCTACCGAGTGGGACATGTCCTACTTCGATCTTTTGTTCGGATATGAATGGGAACTGACGAAGAGCGCAGCCGGCGCCAACCAGTGGAAGCCCGTCAATCCGAAAGACGAGCACCTTGCCCCGGACGCAGAAGACGCTTCTGTAAAAGTGAACACGATGATGACGACTGCCGACATGGCGATGCGCGAAGACCCAGTCTATGAAGAAATTTCCCGCCGCTTCCATCAGCGTCCGGACGAATTCGCCGAGACGTTCGCCAAAGCCTGGTTCAAGCTGCTTCACCGTGACATGGGGCCGAAATCCCGTTACCTCGGACCGGAAGTACCGGAAGAAGATTTCATCTGGCAGGATCCGATTCCAGCCGTCGATTACGAGCTGACTGATTCCGAGATCGAAGACTTGAAAGCTCAAATCCTCGACTCCGAACTGACTGTCAGCGAACTTGTCAAAACGGCATGGGCAGCTGCGAGCACGTACCGCCAGTCCGACAAGCGCGGTGGCGCAAACGGCGGACGCGTACGACTTTCCCCTCAGCGCAGTTGGGAAGTCAACGAGCCGGAACAGCTCGAGAAAGTCCTATCTGTCTATGAAAAAATTCAAAGCGACTTCGATAAAAACGTCAGCCTAGCCGACTTGATTGTGCTCGGTGGATCGGTTGCCATTGAAAAAGCCGCGAACGACGCCGGCTTCGCTGTCACCGTGCCGTTCACACAAGGCCGCGGCGACGCGACGCAGGACATTACGGACGAAGATAGCTTCGAATTCCTAGAGCCGATGGCCGACGGATTCCGAAACTATGAGAAGAAAGAATACACGCTGAGCCCGGAAGAGATTTTAGTAGACAAATCTCAACTGCTCGGACTGACCGCACCAGAAATGACCGTACTGGTCGGCGGTATGCGCGTACTTGGCGCCAACTATGGCCACTCTAAGCACGGCGTGTTCACCGACAACGTCGGCACCCTGTCCAACGATTTCTTCGTGAATCTATTGGACATGGGCGTGAAATGGGAACCGGTCGATTACAACGAATACGAAGGCCGCGACCGCGAGAGTGGCGAGCTATTGCGTACAGCTTCCCGCGTCGATCTAGTCTTCGGTTCGAACTCCATTCTTCGCTCGTATGCCGAAGTTTACGCGCAAGCGGACAACCAAGAGAAGTTCGTGCGTGACTTTGTCGATGCATGGGTGAAAGTAATGGACGCCGATCGTTTTGATGTAAAATAAAGATTGTTGAGGAGCATCCCTTTGGTGGGGTGCTCCTTTTTTGTTGATGCCCTTTTGATGATGTGTGAGGCTTGAAACGGCAGATAGGATGGCTCTCTTTGACAAAATTGCTTCCGTCCTTTTGTAAAAGGGCAGAGAGACGCCTCCTATATGCCTTTTCTATCGAAGAGTACGTGCAAAATGGCAGAGACAGACGCTCTCTCTTCCTTTTCGCGCGAACACTCCTATGTAAAAGGAAGTTATGTGCTATACTTAATCCATCTTCTACCAGAAAGGAAGGATGCAATGCCCCCGTTCAAATCCCGCACCCAACCACTCAAATTAACCCTCATCGAAATGCTGACCAAACGAATGCCCTTGCCTCCCCACAACCAACGAGAATCCGCTAAATGGAAAAAAGGCTATGACGGCGAGCTCAGGTTCGACCGGATGATAGAGCCGTACGAATCGGACTCGCACCTGCTTCACGACCTCCTCTTGCAACACAACTCCACCACCTTCCAAATCGACACCTTCATGATCACCTCTGAAAAAAACTACCTGTTCGAAATCAAAAACTATGAAGGCGACTTCAAGTACGAAGACGATAAATTCTACCGCCTTCCAGAATCCGAACTCCTCAATCCGCTCCACCAACTCCAACGAGCACATGCCCTTCTCGCCCAGCTCATGCCACACCAAACGATCGAATCCTACCTCCTTTTCATCAACCCGAACTTCACCTTGTATCAAGCACCACTGCACCCGTCGCTCGTCCTACCCACTCAGCTCGACGCCTTTTTACTTAACATCCAGTCACGGCACGGTCCCCTAACCGCCAATCACCATCGACTCGCCGAGCACCTCCACTCGCTCCACACACCCGATACCTACACGTCCGACCTGCCAACCTACACCTTCGACTCCTTACAAAAAGGCATCCACTGTCTCGAATGCTCCGCTTACACCCTCGTCGAAAAAGGCCACTACTGCCATTGCGCCACCTGCGGATCCGATGAAAAATTCAGCTCGGCCGTACTGCGGATGATCCATGAACTGACGACGCTTTTTCCAGATAAGAAGCTCACGACCCCACTCGTATATGAATGGTGCGGCGAATTCGGAAGCCACAAACGCATCCGGCAACTGCTCCTGAAGCACTTCACAAGAAAAGGGCAAAGCAAGTGGACGTACTTCGAATGACGCACCACCTCTGTTCCCTTTTGTAGAAAAAATGCCGCCGAAACGTCACTGAGCACGCCTCTCTCTTCCCTTTCGCACGCCCATCACAGCCAAAATGGCAGAGAACAGCCCTCTCTCTGCCATTCTCAACTTCTCCACTATCAAAAAAGGCAGAGAGCAGCCTCCTAGATGACATTCTCGACCCCTTACAGCCTCAAAACGTCACATAGAAAGCCGCCCTCACGCCCTGCACACACTCTCTGCCCTTTCCAACCCCACCCACAACAAAAACGTCACCTATAATCACCAACCACACCCCAACACTCCAACCTATTAAACCGAGGATCAGCAGAATGAAACCTCACCAACACCGGCGCCACATCAAAACAAGGCTCCCACAAAAACAAGCACCGATCGCCATACCTCATCGCCTCAAGCGCAAGCGGCAGCTCCCGGACGAACACCGCATTCCGCACCGCCGCAAGCCCAGCAGACTCACCATCCACATCCACGAACACATAAAGCACCGGACACCCACCAAGCAGGCGCCACTCCGCCAGTACCTCGTCACGCATCGGCGTTATTTTATCAAATGCATACGTCGTCCCGATCGTAAGAAAAAGCTCTCCGGTCTCGTCCGAGTGCGTCAGCGTGTATTTCCGCCCCTCGACCGGCGCATTCCAACCAACACCATTCCTCCACTCGACAAACAACTTTTCAGGCTGGAGTCTTTTCACGGTTTCGCCCCCTTGCCAAAACCTTATGCAGCCACCACCCGAACGGTGCCATAAAAAAACACCTCCCATCACTAGGGAGGTGTCCGCACAAACATCAATACCATTTTTCTAAAATTTTATAATCGCGCGACTTCCGAATCGGAATCCCGTGCTCCTCTCCGAAAGCGATCAACCGGTCGTAGCCCGCTTCGTCCTCGAGTACGACCAGCCGGATCGGCAGCCCGCGCTTCCGTTTCACCACGGCCGCTTTATTTTTCCAACTTGCCCGCTTGAACGAAAGCTTCTTGATTTCTTCCGGTGCGACGTCCACCTTCAGAAGCGGCTTGCCGAACCACTCGATCCGATACTTCAGCACATCGGAATCAATATGAAAATAAAATCTCACCCAAGCAAACAGAAGGATCAGCGAGAAGTATGGCACGATCCACAGAGTCGCCAGCTCCAGCGATTCCGCAAGTATATTCCATCCGACTACACTCAACACCGTCAGTACAGCCGGCAACATTCTCGGTCTTAATCGATACATCGAATTCCCCCAATGCTTTATCCGGTCAAAATATCCTCACCAGGATGACGCACCGGATCCGGCGTCTGCTTCGCAAAGGCGAACGCGAAGGTGAGCGGTCCGAGCTTTCCGATCAGCATCGTCACGATAATGACGCACTTGCCGATCGCACTCAAACTCCCCGTCAGCCCCATCGACAGTCCGACCGTGCCGAACGCCGACACACTCTCGAACATGACCATCAGAAACGGCGCGTCTTCGGTCAAATTCAAGATGAAAATCGTCGCCACCACGACACAGAAACTCCCGACAGTAAGCGCCAATGCTTTCAGTATAATATGGTACGACAAGCTGCGGTTGAAGATGGCAACTTGTTCCTTGCTTCTGAAAAAGGCGAACGCCGCAAGCAGGATCGTGATCGTCGTCGTCAATTTGATCCCGCCCGCCGTCGACGCGCTTCCTCCACCGATGAACATGAGCGTGATGATATAGAACAACGTATCCTCATCAAGCTGGGCGATGTCGAGCGTATTGAATCCGGCCGTACGCGGCGTCACAGCCTGGAAGTAGGCAGCCTGGACTTTTCCGAAGCTCGACAGACTGCCGAGCGTTTCCGGATTGTGATACTCCAGAATGAAAATGACGAGGAAACTGACCACATTGATCACGAACGTTCCGACCAGCATCAGCTTCGTCTGGAGCGACAACCGCTTGATCTCGCGCGTTTTCCACAAATCGAAAATGACCGTGAATCCGATACCACCTACGATGAACAGGAACGTGATCACGATATTCACGACCGGACTCGCCACATATCCTGACAAACTGTCCGACCAGATCGAAAACCCAGCATTGTTGAACGCCGAAATCGCATGGAAGACACTCGCGAACAAGCCTTCTCTCCATCCCATCTCCGGCACCCACTGAGCAGCTAAGAACAAGACCGCAATCAATTCGACCGCAAGCGAGAACAGCAGGATCCGCTTCGCAAGCTTCACGACCCCGCCGACCGCCGACTGGTTCAATGACTGCTTAATCAACAACCGCTCCTTGATGCCGATTTTCTTCCCGATCGCGATATAGATCATCACCGCAAACGTCATGATCCCGAGACCGCCCATCTGGATGAGCGCCATGATCACCGTCTGCCCGAACCACGTGTACGCCGTCCCTGTATCGACGACAACAAGCCCCGTCACCGTCATCGCAGACGTCGACGTGAACAACGCATCCAAGAAACTAATCCCCTCTGTCGTCGACACCGGCAGCATCAACACCACCGTCCCGACAAGGATCAGCAAGACAAACACCGACAATATGATCTGTGGAGGCGTCCACTCTTTTTTCAACATTCCCGTCATCACCCATCTTGTGTAATGAACTTATTCTATACTACTTTCCTCCAAAAAATAAGCCCCCAAATGCCTCGAACCATACCGCTCCGCCACCACATCATGCGTCATCATATAGAAGAAGAACACAACCAAATCATACTGCCGCCTGTTCACCACCCGCAGCAACGGAAGCACCGCACCCCCCAACCATTTTGGTAAAATAGTGCGCTTAGGACGCTTGCCTACTGCATCGAAGGCTAAGTCAGCAATCTCCCTATATGTGTACACGTCCGGCCCTCCCACATCAAGCACCGCATTTTCCTGATCTAGCGCATCCACGCAGACAGCGGCGAGATCCGCGCCGTGAATGGGATTCATCTTGTTGCGCCCGCTTCCAAGCAGGTACGCTCTTCCTTTTTTCGCCATATCCAACACTTCGGTCAAATCGGAGAAATACCCCGTCGGATTGACGACGACCCAAGGCACCGCACTCTTTTTCAACTCCTGCACGAACTTATGCTTCGCCTGCGTCAGCGCGGACGGGCAATGTTCGGCACCGTAGACATTAATGTACATAAACCGCGCCACACCGCACCGTTCAGCCTCTTTCAACAAGTGGATATTTCCCAGGAAATCGACATCATCGAACGTAAGCGGCCCCTTCTGCCTCGTGATCCCGACCGACGAGAAGACATAATCGACACCCTCACAAACATCGACAAGACTTGCTTCATCCGTAACATCGCCTACGAAGACTTCATCGACGAACTCCGAGATCACAGGCGAATCGAACGGTCCAGGCCGGCTCAATTTTTCGCGTGAACGGACAAGCACCCGGACGTAATACCCCGCTTCCTTCATCGCTCTCACCGTAAAGCGCCCGAGGTAACCGGTCGCTCCCGCTACCAAAATCTTTTTCATACGAGAAACCCCTTCTTTTTATGTAGATGTCTTCATTATAATGGAATAAACAGACAATCAGAAGGGAAGACACAACTAACACTAGAAAGGAAATCGGAACCATGTCTATTACACAAGCCATTCTCCTATTATTCATCGGCTTTCTCATTTTCACACTGGATAAAAAACAAGAGAACCTGCCCGTGCCGACCATACTCGTCTTCCTCGGCATCGTGCTGTCGTTCATCCCGTACTTCTCGACGATCGACGTCACCGGACACATGATTTACAACGTCTTCTTGCCACCGCTTCTGTTCGTATCGGCGTATCGCTTTTCGACCGATCAATTCAAGAAGAACATGGGGCTGATCCTGTTTCTCGCGACGGTCGGGCTGATCGTGATGATCGCGATATTAGGCGGAATCATCTACGCGATCAGCGGTCCATTCCTGTCGCTCTCGTTACTCGGTGCATTGCTCTTAGCCGCGATCCTCACCCCGACCGATCCCGTATCGGTCGTATCGATTTTGAAAAACTCGACCGGCAACGACAAAATCGCGGACGTGGTCGAAGGGGAATCGCTCTTGAACGACGGGACGAGCATCGTCGTGTTCACCGTGTTGTTCGAGGTCTACACGACGCATCGAGGCTTCGACTTTTTCCCAGTCATCAGCGAATTCTACTACGTATCGCTTGGCGGTACGGCGCTCGGTGTATTAGCGGGCTGGCTCGTCAGTAAAGGCATCCACTACACCCACAACCGCGAATACCAAGTGATGCTCAGCATCGTGATGGCATACGGCCTCTTCAACGTCGCCGAGGGAATCGGCGTATCGGGTGTACTGGCAACCGTCGCAGGCGGCTTGATGCTGTCCTTCGAGTACGGACGCACGGAGAAGGAAGAACACTTCAAAGAATCACTCGACGGCTTCTGGGGCATCGTCGAAATCTCGGCCTTATCGCTTTTGTTCCTGCTGATCGGCATCGAAGCTGCATCCTACCTGGACCAACCCGTCTGGCCGTTCGCACTCATCATCTTCATCCTGTCACTCGTCGTCAGGCTCATTGTCGTCACCGGAAGCACCGCCCTTTTTCCAAAGTGGAGAAAAGAAATCTCGTTCAAAGACGCAGCCGTCATCTCTTGGGCTGGACTGAAAGGAACGATGTCGATCTTCCTCATCCTCACCTTCCAGGCAGACTATGCCGGCACCAACGACACCTTCATCTCGGTCGCGTTCGCCGCGGTGCTGTTCTCGCTCGTCTTGCAAAGTCTCGGCGTCTACCCGCTTTCGAAACGACTATTGGAATAATTTTGAAACAAAACTTTATTTCAATCGTATTATTCAGGAAAGACAGAAAGGAGATTCTATGGATATTTTCATCGGTGGAATACTTATTTTGTGGGGCATCGTCCTCCTCTTCTCTTCGATATTCAACATGAAACGCAAAGAAGATGTCAAAGATGACGGGAAGCTCGGATCGAGCGGCTTTATAGAATGGGAAAGTCTATTGAAGCTGTTCAACAAACTTCCATACCCTTTGGCGAAGATACTGGTAGTTATGATTGGAACTTCCTTCGTCGCGCTCGGCGCATGGGTGATATAAATGAAAAAACACCACTGGCTCAGCTACTGGTCTCTTTCGCTCAGCATCCTCCCGATCATCGCGTTCTTTGCAGCTCTCTACGGCTATATCCGCATCGATTTCACAGTGCTCGTCACCGTGTTATTCGTGATCCTTGCGGTGTCAATCGTCTTTGGAATCATCGGTATTCAAAGAAATTCACGCACGAAACTAATAATCACGGCAGCACTTGGAACCCTAATAGCAATCATGTCCACTTTTTTCATCGTGTTCGCATTGTTAATGTCCCAGATGGCCTGATATCAATAACGATAAATGCATGCTTTTAGCCATAAACACCTCCATCCTAACTGCACCAAATCAGGATCGTGGTTATGGAATCATATAGGAGGTTCAAGCAATGGAAAACAACAAACTCGCCCTGTTCGTCAGCCTATTCGTACTAGTCGGCTTTCCGGTCCTCTTCCTCATCCTGTCTTTGATTACAGGGGATTGGAGCTATCTCATGTGGAGCATTCCGCCTTCGATCCTTGCCGGATTGACCGGCCTGCTCTTCACGCTCCGGGAGATGAAAAAGGATATGTAAAACGGGCACAGAGACCCAGCTTCGTTCGAGGCAGCGTCTCTGTTCCCTTTTGCATAAAAAAAGCTCTCGAAACGGCACTTAACATGCTTTTCTCTTCCCTTTTACCTGTACAACCTGATTAAGTCCTTATAATTGTGTAAAAAGAATAAGCCATCATCATTCCGACCACAATGTTTTTACCGCTAAAAACTTGTGCAGGAGGAATAATGATGACTCACTTTCAGTTTAACCTAAATATGGATG
>NZ_SRJC01000015.1 GCF_004684905.1 Halobacillus salinus | reverse complement strand
CCATTACCTAGAGTAATTAAGATCCCTCAGAGACGATGAGGTTGATAGGTCTGAGGTGGAAGCGTGGTGACACGTGGAGCTGACAGATACTAATGGATCGAAGACTTATCTATCTGAAAAGACGTTGGTTTACCGTTTGATGAATACTCTTATCCAGTTTTGAGGGTTTTAGAAAAAAATAAAATTAACCCTTGATTTTTTCTCTGATGAGCAATATAATAATTCTTGTCCTTGAAAAAAGTAAATAAGGTTTGGTGGTGAAGGCGAAGAGGTCACACCTGTTCCCATGCCGAACACAGCAGTTAAGCTCTTCAGCGCCGATGGTAGTCGGGTTTACCCCCGTGAGAGTAGGACGCCGCCAAACCTTACATATAACCCGGAGGATTAGCTCAGCTGGGAGAGCACCTGCCTTACAAGCAGGGGGTCGCAGGTTCGAGCCCTGCATCCTCCACCATGAAAGCCGGCCTAGCTCAACTGGTAGAGCAACTGATTTGTAATCAGTAGGTTGGGGGTTCAAGTCCTCTGGCCGGCACCATTTTTCATGAGCCATTAGCTCAGCTGGTAGAGCATCTGACTTTTAATCAGAGGGTCGAAGGTTCGAATCCTTCATGGCTCACCATGATCTTTTTGCGGGTGTGGTGGAATTGGCAGACACGCTAGATTTAGGATCTAGTGCTTCACGGCGTGGGGGTTCAAGTCCCTCCACCCGCACTTTATTCGCGGAAGTAGTTCAGTGGTAGAACACCACCTTGCCAAGGTGGGGGTCGCGGGTTCGAATCCCGTCTTCCGCTCCATTCTTTAAAAGAGCTACTTACTATAAATCAACAAGATATTATCATAGAACTTGCCAGGCCGGGGTGGCGGAATTGGCAGACGCACAGGACTTAAAATCCTGCGGTGGGTTTCCACCGTGCCGGTTCGAGTCCGGCCCTCGGCACCATAACTTCATATGCGCCCGTAGCTCAATTGGATAGAGCGTCTGACTACGGATCAGAAGGTTAGGGGTTCGACTCCTCTCGGGCGCGCCATTTACTTACGGGAAGTAGCTCAGCTTGGTAGAGCACTTGGTTTGGGACCAAGGGGTCGCAGGTTCGAATCCTGTCTTCCCGACCATTCCTTAAACAATGGGGCCTTAGCTCAGCTGGGAGAGCGCCTGCTTTGCACGCAGGAGGTCAGCGGTTCGATCCCGCTAGGCTCCACCATTTATTATTTGATCTTTGAAAACTGAACGAACCAACCAGTACGTCAATATTTTTCTTCTTAGTCAAGAAAAGACAACAACGCACATTCGGTGTGCAAATGAGCAAGTCAAACTTAACTTTTATGGAGAGTTTGATCCTGGCTCAGGACGAACGCTGGCGGCGTGCCTAATACATGCAAGTCGAGCGCAGGAAGCGAGCTGATCCCCT
>NZ_SRJC01000014.1 GCF_004684905.1 Halobacillus salinus | reverse complement strand
AGGGGATCAGCTCGCTTCCTGCGCTCGACTTGCATGTATTAGGCACGCCGCCAGCGTTCGTCCTGAGCCAGGATCAAACTCTCCATAAAAGTTAAGTTTGACTTGCTCATTTGCACACCGAATGTGCGTTGTTGTCTTTTCTTCACTAAGAAGAAAAATATTGACGTACTGGTTGGTTCGTTCAGTTTTCAAAGATCAAATTGTGTCTGCTGTTCAAAACAGCGACTTAATTAGTGTATCATGTTTCGTTATTTGATGTCAATAACTTTTTTCATGATTTGATTTTGTGTGTCGGTTTCTTTCAACGCGACAACTACTAATATATCAGAAACAAACTAGTAAAGTCAATGACTTTTTTTAATTTGTTTTGAGCCGCTCTCAAAGCGACAATTAATAATATACCACCTTTCTCTCATAGAATGCAAGGGTTTTTTAGAAAATATTAAAAAGAGTATGGGACGACCTCTTTAGCAATCTGTTAAACTACTGATAAGCTACTCGATATATTTGTTAAAGGAGCTGATCGACATGACAAGAGAAGGTTGCTATAGAGTGAGAGGGTTAACCTACACAATCCGTTCTGCCGCTATGCACGACGCAAAGCAATTAGAAAAATTACGATGTAGAATAGATGGCGAAACAGAGAACCTGGATCGAGAGCCGGGGGAAGATTATATAGATGAAAAGGGATTTCAACAAATTATCGCCGCAGATACAGAGCACCCTCGGCATCTTTTCATTGTGGCAGAAGTGAAGGGACAATTAGTGGGATTCGCGCGGTGTGAAGGGACGGACCTCAAAAGAACATGCCATAAAGTAGATTTTGGTATAGGGATCCTAAGAGATTACTGGGGATATAGGATAGGACATCAACTGTTATCTCATGCTTTGGCTTGGTCGGAAAAGAATCACATCAAAAAAGTATGCTTATCAGTCCTTGAAGAGAATAAGTCTGCCATCAACCTCTATAAACAACACGGATTCGAAGTAGAAGGGGTTTTGAAAGCAGACAAACTACTTTCTGACGGAATGTTCTATTCCTCGCTTATAATGGGGAGGTACAATGATGTCTGAAGCCAGATAGAAAACAATCCACTTTACTCTCTGTACATATGTAACGATCCGTTTCTGCTTCAAACACTTGTAGCAATAGAATGATTGCATTTTCAATTACCTTTATCTTGTAAGAGTTCCTCTGTTGATAGCGACTCCTATTGATTGGATCATTCATTGGCAGCCGCCTCGAGGAACCCATCCACCTTTGAAACACAGCTACTTTCTGATTCATTTCGTTATAGATTATATACATAAGGACACTACATTCCATAGGTTTCAAGCTCGTTACATATCGGAACTTTTGGAGATAGAAAAAGCAGCTTTCACATATCCACGTTCATCGCCACCGGTTTATCATAGTGTCCAACAATCTATTAGCAAAGAAACTGCCCCTTCTATAACTACGGACACCCCTTCGTTTTCAACATGGAGAAAAAGGGGGAGCTCATATAGTAGGAAGGGAGCTTTACACTTTAGGATTCTCAATCCACCCCATGTTTTCTTCAATCTAGAAACACTCTCTCTTAATCAATTAGTAATTATTCAAGTTCATTCCATTTATAGTTCACAAGTAATAATCATTCGTTTATATTAAACAGAAGTAATCTATAAATTATGTTTTATCAATTCTTCGATTGATTGAACGACGAAAAACCCCTTAGAGGAAATCCTCTAAGGGGTTCATTTATTGACGTGGCGGCGTCCTACTCTCACGGGGGTAAACCCGACTACCATCGGCGCTGAAGAGCTTAACTGCTGTGTTCGGCATGGGAACAGGTGTGACCTCTTCGCCTTCACCACCACATCATTATAAGGTTT
>NZ_SRJC01000013.1 GCF_004684905.1 Halobacillus salinus | reverse complement strand
AGGTAATGGGAAATCTCATCTCAAGGTGGGCTTCATGCTTAGATGCTTTCAGCACTTATCCCGACCACACGTAGCTACCCAGCCATGCTCCTGGCGGAACAACTGGTACACCAGCGGTGTGTCCATCCCGGTCCTCTCGTACTAAGGACAGCTCCTTTCAAATTTCCAACGCCCACGACGGATAGGGACCGAACTGTCTCACGACGTTCTGAACCCAGCTCGCGTACCGCTTTAATGGGCGAACAGCCCAACCCTTGGGACCGACTACAGCCCCAGGATGCGATGAGCCGACATCGAGGTGCCAAACCTCCCCGTCGATGTGGACTCTTGGGGGAGATAAGCCTGTTATCCCCGGGGTAGCTTTTATCCGTTGAGCGACGGCCCTTCCATGCGGAACCGCCGGATCACTAAGCCCGACTTTCGTCCCTGCTCGACTTGTAGGTCTCGCAGTCAAGCTCCCTTGTGCCTTTACACTCTGCGAATGATTTCCAACCATTCTGAGGGAACCTTTGGGCGCCTCCGTTACCTTTTGGGAGGCGACCGCCCCAGTCAAACTGCCCACCTGACACTGTCTCCGGACCGGATCACGGTCCTGGGTTAGAATGTCCGTACAGCCAGGGTAGTATCCCACCAGCGCCTCCACCGAAGCTAGCGCTCCGGCTTCTAAGGCTCCTACCTATCCTGTACAAGCTGTACCAACATTCAATATCAGGCTACAGTAAAGCTCCACGGGGTCTTTCCGTCCTGTCGCGGGTAATGTGCATCTTCACACATAGTATAATTTCACCGGGTCTCTCGTTGAGACAGTGCCCAAGTCGTTGCACCTTTCGTGCGGGTCGGAACTTACCCGACAAGGAATTTCGCTACCTTAGGACCGTTATAGTTACGGCCGCCGTTTACTGGGGCTTCGGTTCAACGCTTCGCCGAAGCTAACGCATCCCCTTAACCTTCCAGCACCGGGCAGGTGTCAGCCCCTATACTTCGCCTTACGGCTTCGCAGAGACCTGTGTTTTTGGTAAACAGTCGCTTGGGCCTTTTCACTGCGGCTCCTCGGCAGAGGAGCACCCCTTCTCCCGAAGTTACGGGGTCATTTTGCCGAGTTCCTTAACGAGAGTTCTCCCGCTCACCTTAGGATACTCTCCTCGTCTACCTGTGTTGGTTTGCGGTACGGGCACCTTCTTCCTCGCTAGAGGCTTTTCTTGGCAGTGTGAAATCAGGAGCTTCGGTACTATAATTCCCTCCCCATCACTCCTCGACGTTGCCGAACGGATTTGCCTATTCGACCGTCTCAAAGCTTGGACGCGCACATCCAATGGCGCGCTCTCCTTATCCTCCTGCGTCCCCCCATTACTCAAATGGAATACGGTGGTACAGGAATATCAACCTGTTGTCCATCGCCTACGCCTTTCGGCCTCGGCTTAGGTCCCGACTAACCCTGAGAGGACGAGCCTTCCTCAGGAAACCTTAGACTTACGGTGAAAGAGATTCTCACTCTTTTTTCGCTACTCATACCGGCATTCTCACTTCTAAGCGCTCCACCAGTCCTTACGGTCTGACTTCACGGCCCTTAGAACGCTCTCCTACCACTGATCATAAGATCAATCCGTAGCTTCGGTGGTGTGTTTAGCCCCGGTACATTTTCGGCGCAGAGTCACTCGACCAGTGAGCTATTACGCACTCTTTGAATGATGGCTGCTTCTAAGCCAACATCCTGGTTGTCTAAGCAACTCCACATCCTTTTCCACTTAACACACACTTTGGGACCTTAGCTGACGGTCTGGGCTGTTTCCCTCTCGACCATGAACCTTATCACCCACGGTCTGACTCCCAGAACAAAGTCGCTGGCATTCGGAGTTTGACTGAATTCGGTAACCCGATAGGGGCCCCTCGTCCAATCAGTGCTCTACCTCCAAGACTTTCTATTCTGAGGCTAGCCCTAAAGCTATTTCGGAGAGAACCAGCTATCTCCGTGTTCGATTGGCATTTCACCCCTACCCACACCTCATCCCCGTAATTTTCAACTTACGTGGGTTCGGGCCTCCAGTCAGTGTTACCTGACCTTCACCCTGGACATGGGTAGATCACACGGTTTCGGGTCTACGACCACATACTCATGCGCCCTATTCAGACTCGCTTTCGCTGCGGCTCCGCTTCTTACGCTTAACCTCGCATGTAGTCGTAACTCGCCGGTTCATTCTACAAAAGGCACGCTGTCACCCATTAACGGGCTCCAACTACTTGTAGGCACACGGTTTCAGGTTCTCTTTCACTCCCCTTCCGGGGTGCTTTTCACCTTTCCCTCACGGTACTGGTTCACTATCGGTCACTAGGGAGTATTTAGCCTTGGGAGATGGTCCTCCCGGATTCCGACGGAATTCCTCGTGTTCCGCCGTACTCAGGATCCACTCCGGAGGAAGAAAGATTTCGACTACAGGGCTGTTACCTGCTATGGCTGATCGTTCCAGATCGATTCGCCTATCTTCCTTCTTGATAACTCCAATGGAGTGTCCTACAACCCCAGAAAGCAAGCTTTCTGGTTTGGGCTGATTCCGTTTCGCTCGCCGCTACTCAGGAAATCGCATTTGCTTTCTCTTCCTTCGGGTACTGAGATGTTTCAGTTCCCCGAGTGTACCTTTTCATAGCTATGAATTCACTATGAAATACTGTTCCATTACGAACAGTGGGTTCCCCCATTCGGAAATCTCCGGGTCAAAGCCTACTTACGGCTCGCCGGAGCATATCGGTGTTAGTCCCGTCCTTCATCGGCTCCTAGTGCCAAGGCATCCACCGTGCGCCCTTCTTCACTTAACTATCGTCGTGAAAAGACGTTTGTTTCTAATTGGTTTGATGTCTTGTCATCGTTCAAACTAAAAAAGTTCGAACAATTCTCTTATCCAGTTTTCAAGGTTCACAGTAAATCGAGAGATTTAATCTCTCAAAACTGAACAACCAACCAAGTACGTTTCCGTATCTATCCTTAGAAAGGAGGTGATCCAGCCGCACCTTCCGATACGGCTACCTTGTTACGACTTCACCCCAATCATTGGCCCCACCTTCGGCGGCTGGCTCCAAAAAGGTTACCTCACCGACTTCGGGTGTTGCCAACTCTCGTGGTGTGACGGGCGGTGTGTACAAGGCCCGGGAACGTATTCACCGCGGCATGCTGATCCGCGATTACTAGCGATTCCGGCTTCATGCAGGCGAGTTGCAGCCTGCAATCCGAACTGAGAATGGTTTTATGGGATTTGCTACACCTCGCGGCTTCGCTGCCCTTTGTTCCATCCATTGTAGCACGTGTGTAGCCCAGGTCATAAGGGGCATGATGATTTGACGTCATCCCCGCCTTCCTCCGGTTTGTCACCGGCAGTCACCTTAGAGTGCCCAACTAAATGCTGGCAACTAAGATTAGGGGTTGCGCTCGTTGCGGGACTTAACCCAACATCTCACGACACGAGCTGACGACAACCATGCACCACCTGTCATTTGGTCCCCGAAGGGAAGACCCTATCTCTAGGGTGGTCCAAAGATGTCAAGACCTGGTAAGGTTCTTCGCGTTGCTTCGAATTAAACCACATGCTCCACCGCTTGTGCGGGCCCCCGTCAATTCCTTTGAGTTTCAGCCTTGCGGCCGTACTCCCCAGGCGGAGTGCTTAATGCGTTAACTTCAGCACTAAGGGGTGGAAGCCCCCTAACACCTAGCACTCATCGTTTACGGCGTGGACTACCAGGGTATCTAATCCTGTTTGCTACCCACGCTTTCGCACCTCAGCGTCAGAAACAGACCAGAGAGTCGCCTTCGCCACTGGTGTTCCTCCACATATCTACGCATTTCACCGCTACACGTGGAATTCCACTCTCCTCTTCTGTCCTCAAGTTCCCCAGTTTCCAATGGCCCTCCACGGTTGAGCCGTGGCCTTTCACATCAGACTTAAGGAACCGCCTGCGCGCGCTTTACGCCCAATAATTCCGGACAACGCTTGCCCCCTACGTATTACCGCGGCTGCTGGCACGTAGTTAGCCGGGGCTTCCTCGTTAGGTACCGTCAAGGTACCGCTCTATTCGCACGGTACTTGTTCTTCCCTAACAACAGAACTTTACGATCCGAAGACCTTCATCGTTCACGCGGCGTTGCTCCGTCAGACTTTCGTCCATTGCGGAAGATTCCCTACTGCTGCCTCCCGTAGGAGTCTGGGCCGTGTCTCAGTCCCAGTGTGGCCGATCACCCTCTCAGGTCGGCTACGCATCGTTGCCTTGGTGAGCCGTTACCTCACCAACTAGCTAATGCGCCGCGGGCCCATCTGTAAGTGATAGCGAGAAGCCATCTTTTAATGTTCCTTCATGCGAAGGAACATGTTACCCGGCATTAGCTCCGGTTTCCCGGAGTTATTCCGATCTTACAGGCAGGTTGCCCACGTGTTACTCACCCGTCCGCCGCTCATTCCACGAG
>NZ_SRJC01000012.1 GCF_004684905.1 Halobacillus salinus | reverse complement strand
GATGGACACACCGCTGGTGTACCAGTTGTTCCGCCAGGAGCATGGCTGGGTAGCTACGTGTGGTCGGGATAAGTGCTGAAAGCATCTAAGCATGAAGCCCACCTTGAGATGAGATTTCCCATTACCTTGAGTAATTAAGATCCCTCAGAGACGATGAGGTTGATAGGTCTGAGGTGGAAGCGTGGTGACACGTGGAGCTGACAGATACTAATGGATCGAAGACTTATCTATCTAAGAAAAGCGAAAGCGACTGGTCAGATCCTCGCTGTAGCTGGACAGTGAAAAGACGTTGGTTTACCGTTTGATGAACTCTCTTATTCAGTTTTGAAGGTTTACTAAAAACCTTATTATGATGTGGTAGTGAAGGCGAAGAGGTCACACCTGTTCCCATGCCGAACACAGCAGTTAAGCTCTTCAGCGCCGATGGTAGTCGGGTTTACCCCCGTGAGAGTAGGACGTTGCCACGTCACACAACCCCTTTAGAATTTACTTCTAAAGGGGTTCTTTTGTATCGGATTTTACATAGAAAGAGTAGGATTCAATGGTTTATACAGCAAGTTCGAGGGGAATGGAAATTTATTATACAAATGGATGGGTGATCAATTTGGTAAAGCTTGAAAGGAAAAGAGATACATATTGGAATTGGAAGTATGCAATGATGATTGTGCTCATTCCTATTGGATTCTATCTTGCATCGTTACGCGAAGATATATCTATGCTGCAGCACGTCGCTTTCATCGCCATTATCCTATGGCTTGCAAGTGTCGGTGTTTTCGGGATAACTAATATCTATCAACCTCTCAAGATTTATGGATATCTGTATCTGGCAAGCAGTGTTTTATTCGCTTATTTGGGACTGGTGTTTATTTGGTAGATTCATGTTGAAGGACCTTGAATTTCCGGTTATAATATATTGCGAATATACGTTCGGAGGGATCGTTATAGAACTTGTACGTTGGAGCTATTCTAGGAGAAAAATGGTTAGAGGATATTTCGATAAATTCCCTAATTCCACTTTTTACTTTCGACGAATACGCAGATACTACATTTTGTACACCTTAGATTGGCAGCTTGATGACCCTGAAGTTACAACGGATGATCGAGAACAAATGCAGACTTTAATCAATGAAGCATTAGGTCGAGAAAGAGAATATCAGCATAGAAAATCGAGAAGCCTCTAGGGCTTCTCGATTTCTTTATATGAGACTACATGAGGGCCAATTGGCGGGAGGTCGAATACATCGCCTGCTTGTTTAAAACCAAGTCTGTCGTAGTAGCCTTGGGCACTTGTTCTGGCATTACACCATAAGATATCGGCGTTTCTATTGCTGAGAATCTCTTCTGCTTTCGATACAAGATGTGTTCCAGCACCCTGCCCACGGTATTCGGGCCAAGTAGCCATTCCTCGAAGTCGATATACTTTTCCATCCGGCACATCTGAGTGATCTTCTAGATAGAAGGAACCTACACAAATGAGGTGATCTTCTACAAATACTCCAAGATGAAAACTTTCTTCTTCGTAATCTTTCGGATACTTACAGTCTTCTAGTGATTGGTTAGGTCGCAATATTTCATGTCTAAGAGGAAGTGCTTCGCTCGGTTGAATTAATTTGACTTCCATCTTTCCCTCCTTACCCCATGGATTCCCAAGCCGCATGCATACCTGCAACACGTCCTGTTACCATAGCCGATGTAATATTATATCCACCCGTGTAGCCATGAATGTCCAAAATTTCTCCACAGAAATATAAACCATTCATTCGTTTGGACTGCATAGTGTTTGGAACGATTTCTTTAATCGATACACCACCACCTGTGACAAAGGCTTTCTCAATCGGTTGACTGTCATGAATTTGAACATTAAACTGTTTCAAATATTGGACGAAGTCGTGTAGTTTAGCATTTGATATGTTAGCAGCTTTCTCCTCGTGGGAAATGGCTACTAATTCGAGTACATAATCGAGTAGGCGCTCTGGCACAATGCCTTTGACAACATTTCGGAACGCTTTTTTCGCTTGGTCCTTGGACTCTTTTTGCAAACGCTGGTACAGTTCTTGCTGCTTCTCATCTGGCAAGCAGTCTATTTCCATGGTGACTGGTCTATGCCCCTTCATGAACTCCTTAACCACGTATTGGGAGCAACGCAGGATGGCAGGACCAGATAGGCCGAAGTGGGTGAACAGCATGTCCATACGATGGGTAACTATTTTTCTACTTTTTTGATTGAGGACTGAAACATCTACATCTCTTAACGAAAGGCCTTGGAGCACTTTCTTCTTGATGAAAGGGTCATTCGAGATGAGAGGTACTTCTGTTGGGAATAACTCTGTGATGGTGTGGCCTGCTTTTTTAGCCCACGCATAGCCGTCTCCTGTACTTCCGGTATGAGGGACAGCTTTTCCGCCAACTGCCAGTACAATAGCATTCGTCTGGATTTTTTCGCCGGATTTGAGGATGATAGTGTGTTGATCTTCGCCGTAGTCAATCGCCTCGACGGGAGTTGACTTCCGTACCTCTACGCCCAAATGGTCGAGTTGATTCAAGAGAGCTTGTACGACATCCTTCGCTTTATTACTTACTGGGAACATACGGCCATGGTCTTCTTCTTTCAAGGCTACTCCTAATCCTTCGAAAAAATCAATAATATCGTAGTTGTTAAATACAGAAAACGGGCTGTATAGGAATTTCCCATTCCCTGGAATGTGCCTGATGACTTCTTCTTCAGGGAGTCGGTTGGTAACATTACAGCGTCCACCGCCTGAGATAGCCAGTTTTGTTCCGAGTTTTTTTCCTTTATCGATCAGGAGGGTTTCTACACCTTGCTCTGCTGCTGCGATGGCAGCCATCAGGCCGGAGGGCCCTCCTCCGATGACAGTTACATGATAGGTCATGATGTACTTCCTTTCTTTTTTCCGTTCTATCTTTGTTTACCCTTTATCTATGATAAAATAGATGAGGTCGATTCTACAATTAAATTGAAGGTGAATAAATAAATATGTCGAAGATTTTAAAAGGAACCTTATTGTTGACGGCAGGAACTTTCTTATCAAAGTTTCTAGGTATGATTTACACGGTACCGTTTGAAAATATGGTGGGGCCTCAGGGGACCGACTTGTTTGCTTACGGATATACACCATACAGCATTCTTTTAAGTCTATCTAGTATGGGAATTCCTGTCGCCGTTTCGAAGTTTGTCTCCAAGTACAATTCACTAGGTGATTATCAGACTGGACGGAACATGTTGAAAGCCGGAATGATTCTGATGTCGATCACAGGGTTTATTGCGTTTCTTATTCTGTTTTTCTCAGCAGGAGCAGTAGCTACTTGGACTGTCGGAAGTGGATCACCTCTAATAGAGGATGCGACACTAGTTATTCAAATGGTCAGTTTTGCTTTACTTATTATACCGCCTATGAGTATTACCCGCGGTTTCTTCCAAGGGAATGAGTCGATGGCCCCGACCGCCGTCTCTCAAGTCGTGGAACAGATTGCAAGGATTGTTTTCTTGTTAGGCGCTGTCTTTATTATTATCCAACTCTTGGAGGGGCCAACCGAATTAGCTGTCGGTTTTGCGACGTTCGGTGCGTTTATTGGTGGTCTCGCATCCTGTGTCGTCTTGTTCGTGTATTGGCGTAAACGAAAGCCATACTTGGACAGGCAGATTGAAGCACAGGAATATACGTATGGATTGTCTACGAAAGAGATGTTCAAAGAGCTGTTTACGTATGCAGGACCATTTATTTTAGTAGGAATTGCTACGCCACTCTATCAAGTTGTCGATCAGTTTTCTTTGAAAAAAGCAATGGAAGCTGGAGGATTTGCTTACAACGACGCTTATTCTACCATCAACTTTTTGAGTCATAAGCTTGTCATGATTCCGGTCACGTTCGGGATCGGTTTATCCCTTGCACTATTGCCGGTAATTACCCAAGCGTTCACGAAGAATCAGATGGATCAATTGAATCGTCAAGTTAACCAAGCACTCCAAATTGTAGCGTTGTTGATTATTCCATCTGTAATCGGGTTGTCTGTTGTGTCGATGGAAGCCTATGCCACTTTTTACGGAGTGGAAGAACTGGCGTTTAGAGGTGGATTATTAAGATGGTATGCACCGGTTGGTTTAGCACTTGCCCTTTATACAGTTACGTCTTCTATACTACAAGGTATTAACAAACAGAACTTTGCTGTCATCAGCTTAGGATCGGGTATCTTACTGAAGGTTGCATGTAACTGGTGGTTTATTCAAATGTTCGGGGCTAAGGGTGCGATTCTTGCAACCGGACTCGGTGTGACAACTGCTGTCGTGTTGAACTTCATCCGTATTTTCTCAAGCATTGAATTTGACTATAAGCCGCTTTATAAGAGGACTTTGCTTATTCTGATCCTATCGACTGTTATGGCGTTGTTCGTGGTGGGTGTTAAGTTACTCTTAGGTCTGTTCATGAATCCTATGGAAAGCCGGTTGGATGCATTGATTGTTTTGATGCTCAGTATCGGAGCAGGAGGAGTTGCGTATTTGTGGCTTACGTACAAAACGACGTTGTTAGAGCGCGTTCTTGGTGGTCGCATCCGTGTATTAGATAAATTCTTGAGCCGTTTTTAATTGGAGGAATAGATGTGAGAATAGATAAATTGCTAGCGAACATGGGATATGGAACGAGAAAAGAAGTGAAAGCCCTTCTTAAATCAGGGAATGTCCGTGTTAATGGTGATCCGGAAAGAAGTCCGAAAACACATGTCGATCCTGATGAGGATTCTGTTACGGTCATGGGGGATGAAGTAGAATATAGAGAATTCATTTATCTCATGATGAATAAGCCTGGGGATCTCATTTCCGCTACAGAGGATGCACATGACACGACTGTCATTGACATCCTACAGCCCGAAGACCATGTCTTCAATCCATTTCCAGTGGGAAGGTTGGATAAAGATACAGAGGGATTGCTGTTGATTACGAACGATGGTCAGCTTGCTCATAAGCTGACCTCCCCTAAGAAGAATATCGGTAAAACGTACTATGCCGTTATAGACGGGGAAGTAACAGAAGAAGATGTCACGGCGTTCTCTAAAGGTGTGACGCTCGACGATGGATACGAAACGAAGCCTGGTGAGTTGGTAATTCTAGAATCCGGTGCGGAATCTGAAATCGAACTTACGATTACAGAGGGTAAGTTCCATCAGGTGAAAAGAATGTTCGAAGCCGTTGGGAAAAAGGTGACTTACCTCAAACGAATCCGTATGGGTACGCTAGAGCTGGATTCTGACTTAGAGCTTGGGGAATACCGTGAGCTTACAGACGAGGAACTGGATTACTTGTTTTCCAACACAGATATGTAAAAAAAAAGCACCCGGGGTTTCACCCGGGTGCCATATACTTCAAAGATCAGGAAATCTTTACTCTCTTCTCCGTCACAGTCCACTGTCCACGATGCGGACTCGATACAAGTCCGTTATATTCCAAAATGCTTAAATCCCTTTGCATAGTTCGGTCGGTAATACCGAATTCTTCTGCTAATTCGCTCGTTGTTACTGTTCCCACTTTTCTAATGTAAAGATAAACAGCTTTGATGCGGTTAAGCATACGGGAAGATGGATGATTCAAGAAACCACTCCTTATTCGTCTTGGAAAATTGTGGTGCTCGGATACTTCGAAGTTGCCTTTATTCTACAATACAGTCATAAAACGTGCTACCGAATTGCTCTTATTTTACAGACTATTCACCAAATTTACGAAATATTAAAGTGAGGAGGTCATCTTATGTTAATTTTAAGGAAATTTTTCTTGAAATTAGTGAAAGTCAGCAACATGGTTCTGTTTCTTGCCAGCTTAATCCTTGTCATCCTGTCATCCGTGCTCATTTTTCTTGTAGAGAATGAGACGTTCCCAACAATTTTCGACGGATTCTGGTGGGTGATGACGACAGTGACGACCGTCGGCTATGGTGATTATTCACCAGCTACAGTAGCAGGACGTATCATTGCAATCTTCTTGTATATCTTCGGTATAGGCTTGATTGGGGTTGCAATTGGAAAAATAATAGATAGCCTTGCCATTTTCCGAAAAAAACGTGTAGAGGGTGATATTGTGTACAAAGATTCCGGACATTTCATTATCATCGGCTGGTCTCAAAAAGCTCATTTTGCGATTAAAGAAATGCTTGAGACAAAGGAAGATGTTGAGATCGTGATCATCGATCAGTTGAAAGAAGCACCATTATTAAGTGAGAATATTCATTACATAAAAGGAGAAGCTGCTGATAGCCAGACGTTAGAGAACGCGAATGTGAAAGGGGCGAAGGCTGTGCTCATTTTTGCGGATGACCATTTGCATAATGATCAGATGACAGACGGTAAGTCGCTCTTAATAGCGTCGTCCATCGAGGCGGTTGCTCCGAAGGTACACACGATTGTAGAGATTATGGAAGAGAAACACATTGATAATTTCAAACACGTCCATGTGGATGAGTTCATTGTTTCCAATGAAACCATCTCCTCATTGGCTGTCAGGTCAGCGTTTCGAAAAGGAATTTCTGAAATTTATGGTCAGCTCCTCAGGCGCTCTGTCGGGGAAGACCTTTACCACGTACCGATCAAGCAAGAATGGGCTACTTACCGCGATGCTTTTGAATTCTTGCTGAATGAAGGAGCGACGCTGATTGCGGATCGAAATGACTTGGCGATCAACCGCAAGTTAGATGAACAAATCCCTGCTGAAGCAGAGCTATATGCCGTATGTGACCGAGAAACCTATGAGAAAATATTGAGAGGGGCTTGATTACCATGGATATCAAACAGTTGAGCGAACGTTATGAACAAGAGTATTTGGACAAGGTGTTCCGTTTACTTTCCATCCCATCTGTTTATGAAGAAGACGATAGCTATCCTTACGGAAAAGCTGTTCATGATGCGTTGGAAAAGATGCTCGAGATTGGAAATCAGGATGGTTTTTCAACGAAGAATGTGGATGGTCATGCTGGTCATATAGAATTCGGAGAAGGCGAAGAGATTCTCGGTATTCTCGGACACCTTGACGTAGTACCTGCCGGCAAAGGATGGTCTACTCCTCCATTTGAACCGACTGTAAGAGATGGAAAACTTTACGCAAGAGGCGCACAGGACGATAAAGGTCCTGTTATGGCTGCGTATATGGCAATGAAATTGTTAAAGGATCAGGGCTTCGAACCGAACAAAAGGATCCGCCTCATTGTTGGGACGGATGAAGAGAGGGACTGGAAGGGAATCGACCATTATTTCTCTAAAGAAGAAATGCCGGAACTCGGTTTCACCCCGGATGCTTCCTTCCCGGTCATTCATGCAGAAAAAGGCCTGTTAGACGGGTATATCTCCTTTTCGTTGGAAGAACAAGGGGATCCACTCGTGTCGATTCAGAACCTTGAAGCAGGGGATCGATTGAATATGGTTCCGGATGAAGCACAGACGGTCCTCATTGCATCTTATGACCTCCACGAGGATTTTGAATACTTCTTGCAGGAGAATGAACTGCAAGGCGAGATCGAGAACATAGGAAACCAATATAAATTAACGGTGAAAGGACACTCCGTGCATGCTAGTAAGCCTGAACTTGGTACCAATGCAATTCGTTCATTACTTAAGTTCATGCTGACCCTTCCGCTCGCAGATCAGGTACTAGAGACGTTGAAGTCGGTATATCACGGGTTTGAACAGACGGACGGTAGTGGTCTAGGTCTTTCCCTTTCGGATGAGGTTTCTGGTCCTTTAACGGTTAACTTGGGATCGCTTCATATCACGAAGGAGTACGAGGTGAAGTTGGGACTTAACCTGCGCTATCCAGTTACAGCCGATCAAGATAATGTGCTGAGACGCTTAGAAGAGTTTGCAGATAAAGTTGATGGTGAGTTCGAAGTGTACGATCACTTGAAATCTCTTTATCTTGAAAAAGATCATCCTTTCATTCAGACGTTGCTGCGTGTCTATAATGACATCACTGGCGAAGAAGAGACTGTCCAGTCGATGGGTGGTGCGACATATGCAAGGTCGCTGTCTGCTGGGGTCGCTTACGGTGCAATGTTCAAGCACAGCCCTGATACAGCCCATCAGAAAGATGAACATGTGCTTATTGCAGATATGGTCCGTGCTATTGAGATTTACGCTTCAGCCATCTATGAATTAACGAAGTAATAGAAGAAAGGTTATGAGTATGGCTTCTTCATCAACTGAAAAAACGTATCGGTTTATCCAGGCTTTTTATTTCTTCGCATTTTTTGCGTTCGGTTCTTTGTTTCCATTATTATCGGTATTCTTGGAGCAGGAGAAGGGTTTAAGCCACACCCAGATTGGGATGGTAATTGCTGCACTACCACTTGTAACGATTTTCGTACAGCCTATTTGGGGCATGATCAGTGATGTGACAAGAAGACCGAAGCGATTATTGATGATCGCTTCGGTCTGTGCTTCCTTGTTAGGCTTTTTCTATCCGGGACTAGAATGGTTTCCAACATTACTAATAGGGATTATTTGTATTGCTCTCTTTCAATCTGGCATTGTTCCGTTGTCTGATAGTCTGTCCTTGAACTTCGTGCAGGAGCACGGGAAAGAATATGGAAGCATCCGCCTCTTTGGAGCAATCGGATTCGCAGTCGCTGTGTTTGTTTTGGGAAGGGTGACGGAAGCGGTTGGATCCCTTGATTGGATATTCACCTTCTTCTCAACTGGGCTGCTTCTAGCTTTAGTGGCACTCTTCCAGTTCCCGAAACGGGCGGACCATGTTTCGATTTCTTTCCGGGAAGGGATGAAGGTTCTGATCAAACGGAAGGCTTTTATCTTGTTTTTGGTTTCTAATTTCCTCGTGTTCGGTCCGGTATTAGCCAATAATTATTACTTTGGGACATTCATTTTATCTGTCGGAGGTACACTATCTGGGGTAGGAGTTGCTTTCTTGCTGGCTGCGGGTAGCGAAGCCCCCTTTATGAAGTTCGCTCAGCAAGTGATCAACCGTATTGGAGTGTACCGTGTTTTGATACTGAGTTCTTCCGTGTCCGGTAGTCGATGGCTCCTCTATTATTTTGAGCCCTCGAGTGAAGTCGTTTATGCTACTACGATTGTACAAGGTGTTTCTGTAGGGTTATATATTCCGGCTGCTTTGATCCTTGTGCGCGAATTAGCGCCCGATAATGTACGTGCAACGGCTGTTGGTTTATATTCAGCTGTCGGCAACGGTTTGGGGAACGCGTTCTTTACGTTTATAGGTGGCGTATTGATTGATGTATGGAGTGTTACTGGCATGTATGGTTTTTTCTCTTTCATGACCTTCTCTGGGGTATTACTCGTTTTGGTAGTCACCCGATGGTCAGGACAAAGTATGGAAGGAGCGACGTAATATGAGTTCCCATTATTTCATCGGTATACCTGTTGAGGAAGAGGTGAAAGAACACCTTATCGAATGGCAGGATGAATTGAAGCAGCACATGAATTATCAAGTCTGGACGGAGAAAGAAGACTTTCACATTACACTGAAATTCTTGGGAGCATGCTCCGATGATAAAGTGGAGATGTTCATCAGTCGACTACAAGATATACATCATGTGTCCCCTTTTTCCCTTGTATTAGGGCCTGCCGGGAGTTTTGGAGATAGAAAGCAACCAAGGGTGTTTTTTGCATCAGTTTCGGATACTTCAGCGATTCATATATTGAAACAAGAGGTAGAAGAAGTGGCTTCGAAGTTAGGTTGGGCAAAAGAAAAAAGAGCCTATCGTCCACACGTGACGATTGCGAAGAAAAGAGCGCAAGGTACGTCCCCTTTAATTGGAGGGGATATTCCGATTTTCCAGCACAGCCTGGAGCAACGTGTGACCAAATTTCACTTATACAAAATTCACCCTCAGCAAAAGCCTAAATATGAAATTATCGCTACTTTTTCTCTGGGGAAGGAGGAATAGGATGGCACAATTGATTAAGTTGCAGGATTACATATCTCGCTATGAGTCCAATATATATCAATATCCCACTCAGTATATCCGTTTAAAAAAAGAGAATTGGAATAAGATGATGTCTCTTTATGAACAAGGAAAATTAGAGGAGCCGGAACTTGAAGAAGAGTCCGTTGCTGAAGAAGAAAAGCCATCCAAATGGAAAAGGCTGCTTCAAAAGAGAGAAGAGAAAGAGGCGGAGCCTCCCCACGATTTGAAGGAAGAGGAATCTATTCCTCAGTCGATAGAAGAACTTAAAAAATACTTCCTCGATGGACTATATCCTTTTCAAATGAAATGGGCATCCACTACATTACGGGAGAAATCCTTCGTAGATCACGCTTATAAGGATGATGAGCGGCTCAAGTACTTTTTACAGAGGATCCCGGACACATATTTTCTCATGTATGATCCTATAGTGATTTTAAGGCAGGCTGAAATGGAGGCATTGCCGATATTAATTGGCCCACAAGGATTGGAGATCATCTATTACTTAGACATTCCAGGAGGGGAAGGGGTTGATCCAGCTTCTGATAAGAGCTGGTTTGTAGAGCAGAATGGTGTTCGCAAGAAGATACTCAACCCGATGTTCGCCTTGAATCGGACGGAATCCTTTATAAAAAGTGTCTGGAATGCTTACGGTTTGGACTTTCCTGTCCGAAAAGTGGTTCTTGCTCCAGAGCTATCCTTTCATCATCATCAGGAACCGTATATGACAAGTTACATTGATCTTGCTAAGTACGATGCATGGCTCCAAGAGAAAAGGCAGGTAGCCTCTCCCTTGAAACATAATCAACTAAGAGCGGCTGATTCATTGTTGAAGCACTGTCAGACAACATCGTTCAAACGTCCGGAATGGGACGAGGACCAGGGTTTTATGGAAGTATGAATTCTTTTTCGGGAACGGCTTGTGGTTTTCCTATAAAGTACCCTTGTCCTAAGTCAACGCCTAGTTGGTGAAGCCAAGTCCATTCTTCGATAGTTTCAATTCCTTCAGCTAGGACAGTTATTCCAATCATTTCTGCACGCTCCATCACTTGATAAAGAAACTCTTGGTTTTCTTTATCAATATGGCAATTTCTAATGAACGACCGGTCCACTTTCAAATAGTCCGGCTCAAGCAACGACAGCATTTCGAGCGTACTATACCCTGTCCCGACGTCGTCTAAGGCTACTTTCATGCCAGAAGCTTTGTAGGTGTCAAGTATGCGTTTCAAGTGATCTACGTCGGATACTTTCTCTGTTTCTACCACTTCGAATACTAAATCCTCCGGCTCTATTTGGAATTCTCTCACAATTTGGAATGTGTGCTTCAAACAGAATTCTGGTACATAAATGGTAGAAGGGAGAAAGTTGATGAAGATTTTCTGTCCCTTGGCTAAGTGGTCGGATTTCGCTTTTACGGCAGATCGTCTAGCCTTCTGGTCGAGCATGGACTGAAGGCCGGATTGTTGAGCGTAGGAGAAGAGTTCGCCTGGATTAACAGACTGTTCCGTGGTTCGTAATAAAGACTCATACCCGAAGACTTCATTTGTCTGCATATCTACGATAGGTTGCAAGTGGGATGTGAAACTGCCGTTATGAATGATGGAGGCAAGTTCTGGATGCTTCAGACGTTCATATAAGTGGTCGATAGATATAGGGAAAGACTGTTTTGTATCCAGGTTGAGAATATGTAACCAAAA
Organism: Halobacillus salinus; assembly: GCF_004684905.1. Classification (GTDB taxonomy): domain Bacteria; phylum Bacillota; class Bacilli; order Bacillales; family Halobacillaceae; genus Halobacillus; species Halobacillus salinus. The sequence goes on along the minus strand of NZ_SRJC01000012.1, from coordinate 21,883 downwards.
GTTTGAGGTGTTGCGCTTCCGAAGTAACTCCAAGGTGGTTACAAGGTTCGACATCGTCGTATATTGAAACACCATTGTATCATCATCTTGGTAGTCTATAAGTAATTCCGATTGTTGTTCAACATCTACGTTTTTACGATTAATAACGAGTGCACCCTTGTTCGGGAGAGTCACACTCGTTCCACAAAATTGACAATCTTTACTCAATGTGAATCCTCCTCTTTCTTTTGTTTTAATTATACGAAAATAACATTGTGTATGGGAAGTAATTTGATTTTACTAGGAGATATGTCTCATGTTCATTCTGATTGTGAATCCGCTAGCTGGGAAAGGAAAGGCAGACCGAATATTCAAAGCTATACAGAAAGATCCAGTTTTTAAAGAGAAGAATTGTCGATCATTCCGAACAAACTATGAAGGACATGCTGAAAAACTTGCCGAGCAAATCGCTGAAATTCATCATGAGCACCTGAAGTGTCTCATCGTGATTGGAGGAGATGGAACGCTTCATGAAGTGATTAATGGGCTGCACCAATACCCGTCCATTCCCGTATCTATCATTCCTACAGGCTCAGGTAATGATTTTACACGTGCTTTGGGTATTAAGGGGAAAGGTGTATCTTTGTTCAAGAAAGTTGTCCAAAATCCGAAGCGACGTACGGTTAATGTCGGTAGATATGTGATCAATAAGAGGCATAAACACTCCCAGCATCTCTTTTTGAACCATATCAGCTTAGGATTGGATAGTGAGATCGTCCATTTTGCTAATCGTCCATTTTATCGAAAATGGATGAAGAGGCTTCGTCTCCATCGTTTGACCTATTCTCTTGCTCTACTACCCGTTTTGAAAAACTTTCAACCTATTAATCTCGAGATAGAACTGGACGGGTTAGTGAAGCCGCTAGAACGTGCGACTCTTGTTGCCGTATCTAATCATCCTTATTACGGGGGTGGAATGAAAATTGCGCCTGATGCTGAACTTAAGGATGAGCAATTTACGGTAACGGTGATCGATGATATACCGAAATGGAAGGTTATCGCGCTTTTCCTTACTGTCTTTATAGGGAAGCATACAATGCTTAAGGAAGTTTCTGTTTACAAGGCTTCAACAGTAAAGGTGTCTTCCAAAAGAGTCGTTCCATTTCAAGTAGACGGGCAGTCAGGAGAGTGTTTCCAGTGTGATTTAGTCAGAGGAAAGCATACCCGGACAATCTTCCTTGGGTAAGGAGATTTTCTTGAAATAAAGTACCATCTTGAGTTAGTCTTATGAAGTGAGTTTATGAAGTGGTATAATAAAAACTTTGGCTGGGTACAAAAGTACGATATACTAGAGTTATACAATGAACGTGATGTAATCACAGGAAGATTTGAGGAATTGAAGGTGAATTGGTTGGAACATATACTTGGTAATAATTGGACAGTCACACCAGCAGGCGGTTCAACAGGAGAAGCCTATTACGCACAAACGGAAGGAAAACGTTTATTCCTAAAAAGGAATTCCTCCCCATTTCTTGCTGTACTTTCTGCCGAAGGAATTGTACCCAAGCTAGTTTGGACCAAGCGCCTTGAGAATGGTGATGTGATTACGGCTCAGGAATGGTTGGAGGGACGTGAACTCCAACCGGAAGAGATGGATTATCCGAGAGTAGCTGCTTTATTGAGTAAGATTCATCATTCAACAGAACTGTTGGATATGCTGATGAGGCTGGGAAAGCACCCTTTGACTCCGGATGAGGTTTTAAAAGATATTAAGGATAACCAAACCGTATTGAATCAAGTCGATCCTCACATGGAAGTGAGCGTCGCAATAGATTTCCTACAACAAAGAGTTCAAGACGTACGTCATGATAAGCATGTGGTGTGCCACTGTGACACTAACCACAATAACTGGCTGCTCTCAGCGGAGGATCAGTTGTACTTGATTGATTGGGATAACGCCATGGTTGCAGACCCCGCTCTTGATCTGGGCATGCTCTTGCACTCTTATATTCCTTTGGATAAATGGGATGACTGGTTGAAAGAGTATGGAATTATACCTGATGAGAATTTATATCAAAGAATGATCTGGTATGCCGTGTCCCAGTCGCTGGCCTTCATACAATGGCACCAAATGCGCGGGGAATACGATGAAGCAGCGTTGAGACTCCGTAAATTGAATCGTGTGATGACAAGAGAAGGAATTATAGAGTAAGATACCAGAGCCCTGAGAATGGGCTCTTTTTCATTGAAAAAAAGCAGCGGAGATTTTCCGCTGCTTTTGATAAATCATCTTATAAGTGCTGCTAAGTTTAGCCGATCGTTGGCGTATATTTAAGTTTCTTCTCACGGACTTCTGAGCTTGTTTTTTCGTTGAGTTTTTCAAATGGATATATCAGTAATGCGTAACCTGCGAATAATACAGAGAATACAGCAAGTACAGACACTTCAAATAATTTACTAATCATTTTCATGGGTTTCAAATCACTCCATTTTTGTATTGATCACACGATTATTATCTTATATCAGTAAGCGCTTACAACCCAACCCCACATTTCTAATGAATTTCATAATGATTCATGGTACGGACTTGTGAAGAAGAGATAAGCGTACCATTGTCTTAATTAGTCTCCGATAGTCCCTTATTCACCCGCATTCTAGAATTTTAGTAAAAAGTTTTAAATGAAGCTGACTTCGTGGTACGATTTTAACGAAAAGAAGGAGGAATGTACCTAATGCGTTTACGTAACAAACCATGGGCTGACGATTATATGAGAGAAAATGATCATGTTGTCGTTCAAAAACCTTTTGAAGCCAAAGGGGACTGGAAAAGCCTTTTTGACAATAAAGATAATCCGCTGCACCTAGAGATTGGTTCGGGGAAAGGCCAGTTCATCGCTGGAATGGGGAAGCAGCATGAAGACATTAACTTTGTAGGAATAGAAAGAGTAAAGAGTGTAATTGTCGGGGCAGTAAAGAAGGTATTGGATGCTGGAACGAGCAATGTACGCTTGGTCAATGAGGATGCAGAGGACCTTAGGGATTTATTTGAATCGAACGAGGTAGATCACCTTTACCTGAACTTCTCGGATCCGTGGCCGAAGAACCGTCATGAGAAGCGTCGTCTCACCTTTCGTACTTTCTTGGAACAGTACGAGGAGGTTTTAGTACCTGGAGGAGAGATCACACTGAAAACCGATAATCGTGGGTTATTCGAATACTCTCTCATGAGTTTCTCACAATACGGGATGTTGATTGAGGATGTTTCCGTTGACTTACATGCTGATGAGGATCCTTTGAATGTACCTACAGAATATGAAGAGAAGTTTGCTGCAAAAGGGCAGCCTATCTATCGTTGTCGAGTACGGTTCAGAACATGATATCGCTTACAATAGCTCCAGTCTCTATGGTAGACTGGAGCTATATTTATGCAGAGGGAGGAACTTTTAGATGAAGTCAATGCAGATTGGTCGAGCTAAGCTTACTTGGCTGGATGGCGGAGTGACGCATATGGATGGAGGGGCTATGTTCGGTGTGGTCCCGAAACCTTTATGGAGTCGTAAGTACCCCGTAAATGATAAGAATCAGATAGAACTGAGGACGGACCCGATCTTGGTTGAGGTGGACGATAGGAAATTACTTATTGACTCAGGAATCGGTAAAGGGAAACTGACGGATAAACAGCGGAGGAACTTTGGAGTAAAAGAAGAGACGAACATAGATGAGTCGTTGCAGGAGCTAGGATATACCCGAGCTGACATAGATACGGTACTCATGACACACCTACACTTTGATCATGCATGCGGGCTGTCGATTGCGGATGAGGAAGGGTATGCCCCTGCTTTTCCGAATGCAACAATCTATACAAGTGAAGTCGAGTGGGAGGAAATGAGGAATCCGAATATCCGCTCCCAAAACACTTACTGGAAGGTGAACTGGGAGCCAGTTCAACATCAAGTGGAGACTTTCAAACAATCGAAGGAAATAGTGCCTGGTCTGAAAATGGTCCATACCAGCGGTCATAGTGACGGACACGCCGTCATTATTTTTGAAGACGGGGAAGAGACGTTTGTACATATGGCGGATATCATGCCGACACACGCCCATCAAAATGTCTTATGGGTACTTGCATATGATGATTATCCGGTAACGTCTGTACACGAAAAGCAAAAATGGATGAAATACGGAAACGATCGAAAAGCTTGGTATATCTTCTATCACGATTATAAATATTGTGCGTTGAGATATGACCAAGAAGGGAACGTGATCGACCAGGTTGAGAAGGAACAACATACTTATGAGAACTAATAAAAAAAGCATCGCGCTGTTTGCGCGATGCTTTCTGAATCTGTTCACTTATGCAGTTGTTTCTGCAACATCGACGATTGTACCTGTATCTGTGTCGATGTAAAATTCGAATTGCGATGTTTGTCCATCTTGTTGTTTAGAGATACCACCGCGGTAGACATCATAGTTGATGCCATTCTTGTTCAACTCTTCAGGTCTCATGTAAATCCAAGAACCACTGATTGGACCTTGCTTTTTGAATGCTTCTTTCGCAATTTTCAAAGCCTTCTCAGGGGTCACTCCCTGATTGTTACTCAACTGTTCTTTCACTACATAGCCTGCTAATGCTCCTACACCAGCAGCAATGGCAACTTTTTTCCAATTCACAACCATCACCTCACAACTATATTCTGCCTCTAGTATACTAGACATTCCCGAAAATAGGAAATCAAAACTAACAGTCGGATTTGTAGAAACGTTTTCAAAGTTCCGTTAAAATAGAGAGAGACCCTTATAAAGGAGAGATACATACATGAATTCATATACAAAAGAATTATTCAAAACATTAACAGAACTACCAGGTGCTCCAGGTAATGAGCATTTAGTACGTCAATTTATGACACAGGAATTAGAAAAGTATTCAGACGAAATCGTAAAGGACCGTCTAGGAGGCGTATTCGGTCTTCGAGATGGTAAGGGACCTACCGTTATGGTGGCAGGTCACATGGATGAAGTTGGGTTTATGATTACTCAAATTACAGATAACGGCATGCTACGTTTCCAGACCCTCGGTGGCTGGTGGAACCAAGTTATGCTGGCTCAACGCGTCCAGGTCATGACTGATAATGGACCAGTCGTCGGGGTGATCGGATCCATTCCTCCACATAACCTTACCCCGGAACAGCGCAAGAAACCGATGGATGTAAAGAATATGTTGATCGATATCGGAGCGGATGACAAGGAAGATGCAAAACAAATCGGTATTAAACCAGGACAGGCTGTCGTGCCTATTTGTCCGTTTACTCCAATGGCTAATGATAAGAAAGTAATGGCAAAAGCTTGGGATAACCGTTACGGATGTGGGCTTTCCATCGAGCTCTTGAAAGAAATCCAAGGAGAAAAGCTGCCGAATAAACTTTATTCAGGTGCAACGGTTCAAGAAGAGGTAGGACTTCGCGGAGCACAAGTTGCTGCTAACATGATCAACCCAGATATCTTCTATGCACTGGATGCGTCACCGGCTAACGATATGAGTGGAGATAAGAAAGAGTTTGGCCAATTAGGTAAAGGGGCTCTCCTCCGTATTTTCGACCGTTCTATGGTTACTCACCGTGGAATCCGTGATTTCATCTTGGATACGGCTGAAACGAATGACATCCCATATCAGTACTTCATCTCCCAAGGGGGGACAGACGCAGGTCGTGTGCATATGTCGAATAATGGGGTGCCTTCTGCTGTAGTTGGCGTTTGTTCTCGTTATATCCATACATCTTCTTCTATCATTCACGTAGATGATTATGCTGCTGCAAAAGAGTTACTAGTGAAATTGGTGAAAACGACAGATCAAAACGCGGTGGATCAAATCAACCAAAATGTGTAAAATACGACAAATTTGCTAAGGGCACCTGCGAATAGGCCGGACTTATGCTATGATAATCAGACGAAGAAAATGAGAAAGGTGACTGGTACTGTGAAGATAGTTGTCGGATCGCTGAACCCTACGAAGATGGATTCCGTAAAGCAGGTGTTCACAGAGGAAGAAGTTGTTGGCATGGAAGTCGAGTCAAAAGTGGCTGCACAACCTTTCTCTGATGAAGAAACGTTAGAAGGTGCGATCAACCGCGCCCGAGAGTGTGCTTCGATGAAGAAGGGTAGTATCGGAATTGGTTTGGAAGGTGGCGTCATGGAAATAGAAGATGACTTATACCTTTGCAACTGGGGAGCGCTTGTAGACCAGAAAGAAAATGTCTTTACAGCGAGCGGAGCAAGAATTAAACTTCCTGATGAAATCAAAGCTGAACTTGAAAAAGGAAAAGAGCTTGGCGAAGTGATGGATGATTATGCTAACAAGCATGAGGTCAGTAAAAACGAAGGGGCTATTGGAGTCTTTACCAATAATCTCATTCAACGAGAAGAAATGTTCCGTCACGTTGTCCGACTGTTAAAAGGACAGTGGCTCTTTCACCAGAGTCAGGAATAAAGAAAAGCCGAGATGCTTCCATCTCGGCTTTTTTATTATTCATAGATGTATGCCAACACGTCCAGTGCTTGTTCAATAGACTCTACTGTTACGTTAGCTTGGTTTGATAGTTCTTTCAACGGGTGAACCAAAGAATCCGGACGCACAAGGATGAGAGGTTTACCGAGCTGGATGGCTGCACTAGCATCCATTGCGGTGTTCCATTGCTTGTATTTCTCCCCGAATAAAGCAATAACGGCATCTGACTTTTGCAGTAACACTTGTGTTCTGAAATTGTTCACGCTTGAAGCGGCATCATCGCGGAAAACCTTATTCGGTTGTTCACCCATGATGTCTTCTCCGATGTTGTCGGAGCGGTCGTGGTTCTCTTGTGGGCCAACGAAGTGAAGCGGCAGGTCTCTCTCCTTAGCCAATTTTTTAACTTCACCGCGCCAGTCATCATGAATTTGTCCTGCTAAGTACACGGTTAATTCCATTCCATAATACCTCCTAAACTATCTATACTACTTTGAAGTATGATGGAAGCAAGAAGAAGAGTCTAGTAAATCGCTCTTGCCCAACAAAAGGCACTCCCTAGAAGGAGCGCCTTTTCATTATGCTAGACGCTGATCATCGTCGTTTTCGTCGGGTTTATCTTCCAGTTCTTCGCGGTGGTGCAGTTCTAGATCATTCTCTAAATGAGCGGATGCTTCAGAGAGATGTTCCTCATAAAAATTCTCGTCATCATCTTCTTGGACGTCCATTTCATTGCCCTCATCGGATGGAGCACTGATAGAGAACTGATTGACTTCTGCTGAGAGTTCCTGTGATAAACCTTGTAGATCGGAGGCAGAGTGATTGACTTGTTCAATCGATAATACTTGATTCTCACTGGAAGCTGCTACTTCTTCTGCGGTAGCTACTGCTTCCTCAGAAATGATACTAATCTCGTGTAGTTTTTGTTTCACGTCTTCGTTGACATGTTCTACACCCTCCACAGCTTCTTTCACTTGAACGATTTGCTTGTTCATATCTCCGACGTGATGGGAGATGCGATCGAATGCGTCTCTAGTCTTCGTAACTGCTTCATTTTGGGAACCTTGGTAGTGATCGAATTGTTCTGCTTCCTCTGATAAGCGCGTCATTTGATTGCTCATATTGTTTACTAGTTCTTGGATGCTGTGCGCTTCTTGTTTGGAACGTTCTGCTAACTTGCGTACTTCATCGGCAACCACAGCGAAGCCTTTACCTGCTTCGCCGGCTCTTGCAGATTCGATGGCAGCATTCAAAGCAAGGAGATTGGTGCTGTCAGCGATTCCTTCAATCGTTTCGACAATCTTGTTCACTTCCTGCGATTGTTTGGAAGCTTCTTGGACTTCTTTTGTCATATGGGAAGCAAGTTCTATAAAGGAGTGGGAAGTCTGCTCGAGTTCTGAAACAGTCAGGAGACCGTCTTTTCCATCCTTATCCGCTTCCTTAAGCCTGCTTTCGATGTCATGTGCAGACTGTTTCGTTTCTAAGATAGCTTCTGAAACCTGCTCCATGAGTCTCGTGCTCTCGTCCAATTTGTTCGCTTGGTCTTGAGATCCGACTGCGACCTGATTGATGGCTTCGTTGACCTCTTGTGTTTGCATCGTTGTCTGTTCAGATACATCTGCCAGTTGATCGGAAGAAGTCTGAAGTACATCACTTGCTCCTAACACCTTATGAAGGGAGCGCTCCATTTTCTCTGCCATCAAGTTGAATTGTTCCGATACTTGGGATAATTCATCTTGAGACTTTACTTCGATCCGGTGGGAGAGATTCCCTTGCCCGATGATGGCCGCTCCGCCTTTCAGGGATTTGATCGATTTAGAAATAGAACGGACCAACACAAATCCAATCCCGAACGTAACTAGTAGAGCAAGACCACCAATGATAATGAGTAGCAGGGTCATGGTGTTCTTTAGCTCGGATTGCTGACTTTTCATTGCACTATTAACACTGTCCGCTGCAATAATCACTTCATTTACCTGATTGGAAACTTGGGAAGCAATCTCTTCAAACGACTCTGTGGTCGTATCTGCTTGAGTGAACGTGTTATTGATAGAGTTTAAGGTTTGTTCGTATTTCAAAAGGGTAGTGTTTACCGAACTCATTAAACGATCAGAAGCATCAAGAGACTTAGCTTGATTCTCGAAAGTTGTCGCGCTCTCCTTGAACTCCTCCAGATGACTGCTTGTCGGGTCATTCAGGAATTTCTGTTCAAGTCGTTTCATATCTGATAAGTTGGCTGCAAGTTGGGGATTGCCGATTGATTGGACCATCTTCTCAAACTCATAGTATGATTCATTAATAAACTGATACATGCCCTCTGTATCAGAAAAACCGACGATCCTGAACATATTGACGAGTGGATCCAACTGCTCCATGTATTGGTCAGCGCTTTTTGAAATGGATGTGAACGCTTCGCTGATTTCCGGGTACTGACTATATGTATCAGCGTTCTCTACCGCTTTCTCTTTTACTTTCGTAATGGCACTACGGATTTCTTCGGCTGTATCCTCATTCGGATCAGCTAGGAAAGATTGCTGTTTTTGTGTTGTAGCAGTCATGAGGTACTTTATCTCTTCACTATTCTGTAGTGCTGACTGGACATGACGGCTTTCGTCTACAAGATCGCTTTGTTCGTTGAAAAAATATGTAGAAAAACCGATTAAAATAAGCAAGCTAAGTAGTGATACGCCAATCATTAACCAGACTCTACTGCGTATTGAATTCATTTGACTCCCCCTCTTTAAAAATTGCGAAAATTCTTTACATATCTTTTTACAATTATAGAACTATCGAACCATTAAAACAATACATCCAAGATATGCATTTAGGCTTTATTACTAGTATCGGCTGAAGAATGAAAATATTTAGAACAATCTACCTGTCTTTACTCATGTCAAATTATCTTGTATGATCAGTTATGGCGTAAAAAGGGGGGCTTTTATGAAGGCATTTTTGAAACGAAAAGGTGTCCATATTTCTGCTCATGCTTATTTCATCACAGCACTCAGTCATATGGCGCTCGGTTTATTTTCTTCTTTAATTATCGGTCTTATCATGAAAACAATAGGTGAACAGCTGCAGCTGGGTCCTGTTTCGGATGCATTGATTGAAATGGGATCATTCGCAATGGACACGAAAATATGGGGAGGAGCCATCGGTGCTGCTGTAGCCTATGGATTAAAAGCTCCTCCGCTAGTTATTTTTGCATCTTTGTTCAGTGGTGCATTAGGCGCTGAGCTAGGGGGACCGGCGGGTAGTTATATCGCTGCGCTTGTGGCAACAGAATTTGGTAAAGTGATCAGCAAAGAAACGAAATTGGATATTATCGTTACACCGTTTCTTACTATTACTGTCGGCTACATCATGGCCACGATGATAGGGCCTCCGATTGGTGGGTTTACGAAAGCATTTGGTTCGGTCATAAACTGGGCGACTACCCAGCAGCCATTCATAATGGGGATTCTTGTTGCGGTGTTGATGGGACTTGCCTTAACTGCACCGATCTCCAGTCTCGCGATAGCTCTCCTCTTATCGCTCGAAGGTGTGGCAGCTGGTGCAGCGACTGTGGGGTGTGCTGCCCAAATGGTCGGTTTTGCTGTTATCAGTTACCGGGACAACGGTTTTGGAGGAGTAATTGCCCAAGGCGTTGGGACTTCTATGCTCCAGATTGCCAATGTAGTGAGAAAACCGATTATCATCTTGCCACCGACTATTGCTTCTGCAGTGCTTGCTCCGTTTGCTACGGTGTGGTTGGAAATGGAGAATAATGCAGCTGGGGCTGGCATGGGAACGAGCGGACTCGTTGGTCAGGTCATGACATTCCAAACGATGGGATTCTCCTATGAGGTCGCTTTAGCCATTTTGATGCTACACTTTGTTGGCCCAGCCATCATCAGCTTCGCAATTGCCTTTTGGTTCAGAAAGCGCGGATGGATTGAGCCCGGAGACATGAAAATTGAGACAGAGTAAGCTACAATAAATGGTGGAGGTGTAAGATATGATCCAATTAGAATCCGATCAACAATTGAAAGACCTAATAAATCAAGAGCCTGTCATCTTGTTATTTTCTGCTGACTGGTGCCCGGATTGTCGCGTGATCGAGCCATTTCTCCCAGAACTTGAAGAGGAATACTCGGATTGGACATTTGTATATGTAGACCGTGACCAGTTCATTCATGTTTGTGCAGAGAATGATGTATTCGGCATTCCGAGTTTTCTTGCTTTCCGTAACGGGGAAGAGACAGGTCGATTCGTCAGCAAAGATCGCAAGACGAAAGAAGAAATTGAAGAATTTTTAAATCGTGTAAGTAAATAAGGTCTGCAAAGCGTCCTCATGAGAGGGCGTTTTTTTATTTCATTATTACATGAAAAAATTTCGAATCCCTCGAATGAAATCGAATCAATCTGCACACAATAATTTTTGCGGAGGTGATAAACATGGCTAAGCAACCAAAACAAGCAGGTAAAACTGCAGCTGGTACAGACAAACAACATGTGAAACAGCAAAACCAACAAGCTGCTCAAGGTAAAGGTCAGCAACAGTATGGTGCGGAATTCGCAGCTCAAACTGATGCTCAACACGTTAAAGAGCAGAACCAACAATCTCAGGCGAAGAAGAAGTAACCTGAATTGGAGTGGCTTGTCCAGGCTGTTTATTAGCCTGTATAATCCCCCGAACAAGAAGTCGTCCTCTAGAGGGCGGCTTCTTTTTTTGTGCCTGATTTTTTTCAAGCCGCTTGAGTCCAAGTCCAACTGAATCATCAGCACAGTCTAATTAGTTTCATTCAACCTTAATTGTCGTTATAATAAACAGAAGGCAGACGGATAATAAAAGGGAGGGGGATCGTATGCCCGGCCCAGAGGCAGGAAAACTAATCGAAATCCAGAGTTACAAGCACAATGGGCACCTGCACCGAGTGTGGGAAAGCTCAATGGTTTTGAAAAGCACGCGACATGTAATCATCGGTGCCAATGATCGCACTACCGTGACGGAGAGCGATGGAAGGCGCTGGATCACCCGAGAGCCCGCTATTTGTTACTTTCATTCTAAATATTGGTTTAATATAATCGGCATGCTCCGGAACGATGGCGTTTATTATTACTGTAATATAAGCTCACCATTCGTTTATGAGGACGAAGCCATTAAATATATTGATTATGATTTAGATCTGAAGGTATTCCCGGATATGACGTACAAGATTCTGGATGAAGATGAATACGAGATCCATAAGAAACAAATGAATTATCCTCATGTTTTAGATCGAATTCTTTACAATAATATGGATGCTCTTATTCGATGGGTCCGCCAACGGAAAGGCCCGTTTTCTCCTGAGTTTATTGATCAGTGGTACGAAAGATATTTAACGTATCGTTAATAAGGATGTTCTATGCGCACTTCTTTATAGGTGCGCTTCCTTGTTGTTTATAGAAAGAAGGTGTTTCCGATCGACAGTATCAAAAGATATTTACAGTTTGTCAGCCCTTATAAGGGTAAAATCATTTTAACGGTTCTTATCGGTATTATTAAATTCTCCATTCCATTGTTAATGCCATTGATTATTAAATACGTGATTGATGACATCATCAACGCACAAGACATGACGCAAGGAGCCAAAATCGATCAGTTGCTTTGGATCATGGGAGGAGCATTCCTGATCTTCCTGATTTTGCGGCCACCAATCGAGTACATCAGGCAATATTTAGCCCAATATATCGGGAGCAAAATCTTATATGATATTCGTGAAAAGCTCTTTGATCATATTCAGCGTTTGAGCTTACGTTTTTATTCTAAGACGAAAACGGGGGAAATTATCTCCCGGGTCATCCATGATGTAGAGCAGACGAAAACGTTTGTTATAACAGGGCTTATGAATATATGGCTTGATATGATTACGATCGTCATCGCTATCATTATCATGCTGACGATGAATGTCTGGTTGACGCTCGTATCGATTGCGCTTTTCCCTCTATATGGGTTTGCGGTCAAGTATTTCTATGCAAGGTTAAGGAAATTGACACGCGATCGTTCCCAGGCACTTGCCTCTGTCCAAGGCCATTTGCATGAACGTGTTCAAGGGGTGCCTGTAACGAGAAGTTTTGCTTTAGAAGAACATGAGGAGCGCGAGTTTGATAAACAGAACAAAAACTTCTTGGACAAAGCGCTCGTGCATACGAACTGGAATGCTTACACTTACTCTGTGACGAATACGATCACGGACTTGGCACCACTTCTAGTTATTGCTTTTGCTGGATATCAAGTGCTGACCGACGCACTCACTGTAGGTACTATGGTCGCCTTTGTCGGATATATGGACCGGGTATATAACCCTCTGAGACGCCTTGTCAACTCTGCAACCGTGCTAACACAGTCCATTGCATCGATGGACCGTGTATTCGAGTTTTTGGATGAGAAATATGATATCGTCGACAAACCAGGTGCCAAAGAATTGAAAAACGTGAAAGGGGACGTGGATTTCCAGGATATCAGCTTCCGTTATGATGAAGATGAACCGCTGGTACTGAATGACGTGTCGCTCTCCGTTAAACAAGGGGAGACGATTGCGTTTGTCGGAATGAGCGGTGGTGGGAAATCTACGCTGATCAGTTTAATCCCAAGATTTTATGATGTAACAGACGGAAGCATCAAGATCGACGGGACCGACATACGAGATGTACAAGCTCGTTCTCTTCGCGATAAAGTAGGGATGGTTCTGCAGGACAATATTCTGTTCAGTGAATCGATCCGAATGAACATTAAGATGGGGAACCCGGAAGCTTCAGATGAAGAGATGATCGAAGCGGCCAAGGCAGCAAACGCCCACGACTTTATAACAAGTCTTCCGAATGGCTATGATACGCTTGTCGGCGAACGAGGCGTGAAATTATCCGGTGGTCAAAAGCAACGTGTTGCAATAGCGCGTGTGTTCTTGAAGAACCCACCGTTGCTTGTGCTCGATGAAGCGACATCTGCTCTTGACCTGGAGAGTGAGAGCTTGATTCAGAATGCTCTTGAGCGCCTTGCTTCTGATCGTACGACATTTATCGTTGCCCACCGTTTATCCACCATCACACATGCGCACCGGATTGTGCATATAGAGAATGGTGAAATTGTAGAAGTTGGTTCACACGATGAATTAATGAGAAAACGCGGGCATTACTATGACTTGTACCAAGTACAACAATTAGATGACGCGGAACCTGAAAAAGAATATAGTGAGCATTAAAGAAGAGGCTGTCGTTTATGCGACAGCCTCTTTTGTATTTATCTCTCCATTGTTTGGATGTAATCATCTTGATGATGGGATTGGTAGCTTTTTAACAATCGTTTCAACTTCTCCAGCTGGTAATGGTACTCCATAAGCTGTGAAGCGAGGGGGAGGAAGACTAGTTTCTCAGGGTTGTTGCTCTCCTCATACACTCGCATCAGGCGGTCGACGAGCATGGGGATATCAGGGTCTTCCACTCGTCTCAAGGACTGTTTGTGGTTTTGTTTAATACGTCCTTTTAAGCTGAGGACGAGTTTTTCGTGTGCGTTTACGAGCTTGTCCAGTTCACTTACGACTGCGTCTTGGAAGTCCTCAGGAATCTGTTCGATTTTATGCTCGAGGCGGTAGAAGGCTTTTAATACGTCGAATGATTTCTTCGTTGTTGTGATCAACTGACGGAACAATACAAGCTTTCTTCCTTTGGAAAAGCGTGTTCCTTTGAAGTAAGTCCGTTCTTCTGAATAGAGGAGGTAGGTGTGATCCACCCATCTCATATCATCCTGGATTCTCGTGATTTCATACTTCAACGCTGGTTCATCAGATAATTGCCTCGTCGTTACTCGAAGCCATTGCAAAATGTCCGTCGTTGCTTGATCGATTTTCTTGAACAGACGAGTTTCATAACGAGGCGGTAAGAACACAAGGTTGACAATGAAAGCCGCTAAAATCCCGAGTAACATAGAAGAAAAGCGGGATAAGCTAAAGAACCAAAACGTCTGGTCCGTTGTATCCATCAATGCGATAACCGCAACAACAGCTAGTGATATCGTATTTTCGTTCATCTTCATAGTCGTCGTTACACCGATGACTATAATAATAGCGAATCCTACGACAAACGGGTCATTACCCAATATAAACACACCAATTACAGCAATCAGTGCTCCTATAATATTACCTTGGATCTGCTCAATGATGGATTGATAAGATCGGTAAATCGATGGCTGGATAGAGAAAACGACGGCAATCGCTGCAAGTAGAGGAGAAATGAATTCAAATAAGTGACCGATGTAAAGAGCAATCCCCACAGCTAGCCCTGTTTTCATCATACGTGCGCCCAGTTTCATAACGTGCATCATCCTTCTGAAAAATTATCCGTTATCATATGTACGGACCTCAATGAAATTATTATAACGGATGCCTTTATCTTTGGTACCCCTAAATATAAAAATTCACACAAAAAAAGAAGCTTATGCAATCGATTATTGCATAAGCCTTGAGGGGATTCAGTAAAAACTGAAACCTATGAAAAGGGAAAGAAATGAAACAAAGATCATAATTCGTGGGAATTTTCAGAATTATATGTATATGGTAGCATGGACGATTCATTTTTTCAATACCTTATAATAGGTTTCGGATAAAAATACCCAGAGCATTGGGCTCTGGGTATTTCATCTGTCTTTATTTACTCATTTGGTGGAAGACACGGTCGACAGCCTGAAGTGTCTGATCGATATCTTCATCTGTATGTGCCGTTGTTAAAAACCAAGCTTCGTATTTGGACGGAGCAAGGTTAATTCCTTCGGCAAGCATCAAGTGGAAGAACTGAGCGAATTTCTCGCCGTCTGTATTCTCCGCTTGCTCGTAATTTTCCACTTTATCAGTCGTGAAGTAAACGGTGAAAGCACCTTTCAAGCGGTTAATAGAAATCTCTAACCCGTGTTTATCGGCAGATTCTAGGATCCCTGTCTCAAGTCTTTCGCCTAAGCGGTCCATTTCTTCATAAATACCTTCTTCTTGTAATACTTCTAAACAAGCGATTCCTGCAGACATGGAAGCTGGATTTCCTGCCATGGTGCCAGCTTGGTAAGCGGGGCCGAGAGGAGCGACTTGCTCCATAATATCAGCACGTCCACCGTAAGCACCGATCGGTAGGCCACCTCCGATGATTTTACCCATCGCTGTCATATCCGGTTCGATGTTCAGCAGCTGTTGAGCACTTCCGTATGTAAAACGGAACGCGGTGATCACTTCATCATAAATAACGAGAGCACCGGCATCGTGTGTCAGACGATTCACTTCTTCAAGGAATCCTGGTTTAGGCTCGACAATTCCGAAGTTCCCGACAATCGGTTCTACTAGAACACCGGCAATTTCATCCCCGAATTTCTCTAATGCTTCTTTGAATGGTTCAATATCATTAAATGGTACAGTGATGACATCTGCTGCAATAGAAGCAGGTACACCAGCAGAGTCAGGAGTTCCGAGTGTGGAAGGTCCGGAACCAGCTGCAACTAAAACTAGATCGGAATGGCCGTGATAACAGCCGGCGAATTTAATGATTTTATTTCTACCAGTGTAAGCACGTGCAACACGGATGGTTGTCATGACTGCTTCTGTTCCTGAGTTGACAAAACGAACCCTTTCCAATGAAGGAATCGCATCCTTCAACATCTTGGCAAAACGGTTTTCGAGTACAGTCGGAGTTCCGTATAGTACGCCATTTTGAGCTGCTTTCGTAATTGCCTCTGTAATATGTGGGTGGGCATGTCCCGTTATAATCGGCCCGTAGGCACCTAAGTAATCGATATATTCATTCCCGTCTACATCGAAGAAGTGGGATCCCTCAGCACGATCCATATACACTGGGGTTCCACCTCCTACTCCTTTGTAGGCACGGGACGGTGAATTCACTCCACCTAAGATATGCTCTGTCGCTTCATTATATAATTGTTCTGATTTTGTATGGTTCATAGAAATCCTCCTGTTTCTAACATTCTTATCCATTGTAGCATGGACTGTAAGGGATGAAACAAATAAAACTCTCCCTTCTTATAGAAGGAAGAGTCCTCGCGTTCATCTCATGCATCGTACATGGTTCGTTTACGTAAGAAAAGAGCAACATCCGGTTGCTTTTGTATTACTTAGTATACAAACGCTGCACCAACGATGATTAGAAGGATGAAAAGAACAACGATCAGCGCGAATCCGCCACCATATCCGTAACCCATTCATAATCCCCCCTTTCCATTGGTTTACTGTATCGTATGCATAATTTGCAAAGAGGGTTGTGCATTCGCCCGTTCCTCAAAAAATCATAAAAAATAATCGCAAAGCATACATCAAAATAAGTAGTGGACAAGGAGGGAGCTTATGGTAACGGTAATCGGGTCTGCTGTTTGTTTACTTATCATTGCAGGAGCGCTCAGACAAATCTTTTCTTCTCTGGAAGCAGAGTATCGTATGTTCTCTCATCATCTGTTTATTTCCATCTTAATGTTATACACTATTGTATTGATCGGTTTTGGTATCATATATTTCATTCTCGTAGAGGAAGGGGTACCGGTTTATCGGGAAGATCTTAACGGGGAAAGTCTGAGTTGGGTCCACGAGATGGCAAGGAGTCTGTACTTCAGCGGAGTGACTTTATTCACAGTGGGATACGGGGATATGATTCCAGTCGGGATCGGACGTTGGATAGCAATTGTGGAAGCCATGGTGGGTTACTCTCTGCCAGCTGCACTGGTGGCGAAAGTGTGGATGAATTATAAGGAAGACAGCTGAGATTGGAAGTTTGGCAGGAGATAATGTACGCTAATAGATAGAATAGCAATAGAGGAGGATGATGATAATGGCAATCGAAAAAGGACAACTAGCACCAGATTTCACACTACATGCAAATAACGGAGAACAGGTGAGCCTGTCTGACTATAAAGGTCAAAACGTTGTATTGTACTTCTATCCGAAAGATATGACACCAGGGTGTACAACAGAAGCATGTGACTTCCGTGATCATCACGAAAGCTTTGCTGATCTCGACGCTGTCATTCTAGGTGTAAGTCCTGATCCGGTAGAATCTCACAAGAAATTCATTGATAAACATGACTTGCCGTTCTTGCTTTTAGCTGATGAAGATCATCAAGTTGCAGAAGAGTACGGAGTGTGGAAACTGAAGAAGAACTTTGGAAAAGAGTATTATGGTATAGAGCGTTCCACTTTCATTATTGATAAAGAAGGGAACCTTGCAGAAGAATACCGTAAAGTGAAAGTAGATGGCCACGTAGAATCTGCTCTGGAGTTCATTCGCGAAAACCTTCAATAGCAGACAGACCATAGCCTGCGTGGCTATGGTTTCTTTTATATAGAAGGAGGAGGGTTGAAATGAAAATTGTATCAGCGATCAAGCGAGTACCGGGAGATATCAAAGAACGGCTGCAAGGGCGATTCCGAGATGCGGAGTTTTACTTTTGTCACGGAATAGAAGAAGCGGATCGTTATCTTGCGGAAGCGGATATCTTTCTTACATACGGGGAAGATTTAACACCTGAAAGGATCCGAAAAGCAGAAAACTTAAAGTGGATCATGGTCATGTCGGCGGGAATGGACCGGATGCCATTTAATGAAATTGCAGAGCGGGACATCCTTGTCACTAATGTCCGAGGAATCCATGCTAAGCCGATGGCGGAGTATGCCATTTCCATGCTTCTTCAAGTGAGCAGACAAGCGAAGATCCTGATTGAGCAAGAAAAGAACCATACTTGGAATCGTCGCCCTGTGATGACAGAAATAAGCGGTGGAACTATGGTGTTATTAAGTACAGGTGCAATTGCACAGGAAGTTGCCCGCTTAGCGAAGGCGTTTCAGATGCGAACGCTCGGGGTATCCAAGTCAGGAAGAAAGAAACCATATTTTGATGAAACATATACTATCGATGATTTCGAACAAGCTCTTTCTCAAGGAGATTTCATAGTAGCAGCCCTTCCAAGTACGGAAGAAACGGTGCACCTTCTGAAGCCAGAGCATTTTCAGCTCATGAAAGAGGACGCCATCTTCCTTAACATGGGGAGAGGTGACTTAGTGGAGACAGATGTCCTATTAAATGCTGTGAGAAACTCGGAGATCCGCCATGCTGTTTTGGATGTGATGGAAGAGGAACCTTTACCAGCGGGGCATGCGCTATGGGATGAAGAACAAATAACGATAACACCTCATTTATCTGGTATATCTCCTCATTATGTACCGAGGGCATTCGAGTTGTTTGAAGAAAACTTAGAAGTGTATGTATCTGGATCAGGTGATATGATGAATACAATCGATCCGAAACGGGGGTATTAAGATGCGTATCTATACAAGATCAGGAGATAAAGGAGAAACTTCACTCATATACGGTCAGCGAGTACCGAAAGATGATTTGCGTGTAGAAGCTTACGGGACGTGCGATGAGGCGAATTCTGCAATTGGAGTTGCTTTAAGCCATTTGAAGAAAGAAGATTGGGAAGGTAAGGACGCTTTCATGGATAACATGAAAAGGATTCAAACGGTCCTCTTTCACGTAGGAGCGGAACTTGCCACTCCAAAAGGCAAAGACGTCATGTGGGAGTTGAAGAAGAAACATATCGATGACCTAGAGCAGGCGATCGATCAATGGGATCAAGACTTAGCTCCACTAAAAAACTTCATCCTGCCTTCTGGTCATCAAGCTTCAGCGGGTCTTCACCTGGCAAGGACCGTGGTACGAAGAGCGGAGCGGTCTGCTGTAGGGCTTGGGGAAGAAGTGAATAATCCTTACGTTGTTTCCTATCTGAACCGGTTGTCTGATTTGTTGTTTGTTGCTGCAAGATATGTGAACCAAAAAGTCGGTGGGGAAGAGACCCCGCTCAGCCCTGACGTATAAATAGTTGTTACTCAAGATTGACAATGTTATTAACAAAGGGTTACACTATTTATAAGGATTCTAATGTAATAATATTATAAATCAAGAATCAGTTCATGAAAGCGAGGTGCATGACCGTGCCGGATCATCGTCTCCAAGAGGCCATAGATACACTGAAAGGTTCTGGGGTGCGAATTACACCACAACGTCATGCGGTGCTTGAATACCTACTGAATTCTATGACTCACCCAACAGCTGATGAAATTTACAAAGCATTAGAGAGTAAATTTCCAAACATGAGTGTGGCTACGGTTTACAACAATTTGAGAGTATTCCGTGAGATTGGTCTAGTCCGAGAGCTCACTTATGGGGATTCATCCAGCCGCTTTGATTGTAATACGACAGACCATTACCATATCATTTGCGAATCATGTGGTAAGATCGTCGACTTCCATTACCCAAGTCTGAATGAAGTTGAATCATTAGCTGAACAGGTGACTGGATTTGATGTAAGTCATCATCGCATGGAAGTGTATGGAACGTGCTCTGATTGCCAAAAAGAAAACGCTCATTAAACTGGAAGCTAACGGCTTTCAGTTTTTTTGTCTTTTATGGATATATAATAAAAAGAGTCCACTCTATCCTGAGTGGACTCTTCTTATGATTGCTCCTGTGTATTCTTCTTGTAACGCTTCGAATTATATTTCTCATCAAATTCTTTACCTT
Organism: Halobacillus salinus; assembly: GCF_004684905.1. GTDB lineage: Bacteria > Bacillota > Bacilli > Bacillales > Halobacillaceae > Halobacillus > Halobacillus salinus. Next base: position 1,824 of record NZ_SRJC01000012.1, on the reverse strand, counting down.
CAAGTGTCTTATCCATCGTTAATGGTTGATCACAATGCATACAAGCATCTACCCTGCCTAACATCTTTGTAGGTTTTTCACATGATGGGCAGACAATTTGTACGGTACGCGTGGAGAGCATACCGATCCAGAAGTAAACAACTGTACTTAGTCCGACAAATCCCATCCCAAGAATCATAAACAAAGCCATCAGCCATGCTGTTTCTTTGAAAAGGAGACCAATATACATAACACCAATTCCACCGAATATAAGCCAGAAAGCAAAGGAACGAATCTTGTTGATCTTGCTACTATATTTTAGAGCCACGAAGGTCCCTCCTAACTGTTCTACAAGGTAGTATAGCATATTTTATAAGCACAAATATATCTTACAAAAGAGGATTTTCGGGAAAAGTATCGAATAAACACAAGGAACTGAACTAGAATATGGGGGACCAGGAAATGGAAGATCTACTACGTCCAATCTATCAAGAGCGGGCAAGCCAGAGCAATACAATGGGAATATTGATTCTAGAAAAGAAGCGTCCTGTTAGTCCGGTAACGGATAATTTCGACGTAATTCTTTTTGTAATCGTTAAAGAGCCTGAAGAAGAGTGGTATGTAAAACATTATGAATTCGAGAACAAGTCCGCTGCCATGCATATTGTAAGCGAAGACTTGTTACAGAGTTGGATCGATACCAGCTCCTACCGCCGTGCTGTCGAGTGGGTGATTAATGGATCCATAATCTTTGAACGAAATGAATACGTAACAGAGTTGAAAGACAGGCTTAGAACTTTCCCTCAAGAGACGAGGGATCTGAAGAAGGGTATTGAGTTTGCGAAATTGATCAGAAGCTATACGGAAGCAAAAGACTTATATGATTCCGAGCAATATTTAGATTCTTTCAGTCAGATGGTGCGTTCTCTTCATTATTTAGCTCGACTAGCTATTATTGAAAAGGGATTTCATCCGGAAGTCACTGTTTGGAACCAAGTGAGAAGAATCGAACCAGAAATCTACAAATTATATGAAGAACTCATCGAAAGCCACGAGCCGACAGATAAGCGAATTCAATTGATGATCATTGCGGTAGAACACGCCGTAAGCAAACGCTCCTTATCGAGTGCAAGGCACTTGCTACAGTTAATGGACGAAAGGGAAGCCCCTTGGACATTCGGAGAGCTTAAGAATCACCCAGATATCCAGAACTACATTCTTGATTTGTCTTCTATGATTGAATACCTGGTAGAGAACAATATTATAGAAGTTGTCTTACAAGAAACAAAAGGTACTGGTATTTACCACCGCACTTACAAACCAGTCGATCGTCTATAATCATAAGCCTATAACCTCTTTCCTTCTTCAACTTCAAAGGGAAGAGGTTTTTTATAAAAACTATTGACGGTTCTTTTTTAGACGTGCTATATTATTAAAGTCGCGTTGAGAGACGCCGTCACCAAGCAAAACAAAAAACAAAATCATTAAAGAAAGTTATTGACTTTGATTGAGTTTGCATGGTACATTAATAAAGTCGCTGAAACGGCGACAACGAAACACACAAAAACATTTCAAAAAAGTTGTTGACAAGCATCGTTAAGAAATGTTATGATGATTAAGTCGCTGTTTTGAACGGCTGACACAATTTGATCTTTGAAAACTGAACGAACCAACCAGTACGTCAATATTTTTCTTCTTAGTGAAGAAAAGACAACAACGCACATTCGGTGTGCAAATGAGCAAGTCAAACTTAACTTTTATGGAGAGTTTGATCCTGGCTCAGGACGAACGCTGGCGGCGTGCCTAATACATGCAAGTCGAGCGCAGGAAGCGAGCTGATCCCCT
>NZ_SRJC01000011.1:1878-36457 GCF_004684905.1 Halobacillus salinus | reverse complement strand
CAGTCTCTCCTGAAGACGCTAGAGAGTCCAAAGAAAAATTCATTACGCAATATAGTGATAATACTAAATTAGACAAAACCATCCGTAAATTAGAAGATGGATTTGATGATGCGATCCAGTACATGACGGAGCCGAAAGATTACCATGTGTACATTCGAAGTACGAATTCATTAGAAAGATTAAACCAAGAAATCAGACGTCGAGAACGTGTGATTCGCATATTCCCTAACACCCAATCAGCCTTTCGTTTACTAGGGGCTGTATTGATGGATTACGCGGATATGTTAAAACTCAAACGACCTCTCTTCGTAAACAAGAAACCAGGTGGAAAGTGATTTATCGGAGGAAAGGGCCCTTTCCTCCGATAAATCAAAACTATCTTCTCAACGATATAGGTAATTTCATTGTGGATATCAATTTACACAAGATTGCGGACTTGACTGTACAACCTCACCGAAACGGCAGAGAAACACCGCCTATCTGCCATAACCAACCTTTCCTCTAGCAAAAATGTGCGAGAGCCGCCTTCTAGCTGACATTTCCGCCTCACTCCAGCTCCAAAACGGCACATAGCTGCCGACACTCGCTCTCTCTTCCCTTTTTCAGCAAAAAACTTCCAAAATGTCACATAACAAGCTCCTACCTTCCTTTTCACCCGTCCAACATAACCGAAACGGCAGAGAAATGCCGTCTATCTGCCATAACCAACCTCTCCTTTAGCTAAAACGGCCTAGAGCTCCCTCCTTACTGACATTTCCGACTCCATCCACTCCAGAAACGTCACCTATAAAGCCACACTCTTTCCCCTTTTTTCATCGTTAATAAAGGTATTCCGACATGAACAGGGAATATGTAATACGTGACCATTTTAAAATGGAAAGGGAGAATTTTTATGACTAGTGGAATCAGCACCGCACAAGAAGTATTGGAAACTTACAAACAGGCAGTGAAAGAGAAAGATGTCGAGAAGTTGATGTCCGCCTATTCTCCTGAGATACATATTTATGATGCTTGGGGAAATTGGGAATTGGACGGCAAGGCCGCTTGGCGAGACAACGTCATTGGCTGGTTCGATGGATTGAACGAAGAAGGCGTTTTTCTGCAAGTCGATCTCAATGACCTCGTTGTCGAGGAAGGGGACGATACAGCGTTCGCTCACTGCGCGGTCACGTACGCCGCTCACAAAAATGAAACGGAAGAGAAGCTTCGTCAAATGTCGAACCGCTTCACTTTTTGCATGAAGAAAGTAGACGGCTCCTGGATGATTACCCACGAGCATTCGTCCCTGCCGATCAACACGGAAAATGGCAAAGGAATGTTCCACCTAAGATAGCCTGCAGGAGGATTCATAGCAATGGAAATAAAAATAGACGATTTGACCGGACCAGAGGTGGCCGAACTACTGAACCAGCACATTCAAAGTATGAGGGCCCACTCCCCACCCGAGAGCAAACACGCCCTCGACCTCGACGGATTGCGGAAACCGGACATCACTTTCTGGAGTGGTTGGGAGACTGGCGAGCTGGTCGGATGCGTGGCGATTCTAGAGCTGGACCGCAAGCATGGTGAAATCAAGTCGATGAAGACACACCCCGATCATTTGAGAAAAGGGATTGCCAAACAGCTTCTCGACTTCATCATCGAAGAGGCCAGGGGGCGTGGTTACAGCAGGTTGAGCCTGGAAACCGGCGCGATGGAAATATTCCAACCAGCACGGAAACTGTATGAGAACTCCGGATTCGAGTATTGCGAACCTTTTTCCGATTACAAAAAAGACCCGAACAGTGTGTTCATGAGGAGGGAGTTATAGGTGCTTTACAAAGCCGTGACATATGATGTCTGCGAGCACCAGGACCTTTATCAAGACATGAACGACTACACTATTGATTTCGCCGGGGATGTAGAGGGACAGATCAGGAAGCTGGCTAAACAAGATATCGCTCCTGTTGTGAAGCTGTATGAATCAGAGACGAGTGATTTCAAAGAGTTCCGTTTGTATGAGGAGTATCGGTTTATAGAATATGAATGTGATTGTAAGTAAAAAAAGCTGCCCAACGGCAGCTTTTTTCATTCTCATCTCGCTCGCGCCGGAACCGTCGATGCCTTGTGGAGAAAAGGCCAGTTCGGCAAAAATGCCATCAACGAAATCAAAAGCAGCACTCCGAAATGGACTGTGACTCCTCCTTCCCCCATCTCAAGCAACCCCTCAGCGAGCACTTCCCGCGTCGACGGCAGCACGATGACGAAAAAGAGCAACGCGATCGTGCCGAATCCGCCGATCAGTCCGTAACGATAGAAAACCGTTCCGATAGAGAAACCGAGCGTCAGGCACAAAAGGTTCAGCACCGCCAAGACCCACAGTTCGTTACTCCATGTTTCCGGCATGCTCAAGAACTGGAGGATCGAATAGTGGCTGATGCCGCTGATTCCGAGCGTCGTCAAGACGAATTCAAATGCATTTTTCACGACAAGATGGACGACCGACATCGCCGCTGCGAACAATAGGACGAAGCACGCGGAACCGATGAGATAGCGGTAACGCGTCAGCCCCATTTTGATACAAAATGGAAAGGTTTCCTTCGTCAGATTCAACCCGCAGATCAAGGAGAAGATCATCGCCGCAGGTCCTGTGAAGACGATGATCGACGAGTTCTCGAACATCGAACCGATCAACGTGAACGCGACGAGCGTACACATGAGAATCGCCCAGAAGATGAGGAATGTATACCGGTAATCCAGAACCACATAATACAGCATCGCTTTCAGATCCTTACGCATACTTCTCCTCCTTCTGGTCGGTCAAGTGCACCATCAACGTCTGCATCGAGCTGCGCTCCGCTTCCAGCCCGAAAGCTTTTGCATCTTCGAGCTGCAACACTTCCCCGTAGACGAGCGCGGACTTCATCCCCATCATCTCGCTTTCCTCGATCACCGTTTTCCCTTTAGTGAACGCATCGACCTTCTCCTTCGTCCCACTCACTTTCAAGCTCTTCTCGATCATCAACTCTGCCGTCTCTTGAAAAAGGACCTCGCCTTCTTTCAAGACGACGACTTCTTCGAACAGCCGACTCACCTCATCGATCAAGTGCGTCGAGAGGATGAACGTCCGTGGATGCTCTTCGAATTCTTCCAGAAGCAGATCATAGAACATATAGCGCGCCGAAGCATCGAGCCCGATATACGGCTCATCGAAAATCGTCACGTCCGCTCGTGCAGACAAACCGATGATGATTCCAAGCGCCGATTCCATCCCCTTCGACAGGCCACGTGTACTCATTCCCGGTTTCAAGTTGAACTTTTCCATCAAGTACTCCGCCGTCTCCCGTGACCAATTCGGATAGAAAAGCGAAGCGATCTTCAGCACGTCCTTTACCTTGAGACGCCGCTTGAAGTTGCTGCTCTCGTTGATCAAGCAGACTCTCTTCAGCGCGTCGCGGTTATTGAACGGAGCCTCCCCGTCCAAGAGCACTTCCCCCGCAGTCGGAAGCGTATGCCCCGCTAGCAGCTGCATCAACGTCGTTTTGCCCGCTCCATTTTTCCCGAGCAGCCCGTAAAACTTGTTCTCCTCAAAATGGACATCCACACCATCCAACGCCTTCGTATCCCCGAACACCTTACGGACACCCCTAAGCTCGACCTTCACTCCGCATCCTCCTCCTTCAGTAAACGATGCAATTCTTCTTCTGTGATTCCGATCTTCTCCGCTTCCTTTTTCAACGGAACGATATAGGCTTTGCGGAATTCGCGATTCCGCTTCTCCAACACAATCGCCCTGGCCCCTTCCGCAACAAACATACCGATCCCTCTCTTCTTGAAAATGACGCCTTCCTCGACAAGCAGATTGATTCCCTTTGCTGCAGTGGCTGGATTGATTTGATAATGCTTCGCAAATTCGTTCGTCGACGGGACCCGATCACCTTCTGATATCGATCGATCAAGAATCCCCGCCTCGATTTTCTCAGCAATCTGCTGAAAAATCGGCTTATCGACCGTAAGCTCCCGATCCATAGCTCCACCTCTTCGTTGGTTCATTAGTTATGTAACTAACCATATAACCTACTTATGGAAAAGTCAAGAAAATATCGGAATTAAAGATTGTATCTTCCTTTTTCAAATCACTCCTTGGTTAAAAAGGAAGATAGCAAGCCCTTCTCTGCCTTTTTGACCAGCTGATGAGCTGGAAATGTCAGATAGAAAGCCTCTCTCTGACATTCCGGTAAGCTTACACTTCTGAAATGGCAGAGAGAAAGCGCCTCTTTGACATTTTGACCAGCCACCATCTCCAAAATGGCACATAGAGCGCCACCACCCCCGCCAAGCAGCCCCTCTCTTCCTTTTCAGCCAGAAAAACACCCCAAAACGTCCAACAGAACGCCCCTCACTGCCCTTCCACCAAAACCGCACATAAAAAAAGCCCGATCCCCTAAAGGATCAGGCAAACAAACATCATTCAGACGAAGACGACTCACCATCGCCCTCCGTATTCTCACCCTCCGGCTCAGAAGGCGCCTGTTGCATCTGTTCGGATTCCTGTAACGTAGACTGGATTTCCTCCATGATGCGGCCGGCTTCTTCATAGTTGCCAGATGACATCTCTTGCTGGTATTGGTCGAACAAGTCGGCGACTTCTTGCAGGACTTCATTCGACTCGATCGCAGCACCGGTATCCGGTGTTTCCTCAGCAGCGCCACCTTCTTCCGGTGCTTCTGCTTCCGGATCGATCCTTGAAAGCAGGACTTCGAGCGCTCGGTCGAAGGTCGGTTCCATCACGATCTGGTTCTGATACGCGATGATGACCTGCTTCACTTCTGGAAGCGACGTTGCGTTCGACGACTTGATATAGATCGGTTCCACGTACAAGACCGTATCCTCGATCGGCATGACGAGCAGGTTTCCGCGGATGACCTCGGATCCACCTTGGGACCACAAGTTCAGCTGTTGGGAAATCGTGCTGTCCTGGTTGATGCGGTTCTCGATCTGTTGTGGACCGTAGACGTTTTCCTGTTTCGGAAATTCGTAAATCATCATTTCCCCGTAGTTCTCGCCATCGTTACGAACACCCATCCAGGCGATCATGTTCTGACGGTTACGCGGCGTGAACGGCGTCATGAGGACGAATTCCTCTTCTTCCGCTCCCGGCAGACGCATCGTCACGTAATACGGTTCCATCGTGATGTCTTCGTTGAAGTATTTTTCCGTCGGGATCTCCCAGTAATCCTCGCGGTTATAGAATACTTCCAAGTTGGTCATGTGGTACGTGCGGTACATCTGGGACTGGATCTTGAACAGGTCGATCGGGTAACGGAAGTGGCTGCGCACATCGTCCGGTACCTCGGTCGTGAACATATCCGGGAACATCTTCTGATACGTCTTCAGAAGCGGCTCATCCGGCTCTGCCACGTAGAACGTCGTTTCACCCGTGTAGGCGTCGACGGTCACTTTGACGGAGTTTCGGATATAGCTGTCATCACCGGAATACGGTTCGGAGTAAGGATAATTTTCCTCCGTCACATACGCATCGATCATCCATGCCATCGATCCATCATCACGTAAGAAAATGTACGGATCTTCATCGTAGGACAAGAACGGTGCGATGCGCTCGACGCGGTCCATGATGTTACGCGTCTGCAACAACTGGCTGTCTCCTGTGACTTGGTCGGAGACGAACATCCGGAACGACCCTTCATTTATTGCAAAAAGGGCGCGGTTGATGCCAGACAGTGGAACACCGGTATCCGCCTCGAAGCGGTTGGACATGTTCTCATCGCCCGCCGGGTAGTCGAACTCGTCGACTCCACTGTTGACGATGACCGAATCATAATCTTCTTCCCCGAAGTACAGCTGCGGGCGCTCCACCTGAAGCTCACCCTCAGGCGGCAGGTTCTCGACCATATACTCCGGCTGTCCTTGTGGTGTGATTTCGTTGACATTACTCATCGCGATGCCGTAACCGTGCGTGTAACGAAGGTTCTGGTTCACCCACGTCTGCGCCTGGGACGGAAGGTCGGATGTATTCAATTCACGTGCGCCGAGGAACACTTGCTCATATTCCCCGTCTACCTCGTAACGGTCGATATCGATATCATTGAATTCATAGTACGTACGGAACGTCTGAAGCTGATTATAGACGCTTAAGAGCGGGCGACTGTCGTTGATGCGGACGTTGTTGATCGTGTCCTGGTTGCGGTCGACCATCGCTTGGTCCAGCGTATCCGCTCCCGGATGCTGTTCCTCGGTCATATTTTCAAAATCGTACGCCGTTCGCGTCATGTTCAAATTCTCCTCCAAGTACGGACTCTCTTTGGAAAATTCGTTCGGTGACACGACGAAGTTCTGGACGATCATCGACGCTCCTTGTGCGAGGATACCGACGGCGATATACACGACGATCGGTGCAAGCATCCCTTTCCAGTTGCCCCGGAAAAGCGAGATGATCAGCCAAATGGTACCTAGCACGGCGACCCCTGCCATCACGTAGGATGCCGGATTGTTGATGACGTCATCGGTGTAGCTCAACCCGTGCACGACACTTTCCTGCACGATGTTCACCTGATTGGTCAAAAGCGAATGGAACGGCTCGAGCAGGTGCTGTCCTGCAAGCAGTATGCCGATGACGGCAAGCGTTGCGCCCATGTGCAGCTGTGCGCTGCGACTCTTACTGTACATACGGAAGACGGAATAGAACGCCACCTCCAGAATGAAGAAAAAGATCGCAAGCCCGAGGATCGTCGACAAGACGAACTCGATGAACGGCAGCACGAACATGTAGAACGACACGTCGCGGCCGAAGTGCGGATCGTTTACGCCGAACGGCTCATAGTTCAAGAACTTCAGCCACGGCTCCCAGCCCACCCCCTGTACGAGTGCGCTCCCGATCAGCCCGGCGAACAGGGCGACCGATAACATGAGCAGGCGGCTCGCTTTCTTACTGTTGATAAACCCAGGCAGCTGTTCTGCGGAGAAATACCCCACATACACCTTCCGCATCCAGCTGAACATGATGTAAGTAACAATGGAGAACAGCAGGAACCCGACGACACCGAGCATCAATTTGCTCGTCAGGATCGTCATGAACGAATCGCGGTATCCGACCGTCCCCATCCAAATATAATCTGTGATCCAACTGAAAGATATGGACACTAGAATAAGTACGACAAATAAAATCATGGCCATTTTGCCAAACCAGCCGCCGAACTTTCTCCACTTCTGCTTCTTCGCAGAGGAGAGCCCGGTGACATTGTTGAATTTATTATCCAATTATAACTCCTCCTTTCCTCTCTCTTGTATTACGTTCGAGTTGCAAATATGTTTCATTTATTTACTTCGACTATATCGGAAGCAGCACTTCGTCGCAATGCTTGTCACTAACTCGACAAAAGAATGACCAGACAACTTACAAAAAGAACGGCCGTAAGCGGCGTCATGACCAGTCTTTCTTTACGACTTTTCGAAAAAAGGTTCCCGAGCGTATTCAAGCCCATGAATATCGTAATCACCCAAAGCACCCACGTCGTGTAAGCGGCACCTCGCACATGGAGGATCATCACGATGGCGAAAAGTATCAACACCATCATCGAAACCAGACTTAGCCACCTTTTATCCTGCGGCAACGCCCCTTCATACCGCCCGCCATAGCTGTATGCTCCGAGCGGAAATCCGAGGAAGAGGAACAAATGAAAGACGGCGACGGCAACCAGAAGGACAGCACTCAACACTGCCAAAACCATCACAGCAAACACCTCACTTTATCGTGATACTTCTACTATAGACGCTTTCCACACCTTATAGTAGAAAATTTGTTAAAAAAAGACCCGGAACCACCTAGTGGCTCCGGGTCTCCCTTTTTTATAAAAATACGAAATACATGATGAACAATCCACCGAGCGTGTACATGATCGGGTGGACCTGCTTCCATTCCCTCTTCGCGATCATCGCGAACGGATACAAAATGAATCCTAGTGCAATGCCCGTCGCGACACTGAACGTCAGCGGCATCATGATGACCGTGACGAACGCCGGTACGACGATTTCGAAGCGGCTCCAGTCGATCTCTTTTACCTCGGTCGCCATCAAGGCACCGACGATGATCAACGCTGGCGCGGTCACTTCCGGCGTGATGACACCTAGCACCGGCGAGAAGAACAGCGCGATGAAGAAGCACGCGGAAATCACGACACTCGTGAATCCGGTACGACCGCCAACGGCAACGCCGGCAGACGATTCGACGAACGATGCAGTCGTCGACGTTCCGAAGATCGCTCCGACCACACCGGATGTGGAGTCTGCAAGCAGCGCGCGTCCTGCATTCGGAATTTTATTATCCTTCATGATGCCAGCTTGGCTCGCGACCGCAATCAGCGCACCAGCCGTATCGAAGAACGCAACGAATAAGAATGTGAAAATGACAGCAAGAATCTCTGGTGTGAAAATGTCACCAAGGTGCTGGAACACGACGCCGAACGTCGGCTCAAGGCTCGGCACTTCCCCGACGACCGAATTCGGTACATCGACGAGTCCGAAGAACATGCCGACAATACTCGTCAATACGATCCCGTAGAAAATACCGCCTCGGATGCCGCGAACAAGCATCATCAGCGTCAGCACGAAGCCTAGCGCCGCAAGCGCTGTGCCCGGTGACGTCAGATCCCCGATCGAAACGAACGTCTCTTCATTTTTTACAACGAAGCCCGCGTTCTGTAGCCCGATGAACGCAATGAAAAAGCCGATTCCGCCCGCAATCGCGTGCTTCATGTCTTTCGGTATGACGTTGATGATTTTCTCCCGGATCTTGAGGAGACTCAAGATCATGAAGATGATGCCGGCAATGAAGACGCCTGTCAGCGCCACCTGCCATTCGATTCCCATGCCGATCACGACAGAAAAAGTAAAGAATGAGTTCAGCCCCATACTAGGAGCGATACCGACAGGGAAGTTCGCAAGCAAGCCGATCAGAAGCGATCCGACAATCGCGGACAGCGCCGTCGCCGTGAAGAGCGCGCCCTTGTCCATGCCCGCCTCACTCAGGATGATCGGATTGACGACCAATATATAAGCCATCGAAAGAAACGTCGTGACCCCGGCCAGCGTCTCTTTCTTGAAGTTCGTTTCCCGCTCGTTGAATTGGAAAAAGTTTCTCATGATGTCCCTCCTATAAACCATACAAAAAAGCACCGGCAAATCTACCGGTGCTTACATAAAGGGAAAGAAAACGATCGCTCTCCCTTGTAGACTAGCTATTTCCGGTAGCTGGTAGAAACGCTCAGGCCGTATCCCTGAACTTATACAAGGTGCTTCATATGGAATTCATACGGGGAATCATATCAGTCTACTGGAAGTGGGTCAATCGTTATAGAAAATGTTCGGGAATTCACTTTTTTCTGACAGGGACGCTGGTTGAGCAGGGCTTGGGTTTGATTGAGTTTAATTGGGGACGGTTCTCGTGTTTGGTCAAACACGAGAACCGTCCCCAAATCAAATGCCAATTCAAATGCCATTTGTGTCCGAGTCAGAAGCCCTAACGCGAGAACCGTCCCCAACACAAATCAAGCCCAACTCCAACTCAAATCAGGCATCCAACTCAAACAGTGACACCCGCCACAACACCCTTCAACTCCGCTTCCGTAAACGTCCCCTTCACACCAGGAACCTCCAGGAAGTAGTCGACAATCTCTTCATCCGAGAGCCTGACACCCTTCTTCAAGCCTCCGATGATCGTACTCAAATACTCGACCGATGGCTTGTTCACTTCGTCCGGCGCGATCGGCTCAGGGTTCGTGAACGTGAAGACCGGATAACCGTCTTCATCCCCGAGATAGATGATGTTGCCGTACCACGAATCCTGGACGACGTCTGACCCTTTTTCCATGATGGCATCGAGGTCCATGTCGAACGTGTCCAAGCCGTTTTCCTGCGCAGTGATGTCCATGAACTGCTCGCGGGTGACGAGGTACATGTTGCTGTACGTTCTGTACGACTCATCGCGAGTGGTGTCGATGAATCCGACGCCTCCTCCGTTCCAGCGTCCCGCTTCTTTTGCAAAATAGAGCTGATGGTTCATGACGAAAGGACGCTCATTCCTCGGCAGCGTCGCATCACGGCAGCCGCGCTCTGTATCATTCGACAACGCGGGCTTCCCGCCGCGGATGTAGCATAGGAACCGGTCGACGTTGATGTTCGATCCGAAACTTGCATACCAAACTAGATTCTGTTCCGTCATATACATTCTCCTCTATCTATGGAATCGATTCTATCAAGACTATATGAATGAAAGTCTAGTATAGATGGATTGGGGTGTGCAAGTTAAACTGTCGACCAAGTTTAATTGGGGACGGTTCTCGTGGCAAAACACGAGAACCGTCCCCAAATCAAATCAGGCCCAACTCAAATCAAACCCAGCTCAAATCAAGCTCAGACCCGAGCCCAAAGCACATCATTCATCCGCCACCAACTTCAACACATACTCAAATATCAAATCACACAACATCACAAGCGTCGAACGCGCCGACACATCATAGCCCACATACGTCACCTTCTGGACAGGCGCACTGACCCCATGCGTCGTCAGCTTCCGAAGCGTGCTGTCCGGGTCGTTCGTAACCGACACACTCGGCACGTTCAGATGACCTATTTTATCCGCGGCATTAAGCAGCGTCTCCGTCTCACCACTGGACGAAAGGAAGATGACCAAATCATCACGGCCGATCCAGTTGCTGATCAGGTCGATCATGTGCGATTCATAGATGTAGGTCGACGTCTGGTTCAGCTGCATCAACCGTTTACTTAAGTATTCGCCAGCCATCTTCGTAAGGCCGACAGACAGGATGACGATCCGGTTCGCACCCTTCATCAAGCCGGCTATCTCCTCCAGATCCTCATGTGCAATCGTTTCGAGACTGTTCGTAATATCCGTCACATACCGCTCGACCGGATTCTGATCGGTCGGCATGATCGTCGCGTCGATCGTTTTCAAAATATATTTCAACTCAGCGAAGCCGTCGAGTCCGAGCTTATGGCACATGCGGACGATCGTCGTCGTGCTGACGCTGTTCGCCTCGGCCATTTTCGTAAGCGGCATCGTCTTCGCCTGTTCGAGATGGTCTTCGATATAATATAAAACATGCTTTTCGGAATGTGTCAGTTCCGACAAGTGTCCGGAGAACTTCTCCATCACTTTTCCCATAAAGGCATACCCCTTCTCTACTAATCCATGTTCATTGTACTCCTTCACTTGTGAATGTACAAATGTACATTTCCTGTACAACCACAAGCCCGGAACCTATGATACAACTGTAATAGAGCAAGATGAAAACACTTACAAAAATTCAACAAGGCGGTGACTTGTAATGGAACTGAAGCAGATGACCCAACCGTCTCTCATCAGATACGACTTGCAGGAGACGAAGAAAGAAGACGTCATTTGGAAACTGACAGAAACCCTCTACGATCAAGGGTACCTGTCATCGAAAGAGGAATATTTTGAAACCGTTTTAGAACGCGAGCAGGTCTCCCCGACCGGTTTGGAAAAAGGCCTCGCCATCCCGCACGGAAAATCGGCAGCCGTCAAAAAGCCGGCCTTCGCCGTAGCCCGACTGGAGAAACCTGTTACGGAGTGGGAGAGCATCGACCCGAACAACGCAGTGGAACTCGTTTTCCTACTCGCAATTCCAGAAGGAGAATCTGGCTCGACCCACTTGAACCTGTTGTCGGAACTGAGCACTCGTTTGATGGACCAGGACTACTACCAGAACTTGATGGATGCGAAAAATCCACAAGAACTGATGACGGCACTCGATGCGACAAGTGAAAAAGCCGAAGACACCGGCGAATACACGAAAACGATCCTCGCCGTAACCGCTTGTGCTGCCGGCATCGCCCATACGTACATGGCAGCGGAAGCACTCGAACAAGCCGGCAAGAGAAAAGGCTACCGCGTCCTCACCGAAAAACAAGGAGCGAACGGTCTAGAAGATGAACATACGCAGCAAATGATCGACGAAGCGGACGCGATCATTTTCGCAACGGACATTTCTCCGAAAGGAAAAGAACGCTTCAAAGGACTGCCTTACGTCCAAGTCCGTGTCGCGGAACCGCTCGCGAAAGGTGAAGAATTGGTGGAACGCGTCCTGAACAACCCGGACGGTGTCGTCGAAGCGACCGAAGAATCCGCCGAGTCCTCTTCAAACGGAGGCGGAGCGAACAAGAAAACCGGCATTCTAGCCGAAATGGCACAAGCGATCCTGACCGGTATTTCCTACATGATTCCGGTAATCGTTGCCGCTGGTCTGATGATGGGAATTGCCAAACTCGGTGCCATCCCGTTCGGACTCGTCAACGAAATCAACGATATCTCTTATGCGACCCACAGCAATGAACTGTTTGTTATTCTGCACTACTTAGATAAATTCGGATTTTTGATCTTCCAGTTCATGTACCCGATCTTCGCCGCGTTCACAGCGTATGCGCTGGCTGACCGTGTCGGCATCGTCGCCGGTTTCATCGGTGGATTGTTCGCAGCAGGGATCCACTATCGCTTCTGGGGCATCGAAGACGGAATTCCATCCGGATTCTTCGGAGCATTAATTCTCGGACTCACTGCCGGTTACGTCGCCCGGTTCTTGAACAAGAAAATCAAGCTTGGCAAAAACTTATCAGCAATGAAGCCGATGCTGATCATCCCGGCTATCAGTGTATTATCGATTTTCTTCTTGAACTTTTACATCGTCGACCCTGTCTTCGGCGGATTGAACCTACTCTTGCGCAACACGATCGAAGCGTCGCAGGAATCTGGTGAAATCGTGCTATCGACGGTCATCGCTGCCGCTACGGCATTCGACCTTGGTGGACCGATCAACAAAGCAGCTGGTGCGATCAACATCGGACTTGCCGCCGATCAGATTTTCCCACTGACAGCACGAGTGCTTGCGATTGTCATTCCACCGATCGGACTCGGTCTTGCTACGGTGCTTGACCGCTACGTCGTTGGCCGTCGCGTATTCGACGCCAACTTGCGCGTCACAGGGAATACATCGATCCTGCTCGGCCTGATCGCCATCAGTGAAGGTGCGATTCCGTTCATGCTCCGCAACCCTCTGATCACGATTCCGATCAACATCGTCGGAGCCGTCATCGGTTCGGTCACAGCTGTCCTGCTCGGCGCGGTTCAGTGGTATCCACTGCCAGCCTTCTGGGGATGGCCGTTAGTCGAAAACGTCTGGGGTTATCTCATCGGCCTCGTCGTCGGTGCGATGTTCATCGCCCTTGCGAACATCTTCATCCGCTTCGCCCTCATCAAGCGCGGACGGATCACTATTTAAAAAAATGAACATTCCAGCATGCCTGTCCTTCAGGCATGCTGATGATATATTGGAGGATTTCATCATGAAGAAGAAACGTGTCTACGTCGTCCCGCATTCGCACTGGGACAGAGAATGGTACTTTACAATAGAAGATTCTAACCTTTTACTAGCAGAAAATATGGACCACTTGATCGACCTGCTTGAAACGAATGACAACTACCACGGCTACGTCTTCGATGCGCAAATGTCGATCGTCGATGAATATCTTAAGGTCCGCCCCGAAAACTACGACCGTCTGAAGCAGATGATCGAAGCGAAGCGCATCTACGTCGGGCCTTGGTACACCCAAGCTGATTCTCTGCTCGTCCACAAAGAATCGCTGCTCCGTAACCTATTGTACGGCGTGAAAGGTACAGAAAAGATGGGCCACTCGATGAACATCGGCTACCTGCCGGACATCTTCGGTCAAAATACGTACCTCCCGTCCCTTTTCAAAGGATTCGGCATCGACTACGCCATCCTCCAACGCGGCATTTACACTGACCAGCTCGACGGCAACGTGAACTTCACTTGGAAGTCCCCGGACGGCGAATCGGTCAAAGCGAACGTGATGCCGATGGGATACGGCCCAGGTAAATTCCTGAGCGCAGAAGACGACTTTTATGAAGAAAAACTGATCCCAATGTTGCAAAAACTTGCGAATCTGAACAAGGACACCGACAACCTGCTCCTCCCATCCGGCGGGGACCAAGTTTTCGTACGCCAGCACTTCCCGGAAACAATTGAAAAACTGAACGAAAAAGACGACGAGCACGAATACCTCCTATCCGATTACGAACAGTTCATGGAAGATACGTGGAGCGAAAACAACTTCCCGAACGTGATCGAAGGCGAACTGATCGCAACCGAACGATCACGCATCCACAACACGATCCGCTCCCAGCGTTACGACATCAAAAAGTGGAACGCGATCGTCGAGCATAAACTGATCAACCAACTCGAACCGCTCGCGGTCATCGGTCAATCGCTCGGACTCAAGTACCCGCAGGCGCGACTCGATGAAATGTGGAAGAACCTGTTCGACGTCCACGCCCACGACTCGATCGGCGGCTGCAACTCGGACGATACGAACGAAGACATCATGAAACGTCTCGAAAAAATCGTCCGCCAGGCAGACGGACTGATGAACTTGATCAAACGCCAGTTGACGCACGCGATTTCCAACCAGTCAGAGCAAGATAACATCACCGTCCTGTTCAACACACACGCCAAACCATACCTTGGCACAGTCGAAACCGTCCTTTTCACCAATGAAAAAGACCTCCAGATCAAGAACTTAGATGGCGAAGCGCTCGATTTCACGATCACGAACCAGGAGTACTTGAGCGGCGGCAAGAAAATCGTCGTGACAGCAGAAGGCGATAAAGAAGTGGAGATTCCAGGTTACTACCGCTCCGAGATTCTGATCGAATCGGCGGCGATTCCTGCCCTTGGCTACACGACATTGCAAGTAACAAAAGGCGGCGACGTAGACCAGCTCACCCCTGAGAACGATACCATCATTGAAAACGACACGTACAAACTGGAAGTAACCGAAGGCACCCTGATTCTTACCGAAAAAGCATCCGGAACGACGGCCGCTGACTTCCTACAGTTCGAAGACACCGCCGATGCCGGGGACTCGTACGACTACTCCCCGTTGCCTGGAGACGAGCCGATCATATTGAATCAGTTCGAACTCATCAGCGTGGAAAAATCCAAGCACGTCGAACGGATGACGATCGAGCATACGAAGCAACTTCCTGCTGACTTGGATCAACGGTTGAACCCGTCCAAGCAGAAAAGCTTCACGATACAAACGACCTTTGAAATGCGCCGCAGCGAAGACACGGTCCGCGTCCAGCATCACATCGACAACGATGTGCATGACCACCGCGTCCGCGCCTTGATCCAAACACCGGTCGAAAAGCCACAGCAATCGTTTGGAGACCAGGGTTACAGCCTGATTCAACGTCCCGTGGAAAATCCGCGCATGGCGAACTGGAAGGAAAACGGCTACAAAGAAGCGCCCGTACCGATTTACACCGTCGAACAATTCGCCGGAGTCGAAGATAAGAAAAACCACTTGTCTATTTTCACAAAAGGCCTGAAAGAATACGAAGTGTTGAAGGAATCCGGCAAGTTCGCGCTCACGCTCTTCCGCAGTGTCGGACTGCTCGGCCGCGACGACTTGGCATGGCGCCCAGGACGTGCTTCCGGCATCAACAACAAAGTCGTCACGACACCGGATGCGCAAATGACCGGTAAGATGACGTTCGATTACGCGATTCACATGAAGGGCGGCGCAGTCGAAGCTTCTAATCTGTTCGACCTGGTCGATCGCTACAACGAACGCTACGTAACGTATCAGAACCAGAGCTTGAACACGTTCGAAGAGCGACTCGATCGTTTCGAAATTCCGTATCCGATCGAAAAGCTGCCAGCCGATTACTCGCTAGCTGCACTAGAAAATAAAGACCTGTTCATCAGCTCGATCAAAAAAGCCCACGACGACGGCAGTGTCATCGTGCGCCTTTACAATCCGGCAGACAACGAGGTCACCGGAACGATTACGAGCGATCAGCTGACGGACATGGCTACGACCGACTTGTCGGAAAACCCGCTTGAAAAAGTCGAAATCATCACCATTCCAGCCTACGGATATCAAACGATCAAACTGAGAGGAGCATCACGATGAGCACGCTACTGAACCAGATCGAATCGCACTTGAAAGACATCTACAAAGACGATTTTCAACCTGAATACACCGAGCAGTTCCGGGCGTTCTTGGAGCACTGGTCCAGCCAAGACTGGACGGCTCCCGCTCCCCTCACGGAAAAGAACGTTTACTTGATCACGTACGGGGATAGCGTCTACCAGGAAGGCAAAGCGACGCTACCGATCCTGCACCGCTTTTTGAAAGAAGAAGTCGGCGAGACGATCACCGACGTCCACCTGCTTCCGATGTTCCCGTACACATCCGATGACGGCTTCTCGGTGACCGACTACCGGAAAATAGACCCGGCGCTCGGTACGTGGGAGGACATCAACACCTTTTCGAAAGACTTCCGGATGATGTTCGATTTCGTCGCAAACCACATCTCGCAGTTGAGCGATTGGTTCCAGCGCTACTTGAACGACGATCCTGCATTCAGCGAATTCTTCATCCCGAAAGACGAGAACTTCGATACGAGTCAAGTCGTCCGGCCGCGTACCTCGCCCCTTTTCCACGAGTACGAAGGGAACAACGGGACGAAGACGGCATGGACGACGTTCAGTGAAGACCAGGTCGACATCAACTTCAAGCACTTCCCGGCCCTGCTTGAGATTACGAACATCCTGATGGAATACGCGCAACAGGGCGGGAAGAGCATCCGTCTCGATGCGATCGGCTTCATTTGGAAAAAGTCCGGCACGACGTGCATCCACCTTCCCGAAGCGCACGCGATCATCCAGCTTTGGCAGACGATTATGAGCCACTACCAGCCGAACGCACAGATCATCACGGAAACGAACGTGCCGCACCAAGAAAACATCAGCTACTTCGGCAACGGCACGAACGAAGCGAACATGGTCTACCAGTTCACGCTGCCGCCGCTCGTCCTACACAGCTTCACAACACATGACGCGACGAAGCTGACCGACTGGGCGAAGACGATCGACAAGGTGTCTGATACGGCGACGTACTTCAACTTTCTCGCGAGCCACGACGGCATCGGCATGCGCCCGACCGAAGGCATTTTGACCGAAGAGGAAAAACAGACCCTCGTCGAAAAAGTGAAAGCGAACGGCGGCGAAGTGTCCTATAAGAGCAACCCGGACGGCAGCCAGTCGGTTTATGAGCTGAACATCAACTACTCTGAAGCGCTCGTCAACCAGAAAGAGGATACGACCGAAGAAGACGTCATCGCAAAAATGCTCGCCGCCCACTCGATTCTCTTGTCCGTGATCGGTATTCCGGCGATTTATTACCACTCCCTGCTCGGTTCGAAAAATGATCGCAAAGGATTGGAAGCGTCCGGCATCAACCGTCGCATCAACCGGGAAAAGTTAGAGTACGACAAGATCAACCACGAATTGAAAAACGACCCACGCCGCAAGGGGATCTTTGAAGGCATGCAGCGCATGATCGACATTCGAAAAGAAGAAAGTGCCTTCTCGCCTTATGCCAAGCAGCAGGTGGTCGAGCTGGACGAGCGCGTATTCGCGCTGACACGATATAATGAAGAAACAAACGAACGACTCTTTTTCGCTGTGAACACATCGAAACAAGAGGTGACGATATCTCTTCCCGAAGCAGGGTACAATCTGTTTAATGAAGAAAAAGTGGAAGAAGACGTGACGCTCGGAGCCTACGACTTCATCTGGGTCCGAGCAGAGTAAAGGAAGGTGTGCCAGATGAACGTACTGATCGCTCCCGATTCATTCAAAGGATCCCTGTCCGCCGAAGAAGTCGGACAAGCCGCTGCGAGCGGCATTGATAAAGCGGATCCCTCAGCCAAGACGACCGTTGTACCGATGGCAGACGGTGGCGAAGGCTCGATCGATGCCCTCCGCCCCGTTTTGACAAACGAAATCCCGCTCACCATTACCGGACCTTCCGGCAAACCGGTCGAGACGAGCTACGCCATCATCGAAAACGACGGTACTGCGACCGCATTCATCGAGTGCGCGCGCAGTACCGGGCTGACGCTGATCGAAGATTCCGAGCGCGACCCTTTTCAACTGAATTCCTACGGGCTCGGTGAACAGATCCGCCATGCCGCAGAGCAAGGCTACCGCCAGATCACCGTTTCCCTTGGCGGCAGCGCCACGACCGATGGCGGAACCGGCATGCTGCAAGCGCTCGGATATCGATTTTTTGATAAAAAAGACGAGATGTTGAGCACTGGAACGAACCCACTCGGGCACATTGCCTCGGTGGATGATTCGGAAAAAGTTTCGGCACTCGATGACTGCCAGATAACAGTTGCCTGCGACGTGACGAACCCGTTCCACGGAACGAACGGCGCCGCGCACATTTACGGCCCGCAAAAAGGCGCGACGCCTGATCAAGTGCACGAGCTCGACCATGGCTTGGAGCAGTTCGCGGATATCATCGAAACCAAATACGGCGTCGACTTGCAGCAGATTCCTGGCGCCGGAGCAGCCGGCGGCCTCGGCGGAGCACTCGCCGGTGTATTAGGTGCAACGCTTGAGCCTGGTTTCGACATCATTGCGGAATTGACGGGACTCGAAGAGAAAATAAAAGAAGCGGATGTGGTGCTGACAGGAGAAGGCAGCCTCGATACGCAGTCTTCTCAAGGAAAAGTGCCCATGAGCGTCGGCAAAATGGCGAAAGCACACGGCAAACCGGTCATCGCTATCGCCGGAAAAGTCGACGCCGACGACTTCCACTCCACCCTCGATGCCGCGTTCTCCATTCAACGAGGTCCTGGATCACTGGAAGAGGCGCTCGATCCGGAGAATGCCCGTGAAAACATCACTTATACGGTAGAGCAAATTATGAGGGTTTTTGTTGGGGACGGTTCTCGCGTTAGGGAATTTTAAACGGGGACGGTTCTCAAACAAAAAAACACCCGCATCATTATACAAATTTTTGCAGGTACTCTATGCTACAATGAATAAGAATGGTGTCTTTTAGGGAAGGTCTTCGGCAGAACCCCTGACAGAAAGGGGGTATGCCGGTGGGCTTATACGAAGTACTGATGGTCATGTTCGCATTCGGTACGTTTCTGATCGCTCTGTTGACGTTGGTCATTAAAATGATCAATAAAAAATAGACCTCCCTATTAACCGTCCAAAGTTGTGTGGGTAAGGTCTATTCTGTATGAAGAAGCCGAAGGCCCCTCGGGGACACTCATTCGACCGGGTCACAGTTCGCAGCTGTGGCCCTTTCTTAGTTTACGATCATCTTTGTTTTATTATAACAAAACGGGGTCCTGTAATCCATGAAAACGTGGGGACGGTTCTCGTGTTTGGTGCCTAATCCAGCATCCGCTTCTTTCGCTCTTGTGCTGCACTATGGTACACACTTATTTCAAAAGCGAAAAAAGCCAGAAACACACCAGCCCCAAATGGTGCCGGAACATCCAACATCCTTAAAACGAGAAAAGAAAGTAAAAGTACGATCGCTCCGACTGCAACATGACGTTTCCAATACTTCCTCATCAACTGCCTCCTTGATTTTAAACATGAGAACCGTCCCCAACAAAAATCACATCATAGCTACTACCACAATGAGAGCAACATTTACGACGAGAAACAGCGAGCTACAAATAATCAAGATCATCTTCGGAACCATTTTCTTCAGTTTTATCGCAAGAATGATGCTGATCAGTGCATACACTCCTGGCAAGCAAACGGCAATCGGCCCCGTGAGCCCGAAAGCTATGAGCGAGAAAGGATTGGTTTGCGTGTCCCCGAATGACGAATACATGAATGGAAAGATGCTTAGTCCAGAAAAGATGGCGGATAATATCAAATAGATAAATTGCACAGATGTCACCCTTTCTCATAAATTCTCTGTTAAAGATACGAGCTGGAGGAGGGATAGGTTTCATAAATTATTCCATTTGGGGACGGTTCTCCTGTTTGGTTCGACCTAACGCGAGAACCGTCCCCAACGCAAATGCCCAACGCAAATGCACTACTCAAATGCACTACTCAAACCGCTTATCGCACAATCGTCCACAACTCCCCGCGGTCCGGCACATTCTTATTCCATCGGAAACCGAGTGCGTACGACTCGCCCTCCTCAATCAACTGATACTCATTAAAGGTGACGGACAACCTCTGGTCCGCCAACAAAATATAATAGCGGTCCTCTTCCCTGACTTTCTGTTCCACTTCAAACGTGCCGTATGTCGTGACATCCCCCGTTTGATAAACGAACACAGCGCCCATGGCGACAAGCGAAGCCATAACCATCGTCGCCTTTCCTTTCGCCAACCACGTCCACTTCTCCTTCCTCCCGCTCTTCCGATACCTGGAGAAAAGAGTCCAGTAGTTGATCAGTAACAGCGGGAGAGCAACCACAACAGCTGCAAACAAACCATATAATAGTTCAAAAATCGGAAACGCCGCCCTATCCACTGCTTCCAACCGGAGTAGCTGTGTAACGATGAATCCGATGTACAACGTCACCAGCACAGCTTTTAGCGCACGTTTCTGTGATATGTATAAAGTGTTTCCTTCCGGCAAAATAAGGCCTCCTTTCTGGTGGGGACGGTTTAAATCAACGCGGCGTCCCTTCACCACCCGCATCCTGCAGCTGCATCGAATTACGCTTCACCTTGTAGGTCATGAAATTTTCACGCTCGACACCCGTCGCTTCATCTCGCCACTTCTCCGTCAGCATGACGAGAAACGTTTCTCTGCCGATATTTTCGACAGAGGTAGTCCGCTCGACCACAAGCCCTTCTTCGGTGGTCGTCTCCGTTCCAGCAACATCGGGAAACGCAGCAGCACGTGTATCTTCTCCTCCAGTCGCTTTTTCAATCGCATCTTCTGCTTTGAACGAGGGCTCTGGCGGAGAGGTCCACTGGACGATGGCAGAGGAGCTGATGACGAGTACAACCGGAACGATCAGCAACGCACTGACTACAGCTTTACTGTTCTTTTTCCACAACAGCCACCGATCGGCAAGCGCATAGAAAACCGCACACAAAAACCCTGCCAACGCAAATTCCACCGCCGGGAATACGAGTCCGTTCAACAATCCGAACGCACCGTGCAGCAGTACAAAGACCGGCCACGATAAGGGTTTGAAGCGCCGTTCGAACCATTCGATCGTGACCGACACGAAGTTCCCGAACACTAATATGATCGCACCTATGTATATAAAATAGATCAACGTCCAGCTGAGCAAGGTTTCGCCTTGGTTGTATTCATTTACACCGAAACCCCCATACGTGAACAAGCCGAAACACAGACTGGCGAGCATCGTTACGGAGAGCGTCGCCACAAGCTTCCTCATAACGGTCTGCATATACTTGCTCCTTTCTATTTTTCCTATGACCAGAATATCATGAAGCAGACATTTTTTGGGTGGGTTTCATTTAATTCGGGGACGGTTCTCGTGTTCGAGCAAACACGAAAACCGTCCCCGAATTAAACGCAAATCGAATTACGTCCAAGCACAAGAACCAAGCCCACCTACTCCGTGCGCACATTTTACATCTATTATAGTTACTAGTTTAGACAACCCTCCCCGAACAAACATAGATTATATTATTCTATGTTAAAAGGAGAGAATATTATGGCAGATATTTGCCAAGGTTGCGATTGTACACCATATGAAAATGTGTGTGCCTGTCCAACCAATGCAGGAATCACCGTCACTCAGCCCGCTTGCCAGACCTTGCCTGACGGGAGTATCACAGGAAACCCTTGCTTCCGGCCCTCACCCGAAAACCGTTCCTACTGGTCTTACAAATTCAACACCGATAACACGCAGTCCACTAGAGCCATCAGCGGAATCGTTATCCCGATTTGTCAGAACATCGTCTTAGACAACATCATTGTAGAAGAAAAGATCGACGGGTGTGGATCATTTGAAGAGGTACCATTCACTCTATCTATGACAGACCCCAACTTCGGTCCGGCACCTGCTGGCTACCAATGGGTAAAAATCGAAACAAACGAGCGTTATGGAAAAGCGGTCGCAGTAGAATACCGATTAGAGATTGTCGGAAACTTCCCGGTAGGAACTCAAGCAATCAAAGTGAAAGCTGCAACGAACATTTTGACGTTCTCTTGTCAAGGATGCTTCCTCGTTCCACAATGTCCGGAACCAGCTCAATTAAACGTCAACCTTACGTGTGAAGAAGTTTTTGCTGATAACCGTGCGACGCTTAACTATCGATTGGATATTACGAACACAGGGGGTACTCCAGTCACTTCAGCACAATTGACCGACACTATCACCTTCAACCCGAACATCACGTTAGGTCCAATCACGATCAGCGATCCTACTTTGATGATCAACCGCACTGTGCCAGGAAGAATCGTCATTTCCGGAAACCTTGGAACAATCGATCCTGGAGAGGAGATCACCATCACCTACTCGATTCCAGTCGTAAGTGTTACTGGACCTGGTGAATATTTATTCGAAAATAACGCAACTGTTGTAGGGACGAATTCACAAGCAAGCGACTTCTGTGAACTGAACGTAGACGTTGTTCAATTAGCTGCAGACAAATGCTGTAGCACAGACGGAGCAAGAATCCTGTACCGTATCGACGTCTTTAACACGCCGAACTCCCCTGAGTCCGTCGTCAGTTTGTTCGATGTCCTGACGATTCCACAAGGGCTGACGGTCCAACTGAATTCTACTGGAGGATGTGAAGCTAGATTCCCAGACGGCACAGAAGTACCTCTCAACACAGATATCGTAGGACCAAGAACTATTGAAATCCGTTGTAATGACATTCCGATCCAACCTAGCAGCACCATCCACCGTGATATCTCACTCACCATCGTGGCATCTACTACGCTTTCCGCAACAATAAACAACACATTCCAATCCGTCACCCTAGAAACAGACAACCAAATCGACCTCGGCACACTCAACCTACCATTCAGCGTCGACACCGACTACGAAGTAAACATCACCTGCTCCTCCCCATGCCTCATTCGACCTGAATTCTAGTAAACACGGGGACGGTTCTCCTGTTTGGATTTTTATCCGAACAGCGCGAACCGTCCTTTTTTTATATAAAAAAGGGCCCCTCGAATAGAAAAGACACCCTCGACATACTTTATACAACGCTCTCAAGTTGCCGATAACGCTTTGTCACCTCAACCTCCAACCCGTGCACTTCACTGAACGCCTGCAGCAGATCATACGGGTGATGCGACCGCAGCACGACAAGCCGGACATCAGACCAAGCTTTCTCTTGATGATAGCCGCCTTCTCGTTCACTCCGCTCCGGAAAAACTTGATCCGCTCAATCTCTTCTGGTTTGACTTCCTTTTCTACAAAAATATGATGCCGGAACGAGATCCTGTATATCAGCACAGTCGGTTCAATCTGTAACGAAAAACGGAGCAATGAAATAAGGATAGCCACGGACAGCACAACCCCTGTCGCCAGGCCCATCATCACCATCGAGTCCGCAATCATTCCACCGAGCATAACCCAAAGGAAAGAACCGATGATCGTCAAATTTCTAATCAAATGCTTCGGATGAATCTCGTATTGCACATGCACCCCTCCAGTCTATGTTACGCCGTCTGTCCCATCCCCGAGACCATAACGACCAACAGAATGATGAATCCTGCTATCACCGATACGGAGAGCGACAGAATCGGAACCGCTTTTCCCTTCATCCGTACCAAACCGAAGGTCGCCGTCACGCCTCCTAACAGGAGAAACACTCCAGAGAACATACCTCCGAAACCACGTCCGCCATCCATGATCAAATAAAAGTTCAACACACCGATCAGGTTGAACAGCACCGAACTATAAGTAAACAGCTTCCCCATTCTTCTCACCACATTTCCCTTTTTATGTAAAATTGTAACATCCTCAAGAGATTGGCGCATCTATATGATTTAGGTTGGGGACGGTTCTCGTGTTTGGCTAACACGAGAACCGTCCCCAACTAAAAAACCAAGCAGGACTTCCACAACCCATAGCGAATAAACCAAAGACACTACAAAAGGAGGAAAAACATGAGCGATCCACTTTTCACCGGCATCCACTACTTCCGAATTCCTGTCACAGACCTCAACGAGTCCGTAACCTGGTATTCCGAATGCTTACAGTTCAAGTTGAAGTTCAACCGAGGCGACTTAGCCCTTTTCGAAATCGGGGACGGCTCGCTACTCGTTTTAGTTGAGGCAGACACCGACTCCCGAGGGCATTTTACAAAAGACGGACAAGCCGAGTTTTCCGTTGGATTCACTACACCGGATATCGAAAGGCTCTACGATCACTTAGTCAGCAATGATGTACGGGTGGAGGCGATTCAGGAAGATGATGGGCATCAGTTCTTTCATTTCTATGATCCGACAGGCAACAAACTCCAGGTACATAACTAAGAGGAGACGAAAAAGGGCGACAGACGTCGCCTTTTCTCATTTCTTCACTTCATAATGAAGCCAAACCGATCCTTCCCCGACCGGCTTCATCGTCTTCAACTCAAGCTCCGTCGCACCCTTCCAATCCTTCAAATCCTCCGCGTCAAAAATCGAAGGTGTCGTCCTACCGCCGATAGCCAAAGGCGCGAACACGATGCTGACTTCATCGATCAGCCCCTGTCTCAAGAAAGCACCGTTGATCGTGCCGCCACCCGTCAGCCCGAGCCTTCTATACCCGAGTTCATGCAGTTTATGTAAGGCGAGCGGTAAGTCGATGTGATCCCTCGTGCCTGCGGTGATGTAGGCGATCCCCTTTTCCTCGAGTTGCTGGATGTATTCTCCGGACAAATCCTCTTTCGTTACGACAAGCAACCCTTCCGTCTGATACCAATTCATGCGACCTCTGCCGTCGAAGACGATATACGCATTCGATTTCTCCGGTTCATAAATCGGTTCCTCCAACTCGACGCTGTTATTCCCCCAGACGATCAGACTCTCGCTTCCTGAAATCAACCCGTCACAATCCAGTTCGTCATACAGTCGGTGCGTCGCTTCATGTGCACCTCCGCCAATGCCTGCCGCCGTCCATTCCGCCACATCCCTGTTCGGAGCTGTGGTAATACGTCCGTCGACGGACGAGAAAACGTTCAAAACCACTCTCGGTTTCTCCAATCTGCATCCCTCCTCTACTCTATAGTAATCCATCCTAGAAAAAAATGTCAGGTCGAATTTAAATTGGGGACGGTTCTCGCGTTTGGCTAACACGAGAACCGTCCCCAACTCAATTCCCAACTCAATTGCTCACTCAATATACCCGCCATAGCTGATTTCGCCACGCTGGAATTGGTTCCATTCCTCTTTGAACATTTTTTCGTCCAACGGACCCTCGACTTCGACGTTCTGATGCATTCCTTCGCCTTTTACATCTTCCAAAATACCGAAATTCACCACTGATTTCCGGCCCATCTTCTCTTTCGTCCACTGCATCACTTGAATCAGGTCTTCTTCAACCTTTTCATGTCCCGGTGAAAAGCCTGCTGACTCATACTTCAACCACACCATCGCGTCGATACACTTGCCCTGTCCATCGACTTCATAGCATTCGATCCATCTACGCTCTTCGTAAGGGAAGTCCGTTGGTGCTGCAGCCACTCGACCGCCGAGGGAGGCAACTTTTTCTTCCAACTGCCTTTCCAACCTCCAGCTCAACACACGCGGATTCTCTTTCGCCACTTCCCTCAGCAAATCACTCCGGTTCTCTACATCCTCGACATTCTTGACCTCATGACGGACCAAGTAATCTTCCTCCTCGAACTCCTCTGCCGGCAGCCCCATCACCATCAGATCCGTCAGCTCGACATCGTGCTCCCGCGCCCAGCGGATCAGCTCCATCCAGTCGTCCAACCGTTCGTCCGACACGTCATAAAGACTCAACCTTTCGCCTTCCATGACATTGATGCGATACCCGTCATCCGAATAGTCGAGATAACTGCTGAATTCCGGTTCCTCGATTTTCGAAAACCCCATCGCTTCGATTTCCGCGATATCATCCTCGATTTTTTGAAACTCGTGATAAGCATCTACGCCTCTTTCATACTCATCGCTTTCCACCTTCGTCTTGAACGTGCCCTCGACTTCGACCCAGAATTCAACATCCGGATTCTCTTTCAGCGCTACTTTGTGGGACGCGCCCATCCCTTTAGGGTTACTGCCTTGATAGACCATTTCGATTTGTTTATCATATTTATCCTGCATATACGCATTCACATACTCTTCTTCCGTGGTGGTGAACGCAATGTAAAACCACAGCACGCCCCAGATGATTGCACCGATGATGATCAGAACCGGCAGTCCGATGACCAGCCCGATGATGTGCCCTTCTTTCAGTTCCACTTCGCCTTCACAACCTCTCTATGAGTTTAATCGGGGACGGTTCTCGTGTTAGGCAAACACGAGAACCGTCCCCAACTCAAATCCTCCATCCAAAAGCTAAATCAAACGCTCCAAATACGACACTGCCGCAGCAAGGCCGTCTTCTTTTTCGATTTTCGCCTTCGCTTCCTGCGCTTGCCGGATCAATCGTTCATCCTCCATCGCACGGAATACAGTGGCTAAATCGGAATCGGAAGCCTCCTTCTCCCGCAGAGGCTTCGGCGTGATTCCTTTTTGATATAACCGGTGCGCCCAGAATGGCTGGTCGACGTTGAACGGCATCACGAGCTGTGGCACGCCACTGAACAGCGCTTCGGCCATTGTCCCGACGCCTCCGTGGTGGACGATGCCTTTTGCACGTTGGAATAATAGTCGATGCGGTGCTTTCTCGACAGCCAGGATTCCTTCACTTTCATTGAATTCCAATCCGCTTGTACCTGTTAATATCACAGCACGATCCCCTGTTTTTTCAAGCGACCGCAACAGCTTTTCTTTAAAGGCGACCGGATCCTTCAAAGGCATGGAACTGAACGAGATAACGACCGGCTTTTTCCCTTTTTGCAAAAAGGATTCCAGTTCCTCATCCAGCTGTTCATCCTCGATATCCAGGTAGAAGAATCCAGTGAGAAAAACACGGTCGTTCCAGCTCGTCACGTCCTCGAACAGATACGGACTGATTGGATAGACAATCGGAATATCCCGTCCATCCACTTCATACGTTAGCGTCCCAGCTTTCCGCTTTGGCAGGGAGAGTGACGTATTACGGAAGTCGTTGATCTCTTTCATGAACGGTTTCTCCGTGAACGGAACCACCTTATAAGTCAACCTGTTAAAAAAAGGACCGAGATTGCGCTCGGCCGCAACTGCAAGATTCGGAAATTCCGTAATCGGATACATGATCGGAACAGGCGGCATACATACACATGGAATCCCAAGGAACGAAGCGATATCAACCGCTCCGAGTGCCTTCGGATGATAAATGATCAAATCTGCGCCACGAGACGCTTCTAGAAAATCATCCATACTCTTCCGATACGCCGGTGCCACGACTTGTTTCGAGTATTTCATCATCTGAAACACCTTACGCGCTCCACCGTTGAAGACTTCTCTTCCTTCTTCACTCTCTAACAATTCCATCAGATCCGCTGTCGCAGGATAAAACGCAATCCCATTTGATTCGATAAACCTCTTGAACGTCTCACCAGTGCAAATGCTGACTTCATGTCCATTTTTCAACAGCGCTTTCCCCAGCGCTACGTAGGGCTGTACATCTCCTCTGCTTCCTAGCGTCACTATCGATACCTTCATATCCACACCGCCTTCATTTGTTTACGAGACTTTTGGTTGGGCGCATTTTTTGTCGGGGACGGTTCTCGTGTTAGCCAAACACGAGAACCGTCCCCACTCAAACACCTACTCAAACAAAAGCCCCTTATCAGCCAAACTCGATTCAATCTCCTCTTTATATGGAACCTCGTCCCCTACTGAGAACCGCCAGTCCTGCCTTAGGAGGAATGCTTCCCTTTGCATTTCTTCTTTCCGTTCGAGCATGTCTTCCAGCGACCGCTCAGCCGGGCTTTCATCGCTTTTGGCGAGCTGATTCAAGTAATGTCTCTGAAACTCTTTTTCCGTACATTCATTTACCTTCATAAAATGCTTTTTCAACTTCCGCATGACGAACTCTCGCACTCTTCTATCTTGTATTCTCAGAACAGCGTGGTGGAAGTGTTTCAGATCATGGCATAGTTTGCACAAGGATTGTATCTCCTCCAAGATCAGCACAAACTGCTCTTCATCATACTCCCACACTTCATGTGCATGAAGGCTTGTCTCATCTCCACCGCCACAGATTTCGCACTGGAACCCATTCTCCTCATGGACAAGTTGCCGAACTGCGTTCCACAGCTTGCGGGGAATAGCGTCCCGGACCGTTCTATCCTGCGCATAAACAGGTTTACGGATTTCGATTGTCAATTTGAGTTGGGGACGGTTCTCGTGTTCGTCAAACATCAGAACAGTCCCCAACTAAACCCCAAACTAAATCAGAACCAACTCTAGATACTAGCACGCCAAATCTAAATCTATTATTCATAGAACGAGCCCCTTTCCTTGAGATAATAATAACAAAAATTCGGGGACGGTTCTCGCGTTTGGCTAACACGAGAACCGTCCCCGATAAAAATCCCGATTACAATTTATCTACGGTGTATAAATAAGGTCGTAGGTGTAGCGTTGAACTGTCTATCAGATTGGTATCCAATGTTTTTCAGATATTTTGCGATTTGGTTATGGTGCTCTGGTGTTGTTGTTTCAATGTATAATAAAGGGCAATGCTTCTTTAAGGTGGCTTCAGCGCCTTGCAATACATCAAGCTCCATTCCCTCTACATCAACTTTCATGACGTCGACCCTGTGCAAATCAGCAAGCAAATGATCGATTGTTTCAATATGAATCAAGCCCTCGTCATCTCTGTTAAGCTTACTCATGCCCAAATTCTGATCAGAAAAGCTTTCCAACGACGCCTTCCCTGATTCCTTTCCTAATCCCATGTTCCATACCATCGTTCGGTCTTCTACTTGATTCAATTGGAGATTCTTTTTCAACAAATCAAAGGACTCCCGATTTGGTTCAATCGAATAGACTTGACTATCACAATGCTTCGCGAAGAACACAGAATGATTCCCAATGTAGGCTCCGACATCTATAATGACACTATTAGCTGGTACCCGGTGCTCTATATCTGCGAGCATTGCCTCTTCATAGAACTTCTGTCCGTGAGCAAGTATTCTTTGAATATGATCATTTTGATTTGGTAGAAAGAACTTGCACTGCGCTCCTTTATAATATACAGGATACACATGATGCTGATTCATCTCTTTTTTTACTAAGGCGCGTATCTTGTGCATTTGAACGTCGAATGCATAGTTATCCTGAACGAAACCTCTGTAAGCATGGGAGTCATAGCTACCTTTAGTGACCATATCAATCAACTCATCGATCGAACTCCATACAAATTCCTCGGAGTAGATAGATTTGGCACCTACAAAATTATGGACAAGTGGTTTTATTCCTTTAGCCATAGCTTCCATCACCGATAAATGCTGACTTTCTAATACACTTGAGCTAAGCAGATAATGCTTATCCTCTAGCCACCTGTCAATATCCTGCTGCCATCCTTCTATAAATACACTTTTCTCTAGACCCAACTCCTTGATCATTTGGTTGAAATAGAGATAATACCGTGGTTCTTGGAAGGTACCAGCAATGTATAATTCGTACCGAGAATCCTTTTTATGAATGGCATGAAAAGCATGAAGTAACAGCATTGGTCCTTTTTTGAAATTGATATAACCTACATGGGCAATCTTGAACCCTTCAGTCCTCTCTTTAAAAGCATGCTTCTCCATTTTAATCCCGTTCGGAATGACAACCGTTTGTTCCCGGAGGAGACCAGGCGTATGGGTAACCGCATATTGCCGTATGTGCTCTGCAACAAAAATGACTTGGTCCACCACTTTCCAGTTCACTCTTCTCACATAGTTGGTGAAAACCTCGTAACTGTGAATGCGGCAAATCACCTTTTTATGTTTAGCAATAGCTAGTTGACTTCCATGAATAAGAAGCTCATCACACCACTCAAACCAACACAAATCTGCATCGTTCATATGAGTTTCTATATCCTTCAGATTGGTCGTTACATATACCGTCCGAACAGCATAAGAAACCGAGAGCTCACCTACAATGTCTTTCAGGAAATTATCAAGACCCGGCTTCACAAAGAACACTAGTTTCTTTTTCTCTCCTGACTCGCTCTTCACCCACGCACCACCCCTCTATAATCGGAAAGGATAAATCCGTGAGATTCATTTGTCTCTCATGGATTTATCCTTTCAAGTCATCTGGATTGGACGAATTCACTTCAGGTCAAGAAGGATCAACTCATTCCGAAGGTTCATCATTTTGTTGTCCGGTTTCTTGGCTCAGTCCCAACTTTTTCTCTAGAAGCTCCCGGTTGTAAAGTACTCTTTCGTCTTGTGGTCGATATTCTCTTGCCTTCTCATTATGCTCATAAGCTTTCTCAAATTCGGCAATTCTGTAGTAGCAGACACATAATTGTAGATGTGGGTACCATGTAGAATAAGCGGGGTACGTGAAGCTCCATTTATTCGGATCATTTTCGATTTTAGTCGCCAGTTCATACCAATAAATCGCAGGTTTGTACTCGCCTTTCCTTTGAAAGTTGTATCCTACTCTGCTGCACATCTCCGGCCGAGGTGTCTTAGAAAAACGTAAAGACTCAAACAACGATGCCAGTTCCATTTCTGTATTCTCTATGAATCGATAGCAGTCCGCACGGTTGATGCACGCATAGACCTTATCTTCAATCCAGCCTTCTTTATGTTCAATATTTTTCGTATAGCTCTCAACGGCCTTTTCATGATGCCCATTTTCTCTCAGTTCGTTCCCATAGTAAAAATAATCACGAGGACTGAACACGTCTCCTCTTTCAATCTTCGTATCGTAGATAGACAAGTTCCTTCCTACTGCATGACGCGTTTTCTTGTGAGTAATCGCTACATCTGAATTAATTACGTATCCATACACATTCAAATAGTTGTGTACATCCCCGCCCCACTGAAAATTTTTACTCGTTTTAACTAAGCGATTTCTCCTGTACTGAAGAGTGACATTTCCGAATTCATCCGTACCGGCATTATAATACATCGAAACAGAATCGACCGAAGGGTCAAGGTTTTCTTTCAACTCCTTGAATTTCTTCCGATCTTCTTCCAAAATTACATCATCAGCATCCAAATAAAGGGTGTAATCTTTGGTCGCATATTTGAAGGCCTCGTTCCTGGCATCTGCGAATCTCCCCGTCCATTCGAAGAAAAAGACCCGATCCGTGTATCCCTTGGCAATCTCAACAGTCCGATCCTCCGACCCCGTATCCACTATATTGATTTCATCCACTAGATCCTTCACAGAATCCAAGCAGCGAGCCAGCACCTCTTCTTCATTTTTCACAATCATGCAAAGGCTGATCGTAACCATCTCATCTCCCCTTTGAAAGTTATCGCCTGAATCAACTTAATCACCTAACATTTGTATGAAAAGGAAGAGACACGTAGACCTAATAAAAGTAGGACAAGTGTAGTTTTCATATTTGAACAATCTATCTACGTCCATACTCTTCACCTTCCTCTTCATCAAAAAAAGCGGCACTCCCTAAGAGTGCCGCTTTCAAGCTAAAACTGAATAATATTCATATTTCTATTAAGCACGGACAAGGATGTGATATTCGAAGTTGCCGTAACAACCGCTCGTAGCTCATAAGTGTTAAGCCCGACAACCGGTCCCGTATCAACGAAAGTATCGGCAACCGCAAAGCGTTGGGTACCTGCACCTGACCCTACTGTGTTTATTGTTCTTGTTGCAATAAGAGTTCCATTACGATACAACCTAAACACAAAAGTCACGCTATAGTTAGCTGTGTTTACAAACTCCACCCCGGCAGCATAGTCAATCTTCATTCTATCGCCTGCTTCCGCTGTTACTGCAATAGTGTTTGAGACTACTTCTGTATTGAGAGGAGGAAAAACGCCAATGGTAGCAGTGTTTTGATTCTGATACAAAACCGATCCAGACCCGGTTGCTCCAGCAGGCCCCGTAGGTCCTGTCGCTCCTGTTGGGCCTGTTGCTCCCGTTACACCTGTTGGACCAGTTGGCCCTGTCGCTCCGGTTGCTCCCGTGGCTCCCGTGGCTCCAGTGGCTCCCGTTGCTCCGGTTGCTCCCGTTACTCCTGTCGCACCAGTTGCTCCCGTTGCTCCAGTTACTCCAGTGGCTCCTGTTACTCCAGTGGCTCCGGTTGCTCCAGTGGCTCCGGTTGCTCCGGTCACTCCAGTGGCTCCAGTTACTCCTGTGGCTCCGGTTGCTCCGGTCACTCCAGTGGCTCCCGTTGCTCCGGTCACTCCAGTGGCTCCGGTTACTCCACTAGGTCCTGTCGGTCCGGTGGCTCCGGTTACTCCAGTCGCTCCCGTTACTCCAGTTGTTCCGGTTGCTCCCGTTACACCTGTTGGACCAGTTGGCCCCGTCGCTCCAGTGGCTCCTGTTACTCCTGTTGCACCAGTTACTCCTGTGGCTCCGGTGGCTCCTGTAGCTCCTGTTATTCCTGTTGCACCAGTTACTCCAGTGGCTCCAGTCGCTCCTGTGGCTCCGGTCACTCCGGTTGCACCAGTTACTCCTGTGGCTCCAGTCACTCCTGTTGCTCCGGTAGCTCCAGTTGCACCAGTTACTCCTGTTGCTCCAGTTGCTCCAGTTGCACCAGTAGCCCCAGTTACTCCTGTGGCTCCAGTCACTCCTGTTGCTCCAGTTGCTCCGGTTACCCCAGTTGCACCAGTAGCCCCAGTTACTCCTGTTGCTCCAGTTGCTCCAGTTGCTCCAGTGGCTCCAGTTACTCCAGTCGCTCCGGTTACTCCACTAGGTCCTGTCGGTCCGGTGGCTCCTGTTGCTCCGGTTGCTCCAGTGGCTCCTGTTGCTCCGGTTGCTCCAGTGGCTCCGGTTGCTCCGGTTGCTCCGGTCACTCCAGTGGCTCCAGTTACTCCAGTGGCTCCTGTTGCTCCCGTTACTCCTGTCGCACCAGTTGCTCCCGTTGCTCCATTGGCTCCGGTTGCTCCAGTGGCTCCTGTTGCTCCGGTCACTCCAGTGGCTCCTGTGACACCAGTTGCTCCGGTTACTCCTGTTGCTCCGGTCACTCCAGTGGCTCCTGTGACACCAGTTGCTCCGGTTACTCCGGTTGCTCCGGTTACTCCGGTTGCTCCTGTCGCTCCAGTTACTCCAGTCGCTCCGGTGGCTCCTGTTACTCCTGTCGCTCCGGTGGCTCCTGTTACTCCTGTCGCTCCAGTTACTCCAGTCGCTCCGGTTACTCCACTAGGTCCTGTCGGTCCGGTGGCTCCGGTTACTCCAGTCGCTCCCGTTACTCCAGTTGTTCCGGTGGCTCCCGTTACACCTGTTGGACCAGTTGGCCCCGTCGCTCCCGTTGATCCTGTTACTCCTGTTACTCCTGTTGCACCAGTTACTCCAGTGGCTCCGGTGGCTCCTGTGACACCGGTGGCTCCAGTTGCTCCGGTTGCTCCGGTCACTCCAGTGGCTCCGGTGGCTCCCGTTACTCCTGTCGCACCAGTTGCTCCCGTTGCTCCAGTGGCTCCAATTGCTCCTGTTGCTCCAGTGGCTCCTGTTGCTCCGGTCACTCCAGTGGCTCCTGTGACACCAGTTGCTCCTGTTACTCCTGTTGCACCAGTCGCTCCGGTTACTCCGGTTGCTCCTGTCGCTCCAGTTACTCCAGTCGCTCCGGTGGCTCCAGTTACTCCAGTCGCTCCGGTGGCTCCAGTTACTCCAGTCGCTCCGGTGGCTCCTGTTACTCCTGTTGCACCAGTTACTCCAGTGGCTCCTGTCGCTCCAGTTACTCCGGTCACTCCTGTTGCTCCTGTGACCCCGGTTGCTCCAGTGGCTCCTGTCGCTCCAGTTACTCCGGTCACTCCTGTTGCTCCTGTGACCCCGGTAGCTCCTGTTGCTCCGGTAGCTCCAGTGGCTCCAGTTACTCCAGTGGCTCCTGTGATCCCAGTTGCTCCCGTTACTCCAGTGGCTCCGGTTGCTCCGGTCACTCCAGTGGCTCCGGTTACTCCACTAGGTCCTGTCGGTCCGGTGGCTCCTGTTACTCCTGTTGCACCAGTTACTCCAGTGGCTCCGGTGGCTCCTGTAGCTCCTGTTATTCCTGTTGCACCAGTTACTCCAGTGGCTCCAGTCGCTCCAGTGGCTCCGGTCACTCCGGTTGCACCAGTTGCTCCAGTTGCACCAGTAGCCCCAGTTACTCCTGTTGCTCCAGTCACTCCTGTTGCTCCAGTTGCTCCGGTTACCCCAGTTGCACCAGTAGCCCCAGTTACTCCTGTTGCTCCAGTTGCTCCAGTGGCTCCAGTGGCTCCAGTGGCTCCAGTTACTCCAGTCGCTCCGGTTACTCCACTAGGTCCTGTCGGTCCGGTGGCTCCTGTTGCTCCGGTTGCTCCAGTGGCTCCTGTTGCTCCGGTTGCTCCATTGGCTCCGGTTGCTCCAGTGGCTCCTGTTGCTCCGGTCACTCCAGTGGCTCCTGTGACACCAGTTGCTCCGGTTACTCCTGTTGCTCCGGTCACTCCAGTGGCTCCTGTGACACCAGTTGCTCCGGTTACTCCTGT
>NZ_SRJC01000011.1:0-1782 GCF_004684905.1 Halobacillus salinus | reverse complement strand
CCGGTTGCTCCAGTGGCTCCTGTTGCTCCGGTCACTCCAGTGGCTCCTGTGACACCAGTTGCTCCGGTTACTCCTGTTGCTCCGGTCACTCCAGTGGCTCCTGTGACACCAGTTGCTCCGGTTACTCCTGTTGCTCCGGTTACTCCGGTTGCTCCTGTCGCTCCAGTTACTCCAGTCGCTCCGGTGGCTCCTGTTACTCCTGTCGCTCCAGTTACTCCAGTCGCTCCGGTTACTCCACTAGGTCCTGTCGGTCCGGTGGCTCCTGTTACTCCTGTTGCACCAGTTGCTCCCGTTGCTCCATTGGCTCCGGTTGCTCCAGTGGCTCCGGTTGCTCCGGTCACTCCAGTGGCTCCTGTTACTCCAGTGGCTCCGGTTGCTCCGGTCACTCCAGTGGCTCCCGTTGCTCCGGTCACTCCAGTGGCTCCTGTTGCTCCGGTCACTCCAGTGGCTCCTGTTACTCCAGTGGCTCCGGTTGCTCCGGTCACTCCAGTGGCTCCGGTTGCTCCGGTCACTCCAGTGGCTCCTGTTACTCCAGTGGCTCCGGTTGCTCCGGTCACTCCAGTGGCTCCGGTTGCTCCGGTCACTCCAGTGGCTCCTGTTACTCCAGTGGCTCCGGTTGCTCCGGTCACTCCAGTGGCTCCGGTTGCTCCGGTCACTCCAGTGGCTCCTGTTACTCCAGTGGCTCCGGTTGCTCCGGTTGCTCCCGTTACTCCTGTCGCACCAGTTGCTCCCGTTGCTCCAGTGGCTCCGGTTGCTCCGGTCACTCCAGTGGCTCCGGTTACTCCACTAGGTCCTGTCGGTCCGGTGGCTCCTGTTGCTCCGGTTACTCCACTAGGTCCTGTCGGTCCGGTGGCTCCTGTTGCTCCGGTGGCTCCGGTCACTCCAGTGGCTCCGGTTACTCCACTAGGTCCTGTCGGTCCGGTGGCTCCGGTTACTCCAGTCGCTCCCGTTACTCCAGTTGTTCCGGTTGCTCCCGTTACACCTGTTGGACCAGTTGGCCCCGTCGCTCCAGTGGCTCCTGTTACTCCTGTTGCACCAGTTACTCCTGTGGCTCCGGTGGCTCCTGTAGCTCCTGTTATTCCTGTTGCACCAGTTACTCCAGTGGCTCCAGTCGCTCCTGTGGCTCCGGTCACTCCGGTTGCACCAGTTACTCCTGTGGCTCCAGTCACTCCTGTTGCTCCGGTTGCTCCAGTTGCACCAGTTACTCCTGTTGCACCAGTCGCTCCGGTTACTCCGGTTGCTCCTGTCGCTCCAGTTACTCCAGTCGCTCCGGTGGCTCCGGTGGCTCCTGTAGCTCCTGTTATTCCTGTTGCACCAGTTACTCCTGTTGCTCCAGTTGCTCCAGTTGCACCAGTAGCCCCAGTTACTCCTGTTGCTCCAGTCACTCCTGTTGCTCCTGTTGCTCCGGTAGCTCCAGTGATCCCAGTTGCTCCCGTTGCTCCCGTTACTCCTGTCGCACCAGTTGCTCCCGTTGCTCCAGTTACTCCAGTGGCTCCAGTTACTCCTGTTGCTCCGGTCACTCCAGTGGCTCCGGTTACCCCAGTTGCACCAGTAGCCCCAGTTACTCCAGTTGTTCCGGTTGCTCCCGTTACACCTGTTGGACCAGTTGGCCCCGTCGCTCCCGTTGTTCCTGTGACCCCGGTTGCTCCGGTTGCTCCTGTGACCCCGGTTGCTCCCGTTGCTCCGGTCACTCCGGTTGCACCAGTTGCACCAGTAGCCCCAGTTACTCCTGTTGCTCCAGTCACTCCTGTGGCTCCCGTTGCTCCCGTTGCTCCAGTTGCT
>NZ_SRJC01000010.1 GCF_004684905.1 Halobacillus salinus | reverse complement strand
CCTTATAATGATGTGGTGGTGAAGGCGAAGAGGTCACACCTGTTCCCATGCCGAACACAGCAGTTAAGCTCTTCAGCGCCGATGGTAGTCGGGTTTACCCCCGTGAGAGTAGGACGCCGCCACGTCAATTATGAAACCCCTTAGAGGAATTCCTCTAAGGGGTTTTTCGTATGGATACAGCTTACATGATGGTAATACAAAATCCACTTTATCGCCTCGCAGCAGTAGAATCATGATGTTTTTTATTGGAATCGCAAAGAGTGACAGTATATCTACTATACTTCTTCCCGATTGTTGAAAGTTTCATAAAAAAGAAAGTATAACATTCATAGATTGGGACAAACTAGTTTATAAGAAAGCCATCTGGGGAGGGAAATAGAATGAGAGAGCAAAGTTGCTGTAGTGTTTGTTCCAAACGAACGAGCAAAGGGATCTATGTGTTAAATGTGTTTCTATGTCACGAATGTGAACAAGAAATGGTCAACACGCCGGTAGAAGACCCTAAGTATCAATTCTTCGTGGATCAAATGTCGAAGGCACACCATCAATCTATGATCGTATCCTGATTTACGGCTTAGCAGCTATGAAAAAGTAGTTCCATAAGGGGCTGCTTTTTTTGTTTTCAATAGAGACCTCATTGTACAATCAGAGGTAGAGGAAAGAAGGTGTGTTATGGACCAAAACAGGAAACCCATCTATGAAGCGTTGATTGAACACCAAGAGAAGGACCCTATCTCTTTTCATGTCCCTGGACATAAAAGTGGTCGAGTGTTTCCGGAGACGGATGTTTTCAAAGGCATTTTGAAGATCGATGCTACGGAAATTGCCGGTTTGGATGATTTGCACGCTCCAGAGGGCATTATAAAGGAAGCAGAGCAACTCACTTCCGATTATTTTGGCAGCAATGAATCATTCTTCCTTATTAATGGTTCGACAGTGGGGAATTTAGCGATGGTGCTGTCTACTTGTGAGAGAGGGGACCGTTTAATTGTCCAGCGTAATTGCCATAAGTCTGTGTTGAATGGATTAGAGCTTGCTGGTGCTGAACCTGTGTTTATCGCTCCGGAGTGGGAAGAGGAGACAGGGCGTTATAGCTCTATAACGAGAGAGGTAATAGAAGAAGCGTTGCAGCTTTATCCATCTGCCAAAGGGGTGCTCCTAACCTACCCTGATTACTTTGGTAGAGCGTATCGCTTAGATGAAATTGCCGATGTGGTACATCGTTATGGTCTACCGCTGTTAATTGATGAAGCTCATGGCGTCCATTTTCAGTTAGGTGCGCCTTTTCCGAAGCCAGCACTTGAGTCAGGGGCGGATGTTGTCGTGCAATCTGCTCATAAAATGGCCCCTGCTATGACGATGGCTTCCTTTTTACATAGAGGGACAGAAAGAGTCGACCTTAGAAAACTCAAGCATTACTTACAAATGCTCCAGTCGAGTAGCCCATCTTATCCGCTGATGGCCAGTTTGGATCTAGCTAGGTACTTCTTGGCCACTATGACGGTAAAGGAAAAAGAGGACGCTCTTCATTTTATACAAGATATACGGACAGTGTTAGAGACTTATGATCACTGGCGACTCCTACCTGTGACGGATAAGGATGATCCACTTAAGGCAACACTGGAGGTAGAGGGGAATGGTTTTGAAATCGCCGAGGTATTAGAGGAGGTTCATCTCTACCCTGAGCTTGCTACAAGTTCTCAAGTGTTGCTCACATTCGGATTGGGGACTGCCTTTGATCTCAATGAATTAAAACAGAGGCTTGAGCTGCTGGATTGGAGATTAAAAAACAAGTCTAAGCATGCTACAATAAAGGTAGATCAACCACGGCTTCCCGTTGTTCAGTCGTTGGAGATGAGTTTTTCAAGTATGCAGGAAACCCCAGTGGAATGGGTACATTGGTCGGAAGCAGCTGGGAGAATTGCAGCAGAGGCGATACTTCCATATCCTCCGGGGATTGCTGTTGTCTTGAAGGGAGAACGAATGACTGAATCGCAGATCTGCTATATTGAAGCCCTTATAGGCCAAGGCGCTAGGTTTCAAAATGAAGCGATTGAAACGGGGATACGAGTGTTTAAAGGAGAATGAAAGTGACAGGATTGTTTGTAACGTTTGAAGGTGGCGAAGGGGCCGGCAAAAGTTCGGTATTACGAGAAGTCGGCCAGCAACTGAAAGAAGAAGGATATCCGGTTTTGGAAACGCGTGAGCCTGGAGGAATTGAAATTGCTGAAAAAATCCGCCACGTCATCTTAGAACCGTCTCACACAGCGATGGATGGCCGTACGGAAGCATTATTGTACGCTGCCGCTAGAAGGCAGCACTTGGTCGAGAAAGTCATTCCAGCTCTTGAAGAGGGCATGATCGTATTGTGTGATCGATTTATCGACTCGAGCTTAGCCTATCAAGGACATGCACGTGGGCTAGGGATGGACGATGTATATAAAATAAATGAGTTTGCTATAGAAAATCGCATGCCAGATATGACGCTGTTCTTCGATATTAAACCAGAAGAAGGACTTGCGCGTATTGAGGCGAATAAAGGCAGAGAGCAAAACCGCCTGGATCTAGAGAAGCTTGATTTTCATGAAAAAGTGTATGAGGCTTATCAACAGTTGGTGGAGCGATATGACCGGATTCAAGTCATTGATGCCACACCATCGATCGATAAAGTGGTGGAGTCAGCTTACAGAACGATTAAGCCCCATCTACCGACCAGGATGTTATAATAGGATAAAAATACGAGGAGGATTTACTCCATGAAAATGATTGTAGCTGTTGTACAAGATAAGGATAGCAATCGTTTGACGGATGCTTTAGCCGAGAACGATTTTAAAACAACGAAGCTATCGACGACAGGTGGTTTCTTGAGAGAGGGGAACACTACTTTCATGATTGGTTGTGAAGATGACCAAGTCGATGATGTATTGCAGGTGATCAAAGATAACTGCAGTCAGCGTGAACAGATGATTGCACCGATTTCCCCAATGGGCGGGAATGCAGATTCCTATATTCCAAAGCCTGTCAAAGTAGAAGTGGGCGGAGCGACAGTCTTCATTTTACCTGTGGATTCTTTTTTCCAGTTCTAATATAAAGGAGATTCCCTATGAAAATTAGTCAGGACATGCGCACTCAAGTGGAAGCGACACAGAAGCTGCCTCAACATACTAAAGGGAAGCAAAGCTTTGATACACTTGTTCAGTCGCAATCCCGTCAAATGCAGCAAGCCCAGTTGAATCAGCTTATGTCTAAGATTACGACGCAAGGGGAACGGGTTGCAAGGTTCCGCTCTTTTCGTGATCTGGCAAAATATAAACGGTTGATCAAAGATTTCATGAAAGAGTCCGTCCAGTATGGAATGAACTTAAAACATTCCCGTAGCTTCAGCCCTCATGGACAGACACGAAAGCTTACGATTGTCGAATCTGTTGATGAGAAATTAGCAGAGCTTACCGATGCAGTAATGGATCAGGAGAAGGGATCGATTGATCTACTAGGGATCATCGGTGAAATTAAAGGACTACTCATCAATATATATACGTAAGGACGGAAACGAACCATGCAGACATGGAACGAGATGAAAGAGTTGCAGCCTCTTGCTGCTCAGATGCTCATGAACAGCTTTAAAAAAAATCGCATATCACACGCCTATTTATTCCAAGGAAGCCGCGGAACGGGAAAGAAAGATATGGCTGCCTTGTTTGCTAAAGCAATCTTCTGTCCAAACCGGGAAGGGGCAGAGCCTTGTCAAAACTGTCGTGAATGCAAACGGATTGATTCAGGAAACCATCCGGACCTGCATTGGGTAGAGCCGGACGGGCAGTCCATCAAGAAAGAGCAGATCCTGCATTTACAGAAGGAATTTACTTATACAGGTCTTGAGTCGAATCGTAAAGTATATATCGTAGTCGATGCGGATAAGATGACGACGAATGCGTCGAATAGGCTTTTGAAGTTCTTAGAAGAACCGAGCAAACAGACAACGGCTATGCTATTGACCGAGAGCGGTCAGACGATGTTGGACACCATTCGCTCGAGGTGTCAGCTGCTCGCATTCCAACCTCTGAATCCTGCCCGTGTAGAGAAGCGTTTGGTAGAAGAAGGCGTTTCCCAGTCGAATGCCAAATTGTTGGCCGCTTTGACGAATAACTTGTCTGAGGCGCTTGAGATGAACGAGGATGAGTGGTTTGCTAATGTGCGAAAATTAGTGATACAATTAATTGAAGTGCTTCAAAATAAACCAAACGAAGGACTTTTATTTATCAACCATCAGTGGATGCCTCATTTCAAAGAACGAACACAGATGCAGCGAGGACTGGACGTACTCATGCTTTGGTTCCAAGATGTGATTAATGACTATTTGGACCGGGATGATGCAATGGTGTTTATCACAGAAAAAGAAAGAGTGAGCCAAGCTGCCATGAAGTGGTCACGTCAATCTGCAGCTCACTGTTTGTCTAAGATATTAGAGGCGAAGCGAAAGATAAATCAGAATGTCCATCCGAACTTAGTGATGGAACAACTTACCCTTCAACTACAGAGGTGATTACCGTATGATCGAAGTTGTAGGTGTCCGATTTAAACAGGCGGGGAAAATTTATTATTTTGATCCCGGCGGATTGAAGATGACGACAGAAGACTATGTCATCGTCGAAACAGTTCGTGGGATTGAATTCGGGAAAGTTGTCATTGCTAATAAATCCGTAGATGAAGAGGACGTCGTACTACCTCTCAAAAAAGTTATCCGTATGGCCGACGACAAAGATAAGGTCACGGTGGATGAAAACAAAGACAACGCTTCTGAAGCATACCGCGTTTGTGAGAAGAAAATTCGTGAACATAAATTGGACATGAACCTTGTTGATGTCGAATACACATTTGATCGCAATAAAGTGATCTTTTATTTTACAGCTGATGGTCGAGTCGATTTTCGAACATTAGTGAAAGACTTAGCTTCTGTTTTTAAAACACGCATTGAGCTCCGTCAAATCGGGGTTCGGGACGAAGCTAAGATGTTAGGTGGAATTGGTCCGTGCGGTCGTATGCTCTGCTGCTCCACATTCCTAGGTGATTTTGAACCGGTATCGATTAAGATGGCTAAGGATCAGAACCTTTCCTTGAACCCTGCCAAAATCTCCGGTTTGTGTGGACGTCTTATGTGCTGTCTCAAGTATGAGAACGATGACTACGAAGCAGCTAAGAAAGAGCTACCTGATCTTGGGGAAAGTATCGCCACGTCATTTGGAAAAGGAAAAGTCGTTGGACTGAACATGCTAGAAAGAATGGTCCAGGTCGAATTCCGTGATAAAGAGCGTGTCCTTGAGTACTCCTTACAAGAATTGATCGACGAAGGAGTCCTCCAAACCGAAGCTTCAGAATAAAAAGGTGGAGTCAAGCGTGAAGAAGAAAGCCATTTTTGAACAAGTATCCCACTTAGAGAGCCAAATCGGTGAATTATATGAACAGCTCGGCGATTTAAAAAAGCAGCTTGCCTATTTATTAGAAGAGAATCAGCACTTATCGCTTGAAAATCATCATTTACGACAACGTTTAGATCAAGAAAACGAAGAGAATCAATCATCCACTTCTTCGCGCGATTCCAAGCAGGATCGTGGCGCTGTAGTAGGTGAAGGCTACGATAACTTGGCTCGCCTTTATGAAGAAGGCTTTCATATTTGTAATTTGCACTTCGGCAGCCCAAGAGATGAAGACTGCCTATTCTGCCTTTCGTTTTTAAATAAACAAAAATAATCCCGTGTCCAAGCCTTTCCTTGTAATAAAGGGAGGGCTTTCTTTTTTTATATTTGCGTCAAAGTTGACGAACTCTTATGCTATTAAAAGATGGAAGACTCCGTACTTGTCCTTGATTATAGGAAAGAGTAGAT
The DNA here is from genome assembly GCF_004684905.1 of Halobacillus salinus. Lineage (GTDB taxonomy): Bacteria > Bacillota > Bacilli > Bacillales > Halobacillaceae > Halobacillus > Halobacillus salinus. The sequence continues at coordinate 44,992 of NZ_SRJC01000010.1, read as the reverse complement.
AGATTGAATTGAAAATTATTGTTATACAGATATAAGAAAGGAACAAACAAGATGGTGCAATTGTATGGTGATGAACGAATCGATTTTTTGCTTGCAGAGGAGAATATGAGAATTATCCAAAGTGAAAGTGTCTTCGCATTTTCCCTAGATGCGGTACTATTAGCGGATTTTACGTATGTACCGAAAACAAGAGGGAAAATTCTAGATCTGTGTACAGGGAACGGTGTGATTCCGCTCTTTTTAACGACACGCTCGAACGTTCCGATTACAGGGGTGGAAATTCAAGAGAGACTCTATGATATGGCACTTAGGAATATCGAGCTGAATGAACTTGGCGACCAGTTGTCGATGATTCACGGGGACTTGAGAGATATGCCAGGGTATTACGGAAACGATAAGTTCGATCTCGTAACATGTAACCCTCCTTATTTCCCTACTCCGAAGCAAGATCAGAAGAACCTAAATGAACATCTGGCGATTGCAAGACACGAGATCCATTGTAACCTCGAGGAAGTGATTGAATCGTGCAGTAAGCTTGCTAAGTCAGGCGGCAAGGTATCGATGGTTCACCGCCCGGAGCGGCTGGTGGATATCTTGACGTTATTCCGCAAGTATAAATTGGAACCGAAGCGGATGAGGCTCGTCTATCCGAAAAAGGGAAAAGAGGCCAATATACTGTTAATTGAAGGAACGAGAGATGGTAACCCTGGTCTTGATGTTCTACCACCCCTCTATGCACTGACCGATTCTGGTGATTACACACCGGAACTAAGGAAGATACTTTATGGCGGATGAGCATTATGTCTACATGTTAAGGTGTAAGGATAATACGTTTTACACCGGCTATACGAATGATTTCGAGAACCGGCTGAAGATGCATGAATCAGGCAAAGGGGCAAAATACACAAGAGGACGAGGTCCGTTTGTAATAGAATTGGTGCAGACATTTGAGACGAAGAGGGAAGCGATGCAGACGGAATACCGTATTAAACGGCTGTCTCGGACCCAGAAAGAGCGTTACGTGAAAGAACAAGGAGGTTTTTAGAAAGTGAAGGTCCAAAAAAGTTTTTCGGATACAACGCTTGGGACGCTGTATGTCGTCCCTACTCCCATCGGCAACTTGGAAGACATGACGTATCGTGCGGTTCAAACGCTTCGTGACGTGAATTCCATCGCCGCAGAGGATACGCGGAATACAAAAAAATTATTGAACCACTTTGAGATACAGACTGGATTAGTGAGTTATCACGAACATAACAAACATTCAAAAGGCCCTCATCTCGTCGAATTAATGCAGGAAGGACAATCGATTGCTGTAGTGAGTGATGCTGGAATGCCGGCTATTTCGGATCCTGGTGCTGATTTAGTAGCACTGGCTGTAGAAGCAGATGTTCCTGTCGTTGTTTTACCGGGTGCGAATGCCGCACTTCCTGCTCTAGCTGGCTCTGGGTTATCAACAGAACAATTTCAATTTTGTGGCTTTTTGCCACGAAAAAAGAAAGACCGGGCAGAACAGTTGAACGAATTGAAGCGTCTGAAGGCAACCTTGATTTTCTACGAGTCGCCCCACAGATTGAAGGAGATGCTTACTCATACAGAAGAGATTTTAGGCGACCGGGAAGCGACGCTTGCTCGAGAATTAACGAAGCGGTATGAAGAATATGTCCGTGGCACGTTAGTAGAGCTTATCGACTGGGCTACAGAAGAGCATGTCCGCGGGGAATTTTGTGTGATCATCGAAGGAGCGTCCGGGGAGGAAGAGGATGCGAACGATATTTGGTGGTCGGACCTTTCTATTGTCGAACACGTTGAGCACTACATTGAAAAAGAGGGCATGAGAAGCAAGGATGCAATCAAGCAAGTTGCGGTTGATCGGAAGCTGCAGAAGCGAGACGTGTACCAAACTTATCACGTCGATTAAGATTTCTTTAACTTCTAGCTGACATAAAAAACCCCTTACTGCAGGCCTGTACCAGTAAGGGGTTTTTCTATAACATATGTCTATTTTTTTAGTCGTCTTTTAACCTATCGTCTCAAAAAAATTCTTTATCTGTTTCTATGGTTTTATTATTTGTTTAGGTTAGTTTGAATCTCTGAAAGCAGCTTTTCTGCGCCTTCTTTGCTTAGTACAAGGTTACCATTTGCAAGTTTCATATTGTCATCAGAAACTTCCCCAGTCACATGGCAAGTCATGTTCGGCTTGTACTTCTTAAGCACGATGCGATCATCGTCCACGTAGATTTCCAAAGCGTCTTTTTCATTGATTCCAAGAGTACGACGAAGTTCAATCGGAATCACCACCCGACCTAGTTCGTCAACTTTACGTACAATACCTGTAGATTTCATTATTCTGTCTCCCCTCAATCAAAAGTTTTTTCGTCATCTTTCGACATATGTCTCGACATAATAGTACCAACCATTCCCAGACAAGTCAATTCCTTATAAGCTAAAAACTGTTTCCAGATTTTCATACCAACCAGGGTATTCGAAATTACTGAATAATGCAACAAACAGACCTATTTAGGGAAGCGGAATAAAATTGTCTATACCAAAAATGGTTGATTTAACCATCTATCTTTTACATCTTATTTTACCAGAGTCTTTACAAATGTGAAATATGGTATTGTGTTATTTTTGACAGTTTTACTGGAAATTCGGTATATTTTAATGTTAGGAATGGAAATAAAGTAGATAAATCGATAGAATGAAACAATAAGCTTAAAAGCCAATACGTGCTTAGATTTTTTGAGGAGGGAACATGATGCCAGAGGAAAAGAATACCTTTTACATCACAACACCGATTTATTATCCTAGCGGTAACCTGCACATCGGACATGCCTATACGACAGTAGCTGGTGACGCTATGGCTCGATATAAACGACTTCAGGGGTATGAGGTCATGTATCTGACTGGAACGGACGAACACGGTCAGAAAATCCAGAAAAAAGCGGATGAGAAAGGCGTACAACCACAAGAATACGTCGATGAGATCGTAAGTGGTATTAAACAGCTTTGGGATAAGCTTGATATTTCCTATGACGATTTCATTCGTACAACGCAAGATCGTCACAAAAAGGTCGTAGCGAAGATCTTTGATTACTTAATGAAAAAAGGCGACATCTATTTAGATGAATATGAAGGTTGGTACTGTACATCTTGTGAATCCTTCTTCACCGAGCGCCAATTAGACGACGGACATTGTCCGGATTGCGGCGGTCCTGTCGAGAAGGTTAAAGAAGAATCCTATTTCTTCAAGATGAGCAATTACGTTGATCAGCTTTTGGATTTCTACGAAAAGAATCCGACTTTCATTCAACCTGAAAGCCGCAAGAACGAAATGATCAACAACTTCATCAAACCAGGACTTGAAGACCTAGCTGTTTCACGTACGACCTTCGATTGGGGTATCGGCGTTCCCGGCAATGAAAAGCACGTTATTTATGTATGGATTGATGCACTAAGTAACTACATTACAGCGTTAGGGTATGATTCGGATGATGATACGAAATACCAGAAATTCTGGCCGGCAGATGTCCAGCTTGTCGGAAAAGAAATCGTTCGTTTCCATACGATTTACTGGCCAATCATGTTGATGGCACTTGATCTGCCTCTTCCGAAACAAGTCTTTGCCCACGGTTGGATTTTGATGAAAGACGGTAAAATGTCGAAATCGAAAGGGAACGTGGTGGATCCGGTACAACTAAGTGACCGTTATGGCCTGGATGCGCTTCGTTACTACCTTCTTCGTGAAGTACCATTCGGAAGCGACGGGGTATTCACACCAGAAGCATTCGTTGAACGTACGAACTATGACTTAGCTAATGACCTTGGTAATTTGTTGAATCGTACGGTAGCGATGATCAGCAAATACTTTGATGGAAACATTCCTGCACTTACGCTTGGGGAAGATGAATTCGATCAAGATTTAGAGAAGCTCGCACAGGAAACGCGTCTATCTGTTGAGAACAACCTTGAAAACATGGAGTTCTCCGTAGCGCTTGCAGACTTATGGAAGTTCGTAAGCCGTACAAACAAATATATTGATGAAACACAACCATGGGTGCTTGCTAAAGATGAAGCGAAGAAAGAACGTCTTGGCAATGTGATGGCACACCTGGCAGAGTCCTTGCGACACATCGCGGTGATGCTGCAGCCATTCTTGACGCAGACACCAGAGCGTATTTTCAAACAACTCGGTGTACAAGATGATGCACTGAAGACTTGGAACAGTCTCGGAGAATTCGGAGCGATTGGAGCAGAGACAACTGTTCAAAAAGACGATCCGATCTTCCCTCGCTTAGATGCAGAAGAAGAGACACAAATCATCAAAGACATGATGAAAAAACCGGAACCGAAAAAGGAAGAAAAGAAACCGGAAAAGCCGGAGCAAGTCGAAGAAGTTACGATTGATGACTTCACGAAGCTCGATTTCCGAGTAGCGGAAATCACGAAGGTCGAAAAGGTGAAGAAAGCGGATAAGCTATTGAAAATCCAGTTGGACCTTGGCTATGAAGAGCGTCAAGTAGTTTCAGGCATCGCTGAACATTATTCCTTAGAGGAATTAGAAGGGCGTAAAGTGATCTGCATTACAAACTTGAAACCAGTAAAACTTCGTGGCGAACTTTCTCAAGGTATGATTTTAGCTGGAGAAGATGAGAATGGTAAGCTTGCTTTAGCTTCCATCGATCAAACGATGACCAATGGAACAAAAGTGAAATAATTTTCAAAAGGGAGGCGCAGGCTTCCCTTTTGTTTTGAATCGGAAAGGTGGATAACAGATGCTATTTGATACGCACGTACATTTGAATGCCGATCAATTCGAGGACGATTTGCAAGAAACGATCGCACGGGCTCACGAAGCGGGTGTCCGGTACATGACAGTTGTGGGCTTTGACCGAAAAACCATTCCGAAAGCCATTCAAATTGCCGAGGACAATGACCACATTTATGCAGCGGTCGGTTGGCACCCCGTTGACGCTATAGATATGACGGAAGAAGATTTGAACTGGATCGAAGAATTGTCCTCTCATCCTAAAGTGGTTGCTATCGGGGAGATGGGGCTGGATTATCACTGGGACAAATCACCGGTGGAAGTGCAAAAAGAAGTATTCCGTAAACAAATCGCCCTTGCCAAAAAGGTGAACATGCCAATCATCATTCACAACCGTGAAGCGACAGAGGATATTGTGGAGATCCTGCGTGAAGAGAATGCAGCAGAAGTTGGCGGCATCATGCACTGTTACAGTGGCCCTCCTGAAATTGCAAAGGAATGCATCGAGATGAATTTCATGATTTCTCTCGGTGGACCTGTAACATTCAAGAATGCCAAGCTTCCAAAAGAAGTAGCGAAAGAAATAGACCTTGAGCATATGTTGGTCGAGACGGATTGCCCGTTCCTAGCTCCACACCCGAATAGAGGTAAGCGAAACGAACCAGCCTATGTTTCTCTCGTAGCAGAACAAATTGCTGAGTTAAAAGGAATTTCTTATGAAGAGGTAAGCGAGATCACCACCCGGAATGCACTCAAATTCTTTGGAGTTTCGTCCTAATCATACGTACTTTCGTCCTAATGTTACAAATCAAGGGTGAAAATGTATGGGAATTGTAACATGTTTGTTATGTTAATCACGTAGGCGAAAAGGCATAATGGAGGAGTCAGCGAAAAAGGTGCTGGCTCCTTTTTCCATGTTAAGGGGCTTTTATTGACATCAAGTATCGCGATGACTAGAATGGAACGAGTGTTAAAGAAAGGAGGCGGCAGAATGGATAAAAAGAATAAGGTGCAATCTGTATTCAGTAATGCAGCATTGTGGATTTCTATAATTTCTGTTGCGAGCATCGCCTTTTTATTAACCGTTTCGTATCAAGCAACGAAAGCCTCTGTTCAAGTAACGGAAAATGGGCAGACAGAGCTTGTCCGCACACACGCCGATACGGTTGGCGAGTTACTCACTGACCTTGGCGTCGAAGTAGAAGCGCATGATGAACTCTCGCATGAGCTATCTGAACCTATAACTTTTGGAATGGATGTTACGTACATACCATCTAAATCTATAAATCTTGCAGTAGACGATAAAAAATCGAAGTCTTATTTTACGACCGCCAAGACGGTCGGAGAATTTCTAGAAGAAGAGAATGTTGATGTGAAAGAACGTGACGACTTGTCCCATGAAGCGAGCGCGCAAGTGGAGAACGGGATGGACATTCACATCGATCATGCTTTCCAAGTCGCTTTTGATGAAGGTGGCGAGAAAGAGAAAGTATGGACGACGGCTTCCACTGTCGGTGAATTCCTAAAGAATCAAGATGTAGAGCTCAACAAACTGGATGAAATAAAGCCAGCCAAAAAAGACGCTTTAAAACCTGACACGAAAGTAACACTTACTCGAGTGGAAAAAGTGACAGACATCGTGGAGGAAGAAATAGGGTTCACCGTCGAAACACGTAATGATGATTCTATGGCTAAAGGGAAAGAGAAAGTAGTATCCTCTGGCGAAGAAGGTCTCGTTACAAAGGAATACGAAGTGATCTTAAAGAACGGTGAAGAAGCAAGCCGTGAGTTAGTAGAAGAGACGGTCGAGAAAGAAAGTAAGAAAAAAATCGTAGCGGTTGGAACGAAGGTATCCCAACCAACACGTTCAGCATCAAACAGTTCAAGCAGTTCAAGCAGCTCAAATAGTGCGACCACTGTTTCTCGTGGAAACACAAGTAGCTCGAAGACTTTATATATGCACGCCACAGCCTACACAGCTAGTTGTTCAGGCTGCTCGGGCGTTACAGCTACTGGCATTAACTTGAATGCCAATCCGAATGCGAAAGTTATTGCCGTTGACCCAAGTGTTATTCCCCTGGGAACACGCGTCTGGGTGGAAGGCTATGGATATGCTGTTGCAGGGGATACTGGTGGCGCGATTAACGGAAACCGTATCGACCTTCACGTTTCATCTCAGAGCAAGGCTCTAAGTTTCGGTCGACGAAACGTAAAAGTTAAAATTCTAGATTAATGAAAGAGCAGGGATGCAAGTTCCCTGCTCTTTTTAGATTTTCAGAATATCGCTGTCGGTTCTTCACTGGTCTCTGTGGCGGTGTTGGAGAAACAGCTTGCTTTCCACGGGCGTCCGGTGAGCCTCCTCACTCCCGTTCGATCGTTGTGGGGTCTCACGCTGCACTATGATCCCGTAGGAGTCTCTCTGTTTATCCAAACCCTTAGTGATAAACAAACTGAACCTCTTTACAAAAAATTTATCGTTTATTAGAACCTTTATCCTTTTCAATAGTGTTAATAGAAACAATAGGAGTGTGAAGGTCCCGGCTTTTTTTGGTTATGGGGGAGAGTGTCGCGAGTATTGGATTCGTGGTATGCTAGGAGTGGATAAACGTGCGTGAATACAGGGGGAAGAGATATTGAGAATCAAGGAAATCATTGTCGTTGAAGGGAAAGATGATACAGCCCGAATACGCGAAGCGGTTGATGCGGATACGATCGAGACGAATGGTTCAGCAGTAGATGAGCCGGTTCTTGAACAGATTCTTCATGCCCAGCAAAAGAGGGGCGTCATTATTTTTACAGACCCCGACTATCCTGGCGAACGAATCCGCCATATCGTTTCTCAATACGTCCCTCACTGCAAGCATGCCTTTTTACCGAAGCACTTGGCCCGTGCTAAACAGGACAAAGGCATCGGGATTGAACACGCTTCGGTCGAGGATATTCGAGAAGCTTTGTCTTCTGTTTATGAATTAACGGAAGATTGGAAGGAAACTATTACAAAAGACGACTTGATTGCTTACGGGCTCATTGGAGGCCCTATGGCGAGGAAACGCCGTGAGCAATTAGGAATCCGCCTACACATCGGAAAAACGAACGGTAAGCAGCTATTGCGCCGTTTAAACATGTTCCAAATCTCATCAGAACAACTAGATGAAACGATGAGGCAGATCATTCAGGAGGAAAGAAATGAGTAACAGAGCGATTGCAACCCCGACGAAGACGCGGGAAATATTAAAGAAGTACGGATTTTCCTTTAAGAAGAGCTTAGGTCAGAACTTTTTAGTGGATGTAAATATACTGAAGAACATCATCGAACACGCTGGCATCGATAAAAAAGCCGGTGCGATTGAAATTGGACCAGGAATCGGAGCCTTGACCGAGCAACTGGCCATCCATGCAAAAGACGTTGTCGCCTTTGAAATCGACCAACGTTTATTGCCGATCCTTGATGATACACTGGGGGAATATGGGAATGTTTCCATCATTAACGAGGATATCTTAAAGGCGGATGTCCAACAGGTGATAGAAGAGAAGTTCCAGCCTGGACAACCTGTTCATGTAGTTGCTAATTTGCCATACTACATTACGACACCAATCTTAATGAAACTGTTAATGGCTCGACTTCCGATCAGCAGTTTGACCGTCATGATCCAGAAAGAAGTGGCGGATCGAATGGCTGCGAGTCCGAACTCGAAAAGCTATGGGTCTCTTTCGATTGCCGTGCAGTATTATACAGAAGCGAGAGTTGTAATGAACGTACCGAAAACGGTCTTTCAACCACAACCTAATGTTGATTCTGCTGTCCTCCATTTACAGATGCGGAAAGAGCCACCTGTTCAAGTAGAAGATGAGGATTTCTTCTTTGATGTAACGAAAGCCACTTTTGGACAGCGTCGCAAAACGTTGATGAATAATCTTGCCCGTCACTTTAAAGGGACTTACGAAAAAGAGGAGTTAAGAGAGCGGTTAGACGACATTGGAATCGATCCGAAACGTCGCGGTGAATCCCTCTCAATGGAGGAGTTCGCACGCCTAGCCAACCGTTTATATTCAAAATAGATTGAGGGTAAGTTTTGTCGATTCTATTAATATAGAGAACCGGTGTAGGAGAAACGATTTGCTTTCCACGGGCGTTCGCTGAGCCTCCTCTCTCCCTTTCGGTCGTTGCGGGGTCTCAGACTGTACTATGTTCCCGTAGGAGTCTCACCGTTTCTCCAACACCTTTACGATTAGTGGGGTGGAAAATGGGGAGGCTCCGCCGCGGAAAGCGACCTATTTTCCACCCCACGGTTCATATTTTTCAATGACAGCACCGGTGTACATACTTCACCCACAGCTTTGGAAGCACAAATGCCAGTAGCGTTTGTGCTTTTTTATGTGGTAAAAAGCACAATCCCAGAGAGCCCACATACACTAAAAGTAGTGCTTTCTGTGAGGTGGGAATTTATGATATCAACGGGAGACCTAGTAACAAGAAAATCATATTCTAATGACATTATTTTCCGAGTGCAATCAACTGGTGGTCCGCTTATCAAACTGATGGGGGAGCATATCCGGTTGGAGGCGGACGCAGAGTTACGGGATTTACAGAAGGTGACGGGTGCTGAGTATCATCGCATTAAAGAGAAAGTCGATGAACAAGAGTCGTATTCTTACCGCTTGTTCAGGCAGGACTACCGCTTGCTAAGGGAAAAGAGAGAGTCTGAAGCGGGGAATGGATACTCGAGCAGCAATGAATCCAATTACTTTCAAATTCCACCTCGTATTCTTCACGTAGACGGTGATCCACTATTCTTGAAGAAGTGCATCGCCTTATACGAGCAACTCGGTCTTCAAGTGCACGGTCAATATCTCCATGAAAAAGAAATGCCCTCTCAAATCATGTCTTTGATTGAAAAAGTCCATCCTGAAATTGTAGTCCTCACCGGACATGACTCTTATTCTAAGGCAAAGGGGTCCATGCGAGACTTAGAATCCTATCGTCATTCCAAGTATTTTGTCGAGGCCGTTCGAACGATTCGACAGAAGTACCCGCATTTCGATCAGATGGTCGTGTTTGCTGGTGCTTGTCAGTCTCACTTTGAATCCATTATTAGAGCAGGTGCGAACTTTGCGAGCTCTCCACAACGTGTGAACATCCATGCAATCGACCCAGTCTATGTAGCGGCCAGAGTCGCTTATACGTCCGTTACGAGCCACATCAATGTGTGGGAAGTTATTCGGAACACCATCAGCGGTGAGTCTGGTCTTGGTGGAGTGGAAACCCGAGGATTACTCAGAATAGGCATACCATATTCTAAAGAGTCATATGATGATCTATAGCCGCCTGCTTAAGAGCAGTAGCGGCTTTTAGCTCTTTTTTTCGAATTTTCTTAGATTGTACATATTTTTCCTTTTCATGGATATGCTAACGGAGAAGTGCTTTTTAAAAATGTTTATGTTGACATCAATTTATGAACATTGGTATAATTAATAATTTTATTTGACTTTGTCCGGGAGTCGTGGTACACTAATATCAGTGAGGTGGAGTGTAGTGGCTAAAACGCTAGTAGAAATTAAGCAATCCCTAGAAGGTCAGATTGGTAAACGTTTAACGCTGAAGGCAAATGGTGGACGTCGTAAGACGATCGAACGCTCAGGAATCTTAGCAGAGACGTACCCTGCTGTGTTCATTGTTGAACTTGACCAAGAAGAAAATGCTTTTGAACGTGTATCTTACAGCTATGCAGATGTACTTACGGAAACCGTTGAATTAAACTTCGACGATTTACAAACTATGGCTCTTGAGCAGTAAACCTTCGTTTGCTGCTTTTTTATTTTGTCCAAAAGTGGTCTTTTCTCATACATCAATTCTCTTCCATTGCTACATACATATGCCTGGTTAAAGAAAACATCCCTCGAGCATACTAAGAAATGTCGTAGCAAGTGAAAGCGAAAGGAGCTGAAGACGATGGGCAGTCGTAAACAGATAATGTCCGATTCGTTGAAGGAAGAGATCGCGAAGGAACTTGGTTTTTACGACAAAGTACAGAACGATGGCTGGGGCGGTATAACAGGACGCGAAGCCGGGAGTATGGTGAAGCGTGCTGTTCAAATGGCTCAAGAACAGATGATGAGGAAATAAACGGATGCCTCTTGTTGTTTATTCAACAAGGGGCATTTTTTATATGCACCATTAGCCGACCCATGCTTCTACAGAAAAAAGATGGAGAAGCTTTTTCACCTGAGAATGTGATACAATTGCATGCAGATAACCTTTAAAGATGAGGTGCTCGTATGCAACAGTTAGAAAAGGCTTCTGCGAAAATTAATTTATCGCTGGATGTGTTATATAAACGGGACGATGGTTTTCACGAAGTGGAAATGGTGATGACGACGGTCGATTTAGCAGATCGCATTGAACTGACCTATGTGGATCGTGACGTGATCAAAGTGGAATCGGAAAACCGTTTTGTTCCGAATGATGAACGTAACTTGGCTTACCGCGCAGCGAAGTTGATGAAGGATCACTATGGCGTTCGTAAAGGGGTGCGTATCTTCATTGAGAAGAACATCCCTGTAGCTGCAGGTCTTGCTGGAGGAAGCAGTGACGCTGCCGCTGTCCTGAGAGGACTCAACCGTTTATGGGATTTGAATAGAAGTATAGATGAATTGGCTGAACTCGGTGCACAGATAGGCTCGGATGTATCGTTTTGTGTATACGGAGGTACGGCGCATGCTACAGGGAGAGGAGAGAAAGTGAGAGCACTACCCGCTCCTCCTCCGTGCTGGGTTGTTTTGGCGAAACCGACCATTGGAGTATCGACCCAAACAGTTTATCAGAACTTGAATCTCGATAAAGCGGAACATCCGAACACGGAAGCGATGATTGATGCTTTGAACAGAGGGGATTTTGCTTCCATTTGCCAAAACGTTGGCAATACCCTTGAAGGAGTAACGCTGAACCTTCATGAAGAAGTCGGCCAGATTAAAGAACAAATGCGTCAAGGTGGAGCAGATGCTGTGTTGATGAGTGGAAGCGGACCTACCGTTTTCGCTCTTGTCGAACAAGATGCCCGAGCTCAACGTATATACAATAGCTTAAAAGGCTTCTGTGAAGAAGTATATATTGTAAGAATGTTAGGCTATCGGGAGTGAAACTTGATTAAAACCGTACAAATCTGATATATTATAGAGAAATATTCGGATTTTGGGGTGTGTATCTTGAAAAGAAGTGAACGTTTAGTGGCTATGACACATTTTATTTTGGATCGTCCAAGAGAGTTGGTCTCTCTTCCCTTTTTCTCTGAGAAGTTTGATTCGGCTAAGTCCTCGATCAGTGAAGATCTAGGGATTATAAATAAAATGTTTCAGCACGAAGGAATTGGTTACTTGGAAACGATATCGGGAGCGGCCGGAGGGGTGAAGTACATTCCTTCTTATTCCAAGGAATACAGTCATGAATTTGTACAGTCTCTCTGTAAGCAGCTGGAAGACCCGGAGCGTTTATTACCAGGGGGATACCTGTTCATGAGTGATATCCTCGGTGATCCGGAAACGACCCGTAATATCGGCCGTCTTTTTGCTTCTGCTTTTCATGATAAAGAAATTGATGCTGTCATGACCGTGGCGACAAAAGGTATTCCGCTTGCTTACGCCGTCGCATCTTACTTGAATGTCCCTGTCGTGATCGCAAGGCGAGACCCTAAGGTCACGGAAGGTTCGACCGTAAGTATTAACTATGTTTCCGGTTCGACTCGTAAAATCCAAACAATGGTACTGACGAAGCGCTCTTTGAAGCAAGGGGCACGAGTTTGCATTATTGATGATTTCATGAAGGCTGGCGGAACAATCAACGGAATGAAGAACCTGCTTAAAGAGTTCGAAGCGGAAGTTGCAGGAATCGGCGTTTTGGCAGAAGCGGAAGACGAGGATGAAGATCGCGTAGTCGAGGATTATTTATCGCTCGTTCAGATTGTCCATTCAGATGATCGTAAGCAGACGATCGAAGTGCGTCCTGGTAATTTATTGAATCAAATATAATGGTTAAGCTTCTCAAAATTGTTTGAGGAGCTTTTTTTATTTTATTTCTAACAATCCTATTTTCACGGTCCTTGAGAACTTATAATACTTTTGAATTCCATCAAATGTATGAAAAAAATAACCAAATTGAAATTTTTTTATTAAAATAGGCAGGAATATTTGGCGTTTTGTGGAATTGAAGTATATAAGTTCTTTTATGAAAAAAGGTGGTGAATCTTAATGGAAGTAACTGACGTAAGACTGCGACGCGTAAATACGGAAGGAAGAATGCGAGCAATTGCTTCTATTACCTTGGACCAGGAGTTTGTTGTCCATGACATACGGGTGATTGATGGCAACAATGGTTTATTCGTAGCCATGCCTAGCAAGCGTACACCAGATGGTGAGTTCAGAGACATTGCGCACCCGATCAACTCTGGTACACGTGGCAAGATTCAAGACGCTGTTCTTGAAGAATACCACCGTGCTGGGGAAGAGGAGCAGGCTGAAGTAGAATTCGAAGAAGCCGGAGCTTCCTAATACTTACGAACACCAGGAGTCTAACCTATAGGGGTTAGGCTTCTTTTTTTTACGGTCTACCTAGTAAAAATGGATGATAAAGCCTTTTTTACCACATTGGCTATGGATTGAAATTACGCTGTTTTTAAGATATTATTCATAATGGATAATTAGGATGGAGGTACGTTCATGACGAATCGATATGCTGTCGTTTTGGCAGCTGGACAAGGAACTCGTATGAAGTCGAAGTTATATAAAGTATTGCACCCTGTTTGTGGTAAACCGATGGTTCAGCATGTCGTCGACCAGCTGAATACATTGGAGCTGAATGAATTGATCACAGTTGTCGGCTTCGGTGCCGAAAAGGTACAGGACCAACTTGGCGATGCTAGTCATTACGTCGTTCAAGAAGAGCAACTGGGTACAGGACATGCTGTACTGCAGGCAGAAGACATCTTAGCTGACAAAGAAGGCACAACGGTCGTCGTTTGTGGAGATACACCTTTACTTACAGGAGAGACCCTCCAGAAGCTTCTGGATCACCATGACAGCGAGCAGGCTAAGGCTACGATTCTAACCGCTCATGCGGATGATCCGAATGGCTACGGACGTGTGATCCGTGGTGGGAACGGGCAAGTCGAGCGAATCGTTGAACAAAAAGATGCATCGGACGAAGAACAGGCGATTCAGGAAATCAACACAGGCACATACTGTTTTGATAACCAGGCGCTTTTTCAAGCGTTGCAGAATGTGTCTAATGATAACGTACAAGGGGAATACTACCTCCCTGATGTCGTAGAAATTCTGAAGAACGAATCTGAAACGATCAGCGCTTATCAAACACCGGACTTTTCTGAGTCTCTTGGTGTGAATGATCGTGTAGCACTATCTAAAGCAGAAACGTTGATGAAAGAGCGTATTAATGAACGCCACATGCGTGCAGGCGTAACTATTCAAGATCCAACGAACACTTATATCGGGCCTGATGTGAAGATTGGTCAAGATGTAATTGTATATCCTGGAACGGTTTTAGAGGGAGAGACGGTTATTGAAGAAGATGCCGTCATTGGTCCTCACTCGACTATTAAAGACTGCTTCGTCGGGAAGGCGTCAGTAGTCAAACAAAGTGTTGCGACAAACAGTCGTATCGGGGAGAGGGTTCAGATTGGACCGTTTGCCCATATTCGACCAGAATCTTCTCTCGGCGACGATGTCAAAGTCGGAAACTTTGTTGAAGTGAAAAAAGCATCTTTCGGAGATGGAAGTAAAGCCTCCCACTTGAGTTACATTGGGGATGCAGAAGTAGGAAGCGGCGTGAATATAGGTTGTGGAACGATCACCGTCAATTACGATGGTCATAACAAATTCCTGACTTCCATTGAAGACGATGCGTTTATTGGTTGCAATTCTAACCTGATTGCACCGGTGACTGTTGGAAAAGGCGCGTATGTCGCAGCCGGCTCCACTATTAATAAGGACGTACCTGCTGAAGCTCTGTCAATCGCACGATCTCGTCAGACGAACAAAGAAGGCTACGCAACAAAATTCAAATCGATAAAAAAAGACTAACGGAGGGTACCATCCATGACAACGGGATATAAGGATTCAAACTTAAAAGTTTTCTCCCTGAACTCTAATCCGGAGCTGGCGAGTGCAATTGCCGATAATATCGGGGTGGAATTAGGTAAATGTACAGTTACAAGCTTCAGTGACGGAGAAATCCAAATTAACATCGAAGAAAGCATTCGTGGCTGTGATGTGTATGTGGTTCAGTCGACTTGTGAGCCTGTCAACCAACACATCATGGAGCTACTCATCATGATTGACGCCCTTAAGCGTGCATCTGCACGTTCTATAAACATTGTCATGCCTTATTACGGATACGCACGTCAAGATCGTAAAGCACGCGCTCGTGAGCCGATCACAGCGAAGTTGATTGCTGATCTATTGGAGACGGCGGGTGCAACTCGTGTGCTTATGCTCGACTTGCACGCTCCTCAGATTCAAGGGTTCTTTAACCTTCCAATCGACCACTTGGTTGGGGTTCCGATTCTTTCTGATTACTTCGAGGAGAAGAACTTTAACGATCTTGTTATTGTTTCCCCTGACCATGGTGGAGTGACAAGAGCACGTAAGATGGCAGATCGCTTGAAAGCTCCGATTGCCATTATCGATAAGCGACGCCCTCGTCCGAACGTAGCGGAAGTAATGAACATCGTTGGTAATATCGAAGGTAAGACAGCGATTTTAATTGATGATATCATCGATACAGCAGGTACTATCACCCTTGCAGCAAATGCTTTGATTGAAAATGGAGCGACAGATGTTTATGCTTGTTGTACGCACCCTGTTCTTTCCGGACCAGCTATCGAGCGCATCGATAACTCTAAGATCAAGGAGCTAGTTGTCACGAACACGATCCCTCTCGGAGAAGAGAAGAAGATTGATAAAGTAACGCAGCTATCAGTAGCAGGGTTGATCAGTGAAGCGATCATCCGTGTTCATGAACGTCAGTCCATTAGTATTTTGTTTGATTAATTTCTTAAAAGAGGTTTAAGTAATCGAATTAACGGGAAACTGATATAAATGATTGGTATTTATATGGAGGTTGATTAATTTGGCTATTAAACTAAAAGCGAATCAAAGACAAAATCTCAAACAATCCGTAACACGTGAATTACGTCTTGCAGGAGACGTTCCAAGTGTTGTGTACGGGAAAGAAAATGAACCGATCACAGTATCTGTGAACAGCATAGAGCTTCTAAAAACTGTACGCGACGAAGGAAAGAACGCTATCATTTCCTTAGACATCGATAATGGGGAAACTGTTGATGTCATGTTACATGAATATCAAGTCGATCCACTGAAAGACGAATTGATTCACGCAGACTTCTACGTGGTCAACATGTCTGAAGAGATGGACGTTGAAGTACCAGTTCACTTAGAAGGTGAAGCGGCAGGTTCGAAAGAAGGCGGCGTATTGCAACAGCCACTTTATGAGTTGGCTATCCGTGCGAAGCCGGCTGACATTCCAGAAGAAATCTTAATTGATGTTTCTGAATTGAACATCGGTGACAGCATTCTTGTAAGTGATCTGAAGGCTGCTCGTAACTACGAGATTACAGAAGATGGAGATACGACAATCGTATCTGTCACTCCTCCGGAAGAAATGCCGGAAGAGCCAGACGTAGAGAATGCAGACGCAGAGCCTGAAGTCATCAACGAGAAAAGTGATGACGATGAAGACGGCGAAGAAGAAGACAAAGAGTAAAAGTATACAAAACAGGGGCGCGGCCGAATGGCCCGCCCCTTTTCTTTGCTTTACAATATCTATATTACGGAAAACGTATTTATTTTCCTCTCTTGTTCTTTTGACATCTTTTTTATAAATCGCTCTGCTATAATAAGAGGAAGTTGAAATGAATAGGATTTCTAAAGTAAGAAAAGGAGTTCCAAATGAAGTGTATTGTAGGACTGGGTAACCCAGGGAAGAAGTATGAAAAAACGAGACACAACATCGGATTCATGGTGATGGACGAGTTGGCAAGACAGAACCATTGGTCCATCTCGCAGATGAAATTCCGAGGTTTATACACAACAGAACACGTGAACGGGGAGAAAGTTCTATTACTGAAACCTCAAACGTACATGAATCTATCCGGGGAGTCCTTGAGGGCATTCATGGATTATTTCGATATCGACGATGAAGACATTCTCGTTGTCTTCGACGATTTAGATCTGCCTCCTGGTAAGATCCGCCTGCGTAAGAAAGGTGGACATGGTGGGCATAACGGTATCCGGAATATTATCGACCAACTCGGCACGAAAGAGTTCAAGCGTCTACGTATGGGCATTGGACGGCCTGAGGCTCCTGTTACGGTCGTCGATTACGTGTTGGGGGACTTTCCGAAGTCTGAGGCTGGTGCAGTGTCTGATAGCATCGAACAAGCAGTAAAAGCATGTGAAGCCTGGATAGAGAAGTCTTTTGATGAAGTTATGAATGAATTTAATGCGAAATAAAAAGGGGAGTAGTTGGCCCCTTTCTGAATAACCCAGTGAAATGCCGGCAAAACTAATGACCATCAACACTCCGAGGAGGATGGAAATGAAAATTCGTTATTTTTGTCGGCACTGTCAACGTCAGGTCGGTGAATTGGATGCTAAGCAGGTCGATGTATCACAACTCGGTTTTGATGTGCTGAACGATACGGATCAAGAACAGATGGTCCATATGCAGGGCAATGGGGACTTGAACATCCGGACCATTTGTGACGACTGCAAAGAAGGATTAGACCAGCATCCTCACTACCATGAATTAGATAATTTTATTCATTAAATCTTGTCCTTGGGCGGGATGGTGGAGGAGTTCGTTATGCAAGGAATAAAGCAGTATTTATACCAGCAGGATGATATCCATTCTGTTGTAGAGGGCTTTGAATCAGGGCTGCAGGAACAAATGGTGGCAGGACTGTCTGGTGCGTCGAGAAGTGTGATGATTTCATTGTTAAAAGAGTCACTGAATCGTCCTGTCCTTCTTGTCACTCACCAATTAATACAAGCACAACAACTATATGACGATCTTCAGGAATTAACCGAAGCGGAACAGGTCCATCTGTATCCTGTGAACGAGTTGATGGCATCGGAAATTGCGATTGCCAGCCCGGAGCTCCGCAGTCAGCGGATCGAATCGTTGCACAATTGGATGGAGCAGGGATCAGGCATCTTGATCGCGCCGGTTGCAGCGTTAAAACGGATCATGGCACCGAAGACATACTGGGAGCATAATCAGCTCCCTTTTCGTGTTGGAGAAGAAATCGATTTGGATGCCTACTTGAAACGCTTCGTCAGCATGGGGTACGAGCGTTCTGAAATGGTGGCGACACCTGGAGAGTTCTCTATTCGTGGAGGAATCATTGATGTGTACCCTCTTACCTCAGAGTACCCTTACCGCATTGAATTGTTCGATACGGAAGTGGATTCAATTCGTACATTTGACTCGGAGACACAGCGTTCGCAGGAAAAAATGGAACAGGTCAATATCGGTCCCGCAACGGAACTGTTGTTAACAGAGGAAGACTATGCCCGTGCAGAACAGCGGTTAGAGGGAGCGCTCGGCGAATCTCTTCAAAAGTTGCAAAAGTCAGAAGCGAAGGAAACGCTCAACGAGATTATGGAGCACGATATCGACCGTTTGAAGCAGCAGGAACGATTTGAAGAGATGTATAAGTACATCGGCTACTTCTATGAGGAAAATTATAGCTTGCTAGATTATTTACCTCAGAATGGCTTGATTGTATTGGATGAGATGAGTCGTATCCAAGAAACTGCCAATCGTCTCGATCAAGAAGAAGCGGAGTGGCATCAAAGTTTATTGGAAGCCAATCAGACAGTGCGAAGTCTCAAGATTTCATTCGACTGGCATGATACATGGGAGAAGATGGAGCAGCCGAAGCTTTATATGTCTGTATTCATGCGCCACATACCCAACACGCAACCACAAAACATCGTCAACATCTCCAGTAGACAAATGCAGCAGTTCCATGGTCAGATGAACTTGTTAAAGAATGAAATGGACCGTTGGGAGAAACAGGACTTTTCTGTACTGATTCTAGCACCAGATCAGCAACGTGCAGATAAAATCCATTCTGTACTAGAAGACTATGATATGGAAGCGGTCATCGCAAAGGAGTCTGTTACCTTCCCGTTAGTCAAGCCTACGATAGCCATTGGAAATGTGAGCAATGGTTTCGAATTTCCGATGCATCATGTAGCTGTCTTGACGGAGAATGAGCTGTTCAAGAAACGGAAAGCAAAACCAAAGCGTAAGCAGAAGATGTCTAATGCTGAGAGAATTAAGAACTACCAAGAATTGAAGGTTGGCGATTATATCGTTCACGCCAATCACGGTATAGGAAAGTACCTTGGCATTGAAACGCTTGAGATGAATGGTACTCATAAAGATTTCCTGATGGTGAAGTATTCAAGCAATGATAAATTGTATGTTCCGATCGATCAGATTGATTTGATACAGAAGTACGTCGGTTCAGAAGGAAAAGAACCGAAAATGTACAAACTCGGCGGCAGCGAGTGGAAGAAAGTGAAGAGTCGTGTTCAGTCTTCCGTTGAAGATATCGCGGACGATTTGATCCAGCTTTATGCCGAACGTGAAGCATCCAAGGGGCATGCTTTCAGCAAGGACGATGAAATGATGCGGGACTTTGAGGCAGCATTCCCGTATGAAGAAACCGAAGACCAAATCCGTTGTATCGAAGAAATAAAAGAGGATATGGAGCGTATCCGTCCGATGGATCGCCTGTTATGTGGGGATGTTGGCTATGGTAAAACGGAAG
This sequence comes from Halobacillus salinus, assembly GCF_004684905.1. Taxonomy (GTDB): domain Bacteria; phylum Bacillota; class Bacilli; order Bacillales; family Halobacillaceae; genus Halobacillus; species Halobacillus salinus. Next base: position 25,351 of record NZ_SRJC01000010.1, on the reverse strand, counting down.
TGGCTATCCGGGCTGCCTTTAAGGCTATTCTTGACGGGAAGCAAGTAGCCATTCTCGTTCCGACTACCATCCTAGCTCAACAACACTATGAAACCTTACAAGAGCGTTTTCAAGGGTTCGGCATTAATATCGGTCTCATGAGCCGCTTCCGTTCAAAGAAGCAGCAGACTGAAACGACGGACCGCTTGAGAAAAGGGTTAGTTGATATCGTCGTCGGCACGCACCGTATTTTATCGAAAGATATCAAGTTCAAAGATTTAGGGTTACTGATTGTCGACGAAGAACAGCGATTCGGTGTAAAGCATAAAGAAAAAATCAAACAGTTGAAACATAACGTAGATGTGTTGACCTTAACAGCGACGCCTATTCCGCGTACGTTGCATATGTCCATGCTCGGTGTCCGTGACTTGTCTGTTATTGAGACGCCTCCGGCCAACCGATTCCCGATCCAGACATACGTGCTTGAGTATAATCCGATTTTCTTAAGAGAAGCGGTGGAAAGGGAAATGGCTCGAGACGGTCAAGTATTCTTTTTGTTCAACCGTGTAGAGAATATTGAAAGAATGGCGCAGGAAATTGCCGCGCTCGTCCCGGAGGCAAGAGTGGCGTTCGCGCATGGTCAGATGAACGAAACAGAACTCGAGAACGTTATGTTCTCCTTCTTAGAAGGCGAGTCTGACGTTCTCGTCAGCACGACTATTATCGAAACAGGTGTCGACATACCGAATGTAAACACTTTGATCGTCTACGATGCGGACCGTATGGGGCTCAGTCAACTCTATCAACTTCGCGGTCGTGTTGGGCGTTCGAACCGTGTTGCATATGCATACTTTACTTACCAAAAAGATAAAGTATTGACGGAGGTAGCGGAGAAACGGCTCCAGGCTATCAAAGAATTCACTGAACTGGGTTCAGGGTTCAAGATTGCCATGCGCGATTTGTCCATCCGTGGAGCGGGGAACTTATTGGGTGCCCAGCAACACGGTTTCATCGATTCTGTCGGTTTCGATATGTACTCTCAGATGTTGAAAGACGCAATCGAAGCAAAACAGCAGGGTAAGGAACCGGAAGCGGTTCAACCTTTCCAGCCGGAGCTTGATCTGATGATTGATGCTTACATTCCACCTGAGTACATCGCTGATGAAAAGCAGAAGATCGATATGTACAAGGAGTTTCAGGCGATTGAGTCACAGGAAGACATTCAAGACCTCCGTGATGAATTGATCGACCGCTTCGGCGATTATCCGGATGAAGTGGGTAACCTATTTACCGCTTCCACCCTTCGTTTATATGCGAAGCAGTCACGGATCGAAGCCATCTCAGAGAAGAAGAAAAAGATTGAAATGGTGATGGAAAAAGAACAAAGCCAAGAAATAGACGGAGCTAAGTTGTTCGATCTAGCCAATCAGTACGGTCGAATGATCCAGCTTTCAACAGAAGACAACCAGTTGAAAGTCACCTTTACATGGGATCGGAAAACAAAATTCAACCGGTATGAAATGGTCCAGGAATTTATTAGTAAGCTTCCGGAAATGATGAGAGAAGCATCCAATGCTTAAAAAAAGCCCTCTTTTTGAGGGCTTTTTTTGTTTTTAATGATGCCTCTTTCTCTCTTTTTTAAGTACGTAAGGGTGTGAAGTTCTTTGTTTTTCTTTTCCGAAATAATTTTTTGGATAAAAAGAGGTAATATGGTGGACAATGGTAAAGAGGGGCATTGGCTAGAGAATGGATAAAAAATATATTGCCATAATTACACTGCATATCCGCTCTTTGAGCAAAAAATCCATTCACAGGGTGTATAGGTTTTTCTTGCTGAATCATACTAACTGTAATCACCTGCTTATTCTGCATGCGCTTATCAGAATAGTTTAGGCCCACATCACAGAAAGGGAGGCAGCATAAGAATGAAAGCAACAGGCATTGTCCGACGTATTGATGATCTAGGTCGAGTTGTAATACCGAAAGAAATTCGCCGTACATTACGTATCCGTGAAGGAGATCCACTAGAGATTTTTGTGGACCGTGAAGGGGAGGTTATTCTCAAGAAGTATTCCCCGATCAGCGAGCTAGGTGATTTCGCGAAAGAATATGCAGAAGCATTAAGTGAATCGTTGGAAGCCCCAGTGTTGATTTGTGACCGCGATGAGTATATTGCCGTTGCCGGTGGAGTGAAGAAAAGCTACCTCAATCAATCAGTAGGTTCCAAAATTGAAGAAGTGATGGAAGCAAGATCCATGACCATGGAGAAGCACCCAACCCCTATTGAATTTGTCAAAGGGCAAGAAGAAGACGTGACTTCTTATATAATTCATCCTATCATTGCTCAAGGCGATCCAATTGGGTGTGTTGTCGCGATGACAAAGGAAGGATCCCCGCTGGAAGATGGAACAGAGAAGGCAATACATGCTGCTGCCAGTTTCTTGGCCAAGCAGATGGAGTAGAAGTCCCTGAAGGTCAGATCCCTCATATGAATTGGATCTGACCTTTCGCGTTTAGAGCGGCCCTCAACACAAGCCCCTACCCAATAAATTCCCAACCTCATATGGTATAATGCGCATATGACTTTACATAGAAAGAAAGGGTCGGATATGACCAATTCATCTCCTTCTTCCGTGATGAGAGGTGCCATGATTCTAACACTTGCCGGTTTGATCGGAAAAGTGATCAGTGCAGGATATCGTGTGCCGCTTCAAAATATCACTGGGGATTTAGGTTTTTATATTTATCAGCAAGTGTATCCCATTCTAGGGATAGCGCTTATCCTTGCGTTGTATGGATTTCCTGCAGCGGTTTCGAAGCTTGCTTCCGAACACAAAGAAGTATCCCTGCTCACGGTGGTGACAGTGTTATTTATAATCTGCGGTTTCCTATTTTCAATCGGCTATACGCAAGCAGATGAAATTGCCATCATCATGGGGGATCCTAAGCTGGTTCCCTCTTTGCAAGCAGCTTTCTTCGTATTCTTATTTGTGCCATTCTTGTCTGTACTAAGAGGGAACTTCCAGGGAAGTGGTTATATGATACCGACAGCTGCTTCTCAATTAACTGAACAAATAATCCGTGTTGTCGGTATTCTTCTTTCCGCTTGGTTCGCAACCAGATCAGGGGATTTTTATCATGTGGGAAGAGGGGCAGCTTATGCCTCTTGTGCAGCGGCCCTAGGGGCATTGTTTGTTTTAATAGGTTATATGAGAAACCACTCCCGTTCGTTTCACTGGCATTGGAGTCGTTCAATTACGTATGTGAGGACCATTGTTCTATACGGTATGTTCATCAGCTTGAATTACACCCTGCTGCTTTCCTTGCAGGGGATCGATGCCCTCACACTTATTCCGGGCTTTGTGAAGGCTGGTTTCACCCTAGAGGAGGCGAAGGTTGCAAAAGGCGTGTTCGATCGTGGACAGCCTCTTATTCAGCTTGGAACGGTTCTCGCTTCTTCGGTGGCACTTGCTCTCATTCCAGCGGTTACACGAGAACGTTGGTCTAATCAACAGGAACGAACGCTAGATTCTATCATTTCGGCGGTCAAGTTCAGCTTTATCATTTCCGCCGCGGCGACACTTGGACTTATTCTCTTATTCCCCGTCATCAATCCGCTGTTTTTCCTTGATGGAAAAGGGACGGGTGCTTTGCAACTCTTGATGCTTGTAGTTGTTGTCAGTTCGTTAGTCATGACGACAGCATCTGTGCTCCAAGGCTTGGGTTATATAAGGACAACTGCCTTTCTGATCCTTGGAGGAGCCTTGTTGAAGTGGCTTTGTAACTTATGGCTTGTACCGGCATTTGGTCTGAACGGAGCGGCTGTTAGCTCTGTCGTGGCTGTTACTTTCGTTTTATTTGGAAATGTCGTAACCTTAGGACGAGAAATGCCGTTCGCAAGTTGGTCGTCTCTTCCGTTTCGACAAGTAACCTTCTCCCTCTTGTTTATGACCGTCGTAGTGAGGGGGGCGATGTTACTCAGTCCTTTGTTCAGAGGAGAACGTCTTCTTTTACTATTCTTTACCTTAGCAGTTGTTGGCGCAGGGGCCCTCGTTTATCTATTGTCTTTATTGAGGCTCGGAGCTTTCACTAAGAAGGAAGTAGAGGGGCTGCCTATGAGTAAATGGTGGATGAGAGTATTACCGAAAGGATGAGAACTATGAAGACTATTCACATATTAGGACTGGGAGCTGGGGATCTCGAGCAATTACCACTTGGAGTCTACCGGAAACTTCTTCAATATAAAGGAACCATTTATACAAGAACCTTGGACCACCCTGTAGTGGAGGACCTGCAAAGTGAAGGGGTAGAGTTCAGCAGTTTTGATGAGGTCTACAAACAGCACGATGGGTTTGTAGATGTGTATGAAACCATTGTGAAACAGCTGATTGAGAAAGAAGAGGATGTGCTGTACGTAGTGCCGGGACACCCGATGCTTGCAGAGCGAACCGTACAGTTATTAATCGAAGCTCGCGACGCTGGGACGATTGAGTTGGTCATTGAAGGAGGACAGAGTTTCCTTGATGCCACGTTCCAAGCACTTGAAATAGATCCGATCGAGGGATTTCAGTTTTTCGATGCATTGGATGTACAGCCAGCTCACCTTCAACTGATGAACCACACGATTTTCTGCCAAGTGTACGATACGATGGTTGCTTCTGAGTTAAAGTTGATGTTACTGGAAGATCTATCGCCTGATTACCCGGTTACGATTGTTACAGCAGCAGGAAGCAAGGGCCAGAGACTCACAACGGTCCCTTTGGAAGAATTGGATCGTTCTGTTGAAGTGAATAACTTAACGAGTGTCTACGTGCCTCCTGTTCAGGAAGATCAATTGAACCATCAATTCTTCCGTCTGAGGGAAGTGATTCGTCGCTTGCGTGCACCAGGTGGCTGTCCTTGGGACCAGAAACAAACACACGAATCCTTAAGGAAATACTTGATTGAAGAAGCCTACGAATTCATCGATGCAGTCAACCGTGAAGATGACGATAACATGATTGAAGAACTGGGCGATGTCCTTCTTCAAGTAATGCTGCACAGTCAGATCGGAGAAGATGATGGCTTCTTTACGATCGGAGACGTCATTCAGTCGGTTACAGACAAAATGATTCGCCGCCACCCACATGTATTTGGTCAGGTGACAGTGAACGATGCAGAAGAAGTCGTGACAAATTGGGAAGCTATCAAGCAAGTGGAGAAAGGAAAAAAGCCTACTTCACTACTAGACAGCATTCCGACAAGCTTCCCCGGCTTATTGCAGGCCGAAGAGCTCCAGAAGAAAGCGGCGAAGGTAGGGTTTGATTGGGATGACGTTGCACCTGTCCTCGAAAAAATGCAGGAAGAATGGCAGGAATTTGAGGAAGCGAGAGAGAACAACAACAGAGAAGAGATGGAAAAGGAATTCGGAGATTATCTCTTCGCACTCGCTAATGTTGCACGGCACTATAAATTGAATAGTGAACAAGCACTGCAACGAACAAACACCAAGTTTCGCACTAGGCTTCAGGCGATGGAGCGGACCGTCCAGGAGCGTAACGACACTTTAGAAAGCTATTCCTTAGAAGAACTAGAGGAATTATGGATTGATGCAAAAGAGAAGAACAAAGGAGCGGAATAATGATGCGTTTAGATAAATTCTTGAAAATATCCCGGTTAATCAAGCGGCGCACACTGGCAAAAGAAGTGGCTGATCAAGGGCGTATTGCTATTAATGGTAACCCCAGTAAGGCTGCGACAAATGTTTCTGTCGGTGACGAGCTGAAGATCCAATTCGGTCAGAAGGTCTTGACGATCGAAGTGAAATCATTGCGGGAAAACGTAAATAAGAATGAAGCATCTACCTTGTATGAGATCAAGAAAGAAGAACCTGTACAATAAAGAGAGGGAAGAGGGTGTCACGTTGTTTTCGTGTCATCCTCTTTTTTTGTAGTTAACTTGGGCATTGTTCTATTTCCCTTTCCTTTCTCATAGCTTGTACTAGAGAAGGGGGCTGTAACTAATGGAAACTTATGATAAAAACCATACGATGCGCAGTCAACAACAAGCCGAGCATAATGTGAAGGTGTGGAATAGAAGAAACATCGAGATCTCCGGAGTGAAAGAAGTGGACAGCTTCGATAGTGAAGAGTTTCTGCTTCAAACATCTATGGGGTATCTCGTCGTCCGGGGACAAAACTTACAAATGAAAAACTTGGACTTAGAATCAGGGATCGTCTCGATTAAAGGAAAAATGTATGAAATGACGTATTTGGATGAGCATCAGGGAGAAAAAGCTAAAGGACTCTTTAGCAAGCTGTTCAAATGACGCTCACCACTCAGTTTGTCACCATATTGGCCATGCTTGGCGGTGGCGCAATTGTGGGTGCTTCGTTGGATACGTTTGAACGCTTTTTTCATAAGCGGAATAAAAAGAGCTGGTTAGAGATCGTATACCAGCTCGGCTTTTGGCTTTGTCAGGCATCTATTCTTTTTTATTTGCTTTATTTAGCGAATTACGGAGAGCTCAGGGTTTACGTGTTCGTTGCCATCGTATGCGGGTTTGCCATGTACAAAGCATTATTGCAGAAGGTGTATATGAAGTGCCTTAATATCGGGATTCGTATTATGAGTTCGATTTTGCAATTCTTGAAGAAAACCGGATATTATTTGATTGTTGTTCCGGTTCGGACATTAATTTTATTTGTTATTTCTTTACTTTTATTGGTTTATAAGATAGTTTGGAAGGGTATAACTATTGTGTTCCATGTCATTTATTTACCTTTAAAGTGGATTTTTAGCATGATTTGGCGACTGCTGCCGAAAAATGTGAAAAAATACTTACGGTATTTAAAAGGGATTTCGGCTAAAATAAAGAATATATTCACTAGCTGGAAAAGCAAGGATTAATAAACAAAGGAGGCTGAATACGTCCATGGCAAAGAAGCAGTCCGAGTCGGTCGCACGTTTAGATTCTACATACATGCAGCATTACGATGCATACATGGAACGACACCAGCGTAAGAAGAAGCGTCTCGTCCGCCGCATTGTTATGTTTGCTGTTCTCGTGATGATCGTAGCAGGCTCCATGGTGTTTTATCATATTAAACAACAGACTGTTTATGCAGAAAAGAAAGAACAGTATGAGCAAATGCAAGAAAACATGCAAGCTTTGAAGCAAGAGGAGAAAGATTTAGAACAGGAAATCGAACTTTTGAATAATGAAGAGTATGTCCTGCAAATTGCCAGAACGAACTACTTCTTCTCAAAAGAAGGCGAAATTATCTTTAAAATGCCTAATGAGGACCCATTATATTGACACTCTTTTCAAAGCTTATATATAATATATAAGTAAGGCTATTTATCGAAAATTTTAAGGAGGAGCATTTTTTTTATGTCAATTGAAGTAGGCAGCAAGCTGCAGGGTAAGGTAACGGGTATCACTAATTTCGGAGCTTTCGTTGAGCTTCCAGATGGAAAGACAGGGCTCGTTCACATTAGTGAAGTTGCCGATAACTATGTAAAAGACATTAATGATCACTTAAGCCAGGGTGACCAGGTGGAAGTGAAAGTCATCAATGTCGGAGATGATGGAAAGATCGGATTATCCATCAAGAAAGCAAAAGAAAACACGAATCGTCGTCCGCCAAAGCCTCGCAAACCGGCTGAATCGTTCGAACAGAAAATGAACCGTTTCATGAAGGATAGCGAAGAGCGCTTAACATCTTTGAAGAAGCACACTGAGTCTAAGCGTGGTGGCCGAGGTGCTAAACGCGGATAAACTTGCTGTCTAGGACAATGAGTAAAAGGTGCACGTTCATATAAAAGGAGCAGATTCCATACGGAATCTGCTCTTTTTTGTTTATGGACTCCGGCATTTGAGGACATGTCTGAACAAGAAACATGCAGGCTGCTCGCACTGCATGTTTGAATTAGCCCACTCTATTCAATGGTACGTGGGAAGCGTTGGTAGTTAGCGTTCCTTTCCCACTCATCGAAGCGATCAGGCTGTTTAAGCTTGCCGTCATTTCTGCTAAGGATTGCACGTTGGTCAACATGTGCTGCATCGATTGATGTTGGAACTTCGAAGCCTCCAAGACATGCTTGTTTTGAGTCTTCGCTTGTTTTGTGAAATGAACGAGTTTGTCAAAGGTTTCCGTAATGGATTGAGTACTGGATAGCAGTTCTTGTGTGGCGGACCTCACTTCATGCGTCCGCTCTTCTACATCTGTCGACTTCCCTTGAAGCTCATGAAACACCTCAGCCATCTCTGATAACTGTTCACGGTTGTGTGCTACTTGACTAACGCTCCGAGTAGAAGAATTGTTTGCTTCTTGGATATCCTCGAGAATTGATTGGACAATAACCAGGATTCGCTGCGTTGCTTCTTCTGATTGGAGTGCTAGTTTTCTTACTTCATCTGCTACGACACTGAACCCTTTGCCGTGTTCTCCGGCGCGTGCGGCTTCAATAGAGGCATTGAGTGCCAGGAGGTTCGTACTTTCGGTTATCTTCGAGATTTCCTCTGTAATACTTCCGATCTCTGTCGAGCGTGAATGCAAAGCAATCAGTCCGTCGTTGGTTTCTTGGATGCTGGACCGAGTCATTTGCATATCGGATACAACATCCTCTATCTGGTTTTGAACGCGCTTGGTTTGTAGGACGGTGTCTTGTGCTTGAGTGGAGACAGCTTCGATGCTGCTGTCGATCTGTTCAATAGCCGATTGGACCTCAGAAATATAAATAGCATTTTGTTCTGTTTCCGATACCATGTAATCCGCATGTTGATTGCGATCTTTTAATAAAGTCGTTACTTTCTCAAACGATTGAGTTGCTTTCTCAGAGTCAGCCCCTAATGTATCAACTGTAGATTTCACGGAACGCCCCATATCATCGATTTGTTTGAATAAAGATTGGATACGTTCTTGTTTCTCTTGGTTGGATCGTTCCAGGCTCGTCGTATAGCGATTTTTCACAACGATTTGATACGAAGTGCCGGCGCTTGTCAGTACCAAGTAGAAGGCATGTAAAGCAAACATGAACCACGTATAGCTAGAGGAGCCATAGAGGAACTCGGTTCCTGCGAACATCGCAATAATATGGAAGAATGCAAAAAGGCTGGTCATTAGACTGATGGTATCTATTCGGTCGTAAAAAGCGATCAAGGCGACGACCAGGAAAATAGAAAAGTGATAAACGACCATGCCTTCGCCGTTTACAATCATAGCTAAACTGATAAAGGTAAAGGTAAGGCTCATCAACCACGGGATTTTTTTATCGGTTGAATGGAATCGGTAAACGCTGAAGGTGAGTAAAGTTAATACCATGGGGATTCCTAAAGTGATATAAAGGTAGGGTTCATACAATTGAAAATAGGAACCACCTGAAATGTTATTGTTCATGGGCATGAATCTGTGGACGAAATGGATAATCCAAGCAACAGCTATGCCGATGACGGCAAACAGTAGCATTGTTTTGTTTTTTTGGTTGGTCAAATTGGGTTCTTCCTTCCTATGATGTGGTACAAAGGATACGTTCCCTACATCCGAAGTCCCAAACCCCCGTGAGTACCTGTCAATGTGTTGGAGTGTGCTACTTGAAGAAAGCTTCCTATAAAATAATGGATTCGACTAAATGATTATAAAAAAAGACGCTTCCTCATGATGAGGAAGCGTCTTTATTAGGACAAGAATGCTTCTAGATGACCCGTACGGGATTCGAACCCGTGATACCGCCGTGAAAGGGCGGTGTCTTAACCACTTGACCAACGGGCCTTATGTAAGATGAAAAAATGGTAGCGGCGGAGGGGATCGAACCCCCGACCTCACGGGTATGAACCGTACGCTCTAGCCAGCTGAGCTACACCGCCATTTGTTTGTGTGCTTTTCATAAGCACAAGGAATATAGTACACCATCCAAAAAAAAGTGTCAACAAGAAAATAAAATATCAGAGTAGTCTGTCTTTTCGCTAGGGAAATATCGTGGATTATAGGTGGTTAAGTAGACGAGTGGGAGAGAATTTGTAGAAACAGTCTCCGACCATGAGAAAACCATCGAAACTTTTGTTACCGCTCTCCTGTTGTTTTGACAAAATGCTAGCTTCTCTATGTGATTTAATAGATTCCAACAGGGAGAAGGAGTGATGAAGATGTTACAAGCATTAACGAAGCGTGGAGATCAGCAAGTGGTCAAACAGTCAGGGATTCAAAGAGGGATGCAGCGGTTGTCGATGGGGACGTACACGTTTTTGATGGATAAGGGTGTCTTTCATATGGTGCTGGCCGTCTTACTAGGAAGAGCAATTATACTATCTTCTATGGCTCCGTTCGGTGTCGCGTTTCTAGCGGTGATGTGGTGGCTGAAGCGTCCGCTGGTGATACCAGTTACGATCATGATGGCAGCAGGGGCATCTACATATAGTGTAGGGCACGCGGGGTTTATCGCAGGAGCGTCGGCGACTTTTTTGCTCTTAAGTCTGGGGCTGTACAAAACAAGTCACCCCCAGAGATGGCTGCCGCTGATCGCATTGTTCGCTAGTTTGATCCCGAGAACGGCGAGCTTGGCTCTACTAGATAGGTGGCAGCTCTACGAACTTTCGTTAATGGTAGCCGAAGGAGTTCTCAGTTTTATCCTTGTACTTATCTTTATGCAGAGCATTCCGCTCTTATCACCACAAAGATACCAACCGACACTGAAAAATGAAGAAATCGTCTGTTTGATCATTTTGCTGGCCTCTGTACTCACAGGGATGATCGGCTGGGAGATTTCAGGTGTTGCGGTTGTTGACATATTTGCCAGGTACTTAGTAATCCTTCTTGCGTATATTGCAGGAGCGGCGATCGGATCTACGGTCGGCGTTGTCACAGGTTTAGTCCTCAGTCTATCGAATATGGAACATGTCTATCAAATGAGCCTTCTCGCTTTTTCTGGATTGCTAGGGGGATTGTTGAAAGAAGGGAAAAAAGCGGGAGTCAGTGCTGGACTTATTGTCGGCACGTTACTTATTGGGTTTTATGTAAGTAACGGGGCCTATTTGCCATCTTCGCTTTGGGCGACGGCATGGGCCGTTTTATTATTTGTTTTGACCCCTAATTCATGGGTGAAGAGGATCTCAAGGCATATACCAGGAACCGATGAGCACGAACATGAACAACAAAAGTACTTACAAAAAGTCCGTGATGTCACGGCTGTTCGAGTCGGAAAATTTTCCGACGTGTTTCAAGCATTATCCAAAAGCTTCAGTCATCTCGAAGTTCCTAGAGAAAAGGAGGAGGAAGAAGCAGAAGAGGTGGATTATTTTCTCAGTCATGTAACAGAAAAGACCTGCCAATCCTGTTTCAAGAAAGAAAAATGTTGGGTCAACCAGTTTGATGATACCCATCAACTCATGACCGATTTGATGATGGAATTGGATGATAAAGGAGAAGCAAGCCGGGTCTTACGTAAAAATGTGGACCAGCATTGTGTGAAGTCGCAGAAACTGATCGACACCATGAATCATGAGCTGTCGTTCTATCACGCGAATAAACAATTGAAAAAACAAGTGCTGGAAAGTCGCCGGTTTGTAGCGGAGCAGCTCCAAGGTGTATCAGAAGTCATGAATAATTTTGCTGCGGAAATTGTGAAAGAGCGTGAACATCATGAAGAGAAAGAACAAATCATCTATAAAGCTTTAGAACGAATGGGGATGGTCATCCAAAAACTAGAAATCTATTCATTGGATTCAGGAAATATGGATCTGGAACTGATTGTCGAGCTCGATGACTATAGGGGGGAAGGGGCGAAGATCATTGCACCAGTTCTTTCGGATATTTTAGGGGAAACGATTGTCGTGACGATGGAAGAGATTTCTCCGTATCCAAGTGGACGGTGTTATTTAACATTCGGATCAGCAAAGCACTATGCGATTGAATCAGGCGTTGCGCACGCAGCCAAAGGAGGAGGATTCATTTCAGGTGATAGCTTTACCATGATGGAACTTGGGAGGGGTAAATATGCGTTAGCGATCAGTGATGGAATGGGAAATGGCCAACGAGCACATGAGGAGAGTATGGAAACACTGCGTTTGCTGAAGCAGATTTTGCAATCAGGCATTCAGGAATCGGTAGCGATCCAGTCTATCAATTCGATTCTCTCCTTACGTACGAATGATGAGATATTCTCAACACTCGATCTTGCAGTAATCGATTTACATCAAGCTACATCTAAATTCATTAAAGTCGGAAGTACACCTACCTTCATCAAGAGGGGGCGGCAGATCCTGACGGTTGAAGCGGGGAACTTACCGATGGGAATCATCCCAGAGGTGGATGTAGATATGACGAGTGAACAGTTAAAAGCAGGCGATTTGATGATTATGATGAGTGATGGTCTATTCGAAGGACCTAAGCATGTCGAGAATGTGGAGGTGTGGCTGAAGCGTAAGATAAGGGAAATTACAAGTGATGATCCGCAAGAAGTGGCGGACTTATTGTTAGAGGAAGTGATCCGCACTCAAGCAGGATCAATCGGGGATGATATGACTATTCTTGTCGCTCGTATCGACCGGTATATGCCGGAGTGGTCCTCGATCCGTATTGACAAAAAAGAGGCGTAGCCTGCGTATAATCTCCTCCTTTTTCGGCGATGATGGTGACAACGAATCAGGAGGGATGACGACTATGAAACCAGGCCGTTTAAAGCAGATTCTTTTATTAACAGATGGATGCTCAAACCATGGAGAAGACCCGATTGCTGTAGCCGCGCTCGCAAGAAATCAAGGGGTAACGGTCAATGTGATTGGCGTTCTTGACGATCAGCAGAAGAGCCAGCCACAAGGGTTGGAAGAAGTTGAATCAATAGCTGAGGCAGGTGGAGGCGTCAGTCAAATTGTATATCAGAAAAGTTTGTCCCAAACCGTGCAAATGGTAACGAGACAAGCCATGACTCAAACGATTCAAGGAGTCGTTAATAAAGAATTGCAACAGATCTTAGGGAAAGGTCAGTCAATCGAAGAACTTCCTCCAGAGAAGCGGGGCGAAGTCGTCGAAGTCGTTGATGATCTCGGTGAGACATGCGATTTGGAAGTATTGGTATTAGTAGATACCAGTGCCAGTATGCATCATAAGCTGCCTACTGTTAAAGACGCCCTTTATGACCTTTCTTTAAGTTTGAATGCGCGTTCTGGTGAGAACCACTTCAGTGTGTTCTGTTTTCCGGATGCTAAACATACAATCAGAAAAATGATTGATTGGACACCAGAGCTCGGGGACATGAATCGGGTGTTTTCGAAGTTGTCCAGTGGCGGATACACACCGACAGGCCCAGCACTTAAAGAAGCGCTGTACGCTTTTACAGAGAGACCAATACGAGGAATGCAAGATGGAGTCGATCCTTATGAAGAAACCGGCTTCTAATTTATACCCAGGGATGAGTGTGCGTGGAAAGTGGAGCGGACGTCGATATACCATCATCCGTGAACTTGGTGAGGGGGCGTGTGGAAAGGTCTTTTTATGCAAAAACGATCAAGGGGACACGTATGCCCTCAAAGTCGGCACAGACAGCGCGCGGATGATGCTTGAGGTGAATATGCTTAAGAAGTTCAGCAAGGTCCAAGGCGTCAAGCTTGGGCCTTCTTTCATTGACGTAGACGACTGGGTGACGAATAAAGGAACGTATCCCTTTTATGTGATGGAATATATCAAAGGGGAATCGCTTCCTTCTTTTTTAAAAGGGAAGACCAAAGACTGGATTGGCGTATGCGCGATCCAGCTGCTCACGCACTTAGAAAATCTTCACAAAGCAGGGTACGTATTTGGTGACTTGAAAACGGATAACGTATTAATGTGTCAATCACAGCTTAGGTGGATAGATGTCGGAGGAGTAACAGCAATCGGAAGAGCGATCAAAGAGTACACCGAGTTTTATGATAGAGGGTATTGGGGGATCGGCTCACGTAGAGCAGAACCTTCCTATGATCTGTTCGCCGTAACAATGATTATGATGGAGATGGCCTATCCGCATCGATTTGAGAAGGGGGCACATCCGAGAAAGACACTGGAAGCGAAAGCTGGATCTTCTGTCTGGCTCAAACCTTACCGGGCATTTCTGTTGCAATGCTGGCAAGGGAAATATCAGGATGCGACTCAAATGAAACTGGCCCTTTCTCGGATTGTTATGAAGCGGAATAAATCAAAGTCGAATTCTTCTCCATCAAGAGTACAGTCAAGAGACAGAAAAGTACGATCTGAGAAGGCGGAGATGGTGACGATATCTGCCTTCGTCACGGCATTTCTAGGGCTTTCTATATATAGCTTCTGGCTGTAAGTGTTTTCTTTTGCAGAACCTAAGAAGAATGGTACGATGGAAGGAAGAAATAAACAACTTGTAATGAACGGGAGTGAACCGACCAATGGAACAGCTCGTCGATTCGTTCATTAAGAGACTCCAACTATTTAGCCCAGAAGAAACAATCCTGGTGGCTGTATCCGGAGGGCCCGATTCCATGGCGTTGCTGCATTACCTATGCAGTATCCGTGAGGAGTGGTCATGGAACGTGACTGCCATATCGGTAGACCACGGGCTCAGGGGACAGGAGTCGGCCGACGATCTCGCTTATGTAGAGCGGATTTGTAGAGAATGGGACGTCCCATTTGTCGGCGCGACGGTGGATGTTAAAGGATATAAACAGATGGGAGGTCTTGGAACCCAGGAAGCTGCTCGCAAGCTTCGTTATCAAGTGCTTGAGAACGAAATGTCCCGCTTGGCTGCAGATGTTTTGGTTACGGCACATCATGGCGATGATCAAATCGAAACAATGATGATGCAGATGACAACAAGTGCGCGGCCGGAAGCCGTTCAAGGGATCCCTGCTAATCGCCCATTCGGAACAGGGCGACTCGTCAGACCTTTCCTCATCTTATCGAAGAAGGAAATCGAAGGGTACGTTAAGTTACATGATATTGACCCGAGAATCGACCCTTCTAATAAAGATACAGCTTATAAGAGAAATGCATACCGGAAAAACGTTGTTCCTTATTTAAAAGAGCAGAACCCAAGACTCCACCGACATATGCAGGCGATGAGTGAGCGCGTTCGTGAGGATCAAGCGTACATACGGAAGCAAGCAGAAAGCGTATTGGAAGAAGTGGATTTTGGCACGGAGTTCACAAAATCGGCACGTTTCTCAATAGAAACTTTCAAAACATTCCCGCTTGCTTTACAAAGGAGTGCCTTTCATCTAATATTGAACTATCTGTATGTGGACAAAACAGAAGATATTTCCTATTTGCATGAGGAAATGTTTTTCAACTTATTAAATGAATCAAAACCGAACGCAGAGCTCCACTTTCCTCAGGGATTATCCATCGTTCGAGCCTATGATGAGGTGACACTTTCTTTTGCTAAGAAAGCCGATCACACGTCCTTTCAATATGAAATCTCTGTCGGTGAAACGATCGAGTTCGAGGACGGGCATTTGTCGGCGGAATGGACGGAATTTGCACAAGAAGAAGGGACCTATGATTTTGTTTGTGATGCTCATCACGTACAATTCCCTCTTTTGGTGAGAACAAGAAAAAATGGCGATCGTATGCGTTTAAGGGGAATGAAAGGGTCAAAAAAAGTAAAAGATATTTTTATTGATCAAAAAATTCCTGCGAAAATGCGAGATACGTGGCCCATTGTGACAGACAGCCGAGGTGAAATCCTATGGCTGATTGGTCTTAAAAAAGGTGGGTTCTGTGCATCCAGTGAATCTGGTGTGTGGCTTCGGTTACATTATGAAAATAAAGCAGTTACGTAGGAGGAGCAGAACATGCATAACGAAATTGAAAAGGTCTTGATCTCAGAAGAAGAGATCCAACAAAAGTGTAAAGAGATCGGGGCGCAGCTAACAGAGGAATTTCAAGATCGTTTCCCTTTAGCTATTGGTGTTCTTAAAGGAGCAACGCCATTCATGGCAGATTTATTGAAACGTGTGGAAACTCATTTGGAAATGGATTTCATGGACGTATCAAGCTACCATGGTGGAATGGAATCTTCAGGAGAAGTAAAAATCGTTAAAGATTTAGATACGAAAGTGGAAGGCCGCGACTTACTTATTATTGAAGATATCATCGATAGTGGTTTGACATTGAGTTACTTAGTGGACTTATTCAAATATCGTGGTGCTAAATCTATTAAGATTGTAACGCTTCTCGATAAGCCAACCGGCAGAAGTGCTAACATCAAGGCTGATACGATTGGCTTTGAGGTACCGGATGAGTTTGTTGTCGGGTATGGATTGGATTATGAAGAAAAGTATCGTAACCTTCCTTACATTGGGGTCTTAAAGCCGGAAGTGTACGGTGGTTAAAGCTCAACCGGCGGCAATTAGTTTCAACCGGTTATGGGCAAGGGTAATTAGTTGTGTGGTCCGTTTTGATTATGGTACGATTTACTATAGTTTTTCTCGCTTGGGAGGAGGTAGGCAATGAACCGAATATTTCGTAACACTATCTTTTATTTACTTATCTTCCTCGTTGTTATAGGCGTTGTTGGTCTATTCAGAGGTCAAGGTGAGCCGCAAGAAAACTTCAATGTGCAACAATTTCTTAATAAATTGGAAAACGGTGAAATTGATTCCGTAACGCTTCAGCCTGTCAATGGGGTGATCCAGGCCACAGGTCAAGTGGAAGGTGCTGAAGAGGGCGAAGGAATGTTCGTCGTCAATCTTCCGGAAAATGATCAGGTCATTGCGAATGTCACGCAATTGGCAACAGAGCAAAGCGTTCTTGAGGTAGCTGAAGAATCACAACCGAGTGCATGGGTGACATTTTTAACATCCATCATTCCGTTTATCATTATCTTCATTCTCTTCTTCTTCTTACTTAACCAAGCTCAGGGTGGCGGAAGCCGTGTCATGAACTTTGGTAAGAGTAAAGCGAAGATGTACACAGAAGAGAAGAAGAAAGTACGTTTCAAAGACGTTGCCGGAGCGGACGAAGAGAAACAAGAACTCGTCGAGGTCGTCGATTTCTTGAAAGATCCTCGTAAATTCTCTGCTGTCGGTGCCCGTATCCCGAAAGGTGTCTTACTAGTAGGACCTCCAGGTACAGGTAAAACGTTGCTTGCCCGTGCGGTTGCAGGGGAAGCAGGAGTTCCGTTCTTCTCTATTAGTGGTTCGGACTTCGTTGAGATGTTCGTCGGTGTCGGTGCATCACGTGTACGTGACTTGTTTGAAAACGCGAAGAAGAATGCTCCAGGAATCATCTTCATTGATGAGATCGACGCAGTAGGTCGTCAACGTGGTGCCGGTCTTGGCGGTGGTCACGATGAACGTGAGCAAACATTGAACCAATTGCTTGTCGAAATGGACGGATTCGGCGTTAACGAGGGAATCATCATTATCGCCGCAACAAACCGCCCAGATATTCTAGACCCAGCCTTACTTCGTCCAGGACGTTTCGACCGTCAAATCACGGTAGACCGCCCTGATGTGAAAGGCCGTGAAGCGGTACTAGCTGTACACGCGAAGAACAAGCCGCTTTCTGAGAATGTTGACTTGAAGACTATTGCTCTTCGTACACCAGGGTTCTCTGGTGCGGACTTAGAGAACTTGCTGAACGAAGCTGCTCTAGTAGCTGCACGTGCAGACAAGAAACAAGTCGATATGGACGATGTCGATGAGGCGATTGATCGTGTCATTGCAGGTCCAGCGAAGAAGAGTCGTGTCATCTCGAAGAAAGAGCGCGATATCGTTGCTCACCACGAGAGTGGACACACGGTTATAGGTATGGTCTTGGATGATGCGGATATGGTTCACAAGGTAACTATCGTTCCACGTGGCCAAGCTGGTGGTTATGCAGTAATGCTTCCGAAAGAGGACCGTTACTTCATGACGAAGCCAGAATTGTTCGATAAGATCACTGGTCTGCTTGGTGGTCGTGTAGCCGAAGAAATCATCTTCGGCGAAGTGAGTACAGGTGCTCATAACGACTTCCAACGTGCAACAAGCATTGCCCGTAAGATGGTAACCGAATACGGTATGAGTGAAAAACTCGGACCGCTTCAATTCGGGTCAAATTCCGGAGGTCAAGTGTTCCTAGGTCGCGATATTCAGAACGAACAGAATTACTCGGATCAAATCGCTTATGAGATTGATTCTGAAGTGAAGAATTTCATTGAGTATTGCTACGATCGAGCGAAGCAAATCCTAACTGAAAATAAAGATAAGCTTGAGTTAATTGCTCAAACATTACTAGATGTAGAAACATTGGATGCAACAGAAATTCGCTCTTTATTCGATAAAGGCCGTATGCCGACAGATGAAGAGTTAGAAGAGATTGCTCGTAAGAACAACGAGAAAATCAAGAACAATACATCTTCAGGTCATGATGACGAAGAAGATGTACGTGTAAACATCCAATCCAAGGAAGAAGAGGAAAATGAAGAAGCGCCTTCTGAAAATCCTTCTTCTAAGGAAGAGGAGTCAGGGGACTCTGATCAGCCTCGTTCTTAAAGCAAAGGCGCGTGCCTTATGCAACCTATCAAAAAACCACACCCACCCTTACTAAAGGCGGTGTGGTTTTCTGTGTGTCTCGTGGTTTAAGTATTAATAGTCAAAAGTGGAATTGTGATATGATGGAAGCCGAAGGAAAAGGCACAGGAGGCTGTAAGCATGAATTTTGTCCTTGATGTGGGTAACACCAACACGGTTCTCGGTGTATTTGACCAAGGGGAATTAAAATATCAATGGAGAATCAAAACCGATCGACATAAAACCGAAGACGAATTCGGGATGTTGATCAAGTCTTTGTTCGATCATGAGGGATTGCGGTTTGAAGATATGGATGGTGTCATTATATCTTCTGTTGTCCCACCGATAATGTTTGCGCTGGAGCGCATGTCTCAGTACTACTTTAATAAAAAGCCTATGATCATCGGAGATGGGAAAGTAGATCACGGGTTGCCGATGAAATATCCGAATCCTGAAGAGATCGGGGCAGACCGAATCGTGAATGCTGTTGGAGCTAGTGGCGAATACCCGTTACCTCTTGTCATTATCGATTTCGGTACGGCTACGACGTATTGTTATATCAATGAAAAGGGAGAATATTTGGGAGGTGCCATTGCGCCAGGGATCAATATCTCAATGGAGGCTCTTTACGCAAAAGCAGCCAAGCTGCCGAAAATTGAAATCAAACGTCCAGACCATGTCATCGGACAAAGTACTGTCGAAGCCATGCAGGCTGGAGTTTTTTATGGATATGTAGGTCAAGTCGATGAAGTGGTGGCGCGTATGAAGCAAACAGGAGATGTCGCCCCTACAGTTGTTGCGACAGGTGGGCTGGCTTCCCTTATTGCTGATCAGTCCAGTACAATCGATTACGTAGACCACCACCTTACACTGAAAGGTCTTCATAAGATCTATCAAAGAAATAAAGAAACATTTAAAGGAGAATGATACGCAATGTCAGATTATTTAGTTCGTGCAATGGCCTATGAAGGTCAAGTCCGTGCTTATGCTGTCCAATCCACTGACACAGTTGAGGAGGCACGCCGTCGACAAGACACGTGGGTAACACCGACTGCTGCTTTGGGGCGTACCTTGACCATCAGTTCTATGATGGGGGCTATGTTGAAAGGTGAAGATAAGTTAACAATTAAGATAGAGGGTGACGGCCCTGCTGGGGCAATTATTGCTGACGCCAACTCTAAAGGAGAGGTGCGCGGGTATATTAAGAACCCTCACGTAGACTTTGATTCCAATGAACAAGGCAAATTGGACGTTGCAAGCGCCGTAGGAACTGCCGGGACGTTAAGTGTTGTGAAGGACCTCGGCATGAGAGATCATTTCACTGGGCAAGTCCCACTTGTTTCCGGGGAAATAAGTGAGGATTTCACGTATTATTTCGCGAACTCTGAACAAGTCCCATCCGCAGTAGGTGCGGGAGTTATTGTGGGTACGGATTATACAACGCTTGCTGCTGGAGGATTTATCATTCAAATGATGCCGGGAGCAGACGAAGAAACGACTGCCGAAATTGAGAAGCGTCTTTCAGAGATGCCTTCCATCTCTGGTTTAGTCAAAGAAGGAAAGTCACCCGAGCAAATTCTTCATACAGTTCTTGGAGAAGAAAATGTGGAAGTTCTCGACACCCTTCCAATCCAATTCAAGTGCCGCTGCTCACGTGAAAGAGTAGAGACAGCTATCGCAAGTCTTGGTGACGAAGAAATCCAACGTATGATAGACGAGGACCAAGGTGCAGAAGCGAAGTGTCATTTCTGCAACGAAGACTATCAGTTTGATGTAGAACAACTAAAAGAACTTCAATCTTCAGCATCTGAGTAATCATGATTTTCTGAACAGGTTGATATACTAAGAGCGGAACAATTGCTGTTTCGCTCTTTTCTTTATTGGGTAACCTTTAAATGTGATTGAATAGTTTGACATTATCTCGGAATTTCAGTACATTTAGGTTAAATCCTATAAAAATACTTGGTTTTAGGAGTGAGTTGATGAGAATAGCGAATAACGTGAGTGAATTAGTAGGGCAAACCCCTATGGTCAAATTGAACGGAAGTGCAGATGAGGATAGTGCAGATATCTATTTGAAGCTGGAATACATGAACCCTGGAAGTTCTGTGAAAGACAGAATAGCCCTTTCAATGATTGAGGAAGCTGAGAAAGCAGGCAACCTTAAAGATGGAGATACCATTATCGAGCCGACAAGTGGAAACACTGGTATTGGTCTTGCGATGATTGCTGCCGCTAAAGGGTACAAGGCAATCTTAGTAATGCCGGATACAATGAGCCAGGAACGACGCAACTTACTACGTGCTTACGGTGCAGACCTTGTCTTGACTCCGGGTAGTGAAGGGATGAAGGGTGCCATCAAGAAAGCATCTGAACTTCAAGCACAACACGGCTATTTTATGCCTCAACAATTCAACAATGAAGCGAACCCGTTGATTCATGAAAAAACAACAGGTCCAGAAATTGTAGAACAAATGGGTGACCAACTTGATGCCTTTGTAGCAGGGATCGGAACAGGTGGAACGATTACGGGTGCGGGTAAAGTGTTGAAACAACAATATCCAGACATCCAAATCGTTGCAATCGAGCCTGAGGGGTCTCCTGTATTGTCTGGAGGAAATCCAGGACCACATAAGATTCAGGGAATCGGAGCTGGATTTGTTCCAGGTATCTTAAATACGGAAATCTACGATGAAGTGTATCAAGTAACACAGGAAGATTCTTTTGCTGCCGCTCGCGAAGCAGCTCGCAAAGACGGAATCCTGGGCGGAATTTCTTCTGGTTCTGCGATCCACGTTGCCAAACAGGTTGCGAAGAAGTTAGGCAAAGGGAAAAAGGTTGTAGCGATTATTCCAAGTAACGGAGAGCGCTACCTTTCAACACCACTTTACCAATTCGACGAAGAATAACATGAAAAGCATTGACGGCGAGAGCTGGTCAATGCTTTTTTATGCTTTTGTGGACATGATACCTCGGTTTAAATGGTGTAAGATGAGAAGAAGGATTTCTACAGAAGGAAGGGCTGCTCGTGGGTTACTTATTAAAAACAAAAGAGAAAACATATGATTTATCAAAAGAGACCCTTGTCATGGGGATCTTAAACGTTACTCCAGATTCCTTCTCAGACGGGGGACACTACAATAATGTGGAGGCTGCTGTGGAACAGGCCGTCCAAATGGAGAAGGATGGTGCTCACATTATTGATGTCGGAGGAGAGTCAACGAGACCGGGGCACGACCCTGTGTCAGAACTGGAAGAATTAGATCGTATCCTTCCGGTTATACGCGCTGTAAAGGACGCTGTTCAAATTCCGATATCCATTGATACTTACAAAGCGGAAGTGGCCAGCCAAGCAGTGCAAGCTGGAGCATCGATTATTAATGACGTCTGGGGAGCTAAAGAGCAACCTGCCATTGCAAAAATTGCGGCCCACTGTAACGTGCCAATCATTTTAATGCAAAACCGTCCTAAAAGGGACTACGATTCTATCATTGAAGACATGAAGCAGGACCTTGAAGAGAGCATCGCGATTGCAAAAGCAGCAGGTGTTAAAGAAGAAAATATCATCTTGGATCCTGGTATAGGTTTTGCTAAAACACCGGAAGATAACCTTATTGTGATGCGGAACCTGGAACAATTCCATAGCCTTGGGTATCCGCTGTTGCTTGGGAGTAGTCGCAAATCCTTTATCGGACTGACACTTGATCTACCGAAAGAGGACCGGGTGGAAGGCACGGGAGCGACAGTTTGTTATGCCGTTTCCCAGGGCATACACATAGTAAGAGTACATGATGTAAAACCGATAGCTAGAATGACAAAAATGATGGATGCCATGATAGGAAAGGGTGAAGAGAGTGGATAAGATATATGTGAACCAGATGGAGTTCTGGGGGTATCACGGGCTTTTTCCAGAAGAGAATAAATTAGGACAGCGTTTCTATGTAGATGCTGAGCTTGAGTTAGACTTGAAACCTGCCTCGACTTCTGACGACATGAACAAATCGATCAACTATGCAGAAATCTATGAAATCACAAAGAAAGTTGTAGAGGGTAAAGCCTATAACCTCGTTGAGTCTGTAGCGGAGCAGATTGCTAGTGAACTGTTGAATCAATTCGAGATACTTGATGCATGTAGAATCAAAATGTACAAGCCCGATCCACCAATCCCGGGGCATTATCAATCCGTTGCAATTGAGATATATCGGAGTCGCCAGTGAATCATACAGCTTTTATCGCCCTTGGTTCTAACCTTTCTGAGAGGGAGCGTTATCTAGCCCGCGCTCTCCAACTACTCGACAAACATCAAGCGGTGGAATTGGTGGAGAAGTCTTATGTCTATGAAACGGAACCAGTAGGCTATACAGATCAAAGTGATTTTTTGAATATGGTCGTTAAAGTGCAGACTACGTTAACTCCTTTAGAATTATTGGAGCAGTGCCAGTCTATTGAACAAGAGCTCGGGCGTGAGCGAGTCGTAAAGTGGGGACCGCGCACGATAGACCTTGATATCTTACTATATGATGATGAAAATATAGAACGGGAGCGACTTATTATCCCGCATCCTCACATGCATGAGCGTGCATTTGTTATGGTTCCGCTTCGGGACGTGGCGCCAAACGTGACCATTCCAGGGCGCGATCAAACAGTTAGCGCAATGATAAACCAGTTGCCGGAGTCTGATGTGAATGACATGAAAGTGTGGGGAAGCATTTAGACATGGAGGTTTCGCCCTTTAGCCAAGAAACGACCATACGCGGGTAAGTGAACGTAAGATCGTTGACACGGTTGAAGGACTTTTCTATACTAAACGATAGACAGTCTACTGCCAGTTTCTCGCTGGCAGTTTTTATTATTGAAGCGGAGTTTACGTAACTTTTATAGATAAGGAATGGAGTGATTATCATGTCAGAAGAACTCAATGAACAAATGCAGGTGCGCCGCGATAAATTGAATTCTTACTTGGAGCAGGGGATGGATCCGTTCGGCGGGAAATTTGAACGAACGAATTTATCAGAAGAACTTGTCGAAAAGTATGATTCATTCTCGAAAGAAGAGCTGGAAGAAAAACAGGTACCTGCAACAATCGCAGGTCGTATCATGACCAAACGCGGTAAAGGGAAAGCAGGTTTCACACATATCCAGGACGTAAGTGGACAAATCCAATTGTATGTTCGTAAAGATGAGATTGGGGAAGAAGCTTACGACGTATTCAAAACAGCTGACCTCGGTGATATCGTAGGGGTTACAGGTGTTATGTTCAAAACGAACGTAGGGGAGCTCTCGGTAAAAGCGTCCGAATTTCATCTGTTGACGAAATCTCTTCGTCCACTGCCGGAGAAATTCCACGGTTTACAAGATGTGGAGCAGCGTTATCGTCAACGTTACTTGGACTTGATCACGAACCCGGGAAGTCGTGACACATTCATTACAAGAAGTAAAATCATTCAATCCATGCGCCGTTACCTAGACGGGTTAGGATTCCTTGAAGTGGAAACCCCTCTTATGCACGGAATTCCGGGCGGAGCATCAGCGCGTCCGTTTATCACTCACCACAATGCGCTGGACATGCAACTATACATGCGTATTGCGATCGAGCTTCACTTGAAGCGACTAATCGTAGGTGGCTTGGAGAAGGTATATGAAATCGGACGAGTATTCCGTAATGAAGGTGTCTCTACTCGACACAACCCAGAATTCACTATGCTTGAGTTATACGAAGCGTATGCGGATTATCACGACGTGATGGATCTAACTGAAAACATGGTCGCTCATATTGCAGAAGAGGTGCTGGGTTCCACTACCGTCACTTACAACGAACAAGCCATTGACTTGAAACCGAACTGGGCACGTCTTCATATGGTAGATGCCATCAAAGACTACACTGGTGTGGACTTCTGGGAGAGGATGACAGACGAGAAGGCAAAAGAACTTGCTCATGAACACGGCATCGAAATCAAAGATACTATGACATTCGGTCATATAGTGAACGAATTCTTTGAACAGCGTGTAGAAGATAAACTTATTCAGCCGACCTTCATCTATGGTCACCCAGTGGAGATTTCTCCGCTTGCTAAACAGAACGATGAAGACAAACGATTCACGGATCGTTTCGAACTGTTCATCGTAGGACGCGAACATGCTAATGCGTTCTCTGAATTGAATGACCCAATCGATCAACGTGAACGCTTCGAAGCACAACTTAAAGAGCGTGAAGAAGGAAACGACGAAGCGCACATGATGGACAATGACTTCATTGAAGCATTAGAGTACGGTATGCCTCCGACAGGCGGACTAGGAATCGGGATCGACCGTCTAGTAATGCTATTAACAGATTCTCCATCCATTCGAGACGTATTACTATTCCCTCAAATGAGAAATCGCGAATCTTAATGTAAAAGCCCCTCGCTTCTTGCGAGGGGCTTTTTATAAGAAAAGATATATTTTATTGGATTTACTCTTGTATCAACGAATATACCGTGGTATATTATTACTTGTCGCAAAAAAGCCGACAACACTTGAAAGCCGCAAAAAATATCATGAAAAAGTTATTGACTAAAACAAGAACAACGTGGTATATTAATTAAGTCGCAAAAACGACGCGGCAAACACAATCAAAAACATTTCAAAAAAAGTTATTGACAAATAACGAAGCGAAATGTTATGATAGTCAAGTCGCTGTTTTGAACAGCAGACACAATTTGATCTTTGAAAACTGAACGAACCAACCAGTACGTCAATATTTTTCTTCTTAGTGAAGAAAAGACAACGAAGCACATTCGGTGTGCAAATGAGCAAGTCAAACTTAACTTTTATGGAGAGTTTGATCCTGGCTCAGGACGAACGCTGGCGGCGTGCCTAATACATGCAAGTCGAGCGCAGGAAGCGAGTTGATCCCCT